>CAWHXP010000009.1:0-159219 GCA_963833425.1 uncultured Methanosarcinaceae archaeon | reverse complement strand
AGAAACTATTGTCAAGAAATTATCTTCTTTATCTTACGCTGGTAATATAAATTGTATCGGCGGCGTTGTTCAGGAAAACGAGGATGGAACAGTCAGGTTAGATTTCACATATGATTCAATCCTAAAAAACGTGTATGAGCGTTCATTAAAAGCAGATCTCTGATATTTTACACGGGTGATGTTCGATGCGGCTTTTGGATATATTTCGGGGGAAAAACCCCTCACAAAGGAAGAATAAAGGCAATTCTAACTATGCTTATGCTGTAACTCGTGTTCGCGTGATGAAGAGTAAATGCTTCCTGAAGAATCATATCCCCGGCTGCTAAATATGGGGATTGATGAAATTACCCGTTTCATCCAAGAGTCTGAATACAAAAACGATGTTGACGAACTGGCAATGAAATACAGCGGTGGCGATTTGGCAGAACACGCATTAAACAGGAATCTTGCGCTTACCTTTGATAAGTTGGGAAGAATTTCATCAGGAGAGCTAAATTACCTGATTACAGCATATCTGAAAAGGTATGAAATCTGGAACGTCAAAACTCTTCTCCGTGGTAAACTCTACAACGCATCTGTAGAAGAAATCTTGGAGTTTTTGATTGCTACCGGGCAGTTTACTTACAGCTTCTTGTCAGAACTTGCGGCCAAGGCCACGTATCAGGAAATCGTTGAGGCCCTGAAAAAGACTGAGTATTATCCCTTGTTGCAGGGATTTGACGGAACTAACCTGGCAGACATAGAAAATGAACTCGACAAGATGTATTACACAAGCCTGTTTGAAGCAATCGGAAAACCAAAATCTAAGGATCGTAAGCTTTTTACCAGGTTCATCAAGCTGGAAGTCGATGTTAAGAACTTGAGTAACCTCTTCAGGCTGAAGAAATCAGGAGTTGAGCAGTCTGATGAAATCATGCCTCTCATGATTGAGGGAGGGCTCGAGTTGAAAACCGAGAAACTGGCGCCTCTTCCATATGGAGAATTTGTCAATGAGCTCCAAAAAACGCATTATTGGAATTCAATTTCAGGCATTGCTGATCAGGATATGGATTCTCTGATTAATCTTGAAAGAAGACTCACAAGAAAGTATCTTGAATATACAAACATTTTTTCGCATGCTTCTCCGATATCAATTATGCCTGTTATGGACTACATCATCCATAAAAATAATGAGGTCACCAATCTCCGGATCATCTATAGGGGTAAGGAAGCTGGCCTCGACGAGAATTTAATAAAAGATCAGTTGGTGGTTATTTAATGGAATTAGCAGTGATCGGAAAAAGCGATTTTGTTACGGGATTCAGGCTAGCTGGTATCCGAAAAGTATACGAAACTGCTGATAAAAGTGCCATCGAGTCTGCGGTAAGATCTGTTTTTCAAGATAAGAGTGTAGGGATTATTGTAATGCATAATGATGATATTGGTAATCTGCCGGAAATTTTAAGGAAAAACTTAAATGAGTCTGTCCAGCCCACAATAGTAACCATGGGAGGCAGCGGAGCAGGCGTAATGAGTTTACGAGACAAAATAAAACAAGCGGTAGGTGTTGATCTGTGGAAGTAAAAGGTGAAATTTATCGTGTGGCTGGGCCTGTTGTCACCGCTATCGGCTTACAGGCAAAAATGTATGACCTGGTCAAAGTCGGTAATGAAGGCTTAATGGGTGAAGTCATCCAGATAGTGGGGCCCAAAACCATTATCCAGGTATACGAAGAGACTGGAGGCGTCAAGCCAGGGGAGCATTGTGTATCCACAGGGATGCCTCTGTCCGTGGAACTTGGTCCCGGTCTTCTTTCAAGTATTTATGATGGGGTTCAAAGGCCTCTGCACGTTCTGCTTGAGAAGATGGCAGCTTCATTCAGAGAGGTGTCAGCGCAGATGGACTTACCACAAAAGACTCTGGGAATTCAAACCTGTTGTCAAAAAGGGAGCGGTTGTCAAAGGTGGAGACGTGATTGGAGTCGTTCAGGAAACTGTAAACATTGAACACAAAATCAATGATACACCCGGATATCTCGGGTAGAATCTCCGAAATTAAGAGTGGAAACTTCACTGTTATAGATACTATCTGCACTTTGACTGATGGGACAGAGCTGCAAATGATGCAGAAATGGCCTGTGCGTAGACCCAGACCTGTGGCGAAGAAACTATTACCCACAAAGCCGTTGGTCACAGGACAGAGAATTCTTGACGCACTCTTCCCTCTAGCAAAGGGAGGTACTGCGGCAATTCCAGGACCTTTCGGATCTGGTAAGACCGTTACACAGCAGCAGCTTTCAAAGTGGAGTGATACCGAAATTGTGGTCTACGTCGGTTGTGGTGAACGCGGAAACGAAATGGCAGACGTTCTGCATGATTTCCCAGAACTCGAAGATCCACAGACTGGCAGGCCACTCATGGAGCGTACTGTTCTTATAGCCAACACTTCAAACATGCCTGTAGCTGCGAGGGAAGCATCTGTTTACACAGGTATCACAATTGCAGAATATTTCCGTGACATGGGATTAGATGTGTCCCTTATGGCAGATTCCACCTCCAGGTGGGCAGAAGCAATGAGAGAAATCTCCTCTCGTCTGGAAGAAATGCCTGGTGAAGAGGGTTATCCGGCTTATCTGTCCGCAAGACTTGCAGAATTCTATGAGCGTGCCGGTGTTGCAGAATCTCTTTGTGGCGAAACAGGTTCGATTACTGTTATTGGAGCAGTATCTCCTCCTGGCGGTGATTTCTCAGAGCCTGTTACTCAGAATACCCTGAGAATTGTGAAGGTTTTCTGGGCTCTGGACGCCAAACTATCCCAAAGACGGCACTTCCCGGCCATCAATTGGTTGACAAGTTACAGTCTGTACAAGGAAACTCTCAACGAATGGTTTACTGCTAACGTGGCTGCTGATTATGTTCCCCTTAGAGAAAGGGCAATGGAAATGCTCCAGGTAGAATCCGAACTTCAGGAAATCGTGCAGCTGGTAGGTTCCGATGCTCTACCGGAAGAGCAGCAGCTCCTTCTTGAAATTACCCGTATGATAAGGGAAATCTTCCTGCAGCAGAATGCGTTCCATCCAATAGATACTTATAGTCCGTTTTCTGAGCAGTATAGGATCATGCAGGCAATCATGAAGTTTGCAGATGCTGCACAGGAATCTTTAAAATTGGGTGTTCCGGTCTCGGAAATTGTCAAGATTCAATCTAAGGATGAGCTTCCCAAAGTTAAGTTCGAGGAGAACTTCGATGCTTCTATGAATGCTGTTCTGACAAAGATGGATAAAGAGTTTGCGTCCCTGAGAGGGGAATTTGCATCCCAGAGGTAGGTAAGCATGGTAAAAGAATATAAAACAATCACACAGATTGCAGGACCTCTTGTCTTTGTCGAAAAAACAGAGCCGGTAGGTTACAACGAAATAGTTAGTGTCAATCTACCTGATGGAACCACTCGGAGAGGCCAGGTTCTGGACTCTTCCGCAGACATCGTGGTTGTCCAGATTTTTGAAGGTACTGGTGGTCTGAACAAAGACTGTGGGGTAGTTTTCACAGGTGAAACCCTAAAGCTTCCCGTATCCATTGACCTACTCGGCAGGATTCTATCAGGTGCCGGTGACCCTCTAGATGGGGGGCCCAGAATAGTGCCAGATCAGCTTCTGGATATCAGCGGGGCTGCAATGAATCCGTACGCTAGGTTGCCTCCGAAGGATTTCATTCAGACAGGTATATCCACAATCGACGGGACTAATACCCTGGTTCGTGGGCAAAAACTGCCTCTTTTTTCAGGATCAGGTCTTCCACACAATGAAATTGCACTGCAAATAGCGAGACAGGCTTCTGTGCCAGGGTCTGAAGGGGCGTTCGCAGTGGTTTTCGCTGCAATGGGTATCACCAACGAAGAAGCTCAGTATTTCATGAGCGACTTCGAAAAGACGGGTGCTCTTGAAAGGGCAGTTGTGTTCCTCAACCTTGCAGATGACCCAGCTGTCGAGCGTCTTATTACCCCGCGTATGGCTTTGACGGCAGCTGAGTACCTGGCATACGAGCATGGAATGCACGTCCTCGTCATTCTGACTGACATCACTAACTATGCAGAAGCTCTCCGTCAAATGGGTGCTGCCCGCAATGAAGTACCTGGTCGTCGTGGATATCCTGGTTACATGTATACCGATCTTGCAACTCTCTACGAGCGTGCTGGTATTGTTAAAGGTGCCAAGGGATCAGTTACTCAGATTCCGATTCTTTCAATGCCGGGTGACGACGTTACACATCCGATTCCTGACCTTTCTGGGTATATTACTGAAGGCCAGATATTGGTTGCCAGGGAACTGCACACGAAAGGTATCTATCCGCCAATCAATGTGCTGCCTTCTCTATCAAGGTTGATGAATTCAGGTATAGGAGCAGACAAGACAAGGGAAGATCACAAGGCAGTTTCTGACCAAATGTTTGCTGGTTATGCAGAAGGACGTGATCTGAGAGGTCTAGTAGCTATTGTAGGTAAAGAAGCTCTGTCAGAAAGAGATACGAAGTTGCTCGAGTTTGCTGATCTTTTCGAACAAAATTTCGTCCGCCAGGGCAGAAACGAAAACAGAACCATTGCCGATACACTGGACATTGGTTGGAAAATTCTCGCACATTTGCCGATCAACCAGTTGGGTAGGATTGACAACAAATATATCCAGAAATACCATCCTGCACACAGAAAGGCTCAGTGATTACCATGGCTCAAGACATAAAACCAACTCGTTCGGAGTTAATTCAGCTCAAGAAGAAAATAAAACTCTCTCAAAGTGGGCACAAGCTTCTCAAAATGAAAAGAGACGGTCTTATTCTTGAGTTCTTTAAGATCCTTAAAGAGGCAAGGAATGTAAGAACCGAGCTGGACGTTGCTTTCTCAAAAGCTGTGGGAAAACTCAATCTCGCCTCTGCAGTGGATGGGATGGTTACTGTCAGATCAACAGCCTTCACAGCGAAGGAATCTCCTGAAATACAGCTTTCTGGGCAAAATATAATGGGCGTTAAGGTGCCAAAGATCAGCTCTACGGCGGTCCGTAAATCCCTCACTGAGAGGGGTTACGGTATCATCGGAACAAACTCGTACATCGATGAAACTGCAGACGCGTATGAGGATTTGGTAGAAAAGATTATCAAGGCTGCAGAGCTGGAAACTACAATGAAAAGGCTTCTGAATGAAATCGAGAAGACAAAGAGGCGTGTGAACGCTCTCGAATTCAAAGTTATTCCAGAGCAAATTGCAACCATGAAGTACATTCGTTTTGTCCTTGAAGAGATGGAAAGGGAGAATACGTTCCGGCTGAAGAGAATCAAGGCAAGAATGAAATAATCAAGATGAGTATCATATGGCAACGTGTGAGGATCGACCGAACCTAATTGAAAGATTAATACTTAAACTTGGCAAACCCGAAAATCAGGCTCGCTTGATTCAGGTAGCCTGGAAAATCTCCCTTTTAATGATGATTTTGGGAATTTTAGTCATCATAAAAACAGTTTCACCAAATTTTATGTGAGATGGACTTCAGAGTAATTATTCCTAATAAGTCCGATCACAGGTTTTTACTTTTTTCAATTTAACCTATCTTTTATTGATATCATTTTAGTTCTTAATTTATATTTTTCCCCTATTTTCGCCTTTAAATCAGAAAGCTATTTTAACGACAAACATCAATTCTCGTCTCATATGCAAAATGAAGCCAGACTTATCCATGTAACCGGTACTGTGCAAGGTGTTGGTTTTCGTCCTTTTGTCTATCAGCTCGCAAAAGTCCATGGGCTTTTCGGATTCGTGAAAAATCAAGGAAACTACGTGGAGATTCATATAGAGGGGAATTGGAAAAATCTTGAAAATTTTATTCAAGATCTGTCTGAAAAAAAGCCTCCTCTTGCAAAAATTACCGAAATCAAATCAAAAAATGTGCCTTTCTCAGCTTACTCTAAATTTCTTATTGTACCGAGTGAATCTGGAGTTTTTGAAAATTCTATAATCCCTCCTGATACTGCTATTTGTGAGGATTGCAAGTCTGAGATCTTTGTCCCTTCATCTAGGTACTATCATTATCCTTTTACTGTTTGCACTAACTGCGGTCCTAGATATACAACAGTTAGAACCCTTCCTTACGACCGGGAAAATACAACAATGGCAGCTTTTCCTCTCTGTGCGAAATGCAAATCAGAGTATAATGATCCTCTCAATCGAAGATATCACGCTCAACCTGTTTGTTGCCAAAATTGTGGACCAAAGATCTGGCTTTCAGATCCTGAAGGAACTGTACTCTCCAAGGGTTATGAAGCGATTGTAGATGCTTCGGACTTTATCCAACGGGGTGCAATTCTTTCCATCAAAGGATTCGGAGGGTTCCATATTGCCTGTAATGCCCGAAAGGAGGAGTCTGTGAGGGAGCTTCGAAGGCGTTTGAAGCGTCCAGAGCAGCCTTTTGCAGTTATGGCAAAAAATACTGATGTTGTGGAATCATTTGCAGATTTTGGGGGTACAAGCATGGAATATCTCACATCCCGTCGTCGCCCTATAGCAGTGCTCCTGAAGTCAAAAAAATTTAACCTGGCTGAATCTACTTCCCCTGGTCTGCATAATATAGGGGTTATGCTTCCTTATACAGGCACACAAAATCTTCTTTTTGAACTTGAGCCTAATTCTGTATATGTTATGACTTCGGCAAACCTTCCAGGAATGCCCATGGTTATCGAAAACAATGAATCACTTAATGCATTTAGTGGAATTGTAGATTTTCATCTGCTTCATGATAGGATTATTGCAAACAGGAATGATGATACAGTTATCCGGAGTGTCAATAAAAAGGCAGCCTTTATCCGGCGTTCCCGGGGTTTTGTGCCAGAGCCTATTGAGCTACCTTTTGAAGTAGAAGCTTCTATTGGGGTAGGAGCTGAAATGAACTCCACAATAGCTGTGGTGAAAGGGAAACTGGCCTACATATCTCAGTACATAGGGGATACCAATAATTTAGAAACCTTTAGATATCATTCAGAAGTTTTTCATCATCTAATCCAGCTTACTGGAGCAAATATTCTTCACTGGGGTTGCGATCTGCATCCGGCTTTTAATACGACACGTTTTGCAATGAATATGGGCAGGGAAAATACACTTCAGGTCCAACATCATCATGCTCACATGTTGGCACTGATGGCTGATAATTCCCTGCCGCAGGATTCCAGAATGCTGGGAATCGCTCTTGATGGGGTTGGATATGGCACTGACGGCACAGTTTGGGGTGGTGAGTTCTTTGAATCTTCTTACTTTGGGTATGAGCGCCTTGGACATCTACTCTCTCAGCCAATGCCTGGTGGAGATTTTGCATCGAAGGTACCTTCAAGGATGGCCTTGGGTATTCTATTCAAAAGACTTGAAAGAGCAGAACTGGAAAAGCTTCCTCTGAGTTTTCCACAGGGAACTCAAGAATTCTCAACGGTTATGAAACAGCTTGAAAAGGAAGTAAATGTTTTCCAAAGCAGCAGTACCGGAAGGGTACTTGATGCAGCAGCCGCGATGCTTGGAATTTGCGGAATAAGAACTTATGAAGGAGAACCTGCAATGAAATTAGAATCTGCTGCAAAGAAAAGTACTCACATGGTGGATCTTCCTATTGTTTTTCTGAAAGACGATAAATCAGGACTTCACGTGCTTGATACGACCGAACTTCTATTGGGAGTTTATGAACTTTTCGGAAATTATTCTTATGCTGACCTGGCTTTTGGAGTTGAGGAAAATCTTGCAAAGGGAATTTCGGAACTTGCTGTTTCTCTTGCCTCAAAAAGGGGCCTTGAAAAGATAGGTTTGAGTGGTGGGGTTGCCTACAACGATCATATTACTTCGTGTATTGCAAGAAATGTTAAAGAAGCAGGTTTTGAATTTTTAACTCACTGCCAAGTTCCTTGTGGAGATGGGTGTATTTCTTTCGGACAGGCCATTGCAGCATGTCTGAACACAAAGCCTGAAATAATGTCTTGATTCATTAATATTCTTTCTGAGAAAAAAGTAAGTGTTAGCTTATTCTGGGCAGATTTCAAATTTTTAATTCATATGTACCATTTTTGATTCCATATTTATTGACCAAGCAGCTTTAATAGGCAGACCTATAGCTGATGTCATTATTATGTTTAAAATGCTTTTTTACAACAATGGCAGATCTTTCAGACTTTGAGCTTAAGAAACAATCTATTGATATAATCTCTTTCAAGAAATTTCTGGGTTTTTCTGATCACATCCCAGACAGTATCACAGTCTGATAATCCATAAAAAAATAATTATTGATAACTCAAAGGAAGGGAAATATTTGGACAGGTGTGAATACAAATTGATTGCATTTGTTTGAAAATAAATAAGTATTGATTCAAAACGCTAATTTCATTCATCCAGACACAGGACATGAGAAGGAATATAGACCTTTAGATAATGAAGCAAAAACATGGAGAAGCATAGATATAAACTGGATAAAAAAGTTAGTAATTCGCACATTGGATATAAAGTTCATTGCGTAATATACAAATATTGTGGGCTGATCAGAAGATTCAAAACAACAATTGCATAACTTCATGATTTTCCAGCAGATTTAATTTAAAAAATGAAGTGGTTTTACAAAGACAGGGTGTACTTTGGAGCAAAATCACAACGTTAATGAAAAGACAATGAAAAAAGAAGTAAAAGGATATTTTCTGGAAAAGAGTGATACATTAAGAAACAAGAGATTAGCTAAAAAAATACAAAGTAATAGGTTTATGCAGTAACTAAAAAGATATTCAAAGTAGGATAAATTCTTGTCGCTACTGTCCAAAGAGTAAATTTGAAGATGTTATGTAGCTTTTTGTTAGAATTATTATCATTTTAGCATTGAAAATAGAAGGACTATTCTTAGATAGTGGAAGCTATATCTAAAATCAAAGAATAATTAGCAAAAGAGAAAAAATTTGGTTAAATACATAAATCAGGATGGATATTTGTACAAAATTCCAGATAAGAACAAAATCAAAGGTAAATAGGAATTCTCTATGTATTCTATAAAAAGCAATTTAAAAAAATGTGTGGCCATCTTTATCGCTATTTTCATTGAACAAGGATACGAAGTTCATAAACTCTGAAAGTGATGAAATATCACATTCATTTATTTCTGGAATTTCATCAGGCACCACTTATCAGAGGTAGTTAAATGGTTGAAAGAAGTTAATTGTTATAGATTTTTCAAGTTTAATCGTTAACGGATAAAACGATAATTTGATGGGAGCATATGTTCAAGTGTCAAAATGTCTAATTTGTTGAAATGTTGTAGCTGACACAATAATGTACTATATCTATGAATCGTAGGAAAAGCGGAAACCAGGATTGAATCATCAGGATTAAATAAATATTGTCAACCAAGAATCGACGATTTATGAGGTCTGACAAGCAGAGTGATGGTCTGAAATGTACCAATCTTTTGGGTTGGTGATCGCACTCAATTTTATTTTTTTCATCCTTTTTTTGAGTAACAATATCGTCATCGTACTGAAATTTGATAAGGAAGATTAAATACAAAAATTAAATAAATGATCCGTGCTTAGATAAGAGTGGGAGCATAAAATGGGGCCAAGTAGTATACGCATTAGAGTTGTAACAAGTAGAGATGAAATTCTCGGCTTGGAAACTGAGGAGAAGGCAGTACATCTCGCTTTTAGACCTTCGGATAGGGATCTATTTAATTTAGTCAAGACTTGCCCTGGGATAGAATTGCTTCAGCTTCCTGCATCTTCCTATGATGCACTATCTAAATTTATTAAAATGTACATTGCTTCTTCAGGAATTAAGCTGGTAAAAGGAGACGTCAGCGGACACTGGCATGACCTCAACAATTATTTTGTAATACCAGCATATGTGCTTGAAAAGATAAAAGAATTTGAAGTTCAGGGGAGAACCGATGAAGAAATAATCGATGAGATTACAAGTTTAAGGAAAATCAGCCCTGATATGATTCTTCATCTGCTTCATAGCTCATTTCTTACTACAAGTCCAGAGAGGCTACGAATAAATAATGCTTAAATAGGATGCATTCGCCTGCTTCTAATTATCAGCGTTCTCACTGATTTTGAAACTTTCTGTTCTTCATTTGCTTCTCCCGCCTTATTGAATTGTAATACTCATAGTGAAATTAAACAGTTTTAGTTATGACCATAGTCAGGTTACTCTCCACATAGCTTGGTGCTATGTATCGATGCGATATTATTCTACTATAAGCAAATTAAGATGAATTTTGTGTCTATTATTTATAACTATTTTCACTGAGCAAGTACTTAATTCATGCAGTGGAAGTGATGGAATCAAAAGTTAATTATTTTTAAAATTCAATTCAAACAACTTTATATTAGAAGTAGTTAGGTACTTGAAAGGATGTTATTCTTACAGGCTTTTTAGGTTTCAATCTAACTGGAAAACGATGTTATGAAGTGAGTTGATGGTCAGTGTCAAGTTTTATCAATCCGTAGGAAATGGTGTAGCCGGCACAATAAAAAAACTATATTCAGGAATCTTAAAGAAAGCCTAAAATAGGGCTTAACTGTTTCAGATTAATGAAATATCTTAAACAAATAATTAATTCTATTTGAGTTCGACAAACATATCTAATGACTTGAGGCGCCCCCAATTCTCTAGTCTGTGGCGCTGGCATACAATTTGATTAATTATTGCTTTATTTATGCTTGTAAGATATCCCCACACGGGCCTCTTGATAACCTTAGTTAGTAAGATATAAATTCTCCAAACTAAATAAAAAGAGACATTTTTTGCTTGCTTATAGTTGGTACTCATATCGAAGTAATAGGTCGGTTTCGTTATGAAAACAATGCTTTTTATCGTCGCTTTGTGGCTGTTTTTCTCTTAATATATTGAGGATAATGGCAATGAAAAAGCTTTTATGAATGTCTAAAGCACAAAAAGTACTACTATTTATAATAATTTATGCTATAATATTTATTTTGGTAGTTGAATTGCTTAAAGGAAAATTTTGTATCCCTGATCAAAGTCAAGCTTGAGTTTTCGATGGCAATCAACTGATTATTTTTCGAACTATTTTTGAAATCAAATATAGGACAACATTAATGGCCAAGAAATGATGAAATTGATAGTCAAAAAGGTAAGTTGAGAAGTATTTTATTTGGTTGTGCCTGTTATTCGAAGAATTTTATGTTATTTTTGGATTAATTATTCATATTTAAGTTATCTGGCTTTGCGTAACCAAGAAAGATACAGAAGAAGGGATATAAATGGAAGGCTTTTCTTTTTTTATTTTTCAGTGCTCTTCTTCAATTTTGTATATATGGCTGGTAGAGATGTATATATTCACTTGACGATAATTCCATTTTTCTAAGTTTTTAAAATGTTAATTTTTTTATGATTGATTAATAATTTAAGTACGCGACTTAAAATCCAATGATCTTAACAATATTTTTTTCTCTATTTAGGTAATAAAAGATGAAGTTTATTAAGATGCTAGTTTATAAAAGATGAGATTTCTTGTTATTTGCTGACTTTTTGATTCGTTGCAGTTGCAAGATGTTGAGCTAATTATTAATTTTTAAGATATCAGAAGATCTTGATTCTCTAACTTCAAAAAAGAGTAATTGCGATCAAATTTTGGTTTTTTATCCTTTAATTAATCATTAGTAACAGGAAATTATTTAAATTTATCCCCAAATTTTATTTGAAATGATGCTATAAATATTATTTTTATTATTTGCGATGAAATTCTCCTAAAAGAAAAGAAAGAATTAAATATCAGTTCTGTCTAAATAATTAGTGTTGTTGTAGAAAAATATTTAAATGAGGATATTTTTCTATCACATGAAAAAAATAAGTAGATCTGGAGGATTAACTTTGAAAATAAGGGTTGTGAGTTCGCGAGAAGAAATTTTTACATTGAATCCGAATGAAAGAATAGTGCATCTGGCTTTCAGGCCTTCAAACAAGGATATTTTTTCATTGGTCGAGAACTGTCCAAAGGTTGAGGTCATACAGCTCCCAAAATCTTACAGACGAACGGTCTCAAAATCAATTGAAATGTTCCTTGAAATGCAGCGTATTCAGCTTATTGAAGGAGATGTATGGGGGCACAGGAAGGATATAAACGAGTACTATCGCATTCCTTCCTCAATAATTGAAGAAATAAAAGAATTGAAAATTGAAGGTAAATCCACTGAAGCTATTGAGGAAAAAGTCTCAAGGGATAGTAAACTTAATCCTGAGATGGTTGCTTACATCCTGAGAAAGGATGTTATTGCCTGAGGTGCTGAAACTAAAATTTCAAGCTCCTCTCAGTTTTTTTTCAATTTTATTTTTTATTTTTTTTATTGAATATTTCTATTAAACATGTGTTTCAACGAACGCCTAGCTGTGCTTCATAAACAATCATCTAAAAATTAGTTGACTCCAATATTGCTTCTTCATTCCTCTAAAATATGAAATTTCCTTTAAGCATAAAGATCAGACTATTAAATTAGGGTTATATAATTAAGGATTTTGATAAACTTCTAATTTTTACGAGTTATTTATATACCATTTAAAAACATGTGACAAAATTTAAGGTTTACCAAAATCCTAAATAGTTTAAGCGATTAAAAGGTTCATGCTATCATATTGACCACTTTTTCTATCTTGGAGACCATAGGTTTCTCAGTCTTCACATATACGTAGGCTGGGAGTCCTGATCTGGAAAAATTCTGGAAAAATTTCATTGCTAAACTGTTAATTCTAGGAAAATCTCTCATTTTTTCGTTTGCAATGATACTTATTATTCTGTCAAAGCTACATACATTCGTGGTAAAATTAATTTCATTCCCTGCATTTCTGTCCATCGAAAAAACAAGCTCAACCCATGAATTTAGTTCTTTTGTGAGGTGTCTTCTGGTTCCTCCTTCAACTACAATATACGATTTCCCTTTCTTGACATTTTCAAAAAATTCTTTGAATGTGTCTCCTTTAGCAATTGTATATACAGTCCCCATGCCTCCTGTATGGCTATCTGTGGTCGCAACAACCCTTTTCCCATATTTCCTCGCAAGTGTCATAACGATGAGATTTTTTTCAGTTAGGTCTTGCATATTATATTCGATGACAGGAAACTGTTTTATAAGTTCTGGCACAGCCCACAAATTAGGGTGGTCTCCCGTAGCAAACCAGTAGGGGTGATTATATATATGCGGGAGATCGTGAGTTCTGAGGTAACGGATAAAGCTTTTGAAGTTATATTCCTGGTTTGCAATCGCCTCAAGTTCTTCGAATTCTTCTGAATCAAGTTCAAAAACGTTAACATGTAGAGTATGTCCTATTTTCTCAGAATCTTTGATCGCAATTTCGACTCCTGGAATCAGTCCTTCTCTATCCCAGCCAAGGAGGTCGTAAGCTTTGACTGTGTCATGGTCTGTAAAAGTCACAAAATCAAGCTTCTGAGCCTTTGCTTTTCTAAAAAGAACCTCTGGATGCATTGCTTTCGCGGGAGGCACATCATAAGAGCAGGAAGAATGTACGTGCATATCCATCTTTTTCCATCCCTCCTGAAGCAGAGTTTCTGCAATTTCAGAGTATATCGTTATTTTAGTACTATTTCCAAGTTTTAATGGCATAAATAAGCACGACCAATTTGGTAAGATCTAGGATGTGAATGTAATAAATGGAAATTTGCGTATAATTCAAGAAATAATGGTATGTTATATATCTATTTTGCCATTAAAATATATTTTTGAGAAAAACATATATTCTAAATAAAGAATTTGCATAAAGGATACAAATAATGCGGATGGCAAAATCTTGATGAAGCTAAAACATATGTATTAAAAAGGATTTTGATTAACCTCGATTTTCACGAGTTATTTATATATTATTTATGCGCATAAAAAACATTTAGGTGTTTATAGAAATTTTTTAAGAGGGGAAAGTTAGTGAAGATTACGGATAATCTAAATAACGAAATAGAGATCCTTATGTTAGTTTTTTAAAGTCCTGATATAAATTTAAGTATTTCACTAATTTTCACTTTTCCCTAGGATATGCCTTCATATACCTTAATATTCGGCGAAAACGCTTATATTTTTTTTATATCATTTAAGCCTAAATATAGTTCTAAAATAGAGAGGATTTCGATAAACTTCGGATTTTATTTCTTAGCAGTAATTTCTCATATCTTCCCCTCAATTTTTCTATTTAATTCCTCTTTTTGGCTTTACTTATTCTCAATTCTTTGTTTTTAAAGATAGCTTCCGCTATCTTCAATATACTTTTTTTATTTTCAATGTCCTCAATTGATGGAGACTATAAAAAAAGCCGTACACAACATTTTTAGATTTACTCTTTTAACAGTAGTAACAAAAACTCTTCCTGCTTTGGAAATTTCTTTCGTTACTGAATAAACTCTTTCCCCTTGGCCTCTTTTTGAGCTAATTCTCTTATTTCTTAATATATCCTTTATTCCCAGCGTATGTCCTTTTACTGCTCTTTTCATTGTTACATTATACCCTTTCGTTTTTGCTCCAAAGTATCCTCTGTCCCTATAAACCACTTCATTTTCCTCTGTCACATCTACATACGAATATGTACTGACTCAGTTGTTGTTTTGAATCTTCTGATCAGCTCATAATCTCTGTCTATTATATTATGATGCTTATATCCAAAGTGAGACTTACCTCCTTCTTTGTCCATGTCCCGTCTCTGCTTCTTCTCGTTTTTGCCTCATCTCTCTGCTTTTGCATGTCATGGATCTGAATGGATAAAAGTAACATACTGAATCAGTCCCTGCTTTATCTGGAAACCCAGAGTATCAAGTTGGCTTTGCAACTTTTCCCATATTTTCTTTGAAATTCTCGATAATTCTCTCCCCAAATAGCCAGACAATAGTACTGTAAGGTATGTATTCCGGAAATACAAGGAATTTCCTAAAAGAAATTCGATCTATACACTGTTTCTCAAGTTCAAAATCAGAGAGCATGTGCCATTGTTTTAAAAAAAGCATTTTGAACATCACAATGACATCAGTTTCAGGTCTCCCTCCTGAAACAGTTTTGTTGATATACATAGACTCAAGAATAATACGAAACGTTTTCCAATCATTAAGGAATCAATTTCAGCAAGCTTATATCCAACAGATTCAAGACGTTTATACTCTTCTTTAAGAGCAAAATCAGTAAGAGTTTTCATGAATATACATAAATATTGACAAATTTAAAGCCAACCATGCTCAAGAGCATGGAGGTTATCGAAATTCCTAGAATTAAAGCCGAAAGAATATATATATTCTACATTATACATTTTTAAAAACTATGTAACTGCAAAATAGATGGTTTGCTGAAGGAAATAAGCTGAAAAACGTTTTCATTATTTCTTTTCTTCTATGCTTTTCCTTTTTTTCCGTGGTTTAACTTTGCATTTAAATTTAGCAGATAGATATATGTTCTTGACCATAAATCCATTTTTCTAATTCTATAGTTTCGAATTTCGTTAACTCCAAGACGATTACTACAAATCGGAACAATATCAAAAAATTATTTCTGGTAATTGAGTTATTGTTTATGACAAAGTAGAATTTCGATAAATCTTCGATTTTATGTTAGAAATCCTCAGTTTATACAATTTTTGTGCTCTATAAGGATTTTCCCAACCAATGATTCTTACTCTATCTCTTATCCATAATTTTTTTGGAAGATAAGTTACTATAATAACAGGAAAATTTATTAACGGTGCTCAGCTCTTAGTTGCTGATATCCCCTTTGTTCTATTTTTGTCAACTTGCACCCAGGAGATTCTAGTACAATTCCCTTTTTATATTCTGTGCATTCGCCTATAACAGCTAAGTTACATATGTTTTGTACTTTTTTGATCTGCTGTTGGTCAATTGTGATAAGAAGCTCGAAATCTCCACCTGTGTAAAGACAAAGTTCCATCAATTCTTCGAAACTTGAGACAAATCCTCTTACCTCCCTGAGGATGGGAAGGGCATTTTCCAAAATTCTAAAGCCAACATGACTTTCCCTGGCAAGGTCGTAAAGAGACATGGCAAGGCCGTCACTCGTATCTATCATAGAAGTAACTGCTCCGGACTGAGCCAATATTCTAGCTTCTGAAGTGCGGGGTAGGGGTTCAAAAAGAGTCTTGAGGACAGTTTCATTTATGGTTTTTTTAGATTTAATGGCCATAAGAGCGGCTCCTGCGGAACCTGTATGCCCTGTAATACATACAAGATTCCCTGGTTTTGCTCCACGACGGAGAAGAAGCTGGCTTTTTTTCACCCTGCCAAGGGCTGTTCCTGTAATTGTCAATTCGGTGTGGGTATCAAGGTCGCCTCCGATGATTGCAGTTCCACAAAATTTGGCACATGCTTGCATGCCTTTTGCAAGTTCTTCTACGAAAGCAATTTCAGTATCTTCAGGCATGCCGATTGCCATAAGTAACCCAGTGGGCTCTGCACCCATGGCTGCAATATCACTCAGGTTTACGGCTGCAGACATCCATCCCATCTGCCAGGGCGTCATTTCCTCAGGGAAATCTGTGGTTCTGTGCAACATGTCTATAGTAAAAACAAGACAGTCTTCTCCCTCCAGATCAAGGACTGCACAGTCATCTGAACCTACATCTATGAGTATGCCTTTCTGTTTTCTCTCTTTGCCTTCTGGGACTTTGAAAATTTCAGATAGGCGATATATTAAAGCGCGCTCTCCGATAGAAAATACTTTTCTTCCGTTCATGGTCTTTTTCTGGAAGCGAGAATTTTTGCTTTTATTTGTTATATATATGTTTTTGGTAGTATCAATCGAGGAGTTTACAGTTATTTTCAAAAATATTTGGGGAAATTCTAATGATTGTTCATAGATATTAGGTAAATAAATCCCCATTCTTATTTTAACTTGTTTCTGTAACCTATTAAATTCACTAAAAATCGATTTACAGATTTCTATTTTGATGCAATAGATCTTTACAATTGGGTAAGTAGCCGAAATTTTGATTTAACTGTCAGTTATTGAGAATATTTTTTATTTACTGTTAGTAATAATAATTAACTGTGTATGTTCTTGCCATTGTTTTGGATCTAAAGGAATTGTTCAAAGTCAAATATTCTTATTTGCTTATATGTTTCAGAACCGCTCTGTATACCTCATTCTTTTTTGTGATTACTTTTTTATTACTGTTCACCGTTATCCAGTATTCATTAATGTCGATTAGTATTGGAGTTAGCAGTTCAAATACTCATTTTTGTTAAGGGCTAATTATATTATTTCGCTTCCTTTTTAAGTCCTTGTTAGTTTTTCCCATCATATTTGTTGTTCTTATTCTGATTTTCAGTTATTCTCGGAAAACTGCATATGTTAATTATATCTTACTGGAAGCTTTACCCACTGATTATATGCCCTAAAACTTATTGTAATACTATAAAGTTAAACTAACAAAATAAGATTAAAGACATATCGTATAAACAAAAGAATAAAATAATATTATATGTTAAAAATATTATATAGGTTGAAAGCCTAGTATGAATCGCGTTCTCATCTGTTAAGTAAATATCAAAGACCTATTCCACAAGAAATACTCCAGCGCCTACTCCGAAAAATCTACTTTATAAGTGAAGGGATAAAATAAAAACTTGCAACCCGTGAGTCCATCACCTAATCTCTTCCAAACAAGGTCTCTTAAGTGCCGTTAGGAGCTTCCAGATTTTTTTTGGATGAGAACGCAAGTAATATAACTTTATAAATTGTTTGGTCAGACACTATATCGTTTTTTTCTATAATTTCATTTTTTCTAGTAATAATTGTGTCAACGGTGAATATCTCAGTTTCATCATCTTCCTCTTTTGAATTTTTCACTTTTGATATCCTGTTTCATCTTCGCACATCTTGTATTTGTAATTAGATGCCATGTTATTGTGGAATTTTTTTGGTTGGAATAAGAATTACTTTAGCATGCCCAATTAGTCCCTTTAGTTAAAAAATTTTTTAACGTGCTATTTTTCTTTCTTGTTGCTGCTTGAGTAATCGCTTTAGAATCAACACTGCCATTTTTGTGATCTCTTTGTGATTCTCCAGGTGCATAATTTATCTGCAGATCGATATACATTCTGAGTTACTAAAGTCATAAAGAAAGCTTATATCCTGAAGGAAACTCTTCTAGTTGCTATTCCAGCAATAATAGTTGTCGCGCCATTTTTCTTAATAACCATAACATGCTTAAAATTTCCATTTCACTTTCATATTTTTCAGAAGCGTAATTGAAAATTTGTCCATTTAAAGTTTCGATTTCGTCTTCACGCTGTTTTATAAGATTAAGACATGTTTGAAGCCTAAATATGGCGCTATGATATATTTCTTGTACAAAATTTTTTGTATCTGAACATTTTTTTTCAAAAATATTTGGTGACAGGTTTTCTATTATCTGCTCTACTAGCTACTTAAAGAGGCTCCAAATTAATTTTTCTGCCATTTTTGCCAAAATATCTGCCAACAACATTATTTAGATTGAACATTTAAAGTGTAAAAATAGACTGAGCTGTTTTTTCTGAATCTGTTCTTTTTTGCACAAATTTATGGTGAAACAAACATAAGATATAAACTTGATTTTTAAGGGAAACTCTTGATGGATGAATAATATTATAAGTCCAAATTTTGAAATGAATTCTGGATCTAAGTCATTTTTTTTATGCTTAAAAGTTTTCATATCTCAAGTATTTTCAACTACAACAGGTAGATATTATTAATGAAGCATAAATGGGAGCTCAAAAATCACTTGTTGATTAACATGAAGCAATATCATTTTTTTCTGATATAAATCAACTTTTGAAAGTTAAAATTTCATTATCCTCTCTCTAGAAAAATTGTTATTTTTCACCGGATATGCTTTGAAAAATGACATTGAAAAAACGTTTATTGATATTGAAACCATATGATTTGTATATTATCTCTGCCAATTTAAATTGCTATTTAATCAGCAGTGTAATTGCCTAAAAAGCCGATTTAACATTCGTGATCAAAATCACATTTGATCTTTAGATGGTAATTCACGGATTATTTGTATGCTGTTTAAAAGCCAAAATTACAACATACTTCTAGCCAGAATAACGATGAAGTTAATGTTCAAAAAAAGTACATCGTAGCATACTTTCATTTCATTTTGGCTGAATATCCCATAGCTTGCTTTGATTATTGTAACTTCTCAATTAACTATTAAACTAAGTGATTTATATTCTAAGCTATCTTTGCAGTATAAAGTGGGGAAACATCATGAATACAAGTGTGTATATAATATTAGATATCAAATAGTTATTATATGAAATATTTTAATTTTTTAAGACAATTAAATAATCAATTATTTTAGATTTCTATACTTTAAAATTAGTAAAGGTACTGTTTTGAGTTTCATACAATCTGTAATGACGGTCAGGTATATCTTTTAATTGTGCTGAAATAAAATATTTCCTCCAAGATTTATCAGATTAGAAAAAAATATCACAGCAAAAAAGATCTTTATGGAATGATCTGAAATTAGAAAAAAGTTATTTGATATTAAACGGTAGAGTTATGAAGGTTACATTGGAACTGTGTGTAATGGCACAACTTCCGATGTAATTTAAAAAGTATGCTGAAATCAAGAAACCATATAAAAAATAAGTATAAATAAACAGATAAATATTTTTGATTTTCATACTCTCCTTATTTTGCCTTAGTTTTAATAGAAACCTTTAATATGGATTGTTCCTATCACTATTGATGCACAGCGGGCTCGTGGGGTAGCCAGGATATCCTAATGGGCTTCGAAGTATGATCCTTTACGAAGGTACCCATTAACTCGTGTTCGAATCACGGCGAGCCCGCGTAATTACTTTGTCTTAGCTGAATACCCTACAGCTTGCTCTGGGAATTAAAACTTTTCTGCGAACAGTTTTAACTAACTTATTCAATTTTAAACTATTTTTGAACTATAAAAATGGAACTACGTCGTGTAATTCATTATGCTGGCAAAATAAGATCTCCAGTGATTTTTTTGCATGGAATATTGTAAAAAAATTTTCTTGCCAGCGACATTACCAAATATTTGAAATATCTGTACTTTGAATTTGATAAAGTATACTGTTTGGAGTTTGATACAATAGGTGTTAATATTGAACGAGTACATCTTTTCGCTGATTTTGAACCTAAATATTCTCCTTCAAAGTATGTACATTAGAAAAAGTATCACAACATGAAAAATATTTAAAGAACACTCTGATATTGGTAAAAAATCTATTAAGTTGTGAATTGTGAAGTTATGGAGGTTATATCGGAATTGTTTGTGTGGTGAAACTTCGATATAATTTAAAAACTATTGTGGAAATAAAAGAAATCAGATGGAAGAGTGCATATATATGCTAGTGAAAATATTTGATTCTGAATAATTCCTTTCTGAATAATTTATTTATAACTATAGCTGGAGCATGAAAATATCTCATCGTTTTCAGTGAGATGCAACACTTAATCTTTAATTTTGCCTCTCGGATTTGATTTAATAATTGTTCAGTAAAATTTTTTCATCGACTAAAATTTATTTTTGAAAATTTATGTCCTATCATTTTTTAATAAATTTTATACACCAGAAATTAACGGTATTAAAAACAAAGTAATTACTCAGCCTACAAAAAACCTAGTTGATAATAACTATTTTGATTCAATAGCTAAAAATATTTTTTTTTAATTTAGATTCCCATCTTCAGTAAGTATTTTCAAAAGCTCTATAATTGAATACGAGGCTCGAGTTATTCCCATACTACGCTTGTCAGTATCTGTGCCTACTACATAGAGATTCCGGATAGGAGTCCGGATATCTGCGAACTTTCCGTCAATGGTGACTGCAGCTTTTTCGGGAATTGTAACCTGTTCATGGCGCATCTCGATATGCTTTTCGATGTTAGGATGGGCGCGGAAAATCGTATCATACGCCTTTTTGATTTCCTGGTCATCACTTTTATTGTCGATCACAAAGGAAAAACCTATAAGCTGTTTATTACTGGGAGCAAGGGAAGGATCATAATTACTTATAGGCATTGCCCAGTAAGCGAAATCCTTAAACCATATTTCAGAACCTATATAATTGAACTCAGGAAGTTCCTTTTCCAGGCCAAGCCATATAGTCAGGCTTTTACTGGTCACAATACCTTTGAGATCTTCTGCATAACCGGTGGGAAGACATTTTACAAGTCTTGGAAGCTCAGTTGCAAAGCCTGTATAGATAACGATGTCAGAGGTATAAATTTTGTCGGCTTCTACACCTGAAACCTTTTCATCCTGCACCAAAATAGAGATTACCTCACACTCTTTTTTAATTTCGACAGTTGTCGGGAGGGAATAAATGATGGAACTTAGCAGGGCTTTCAGTCCTTTTCTTGGATATCCCTGAGAGCTGTTTACATCGTTTGTTGCCAGTCTTTCGAAGGATGTAAAAGGTTGGGCTACCTTTGTCATCCTGGCCTGAAGGGAAGCATGAAGATGAGATTGGAGGAATGAGACAGGGACGAACTCTGCAGACTGGAGCTTTTTCGTATCAGGTCTTCCTATCATTGCATCAAACTGTTCCTGAGTAATACTGTCCCTGAGAAGACTACTTCCCCACAATACACGTTGGGCTGAAGTTTCTTTCATGGACCTGCCTGAAAGGAAAGTGGATATTGTATCCACAAAGTCATAAGTATCTTTTGAAAGATTTTTTGGCAGGAAATCATACACAGACTGATTAGAGAGATCTATTCCGAAT
This sequence comes from uncultured Methanosarcinaceae archaeon, assembly GCA_963833425.1. Lineage (GTDB taxonomy): Archaea > Halobacteriota > Methanosarcinia > Methanosarcinales > Methanosarcinaceae > Methanosarcina. The sequence continues at coordinate 137,463 of CAWHXP010000009.1, read as the reverse complement.
GAGGAAAGTGTGAAGGCCTTCGTGAGGATTTGAAAAAGTAGAACCCTGTCTTTTCTTGGAAGCACATCGAAAGTCACGAAATCTTTTAAATTGGAAGGAACCTTAACTAGAGCATTTTCAGTCCTGACGTAATAATGCCCATAGTCTTCAAATACAGGCAAATAATCAAAATAATTATCCATTAGTCTTTTCAGGGGTCCTTCATTTAGGTGAGTTATCGCATGCACTCCTGTGTCCACCTGGTAGCCTTCTACCATGTAGCTGTTGCAGTTTCCACCAAGATGTCTTTTTTTTTCAAGAACAAGGACTTTTTTTCCATGTTTTGAAAGCGTTAGCGCTGCTAGAAGCCCGCTTACACCCGCCCCGACAACAATTGCATCGTATTTTTTCATTCCCCAAACTACCTCTATTTCTTCCAGTAAATCAGGCTTTCAGTCAAAGCAATTATGCAACTTATTTTTCTTAACTTGCAATATGATTCTGCATAAGAAAAGACGATTACTAGGAAATTTTTTGATATAGTTATTTAAGTGCTTAATGCACGGATATTTTTTAAATGTTTTATATTAATTCATGGTTTAAAAAAGTTATTTTCAATCTTCTTTGATATTTATATCATACATAGGAAAAATAGTATTTATAACTAGCAGTCCTTGAATGATGAAAATTATCAAATATAAGTTGTGGACAGCTTCAAAAATATTGGATTTAAGTAGTATAAAATTTTGCAAAATTGGATCCTAAACTTCAGAATTGACCCTTATTTTTGATATAAATATTTGATCAATTGAATTCTAAATTAGCGGTGTCAAAGATCAACTGTCATAAATATACTGATCCTCATAACCTTTCTTGTGTTTGATTTTAGTTCTTAAGTGCATAAATCCGGTTCCGTTGCAAAAAATTTTTTCTAATAATGTAATAGAATAAAAAGAAAACCAAAGATAGTAATATGCTATCTAACTCCTTTAAATGGAAACATTATGAAGGAGAAATTATTCTATTGAATATCAGATGGTACTTAAAATACCCATTGAGCTATAGAAATTTAAAGGAAATGATGATAGAACGAGGAATTCAAGTTGATCACAGTACTATAATGAGATGGGTGCATCAATATTCTCCTGAAATAGAAAAGAATATCAGAAGGCATTTAAGACCAACAAACGAGTCGTGGAAAGTTGATGAAACCTATATCAAAGTACGAGGTAAATGAAAATATTTTTACCGAGCAGTTGACTCAAATGGAGATACAATTGATTTCATGTTAAGTACAAAACGAGATCTAAAAGCAGCTAAGAGATTCTTTAATAAAGCTTTGAGTTCTAATCATAATCAAATTCCAAGAGTAATAACCGCCGATAAGAATCCAGTTTATCCACCTGCTATAGATGAACTGAAAAACGATAAAATACTACCTAAAAACTTAGGCATTCTACAAATCAAGTATTTAAATAACATTATAGAACAAGATCACAGATCTATAAAGAGAATTGTTAATCCAATGTTAGGATTTCAGTCTTTTCAATCTGCTAATAAGACTTTAAAAGGAATTGAAGCTATGAATATGATCAAAAAAGGACAAGTAAATGATCTAAATTACTCTGTTTTTAATGAAGTTAAATACATTAATCAATTGTTTGTTTAATTTTATAATGTTAGTACATTTTCTTTGAATATTTTGATTTTTATTCATTACTTATAAATTTACATATTTTTTGAATTTTTTGCAACGGAACCTAAATTTCTGATTTAAAAAAATATTACATGAAAATCTAAGGATTTATTCGAAAGCTTTTACCTGAAATTTGGAACAAATCATCTTAATCTTTAGCACTTTATTTATTTGTGCTTACTATTCGAAGAATTCCATTTTCGTTTTTAAATTCAGTCCTTTAACCTAAAATATTTTCAGATCCTGAAGCTTATTTGTTTAAAAACATAAGTTTGATTTTTATTGAAGTTTGGAGAAGGAATAAATGCTTCATGAAAAAATAGATAATGAAGAAAAACAATTATGAATAGGGAATTGAATTTTAATCCTTAAATAGCATTTGGGAATTTACAAATTCAAAAAAATAATTAATGGGGGATTAGTACATTGAGAAAAAAAGTTCATATTTTATTGTTAGTTGGAGCTTTATTGCTAATAATTGGTGAACTTCTGAATATCACAAAAGATCCGCTTCTATGGAGTACAGGGACTGTGACTGCATTATTCATGATTTTGCTTTTCAGGATAGATCCTCTAAGTCCAAAAGAGTAACATAAAGAAAAGAGGACTTTCCTTTTTCAAAATCAAACTTAAGCAGTTGAACTAAAAATTGATGACAAAAAAAATCTTAACTGTCAAAAATGCATATTTAAACCACAGTTTTGATTGTGTTTCATTTTTGTACATCAAGTGCGTAATTCTTATTCAATTAAATCAAAATTTGGTGCTTACCTCGCTGCAATCAACTGTGTATGCTCTTGTCATTGCTTTGAATATAAAGGAATTGTTCAAAATCAAATATTTTTATTTGTTTATATGTTTCCTTTTTCCTAGCTTCCCTTATTTCCTTTCATACCAATTCCGGAGAACTTCCGAATTAATGGAATAAATGCAAGAAGCTGGAAAGTAGAAATTGGATATCATAATGACAAATATTCATATTTGTTCTATCAATGATACAGTTTGATATTTTTGAGATATATGGAGATTTCGCAGACCTAAATAGAAATTGATTTCAGAAAATCAGATCAATTAAGCATTATACTGCGACAGTACCTCAATTTGCGTTCGAAAGTGCAAAATGTGCGAGCAAAGCCTCGAGTTGAATTTTTTCACTCGCTCCCTCTGTGAGCCTGAAGTCGATCTCACCGATAATATCTATGAGTTCGACAATGCGCCTTTCAGAAAGCCCGAGATCCAGAACCATGCGGTTGTCCATTTCAGATACAGCTCTATAAATCTGTCCAACTATATCTTCACCAGAGAGTCCTTCTTCATTGAGTAATTTGTTAAGTTCTTTTCTGGCAGCCCTAAAATTTCCCCCTAGGGCGGTTTCTATCAGGGATTTTATTTCCTCAGGGTTTGCGTTTGCAGTGGTCCTATAAATTGTCCCACTTGATATAGGTTTTTCCGGATCTAAACAAGCTGATGCCTGAAGAGAATTTACACCTTTTCGCATATCTCCTTGGGCTACATAAATAAGAGCTTCATATCCATCCTCAGTGATGGTTAAATGTTGATCTTTCGCTATATATTTTAGGCGTTTTTTTATGGCCTCATCCGAAAGGCGCCTAAACCTATAGACTACGCAACGGGATTGAATAGGCTCAATAATCTTTGAAGAATAGTTGCAGGAGAGAATAAAACGACAGTTGCTACTGAAACGTTCCATAGTTCTCCTAAGTGCAGACTGGGCATCTGAGGTCAGTGCATCAGCTTCGTCCAGGAAAATAATCTTAAATTCAGCTCCTCCTATTGGAGCAGTTTTTGCAAAGTTTTTAATTTTTGTTCGAACAATATCGATACCTCTCTCATCGGATGCATTTAGTTCGTTAAAATTTTCCCTCCAGCTATTTTCACCGTAAATTTCCCTGGCGATCGAAACTGCAGAAGCAGTTTTCCCGACACCCGGAGGTCCGGAAAAGAGTAGATGAGGGAGTATTTTCGTTGCAACATAGGACTTCAGGCGTTTTATGGTTTCCTCCTGTCCTGTCACTTGATCAAGTCTAAAAGGTCTGTATTTTTCGATCCAGATCTCTTCCTTAATTTTATAGTCCTCCATTAATGATTGCTCCTAAATTGGAGAATATAATCTTAAAACTTTCGAATGTTTGGTATTTTTATTGTATATAGATAGCATTTCGAAGAACAGGTTTTGAAAAAATTACAGTTAGTATCAGAGCCTGTAAAACGAGAGCATTGAATATTTATAGGCTTTCAACAATCTACGCATTAAACACCTCAGGAGTTTACGTTTTATTATATATCAAAGGGTATGTTATTGATTGTATAAAATAGTCGAATGATAATTTTTTTAAATCTTTCATTGGGTTGCCTCTATCAGACCGAACTTTACTTTCTACTCTCGTTCTAATCTGGGTAAGGTTTATATTCTACCTCATTCCAGATCTGAGTCATGTTAAATTCAGCATTTTTTCGTTTTCTTGTTTTTACTGTCCGATTTCTAGATGGATCCATTGCGATCTGAAGATTTTGATAATTATGGAGTATTTAGATAAACTCTAAATTTCATTCTATGCTTATAAATGGTATATGCACGACTCATAAAAATCAAAGGTTTATCTATGATAATCTGTGATGATCCGGAAAAATGAAATTTAAGGTCTGAAAAGAATAAACAAAAGGGATATATACCAAGCGAATATCAAGAAGCAGTTTGATAGATATCAGAAATGAATTGCACGTTTTGCAGGAACTTATATATATACTTTATATATATATGTAGTATTTTCTTGCATCTTAATCTCTATTATTAAGAGGATTTTGATAAACTTCAATTTATTGCTTATCGCTTATGCACTCTATATAAGCAATTTGTTGAAATCGTAGGTTTATCGAAATAATGAGTGTTCTGAAGGGAGATTTTATGGAAACGATCGTTCTTTTCTTGATTTTTTGCTTTATTCTTTTACTTCTTTCGTAAAAGCTCCTAAAGGACAAAATTAATATCTGAGATTTGCTAAAGAATCGGCCACCAGATACCCAAACAATTGCCTAAAATTCGATTAATTCGTTAATTATTGGATTGAAGATCAATAAACTGCAGGCCTTCAACCTTCAAATTAATTACTCTGCAAATAAATAGTTTCAAAGTAAATTTACCTTAAAACCTTAGTATTAAACAAATATTATATAATTATACAGGTGTTTTCAAATGTCAGAAGATAGTTCAATAGGGTCTTCCATTGAAGATATTAAAACCAGGGTAGAATTCCAGCTTGAATGCGGGGAGATCATTGCTGAAGATGTGAAATCTCTTTTAACTGAAGTAGAAATCATTAGAATCCAGAATGAAAATATGAAGGCTCGGCTCCTTGAAGCAAGTGTAGCGACTGGCAGGCACCTTCAAGAAATCAATAAGTTAAAAGCTCATCTGGAGCAGCTTACTGAGCCCCCTCTTTTTATTGCAACCATTCTTGAAGTAAATGGTGAAATTTCCCTTATAAGGCAGCATGGGAACAACCAGGAGGTACTTACCCAGATTCCAGAGGAGTGCCTCGGAAAGATAGAACCTGGAATGAGAGTTGCAGTAAATGGAGCTTACTCAATTATCTCCATAGTTAGCAGGGCTGCGGACGTCCGAGCTCAGGTTATGGAACTCATTAACTCTCCAGGTGTGGATTATAGCATGATTGGCGGGCTCGATGAGGTCCTTCAGGAAGTCCGTGAAAGCGTTGAATTACCTCTTACAGAACCCGAACTTTTCGAAGAACTGGGAATTGAACCTCCTTCTGGTGTCCTGCTACACGGTGCCCCAGGTACGGGAAAGACCCTTATCGCAAAAGCCATAGCCTCTCAGGCAAAAGCAACTTTCATCCGAATGTCAGGTTCTGATCTGGTCCAGAAGTTCGTAGGTGAAGGTTCTAGGCTAGTCAAGGACATTTTCCAGCTTGCAAGGGATAAGTCTCCAAGCATTCTTTTTATAGATGAAATCGATGCTGTTGGCAGCATGAGGACATATGACGGGACAAGCGGCTCTGCAGAAGTGAACAGGACAATGCTTCAGCTCCTTGCGGAGATGGATGGCTTCGATCCCAAAGGTAATGTAAAGGTGGTTGCTGCGACTAACAGGGTTGATCTCCTTGATCCTGCTCTCCTAAGACCTGGTAGATTTGATCGTTCTATTGAAATTCCGCTTCCTGATGAAAAGGGCAGGGTTGAGATCCTTAAGATCCATACTCGCAAGATGAACCTTGCCAATGATGTGGATTTTGAGAAACTCGCAAAAGTCATGAATGGAATGAGCGGGGCAGAGATTAGTGTCATTACTAAAGAAGCTGGAATCTTTGTGCTGCGCAGACGCGGTAAGCAGATCACAATGGCAGATTTCATGAAAGCCTATGAAAAAGTCGTAAACGTTCAGGAACCTTCAATTCCTCACGCTATGTTCGTATAACTGGTTTTTGAAGCTGAAGGATCTTCAAGCTTAAGAGAAGATTTATTCCGTAGAGCCGGAAGAGGACAGAATCCTTGCCGGCAGTTTATACATTTTTTAGACTTTAGACGAAAAGTTTATATTTTTTTAATTACTTGGAATATGCTGCCTAAGAGGTAAAGCGTATTAATAATATGCTCCGATAGTGTAGCTCGGCCAATCATTCAGGACTCTCACTCCTGAGACTGGGGTTCAAATCCCCATCGGAGCAATTAGCTTTTTTTATGCAGTTTTGTTTATGCAAAATTTGGTATTGCTTATTAGTTGTCAATATTTAATCCTTGAATACTCTCCTCCATTTTCACCTGCTTTCTAAGTCTAACTGCAAGGAAGTTGAGAGTACATAAGGCTAAGGCCGAAAACAAAAGCAGAAATAGAATATGTGATTGTTTTAGGAAATGTCAGCTATTGTTGATGGATCATCAAATTATTACTTTTCGAAAATCGTATTTTAGTAGGATCTTAGTAATTAATTTATAAACTATGGGAAATATTTGAGTAATTATTTTCTTCGAACCACGTTTTCGTACATTTATTTTCTACTAACAGGGCATAACAATTGTATTCTTATACTATGTTGAATAATCGAGCTTACAATCATATAGGCAAAAACAGGTATCGAAATTGTTTTTTTGTGAGTTGAAAATTAATATCTAATTGAAGAGTGACCACACCCAGAGCGAAATATTCGATATGATGGAAATTGTGAGAGTTTTAAATTAAAATAATAATCTAAGAATGGGATTAAGGGTGAGTAGATCGAGATCTCCATAATAGTTGTATGTTGGGAAAAATCGATTGATGCTCTGTTATTGGTAAGCGTGCAATTTCAACAGGTAAAATTCTGGACGGTTAAATCATAAAAAATATTAATTAAGATAAATGTAGAGGGGGGGGAAAAAAATCATAAGGTACATATTTTTAAAATAGGATCAATTCGCATAGGAATGGATTGCAAAAACTGCAAAAATGAGTTAATTTGCCAATACAAATTCACTGAAGTTAAATGGCTTATTTTTAGTTTAATATGTATGTGTCAAATTTTTTTGTACAATTCAAAGTAGGATTTCATAGACAGTAAGACTAGTATCATATTTTAATTACATTTTTTAATTTTTATATTTTTTTATCCTCGTTACCATTAACATCTCAATACCCATTGCTGGTAAGGTCTTTCTTTTTGGCGTTATCAGCCAACTAAGACAGAGATTCGTGATATATTGTTTAATAAATGAACAGTTAAATTTTTTCAGCTAACTTGGGGCGGAGTATTATTAAGTTTGTGTAATAATATAGTATATAATACGAACAACAATTCTTTTTGTATTAGCTATAATGGTTTTGATGCGTGTTACGTCAGTGGGAAGCGCTTTACAGGTATCCGGTAAAGAAGTACACATAGTAATTTCAAAAATCACCAAGCTCACACTAAATACTAAAAGCAAAATCGCCCAGAGAAAGTCGGATTTAAGAGTTATATAACAGGTTCTGTTAAACTTGTTCAGTACAATGTGACGAAATCCAAAACTGAAAATGTAGCTGGTTTCTGTAGTCTTACTGTTTTGGATGCACGAAAAAAAGGATATGTACATGTCCGTGTATTATAACAACGTCTGGAACATATGACGAAAAAGTTACTACATACGGCTTTGGAAACTGTTATGTGGATTTGATTAAAAAGGCAGCTATTACGGTAAGTTCATAACTTTGTGCACCAGCTTGGAGGAGGGTCTTCTCCTCTATCACAAGATTTAAAGACTAGGTAATTAGCTGAAGAATTCCATTTCTATCGAAGTGTTCAATGACCTTAACGTTCTGAGCTTTGGACTTGCTTTTATTATGTAAATTTTATAAATGGTCTTGTTTACATTATTAGTACCTATTTGTATCTGTTTGGGTCCATTGCCTATGATGTCAAATGCGTTTCTTAAGCCACTTTTATTTTCTTGCCTACTGGAGTGTGATATACTTGATCTTTCCCTATGAACTGAAGCTGCCATTCTGAATAGGGCTGGCAAACCTTTACGGTATTATCTGGGAGAGGTATTCTAAGGCCTTCTGTCTTCGAGTTATCTACTTTTAGGACAACCTTGTACCTGATCGTTTTTCGAACTACACAGGATCAGTTCCTTTTGTAGGTACAAAATTTAAAGGAAGGAGAGAGTTTTGTTGTGATTTATTATTTATAAGAGTTGTGAGCTTTTTAATTTAATTTGGTAAACTAGCACTTCGTCTCCTTTGATTAAATATGTAAAGCAATTTTTGTGTCTGGGACCTGAACAGGTAATTGATGCTTTGGCCCAGCTAAATGAAATGAGTTAAGATCTCCCATGAGCTCTCATGTCTCGTACATCAAGAGTTAGTGGGGTATAAAGACAGGGATGTGAAATCTTCAAATGAGTAAAGGAAGGATCGATTATTTTCTATTCTGCTCTGATGTCTTGAAGGAATTTGAGGTTTAACTGGTAAATTTGAGAAAAATTACAGATTAATTCTTACCATTGATGAGCTCGAAAAATTTCTATCACTGCTTTTTAAGTTTAGATGGTTTACAAGTGAAATTTGAAGATTTTGTGGATAATTTTATATTTAAGGAGTTAAGTACAATTAAGCTTTATTCATGATTGTTGGAGGAAGGAATCACTTGATGTACGGGAAGAAAAAAAGAAGCAATGATTCTAAAATTGCTTATAGTCTGTTTCCTTCTGAAAATGATCTACAACAAAGTGTTTTATCCAATTTTAGAAGATTTCGATGAACCTTTATATTTTGTCATTTATTTATAAATGGTATCTATTTGACTTTTGAAAATCAAAGGTTTGTCTAAATCTTCATTAGTTTGAAAAGGGACGTCGCATTTTTGTATGCCAGAGCTTTTCACTTTATTTGAAACTTCCGGTATGTATTTTCGGCATTTTAAAATTGCAGGGTTACTGGAGGTTTTAAGAACTCCTCTTTTTTTTAATAAAAGAACCAAAGTGTAGGATACTATTAATACGATCCCTAAACAATTCTGTTAAATGGCTTTTCCACAAATAAGTTTGAAGATCAACAGGTGTATGAGATGAATAGGATCACAATTGACAGCGTTTGCATTCGATGGCTAGGGCACTCTGGTTTTCTTCTCGAAGGACAAGATCTAAAAATTTATATTGATCCGTTTCAGATCAATGAAGAACCTTTTTTTGATGATAAGGCAGACATCCTCCTTATAACTCATGAGCACTTTGACCACTGTAGCCCTGAAGATATTCGAAAGGTACGACGATCTGACTCGACTACCCTAATCCCTGAAAGCTGTTCTCTGGAATTCAGGGGTGATGCAAGGCGAGTTGCTGAGGGAGATATCGTTGCTGAAGGGCTTGAAATTAAAGGGATCCGGATTGAGGTAGTTCCAGCCTATAATCTCAATAAACCTTACCATTCCCGAGGTTTTGGAGTAGGTTATGTAGTGGAACTTGGAAGAACTCGAATTTACCACGCAGGAGATTGCGATTTTTTTCCTGAGATGAAGAGCATCAAGGCAGATGTGGCTCTTTTACCTATAGGGGGAACTTATACCATGGACGAGGGAGAGGCTGCCAGTGCAGTCGCAGTAATATCTCCAAAGGTTGCGATTCCGATGCATTATGGAAGATTAGAGGGTCTAAATGGAAATCCTGAAAAGTTTAAAACTTTTGTACAAGGCAAGAACTCTGGTATTAATGTGGTTATTCTTGATTCCTGAGTTATAGTTTTTGGGGAAATTGAGGGGTTTAATTGTGATACTGAGCTAAATGCAGGATCAATCTACTTATGTCTAGAGTGTCAAGAAAACAACAGAAAAATTTAATTCAAGATATAGCAGCTCAGCGCATGTGGCGACTTTTTGAGCTTGCGAAAATGGAGTATGCAGAGCATCCTGATCGTAGTGAGCGCTACGTACAGCTCATCAGGAATATTTCTATGAGGAACAGGATGAGTATCCCAAGGGAAATCAAAAGCAGAATATGCAAACATTGCTATACTTTCCTTGTGCCTGGGAACAATGCTCGCTACAGACTGAATGAAGGATATATCGTGATTTTCTGCCAGCATTGTGGGAGGGAAATGAGGTATCCTTATAAAAGGTTAGATTAAACCCTGAATGGGTTTGCTATAGAGGGTGATTTAAGAGAATTTCGATGAACTCCATGCATTTGAGTATTGGAGAATTTCAATCTTTTAATATCAATTTTTACTCATGAAGACTCTTACTGACTTTATTCTTAAAGAAAAATACAAACTTCTTTAGTTAGTTGGAGATGAAATTGCTGAAATTGATTCATTATTTATTTAAAATTTTTTCGTATCATTTTTGAGTCCATATATTTTATAACAAAACAATGTCCCAAAGCAGATCTGAAGTTAATGTAGTCTTTATGCTTAAAATTTTTGTTTTAGGGCAATGTCATGGTCTTTCATTCTTTGAACTTAAAGAACAGTGTATCGATCTAACTTCTTTCAAAAAATGTATCGGTTTTCTTGAGTTATACTAGGCAGCACCATAGTTTGATCATTTAGAAAAAAAGTTATTGATAACTACAAAGAAGAAGAAATATGGGAACATTTGCAAAGCCAACTTTATTGCCTTGGTTTGAAAGCAATAAGGAGAATAATCAAATCTTTGAAATGCAAAAGGATCGAGATCGAAAAAATGGAGCAAAAAAAGGAGAAGCATAGCTGTAACCTGACAAAAAAGGATTCAAGTCGCACTTTGAATATGAACTTCATAGCATAACAGACAAGGATTACGAGTTGATCAAAAGATTCAAAATAACAACTCCATCACTTCATAATTTTCAGATAAATTTATTGGAAAAAATAAAGTGGTTTACAGAGAGTTAATGTACTTTGGAGCAAAATCACAACGTTAATGAAAAGACAATGAAAAAAGAAGTAAAAGGGTATTTTCTGGAAAAGAGTGACACATTAAGAAACAAGGAGATAGCTCAACAACTCTTCAGAGCAAATAATTTCATGCAGTAATTAAAAGGATATTAAAAGCAGAAAAAATTATCGTTCATACTATTCAAAGAGTGAATCTGAAGTTGTTGTGTACAGGTTTTTGTCATGATCTTTGTCATGATCTTTTTCGTTTGGTTACATTCAAAATAAAAGAAACTTTATTAAGGAGAATTTGGGCTATTTTTTGAAATGAAGGTATAATAAATCCTAAAAGGAAAAATAGAGTCAAATTTAGATATTCCTAGAAAGATTTAGACAGAATTCCATCTAAGAAAAAAATTAAAAGTAACTTAAATCCTCTTTAATTTAATAAAAGTACTCTATAATATTCAAAAAAGTATTAATTCAGTTATTAAAGCTTTATTATAAAATTAAAAGCTCAAATAAATTTATTTTTTAAAATTGATATTTATTTAAATTTTTCTACTTTTAGAATTAACTATTTTATTTAAGATAATTATTTTCATCACTTGCAATTGTCAGAAGCACCTGTAGGTATTTTGAAAATCCTGTAAATTCTGTAGCTGTTTATATATAACTTGTGAAAATTGATGTTTATCAAATTTTTCTTCGTTTAATAAAAAGCTTTATAGTGTGCAAAAAAAGTCTTAATTGGGCTATGAAAGCTTTATTATAAAATTAATAGCCCAAATAAATCTATTTTTTTAAGTAATTGTTTATTCAATTTGCCCTAATTGTTACAAGTAAATATTTATTCAAATCATTTAATAGAATCACTTGTAATTGTAAGAAGTACTTTTAGGTACTATGAAGAAGAAGATGTACTTTTAGGTACTATGGAACCCTGTAAAGGGCCCTTAAACAATTGCTAAAAAAATCGGAATTTAATCTCACATAAGATATGGGTAAAAACATTTAGTTTTAATGAAATGAGGTAAAAAGATGTTAAAACAATTGAGAAAGACACTTGGAATTCTGCTAGCAGTTTGTTTTTTAATTTCTGTGACAGCTGCCGCCGCAAGCGCACACAGTTGTGGACCCGTTGTGGTTAAGGAAAAGAAAACAGCTATTATAATCCTGCAAAAGGAGAAGATTAAAATATTCGGGCATCATCACCACAAGATGCATCACCACCACAAAATGCATCACCACCATAAAATGCATCACCACCACAAATTAATGAAAGCTGTAAAAGCATTCATGGATTAATGAAAGCTCAATAAAGCTAGCATCCCGATACACTGCTTAATTCAACCAAAAGTAGTTGGGTTTTCGATGCTATCTGGGTTTTCGATGCTATCCACATAGATGCTTTAAAAAGCATTGTTATTGGCTTATAAGAGGTATTTAATAACAAGATTTATATATTATTAATTTATGTATTTGATTCGTATTAAAAATTATTAAAAATAACGGAGGAAAAATAATATGTTAAAAATTAGTATGAAAAAGGCACTAGCTATTTTGCTTATAGTTCTTGTAGTAGGAACGTTGGCAGCTGTGGCTGTTGATGGAAGTAGAGGCGGTCGTGGCGGAGGTCGTGGCGGTCACTTTGGCGGCCGAGGCGGCTGGGGCGGCTGGGGCGGCTACGGCGGCTGGGGCGGCTACGGCGGCTGGGGCGGCTACGGCGGCTGGGGCGGCTGGGGCGTCGGATATCCAGTTGTTGGCGTTGACGCTTGCGGTCTTGGACTAGGTACATGCGGTCTTGGCTATGCCGGTCTTGGCTATGGCGTCTACGGTGGCTGGCCCTCCTGGGGCTGGGGCAACGGCGGCTGGGGCGGCTACGGCGGCTACGGCGGCTGGGGCGGTCGAGGCTGGGGCGGACGTGGCGGACGTGGCGGACGTGGCGGACGTGGACGTTAAACCTCGCAATCATTAACAAACAATATCGTGAAACCAGAATAAATGAATCGATGCTCATGCATCACCATAAATTAATTTCTTTTTTTATTTTTTTCGATGTTAATTTCGTTTTAAGACTCTACCTGGATGAGATGATACTCTCAAAACTAACTATAGTAGAAATTTATCGCCTGAATTCCATAAAAGATTATGTAGAAGTTCGATGATTTCTTATTACAAATAGTTAATATGAACTCTATTCTAAAAAACACTAAATTGGATGAAAAAAGTGTGTCTGAAGCTTATTCAAGCGTTTGTGAGTTTATTTCAGAACACGAAGTAGTTCTTAAAATTCCTGGTTGAATTTGGTAACTTCTACGAACATTAGTCATCAAGGAGATATCATTAGGACAAAACCGAGCATGCTCCTAAAGTGCAATTATCTAATTTTCATTGGATCAAGAGCAAATGACGTTTTTTTACTTTACCTTAGAATGAAAAAGATCGAGCTGAATATCCACAAATGATCTGTTCGCGTATTGAGGTAATTTAGTTAGCCAAGCAATAGCCCTTTAACTTGATTTTATAGTGCTCTCTAAATGGTTGAATACTAGATTCGCATAATTTAAAATTGTTGAATTAACTACATTCTTGCAGATGTTGCAATTTATTTCAGTCGAATACCTCATAGCTTGCTTCTGGAAGGAAACTTCTCAGATAAATGATCTCAACCACTGAATCTATATTTTAATCTACCTTTGTACTCTAAAACTGGACGATGGATGCGAATATTTATGCTTATAAAATGAGATATCAGACGTTTTATGGAAAAATTTGTTTCGGATATTATCAGAATAGTTATATTGTTGGTAAAGGGTACTATTTTGAGTTGAAAGTATAAGCAAGAACTTTTCCTACTGTGAATATCTTTTAGTAACTGCATGAATTAGTTTCTTATGAATTATTTTTTTATTCAATTCTCTTGTTTCTGAAACATCAATCGTTTCCAGAGGATTTAGTTTGCTGTTTTTTTCATCATTATATGTAATTTTTTTATTTTGCTCCGGAAGCTGACTCACAAAATTTACATTTGCGGAAATCTATTCGATGAAATGGGATGTAATGTCTATACCTATGGATTACTTCAATCTTGTTGGCAAGTATATAAATCTCTCAACCAATTGTATAAATAGAGAAAATGCTAGGTTACTGAGTCAAAGATTTACAGAGAATTAAAGAAGCAACTAACCGACAAATAAGTATGTTGACTGGACGGTTTAGTAGAATTACCAAATTCATTACTGTATAGTCAACTATCTGGCTAAACACAGTCTCGAAAATAATATAGGTAATGTTCTAATTTGATAATTAACTGAAATTAAACAAGGAATCGATCAAATTAGACGTAATAATCAAGACTTTGTACAGATTATATTTGGTATATTCAAAGATAAATTGGGAAGCTAAGGTGTATTTCATGTTATTAAATATCAACTTGTAGGTGTAGCATATACAAGTCAAGTGAAGTCCTTTGCACTAGATCCTATTGAAAAACAAGAATATGGTAGATCAAGAAGAGTAAAAGAGGGTTGCACAAAAGTTATGTAGGTAGTTAGTTAATGTTGATATTAGTGGAGCAATTAATATACTTCGAAAAGTAGTCTGGATTCGATTTTTGAACTGATTAATCTGTAAGGTCTTGTCAACAGACCAAATAACTAATATTAATCTTTTAGTCTATCGCATTAAAACCATAACTTTGAGTAGACGTTAAGACCTACAATTTGGCGTGCTGTTTGACAAATTCTAAATCTTTCCTTCCCATCGAATATTAAGAGACTTTCGATACATTTCTGATTTTCGTGAGTCTTTTATATATGGTTTATATGCGTAAGATGAAATTTAGTCTTTATCGAAATCCTCTTAAATATTGAAAGCATACAAATTTTCAGGTATAGCTCCAGCAAAATTACTTGCTTCTACCTCAGCTCCTTTCAAAATGTTTGCTTTTCAGAAGGTCTTTTATGCTCTCGATGAACTCCGAATACCTCCTATCTAAAAAATCTGAAGATATTTCCCCCTTCTATGTAATGGAAGTGCTGGAAAGTGCCCAGGTTATGGAAGCTGAGGGAAGACATATTATACATCTAGAGGTAGGTGAGCCCGATTTTCCTACTGCTCCTCATATATGTGAAGCTGCATATGATGCTATTGTTCGAGGATCTACGAAGTATACTCACAGCCAGGGATTTCTTCCTCTCAGAGAGGCAATAGTTAATTCTTACTACGAAAAATTTGGAATCGACCTGAGTCCAAATCAGGTCATTATAACTTCAGGGACAAGTCCTGGTCTACTGTTGGTTTTTATGGCTCTGCTCGAAAAGTGGGACGAAGTAATTATGTCAAACCCATACTACTCCTGCTATCCAAATTTTGTTAAATACCTAGGCGGAGTTCCTGTCTATGTCTATACGAATGAAACTAATGGTTTTGCCCTCGAGCCGGAAACAGTAAAGCAGTACCTTAGTCCAAAAACAAAGGCTATTCTCATCAACAGTCCTTCAAATCCTGGTGGATATGTAATGTCTCCTGAAAATTTGAAAGGCCTTGCTGCGATAGCTGACGAAAGAGGAATTCCTATTATTTCAGACGAAATTTACCAGGGTTTGATCTATAATGGAGAAGAGCATACGATCTTAGAATATACTAACAATACTTTTGTCGTCAATGGCTTTTCTAAATTATATGCGATGACTGGCTGGAGGCTAGGTTACATCATCTGCCCATCTGAATGTGTTCGTGTGATTCAGAAAATTCATCAGAATTTTTTTATCTGCGCTAATGCCTTTGTCCAGGAAGCAGGAATTTCAGCCTTGAAAGGTTCCCAGGAACATGTTACTGATATGATACATGTATACAATACACGTCGTCAATATATGCTCAAGAGGCTCCTTGGTATGGGACTAGATGTCCGCAAAGAGCCAACTGGAGCTTTCTATGTCCTTGCTGATGCTCGTAAATATAGTAACGACTCTCTGGAATTAAGCCGTAGTATTCTTAATGATGTAGGCGTTGCAGTGACTCCAGGTATCGACTTCGGAAATGGAGCAGAAGGATATCTTCGTTTTTCCTATTCTAATAGCATTGAAAATATAAAGGAAGGAATGGACAGGTTGGAGGCATTTTTCGGAAAAAAAATTTGAAGGATAACTATTCAGTTTACTGACAATCCCAGGAAGAGATCTATTTTAATGCAAAATATACTTATGATTACTAAAGGATATAAATTTAAAAAACATTGTTTATAGTCGGCAGTTGAATAATTTTAGCCCACCAAAATTTGCTCATCTGGTCTTTACAAAAATGGTCATTGAGCCATGCAAAAGGAAATTGAATTTGGATGGTACTAATTTTTGGGGGCGTTATTTGAAATTATTGCTTTTTAAAAGTCTTAATTTTTTAATTTAAAATGCATTACGTTATTTAACTGGTTCCTCAAGTACTTTCCCCATCCTTTTTTCACAATTGAACTTATTAAATTAAGTATTTTTATAAATATATCTGCAGAGATTTTTTCAGTCTCAACCTTCTTTCTTTTCTAAATTTTTCTTTTTCCACACCGGATTCAATCTTCGTGTATATCTTTATTTTAAATAAAACGCCATATAATTCTAGTAATTTCCTTGCTAGAACAATAATTGAATTTGAATAATTTCTTGTGTCCATAGCAGTGGCATTAACGTACCCAGTTGTTTGCAGCAGGTTGTGCCACCAAAATCTTGATATCAAATTAGTTTTTCCTTTAGCTTTTCTCTGTATTTCCTGCTTTTCTCGCACATATCTTGTCTAGAAGTAAGATATTGTCAATCATTAGAGATCCACTCCATCCTAGAGGAATTGCCCAAGCAGGTTTGCCTGTCGACTTATCAACCTGTTCCGGGAGAAGTCCTGTACTGGTTGCACCAGCAAGGGCCCATTTAAGGCATTTAATTCCTTCATTTGTCAGATTTTCTACGCTTTCTATACTGCTCTTTTCCTTTTCATAGGGGATGTCGTGCATGGGGAAAAAAATGGCTTTTTCAGAAGGGGTATCAAGGGCAAGGGCAAACATCGCTTCCGAAAGCCAGAGAGTAGTTACTATCCATGGGTTTCCGTCAATGTAACTGTCGTTTTCATACCTTCTGATCCCGTAACTCTTATTAATGGGCACTGAAAGTTTTTTCTTGATATTTTCTATCATAAACAGTATCATATCTCTTTCTATAGGGTCTTTTGGAGATAGCATCCCAAAGGGGATATAAGCGCTTAGGATGCTTGCATCAATGGTTTTATCCAGTTTTTCGTTAATGATTCCTTTTGCAAAGTAGCCTTCTTGAAGCCATAAACGATCAATTGTAGCCTTCTTTATGAATTCCGCTCTTTTCTTCCAGCGCTTTGCCATGCCAGATTCTTCGTTTTCTTCGGCCATATTGGAAGCGCCAATAAGCCCAGCATAGATTGCAGCATTTGTGTATGTGAAAATTCCGTAATAAGTTTCCCATAGATCCATGCAACTCTCATGAATCCCAGATTTTGTTTTCTTCATTAGATATTCTGCAGCTCTGAGTACTGAAACCCATACTTCGTCCAAAAATTCAACTTTTTTAAGACCTTCGAGAATTCTGTAATACACATCCATGGCATATAGCGTAGACCCTGTTTCGTCTATTTGAGTCGAGTAATCAAAATTGCCCCAGGAAGGAGCTGTATCCCCATTAAGCCAATAACGTTGAAACCAGGAACCATTCGGGAGTTGAGTCCGAATAGACCACTTAAAAAACATGTTACAATATTCCGGATATCCTGAATGTTTGAGTGCAAGCACAATCTCAGCAGTATCTCTGTTCCAACAAAAGCCGTATCCTCCACATTTCTCAAAATTGGAATCAAACTCAGGAGCAGCCACAAAGGATCCATGTTCATGGTCTTGAAGTAAGTTAAGCATGAGAAGAGATCGGTTGTATGCGCTGAAGATTTCCTGGCGCAGGTTCTCGTGTCCATCGAGCCCTGGTATTTTTAGCACCTTTTTTTTAGAAAGCCACATAACCCAGTATTCACGAGTCTTTTCGAAAATATATTCCAGCGACATTTTGGAAAGTTCATGCATTCTCTTGTAAAGGAGGCTCCGGGAAGATGCGGCCCCTATCAAAATAACAAATTCATTTGTTCCGTTAGCTTCCAGCTCAAGATTCCAGCCAGCAGCATTATTGATATTTCCGATATCTTCTTTATTTCGCTGGAGTTTTCCGTCTTCCATATCATACTTGGAATTAGTCCACCATACGGTGTCCATGGCCTTTCCGATCTGCCATTCAGTAAATTCAGGCAACGAATGGATCCCGATATAAAAGTTCTGCCAGTACTGTACGAGCAAGCGAGCATCTATATCACAAAAACCAGAATTTTTTTTAGACGTTTCCCCTACGTTGAAATTAGAGTAGTAAAAAAATTTTCCTGAAATTTTTTTCTGGGACTGAACCTTGAACCTTCGGATGAGAACAGGTACTTCTGAGTGCACAAGGTCAAGAATCGAAATCCGAATTCCAGAGTCGTGGTAAAGTTTTGTGGATACGATGTTTGTGTCTTCTATATAGTTCTGAATGCTGTGCCATTCGTTATCATTTGTCCAGAGAAGTTTTTCCCCTGTGTGGACGCAGGCAAGGGACTCTTCTACATGCTGAGCATGATCTCGGCGGGGGTAGAATAAGCCCAAAATATCTCCTTTCCTTCCCATCGTCACAAGCAGTCCATCATTTCCTAGAATGGCATTAGGTTGTCTGATCACTGTGTGTCCCCCTTAGCTGGTATTCCTGGCTTACGCTGGATGGCGCCAAAGAAATTACATGTTCACAAAACTTCTTTCCGGTGACTTTACAGCTGACCTCTCTTACACTGATATTTTTCCCGAAATAATCTGTCAGGTAACCCGCAAAGTAGCCGCTCATAAAGGCACAAACAGGCTGGTCGGCTGATCCGTAAACGTCGGCTATAAACGAGTCTTTCACAATGATTTTTCCTTCGTAAGTTTTCGGATCACATTCAATTTCCAAGATTCCCCAGCCTACAGCTCTGTAGAGTTCCGCAAGAACGCTTGCGTAATTACTGTCATTAATAGGCATGATGCTCTTGAAGTATTTTGCTGCGTGAATCCCTCCTTTAAGACCAGAAACTGTAAGAAGCCCCTCGGCATGCGGTACACTTTGATTGAGCGTTTTGATTATATCAACAATTGTGAGTGCTCTTGCCATGACTCCCCTGACTCCTATTACATTAAGAGGAAAATCCACGGAATAAATCATCCCATATTTTGAAATCCCGTACTCTACTTCACATACAACTTCAATACTTTTTATTTTTTGAGCAAGATCTTCAGGGTTAATATTTTCACTAATTTCTGTATATATCAAATATTCTCCAGTTTTTTGTGTAATATTATCCAGATGACCAAACATAATGAATGCATTTTCTTTTTCAAGAAAATCGGTTATTAAGGATAAGGATCCAGGCTTTTTCGAATAAATAATTTTAAACCATACAATCTGCGAATTTTCATTGAAGCCTGCAAACATGAATAAATCTTTGACCATTTGTTCAAACTCCTATGATTTGATGTGTAAATCCAATTGAGCTATATCTCTAAGTTTCTTGAATACCTGGGCTTTGAAATCCATGAGCACTGCCATGAAATTGACTGCTGCATCGAAGGGTGTTGAATAAACACTGAAATAAGAGTGTACATCCCCATCTCCGAGCCATTTAGTGCATATATAATAATAATGATCCGAAGTTAGCAGATGTTTCCATATACGTAGGATCTCAGAGTCTCCTGTTTTTCTTACAAAAGGTTCGAGCAACTTTATTTCCTCAAAACAACGTCGTTGCATATCGTTTCCAAGCCACGCACTGGTATCACGTTCTATATCAGCCCAGGAAATAGTGGAAAAATCCCCTACATCTATCTCAGCTACAGGTGAGTATTTCTCGACAATCTCAAAAGGAGTGCTAAAGTTCAGGTGCTTCTTGAGAATTTCTCCAGGCAGTTCTCGTAGAAAGGTAAAAATCCCGGTTTCTTTCCACTGGTGTTCTCCAAAGGTTTCATAATCAATAAAGATGTTAACACAGTCCTCTTTGATTCCTGAAACCCAAGAAGCCCATTTTTCCGCAGTCAAAGGATAGCATTCCCACCATCTTGCTGAAAAACGGTATCCTATATCGTCACTCAACTTGTAGTTCCTGAGAATAATTGGGATACCTATATTTTTTGCTCTGTAAAGCAAATTTGGGGATCCACCTTCAAGTAGGTGATCTGCACCTTCAGTAAGTATCGCCTTGTAACCCAAATCAGAAATAATTTTTGCGATTGAGTTATTGTAGAGCAGTTCAGTGTTTCGAAATACCTTCGGTTCAACCCCCAGAAGGTCAAACATAAGTTCTCTATGTTCCTTTATTTCTTCGACGAATTCGGCTTTTTTTTCAAAAAGGCTTGAAAGGGAATGATAATAAGTTTCATCCAGAAATTCCACAGCTTTTGTTTCTGCCATTTGTCGGAAGCCCTCTAGAACTTCTGTTCCCCATAATTCGCATTGTTTTAGCAGCGTACCAGTAACAGAAAGGGAAAATCTAAACTTTCCTTCGTGCTCATTGATAGAATTCAGAAGGACTTTGTTTGCAGGGATATAGCACTTTCTTGCTACCCTTTCAAAGATTTCTCTGTTGCTTCTCTCGTCAAAATAGCGGTAAAAGCCAGATCTTTCGTCAGGCCAGAAATTACGCAATCTAAATGGCTGATGAACCTGAAAATACATGCAAACAGATGTCATTTTGGTTCCTCCAGGACAGCTCTCCTGAAATCAGACAAGATGGAAAAATAATTCACAGCCCTTTCATAACCTTCCCTAGTACTTCCAGAGTTCATGGAAAAAAATATTTCGCTCTGCTGAAGATAACCAAATATCCGTCTCAGATTACAGTAAGCTTTACTCCCCTTAAGCTCTGAAAGCTCCTCTCCAATCCTTACAAGTTCATGCATGTAAAGCTGCTGGGCATTATTTCCGATTGCATTATGCATTCCATAACGGATTGTTTGTTCCGTTCCAAGTGTTTGTAGCTTTGAATATGAGAATATCTTTACAGCTTCAGAAGGTGTGAGCATTTCAATGCCCCTGATTTCGAGAGCTTGGGGGAATGTCCGGATAAAATCGGCTATCTTATCCTCATTACTTTTATGAGCACATAGATTTGTATAGTTAAAATAAAGGGTCAAGACATCACCTTCCATGCTTTCGATCCAATCTGCGAACTTTTTAGGGATAAGATGGCATCCTTCACAATCTTTTTCCAAAAAACGTAGTTCAATGTCTTCGCTAAGGTTTATATGTCTTAGAAGAGTTGGAAGATTATTTTGGAAGACATTTACAGGATCATATCCATTTATAAGGTTTTTTGACCCTTCTGCAATTAAGCATCCGAACCCCGCCTCTGCAAGAATGCATTCTATCCTTTCAGTGTATAAAAGTTCGGTATTCACGAAAGTTTTGGGTGTAACACCTAACAGTTCTCTAATAATCTCCCTGTAGATACCAATTTCATCATTAAACCAGGACAGATGAGGGTATAGGGCACTCAAGGAATGGTAACTGCAGCTTCCTGTAAATTCCACACTTCCGCTTCCTTCGAGTTCGCGGAAGGACTCTAGAAGTTCGGGATCCCATCTGCATTGTTCGAGGAAAGGACCAGATAGATCAAAGGAATATCTCCCTCCTTTTTCAACGGATTCCATGATTACTTTATTAAGGTGCAAAAGTTGTCTACTTGTTTTTAAAAATTTAGAGAAAATATTTTCTCTGTCAAAATAACGGTCCATTTCGGGCACTCCATAAAAGCCCTCTACAGGCCAGTACCACTTCGGACTGTAAGGCAGATGTACCCCCATACAGATGCATACAGCTTTCATAACAAAGTAATCAGTGCAGAAACCTACTAAAAGCTATTGTTCGACTCACTCCAGGTTGACATCACGATATGATATATAGGATTCATAGAACTCTAAATTATTGAGAATCATAGATAAACCTCTGATTTTCTCAATCACTTATATAAAATTCGTAAGTAACGACATAGTTTAGAAATTTATCTAAATTGTTTGTCGTGTTAAAAAAATGCTTTAGCATAAAAACTATTATTAGGCAGTGTAATTGATAAGCTAGGCGATCTTAAGGAATGCTCTATTATTGAAATATTTTTAAGGAGAAAACGGTCATGCAATAAGATTAATTTTCCGACAAATTTATTTATTGCCGTCATCTATTTAAAAGAGAACGAATATCTCATTATTCTTGTCTAGGGGCTGTGGCCTAGTCCGGCATGGCGATGGGCTCCAGCGGATAAATGATGAACAACGGGTCTACTGAGTTTTTCTCGACGGAGCAGGGCAATGAGGAGCCGTTGGAGCACTGATAGTTGCTAACCAGAACCAAGACTGTTAGAGTTAGTTGTTCGGAGAGACCCGTCGATCGTGAGTTCGAATCTCACCAGCCCCACGTTCTTTTGTCTTTAGTTCCTTATATTTAAATTTCTTCTTAGTATTTCTAAAAATCATCCTAATTTTTAGTGAATTTTTGTATTTTCACTAAATAAAAAAATATAAAAACTTCAAATGGCATGGTCGATTAAATTTGTGACGGGCCACCAAGTTCGAATAATTGAGTATGTTCACACTGCTACTCTGGACATAAGAAATTATTCAAATTCTATTTTTATTCTAGCAAAGGAATTACTAGAATTATATGATGACTTATTGCTGAGATTTTCGATAAATCCTAATATTTGTCATATGCTTATAACTCGTAAATTGAATTACTCGTGAAAGTAAGGGGTTTATCTAAATTCTCCGCAAATGATAGATGTACGAAAATAAAACAGAATTTCAAATGGGGGAACTCCAGAATTGAAAAATTGTTTAGACCGAATACTTTTCAGTTAATGCATTTATAAGATGATTGGTGGAATAATTGCAATCATTGAAAAGAAAATTTTGAGAGTTCTTGAGGAAGACAACTCCATCACTTTAACGCTGAATTAATTGCTTTTGTAGATACTCATGTTATTACGCAACTCTTAAACTCAGTGGGTCTTCAGCCAGCAGATGCAAGCGTCAACTTCAACCCTAGTTCCGTATGTAATTTTTGGCTGCTTCTGTGCTAACATTGCCAATAAAAGGTGCGGAATACCCACCTTTCTAATAACGTATATTCTTTACAATAGTATTTTTCAATCACTCTTTTTGATTTTTCTATAGTCTAATTCTAGTCTCTTGCTTATGTTTTCAAATGATTGTAAGAGTGCTGATTTTTGGCTCGCTCTAACAAATAGGTGGATTTTGTCTTTGACAATCTCAATTTCCAATATTTCAAAATATGCCTACTTTTCAATGTTATGAATTATCTTTTGATTTCTTAATCAAGCAGTTCTAGTATCTTCTTTCGATACTTGCACGCAAAGAGAATGTGATAAATTAACAAAAATTTTGTATGATTATTGTGTTCGCACTCTATAATGTGTCCAAACTCTATATTTACCAAACAGTATATTAATTGTAGAGAATTTCGATAACCTCCATGCTCTTGAGCATGGTTGGCTTTAAATTTGTCAATATTTATGTATATTCATGAAAACTCTTACTGATTTTGCTCTTAAAGAAGAGTATAAACGTCTTGAATCTGTTGGATATAAGCTTGCTGAAATTGATTCCTTAATGATTGGAAAACGTTTCGTATTATTCTTGAGTCTATGTATATCAACAAAACTGTTTCAGGAGGGAGACCTGAAACTGATGTCATTGTGATGTTCAAAATGCTTTTTTTAAAACAATGGCACATGCTCTCTGATTTTGAACTTGAGAAACAGTGTATAGATCGAATTTCTTTTAGGAAATTCCTTGTATTTCCGGAATACATACCTTACAGTACTATTGTCTGGCTATTTGGGGAGAGAATTATCGAGAATTTCAAAGAAAATATGGGAAAAGTTGCAAAGCCAACTTGATGCTCTGGGTTTACAGATAAAGCAAAGAATGCTCCAGGATGCTACTTTTATCCATTCAGATCCATGACATGCAAAAGCAGAGAGATGAGACAAAAACGAGAAGAAGCAGAGACTGAACATGGACAAAGAAGGAGATAAGTCTCACTTTGGATATAAGCGTCATAATATAATAGACAGAGATTATGAGCTGATCAGAAGATTCAAAACAACAACTGAGTCAGTACATGATTCGTATGTAGATGTGACAGAGGAAAATGAAGTGGTTTATAGGGACAGAGGATACTTTGGAGCAAAATCACAACGTTAATGAAAAGAGCAGTAAAAGGACATACGCTGGGAATAAAGGATATATTCAGAAATAAGAAAATTAGCTCAAAAAGAGTCCCAGTAGAAGGAGTTTATTCAGTAACGAAAGAAATTTTCAAGGCAGGAAGAGTTTTTGTTACTACTGTTAAAAGAGTAAATCTAAAAATGTTGTGTACGGCTTTTTGTTATAATCTCCATCAATTGAGGACATTGGAAATAAAAAAAGTATATTGAAGATAGCGGAAGCTATCCTTAAAATCAAAGAATTGAGAATAGTAAAGCCAAAAAGAGGGATTAAATAGAGAAATTGAGGGGAAGATCTGAGAAATTCCTGCTAAGAAATAAAATCCGAAGTTTATCGAAATGCTCTGTTAAAATTGATCAAATGTTGTATGATAAAAACATTCTTTTTTGGGCTGTATCCTACATTTGACTAATATAACCAACTTAATCAACATATTAATAGTTGACAGTTTTGTCTATAATTAAGTGCGCTTGATCATGAAGTAAAAGCATATGAGTGAACAGAGAAATCAATTTATAGATTTAGACTTAAACAAACTAATTTCGAGTCTAAAAAAGCAAAATTCTTGATTAGGATAAATCAATTCCCAATCACTTCAAGGTACGACTAAACAGATCGAATCTGCATGCACTATATTTATTAGAGAAAAGAATGGTTTTCCTAACTTCGAATCAAAGAAGAATCCAACTCAGTCATTCCAGATTCCACAATGCTCCAATTTGAATTTTAATAACAATACTATTAAGTTTCCTAAGAATGGTCCAAAAAACCATTTTTATGATTGGTAACTTTGGATTATCATCTAAGATCTGTAATGTTTGTGAATATCATAACTCTGAGCTAACGCTGAAAGATATAGAATGGAAATTTCCTGATTGCAAGACAAGGTAGAGACATTAATTCTGCAGGTAACATCACAATTCGCTCTAATTGGTCCAAATCCAATTGGAATCTCTGATACTCTTGGAATGCTGGGGATAGGTATGGAAACTTGTTCTCAAAGATACAGAAGCGAATCCGTAAGCCACTTGCTCTTCAGCTAGTGCTGGTTGACGATAATTATGGTATATTGGGTATTTAAACATCACCAATTTTTTAATAATATTTCTTTCTTGTAAAGGGCTATCTTATTATACTATCGTATCTTCATCACAAAAGCGGCAATTTTTATATTATTTATATCTATCTTTATAAAACAAAGCGAGTGACGATTGTGATGATAAAAAAAGGATGGATTTTTAAATCAAAACTCTATTTTGGGAGCCTCATATAAAAATAAAAAAAAAATCACTATCTTTAAATATGCCTTTGTTATATTTGTAACATGTAGGTATCATATAGATACTAGTTGCGTATTATTATTTCTTGTAATTTTGATTTAAGAATTGATAGAGAATTTCGATAGATCTTTGATGTCAACAAATTGCTTGTATTTATACTTTATGAACAACCAACCAAAAATTTGCGCTCATCGAAATTCTATTTAGTATTTGTGGGCTATTTAAGTCCATATTCTTATATGCTCAGGAATTACGCAATTGGAATGAAAAATTGATCTCAAAAGTCTTGTAACATCTAAAATGTCAAACTATTCACAGTGCTATATGTAGGTAATTTTTTCTTCAGTTGCGTAAGTCCTCCTCGTAATAAATCGGAGGATAAATTAGACGGAATATATATAAATTGAATGATAACTCGATGGACTAGATAGAAATCAGTAGATTGGAGGACATATCATATGTTGAAGACCACCATTATGCTATTAATTACAGCACCTATACTTTTTTCTTTTTTATTCTTAGCTCTTGGCAAATCGTTATACAAATTTCTAGCCTGGGCTTTTTTCATAGTAGGGGCAGTTTCTTCGATTATGTTAGTATTAGATGGAACTGGGAAAGTTGAAGTTGCTGGATCAAGTTTTGCGCTATTAGAAAACATTGTCCTTATACTTGAAGTACTTATAATATTATTTGTATTTTACGTATCAGCAAAGCATAAAAACTGGCCTACACTTGCACTAATTGCAATTCAAACAGTTATAGCAGCTTATTCCTATATAACTATTGCAAAAATTGAAAGTGTTTCTTTTAATATTGATCAATTTTCTCAGGTCATGATACTAATCGTGAATATAATCGGTACTGCGATTATATTATTTGCAACAGGATATATGGATCACTATGAAAAACATAGACATCTAAACAGACAAAAAACGTTTTACTTTACGATGAGCTTTTTCTTAGCAGCTATGAACGGCCTAGTCATGGTTGACACCTTAGGATGGCTGTATCTTTTCTGGGAAATCACAACTCTTTGTTCATTCGTTTTGATCTCATACAACCAGGATGAAGAATCCATAAGTAATGGTTTCAGAGCCCTAGCCTTAAACTTGATTGGTGGAATTACTTTTTCTTTAGCTATAATTATGCTCAGTACTAAATTTGACATCTCCAATCTTTCTGCAGTTGGAAATAGTTCAACAGCAGCTGCTGTAGCTCTTCCTGTTGTCTTATTATGTATTGCAGGTTTTGCAAAATCTGCTCAAATGCCTTTTCAGAGCTGGCTCCTAGGCGCCATGGTAGCTCCTACTCCGGTTTCTGCCTTACTCCATTCGAGCACGATGGTAAATGCAGGTGTTTTCTTAATTGTCAAGCTTGTACCTGCTTTTGCGAACACTCCACTAGGAACAGCAATTGCTATTTACGGAAGTTTTTCTTTCGTTATGTGTTCAGCTTTAGCCTTATCTCAAAGAAATGCTAAAAGAGTGCTGGCGTATTCTACGATTGCAAATTTAGGATTGATTATCGCGAGTGCTGGAATAGGTACACCTCTGGCTGTAGCTGCTGCTATTATGCTTATTTTATTCCATGCAATATCAAAAGCCCTGTTGTTCCTTTGTGCAGGCGAAATTGAACACACTATTGGAAGCAAAGATATTGAAGATATGTCCGGATTGATAAAAAAGGCTCCTTTTCTTACAATGCTTGCATCTCTAGGAATGATATCCATGCTATTACCTCCTTTTGGGGTTTTACTCACAAAATGGGTATCAATGGAGGTAGCTTCCAGCAATCCTATTGTATCAATATTTCTCATACTTGGGAGCGCGCTTACTACAGTTTATTATGTAAAATGGCTTGGAACAATATTATCATCCTCTATGGATAAAAATGCGGTTCATCATTTAAAACCGGAAACCTATTTCCCATTATCTTTACTTGGGTCATGCATTGTAGTTACAAGTATTCTTGTATTTTCAATATATGACTATTTCATTAAACCTCAGGTTGCGACTTTGTTCAATATTATCCCTAATGTTTCAGGGCAAGGTGGGCAATTTACATCGGAGATAGGAGCATTTGCTTACGCAGTAATATTCATAGTGCTCGTTTTGGCCATTTTGATCTACTTCGCTGTTAAAAATATGTTCACTCCCCGTCTAGCTGGTTATTATATGTGTGGGGAGAATAATCTTGAAAAGGATAAACTGATGTTCCGTAATGGAGTTGGCAGTTACGATAAAAGCAGTGTGTCTAACATTTATCTTCAAAATATTTTTGGAGAAAACAAACTTACAACACTTGGATATGTAATCTCCATATTGCTTATTGTAATTGCATTGGTAGAAGTGGTGGTATTATGAACAGTTTAGATATTGCAAAAATTGTTCTTGTTTTGATTGGTGCTCCAATCCTTGGCTGTTTACTTGCAGGTATTGACAGGAAGCTTACAGCGAGATTGCAAGGTAGAGTTGGCCCACCCCTTCTCCAACCCTATTATGATGTAATGAAACTTTTCCAAAAAGATAATATGGTTGTGAACGAATCTCAAAATCTCTACGTAGTCATGTACGTAGTGTTTGTAATTTTGAGTCTTTTGATGTTAGTCTTTGATGCAGATATTTTGATGATAGTATTTGTTTATACAGTATCTTCGGTAGCTCTCATAGTAGGGGGAATGAGTACTGGTTCTCCATATGCCAGGATCGGAAGTTCAAGAGAAATTATGGCTATATTGTCATATGAGCCAATTTTGATATTGTATGCTCTTGCAATATACTTGCTTACTGGTACCTTTAAATTATCTGCGCTTAACAATGCATCGAATCCTCTCCTGATTTACATACCGCTTATATTCATATCAATGATGTTTGTTATGAATATTAAATTTAAAAAATCACCCTTTGATTATTCAACCTCTCACCATGCTCATCAGGAATTGGTTAAAGGTATGCTTACAGAATATTCAGGACCAGGATTAGCTGGAATTGAGATCGGACATTTCTATGAATACGTATTTTTATTGGGACTTATGTTCCTATTCTGGAAAGTGAACATAATAATTGGTTTGCTTATAGCGTTGATTGCTTTCTTGTTTGTAATTATAATGGACAATATCACTGCAAGAGTATACTGGCAATGGATGCTCAAAGTAAGTTGGACAATTTTATTGATAATTTCAGTAGTAAATGTACTATACCTGTACGTTGCTAAGATTAAGTTAATTTGAAAGAGGGATATTTATGGCATTGGCAAAGTCCCCATGGATCATACACGTGAATTGCAACAGTTGTAATGGCTGTGATATTGAAGTATTGGCTTGTCTTACTCCTCTATATGATGCTGAAAGATTTGGTGTTTTAAACATTGGTACTCCCAAGCAAGCTGATATAATGGTGGTTACGGGTTCGATAAATTACAAAAATGTGAATGTGCTTAAGAACATCTATAACCAAATTCCTGATCCCAAAGTTGTTTTGGCCGTCGGTGCTTGTGCATCTACCGGCGGAATTTTCCATGACTGCTATAATGTAATAGGTGGAGTGGATCAGGTAATACCGGTAGATGCATATGTTCCAGGATGTTGCCCAAGACCTGAAGCTATACTCGATGGAGTAGTTGCAGCACTTTCAGTACTTGAAAGCAAGAGCCAAGGAAAAATCAAAGGAAAAGATGTAAAACTCAAAGGAAACGAGGTGCCATCAAATGCTTGAGAATAACGTAGAAATAAAAAGCAGCTCAGAACTGCTAAAAACTGTTCAGGAATTAAAAAATGATGGTTATCGATATGCGACAATGATATGCTTGAAAGCTAACGATGGTCACGAATTGATATACGTTTTTGACAAAGGGTATGATCTAAAAACTCTAAGGTATTTTGTGAAGCCGTCCGAGAAACCAAAGAGTATGTCAGGTATTTATTTATGCGCACTTTTGATCGAGAATGAATACCAGGATCTGTTTGGATTAACTTTTGAAGGCCTTGCAATAGACTTTAAAGGTCACCTGTATTTGACACCAAACAGTCCAAAAACTCCATTAGCTTAAAGCAATTTTAGAGGAGAATCATTATGACAACTGTAATACCTTTTGGTCCTCAACATCCAGTTTTACCCGAACCAGTACAGTTAAAACTTGAACTGGACAATGATGTTGTTGTTGGAGCACTTCCCTCACTAGGCTATGTGCACAGAGGGCTTGAGAAATTTGTCGATACAAAGGACTATAATCAAACGCTCTATATTTGTGAAAGAATATGTGGAATCTGTAGCGCCATCCATTCTATAACTTATGCACGGGGGGTCGAACAACTAATGAATGTCGAAATCCCTGAAAGAGCAGAATATTTAAGAGTGATATGGAGTGAACTAGCAAGAGTTCAGAGTCACCTCCTTTGGCTTGGTCTATTCGCAGATGGTTTCGGATTTGAAAGTCTCTTCATGGAATGCTGGAAGTATCGAGAAGCAGTAATGGATATAATGGAGATGACCACTGGAAATAGGGTGATAACTTCAATGTGTAAAGTCGGAGGAACTACCAAAGATTTGTCTAAAGAACATATTAATATAATTCTAAAAGCAATTGATGACTTGGAACCACAAGTCAAAAATTTAGAAAAAGTTTTCGTGGATAATTACACCGTAAAGAAAAGGCTGATGGGATTAGGTGTATTATCAAAACAACTTGCATATGATGTTGGAGCTGTTGGTCCTACACTGAGAGGAAGTGGGGTTCACAGTGACATAAGAGAATCACCTAGCTGGAGTATTTATAATGATCTCAATTTCAAAGCAGTTGTTGAAAATGATGGAGATTGCTATGCCAGAACAAAAGTAAGAATTTATGAGTTATACGAATGCTTTAAGTTGATAAGGAATGCGATCTCCAAATTACCTGAAGGTGAAATTTCAACACCTGTAAAGGGTTCTCCTACTGCAGGAGCTGAAGCTATTTCAAGATCAGAGCAGCCTAGAGGTGAAGTTGTATATTACCTCAAAGGTAATGGTACTAAAAATTTGGAAAGACTTAAAATAAGGACACCTACCTTTGCAAATATACCTGCACTGTTACAGATGCTGCCAGGCATCAAACTCGCTGATGTTCCTGTAGTTGTACTTACTGTCGACCCATGTATTAGTTGCACTGAAAGATAAGGAAGGTGATATAATGGGTATGTTAAACCTTATTCTGTCAAATGTTTCTCGTAAACCTCCTACCAGGCTTTACCCTTTCGATATAAGGGCGCCTTATGAAAGTTTTAAGGGAAGAATTATTTTCAATCCTGAAAACTGTATTTATTGTGGGATATGTCAAAAAAAATGTCCTCCTGATGCGATAAAAGTTACTAAAGACGAAAAAACGTGGGAACTTAATGTGTTCAGATGTATTATGTGCACTGAATGCGTCAGCGGTTGCCCAAAAGAATGTATAGTAATATCCAATGAAAGAGCAATAACTGGCCCTAAAGAACATATCAAAATGGTAGCTCCCAAATAAGAGCCCACTTTCTGCAGATGTACACAAGAATGCAATCCATTTTCTCAATATGACGGTAAATTGAAAATTAATCTGATTTTCAATGAATAATTATGGGCAAAAAGGAAAAAATTTCTACTTGCGTGTACATCTACGAACTGTTGGATATTTCTTTTTCATTCTGTCTTCCTGATTTTCAACATATTTTTAATTTCATTGGAAATCTTGTTGATGGTATAACTTCCAAGTCATTAAAAACTATATCGAAAATCATGGAAAACAGAACAAAGAAGCGTGTAAGCAAATGAAAATATTTAATTTTGAATAACTCCTTTACATCTAGGCTGTGGAGCTATTGTATCCTTTTGGTTGCAATGGGGTGACCGACTGAAATTGGGATTCATCCCATACGCGATATGACTTCATTTAAACCTCATGATTCTCTAAAGCTAAAAAAACGAATTTGGAATCAAAAAATCCAAAAAAACTCAACGATGGTGGAAAGAGTGACTTATTATATCTTTAGTTTAAAAAAATTAATAATGTTCATGGTCCTTGTTCAATAATTTGGATATACGCTCAATTCTCAAAATTATAAAATTCAGAGCCGAGATATATCTTTCTTGTGGAGGTTTTGAATCAAGCATATGTGCTCCCTACTATCTTAAATTTCAAAAAATATTGTGAACTTGGAATCGGACAAACTCCCAGAGCTACGATCTCACTGAATTCTGAAGATTGCCCCTTTAATATGTTAAAAAGTATTCTTTTAGGTCTTAAATCGGAGAAAACGAAATAATTTTGTCCTATATCATATGCTTAAATTTTCAATACTCTAAATTATGAAACTTTTTTTTACATTCTTGATTTATTTATCTATTACAATTAATTGTTCGTAGAATTAATGTTAATTTTAGCGCCCCCACAAGGCATCCAAGCATATATGAATCGTCTATTCGCCCAATTATATTGGATATTAAATTTTTTCATCTGATGGTACAGTTGTGAGTTTTGAGAATTTCACTCCCTTGAGGGCCATTATAGCTTCTGAAAGCTCTTTGATTTCTTCGCCGTCCCCCTCCAGAACGATTACTTCAAAACAGTTGTCATGATCGAGATGAATATGCACTGAGGACTTTATCAGGTTAGAGTAATGGTGTTGGATATCTGCAAGGGCATTTGAAAGGCCTCTTTTTGTATGGTCGTAAATAACCGCAACGGTTCCGATACGATGTCCTTTAATGTCCCCCATCCACTCATAATAGGAAATATAACTCCTGATGGCGTCTCTTATGCCTTCTGAGCGGGAAGAATACCCTCTTTTTCCGATAATTTCATCAAATTTACTTAGAAGAGTATCAGGAAGGGAAACCCCTATCCTCATAAGTTCTGTTTCCATCGTACCACCAAGAGATCTAAGATTTATCTATAGGATTAATACTTTAATCCATTGTAAGTATTACTATATATGTTTTGTTAACTTAATCACTAATGTAAACGAGTTGAGTATGTTCTCACATAAATTATTCATATTCACAAAAAATTTTATGCTTATAATATGGCCTGAAAAATATCTTATCGACAAAAAGATTTTTTTTCTGAACAACTTATTGGCGTATAAGGCTCAAACATAGAAATAATATCTGAAATAAAAAATAATTTTGAGATACAAACCTGGTCCAATTATCCTTTACAAGGAAGCTATTTTTTCGAAACCAATCTATAATGCATTACATTTTTGATATGTTAAAGTAGATTTTTGAGATTGCAGCATATCAAATAAAATCAGTAATCAGTCAGGGTATTATTAAACAGTAACATACTGATTAGACATCATACCATATCCCATTAATTACTTTTGAATTACTTAATGAAATTCAATAGAGAAATATTCTAGCTTTTTGTGGCTATGTAGAAATGCTCTAAATTGAACTTTTACACTACATTATTATAATTGTTCCGTTAGAATACTCTTCTTATTTTTCTGTTAAAAACGAAGGAACATTCAATATTGAAGTTTAATAAGTACATTAAATTTGTTGATACCAGCCTTGAAACTGTTCAGTCTTTGAGACTGAAGCTTTATTCCTGCAAGTATTCAAAACACATTTATACCCAGCATCAGCTTCTTGAATTGGTTTTATTGAAAGAGTATATTAGTACAGATTATCGAGATTTTGTAGAACTCATTGACCTTATGAACGATATAGAAGAAAAATTTGCTTTTGATAAGATTCCACATTTCACCACCCTTCAAAAGTTTATAAACAGGCTTTCCTCCTCTTTGTTTAACTTTTTTCTGTCAAGGATTCTAAAGCTGTTTTACTCATATGGGAAAAATTTCTCTGTCGCAGCGACCGATGCAACGGGATTTGCGAGTTTGTATGTGAGTTATTATTATTCCAGAAGAATAGGGAAGCTTCGAAGAAGCTTCCTGAGATCTTCAATATCAGTAGACACAAGTAAAAAGATAATATTGGATGGAAAATTAGTCAAAAAACAGACCATGAAATTTAACATTCAAATGCTCTGATAAGACACTCAAATAAGATGAGAAAGTCTGATTGTTATGTAATTGATAAAGGATACGATTCAAAAAATACATTCTATAATTAGAGAAGAAATCAAAGCAGATTCAATATACCTGTAAGAGAGAAAAAGGAAGGAAATAAAAGGAAAACATCGTAAACAATTGACCCTGGTCTTTGACAGAATTGAATATAATCAAAGAAATATTGTGGGGCCAATATTTTCTGTAGTTAAAAGAAAATTAGGAGAAACACTAAGGGCGAGGAAATTCAATTATCAAGTAAAGGAGATTAAAATTAAATTAATAATATATAACATAAACAAAAAAGTTATAGATATGATTTGCATCAAATTAAGGATTTCTATAGACTATTTTTTTTCTCCATCTAAGTGGAGTGAACGACTACCATTTCTGTTCGATACAACCATATTCAGCAATAGTTATGTCTAAAGAACATCTTTTATCCTTTTCCTGTTTGAACTCAATATCTGATGCCAGCAAATCCATTAAAGGATTGAATATTTAAGAAACACGAGTGATACTTTACATGCCTTTCTCATTGATTAGATGTTCTTTGAGGACATTGGCACTATCAGTCATATAGTAAACATTATATCAGAGAATGTTATATTTTCCTTAAGTTTTTTCAGGGTATTTATCTTTATTTTTTTGGTATGATATTCATTGGAATACATCTTTGAGAATAGGTTATTACATATTTATTTATATTGTTCCAAGTTTAAAACACCGAAAGTAATTTCCACTGTTTTTTGCATGAACAATGGTGATTTTAATGAAGAAAATGCCATAGATATTTAATACAATCTCTAAAAATATTTGAATTTATAATGTAATATTGAAATCTTCGAGCCTTGATGTTGACAATTACCACATTTTCAAGGCAAATTTCATGGAAGTTGAGTAAAGTCTGCTTCATTAATCTAGCAAGCTTTCATTCTAAAAAATCATCCGTAAGATCAGAAGCATTGATTCCAGTACCAAGTAATTTTTCAATTAAAAGGGATTCAAAGTACTCAGAATAAACATAATGTAGGATATCAATGAAACGGAAACTGATTGATAAGCATTTTCTTTACTAAAATAGAATTATCTAACTTATGTGGCCCAAGTTCAAGCAGCAATTCATCAATTCCCAATTTAGAGTTTATCATAAATACCAGAAAAATTTCCTTAATTATCACGAGAATATTGTAACAAGCACAAAAAAAATTGAAATCAAGATTTCATATTTTGATATATGTATATCAATAAACAAAAAATGAGCAAATTTGTCGGAAATCTGAGGAAGATCATCACTATTAACAAAAAAATTATTTCAATGTAATTAAAATTTTATTATTTTTAGCCACTTAACAATTTTGAAAACATTCTTATAAACATATATTCTGTTTGATATATATCTTTTAACAATTATGTCAAGCGATTTCTATTAAGTACACTATATTCTATTTGCTTTATATATAATAGGACTATATATCTTTATACTCATTGATCGTTGAGATTTGAACATATGTATCTCGAACAAAAATGAGTATATTCGAGCAAAAAAAAATAAGTGTGGGGGAGGTTACTGAAAATCACAATCCGAGGAATTGCTCAAACGGGAAGAACGGTGGCAAAATGTTGAAACAGTTTCGCAGATTAGCTGTAAATTGAAAGTCAAATTTTTGGAAACTGTATGTGATTCGGTCTTTAATAGGCGTGGTTCCCTAAACGCAATTTCTTGAACTTTGTGATTTTTCAGAAAAATCGGCGCACTGCCAGATTTGATCAATAGCTTACTCCTACTATAAAAATATACCCATAAATGAGTATACCTTCCGCCTCCCTTCCGGAAAGGTAGAAAAATGCCGGAAATTGATACAAAAAAATATCTATTCCGGCAGCATTTTGAGCGAACAATTATTTTATTTACTCTATTCTGTATTCAGTCTTATTAATTTTTTTCTGCACTCCTTTCTTCCACATCACCTTCTTCTCTTTCCTCTTCCTATGGTTCTTCGAGATCTTCAATTTCTTCTACGTATCCAAGTATTCCTGTATCGCTTTCGTCCTCTGATGCCTCTATTTCCCTTTCTGCTTCGCTAGCTTTAAGTTCAGTTAGCTTCATCTGCTTTTCAGCTTCTCCATTTTTTATTCTAGCCACGCCTACGACTTTATCACCGGGTTTGAGATTCATAATTCTTACTCCCTGGGTGTTTCTGCCCTGAACTGAGATATCTTTAGCAGGGATTCGGATTATGATTCCTTCAGCGCTTGTGAAAATGAGTTCGTCGTATTCAGCTACAGATTTAACTTTTGAGACTGAGCCATTCCTTTTGTTAGTGACTATTGTAATCACGCCTTTTCCACCACGACGGTAAGCTGGATATTGAGAGTATTCTGTACGTTTACCAAAACCATTTTCAGTTACCGTCAGGAGAGTTGTCGTTTCGTCAACAAGATCCATACTGACAACTTCATCATCCCGACCATCAAGGGTCATGCCACGAACACCTCTCGCAGATCTGCCCATAGGTCGGACGTGTTCTTCGAAGAAGCGGACGGCTTTACCTTTCTTTGATACTATTACCACTTCATTATTCCCGTCAGTCAGAAGAACTTTTACGAGCTCGTCGCCCTCGTCCAGAGTAACTGCAATTATACCAGCTTTCCTTGGGTTCCTGAACTCAGAGAGAGGGGTCTTCTTTATCGTACCCGCTCTTGTCGCCATAAGAAGGTATCTATCCTCAGCGAACTCTTCTACTGGGATCATGGCATTGACCATTTCTCCTTCCTGCAATTCCAGGAGGTTCACTATGGCTTTACCTCTGGACTGGCGAGAACCTACAGGGATTTCATATACTTTCTGCCAATAGAGCTTGCCAAAATTAGTGAAGAAAAGGATATAGTTATGGGTTGAGGAGATAAAGAGGTTCTCCACGAAGTCTTCTTCCTTCATCTCCATGCCGATTATACCCCTACCTCCACGTCTTTGCATCGAGTAGGTATCAAGAGGAATACGTTTTATGTAGCCCTCGTTCGTAATCGTGACTACTACATTTTCTTCATGTATCATGTCTTCATCCGTAACCTCAGCAGCAGCAGGCACAATTTTTGTCCTGCGTACATCTCCGTATTTCTCCTTAAGTTCTATAAGCTCGTTTTTAATTATTTCATACTTGATTTCGTCGCTTTCAAGGACCTTCATGAATTCAATGACCAGTTTCTTGAGACTTTCCAACTCTTCAATAATTTTACGTGTCTCAAGTCCAGTAAGGCGTTGTAGGCGCATTTCCAATATAGCTTTAGACTGGATTTCGTCAAGGGTAAAGTTATCCATTAGGCTCTGCTTTGCTAGATCTGTGTTTGCTGAACCTTTGATCATGGCAACTACTGCGTCGATGTTGTCCAGGGCAATTTCCAGCCCTATCAGGATATGCGCCCTCTCTTCACTTTTCTTGAGGTCATATAGCGTCCGCTTCTGGATGATTTCCAACCTATAGTCCAGATAGATTTTCAGGAGTTCCTTCAGATTCAGTTCCTTTGTCTTAGTTCCATCCACAAGGGCAAGATTGATTATTCCGAAACTAGTCTCCATCTGAGTATGCTTGTAGAGCTGATTCAAGATAACCTTTGAGTTAGAGCCCCGGGAAATCTCGATAACAACCCTAATTCCATCCCTGTCTGACTCGTCTCGTAGATCTGAAATTCCAACTATTGTCTTTTCCCTGACGAGCTGAGCAATGTTTTCAATCATCCGAGCTTTATTCACCTGATATGGAAGCTCTGTTACAATGATCTGCTCTCTGTCTTTCTTTAATTCCTGGATTTCAGCGACTGCTCGAATCTTCACTGAGCCCCTTCCAGTCATGTACGCAGACTTTATGCCTGCTGTTCCCAGGATATGGGCACCAGTAGGAAAGTCAGGACCCTTGATTGTGGTCATGAGTTCCATAATTGTTATTTCCGAGTTTTCAATAAGCATGAGAGTGCCGTCAATTACCTCTCTTATATTATGAGGGGCCATGTTTGTTGCCATACCCACTGCAATACCTGTTGATCCATTTATTAGGAGGTTCGGAAGTTTTGAAGGGAGCACTTCTGGCTCTTCCATGGATCCGTCATAATTAGGCCTGAAGGGCACAGTTTCTTTCTCAATATCTATCAGCATCTCCTCTGCAATTTTGTCCATGCGAACTTCGGTATAACGCATGGCTGCAGCCTCATCCCCATCAATAGATCCGAAGTTCCCCTGCCCATCGATTAAGGGATAACGAAGAGAGAAAGGTTGAACCATCCGCACGATACTATCATATACTGCGGTGTCTCCATGGGGATGATATTTACCTAGCACGTCGCCTACCACACGGGCGGATTTCTTGTAGGGCTTGTCATGGGTAATGCCTGCCTCTTTCATGGCAAAAAGGATTCTGCGATGAACTGGTTTTAAACCATCACGGGCATCTGGAAGTGCCCTCCCAACTATCACACTCATTGCGTAGTTGATGTAGGAGCGTTTCATCTCATCGTCGATAAGGATAGCAGTAATCCCGGTCTTTTCAGCTCCTGGACCGTCTTCTTCAGGGTCTTCCGGAGCAGTATCGGATACGGATACTTTTGATTTCTTTTCAGGATTTTTTTGTGAGAGACTTGAGATCATTTTCTCATTTTCTGACTCTTCAATCTGCTCATTCTGGATAAGGGCAGCCTGATAAGATTTTTTCACTTCAGATTCTGGGCCAACTCCGTCTTCGTATTTTGCCATTTTAGACACCTCAGATATCCAGGTTCAGAACCTCTTTCGAATGATTTTCTATGAATTTTCGGCGTGGTTCCACTTCATCTCCCATGAGAACTCTGAAAATTTCATCAGTCAGGATCGCATCCTCTAGGGTCACCTGCAAAAGGGTTCGGCTCTCAGGGTTCATGGTAGTTTCCCAGAGTTGTTCTGGGTTCATTTCTCCAAGTCCTTTGTAGCGCTGGATTGTAAGTCCTTTATCGCCGAGTTCTTTCTTCTTTTCTTCGAGCTTCCTGTCCGAATGTATATAGTACTCAGCTTTGCCTTTCTTTATACGGTAGAGGGGAGGCTGGGCAATATACACATATCCAGCATCTATAAGGGGTCTCATGTAACGGAAAAAGAGAGTAAGAAGAAGAGTACGGATGTGTTCTCCATCAACATCAGCATCCGTCATAAGAATGATTTTGTGATAGCGAGCACTTTCAAGGGTAAAATCCTCGCTGACACCAGTTCCAAAGGCAGTTATGAGAGAAATAATTTCATTGTTTTTCAGGATCTTTGCAAGTCTGGATTTTTCCACGTTAAGGATCTTTCCTCTGAGAGGTAAAATGGCCTGAAAACTCCTGTCTCTACCCTGTTTTGCCGAACCTCCCGCCGAGTTTCCCTCCACTATATAAATTTCGCAATTTGCAGGATTTTTTTCCGAGCAATCAGCAAGTTTGCCTGGAAGTGTGCTAACTTCGAGAGAATTCTTCCTTCTGGTCAGTTCCCTTGCCTTTTTTGCAGCTTCTCTGGCTCTCTGTGCAAGGAGTGCTTTTTCAAGGATAATGGTTGCAACCTTAGGATTTTCTTCAAAGTATTCAGCAAGACCATCAGTTACAAGTGAATCTACTATTCCTTTGACATCG
The DNA here is from genome assembly GCA_963833425.1 of uncultured Methanosarcinaceae archaeon. Lineage (GTDB taxonomy): Archaea > Halobacteriota > Methanosarcinia > Methanosarcinales > Methanosarcinaceae > Methanosarcina. Next base: position 98,154 of record CAWHXP010000009.1, on the reverse strand, counting down.
CTGTTTCCAAGCCTTGTTTTGGTCTGTCCCTCAAACTGGGGTTCCATAAGCTTAACACTGATGATCGCAGTCAAACCTTCTCTTACGTCATCACCCGTGAGCTTTGCATCTTCCTTAGAAAGCTTGTTAGCTTTAATGTAGTCATTTGAAACCCTTGTCAGTGCAGTTTTGAAACCGATTATATGGGTTCCACCTTCATGGGTATTTATATTATTTGCAAAGGAGTACACGTTCTCTGTATAGCTATTCGTGTACTGCATAGCAATCTCTACTACCATATCATCTCTTTGACGCTCAAAGTAAATCGGTTTTTCATGGAGGGACTGTTTTTTCTTGTTCAGATACTCCACAAATTCCACTATTCCCCCTTGATAGGCGAAAATATCTTCCCGCCCTTCTGGAGTTCTGAAATCCCTCAGAACTATGATAAGACCTTGATTAAGAAAAGCAAGTTCTCTTAACCTGTTAGAGAGAATATCGTGATCGAAATTTGTAGTTTCGAAGATTTTTGTGTCTGGTTTAAAAGTAGTTTTGGTACCCCGAATGTCTGAAGTTCCTATTTTCTGGACAGAAGCCTCAGGTTTTCCACGTATATAGCGCTGAAAATACTTCTCTCCGTCTCTACTAACTTCTACTTCCAGCCATTCAGAAAGGGCATTTACGACAGAAACTCCTACGCCATGGAGTCCACCGGATACTTTGTAAGTATTTTTGTCAAACTTCCCTCCAGCATGCAAAACGGTCATAACTACTTCAAGGGCTGATACCTTGTGAAATGGGTGAGGATCAATGGGAATTCCTCTCCCATTATCTAGGACTGTCACACTCATGTCTGAGTTGATCGTGACTTCTACCTTAGTACAGAAGCCTGCAAGAGCTTCATCAATACTATTATCTACTACTTCATAGACGAGGTGATGGAGTCCGCGACTATCTGTGCTTCCGATGTACATGCTGGGACGTTTCCGGACAGCTTCTAAGCCTTCCAGAACCTGAATATTCGAGGCATCATAAGCCTGTTTATCACTCATTTTGGGCTATTCTCCATAAAAATATGATAATTATTTGAATAATGCAACATTTAGCTTTTTTAAAATTCGTGAGAAAATATTTGTCAAAATAAATATTATAAAATAATATTAATTATATAATTATTTGATTGTTAACATCTTGATTTTATATTTCCGACGATGTTTCTACCACAAACTGAATTCAATCTGCACTCATACATTTTAAGCCTTTAGATCCATTGAAAATTCCATCAGATTCTTCGGTTTAAATCCTCTTGGAAAATGTATTTTACACAATTTTAGATCTAAATTTGCGAAATTTATATTCATTTTTAACACGTTTTTTGGTTAAATAAATATTTTCGGTTTCGCTAAGCAAATCTTTGTATCTCCTTAATGATCATTGTGAGACTCGCGGCATTTAAAAATTTTCTTTCCCGGTCTTTAGATAGTCAAATTTCAGGCATTTTAGTTAACTGAAGGAATCACTTATATTATGTTAAGAAAATTATTAGTGAAGGCTGAGGTGAGAAAGTAATGCTTAAATAAAGTCCTGCTTATAAAAGCGAAGTTCATATAATTTATGGAATTGGTTTTGTAAAAAAATGTAATGAATCATCACTTAGCTAATTTATAATCGATGATCTCAAGAGTTGATATACTTATGTCAGCCTTATTAAACTACAATGTGCAACAAAAGTTTTCAATTAAAGTGCTTGTTTTATGATAAAAATTCATTGTTGTGAAATGTTTCAGAAAACCTTAGTCTGATAAAACGATTTTCTTCGCTAGCAAAATCAGAAGCTCTTCTGGAATCTTTGTTATGAAAAGATTTAGATAAAACTTACTTAAGGTTGAAACCTTCATCATTTTATGAATAAGAAGCTCGAAGATGGAGGAGTCAATGAAAAATGATGTTTTTTGATGAAAAAAATCCTATAAATTTCACAAGAAAAAAAGCTAAGAAAGATCCCACTATCCTTAGAGCTTCAAGATACTATACGCATGCTGATTATAATCAACATTATGAATGTAAAACGAATAAGGCATTCAAATGTTTAGAACTTATCCTGATTTCATAGATTTATACTAATGGGTTTGCTTCTGATTATCTTTAACTTATTAAACATATACAAGTTTTAAAAAATACTGAGATATAATCGAACTCTTCCAACTAGTTTATGATTCGTTTCCAAAATGTATTATATGGTTTCATCTTAAAGCAAAATCGGTCATCATTTTGCATCAAATGCCGTAATCAATAAGGACGGTGGTAATGAGATAATAAATCACTTTCCAATAAAATATGAAAAAAAGGAAGAGGTATCAATGCAAAAATGGAAGAAAAAAATCAATCTCGCGTGCTATAATGAAAGAATGGTTCAGGTTGGAATGTATCGAAGAAACCAAAATATTAAAGGCAATTCATTCAAATAATTATATAAAAAGAGCTAAATGCTATAAGATACGGGGTCTCATAAAGGTTATAATAAAATTTTAAGTCAGAATAGTAAAAAAGTAGTAAAGTTCACTCATTCCTGAACTTGATCGCATATAGAATAGTACTTCTGACGGAATTGTAAATCAAGGTTCAGAACAAAATTTCATTTGGAGAATACTTTAAAAAAATAGTTAAATTGGATCAAGAATTCAATAGCTAATTTGAGATTCTCACAAATAGATGTATTTTTTTCAGTAACCATACTAATACACTATATCTGAACAATTTTATTCGGCATTTATATCTGGAATTGACCACAAATCACAAAATTTTGGCATAATTTCCTTTAGTGGAGCTAAATGTATAAACCCTTTTGCTACTGCTATTATCAAAAATAATTCAATTTTGATTCAATAAAGTGACATCTACGCTATGTTTCAAGGTTCTAGCATCAATTATTTACAGATGTTGTTCACACATTAATTCAAAGTACAGGTTCAAAATACTTTGTGGAATTTAGTTAAACAATAATCTAAAGAAATTCGAGAAAATGGGTAGGATTATATAAGTATCTGAGCCAGGTAGTGAAGTATTAAATTTGTTAAAATCAGAAGTTTATCTAATTGATCTCGAGAGTAAATGGCAATGTATTTTTAATCCATTATTTAGCTGTAACTATCTTTCTTAAGGAAAAGATATTCTAGCATGTTTATTTAGTTTCTAGATATTCATATATAAAATCATAAAGGAATAAAATTTAAATAGGTTTCTTTAATAATAACAGGGCATAAATCAAATAATTTGTAATAATTGATTGCTATGGGTATTGCACATACTCAAATTTGAGGATTTTAAAACACCAATCTTGTAGGTAAACCTTGTAGGTGGTGGACGAGGCAATTGCCTATGCCGAGAAAATCGTGCAAATCAATTCTATGATTTTGATTACACGAATGCTTGAATTCACAGTTTCCGTCAATAATTTTAGTATATATCTTGGGGGTTATTCAAAGTGAATAATGAACTATCGATAGGCAAAAAAATTCGGTGTATAAGTAAAGAAGAAAAACATCGACCTGAGCGAGGGATAACTCCCCAGAATATCATAGTAGTTCTTCCCGCTTATAATGAAGAAGTCTCCATCGGAAGCATAGTTCTCCTTACCAGAATCTATGCAGAAAACGTAATCGTTGTTGACGACGGTAGTTCAGACCGTACAGCTGACATTGCCAGAGAAGCTGGAGCCGAAGTGATCGTACATGAAATTAACATGGGAAAAGGGGGTGCTCTCAAGACCGGTTTTACAGTCGCAGTTAATTTTGGTGTCGATGTAATTGTAACGATGGATTCAGACGGACAGCACAACCCTGCTGACATTCCAAAGTTAATAGCTCCAATTATTGAAGGAAATGCTGACATTGTGAATGGTAGCCGCTACTTAAACGGCCTTGACAAAAAAACTCCTTTTTACCGCCGCGTCGGCCAGACCATTTTTGATAGGTTCACTAACATCAGCTCGGGCGTCAATATTACCGATTCTCAAATCGGTTTTCGTGCCTTTGCGGCCTCTACGATAGATATTTTTCGCTTCAACGCGCAGGGCATGGCTATAGAAAGCTAAATGCTTGCAGATGCTGGGAAGGCCGGCCTCCGCATAAAAGAAGTCGAAATCGACGTCCTTTATGATGTTGACTGTTCTACCAAAAATCCGATTCATCATGGCCTCGAAGTTCTCCTCATGATCTTAAAGGACATAAAATTCGATAATCCCTTGTTCTATTTTACAATCCCCGGTATATCTCTCGGAGCGGGAGGCCTCTATATGGTTGCTCACTTCCTACAAACTTTTTCTATGGGAGGAGGTCTCAGTTTCTGGCTTGCAATGATCATGATCTTACTGATTGCTGCAGGGAGTTTTATGGCCCTAACAGGCATCATGCTGCATTCAATGTCTACAATCCTTAAAGGTGTTAGAGCAGCTTAAATCTGCATTAAAGAAAACTAAGAAAAAGCTCCTCTTGAAAGTATTGCAAATTTTCATCTATACCCACATCCACATGATCTGCAAATTTTTCATTTATGCTAATGAAATGCCCAAAGAGTGCCAATTTATAAATTATAAGCAAATCCAAAACTCAAAATTGTTTACTCGAATTTCGTATTTTGAGTGAACAATCCAATTTTATGACCATGAAAGAGATTCTGAAAAACTCTTAACCATTAGAAGCTAAATGGCTTTCAAGGTAAATTCAATCGAAAATACAAATGAACTTTTCTTTTTTCATTTCATCCATCTACTAGCTTCATTGTATCTATTCTTTCACCAAGAACATTTTCGTCTTTGATTTCAATAATTTTGCATTAAACAAGAGGTGACTGTAATAGAGTATACAGAAAACCTATACCGGACTACGAGCTGTTGATTATGACTTTAACAAAAAAGTCCGCACCGGATTAAATCTCTATCTCCATTAAAGGAAAAATAAATATGGGCATTTCGATAAACTTATGATGATCATGAATTACTTATAAATATTTTTATATATATATACTACAATTTAGATATATACTCTAGGTACTTTAGAAAAATAGTTGATTTTTTCCTAAACACAAATAAGTATGAAAAAGTATAATCCAAAGGAAATATCCCTCTAAGGCTCATTTCTTTCTTTGCTGCTTCTCCTCGCACTCTTTTTCGAGTTCAAAAATCCCTCTAGCAGCCTCAAATTCTTTCTCAATCCTGAAATAATGCGAAAGCACGAGACCAACACCAATGAATAGTACCACAATTGTGGCTAAGAAAAATACAGGTGCAGATTTAGTATAATATTTTACCTGAATAGCAACTTCCTTTTTTCCCATTTTCGAAGAATTCCAAAGGAGATTTTGCCTTGATTTTTCATCAAAAGTTACGTTGTAAGGTGTCGGTAGTGCTATCCCGAATACCCTGTTGCCAGTAACATACCCTGCTGGAAGAACCACACGAATAAACTCGGAATCAGGTTTCATGAATCCAAAGCTTTGGGTTCCTGGAATCTCATGAGTATAACCAATAAAACCTGTGAAAGGTTCTTCGAATTCCAGGTGTATTACTTTCAGGTTTTGGCCAATTTCTTGAGTCAGAGTGTAATTGACAGATGAATTCTCAATTTTGTGTGAAATTTCTCGTAAAGTACCGGTATTTAATATGGTCTTTTTTGAAGGATCCACGAGCAATACAAAATTTTCAATTGGTTTTTCCTCTGAATTGCCACCTAGGGTATCTGGCGGATAAATATCAAATTTACTACAATTTATTACAATATTTACGACCTGTACTTTTCTATGATCTTCTAGGATATAGTATGTGCTGGTATTTACAGGTGTTTTATTGATCCAAGAATCCTGAAAAACCTCAAATTCATAGCTAGAGATATTGCCGGGTTGATCAAGGGTAATCTTCTTTTTTTCTTCGATACAACCTGATACCAAGACCACCATCAGAGCAAGGAATATAAAAAATAGTTTAGTTTTTATTTCCACAAAAATTCTCCTTTTAGCTTAAGCGATCTTTTCAGCCTTCGGCAATTTCTTTCTCCACAAGGCGAAGCCTTTTTAGGATCTGGAACATATGGGTCTTTATCCTATGCCATCTCTTCTTAATAAATAAAGCGGATAATCCAGTTTTTCGGATCTGAAGTTCCGAAATCATTTCTACAATTTAATGTATACAAAAAATATTTAAGTTCGTGAAGCAATCGATTCGATACTGAAAAACAATCCAATCTTGAGATATTATACAGCTAGTTTACTGTCTATATCTTCTGAATTATGTATCATCGTTGATATAATAACTTTACCTGAAGAAATAAAAAGTCATTTCTGATCATATAGCGAAACCGAGGGGTTTTCAAAACTCTCTATAGCTGCCAAGAAGTTTTTGATGTTTCATTTCGTGCTGCTACATCTTTAACCGATTCTCTCAAATCTACAACCAACGAGTCAAGGACGGATAACAAAAATAAGAATTCCTTCAGATGACATATTTTTAATTATATGAAACTTACATGGTTTAGATTTGCCTTTGATTTTTTTTCCTCCGAGAGAATCCTTTAAAATTTTTCTAGAAGGGAAAATTAGAGATAAATCTAACCCCTCTAGAATATAAATTTAGGGGCTGAGGATCAACTTTTATATTGCGTCAATGTTGGATCAAAAAAGAATGCATCTGATCTGCAACAAATAAAAAAATTAATTTTATAGACAAATTTTCCAAGAAAAAAATATCTTATGAAGGCAGAAAAGATGAGGTGTAGAAGCTGGATATAAAGTAAACAATGAGTTTAAAATACTAAAATGTCCAAAATCATCCACTTCAAAGACTCTATTTTTTCAATACAAAATTCGAAACTGCACCAAATCTGAACTAATGTAATCATGATGGAAGAGGGAGATAAAAAACTCATTTACTAAAGAAAAAAATAGAAACTGGCAGATAAACTCAAAATTCAGGTGCTGAGATTTCCGGAAAAATTCAGAAATCTTTCCATCATAGGCCAGTCAATTTTCTTTATATACTTTGCCTGAATTTTTGAAATATAAAGAACATTATTACCAATTAATATCTTGAGGTCTGAAGGTTTAGGTGAAACATAATCAAGCGTAAGAAGTACCGGGCCCTCGGTAGATGTGGAAAGCCGGAAATCCTGTCCGCTTTTTCTTATATAAGCTCTTACCTTCTCATCTATTGCAAAAGATGGAATCATATTAGCACCATACAAAATTTGTCCTGGGAAGATAAATAATTACAGGTTTTGAAACTTGGGTCATCAGTCATTAAGTGATTGATATTTTCATAGTCAAGTTTCCATTGTGACTAAATTTACTTTGTCCTGCTCAGAAGTACTACGTTCTAACTAATCTCATTAAGGCGTAGAACAAACAGACCCAAATATGGTGAGAAGCAAGTTTTAAAATGAAGATCAGCCAAATAATAGGTGTGTATACAAATTGGGAAATGATACAAAAAGTCTACGATAAAGATGACGTTCTGACCCTTAGGAATCTCCAGGGCAGTTTTAAATTAGATGAAAGCACTTTAGAACAAAGATATCATGATGATGCGAGATAAGGGAAAAATTGTAATCTGGCCGATATACATTGACCAGATGAAGTCGAGGAGCAAGGGAAGAATAATTGCTCGGAAAAATTCGATAAAGGAGCCACAGCTCAATGAGATAAAAGAAGCAGCTAGGCAACTTGGCCTAAATCCTGAAATAGAGCCCGAAAAAGCGTATCCAAAGTCCTGGTGGGAAGTGAGCGGGAGGGTTCTTGTAGACAACAAAGGTCCTAAGTCAATTATCACAAAAAATATAGCTTTAGCCATAAAAAAGATGCGAGGCCAGAAGGACTCTACTCTAACTTGAAATTGAAAATCACTAGGAAATGAAGTTAATATTTGACTTTTTCAGCGAAGTAAAGAATCAATTTAAGGAGTTTCCTTAAATTAGAATTTCAAATTAAATTCATTTTTGTAGATATAAAACTCAGTTTCACTCAAATTCGAATAATCTTGACAATTTTTACTATTTATTTTGTTTCTTCCAGATTTGTCTAGATTAATGCTTGTACGTATTCGATTACCATAATTCTTGCATACATTACTCAATCATTTATCACAACTTTTCAAAGATACATACAAGAATACCATCTAATTCCTCAACATGGCAGTGGATTAAAAATTCGACTAACATCCAATGAATAATAGTTAACAAATAAGTAGATAAATTAAAAGTCTATACAGATATGGACCGTATGTTTAAGGACCATATTTCCCTGATTATTCGTTCCATAATTCGGAGAAACTTTATTCCGGCAACAAAACTATTAGAAATCTATATCAGAAAGAATTTCAATCCCACAAATAACGATAGAATCAGCATAACTATTCCGCCTGAGGAAAAAAAATATCATTAGCCATCTTTACAAAGACTCAATGAGAAAATTTAGTCTAGGATCTGATTAAACTGTAGGCTATTGGTAGTATCTATTTTTAATCCATCAGTTAGTAATCTGAAGAGAATTTTGATAAATCTCCGATTTCGACAATTTGATTACATATACATTCTAAACAACCAGCCAAAAATCGGGATTTTCGAAGGCTCAAAAGTTAATTGCTAAGGAAAAATATCTAAAATCGAACTTATCCTTGAGTAATGTATCAAATCTAAACAAAGAGTATAACCACCATTTTTGGGTAAATACCGAGGAAATCTCCTGCCCATCATTTTCACAAAATTATGTATGCGACAGAAAATTGATAGTAAAAAAAAATTGTGAATTTATTATATTTTACTGGGGAAGTGGGATGAAAAATTGGATAACACGATTTCATAGAACTCAGTGTATGATTTCCTTTTTTCAATCTCTAGGTCTCAGAATATAATGATTTTTAGGGCCTACTCCTTGAAAAAAGATTTATAATATTGGATATATTTTAACTGAGTTTTTGAAAAGAATCTATTGGATAGTCTGAAATTTCTCAATAACACCTTGATCTGAAAAAATATATTTAGTAATTAAAGAAATTTGGAACTACTGTTTCTGTAAAATACAGGTTCCTCTTACTTATAATAGATGAATGTAGCTAGGAAAATATGGTTAAAAATAATTTCCGGATAAATTAAGTTCCCGGAGTTTGTCTGAGTTCATGAGGATTTGCAGCCTCATTAGTAACGAACAAATAAATTGAATTAATACTAATAAACCTTTTTTTTCGTATTTTTCGTGTGTCTTGTGTCATTCGAATTATTCACGCTGCCAGAATTATTCATATTCTTTGAGCCTTTTCCCTTTGATTTCTGGGCAAGTTCCACAAAGGGTTTCCTTCCTCTCTTTTTGTTTTTGAATATTTCAAGTAACGTTTCAGCCTGAGCAAAAGGTACTGTTACAAAAGAAAAATTTGGAAAAATCTCTGCATCCTTTATTTTCAGTTCGTTATCTCCTGTCTCTTCCTGTATGAACTCTCTTAACTTATCCGGATTCATGCCGTCGACTTTCCCCATAGCAATAAATAGCCTGGTTTTACCCTTTCTATCGACATATGAACTGCCGGAGATCTCTGCATACATGCTTTCATCGAACTTTTCCTTGAAAGCGTACTTAAGGACTGCGGCCAGGATTTTCTCTGCCGGATATTCATCGAGGAGTTTTTCACTCATTTCAAGGCAATCAATGTATTCTTCTGCTTTTATGGTAGATTCAAGTTCAGCCTTCACTCTTGCCCGTTTAGCTTTAATAACATCTCTTATTTCAGGCAATCTCCCTTTCTTCATATCGGACTTTGAGGTCTTTTTAATGTAGGTTAGCCGCCTGTATTCCGTGGATGTAACAAATGTAATAGCAGTTCCCTGCTTACCTGCCCTTCCTGTCCTTCCTATCCTGTGCACGTAGGAATCAGGATCTTGGGGCAAAGAATAGTTGATAACATGGGTTAGCTCTATGATATCGATGCCTCTCGCTGCAACATCAGTTGCGACCAAGATATTTATCTTCTGTTTCCTAAATTTGTTCAGGATTTTCTCCCGCTCCTGTTGTGATAGATCACCATGTAGGGCATCGACTAAATAACCCCTGTCTCCTAAATTTTGAGCAAGCTGACCTGTATCAATTTTTGTCCTGCAAAATATAAGGCCGTAAAATTCATCTTCAATGTCAATAATCCTGCAGAGTGCCTCAAGTTTATCGTTTTCCTGAACTTCGAAGTAGATCTGTTCGGTCAGGTCAGTGACAAGTTCCTCCTCAATGGCAACGTGCTCATAGTTTTGCATGTATTTTTTGACGATCCCAAGAATTGCTTTTGGCATTGTAGCTGAAAAGAAAAGCATTCTTTTTTCAGGACCAGTCGAATTCAAAATATCCTTTATAGCATCAATAAAGCCCATGTTTAGCATTTCATCGGCTTCATCCAGTACGAAATATGCAATATCTTTGAGGTTTAAGCTCTTTCGTTCAAGATGATCAATGACTCTTCCAGGTGTTCCGACAACAATGTCCACTCCACTTTTCAATGCGCGAAGTTGTTGGGTCATGGATTGTCCACCATATATAGGGATGATATGCAGTTTTTTATCTCCTTTGAGGGAGTTTAGTTCCTCTGAAACTTGAATTGCCAATTCTCGGGTTGGCGTCAGGATTATAGCCTGTATTTTCCCTGATTTTTCAGGGATTTTTTCGATAATGGGGGCTCCAAAAGCAGTTGTTTTCCCTGTTCCTGTCTGTGCCTGCCCTATAATATCGCAATTTCCTTTCAAAAAAAGCGGGATAACCTTTTCCTGAATTGGAGTTGGTTCTTCAAACCCTTTCTTTTTGAGAGCTTTCAATGTGCTGTCTGAAAGCCCCAATGCCTTAAATTTCGCCAATTTTTCCATATACTCACTCTATTATGACAATTTCTTTCTACAGATCCTGCAGATTGTAGAATTGCTACTATTTATACTCTCTACTGCATACCCAGACTTCATTTATAGAAAAAGGTCACTTATTAAAACGGTACAGTAGACCAGCTAAAAATAAGTAAACACGCCGTATAAATGGTTAATATCCCCGGGAATGCTAGAATGTGCCTGAGGACCAGGTAAATTCAGAACCGGAATACATAAAACTTATACAGCAAAAATAAGATTTTCTTGGATAAGTTCCATATGTTTTTTGAATTCGTCCCTTATGGTGCAGGCAAACTAAGTGATTACGTTGAATAACTTTTTACTTGGATAGTTATCCTCTAACTCCATTTCAAGTATATAACTCTTTGCTGCGACCTAATGATAACTTTGAGACGAAATTTACAATTATCCAGCATGACACTTGAGCCTAAAATATAGAATGCTTGAGTTAGTGGGTGTTGTTAGTACTAAAGTGAACACTTTGATGGGAGGCTAAATATCTCAGTACAGTTTCTGATTTGTTCTAACTGGTCCTAAATTTCGTAACATCCTGTTATTTTCTGTATCTTTGTGACCCTCAAAAGCTCAGCAAAATTTGCGCATTCACCCTGAAAACTATTGATATGGTGCAGAGTTTTGCAAAATGATATGATATTTTTGAAGTCAAGCTGGCTGGTTTCTTTGTAACTTGCTCTCTGTTTAGTTTGTGTTTCAAGTAGATGGATCTCAACATAATCTATGAAGTCCAGAAAATTATCACAGTCTTTGAGAATTTTTCCAATATATTGAGTAAAATCAGTCACTTCAAAAGTTCATTGGTTATGGAAATTAGTTTCTTCGCTCTGTTAACAAAACTTGGATCAATTTTCAGACAATAAATTGCTTATTCTTTTCCTTTAGCCTTTATAATATTAAACCTCGTAGTGGAAATGAATATAAATTAAAGGGGCCCTTTAATGCCTTTTAGGATTCAAAAATTTGTCATTAGTAGACTTTTTATTTATTTTCTGAGTTTCTAATTTATTACAGTCAATTGTCAGGAAAATTAATGAAAATTTTTGCGATCGTAGAAGGTATCGAAAAATCCCAGCTTTTAAATATTTCCTTCTGGAAATCGGTTCATCATTTGTTGGATAGAAGTATCAAAGCTTCAATTGCTGTTTAACAGGCAGTTATCTCAAATCCAAAATGATTTTCTATTTTGGGATGATAAAGTCAGTAGAATTATATCATATTTCACTCCATTTTAAGATTTGTCAGTATCGAGTCTGTGGACCGTTTTTCCCCGAATTTCTTAAAATTTATCATATATTTAAACTGTATATTTGTTGATTTATATATCTCAATTCCTGCCATTCTCTGAAGTTTTTTTTACCTTCAGCCAAAAAAATTTTGTTCCAGATTCTTTTGTAACATCAGACTTAGAAGAGCTTTCAATGAGAACATCATATGTGTTCGATTGATTTATTTTTCTTGTTTGAACCTTTTCCACACGGCATAATATTTTATTTCTCTATGATACTCTTTAATTTTCCAGGACTTATTAGCCAAATCTGTTCTATTGGATTCATCCATATATAATACATTTTACGACATATTTTCATTTATTTGTTTTTTTGAAACTATCCAAATTACTCTCACAAAATCTATAAGCTTTCAGGCAAACCATAATTCCTTCATTAGGGATTCAACTATTTCAAGCCAAACTTTTTCAAGCAGCATATTATTCATATTATCAAAATTTACCAAAAAATTTGATTTCAATAATGTTAAAAAATACCATTGTTTTTCCCTACTGACGTTGTGATTTTTTACTCTTGCATACGACGTATCAAAGATAACTAATTTAGGTTTGAATCCGCGTTCTTTGGCCTATCAAATATTCCAAGAAAATGTTCATTCGTAGTTATATTTTTGTATCGACATGTCAGATACGAATACAGATATATTTATATACAATAGCTGCTATGTAAGTTCATTAAAAATAAAGAGACGTATAATCATCTGTTGTTAAAAAACCAATTTTTGTTTTTAAACAAAGAGTTCTATACAATCTTATTTTTAAACTAGTAACAAAAAATAAACCAAAGGTGAAACAAAGATGGCTTTTAATGACAGAAATAACTTCAGAGGAAATAATTTCGGAGCTCCCAGAGAAATGCACAAAACAACTTGTTCGGACTGCAAAGCTGAAACAGAGGTGCCTTTTAAACCTGACCCCGAAAGACCGGTTTACTGTAGGGATTGTCTTCCTAACCACAGGACACCCAGAGAAAATCGCAGATATTAAGTGTTATTCTAAGTGCTATTTTTAAGTGAGTTATATCAGCACTCATCTATTTTCTCTTTTTTAAAACAGCCATATAGAGGTGACTTTTTCAAACCAACATTCTCATACAGATTTAGACATAATATTAGACATAATATTTTCTTGAGGCAAATCAGCTTTGTGGATTAGCATTCATTTTCTTCAAGACACTTTTTAGGATATCTATGTAACTTTGATCAGATAAATGTATTCTGGTGCGTATTCATAAATATTTTTTATTATACAAGTATACCCTCAAACTTGATGAAAAAACAAAATCGAAAAACTCTCTGAATCTCATAATTAATCCAATGAATTATTTCAAATTTTGTATATATTTACAGAAAAATTAAAGTTGATTTTGATCAGGGAATAAAGTAACAAGAATAGCAATATCATATCCAATTCTTATGTCTTTTTGACTGAAATGTCCAAATATTTTTTTGAGCTATCAAATCTCCATGATATCCTAATTATCTTTTGTTGATATTAGTTCAAAAAATTCAAATGCGTCTTTTGCCTTAGAACGTTCCTCAAAATCGGTAACTTTTTACCACTCGATTCATAAAAGGTGTTAGCATTGGATATCAATCTTTATGTATTTTGAAATCCATCCGCATTTTCCGATCTACAACATAAAACTTACGTAGAGTAGGTCCAACATATCGTTTCTCTTAAAAAATCTGAATATTATTATGAACCAAATTCATGTATTAGTATGTTGATACAAATAGTTTCGCCAACATTATGCTTTTTTTTTCTTGCCTTATACTTTCCAACACCAAATAATTTTATTATTTTCTATTATATCGCTTAATTTTCTAGGACTTTTAAGCCACACCATTTTTCTTTGATTTACCCATACCCAGTAAATTTTGATGGTGATGATATCTTCATTATTGAAACTTTTAACAAAATCGTTTTCTGAGCCAGATCTAAGCTAATTTAATTATTATTGTTTAAAATGCTTGTTTTACAGCTGGTACGGTCTTTTTGATTTTGAAATTGTGAAACAATGTATTTATCGAATTTATTTCAGAAAATTTTTTGGTTTTCCTATGTATATACCAGAATTACCAAAGTTTGGTACTCAAAGAAAAGATTGTTAATAACTGCAAAGAAGAAGAGACAAGGGACAGTTGCAAAACCAAATTGTTACCTTTGTTTGAAAATTAAAAAAAATGAAATGATTCGGAAGTTACTTTATCTACTCAGATCCTTGAAAAGCGAAAGGTATAGAGCTTGAGAAAATAGGAGGCTTCATGTTCTGGTGCATCCATTCGAGCGCAAAAGTCATATGTGGAATCATGCTGTCGGATCAATGTGTCAATTTCTTCAGTTTTGAAAGCCCCTCAGGAGTTCCTACAGCCAATAAAACTGAGTTTTCTCGGATTAAATCTTCAGCTTCCGGCTCAAATGAAAGAGTACCACTTTTCCATATTCCCACAATTTTGGCACCTGCCAAATGCTGTTGGTTGGAAACTTCCTTAATTCTCTTGCCTATAAGAGGGCTTTTCAGATAGATAGGGAACTCAACTATATGTACTCCTTCAAAAATTTCAGTTGCTCCTGTAACTCGATTTACGAGTCTGTCCATCGCCTTTTTCCCGATAAATTGACCGAACATTGATTTGGGAGATACAACCGTATCTGCGCCTGCATACTTAAGGTATTTTGAGTTTGAAATATCTTCAACAATAGCAATGATGTAAAGATTCTCAAATTCTCGGGCAGTTAGGACGATATTTGCATTTTTTTCGTCAGACTTGTTTGCAATAAGAATTACAGCTTTCTCGATACTAGCATTTATAAGTGTCTGCTTATCGCTCAGGACTCCAAAAATGCAGGGAATACTCTTATAATAAAGTTCCCTTATTAATTCTTCTTCGTCATCAACTATTACAAACAGTAAGTTCTGCTCAGCTAATTCATCGATCAAAGTCTCAACCATCTGATTATATCCGCAGATAATTATATGATCTTTCATTTCGGAAGAGACTTTTCTTGGCAGCCTAAATTTGACAGTATTGTCCATCCAAGGAGTTATTACATAAGTAATAAGAAAACTCGAAATTAAAATGACCCCAACAATCTGCATAATTGTGGAAAAAAGTCTTCCTCCCTGGGAAGTGAAGACCACATCGCCATATCCTACAGTTGTAATAGTAGTTGTAGCCCAATAGATAGCAGTGATAATGTTTGCATTTTCAGGATGGTTCTCAAGAAGCATGAGATACTCAAAGGTCAAGATATATAAGATAAACAAGAGCACAGCTGCAATTTTGTATGCTACCTTATGCTTTTTGTGAATTATCTTCCGCAATAAAGGTCTGAGATTAGTTTTCGTTCTCTTTGAAGTAAACATATTTAAAATCCTTCCAGAGCTCCATGACACAAATTGAGCTAAAATATCTTGCAACTATTACTAACTATATATAATGATACTGTCCAAAATATCATGCAATTTTTCATTTTTGATTAAAATATTGATTTTAGTATTTCATCAGCTGACTTAGATAATTTGTGGTGTCTTTCCATTGTTTACGAGTTTTTAGAAAAGTAGTATTAAATATTATTTTTTATATTATTTATCCAAGTTCGAATTGATAGAGAAATAATGAAAATCTCCAGCTGAAATTACCCTGAAAAACATCTTATTAGCTTGTTTTTGGTTTTAATGAGGATAGAATAATCACAAAGTTTTATCTATTGGATTAAATCTATCGAGCTTAATTGCTCTAATATTTTTTGATTCAGCGTTACTTAATATTGCTTATATTAGTCATTTTATTTGAGATTTGAAGCTCATTTATGAGTAGTTCCATGAAATGTTTTTTTATTTATAAAAGCGAAATATATCCGAGTCAATTGTTTTTGGGATCGGATGGTTCTTCCTGAATGAATTTTATTACTATGTGATCCATCAGTTTTGAATTAAGAACGAAATTATAGAAGATTTCGATAAGTTCCTAAACGTCGTTATGGGAATAAAATCATATATAAATAACTCGTGAAAATCAGAGATTTATCGAAATCCTCTCATACAATGTAGCATACTTGCGTTATCTTGTCATACTTCTTAGTTTGGACTACCAAGAATTTGATAATGATATCAGATTGAGAATTTCTCTTAGATATATTTAAAACTTTCTTTGGTTTAAGTAATTTGAAATTTTGTCGGTTCTGAAACGTGTTCTGAAAATTAGAAGACCATCTAAAAATAAGTTCAAGTTTGTTTGCCTATCTGCCCACTATTATCCATGGAATTAGATTGATTTTTAATCTGCGGTTATATTGAGAAAATCGACGGCATCCTTGTATGCATCGCGAAAAGAGACTCAAAGGAAGGTAGGGTAAAAATCAAAATTTAAGTGGCATACCCCAACTGCAAGCAACTGGCCATGTTTACACTGCTGAACTGGATATTAGTAATTTATTGACAATTAAATTTTTAATTTATCTCTATGATCCTTTTCCTACCTGATTCTCAAAATAATTTTAATGGCATCGAAGGTTGCACGATCACAGATATTTTAACATAGCTTCATCACCCCAAAGTTCACCACACCGAAGCTTTTTTGACTTCAGGACATTCTTTAAACATTTATCTTGCTGCGATACTTTTCTTAGTATGCGTCAAAATTCTTCCTTAATTTAATTGGTCATTTAAAAATCTAAATAATCCAGGAGATTTTTATGATATTATAACTACGGCTGATATTCACTTCGATATATTAAACAATCTTCGGGAAATATTTAATCCAAAAAAAGAAATAAACTAAAAAAACTTATAAAATTTTGTTAAATATAATTAAAATCATCTCAGAAAAAAAAGGAAATTGAACTTATTAAACAGTTAATAAGTCTACACTTAAATTAGTCAAAAATGATAATAATAAATAAAGCTAGTATGTAATATCATCCGATATTCAATCTAAATAAACCATTATTCTTTAACATTATATAAATAGGAATTATAATATTGATTAAGGAACTAAAAAAGAAACACTTCAGAAATAGATATTCTAGATTGTAAGAGTTTCTATAAAATTCTCAAAAACTACTATTTGTAAGAAAAACTAATTCTATAGACTTTATATAATTTAATATATATAGTTAGATATACTCACTGGCAAGCAAAAATTAGACTTTTATGGGTTAAAATAAAGAAAGAATGCCAAATATTTTAGAAAAAAAATGCCTGAGTGATATAACTCAATGGGGGTATTACAAGAAGCATTATTTGCAAACATTTCTTGAAGACTTTAGGAGTGCATTTCAACAGAAGGTACACAAAAAAGAGTATTTAAGGGGCATAAATAAGGAAGGAACATAAATAAGCACAAAAAAACATGTTGTGCGGAGGAGATTTACCTTCACAATAAACATGAATCAATAGTTTAGCAAACAATCTAGCATTTAGATTCAAGTTTTAATCTCATTACTAATAGTCAAAATTCAGTTGAGCAATTAGAATCTAAAATTTACATAAGCTACAACCTAAAAAGGGGGGAAATAAATGACTTATTTAGGTTTTAATTTTCAGAGCCTTAAAACAAAGCTTGATATGACAAGAGCCAGAGTCATTCAGAGTACGTGCTGTTAGAGACACAAAAGCAACTAGAGAAGTCGATGTCAAAGATTTACCCGAAACATAAGTTCAAGGCTTAACACTGATTGTAGACTTCTGAAACATAAGGAAAAGAGGAACAGAAATACAAGAAGGGGGACATAAATGACTTATTTAGGTTTTAATTTTCAGAGCCTTAAAACAAAGCTTGATATGACAAGAGCCAGAGTCATTCAGAGTACGTGCTGTTAGAGACACAAAAGCAACTAGAGAAGTCGTTGTCAAAATTTACCAGAAACATAAGTTCAAGGCTTAACACTGATTGTAGACTTCTGAAACATAAGGAAAAGAGGAACGGAAATATAAGAAGGGGGAAATTTAAATGACTTATTTAGGTTTTAATTTTCAGAGCCTTAAAACGAAGCTTGATATGACAAGAGCCAGAGTCATTCAGAGTACGTGCTGTTAGAGACACAAAAGCAACTAGAGAAGTCGGCGTCAAAGATGTGCAAGAAAAACAAATTCAAAGCTTAACACAGATTGTAGACTTCTGAAACATAAGGAACAGAGGAACGGAAATACAAGAAGGGGGAAATTTAAATGACTTATTTAGGTTTTAATTTTCAGAGCCTTAAAACGAAGCTTGATATGACAAGAGCCAGAGTCATTCAGAGCACGTGCTGCTAAACCCACAAAAGCCATTGAGAGAAATCTATTTAGGGGATTTACCAGAAATAGGACTTATGCACTAAAGTATAAATTGAAGTACAAATATACATTGTAATTTGAATTATATTTTAGATTATTGAAAGTTTAATGCTATCGATTCACAAGTTTAACTGCGTAAGTCCTACAGAAACATAAATTCAGAAAGTAATCCTGATTGTAGACGGCTGAAGTATAAAAAAAAAGATAGAAATAGATGCATTAAAAAAGAGGGAATTTAAATGGATAGGATTGATTCTTGGAACTTTAAAAATATTAATGATCTAAACAAAGTCTTTGTCAGCCATTGGGGTTACTAAAGCCACAAGAAAACTTGAGAGAATTCAGTGTAATAGATTTGTCAGAAATATTATTTACCACTAGAAGCATCGAACTATGGCACATTATACATATCTATTTGAAATTTATGTTAGACTGTTAG
This sequence comes from uncultured Methanosarcinaceae archaeon, assembly GCA_963833425.1. Classification (GTDB taxonomy): domain Archaea; phylum Halobacteriota; class Methanosarcinia; order Methanosarcinales; family Methanosarcinaceae; genus Methanosarcina. The sequence continues at coordinate 79,255 of CAWHXP010000009.1, read as the reverse complement.
TGGTTTATTCTATTGATTTCCACGTTTAACTGCGTAAGTTTTATAGGAACATAAATTTAAAATGTAACCCTGATTGTAGACTGCATAGAATAAAGAAAAGATAAAAAGCGATAAACTAATAGAAGAGAAAATTTAGATAGACCTTCTATCTCTTGATTTTTTGAACTAAGAGTTATCTTGATATGATAAAATTCAAAGTCATTCAACAATCTCCTAAAATTAACATTGAAGAAATCGATTAAAAATATATATAAAAGTAGATCGAACTTATGCAGTTGCCTGCGGGTAGCAACTTTAAATTTTAATTTACGATATCTCTTCTAAGTTGATTTTATAAGGTTAAATTCAAATCTAAAAACTCGAGGCTACAAGCTTAATTAAAAATTATTTGCATTCATAAATAAACAAATTTCTACACAACCAAAAGAGATGTCTAGACAAATTTATTTGATATTTACGCTGAAAATTAACCGCATATCACAAAATATTTACATATGTACTTTTAATGGATAAAATATATAATTATCGTTATTACAGCTCTTATAAAAAATATTCAATTTTTATTCGATTAAAGATGAACCTTAAGCTCTTTTTTGAGGTTCTATTAGTACTGGATTTCTTAAGAATAGCCACACACGCAATTCAAATTGTGAAACTTTTTAATATCTTCTTGGATCGCCGAAATTTACCATTAATCCCATGGAGATAGTAGTTTCGAGAGCAAATCTTTACACCTAAATCAAAGTTTTGGTGTATCACCCCGTCGCAAGCAAATGAGTATTTTCGTGCCACAGCTCTGTATATAAAAGAAAGAATCAAAATAAAATGTTTTCATTTCTCATATGCTTCATTTTCTTCCTGATTTCCCTGATTTTCAACATCGTTTTTAATACATCGGGAGTTGTACTATCATCAGTAGTTCAATGCAACATCTATCATACCCAGTTCACCATTCCATGATTTTTTTAATCTAGAGCGCTATTTAAATATTTTTTATACTATGCTACCTTTCATGATCTGCATACTCTTGGAAGAGAATATTTTAGTTCAGCGTAAAAGAAAAGACTTGGATGATCAACATCAGTAGAAATTTAATTCGACTCAAAACAATATATATTGTCAATTTCAAAGCATATAAATTTCAAATAGTTGATTATGTAATTATTTTAGAAGAAATTTTTTATGATACAAAATATCAAGAACCATTTGATATCTTATTTCATAGACACAATGATTTGCATTATTCATTCTACTTTTAAGCACAGAAAGGACTTAAAATAGAAATTAGTCATTTAATAAAGGTTATATAGAAAGTTTTCATCCCGTCAAGCTTCTGGCCATCAACTGGAATCAAAAAGGATAATAAAATTATCAAAATAGTATGCATTTAGTGAAGATGGATTATGACACAGAATAATAAGTCAAGGATATAACTTTAAAATGCCAGTTTTCAGTAAAAGCATTCCTAGGCTATTCATAAAATTTAATGTTGGAGGTAATTTAGCTTTTCTAGTCTCTTAATAGACGCATAAATTCCAAAATACAATAAAAAAACCACAACTTAGTTTAGTGGCGACTATGCACAAGTTCTCTTCATAACTAGACAACCTTGAATTTTCTAGAGAAATTTATAAAAAATAAAATTGAGAGATGTAGGCAAAGTTTTTTCGTAGACTATTGGGGAAAAACCTAATAAATCAGGAGCCATCAGGAGTTAAAAAAATAGGGCTTACCCAAAATTGGACACATAGGGTAATGAAAAGTAAGACAATAAATGAAATAACAGGAAACGACAAAAAACAACAGAGCCGATATAATTGAAGATTCCAATCCTCAAGAAAACATTTTGTTAAAAATTGATGCCTTAAAATCTACCAGGAGCTTGAGCCTGTAATCCTCAAGAAGCACTTTGCGGGTGTTTTCTATGGGAACGCTGAGAGAAATCTCTTTTGTCCGACCGTAACGACCTTTGCTTACGACCACTGCGTTGACAATTCCCAGCATGTCAAGTTCAGACATCAGGTCAGTAACTCTGCGTTGTGTAAGGATATCTACGTCAATGTGATGACAGAGCTGGCGGTAGACATTATACATTTCTCCTGTTGTAATATTTTTACCTTCTCTGCCTCGATTCCGTAGCAAGATAATACTATATAGCACGAGTTTAGACTGCGTGGGAAGAGTCCTTACGACTTCAACTACACGATCGATTTCAATCTTTTCCTGAGCACGTCTGACATGCTCTTCAAGAACCTTAGGCTGATCTTCTCTTTCTGCAATTTCCCCTGACACACGTAGGAGGTCAAGTGCACGACGAGCATCACCGTGCTCCTGGGCTGCAAAAGCAGCACATAGTGGAATTACCATTTCACCCAGTACTCCATCATTGTAAGCCATTTTTGCTCTTTGCTTCAAGATGTCACTAATCTGTTCAGCATCATAAGGAGGAAAAATTAATTCCTCCTCACCGAGGGAACTTTTGACCCTTGGATCCAGAAACTCAGTGAACTTTAGATCGTTTGAAACCCCAATCATACTCACCTTGGCTTTCTGCAAATCTGTATTAATTCTGGAAAGGTTATAGAGGACATCATCGCCTTTTTTGATCAACTTATCGATTTCATCCAAAATTATGATAACGACCTGCTCTCTGGAATCAATTGCTTCCTTAAACTTCGTGAAGACCTGATCAGTCGGCCATCCAGTCATAGGAACTTCTTCTTCGAACTGTCTAGCAAGATTTGCAAGAAGTCGATACTGTGTATCAATAACTTCGCAATTGATATACACTACAGAGCAAAAAAGTGACTTATCTTCACTTACCCTCTCCAGCTCCTTTCCCACATAGCGAGTCACAGCTGTCTTCCCTGTACCTGTTTTTCCATAGATCAGTACATTAGAAGGTGTTTCGCCCCTTAGTGCAGAAACCAATATTGTTGCGAGGCTATTAATCTGTTCATTTCGGTGTAATAAAAGGTCTGGCGTGTAAGAAGGCCGGAGAACTTCTTTGTTTTTGAAAATTGATTTCCCATCAAGTAATTTTTCGAATAAGCCATCTAAAGATTGAGTTTTTATCATGAACGACCCTCTATAAATGTTGATGAAATAAGTGACCTAATGAATTAAGACAGTCGATTTAAATTTAATATTCATAATGAATCCATTTTCTGCAGATGTACATAAGAATGCCATTCATTTTTTCAATATGACAGTATCTTAAAAATTAATCTAATTTTCAATGAATAATAATATGGATATACAAACAAATTTATACATATGTGCGTATCTGCAGAATGTTTGATGTAAATTATATTATATTGAACTTTAAATAAATAATTGCCATCATAAGTTTTAATAGTTGAAATTCTTGTTTAAAACTCCTTGTTTATGGGAGAGATGTAATCTTCATATGTTTAGGTCGAGATACAACTACTATGAATATATTAAATTAATATATTCTTTATTTTGAAAGGTACCGATCATATTTTCCAGACTCGTAGCTGCAGGATAAACCTACAAATTTTAATTTCAAATTTACTGAATTTTTGAAAATTAAATTTCTTACAAAATAATCTTTAAATAAATATCTTTAAACTTTACTTGTTCTCTAAAGCCGGGTAAAAATTCCTTCAGGCTGCATCGAATTCAGAGCTATTGAATGTATTTCTTTACATAGCTTTTAGCTCAAATATTTTTATACAATGAAAGTCAAATCCTTTGACAATCTCAAGTATTTATCATTCATAAACATATGACAAAATTTAGGGTTTACTGAAAATCCTACCAGATTAATACAATAGTGTTTTCTGCACGACTTTCAAATGTTAATTTGCTACAGGTGATTACTCAAGGTTCTTATATTATAAGATAAGAATATATATGGTTGACATAATTGTGATAGCTAAGATAAATTGTATTTATTGTTTTAAATTAATATTTTAAGTTCTTGTCTCCATTAAACCGCTGATAAAATGACTCACAAGTCACACACTTAAAGTGCTACCAAGTCTTGATAAAACCTATATTGCAGATTTCTTTTATCAAATTTTTAGATGAAACTTATATATCAGCTAACAATTTTAATCTGTAATTGCAGTAGATCCAATGGAAGTACACCGTATTAATAGTTATGGTAATGACCCGTCTGTTTCCATTGGAGAGAACCTTTGATCTAAATAATCATTAAATAATCCCCATCTTGAGATATGTTCATCTAAAAAATCATGAATCCGAATTCCAAAAATATTGGTAATTTAATTTAAACCCTTTTTTCTTATGGAGATAAATATAAAATTTTTCGGTTTTTTACTTTGATTCAGAGAATAAAATTTTTTATCTAAATTATAGCGAATTTTACCTATTTTCATTTCTGTATTTAGATTTAAAGATTTTGATTTTTTTTCTACATTTTTTATTTATTTAAGCTAATTGAGAGTTTGGTAAGGGGTAAATTTTAACAATCCCAGAAAATATTAAAAAAGCTCAAGATTCAACACTTTATCTAGATAATCAACGTTCCGAGAAAAAAATTATGTAGTCACCCACAAAGTAGTTATATAAGTAGTAAGAACTTCCTATTCAAGCCATTGTAGATTGTCATCTGACTTTTGCCTAATTTCCGATATACTTTGTACCAACTATTTCCTTCAAGGGTTTCCCCTTTTTTGATTAAAACGAGACATATAGAGCTTACCAAGTTCGATATCATAAATAATTGTAAATGCCTCAGCTACTATCATATAGGGAAGCTTCTATCTATTTGCTGAAGTGTGTGATTTCTCATTCCGGGGGAAATTTTATAGTCACTTATAAGCTATTTAATGGTCACGAAATTACGTTAAATTAATTATACAAAAATTAGTTTTACATCAAAATATATTTTCACAGTAAAAGGTTCGAAGATGGAATAGTCTATAGATGAGATTTACCATTAGCCATAATGTCTTAAAGATTCCATATGGCACAAAAATTAAGTACAAGGATTAATCTTATATGTAAAAGCTTTAATATGCAGTCCTGTAGGGTAGTGGTCAATCCTTCGGGCCTTTGGAGCCCGGGACAGCGGTTCGAATCCGCTCAGGACTATAAAAATATTGTTGATAGTTCTAAGTAAATACTATTTCTTAACGTTGTTTGGATCTTTTTTGCTTTGACATTGGAGCGGGTGTAGGAGTTGATGAACGAGTAACAATTAATTGCCAAAAGTAGCTCCAGTGAGTTATGAATATTTAGTTGCAGTCCGATATATATTTAATAGATGATCAAAAGATAACTACAAATCCAAGTGATTAGAATTTGATTTCTAATCGGCTTAAGTATGAGTATAGTTCAACGATATTTAATAATTCGTTGGTCTATCAGGATATAGAAATTGTAAAAGGTAGGGACATTGAGACAAAAAAATAGTAAATCTATTAAACGCACATCCAAAGAATGCTCAATTGCAATATGATAGAACTTGGTACATGGGTATGAGTGTTGTGAAAATTGACTATTATGGAAATCAAAGTTCATCATGAATTGGGTAGAGGAGTACTGTTGATGTTGAACACACCAACGGTATCTAACTTATTTTTGAAAGCTTATCGATCTGTTCTGCATAATGTATTAAATCTTATACTTTAATGTTTTTTTATTAACTTATTCGTTATATCTTCTACCAGCTTCGCTGCCCAGACTACGCCGATAATCTGAACGAACCTGTTTTCTTTGCTTTTCTTTAAGCAATGATTCCAGAGAATCCTTATTAAGTTCTTCCTGTTCACTTTGATCGTTTTCCTCTGCCATATTAAAATCACCCCTTATAATATAATGATGGACGTGCCATTGTGAACACAGTTTTTTATTTTTTATGATTAATATTAGCTAAGCTTGTATTTAATATTAAGTTATTTTTGTTCTGTATGCAAGCGGGATGTATATGCGTCAAATCAAATCAAATATGAGCCATTCACAGGCGCTGTGAGCCATTTTTTTTCACAAAGATAATCATATTCCTCAGGGACTCTTGATAAAAGTCTTCCTAGTGAGCTCAGGTTAAGTCATTTTTTTAACCAATTCAATTCCCCATGATTTTGATTGTATAACACGATAAGTGTCTTCGAGATTTATAAGGGCATTTTCATCTAAATTTGGGATATTATACACAGGTTTTACTAAAATAAATGAATAATGAAAAGATTAAATGTTGCTATTAGATTAATGACTCCTATATAAAAATAAATTTGATATATTGCTGAGAAGGTCAACTCCAAGCTTAGCCCAATCGATATTTTTAGCAAACCCCTTCCAATAGTCCACGTATATTCTCCCCAATTCAGATGCGTATATTTTATTTTCGTTAGGCTTTGTAGAATTGCTCCCTTTATCGGTTACAAGACCCAAGGTTTTCATTGATAAAACCTGTTCATCTGTGACATTCTTCTCAGCTTTTGCCGCTTCGAACTCCTTAGCCAATTGCCCATTATCCGGAATCTGGCGAATAAGTGATCCACATCTATATCCATATGGATCATTCAATGCGACAGAAGTCGCTTTAGCAAATCCAATTCTTAATTCAGAATATTTCTTTGGGAGCTCATTGGGAGGTGGGATGCTCAATTGCGATTTACCCTCATTGGACTCTAACTTCATATCCTCAGTACTTTTAACGGCCGCAAGAGCAGAAGCACCAAGATCAACATGTACTACTTGTTCAGTCTTTTGCTGAAGAGCTTGATATTGGATGTTGGTAAGTTGAGATACTAACTCTGTTCTGAGTGATAATAATTTGTTATCAAATAATTTGCTTGCTTGATCAACTTGATCATGGGTTTCTTTTCTCACTTTGTTTATTGCATTATCTATCTTGAAAATACCGGTCAATTGAATCGAGCTAACCCACGGAAAGGCAACAATTGCAAATGAGATTAAGCAAATATAAATGAAATAAGCATTATCATTCGAAGTGGAGAAACGAAAAGCTCCTATCACAAAAAGTATTACTCCTGCTATCCCAAATAAAATATAAAAATCCCATGGGGTGTAAATTTTTTTATATGTCTCTTTTTCTCTAACGTCATCCTTGTTTGAAGGTTTGCTATCCACTGTATTTCCTCACACTCATATTTCAAATAGCTAATGATAATTCAAGTGTTTCAATATACATAATATTTTTTAGTTAATATATAAATTATAATAATATTTTAATAAATATCGAATTACTAATTGATTTCACGGTTCTGTAATTTATTTAAGATTCTGTAATTTATTTAATAGTGTGGCATAAAAACCATTACTTTCAAATTAAAACCTCATCTTGAGCCTCTTAGTGGCTGATACTGGGGCTATATTTACAAAGACAGGGGAGAGAAAACATCTAACGCAGCTGGCATCCGACACCATAGCCGTGAAAAGGAGACGACCGTTCTGAAAAAATCAGCTTTAAATATCTGGTTGATTATCTCACAAACTGTATAAATAATATTTTATTGTTATCAACTTCATGTAGATAATTGGACTCTCCATGCAAAATTTAAATGGGTTAGTTACTTAAATTCCAGGGCAATAACGATATTCTTTAAAAGAATTTATGTTGCCATGCTCCTTTTTTGAGTCTTCACAGAACTTTTGAGTTCTCAAATTCGTTTATTTTCTTATTATATCCTACGTATCATTTGTGAATAAGATCCGGGGATATGTAAGCAAAAGAGAATAAATCGAGTGCTAACTTTGCAACAAGTAAAATAAAACAGTACCAATTTATATAAAGGCTAAAATTTTTTATATCAAGCATAAAAATACTTGGAGACATTAAGTGGATCACAAAAAATTAATGAAAATAAGTTTTGCTTCTTAATCATTTGTTTTATGGGATTATGCTCAACTATTAAGTAAATAAACTGGATTCCAGAGTGATTATATGACAAACACCGAAGAAAATCAATTTGTTGATAGAAAAGGTTATATTAATACCTTCAATAAAGCTGTAAATAACATTGGACAAAAAGAATTTAATGTCTTGGTTTATCATGGAATTGCTGGTATTGGCAAGACAAGTTTAAGGCACGAATTTCCAAAGTGCTTAGAAAAATATAATCACAAATCTCAATGCCAGAAAGTGATATGGGCTTCAATTGATCTGCAACTGCCTACTTACAGAGAAAAAACTGCTATGTTAGTAGCTCTTAAAAATGAGTTACAAAAAAAATCAAAAATAAGTTTTCCCGCCTTTGAAATCGCACATGCCATTTACTGGAAAAAGGCAAATCCAGAAATTCCCCTAAGAAAAGAGAATTATCTACTTTTTGAAGGTGAAGAAGTCTTCGACGGCTTTTTAGAAATTGTTAATCAAATACCCTACTTTAATCTAATACCTAAGGTTGCAAGATTACTGAAAGGTTTTCCAGACTACCTTAAAAAAAGGTGGGTAGAGATAGTAGAAGAAAAACTCAAACAACTTCCAAAGAAAGAGCCTTGGGAAATCAAGGAAATGCTTCCCTACTTTTGGGCATATGATCTTAACAATTATTTAGAAGGTAATTCAAAGTCTGCAGTTTTATTTATAGATACTTATGAAGGTCTGCGGGAAAACTATAGAAGCGATGGCTATTCTCTAGATAACTGGATAATAAATGAGCTAATTCTTCATAGTTTACCCCAAAGAGTACTGTGGGTTATCTGCGGCAGAGAAGCTCTTTGCTGGGAAGAAACAAAAAACGAGTGGGTAGAGTGGAGTGAATATCTGACACAGTATGAGGTAAGAAAACTACCCCCAAAATACCATATCGAATATCTTGAAACTCAAGGAATCAAAGATAGAAAAATACAGGAAGCTATAGTTAAAGGGAGTATAGGCGTTCCTTACTATCTAGAATTATCTGTTAAAACTTATGAAAAAATAAAAATCTACAAAAAAAGACAGCCAATTCCAGAAGACTTTGGTGGTACTCCTCAAGAAATAACAGATAGATTCTTCAGATTTTTAAGTTCTCAAGAAAGAGATACATTAAATGCCCTTTCTATCCCACGTTTCTGGGACTATGACCTTTTTGAATATCTGGTCAAAAAATGCAACACAGGATATTCCACAAATAATTACAAAAAATTGTGCAATTTATCTTTTATTAGCAAAGCTGGGGATGAAAAAAGGCAAATGCACCAGTTGATGCAAAAAGCTCTTCAAAAAACTCAGGAAAAAGAAGATCCAGATTCAGTAAAAAGAATACACAAAGCTATATGTAAATATTATAGAAATAAACTCAAAAATATAGATATTAAGTTAATCATTCCAGAACACGAAACTGCCCTATCAGAAGCTTTTTATCACGCAAAACAATCGCTAGAAGCAGAAGATCTACTCAATTGGTTTAATGGTGCATCTTATCCGTTCGAAGAAGCAGCATTCTGGAAATTAATTTACCCATTATACGAGGAAATGCTGCAACTTCTGAAAGAGAAATTAGGACCCAAAAACTCATCTGTTACAGAAACCCTAAACAAACTCGCATTACTCAATTGTAATATGGGAAATTACAAAAAAGCAATTTATTATTACAATAAAGTCTCGAAATTTGCAAAAGAAAATGAGGATAGACTTGGAGAAAGTGACGGCCTTGGGGGTTTGGGATTAGTATACGGAAAGTTTGGAAATCCTAAAAAAGCAATTAAATATTACGAGCAATCATTGGAGATTTTAAGAAAAATAGATGATAGACACAACGAAGAAAAATGGCTAGGATATCTAGGAAATGCATATCTTGATCTGGGCCAGCCAAAAGAAGCAATTGATTATTTCAAGCAGGCCTTGACAATTTCAAAAGGAAAAATTGATAGATCTAGAGAAAGTGTAGACCTTGGAAATCTAGGATTAGTATGCAGAGGGTTGGGCAATTATAAAAGAGCAATTGAGTTTCAGCAGCAGGCCTTGACGATTTCAAAAGAAAAAGGGGATAGAAAAGGAGAAATACATCAGCTTGGAAATCTGGGAAATGTATACCGTGATCAGGGTAATTTTGAAAAGGCAATTTACTATTACAAGCTGGCTTTGGAAATTGCGAAAGAAGAAGGTTATAGACGCCACAAAGGAATCTGGATTGGAAATTGTGGGACTGCATACCGTTATCAGGGTGAATTCAAAAATGCAATTGAGTCTCACGAGCAGGCCTTGGAAATCGCAAGAGTAATAGGTGATAAACGCTATGAAGGAATTTGGCTTGGAAATCTGGGAATAGCATACTATGATCTGAACGAGCTGAATAAAGCAATTAACTATTTCGATATGGCTTTGAAAATTGCAGAAGAAATAGGTGATAAACGCTACGAAGGAATTTGGCTTGGAAATCTGGGAACAGCAAACTATGATCTGGGAGAGCTAAATGAAGCATTTAGCTTTTACAAGCAGGCTTTGAAAATTGCAAGAGAAATAGACGATATTCGCAATGTAGGAGTTTGGCAAGGATATCTGGGAAATGCATACCTTAATCTGGGCCAGCCGAAAGAAGCAATTGAGTATTACGAGCTGGCTTTGGAAATTGCAAGAGATATAGGTGATAAACGCAGAGTAGGAAAATGGCAAGGATATCTGGGAAGCGCATACCTTGATCTGGGCCAGCCGAAAGAAGCAATTGAGTATTACGAACTAGCTTTGAAAATTGCAAGAGATATAGGTGATAAATGCAGAGTAGGAAAATGGCTTGGAAATTTGGGGAATATATACTATGATTTGGGTGAGAAAAAAAAGCATTTGTGTTACTGAAGGAATCACAGGCTATTGGGGAGGCAATTGGAGATCCAAGTATAATTAAAATATGTGAACAGAAATTGAAGGAACTTAAAGGACTTTATGAATAATTATTTGTCTTCGTTTGATTTGTGTGCTATTTCTTATTAAAAATTTTATACACCATGATTAGGGAGCGCAATAATTACCCTCTAGTATATCATTTTTTGATGACTACCCAGCATTTGCGAAAATATCACTCTTTACGGATAAGTAAAATACTTATATCTCAGTACCTACTGATAGGCAATGATTAAAATTGTTTTGATAAATCCTCCTTCTAATTGTGTTTATGACGATCATTTAGAGCCACAGTTAGGTTTACTTTATATTGCATCCGTATTGAAACTTAATGGTTTTGAAGTTGAGATTTACGAAATGACCGGTTGCAAAACAGAAGATGAGATAAAAGAAAAAATTAAAGCAATTCCTTCTGGCGATGCGTATGGATTTACAGTCTATTGCACAAACTACCCATTTGTTAAACGTTGTATAGAACATATAAAGTCTGTTAATAATAGAAGCCCTTTAGTCATTCTTGGAGGTCCCAATCCGTCTGGATTACCAGAGTTTACCTTAAAGGATAGCAATTGTGACTGTGTAATCATTGGAGAAGGGGAAGATGCTTTCTTGAATGTAGTCAATTTGTATTCAAAGGGTTCTGAGTTCCCCCAAATTGTCAATGGAAAAGGTAGGCCAGATATTGACAGCTACCCTATGCCTGCCTGGGACCTTGTTGATCTAAACGCTTACAGTAGAGTACTTGATAATCAAAGGGTTGTTTCTGTAATAAGTTCTCGTGGCTGTAGATACAATTGTACTCACTGTAACAGTATTGTGATGAAAGGTGTAAGATATAGAAGTACTGAAAAAATTATCGAAGAAATCGCGTATCTCAAGTCAAGAGGATTTTCAAAATTCCGATTTAACGATGATAACTTTACAGGTAATCCTCAACTTCACACATTATTATTAGAAATTAAAAAACTGAACATAAGTTACAGAATTTTTGCGAGAATAGAAGATTTAAGTGAGAGTAACTGTTACATGCTTGCAAAAAGTGGTTGCAGGCATGTCTCGGTTGGAATAGAAAGTTTAAATCCCGATAATCTCAAAATGCTTGGAAAAACATCCCAGCATGGTTTTGAGGAAAAGAACCTTCGCAATGCTAAGGAACAAGACATAACTATTAGAGCATTTTTTATTGTTGGACTACCATATGATACAGACCAAACAATTGTCGAATACTTCGAAAAAGCAAGTGACTTGCCCTTTGATGAGTTCTCAATATATCCTTTAATCCCCTACCCAGGAACTAAGATTGCAAAATATCCTGAGAAATTCGGCTATCAAATAATTGAGCCTGATTTTACAAAGTATGTGCAGATCGGCAAGAACAGATCAACTTGTTTTGCTTTGCGTCATAAGAATTTTACAGAAAATGATGTCAAAAGATGGTATAATTACGTTGAAAAAATATTTATCTCCAAAAATAAACTGTTACAATCTCAAAGCCAAGTTGCAAGATAAAATTAAATCAAGGATAAAATTATGGGTCTTATGCTTAACTTTTTAAATTTATCTTTAGATGTTTTTTATTTTACATTGTCTGAACTTTAATTAAATCTTTTGCAAAATAAATTGCAGAAATACTAGTAGCATCAGTTATCATCTCTTTTTTACCATCAATAAATAATCCCTCCCTTATTACAGTGTCAATTTTGTCGAACTTTATGTAAAAAACATTTATACATTCATTTTCATCAGGAAAGCTTATCCCAAAAGAAAGGTCTGTGGCAAGAAATAAGTAAACAATATCATTTGAATGTCCAGTTAGAGTATGAACTGCCCCCAGCTCAACCCAGTTCCCTGCACTTATTCCAGTTTCCTCTTTTAATTCCCGTTTAGCGGCTTGTAACGAGCTTTCATCAGAATTAAATGAATGGAAGCCACCCTTCGGAATCTCTAGAGAATATATATCAGGTGCATATCGATATTGACCCACCAAACACAATTCTCCTTTACTATTGACGGCAACTATTCCCACACCACATTTAGTTTTTACATAACTATAACTCCCCTTTTTCTTGTTAGAACCAATCACATCATCATGATATACTTTAATCCACTTATCTTCGAATATTAAATTAGATCTAATTTTAATCCATGGGTTTTTCATTTTTTTACAGCCTCTCAATATATTTTATGGCTTCTTCTGCGTGACTAATAAATTGACTACTTGCTATATGCTCGGTATTTGTTGATGGAAATATTTTTTGCTTATTCAATCTTAATATCCTGTTTTGACTAGACGCAGTAAGTTAAATAAATCTTTTATAAGTCAGAGGCTTTTTTACACATATCGGATCCATCTTGGCATATACTTATGCCTGTGCACGAATACCAAAATTCATCGCTGCCCAGTTTATTCGTGAATACTAACAAATTAATAAGCTTTATTATTCAACTTTTCTTATGTAAAGCTAGTCCTAAAACTCCTATTAGACCGCACAGGCCACAAGCGCAACAGATATGAAATATTCTTTTGAGAGTCCAGATCATGAACAAATGGAGCTGGGATAACTTTTGCGCTCAGTATCGTGTTCCTAAAACTAGGCTGTCGCTATTGAAGGTCATACTGCGTCGAAGAACATGGATGTGAAATTGACCTTAGAGATGGATCCTCTGTCCATATCCTAATGCGATAAATAGGAGGAAAAAATCTGTGGGTTTGACTTTCGTAAGAAGTACATCCTCGATGAAATAATTGATCAAGTTGGTATTGCGATCGAAAACTGTTTCAACCGCTCGCAGACAGATCATTTAAATCTAAAAGAATGGGTTCTACTTCACGGCAGCGAGGTCTTTATGAAAAAAATTCACTGTCAATTATATTTAAGATTTGATTACCATCTCTAATGTTAAAATTTTCAATTAAAGGAGAAACTTGATTATTTGAGAAGTTATTTAGTTCATTCAAATCCGGAAATATATTAGAGGAAAAATCCATTGTACATGAATGAGCAGCACAAATATTTGCTATATGTAGTGCAGTTCTTGGTATTTCCCCAGTTTTGGGATATTTTTGAATTAAACAACTTAATAAAGCTGCACCAAATGCGTCCCCTGCACCATCAGTACCAATTATTTCATCTTTTGAAAGTTCGTAAGGCCGAACGTATATTATTTTTTGGGATTTTTTAGCTTGGACTAAAGCACCTAATCCCCCACATGTAATAATTATTGTGCAGTAATTTCTTAATTGATCTAATACTTGTGAAAGGTGTCGAATCTCTTGGTGGTAAAAAAATTTTTTAAATTCAAAAAGATTTAATTGCAAAAAGTCAATCTTTGATAAAATATCTTTCCAGGCATCAAATCCCTGAATAATTTGAGACAATCCAAAGTTTGCATAAATTGGAATATGTTTTTCATTAAAGGAATTGATAATTTCCTTTGTTAAAAAGCCATTATTCTGAAAATCAGACGGTATATGACCAATAAAAATAAAATCTAGGTCTTGAGCTATTGTTTTAATAACATTATGATAATGATTCGGAAAATTATCGATGATTTTTTTTGATAATTCAATGTATATTTTAGTGTTGATACCATTTTTAATAATTGTACTACTTGGGGTCCGATTTTCGTCTGCATCCATTAATGATACTAAATCTGGATAAAAATCAACGTGTCCCTTTTTTGAGGCTTGAATCAATGCTTTTTTAATTTCAATACCATAAATATCGTTTGCAATGGATAAAACTGGTATGGTGTTTATCCCTAAAGAAAGTAACCTTGCTGCATAATTAATCCCGCCCCCTCCTGCATGTTCAAAAAAGCATTTACTAGGTAATATATATTTGTTCCCTTGGATATATTCACTAGTAGGTTCAATAATTAGCCTGGTTGAATTAGCTGAGCCGATAATAAGAGTTTTTTTTTGGTGGAAATATTTTTGAGAAGAAGAAGTAGTCATTGTTCTTCCTACATATCAATCAATTGACATCATATTTCACTTTGGTTTATTATTTTTAAAGAAAAAATCTCTTTTTCAAATCTGAATTACGTAATTTTCAGTAGTCAATAAGTCATCTATTATTCCAAAATTAAATTCCCTTTGCTGCAATTCCGAATTACTCTGTCTAAAGCCTATACAATACCAAAATTTGCATCATAGGTTCCATGTATCAATCGTGATATAAAATAATTGATCCATTTTCAGTATTTCTCATTATCTTGTGTAAATATCTACTGGTTAGTATTTGTATTTAAGTGATTCCTTAAAGGGCTGCCTGTTGTAGTGGGCGCTGATTCCGTTGCAAAAATCTCAGAATAAGCATGAAAATATATGGATGATGAACAAAAGTCAAACTCCCCTTAAGTGAAAGTCTTCATCATATCATAAAACATACACCTTTAAAGTGGAAATTAGCAACAGAGTGATTATAGAAAATAACCAGATTTTGAATCTTCTTTCCATTAATGTGTGTGCAACGTTAAAGTGAAAAACCAGCAATTTAGGAATTTAAGTTAATCCACAATATTCAACGGCTTGGTACAATAAAGCGATTTTCTTTAGACAATTGGGTAAGTCAAATGAAGCAACAAAAGCATGCGATAGAACAATTAAAATCAATCTGATTTATGGGTTGAATAGTTATTTCCATTTATTCTGTATAGAAGCGGGGTTTATAGGCGTCAATTTAAATATGAGCCATTATAAGGTCGTTAGAGGCATTTTCTAGGATTTCGGGGGGAGCTAGACTTTACAAACCCCAAAAAAGTAACTAATATATTATTAATCAAAGTGCTTGTTTATTCAGTATTAAAACTTGCTGTTTTTTCCTTGTAAATACTTTCTTATTTCCATATATACTGAATTTCGTAAACATTTATATCTATGCCGTTTTTTTACAGGGGAACAGGAAACAGCTCTACTGTTAATTCAGCATACATCTCTGCTATGATCTAAAACACTATTTCAAAAGCTTATTAACCTAAAGACATTCATTTTTTCTTTTGAAAGATGTTGAGAAACAGAGCAAAATGTGATATTTAATGCTTCCCCAATTGTTAGTTCATATATACTTCTTATTGCAAGTATGTCTTCTGTGATTTATATTCCCCAAAGTTCCCAATTATTCCCGTTATTTTCCCATTATATTCTCATTAAAAATAATATAAAAACAATAACAATGGATTGAAAAATCATAAAATAAGGGGGGTTATGTTCCCAAAATAAAAAAATGATATAGGATTTTTTAAAATAATATCCGAAATATTAGAATGTCAAAAAATAGAAAATATATTTTCTTTCTTGCATTTTCGGGATTTTGGGAACAAAATGTCAACTGACTGCGTTTTACTGGGAATAAAACGGGAATATTTTGGGATGAATGGGAATATTCGGGAATAACAGAATCAGTTGCCTTTGTACCTTGATCAAGCATCCTTCATGAAGATAAACTCCTTATCAAATAAGGACCAAAAATTAAACTTTGATTTATCTATACTAAATTTGAAAGCCTTCCTACCACTACTGCTTATTAGTGTGTCTCCATTTCTCACATAATTTGTATCAGGTTCTTCTTCCATTTTTAATCCCTTAATCTTGTCAAGGAGCCCACCGGCTTCTCTGTCTTTCCTACCAACTAAGGCTCGATTCACGCTTTGATATTCAATGTCTGTATAACTTGATATATCATTAATTGTGCATTTCCCTTTACTCTCTATATATTGGATTATCCGCCTCTCATTTTCGTTCATTTTTGTTACTGTGTTCTCTGATAGGAATAGGCCCTTTGAGAACTATTGAGAAAAAAATGTAAATAAATAAAAGTAGTGGGAGCTAAATAAGGAAACAAATCCTCTCATAAATCGCCTAATCTATTTATTCTCCATATTTGAGTTAATAAAGATATGTGCATAATCATTATAGGATGTTTAGAATTAAAAAAAATATATAGTAAATTTAAAAACACCCTATTTATAATGGAAACGGTTTCATATTATGTTCTTCAACACTGTTATTATAGATTTATATATATTGGAAGAATTTCTATAAGTACATCATATGGAAAGCATCGCAGCCTTCTCTGAAACTGGAGCTGTAACTAATATCATTTCAGAGCTGTCCATAAGCTTTGAGAGCACTCTTTTACCTACATTAGTGATCATGGCCGGGATTTTGGTCTCATAATTTATCGCTGGTGGAGAAACAGATTCGGGAATAGGGATATAGGGGATTTCTATTGTTTCCATCGCACATATTATCAACCACAGGATAGGCCATTCATAGACTCATAGTAAGGTTCTTATTCAATGGCTGGAAAGATGCTAACCACCAAAAAATCGATCATAGAGTCGTTAAAGTGTTTACGTTGGCTAAGGGGTTTTGGACTGTACATTTGGACGATAGTTTTGGTGACAGGGGTGACGATGTAAAAGTGGGATACATAATTAATTTAGAATTTATAGAAATTTAGGTATACTGCAAAAGTAATTTTCTATTTTTAATTTTACAAAACATGAAAACTATCTCCTCAAAACAAAAGACAACGACACAAATGACAAGGACAGAGAAGAAGATAGCATTATTATTATTATTATTATTATTATATTAGTATATTATTAGTATCTAGTTCGTATTTGTCATATTGTCATTTTTTATTATCTTTGTGCTTTATACGATTCATTCCTTGTTTTTAAGCTTTTTATAATAGAGCTAAACTTTTGACATGATCTAAATTTCTGGTGTAGAATGCCGGTTTTCTTTGGTTTTTGCATTCTCATGGCTAAGTTTGATCAGATTCTTATGATTTAAGCTAATCCATTTTTACGTTGGATTTCCAATGCAATGACGCTGAAGTCTTTCTGCCCTTCACCATTTTGTACTGCTTCAGAGTATTCCTTGATGGCCACAATTGTCATTGGTAATATAGTCCCTGTTTTAGTTATTTGTTCGTTTATGAGCTTCAAATCTTTGAATAGGTTATTTAGTGAGAAAGCTGGTTCGAAATTGCCTTCTACGATTTTAGGTCCCTTGCCTTCGGAAATATAGTTACGGTGTGGAGTCTTGTTAACGGTATCAACGAAAGTTTTGGCGTCGAAACCAAGCTTTTGTGAGAAAACCAGGGCTTCAGAGAATGATTGCGCAAAAAGTCCGAGATACAAGTTAATTGCCAGCTTCATTTTGTGACCGTTGCCATCTATTCCTAAGTAAATTACAGTCTTGCCAACGTCTTTGAGAAATGCCTCATATTTTTGAAATACTTCATGGCTTCCTCCAACCAGAATGATAAGATTTCCTTTTAAAGCCTGGTCCTTACTTCCCACCACAGGAGTGTCTAGTCTTTCTAAGCCTGCCTGTTTTGCTGCTTTGGAATGTCTGATCGATGCTAAAGGATCTATTGTACTCAAATCAATCCACAAACAACCTTTCTTCACTCCATTGAGAAATCCATCTTCTCCAAATGCTACAGTGTCAACGGCATTTTGATCAGTCAAGGATGTCATAATAATGTCTGCTACCAAAGCGAGCTCTCTTGGTGTAGAATGGAAAATGGCACCCTTTTTGATGAGCGATTTAGCTTTTTCCTCAGTCCTGTTATAGACGTGAACATTATAGCCTTTTGACAGGAGATTAAAAACAAAAGAGCTTCCCATGATCCCTAAGCCGATAACACCGACAGCTGCTTCGTTGTCAAAACTGGAATTTGTCAATTGATCACCTCGTATTCTGAACTCGAAGAGCGTGCTTTCACGTCTTTTTTCGTTTAATATGTATTTGTAGTTACATTAACGGAATAATGTGATAAAGTTGCATCCATGGACCTCTTCTCAGTCTCTTTCCTTTCTGTCACTTTACCCATTAGCTTTATCTTTGCGCCCACTTCCATCGATACCGATCTCTGATTTGCAACCTCCTTAGTACGCAAAGCTAGGCTGGTCCAGATTTGACTCGTCTCGTTGGATGCTCGCATGGCCAAGCGCTATTATCTGCTAGAGACGTTGCGAAGCCTTCATGCTCAGGCTTTGTAAAATGAGAACAAGTCCTCATTTACCTGGTTTTTGTGGGTGGTGCACAGACCGTGCGGGGCGCCCTTATTATAGACCTTCAGGACCGAGCCTTTGACGATCTTGGACTGGAGCAGGCCAGAGTCGGCGAACGGCACGATCTGGTCTTCGTCGCCCTGAATGATGAGCGTCGGTACGTCGATCTTCTTCAGGTCCTCGTTTTGATCCGTCTCGGAGAACGCTTTGATGCAAAAATATGCGGCAGGGAAGCCCGCCATCATCCCCTGGAGCCAGAATGACTCGAGCACTCCTTCCGATACCTTTGCGCCCGGGCGGTTGTAGCCGTAGAACGACAAGCTGACATCCTTCCAGAACTGGGAGCGGTCGGCGACAACGTTGGCGCGCATTTGATCGAACACCTCGATCGGCGTCCCACTGGGATTGTCGGGCGTCTTGAGCATGAGCGTCGGTACGGAGGCGATCAGAACTACCTTTGCCACATGTTTCGTACCGTGGCGGCTGATATAACGAGCAACTTCTCAGCCTCCGGTTGAGTGGCCAACAAAGATCGAGTCCTTCAGGTCAAGTGTTTCGATGAGCATCGCGAGATCGTCAGCGTACGTATCCATATCATTACTGTTCCACGGTTGGCTCGAACGTCCGTGGCCACGGCGGTCATGTGCAATGCATCGATATCCTCGGGAAGCCAAAAAGAACATCTGATCTTCAAAAGCGTCCGCGCTCAGCGGCCAACCATGGCTGAAAATCACTGGCTGCCCGCTACCCCAATCCTTATAATAAATCTGCGTACCATCTTTGATCGTGATCATATTCGTAGAACGTTTGCCTCCATGATTTTACTGCAATTTTACTTAATTGATTTTTTATATACTGGGAAGATGAACTTTTCAAACATCATAGTGTGTAATCAAAAGTGCGTTAGATATAGCAAGCATTCCCTCAGTGAATCTGCTCCGCCAGTTCTAAACATCCATCTGTTTACCAATGCATCAATCAATAAGCATTCTACTCATTCCAAGGCTCGACAGTTCCGAACAGAATCTGCTTGAACGACTGCACTGTTTCCTTGCGGGCCCAATCACGTTGAAGCTCACATACGAGTTGCACCCAACTCACTGGTTTTCCACCGGCCTGAATTATGCGCTTCAGCCCCGCACGGTGTGCCTCGACGGAGGTTCCGGCAACCGCATCAACTACAGTGTAGACTTCATAGCCACCATATATTGCGTCGAGCGAAGGAAAAGTGAGGCATGCTTCTGTCCACAGCGCTGTCATGATTAGCTTCTTGCGACCAGTCGCTTTGACAGCTTGGACAAATTCTTTGTCTTCCCAGGCATTGATCACCGTTCGGTCCAGAGGCTCGATTCCGGTCAGCACTTCTTGTAACTGATGGATTGTCGGTTTATTGATACCGTTGTTCACGTTCACAGTCGACAGCACGACCGGTAATTCATATGTTCGTGCAATCTTCGCAACGCGCACAATGTTGTCAACCAGAACCTTACGATCCATCGAGACTATAGAGGCCACCTGAACCGGCTGGTAGTCAATTATTATAAGCGCTGCATTTTTCGGGGTGAGCAGCCGATCATTAATCTGATCACGTATTGGTATACTTGTCATTTGTGTATCTTCCTATCTAGTTATTGTATTCGAATTTTTTCGCCTTCATGGGCAGTAATCTCTAAACCTTCGAGCGGGATATTACCTCCTTCAATCACAATGGCATCCGATTGCGGACCGAATGCATGAATGCCCTTATGCACTTTGAGACAGTCAATGCTCCCCTGTACAATTAACGTAACAACGCCTTGCCCGGTGGTACATAGCGCGCCACCGACGCTTAACTCGCCGATGTGACCGTTTTTCAGTACACTCAGAGCGTATGCTTTGAGCTTTAGCACTTTACCTTTCACCAGGCTTTCCCCTTCGCCGCCATGTGTCGTAACGTCGTCCTGAATAGTCAGATGCAGTAAATCGCGGCTGATTTGAATGCCAACGCCCCCATCGCCGTGTGTAGTAATGCTCTGGAACGAAGCATCTTGTAAAGTGCCGTCGTAAAAATTAAAACCACGCGCTCCTCTGCCAAAGGTTTCGATTGGTGCTTCGACATGCAAACTGCCAATTTCATAAAACTGTACAAATCCAATGCCACTCGTTCCTCGTGACACGATGGGCGCGCGTGCAATCCACTCGCGTACGTTGCCCCAGTTATCAAGCACCATATCATTTGGCCCGTAAGTCGTAACCGCTCCGATATTCTCGACACTTTCCACACATGCACCATAACTCACGAACACTCCGCCACTAATCAGGTCAGGAGTATTCTCGGAGATGTTGCCATCGGTGTGAATTTCGCCGGTCGTGAGGCACTTCACATGCACACGTCCACCGTTTGGTGTGCCATCCGGTTTTCCCTGGCCGCCGACAAAAACGCCGCTGCCACGCACAGGAGCTTCGGCACTACCTGCAGAAATATTTAGAAGTTCAGCACTGATAGTTACGTCGTCAGTGTGCGTGTTCCACAAGGTGAACGCGCCCTGCATAACGTCTACTCCATATGCATGAGGTCGCTTGGTACGCCCGCGCAAATCAGCGTATTTAATATGAAGATTCTCGACGTGCACATGACCACCACGTGCTGCACCGCCGGCTAATAATGCTACTTGCCCGGTCGTTCGGACGTTGTGAAGCATGAGCGTGCCTAAATCCATTACACCCGTGTCGTTCAAAATTGCACGTTCAAACTCACTTGTATTGATCGTGATGTCTGAGAGAGCGTTATTGCGGCTCAACTGCACACCACTCGAACCGAAATGCAATGTTCCACCAGTCAAAGTCTGTCCCGGTTGAAGGGTAAGCATCGGCATTCCGCGAATCTCGCCCTCGACAGTAATGTGTTCGTCTCCGTGCTTTACTGCATCCTGAAGCTCATCTGCATTTGTAACAATTCGAGTTTGATGCTCCATATGGTTCTCCTCGAGACTTAGAGCCTATCCAAAAGTCATTAATGAGCAGTTGTAAAAAAATTTCAAAGCTCATCAAAATTATCTACTTCCTACAGGTCCTCCCCCACTCTTTCACTCTTTATCTGTTCACTTTAAGCTACAAGGTAGCTTTTATCCATTTAATTATTTTAAATTAATTACACAAAAAATAGTTTCTGAACAAAACTTACTTTATTATGTAATGTTTTGAAGCTAAAAAATAATTTAAATCTATGGACAATTCGGGATAGGCTACCCTGGGTGCAGACAAATCATTAAATAAATTCTCACTGTTTACATCATTGTCTCTATCACGATCTCTGAATTAAAAAAGAGTGTTTTAACGATAGCGAAGCTATCTTTAAAATCAAAGAATAATTAACAAGAAAAGAAAAAATTAGACCAAATACAGAAATTTACGGAAAGATTTAAACAGGATTCTTACGAAGAAAAAAATTAAAGGTAATTCGAAATTATCCATAATTAATCTCAAATTATTGCTCGATATTAAAATATTTTATGAGAAAGTAAATTTTATTCCGAAACTATTTTTTTTAGAATCAATTTAAAATAATTAAGAAAATAATTGTAATTGCGTCCTAAAGAGGATTTCAATAAACACCTAATTTTTGTCAGATCTTATACATATTACATCGAAAACTCGTGAAAATTAGAGTAGGATTTTCGATAAATATCTAAGAACATCAAATATCCTAAATTATCAAAGGGGATTGTATATGGAGAAAAAAAATATCCCGAAAGGCATTGAGTTATTGAATAACCCTCGCTATAATAAAGACGGAGCCTTTTCACTGGAAGAACGAAGACTTCTAGGTCTAGAAGGATTCTTTCCTGCTGCTATCGAGAGCGAGGATACGCAGGTACAGCGTGTATTAAGCCAGATATCTCATCTATCACAAGATATCGACAAATTTGTGTACCTAGCCAACTTGCAGGACAGGAACGAGACCCTATATTATCGGTTATTGATCTCGGACCCTGCTACGTTCCTTCCGATTGTCTATGACCCAACGGTAGGTGAGGCATGTCTCAAGTTCGGTCATATCTTCCGGAAAACACGAGGAATCTATCTCTCACTCGCGGATAAAGGAAAGATTAAATCTATATTGCAGCAGTGGCCGGAGAAGGATGTTCGGTTTATCGTCATCACCGACGGCGAAAGGATTCTGGGCCTTGGGGATCTAGGAACAAATGGCATGGGCATACCAATCGGAAAACTCGCCCTGTACACGGCGATCGCAGGTGTACCTCCGCAGTACCAGTTGCCGGTACACCTGGACGTCGGGACGAACACCCCGGAGCTCCTGAATGACTCACTCTATATGGGGTTGCGTCAGCCACGTACAGATGGCTCCGAATATCTCGCGCTAGTGGATGAGTTTGTACAGGCAGTACAGGAATTATTCCCCCGGTGTTGTATCCAGTTTGAAGATTTCGCCAATTACCATGCCGTTTCACTCCTGGAGAGATATCGTGAGAAGGTGTGCATGTTCAATGACGACATCCAAGGGACTGGTGCAGTGACAGCAGCTGGATTTTATTCGGCAGAGCGCTACACCGGGAAGAAGATCAGCGAGCATACCATCCTCTTTCTCGGTGCCGGCTCTGCAGCACGGGGAATCGCAGATATGCTCTGCTATGCGATGAAACAAGAGGGACTGACGGACGAGCAAGCACGGACTCGGTGCTGGATGTTCGATACGAAAGGCCTGGTGGTCAAAGGTCGAGAACGTCTGGAGTTCTTTAAGCAACCGTATGCTCACGAGCACTCGCCACTGGTGTCTTTTGTGGAATCTATTCAGTCGATAAAGCCCACGGCAATTGTAGGAGTTTCGACCCAACCGAACTTATTCACCAAAGAAGTGATTCAGGCAATGGCCGAGATCAATGAACGACCGTTAATCTTCCCACTCTCCAACCCGACGACTCAGGAAGAGTGCACTGCAGAAGAGGCCTACAGATATTCCAATGGAAAGGCATTGTTTGCAGCCGGTGTCCTGTTCCCTCAGGTCGCCTACCAGGGCCGTGAGTTCCAGCCCGCACAAGCCAATAACCTATGGATATTCCCCCCAGTGGGCATGGCCGTCTTCGCAACGGAAGCAACAAGGGTCACCGATGAGATGTTTCTCGTTGCCGCCAAGACACTAGCGAACCAGCTCACAAGGGAGCAGATTGATAAGGAGATGCTCTTCCCGCCTGAATCCCAGATCGTCACTGTGGCAACCGCGATGGCGGAAGCCGTGGCCAGGGTGATCTTTGAAAGAGGGTTTGCACGGGTGGAGAGACCAAATTATGACGACCATATCATCAAACTGGTGGAATCAAAGATGTATCATCCATATTATGAGAGCTATATCGTATGAGGGGATATTTGGATGACTGATAAGAGGATGGAGACCGACAGCATGGGAAGCATCGAGGTTCCAGCCGATCGGTACTGGGGTGCACAGACACAACGCTCGTTGATGCATTTTTCAATAGGTGATGATCTCATTCCAATCGAGATGATACATTCACTCGCCCTTATTAAAAAGGCTGCAGCGCTGACTAATTTTGAACTGGGCACCCTGGAAAAGGAAAAAGCAGATCTAATCGTCCGGGTTGCCGATGAGGTGATCAGCGGAAAGTTGGACCACCATTTTCCACTGCACGTCTGGATGACTGGGAGTGGTACCCAGTCGAACATGAACGTGAATGAAGTCATTTCCAACCGGGCGATCGAGCTCTCAGGCGGGGTGATGGGGAGCAAAATTCCGATTCATCCGAACGACGACGTCAATAAATCGCAGTCTTCCAACGATGCGTTCCCGACAGGGATGCATATCACCACCATCTTCCTCTTCAATAATCGGCTGATCCCATCCTTGAAAAACATGCAGACAGACCTGAAGCAAAAAGCTGAAGCTTGGGATTCCATAGTCAAGATCGGGAGGACTCATCTGCAGGATGCAGTTCCCCTCACTTTGGGTCAGGAGTTTTCCGGGTATGTAACGATGCTAGATGAGGCTATCAGCCGCTTGGGGCGGGCACGGGATGATTTGTATACACTTGCACTTGGCGGGACAGCAGTCGGTACTGGGTTAAATTCCCCCAGTGGATTCGATGCTCTGGTGGCAAAAAAAATCGGCCAGTTTACAGGGTTTCCGTTCATCACCTCACCGAACAAGTTTGCTTTGCAGGGATCGCACGATGCACTGGCTGCAGCCAGTGGGGCAGTGAAGGTCCTAGCAACGTCGTTGTATAAAATTGCTAATGATATTCGGCTCCTGAGCTGCGGACCCCGGGCCGGCTTACACGAACTGATAATACCATCCAATGAGCCAGGATCCTCTATTATGCCAGGTAAGGTAAATCCAACCCAGTGTGAGGCCATGACCATGGTCGCCGTACAGGTAATGGGGTACGACAATGCTGTCTCCTTAGCCAATGCCGGCGGTTATCTCGAGATGAATGTATACAAGCCGCTGATGATCTTCAACATCGTCCAGTCAGTTCGAATTATCTCCGATAGCTGCGATACCTTTACGCGGTATCTGCTTAAGGATCTGCAACCAAACAAACAGCGGATCGATCAGTACCTAAAGGAATCGCTGATGCTCGTAACTGCACTGAGCCCAGAAATCGGGTATGACAAAGCATCTCAGCTAGCCCATTATGCCGATGATCATAACTCTTCTTTAAAGGAAGCAAATATCGCCTTGAACCTGATATCGGATGAAGAGTTTGACCGAATCGTGGACCCGTATCGGATGGCATATCCACATAAAGAAGTATAAAATTTGTTTTTAACCTGGATGAGGAAAACATTTTGAACGCGCCTGTTTTTTGGGTGGCTCCGCTCTTTCATCTTGAAAAATCACAAAAGTCACAGTCTTTCTGAAGAGCATACAGAAAATACAAATTCAAGAGTATGACCAACATGAGTGCAATCACCGAAAACTTGGACCAATTTGTGCTATGATGATTAGCCGATTAGTACGGAGACTTATAAAAATTGAAAGACTCATTATAAGTGATGGTACAAGGGAAACGGGATCTTTTATGAAAAGAGGAATTTGGTGTGGAAGAAAAGAATATAGATATTTTCGATAAACGCCTCTGCATTTAAGCATTGGAGAGTTTAAATCTCTTGATAACAATTCATATTTATAAAAACTCTTACTGATTTTTGCTCATAAAGAAGGATACAAACGTCTTCAGTTAGTTGGAGACAAACTTGCTAAAATTGATTCCTTAATTGAAAGCAAACTTTTTTAGAATTATCTCTCTAATTTCATCTGCATCATTGACAATTATCTTAACATTCTGATTCAGGTTTTCTGAAACGACATCCATTTTACGATATTGTCTTCTGCCGAAATCTTCATGGAACCTTCTTGACAAAATCCACATACACACCGTGCAGTTTCCTGCTTTTGCTGCTTCGTTTAGTTTCTCAAGGCATTTATTTGCCGCATCCGCGTTGCATTTTTGAATAAATTTATAGAACTCAATGTATTCCCCATATTTTGAATTTTTTCCCTTAGTCATCAAAAAATTGAACGTTTTGTAAGTGACACAAGCAGATTCGACAGCCAACTTATAAGTCAAGCCGAGTGCAATATTATCACCGATTCTCTGTTGAATTTCAGGTGTTAGCTTTGATGGGCGATTCATAGATTCATCGTTTTTTCTTTACAAATAATATTAGCTTGTTTTGTATTTTAATATTTAGTTCGTTCGTTCTGCACTGCAGCGGGATTCATATCCATCAAATCTGAGCCATTATAAGACGATTATAGACGTTTTCTAAGTAGGGCAATAGTTACCACTCATTACTTTCGATAAAATACTAACTAGTGACCCCAGATTAAGTCAGTTTTTGACCAATTTGATTTCCATGATTTAGATTACGATGCATGGTAAGTAAACACGCGATATTTTTCATACACTTTTATTATTTAATAAATATATAAATTATATTATTAAATAGGCGTACTTTGATTTTAAAATAAGATTTCGTCCAAAGTTTAATACTTACTAGTTAAGGAGTATTCTATCTAGAATATATCCAAAAAATATATAATAAATTGAATCTAGTTCTAATTCAAAGGTCTACCCTACCTTCAACCAATCCTTCTATGGGCTGCAGGCATCTTTTCTCCCGCAGCTCAAAAGATCAACTTTTTTTACATCTAAGATCGACTAAACCATCTAAGCTAATTAAATAAAAGACTCCCATTTTGGAATTTGCACATAATCAATTAATATCATTTTTTTTGTGTTTATGTAACCCTGCAAAAGTCTGCTATTGACACTGATATTATAGTTGAGAGCAAAAGGAAGCCTGGAAGCCACACCATCACTTATTCGCTTAACATCCTTAAATAGAGCAAATCCCTAAAGTCTTTCAAATTATCTTCAATTTTTTTTGCAGTATTAATCTTGAGGATATAGTAGGGACTGCATACACAGTATAGCTAATTCCTTCTGTATCGATTTTATGAAATATTCACAACTTCAATAAATTTGACTATATTCTGTTTCGAAATTCCTATATCTGGAATTCTGGATGCTTTCTAGGAAAAAGCTCAATGTTAAATTTGCGAGGATCTCCGAGTAGAATAAAAACATAATTAATATAAAATTATGTTTTGGTTTTAAAACATTTTATGGGGAAGTAATTTTTATTCAGAAACTATTTTTTGTATAATTAATTTAAAATAAATACTGGGCAATTGTATACTGTAACTTAAAATGAACATATGAAGAGTTTCATATAAAGATTTTCAAGACTTTCATATTTATCGTGAAGTAAGTCTAAATAAAGATAACTTATAGAGGGAGTCAAATGATTGAAATGGGTACATCTGGATAAGTAAAAGTTCCTTATGCTGTAACAAATATCGAAAGATGCATGTGTCCCCAGTGTCCTGTCCAAGTTGACAGTGCGTGCACATTGGATAAAATTGGAAACTTAAAAAATGAAATGAAAAGTTTAGGGAAAGATGAAGCTCCAGAGCCTTACAAGGTTCCTGGAGTCTACTGTTCATCTGGTACTGCTACCTGCAGCGACTTAGATCCTAACAGATATTGCATTTGTAAAACCTGCTCTGTCTGGGACGATTACTGCCTGGAGAATGCAAATACAATAATGTATTTTTGCAATAATGGTAGAGCAATTTGATTCTTTCATCTTGCAAAATGATAGATATTTCTTTTATCATTAGGACTTATGTGCTTGAGGAGCAAAATAAACGGTGAATAGATCTACCAAAAATATTATAATTTCGGCAGTTTTAGGTTTAAAAAGCTTATTGATTTTTAGGATCTACGCAGTTCAACTGTCTGAATAATGAATTTGACCAAACTATCTATTGTTCTTGATTTTTATCCTTAAGTGCGTAAGTTATAGATTTCTTAGTTCAATCGCGTATGTCTTACTGCATGTGACAGTGCCTTTAAGGAAGCTACAGTGTCTATAGGGGAGCTACAGGAACTGTGGGCATCAAAATTCAACGCAAACCTAAATTGTAATAACTAATTAGCACAGGAATTTGAGGTATTTTATTTCAGAGGGATCTAGCAAGATGGGGAAAATGTATCCAGTAATTGATTATATTAGGTGTCTGGGACTCTTGCCTACTATGAAGTCTGAAGTCCATTATGATGCACTAAATAATTCTGATTACTAATTTGCAGAAAAATTTTAGAGGAATAGTTGATGAAAACTGGATTGTTATTAGTAATAATTACCTCGGCGATGCTGATGGCTGCAACTACGATCTATGCCTATGAAGGTACCACACATGATGCTATAGCTACCTTGAAAAATGCGAAGGGCGATACAGTGGGGCTGGCTAACTTTACCGAGGATGCTAGTGGCCTGGTCCACATCAACGTCAACGCGAACGGCCTGACACCAGGTTTGCATGGCATTCATATCCATAATAAAGGAAATTGCACTGGACCGTCGTTCATCTCGGCCGGCGACCACTACAATCCTTTGAGCAAAGAACATGGCCTAAACAACCCGAAAGGCCCCCATGCAGGTGATTTACCCAATCTAGAAGTGGGAGAGAATGGTATGGGGCATATGAATATCACCACCACCCTTGTGAAATTGTCATCAGGGCCGACTACGCTATTCACAGCCAACGGCACTTCACTGGTTATCCATGCTGATCCTGATGATGAGATGACAAACCCTGCTGGAAACAGTGGCGTGCGGGTTATCTGTGGGATCATCGAGAAAAAATAAGTTTTTATTTATCTTTGCAGGAGTATAAACTTGGCTAGAAGTGGAGAAAAGATAACGGCCAGAACAATGAACCAGTGTTATTTATCTACGCGAAGTTTCCTGGATCGCTGACAAAGTGAGCGAATAGGCTGCCGAACGAGTCGATATGTACTTATGTTACCGTTAGGCAATGAATATTTAAAAGAAACGAGCATCAAATTAGATTAGAGATTTCAAGAGCTAATTTGAGATTCTATATTACAATACTCACTGTAAATGAAATGAATATTAAAAATATATGAAGATCGATTGTGGAACAATTTAAGACATTTTATTGAGCATTGTAGGGTTTATCCAAAAGAAGAGAATAAAAAATTTGCTGTACTAGCTGAGAGTAAGTCGATTCATTAGCTACTAGAAAAATATTAACCTTGATAGCAAATAAAAAGAAGAAAATTGAGTTATGATCCTAAAAGCATCTTGAGCTATGGCCAAGTAATGACAGTTTTTTTGGGTTCGCACACAATGTCCGTCATCACCCCACATTTTAATCGTAAATTATTTTATAGTTACACCACTAATAACCTTTTTGGAAATCTGCCCTAATTTCTTTTATTTTTGAATTTATTTGTCAATTTATGTCTAAAATTAGTGTTTATTTGAGAATTAATTTTGACTAAAAAGGTAAATGAGTACTGTTTTTGAGAATCAAAAGAATCTCTTTAAGCTTTAAATCGAATAATATGCAGTTTAATAGTCAAAAAATATTCCCATCAACTTAAAATGATGTAGGGCAGAATATCACATTTGACTACTCTTTACTCAACATAGGATCTTCACTCATTTCAGGCTAAACAATGTTATAGATAAACCAAACTAATGGTCTCCTACAAAGGTGTTCTAGGGCTTGATGTCGTTGATGGAACATATTCTTCACCTTTTGTACAGGACAGACAAACTACATAATGAAGAAGCTAAAAACAACATCAATTCATGATTTGAATTTGATACTAATGACTCAAATATCTATGATAATGATGGTTTACGTCTCTTTTGGAGAAAACAAAAATGAATGTATCACGAAAATCTTGGCCTACTTCACTGATAATATTTATAGTTTGGCTAAGTTTCATAGTGGTAGGAGGACTTCTACAGGTTAAGGGGCATCACATTCAACTTGAAAGATTAGTTGAAAAACAGATCATGTTTGGGGAGCTAGTTGAAATTGTCTTTTTGACTGGAGTTATTACTTATTTAAGATGGTGGCCTCAAGTTGGATGGAAAAGCCCAAATAATTTCCGAGATTTACGTTTGTTATGGCCCCCAGCTCTATCGCTTTTATTCATACTACTGATTGTTTTATATGCCAATCTACCATCACTCGGGGTTCTTACGATTGTAATCATCAATACCATGATGGTAGGAATCAACGAGGAACTGATGTTTCGTGGCATATTGTTATATGGGGCTTCTTCATCATTTGGGATATGGCGTGCAGTATGGATCACAGCGATTATTTTTGGTTCAGTCCATATATTAAATAGCTTAATCACTGGAGATTTTAGAGCGAGCGTCCTTCAGGCTTTTTTTGCATGTACGTTTGGTATCTGGACTGCAGCTTTGCGAATTCGCCTAAACACAATTATTCCGGTAATCATAATTCATTGGTTGTGGGATTGCCTGTCATTTCTGACAAATTCCATTTGGGATCTGGCATTGCTTGCGTTCTCTTTGATGCTTTTCATCTATGGTCTCTGGTTATTACGAAACTATCGACGCAGCGATATCGAATTTCTAAGGGATCAATATTAATCCAATGACCTGTTGAGGAATCAATTTATCGACTATTTGATGGCTAAACTCTACACGATGTTTTTATTGCAGATTCACAGATATGGTAGATTGACAGTGATTCCGGAGCTAGTTAGCCGCTGTCGGGATGCTCGCCAACCCGGCAGTAAATGTCTCTATCGTGGTCACGCCATGTAACAGTTGATACAAACTGGATCGACAGCCGACATCAAGCTATCTCAGAAGGCACTGCGCTAAATCAATCAAATTACTTCGGATATTGTACCGATCAGGGGGTAGGCAAATCCCAGAAAACGTGAGACATTTTCCCCACTGTGTGGTAAACAGATCGTGAGAAATTCAACTGACTGAATCAGATAAACGGATTGCATAAAGAGAAAATTATGGACAGACAACGGAAATCCAGCCACTGTACAAGTGACTCGGTGAAATACCTGGCTAAAAGTTTTATCCATTGCAATAGATTTCTACAACACTTATAAAGCATGTTTTTAGCTGTGGACCTGCTGCATCCTACCACCTAATAACAGTTGCAGTAGACTTTATGCTATCAATTGATAGAGCGTTCAGGAACGTATCTTCTGTAAACTTCTGTTGGAATCTTGTTTTACCACCTTTCATATTATCCAATCTACCAGCCAGTCAAGTTTCAAAAAACTACGCTACTATATACTATTTATTAGTATTTATGCTTTATTATCACTTAGTAATTGCAATGGTTATTGATACTATTTTGATGCTTGAATAGCTGGTTATGTAGAAAATTTTGATGGAAGAAGTTTAAACGGGGAAATTTTAAAAATATAACAGACAAAAATGTGATATTAAGGCTAACCCTGTTCGTTATGTATATTTCATATTAGAAGCAAGTCTTCCACTATTATATTCCCCAAAGTTCCCAATTATTCCTGTTATTTTTCCATTATATTCCCATTAAAAATAATATAAAAACAATAACAGGGGAATTAAAATCATAATAAAAAGGGGAATTATGTTCCCAAAATAAAAAAATGATATATGATATTTTAAAGTAATAGCCGAAATATTAGAATGTCAAAAAGTGTAATTTTCTATTTCTCTCTTGCATTTTCGGGTTTTTGGGAACAAAATGTCAACTGATTACGTTTCAATGGGAATAAAACGGGAATATTTTGGGATAAATGGGAATTTTAGGGGAATAAAAGGATCAGTTGACTTCATACCCTAATCAGGCATCCTTCAGGAAGATAAACTCCTTATCAAATAGTGACCAGAAATTGAACTTTGAGTTATCTATACTGAATTTAAAAGCCTTCCTGCCACTACTGCTTATCAAGGTATCTCCTGCCCTTTTGTAGTCTATATCAGTTTCTTCGTCCATTTTTAACTCTTTGATCTTGTCAAGAAGCCCACCCACTTCCCTATCTTTTCTTCCAAATAGAGCGCGTTTAACGGATTGGTAATTAATGCCTGTGTAACTCGATATATCATTAATTGTGCATTTCCCTTTACTCGCTATATATTGGATTATCCGTCTCTCATTTTCGTTAATTTTTGTTACTGTGTTCTCTTTTTGAGCTTCAAATAACCTTTTTGCCCTTTCGAAGTCTTCAATCTCAGCTAGTAAATATCCACCGTCGTCAAAGATTCTCTGCTCCCATTTGAAGGCAGCAAAACCGCGAATCATATCAAGGAACATTGGAAATATGCGTGAATTATTCATATCATGTAGATTTATCCTATCCACAAAGGGTATTTTAACATTAAATAAATTCTGTTTAAGTTTTCCAAACATTCGTCTACATATAAGTACTTCAGTGTTTATTTCCTGCCCGTTCCCACCATTCGCAGCTTCGTGTTTCTGCGCATCAAATATCCTTTTTTTCTGCTCGGGATTGCTGTCTGCATCAAAGGTGAGTTGACGCTTTGATAATTGATCTGATACAAAGCTTTCCACATTCGTTAAGTACCAATTTATACGGGGTGGAATTACCAGAGATATTTGTTTTTGATCTTTAACGGTTGTGTAGTAAGTTTCTTCCTGAAAGTTTGTTGTAGCTTGTTTTATGACTTCTTCAAATGCAGGGTCAGGATCCTTGTCATCCGAAAAAATAATGATACCTGGAGCTAAATTCATGTAGTAAGCAGCCTTCGCGCTTAATCCGGTTACACGTTTCCATTTTTTGGGAATTAAATGTAGATGTGTTTTTATTCCGTGTGATTTACCAGAGCCTGAAGCTCCATTTACTGATATTTGCAAGCCTGCAGTATTAAGACAACACTGACAGGCTATTGAGACACATATCGCTTCTTGTGTATCTTCGGTCCCCTATATGCTTTTTTGCGATTGTGTTCAATATATAGTCTATCGGGTCGCCTTCTCTCAATACCCGATCTGATTCTTCATCTGCATGCTGGATAAGTTCTGGGCTAAGGTCCATTTCATCATAGTCTATGTTTAGGGGATTATCTTTTTGAACTTCTTGTTCGGATTTCTTCTGGCTATATATCTGTTTATTCTGGCCTCTGAAAGTGCAATTATCACATTTTGAGTTAAGGTCATCAGCAAGTGTAATGCTTCCTAACTCTCTCTGGATAGTTTCACATTTCCAAGGGCTTTTTATTTTGCATCCGTCTCCACCTAGTTCAGAATCACTTTGTGACTGTGTGTAATCATCTCTAAAAAGGTATTTACAGGCAAGGTGTAAAATTTCAGGGTCTGCACCATTAGCCTTCATATCTGCCATAAGTGCCAGAGTTAACTGTCTGCCTGTGCTGGTATGCAATTCTGTGATATTCGGACTTTCTTGATGGGCTTTGAATTTTTCACGTAGACAGGGCTTGCACTTTTGCAAAATCACTTTTAACTTATTATTGGTTCCAAATAGGGCTATAAGCCTGTTTATGAGTTTTTCAGGCATTTCTGGGGCATCTTCAAGTGTCCTGATTTCCCTATTAAATGAGTAAATCTGCCCGTTTTTATGCTTGCTTGGGGGTAGGACTGCATTATTGCCATTTGTTAAAATTTCTATGCCTAAATCGTGATGTTTTTTGAGCTTTCAGAGCTTCGGTGTATTTAAAGAAGATATGTCCCCGGTTCGTTGTCCTTTTCGACATCAACCAATTATCTGTGTTTAATCCAGCTGTGAGTTCGTTCCATATTGCAGGATTCCAGTCGTCCAGATCGATTAGAATAAGACCTGATCTTTTCCCGCATTGCAAGCCAATGTTTGCATTCTCAAAGTAAAAACTCCTACTAGATCCCCAATATTTTTCTATTTCTCTTTCCGTTAAGGCACTTTCCCTTTTTTGCCAGTCATTTACCAAAACTCCTTTACCTGGGCTCTGTTTTCCCCCTGTTTTAGGGTTTATCTCAGGTGCATTGGGATTTATCAAAGGATGTACTATCATTCCTAACCTTGTGTAATTTAATGCAGCTTCAAGCATTGTAGGTTCAGAACTCATCTTTTCAGCCATCCTTCAAACTGTAGATCCGTAACCGATACATTGGAAAAGGACTGATCAGGTGCTCGTTTTAAATTTATGAAATGCCTGATGTTTTGTCTACTTCTTTCAGAATAAACCATATCAAGAGAATCAAAATTCATTCATCCTCTATCCTGTTGCTCTTCCCAACATCTCTTAGGTTCCATATGGAATTCATAGAGATGATGAGTCGTAGGTCTCTGCCTACTACTAAAAAAAT
Source organism: uncultured Methanosarcinaceae archaeon (assembly GCA_963833425.1). Taxonomy (GTDB): domain Archaea; phylum Halobacteriota; class Methanosarcinia; order Methanosarcinales; family Methanosarcinaceae; genus Methanosarcina. The sequence goes on along the minus strand of CAWHXP010000009.1, from coordinate 44,732 downwards.
ATTCCAGATCGGAGAAACTTGGCATCAAAATCCCACTCCCAAGCGACAAGATCTCGTAATATCTGCTCTCGAGCAATTCTCTGGTTCTTCTGGAAGACGCCACGGGTTATAAGTATCGGTATGTCTAGAACAACTCTGTCTATGCCAATAATAAAACAAATTATTAATTTGACTAAGCACCTTGTCTCTGTGTCCATCTGCGGATGTGACGAGAGAATTGTAAGTAATTTGAAATCTGGTACTATCAAAATTGTGATAAAAAACACTAATACCACTTTGTTTATACGCAGAATATTTCATGGGTTTTATTCCCCCTTGAATTCGAAGAGAACAACAGAACCCTTAGCATCAGAACCATCATTTGAATAAGATATTATTATTAACTATGAAAGTATAATTAATAATAGTTCAGTCATTGGAGATGACGATCTGAATTGCCTAGGACAGGGCTCAATCTGTCCTGGGCTCAAATCTCTCAATTTTTGTTACCTTTATTCATTTTCTCTAGGTCGTTCACCGGAAATCTTCAATGCATTATCTCCAAGCATCTCGATTTTCACAGAATCCCCTTCTTGGAAAATATTATGCACTGTCTTACCCTCGAGTAACACTTTGAGAATGTCTAAGGATTCAAATTCTTCTGCACTTTTAGTGACCAAATCTGATAATGTAGCCACTTTTAGTGTTTTAGAACTAAGTGCTGCAAACATTTTAGGCTCCCGAAGAACGTTTATTTGAGATAAATAATTGTCTAATATTTCATACAATGATATTAGTACTTCATCTATATGCCTAAAACTGGCATCAGTTATTTCAAGCATATATTCGTCCGATAACGAATTCAAATTTTCTTTACACCGAATAGCTAAATCTTTTTTATAATTCATAGTAATCACCTTACAAAATTATCCATATTTTCGAATTTGTTGAATTAGATGTCCTTAGGCTGTACATGCAACCGTTAGTTGCAGAGCTAAAAAAGGAAATTATATTTAGCATGTAGACTATGTTATTCATGATGCGTAACTTCTCATTTCTGGGTCGCTCTGTTCTTGTGGGTCACTCGCGATGAAAGTAGGCGTCTGTATGGGTGTTTTGCAAACTTTCCGACTGCTTGGCCGCGACGGTATTTGCGAAACGCCTTTAGCAACACTTTTAATTAATATAGCCTGTGCCTGTTCATACACATTTCCACACTTAATTCTATAGTCAATTAAGTCAGAGAATTCTGTATAAAATTTTTTAAACATTTCTATCGTTTCTGGTTTTAGATCGTTCATTTGCTTCTCTCTCCCAGATGCATTACATTTTTTGAACATGCAGCTATCGAACTCTCTTGTGTAGTTTAATAGACGATATTTTCATGGCACGTATCACCTGCTATAATTCTAAGTTGATTTTCACTGTCCATCTCTATCATCACACTTTTCACATCTGAATCCCACGATTTCATCCAAATCATCGGTAGAGCTATCATAAAGCTTCCTCCCTGTTTTATCACAGTTCTTTTCCCGAATTTAAACATGATTTCACCTATATCTAATAAAGTTTTTATTTTTGTCAAGACGAATCTCCAAAGGTTAGGGAAAAATTTCACATAAGATAAACAAATAGCACAAAGTATGCGAAAATTTGATTTTGGTTTTCTAGCTTATTCGCAGACTTTCCCTAATTGTGATCTTAATAGAAGTTTAATAGACTTTAAACTTTAAAACAATTTTTATCGGCAAAAATTAATAAATTGCGAAAATCAGCAAAATATCCAAATTCGCCGACTTTTAAATTTATATTCTCAGACAGCTTCTAATATAAATTAGAATATCCACATAACATGAAAAAAACAAACCAGGAACGAATTTTAGATAGTTTATTAGAATTTTCTAAAACGACTGTAGAATTAATAAGTGAACTAGGTTATGTTAAGCCAGATGAGCCGCCAGGTTACAATGTTATTTCCAGAGATTTAGGCATACTCAAAAAAATGGGTTTATTGAAAATAAGAAGGTAAAATCAGGAAAAGGTCGAAAAGATTCCACATTATATTCGATCGTCTTCAGTATTCAGAATATACGTAACATATGCAAAGAATATCCAAAATTAATACCCAAAATGCAAAAAAATGATTCGATTCTTGAATGTATATTTCGCGAAAATTTAGATTTAATTTGTGGTTTAAATAATTTGGAATTTTTGAATCGTAGATTTGTGGGATATGTAAATAAAAATTGGTTCGGTACATCTCCAAAAACTACCGTAAGCTTCTCCTATAAAATATTTGATCCAAATAAGAATGATAGGGCTAAATATAACGAAGTTATATTTTTTGAAAAAAGAGAAAAATCATTTAAAAAAAATTACAGTTATCCTCCGATTTTTTCAAACTTTTTCTGATTTCTGACAAGAATAAATTAATAGTTTATATTAAAAAACCTATTATGTTTTTTGTGGGCATGAGCTGCACAACGGATCAGAAACATGATCGAGATCCCGATAACTGGAAGAGAATATATATACCAACCTTCTACATCAATAGAGCCTTCAAAAAATGTGCTAACATGGATGAACTTAAAAAAATGTTCAGTACAGAAAACCCATTCTCACTCCATGTAATAAAGGCATATATGCCAGGATGGGAAAAACTCACAGCAACAAAAGACATGATATCAGATGAAAAAATTCGTCAATCAAAAAGAGAAATAATAGAACTCTTAAAAAAAACCCAAAAATAAATATCAAATGCAAATAATCTTCATTTCAGAGAATCAATTTTCGAAATTCGTGAATTAAGAAAAGCAATGGAGGTATACTTAATAATAACAAACGACAAACAATTAGATGCAGGAATTAAGGAATGCGAAAAGTATCAAATGGATTTAATTTGACCAGCATTTATTCTTGATTTAAGTGGGACCAAATAATTTTCCATTAAAAAATTACAAACTTAGAGAGACACTGGTAATTTGAAGAAAGTCTAACAGAAGAATTTACTAGATACTCTCGCATAATATTCAACTTTATCTTTTTTCTATCGTTTATTTGTATATGGATTTATTTAACATATTTCCAAGTTGTTAGATTAAATAAATAATCTTATTTTGAATAAGCAATCTTTTTATTTTGTATAGATACTTTTGTTTTATATATTAAGTAAGATATTTAATAACAGAAATAAATAGAAAAATATTATGCTTACATTTTAAGTTTACTTATTTAGGAGTTTTTTGACTTCCATGGCTATTTTCTCCAAAACCTTTGGATCAACACTAGAAACTTCTAAGAATGACAAGTCTAGTTTTTCTTTGTCTTTTTCTAGTTTTAAAGCAGTTTCTTGATCAAGAACCAGTGCACATTGGCTACAAAATTTATTGTCTGGTTTTAGCACATTATTACATCGTGGACATTTCTTAAGTGTAACATGTCTTTTGTCTTCTGTTTTGAGTCCATATTTCTCGAAAATGCTGTCATTGATTTCCTTATCCGTGAAATTTGCATAAATTTTGAACATTTGGGTACTTCCCCGACTCCAGCCCGCTCTGCGCTTAACTTCCTGCTCGTTAAGACTATCTAAAATCCAGTTTGTGATAGCCATATGCCGTAGCAAATGCGGATATACATTTTTCTTAATTCTTGCTTTTTCAGCTGTAATCTTTATCATTTTTCGTATTGTTTTGTAACTCAAAGCTTCTTTATTTTTATCTAGAGTAACCCATAAGGGGGCTTCCATATCATCGTGGAGAGGATGTATCGCAAGCCATTGATTTAAAAATCCCGCACTCCAAGTGATTGGTATTCCCTTTGCCTGTGTGGTTTTATTGACTCCAGTTTTTGAAAGGTAAATCATTGCTCCATATTGATTAAACTCCACATTTTTAATCCTACAGGATTCTAAGGCTCCTACTCTAATTCCACCATCCGCAAGGATCGAAATTATGGCTTTATCCCGTGGATGTCTACAGGCTTCAAGAAGATGTGTAAACTCATCTTTAGTAAGGATGTCAGAAGGCTGTATGGGACTTTCAATCGATTTTAGTTTCAGGTCCCGGATCCATTTTGGAGGATTACCATCAGTGGCAGATTTATTAAATTTTTTTATCAATTTTTTATAATTTCTTATTGTACCAGCGGATAATTTCCTATCATCTTCAAGAAAAATAAGAAATCTGTCAAAAGTCTTGGAATCCAGCTTGTCCAAACTCTCATTGAATCCTATTTCCTGAAGGCGCTGAACCATTCTGGTTATATAATTTAAATACCATGTGATTGTCGCTTTGGCTATCCCTTCTCTTCTAAGGGCAATTGAAAAATTTTCAATCAATGCTTTATTTTCTTCCCCAATTTCTGCGTCTTTCAATCTTTGTTTTGCATTTAAATAACCAGTTTCCATACAATGAACATCATCGACTGATTTAGTCATGTATATGGAATATATTGTTTAGGACTATATACTTATGATGTATAGACCGCTCAGGACTATAGAATATTTATATCAGTTCTAAGCAAATGCTTTTTTTAAAATATTATTTGGACTTAGCCTATATTTTCCTACAACATAGTATTTTTCATGTGAAAACGTGGTTTTCATATTTCCACTTTTACTCCATGCCTTAAAGTGTAATACTACGGACGATTATTCAAAATTCTTCATTTTTCTTCTCAAGAATAAAATCGAAAGCTAATTAATTTATTTGATATGAGACATGAATTCAAAAATGATACGAAAAGTTTCCCAATAAATTAAGTAGGATTTCATGAACCCCTAAATATCATCCAATCCTTATAAATAGTATATAGATGGCTCGTGAAAATCGGATTTTATTGAAATCCTATAAATTGTAGGAATGATTTCTGCATGATCAAATTGAGAAAATACTGAACGATTACAAATATACATTTAATATACTTGAGTGAGACTTCAACCTAACAATTCGTTTTGCCCCCAGTTTGCCATTATATTGATAAGAATGCGGATTTTATATAACTGTTATCCAATGCATATGGACTAATTTTAAATATAATTACAGTTTCTTTTTATATCGAACAGTTCTTCTTCGAATAAATCATAGGATCTCGTTGAAAACACGAAGAATTGGAGAGTATAATTTTTTAATGATAACCCATCAAAGTATTTAAAATGATAAATTGTTGTTTTTATATTATCCCTTTATGAAAGAAGAATCAAGCTATATAGTAATCAATAATGCTGAAGAAGCAGAAGAGTTCTCATTTAAAAATTGGATTCAAAATGATTTTCAGAAATGTAATTTCCTACCAAAAAATTTTTTGACTTGATAAAATTTCAGTCGCTTGCTTCTTTAAGATATATATACTTTCCAAAAATATATTTCCTGGTAAATGCAGAAAGAAAATGTGATAAAATCAAAAGATGATTAAAATTATTACACCCTTGGGAAATTATCATCTCTAAGATCACTAACCTTAGATCGTTAATTGCAAATTCAAAATAATTTGTAGAATATATCACAGCACAGAATAAAACATTAAAAATTTCTTGATAATTACAATTTGACCCATTCAGTAAAGTGACTATACGACAAAATTATGATATCAATGATACAACATAATTCAGAAACACAGATAATAAACAGACTGTGGCCATGCAGAGGAGAGTCATTTTTCATAGTCATAATCAACGACTTCATCGTCTTTCATAGCTGTTTTGAGTTTAGATTAATTCATAAAAATAGTTCCAGAATTGACGAGATTCGAAACTACTTAATTAAGGTATAAAGCTATGTTCTCTAAAAAAAATACTAGCATACATATATATTCAAGTATTAATTTAGATGTAATTATGGAGGGAACATGCAAGAAATCGTAACCAAACCAATAAAAATTCTGGGAATATCGGGAAGTCCCAGAAATATGGCAACTGATTTTTTGGTTCAGGAAGCTTTGCAGATCACAAAACAAAAATACGGTGCAGAAACAGATTACTTTTCCTCCAAAGGAAAAAAGCTAAATTTTTGCATCCATTGCGATTTCTGTGTAAGGACAAAAGAGGGCTGTGTTCATAAGGATGATATTTCGGCTGAGCTGTACGACAAAATGATTTGGGCAGATGCCTGGATTATAGGAACTCCTGTATATCAGGGAACAGTTAGTGCCCAGACAAAAACGATAATGGATCGCTGCAGAGCTATTGTTGCCAGAGACCAGAAAATCTTTTTAAACAAAGTCGGTATGGGAATCGCAGATGGCGGAGACCGAATAGGCGGGCAGGAACCAGCCATTCAGACCATTTTGAACTTTTATGTAATCAATGAAATGATACCTATTGGAGGTGGCTCCTTCGGAGCAAATCTGGGAGGAACATTCTGGTCAAAGGATAACGGAGTAGAAGGAGTTTCCGAAGATTTGGAAGGCATGAAAAGCCTTCGGAAAACCCTGAAGAAACTTATCCTGACAACTCATATGGTAAAAATGGCTACAAAAAACTCAATTTCAGAAACCCAAATTGTTGAGAAGGAAAACAATAAGTAAATCTAAAGAAGATGCAAATATTTTATGAGTTTCAGAAATGAGATTAATAATTAAATTATTCAGGATTCTAAGTCAATTCAAAGTTAAGGATGAAACTTATAAATGAGTGGGTTATTTTGAGAAAAAGTTAACAAAAAAATTAAGCACATAAAATAGAAAATTATAAAGAAGACCAGATTATTGGGGGGTATAGCATTCTGATGGATATTAAGGGAAAACAGTATTGTAGAAATGGTTTTTCCTACAAAATAAGACGAAGAGTGATGAAATGTATCATCTATGTGGGACTAAACTTTGATGAACTTTGATACTCACATCACTTTCTAAAAAGGGATTAAAAAGTATATTTCTGTTAATTTTGAAAGTAATAATAGCTTAATTGTAACAAAAATGAAGAATATTCCATATAAAATATAACTAATATATTATATATTCATAAATTTTTTTAATTCAACTTGAGCTAAAAATAGGATTATTTTCATTAGGAATTGTTAAGTGTGATCAAATTTTGGGTATAAAATCTCTTAATTTTGGGCTTTATTGGGATACTCATGTTATAACACAAAGCTTAAATCCGGTAGATCTTCAACTAGCGGATGCAAGCGTCAACTTCAACTCTATTTCCGCATGTAGTTTTCATCTGCTCCTATGTTAACATTGGCGAGAACAGGTGCGAGATACCCACCTTTCTAATAACATATCTTCTTTACAATAGTATTTTTCAAACATTTTTTTTGAGTTTTCCATAGCCTAATTATAGTCTCTTGTTTATTTTTTCGAATTATTGCAAGAGTGCTGACTTTTGGTCCGCTCTAAGAGTAAGTGAATTTGGTCTTTGACGATCTCAATTTCTAATATTTCAAAAAGGTCTACTTTTCAATGTTATGAATTATCTTTTGAGTTCTTAATCAAGCAATTCTAGGATCTTCTTTCGATATTTGCACACAAAACGAATATGATTAATTAGCAAAAATTTTGTATGATTCTTGTGTTCACATCTATATTGTGTCCAAGCTCAATATTTACCAAACAGTATATTAATTGTTAAAATAGATTAATGTTGTATGATAAAAGCATTCATTTTTGGGCCGTATCCAACATTTGACTAATTTAACCAACTTAATCAACATATTAGTAGTTGCATTTTTGTCTATAATTGGGCGCTTGATCAGAAAATTACAAAACATGATAAATTAAGAGATCAATTTATATGTTAGACTTAAACAAACTAAAAGCCACTTACTCTTCGGCTGAGTGCAGTTCACAATATGTAAATATGTATGATTATTTTTTTAATGCAGAATTTATAGCTCCAAACTTAATCTACTATGTAAGTTTGGGAAGAAGTTATAGCTACTAAAAAATAATTTAGCCGAAAGAATACTTGTTGTCGCATTCCCAAATACTTATTAATATATCTGCTCATACAATGAGCGGGTGAATAGCTTGCTATCCAAGATACCTATAGACCTTCAGAACGTATCCGAAGAAAATATTGATAAGGAAATCCTAAGAGGAGCTATTATCGCAGAGCTTGATGCCATAAACCTTTATGAGCAGATGGCCAGTCTGACTAAAAAAAAGGACATCAAAAAAATCCTCATGGATGTTGCAAAGGAAGAAAAAACACATGTTGGAGAGTTTCAGGCACTTTTACTCCTATTTGACACTCAGCAAAAAAAAGAACTTGAAGCTGGGGCTAAAGAGGTGCAAGAAGAATTATCCAAATGATTCCTAACTCTAATTCCAAAATTACCATGAGGATTTCCGAGAAAACTCGATCAGTAGTCCCACTTTGCTGTAATTCATAATGAATACTTTATTTTTTATAATTTTTTTCTCCAGAATTTGCAAAAATTTATCCACACAATTTCTATTCTATTTTTTGCAGTCGCCTCTGAAGAATTCATTTTTATAGCGTTCTGAAGTAAAAATTATGCAGCGTCTTGACTAAATTATTGTGTAATTTTTTGAGTATATTTTTGAGTTTATGCATCTATTAAAAGAGTACAAAAATGGCTCCGCAGGAATCTTTAACTTGATGCAAATTATTTCTATAATTTTTTTGTTTATGTTGTATATTATTAATTTAATTTTATCTCCTTTACTTGATAACGGAATTTTTTTGCCCTTAGTGTTTTCCTAATTTTCTTGTAACTACAGAATATATTGTCTCCACAATATTTCTTTGATTATATTTAATTTTGTCAAAGACCATGTTCAATTGTTTCCTAATTTTCCTCTTATTTCTTCCTTTTTCTCTCTCTTACAGGTATAATAGAATCTGCTTTGATTTCTTCTCTAATTATATAATGTGTTTTTTCTGAATCATATCGTTTATCCATTACATAACACTCAGACTTTCTAATCTTATTTGATTTTCTTATCAGAGCATTTGCATGTTTGATTTCATTGTCTGTTTTTGACTAATTTTCCATCCCAATATTATCTTTTTACTGGTGTCTACTGATATTGGAGTCCTCAGGAGGCTTCTTCGAAGCTTCCCTGTTCTTCTGGAATAATAATAACTTGCATATGAACTCGTAAATCTTGTTGCATCAATCGCTGCAACAGAGACATTTTCTCCATATGAGTAAAACAGCTTTAGTATCCTTGACAGAAGAAGGTTACACAGAGAGGAGGGAATCCGGATTACAAATTTTTGGAGGGTAGTAAAATGTGGAATCTTATCAAGAGAGAGGTTTTCTTTTATATCACTCATAATTAGCGAAAAAATGCGAAGAATATTATGACGGAACATTAATAATACTGTAGTGTAAAAGTTCAATTTAGAGCATTTCTACAAAGCCGAAAAAAGAGTTATTTAAAATGCAGAGGCTGTACAGGATACCGAAAAAAAACTCACCTGCCCACCGAGTATCCCTAATGCTGATGAATTTCGTGAGATGCTCAAGGAGTACATGTACGCTTTACTTGTTCAATCCACATCTACTGCGATTGCAGATGAAGAGATTGCAAAAACTCCGTACAGAACCGGGCCTGATCCTCCAAGCTTGATGAAACAAGAGAAAAAACAGCAAATTCTGGGCAGATTGTTATGATCACAGAGATAAAATAACTCTCTAAATGCTTGAGCTTGAAAAGACAGCTTTTAATGAAGGTTACACTTTTACAGTCGTATTTGTGAGCAGTGTCTGCACGCTATGAAAAAAATGCAATGTTGAAAAAAGAATATTCCCCACTCGAATATGTCAAGAATCCCAGAACAAGGAGTTGAGATCAATATGATGAATCCTGCTGCAGACTCTGAGATGCCTATAGTGTTTCTTATCAAAGAACAGCCTGAATCTATGTCCATTCTCTTGATCAATTAAATTGTTGATGACTAACTCTAGAGGATTTCAACGAACTTTAAATTTTATCATATGCTTATAATGGATTAAAGTACTTGTGGAAAATCAGAGGTTTATCGAGATCCCCTAAAATCATTAAACATTCGAAGAGTTATGCGCTTGATATACAAAATAAAGCGCAATAGAGTTTTGATTAAATTCGTATTTTAGATAAGTAATTGTTTTATATGTATTAATTTCCAGTTCGACTACATATAAACCTAAATATCATTAGATATCTAACTGCATGTATATTTCAGTTACTATGGTCCAGTTTTACAATTTCCGGATTTGTTTCTAAGAAAACCAGATTGTTTTCCCAAAATTTCAAAACCTAGAAACTTTATGAGAGATTAAGATGGAACTCGACGAAGTTATAATCACACGGGCAATTTTTGATGAGTACGCTAAAACCTTCCTTGAATATGCGGACATCGATGTGGCACTTGTTGGCGGAGGACCAGCAAACTTGGTGGCTGCAAAGTATCTGGCAGAAGCTGGAGTAAAAGTCGCCATTTATGAAAAGAAGATATCACTTGGGGGGGGTATGTGGGCTGGTGGTATGATGTTTCCGCGCATAGTTTTGCAGGAAGAGGCCCGAAGTATTCTGGATGACTTTGGGATTAGGTATAAGGAATATCAGTCAGGGTATTATGTGGCAAATTCAGTTGAATCCGTCGGGAAGTTAATTGCAGGTGCAACTTCAGCGGGGGCTGAGGTATTTAATCTTGTGAATTTTGAAGACGTCATGATCCGAGATAATGACAGGATTACTGGCATAGTGATCAATTGGGGGCCTGTCGCATCACAGAATCTACATGTGGATCCGCTTATGATTCGCACAAAACTCGTAATAGACGGAACAGGGCACGATGCAGCTGTATGCAACACAATTCTTAGGAAAATCCCAAACGCAAAAATCGGAGAGCTGGGGATACTTGGGGAAAAACCTATGTGGTCAGAAATTGGCGAGCGACTTACCGTCGACGCAACGCAGGAGATCTACCCTGGTCTGATTGTTGCGGGAATGGCTGCAAATGCAGCAACCCGCGCTCCAAGAATGGGGCCTATCTTCGGAGGTATGCTCCTATCAGGCAAAAAGGCTGCAAAACTTGCTCTTGATAGGTTAAAATAGTCATATAAATATACTCAGACCCTTTGAAGTTAGCATAAAGTCCTACTTTTGTGTATTCTATACATCCATACCGATACACTGTATATACAGCTTATATTATACTCCATATTCCAATAATTGTTCATACTGTCGTTTTCCTGAGAAATTGGGATCAGATACCTAGGTTAAATATATATTAATAATAAATATAATAAGGTTTGGAACTCATGCTTATTTGGTAAACATTCTAAAAAACTATACTCATTTAAGGAATTTCTATTTTAAAACTAGGTGGTAATTACAAATTATATAATTAAACTAATCTAAATCTAAAATAATTTTTATTTTTGTTAGTTTTGACTTCAAAATAATGGTTTCATCTTCAAGAAAATTTGTAGAAGATTTTGCATTATGAAACAAACAATTTAAGAACTTCTTGGTATATGGGTTGTATCATCGGTAAATTTATTATATCAAAGATACTACAGAATTGGAGGGTAAAGACAATAATATCTGATTCTATACATAAATGGAATAATTTTACTTTGTCATAATTACTACTCTATTACCTTGAATGATTTTTATGACATTCCTCTGATTGGTAGAAATTGTTTTGAAACCAATTAGGTCCGGAATTAACGCGTTGATAATAAAATATATAAGAGAGAATGCATATTTATTTACCTTTATATCGGAATCTTTGGGTAATGCCCATGAAATTTTCTCGTATATATAATAAAATGCCCAGGTAGTCTAGTGGTAAGGCGGCGGTCTCGAAAACCGTTTCTCTTTTGAGAGAGCGCAGGTTCAAATCCTGCCTTGGGCGTAAATTTTTAAACTAAGAAATTCGAATGGAAATTTACTTAAGCTTCACACATCTTCGGATTAGTAAGAAAAAAATGATAAATTGCGCTAAATTCTCCAAAAATATTTAAAATTTTCTGGATACAAATTTGGATATGGAGGTAAGTTTTAATTAACGGAATCGATTACTTTTTTTATTCTCTGGAAGGGCCTTAGATTCAATCTGCCATTCTTCTGGATTAAGCTTTGAACGTGGAAAGCTCAATTATACGCAATTTTTAGCTTAAAACCTATGCATTTTCTACTTTTTCAACCAAAATTATAGGACATTTTCACCTGATTTATGCAAAAAATACATTTTTTTATTAAAATCACTTTATTTTAAAGGCCAAGAAGTTGCTATATTCATTTTCGTGAAGTATAAAAATAAATGACAATTGAATAACTATTCAACCTACAAATCAGCCTTATTTAATCTATTTAGATAAAGCTCCTTTCGCGGCCAAAGCCAGTGAATCCTGTGGTTAATTTCATTTGCTTTGTCATATGCTTTTAGTGCTTCATCGGATTTATTTAATTTAGACGATTTCGATAAACCCCACTTTTTGGTAGATAGTTTATAAAAGGTATATAAGCAATTTGTTGAAATCAGAGGTTTATCGAAATCCTCTTTAGTTAGAGCAAGTCCTTTACAGTTCAAAAATAATGAAGCTACTGAATCTGGTGGGTTAACTTCAATTGCGTTGTCATAGGCTTCGATTGCTTCGTCGTACTTGCCTAATTTAGTTAGAGCATTTCCGTTACCGTACAAAGCTAATGAAGCCATTAAATCATGCGGGTTAATTTCAATTGCTTTTTAATGGAAACTTTGACCACAACATTTTATTGTATCTAACTTTCCGCAGATGTCCTTTCTAATTTTCACAACTTTTTCTGAGACTTTTTTTATGAAACTCCGTGCTTATTCAAACGCAGTTTTTGAAAATATCTCGCACTTTTAGATCTTTCCTGCATTTAAAGGTTCTGAAATTCATTCCCAGAAGCTTTAGTTGAGATAATAATTGCAAATTTTTGAGTGATTTTTTCAAAAACGGATTCATGGGGCATGTTATTATCCTTAGAACATCTACTGAGAGTCAATTTATCGTTACTAAAAAATAAGTAGAAGATAAAAAATCAATATTATCACCACATTTACAAAAAATTATTATAGTTTATACCAGTATATATCAACTCAATTCATTCAAAATAAATAAAAAATTTTTGAATTGCTATTGAAAGTTATTAAAATTAGTAAGTTATAAAATTTCTCTGTATTGTGCTAGATACCGATGAAGTTCCATTTTAGTCTTTTATCAACAACTCTAGAGAAATTCAAGAAGTAAAGTTGAATTATTATAATAAACTAATTTGTATAAAAATAAAGTAAAGATAAACTACTTCGCAAATTGATTTTTCAATAAGCTAAGAAGGTGATAAAAATGAAAAAAAATTATAATATAATAACTGATGTATCTGTAATAAAAAAAGTAGTAATTTTTATTGAAGTCTTGATTTTATTTTTAGTTATAAGTTCATCAGTGGCGGTCGCATATACAGGATTTTCAGAAGAAAACAAATCATCTCATATTCACAAAAATACTGTAAATCAAACTGAATTTTCTCCAAAATTTGGACTTTCACCAAGGAATCCTAAATTTACCGAATACCAAAATGATCTAAAATTTAATAAATTGGCATCTACACTAACTAAGCATAAATATGGACACATACCTTCACCTATTGACTTTAGTAATCTCAAACATACTACCATTGCAGACGTATCTGCTTCGACCAGCACATCTATTACGCCTTCCTATGATCTGCGATCTCTGAACAGAGTGACTCCTGTAAAAGATCAAGATCCTACAAGTACCTGTTGGACGTTTGCAACTTATGGATCTCTTGAATCATATTTAATGCCAGAGCAGCAGTATAATTTTTCAGAACAAAATATGAAAAATCTTCTTTCTGCAAACTACACTGATGGTTTTGATCGTACTGCCGACTCTGGTGGAGATGCAGTAAGGTCAACTGCTTACCTGACCCGCTGGAGCGGACCTATTAACAATAGCGATGACCTTTGGAATCCGATGTCAGTCGTTTCTCCCTTGGGACTTCCTATACAGAAACATGTACAAAATGTAACCTTCCTTCCGACCAGAAATGATTCTATGGATAATCTATATCTGAAAAAGGCAATTATGATATATGGGGGAATGGATGTCGGAATGTATTTTGACGATGCAAACTATTCTTCAAATACATATGGTTATTACTACAATGGAAATTCAAACGCTAACCATGCCGTGGTTATGGTAGGCTGGGATGATTCTTATAATGCAAGTAATTTCACCACAAAGCCACCTGGAGATGGAGCATTTATCATAAAAAATAGTTGGGGTCCAAGTTGGGGTGATAATGGATATTTCTATGTTTCCTATTATGATAAAATTATAGGATACGATGAGAATGTACTCTTCACGGCCGGACCACTCAATGATTATACAAACATCTACCAATACGATCCACTTGGATGGACCGCGAAAATTAACACATCTCAAACTAACCCCACAACTGGCTGGGCTGCAAATATATTTACTGCAAAATCTAACGAAGCCCTTAAGGCGGTAAGTTTCTACACGACAGATATAAACTGCAATTATGTAATTAATATCTACAATAATACAGGGTCCACTCCAATCAGTCAAGCTGGTCCTGCTCTTACCCAGAGTGGAACAATCCAAAGTTCAGGCTATCATACAGTTCCCCTGAATTCTGGAGTTCAGCTCAATGGCGGCCAAAACTTTTCCGTAGTACTGGAGCTTACAAACCCTACGTCTGAATACCCAATTGCTGTAGAAATGCCTATCAGCGACTATAGTAGTCATGCAACAGCAAATGCATCAGAAAGTTTTGCAAGTCCTGATGGAACTACCTGGACCGACATAACAACAGAGCCAGGTTACTCAAATACTAATGTGTGCATCAAGGCGTTTACGGACCCAGTTCGAACTCCTACAATTACTTGGAGTAACCCTGCCAACATATCATATGGAACAGCATTGAGCGACATTCAGCTAGATGCATCTGCTACAAATACAGTAACTGGAGACCCAGTAGCTGGAACTTTTGTCTACACTCCGCCATCAGGAACTGTACTAAGTGTAGGTACATGGACATTAAATGTTTCTTTCACACCAACTGATACTGCAAACTATACTACAGCATCAAAGAATGTGTTGATCAATGTTATGGGTATGCCTTCTGCACATTTCAGAATCAATCAAACCCAAGGTACTGCTCCACTTGATGTCCAGTTCACGGATAAAAGTACAGGATTACCAACTGCATGGTACTGGGTCTTTGGGGATGGAACTACTTCTAACCTACAGAATCCAGAACATATTTACACTGTGCCAGGAACCTATAGCCCGGAACTGACAGCATACAATATAACCGGTATAAGTACAAAAATATCAACTGTTCCAATAATTGTAACAGCACCAGTACAGCCTGATGCACATTTCAGAATCAATGCAACTACAGGACCTGCTACGCTTGATGTACAGTTCACGGATAAAAGTACAGGATCACCGACTGAATGGTACTGGGTCTTTAGAGATGGAACTACTTCTAACCTACAGAATCCAGAGCATATTTACAATACAGAAGGGATCTATAGGCCGGAACTGACAGCCAGCAATGATTATGATACAAGTACAAAAATATCAACTGTTCCAATAATTGTAACAGCACCAGTACAGCCTGATGCACATTTCAGAATCAATGCAACTACAGGACCTGTTCCGCTTGATGTACAGTTCACGGATAAAACTACAGGATCACCAGCTGAATGGTACTGGGTCTTTGGAGATGGAACTACTTCTAACCTACAGAATCCAGAACATATTTACACTCAGGCGGGAACCTATACCCCTATACTGGCAGCAAGCAATAATTATGGTACAAGTACAAAAACATCGACTGTTCCAATCGCTGCAACATAACCAATATAGCGGGCTCCTAATTAGCCTGAAAAGCTATTAACCAAGTAAAAGATTAACTAGGTAGGGGAATATCAACAAAGAGAAAAACATTAATGCAGTATAATATGGCAATTGATACTTTAAGCAATAAAGTTAGGTAAAAAAAGCGATTATTTGGAATAAGCATCCATAATGCCTTAAAATAAATAAAAAGTAAGGAGTCAAAAAACTCCTTCCTATTTTTAAAATATATGTAAGTAAATAGTGTTTTAATTTATTGACGAATGCTAAAATTACGGATGTATTGATTTTTTATAGCAAGGCCTATGCATAAATGTAAAATATTGTACTTATGATCCTGTTACAAAAATAATATTTCAGCAGTTTACAACTATAATTCTTAGTTTGTGTCTTATTGATCTGGTGATGAGACTAATTAACTTACTTAATTATAAAGGTTTATAGTGATTTTGTAACAAAGCCAGATTTTTTGCATCAAAACCAATTTGAGTTCATTCTATCGTTGAATACTGATTTTTTTTCCTGTGGAAATAGAAATTAGTGTTTTAGACGATTTATTTAGTCAGATTGGCTGTCATTTACTTTTCTCATATAAAATATAAAATTTAGCAAACTAAATTAAGCCATCTATGGTACATAGTCACGATCATTTCACCCTAAGGGCCAAATACTACAGTTTTATTCATGTGTTGTTATTATCATTATCACGATAATAATGAGCTAATTGATTTCTTTCTCCCACTACTACCTCAAAATTGCTCTTATTTACAAAATTACTTTGAATCATAGTTGGAGCAGAGCTAACATTGTTTCCAAATACTACAGTTTTATTCCATGTGCTATTACTATCGTTATCTCGATAATAATGAGCTGATTGATTTCCTTACCTCACTACTACCTCGAAATTGCCCTTATTTCCAAAATTACTTTGAATCAAAGATTTGCTACCGACATCAATCTCTACATTAGTTGTTGTCATTGTGTTTCTCCTAGTAGTGCTCATTTAGATATTAATCTATTTTCTTAAGATATTTTGTGCTCAACAATTTAACTAAAATATGTTAATAAGTTTATTTTATTATGACAATAAATCACATGTTATTTTCCACAATTATGCTTCAACGCAAACCCAGTTATACTGCTCCCAAGCTCGACAGAAAAAAAACTAGATGCTTTCATGAGTTATTTTAATGGAAACCAAAATGTAACTACAAATGGGATCGGAGAAAAACTACCAGATGATTCTTTTCAACGAAATTGAGAAATGTATCGTTTTGTGCTAAAAGATGTGTATTATTTTTAAGCCGAAATCATATGATATTTTAACCAGATTGTACCAGAAAAGCATAATTTTTATTGAAATATGTGCCATATTAAAACTCCAAAAAGTTATGATGTTGAATTACACCTTATTGTTTTTAAAAATAACTTAGGAAATTTCGGGGTAAAAGATTTCATTTTTGGATATCCCAACTCCTTGATTAAGAATCCCAATATTTTTGTTGTTGTACTGTATTTTTGGCTCAGTTGCAAAAAATTATGAGTGGAATTTACTGAAATAAGTAGAAATTTAGGAGCATATATTATGCCAGTAAATTCCTTTAAATGGAAGTACTATGAGGAGAAATTATTTTATTAAACGTAAGATGGTACTTAAAAATACATTAAGCTATAGAAATTTAAAGGAAATGATGGCAGAAAGGAGAATAAATGTCGACCATCCGACAATCATGAGATTGGTGCATCAATATTCACCTGAAATAAAAAAGAAGATAAGAAGGCACTTAAGACCAACGAACGATTCACGGAAAGTTGATAAATTTATATAAAAAAAGGTTAATGGAAATGTATTTACAGAGCAGTTGACTCAAATGGCAACACAATCGATTTCATGCTAAGTGCAAAACGAAATAGAAAAGCTGCAAAGAGATTCATGAAAAAAAGTTTCTAAAAGGGTTGAAATTAAACAAGTCAAGTATTTGAATAACATTGCAGAACAAGAGCAGAGGTCTATCAAGCGAATAATTGCTCCAGTGCTAAGCTTTCAGTCTTTTCGCTCTGCAAGTAAGATTTTAAAAGGAATTGAAGCTTTGAATATAGTTAAAAAAAGGACAAATCAAGAATCTAAACTACTCTGGTCTTAATGAAGCTAAGTATATCAATCAATTATTTGGAATAGTTCTGTAATATTGATAATTTTCCTTGGATATTTTGACTTTTGTTCATCATCCATATATTTACGTGCTTATTCGGATATTTTTGCAACGGAACCTTGACAATTGATATTGATATTATTAATCAATAATCATTTTTATAGATCAAAGAATATTATGTACAACTTCGATTAATCGCGTACAGATGAAATGATTTCATTCGGATACCCCGCAGCTTGCTGCGGGATATGCCACCAAATTTGACTAGTCTTTTATCACTCCATGTCCCTTGAATATGCCCTCGGCTTCCTTTAGGGTCAGGTCTTTCGGAGGAATTATGATATCTGACTCGATGATCTCGTTATGATCCAAATGTTTTCCTTTTTTCTTTACAGTTGATATCAGCTTGGCCAGTTCTTCCCCGAACTCCTTTTGCTTTCCCTTGCTTACATGATCCACAATGCGATTATCGATGATATTGAGTTCATCTAACAAGCAGCTGTCTACCACATACTGACCTTCACCCATTATTCTAACGATCATTTACCTGCCTCCTGCTTGAGCTTTGCAAGCTCCTCATCAACGCGGCCTGCAGCCTGAACTTTGGCTAATTCCTTTTCAATTTGATCTCCGCTGGAGTAGTCCTCCAAAGTTCCAGATTCAAGAAGCCCATCAAGTGCAGCAGATCTAGCTTTCATCTGATCGGTCTTGTCCTCTGCCCTTTGCACCGCCAGGCCGACATCTGCCATCTCCTCGCTGATGCCGGTTACGGATTCTGTAACCTTGACCTGTGCCTCAGCAGCCGAGTATTGGGCCTTGATAGTCTCCTTTTTAGCCCTGAAGGACTCAATCTTCGTTGCCAGACGGCATTCAGCAGCCATAAGCTTTTCCTGTTCAACGTTCAGCTCTGCAATCTGCTGATCTAAACTTTCAGCCTGCGCCTGGGATGTGACCTTTCTCTCCAAGGCCATCCTTGCTAGATCTTCGCGATTGGATTTCATGGCCTCCCTTGCTTGGGCATCTATCCTGTCAATGCTTTCCAGGAGCTTGGCTTTCTGCAGCTCCAGCCGCTTCTTAGATGTAGCAACTTCAACTACGCTTCTTTTCACATTTTGCAAAAGCTCGAGTTGTTTCTCGTAGGAATAGTCTAGGGTTTCCCTTGGGTCCTCTATGTTGCCTATGATTTTGTTTACCTTCGCTTTTACTACAGTGCTCATTCTATCCAACAAACTCATTTTCACTCCTCTTCTAGAACTCAGGAATAGTTTACTTTAACAATATTCTCTTAATATATTCCTTTCTTAATTATGTTTGTATTGAGAATAATTATTATTTCTGAGAGTGCATTTTCAGGAAATGTGTGTGTAATTCCAAAATTGCAATGATCTAAGTAATTTCGAGGGTATTATCAAGGCAGTGTCAAAGACGTATAGTCTATTGAACCTGTTGATACTAATTAGAAAAGTCCTTAGAACCTCTGGATCTCCTACTCTATCCATTATAACTTATCTTTACGTTGATCATAAAAGGAGCAGTTAACACCTTGATCTCTTCTTATCGATCTTTCTCAGAAAAGCCAGGCACTTATCTCTTTAATAGGCTCAACTTTGGCATCAAATGTCCCGTATTCTGCACGTATTTCCTGTATTTATCTGCAAATATTTCTATTATAGTCTTCTCTTCATCGGATATCCAGACAAAGTACAATGTGATTGTTAGTAGCATGTAAGATAAAGCAACTATCCAGTTGGCAGAGAAAAAAGATACTCTTCTACTACTCGAAAGATGGATACATAGAATTCCTTATGAACCTATAAAGGCCATCTGTCACTAGTATGTCTTTCCGAATCTCCAAGGAAGGGGCCAGGTTTCGACCTAAAACTCTACGACACTAGATGAAAAGAAGGTTGCCTACTAAAATTGTCCCGCCTACAAACCAGTGGACTCTTGAAGAGAAATAAAGGCTAAAGAGATCTAGCCAGAAGGTAAGCACCAAAAGGAGATGGGGATAAGCCTCAAAACAAAAAAGGTGATGAAGAATTTCTCTCTTCTTTCGTGCTTTTTTATTGCTTTTTAGAACTCTCTGCGACCTCTTTGCTAATATGGACAATGTTAACAACCATTGAGAGCAATATTGCCAAAACGATCTTGAATTGAATTTCATGCACTAGATTGAATTCCTTTCAGATCTATTAAGGTGATAAAATAGAAATTGCTTGATGCGTCTTTAGTTATTGGAGGTATTATGGTGGTCATTGACCCTGTATGTAAGATGGAGCTGGAAGAGAAAGACACGAAGTTTAAAAGTGAGTATAAAGGAAAACCATACTACTTCTGTGCCCTCTAGGATAAAAAGAAGTTCGGTGAAAATCCGAAAAAGTATATCGAGTCTTAAGGTTAGAGTGTGAAAATATTAAGATTTTAAGATCTTAATTTCAGCAAGACTAAATAATCAATCTAGACTGTTTTCTCAAAATCAAAGCAAGACGGCAAAAAAATGCCGTTTCCTGGTAGTCTCAAAATTTGACTCATTTCTACACTTGGATAATGGATATTGTTGACTTTAAAATCAAATAGAATTTATCCCAAAATCAATATATAAATTAGTTTTATAGTAGAATATTTTATCCCAATTATAGAATCAGATGCAGTCTCAAGACACCCGTTTTTCAGTCTTTTTTGTAGGATGTTCGATTAGGATTCTGGGCAATATTTGAAGTTTTGAGGTGGTATATGGAGACAGTAGTCAGATCCTACCTTTTTGACAGCAGAATACAGAGAGCGTCTTGGAGCCTAGGTGAGCTCAAAATCTACGACAGCTTGCCTGTCTCTCAGACAGTTTGTTGAAAGAATAAAAGATGCTGAAGTTATAATAGTAGGAAGATACGGCGTTGATGCCAAAGCTCTGCGTTCTGCGCCTAAGCAGAAGATGATATCCCTGTGGCAGACAGGCTTCGAAATGTAGATTTGAAGGAACTACTGAGGGTGGAGGCATTGTATCGAATGTTCCCAATTACGATTTTGATTCGGTGGCAGAATTTGTTTTTGCTTTATCGCTGGGCTTGTTAAGAAAAGTCCGTCTCGCTGATACGAACTTGCCGAAGGGGTTATTCAATTGAAAGTACTATGTGGGAAATCAGCTCATGAGCTAGACTATAGGCGTGCTGGGGACGGGCTACATCGGAAAAAGGTAATACAGATAGCTCGTGGATTCGATATGAACGTACTCTCTGTCACTACTCACTCTAATCCTGAAAGGGCACAGGCTTTAGGAGTAGAGGTAGTAGATCTGGATACCCTGCTCTCAGAGAGCGATATAGTTACACTGCATGTGCTACTGACATTCGAAACAGAGCACATGATAAGTTTCAGGGAATTGGCAAAGATGAGGCTCACTGCTATACTGATCAATACCGCAAGGGGAAAGGCGGTCAATGAAGATGCTTTCATAGAAGCTCTTAGGGATGAAAAGATTGCTGGAGCAGGACTGGATGTTTTTGAAAAGGAGCTGTTACCCTCCGACAGTTCACTATTACAGATGGATAATGTGTTGCTCTGACTTAGCACATTGCTTTTCTATCTGAAGATCTTTAGATGAGTGTACTTAAATGAGTATTGAGAACGTTGAGATGTTTATTAAAGGCAAGCCTCAGAACGTGGTAAACCCCTTAGTACTAAAAAGTTGAGGGGGCCAGCATAGCTAAACAACTTAAGCTTCAGATTCTTAACTTTGCTCTCTTTCTTATACTTTTGACGCAAATGTTAACAGGCCTAAGGCTGTTGTTTGTCGGGCTGTTAGGATGGGAAGATTCCGCGATCCTGATGAGAAAATTCACTTACTCACAGGTTTCTGTCTGGTTACCCTCGTATTGGTACATATTTATTTGAACCGATGATGGGTGAAGACTGAGTTCAAAATTTCAAAATAAAAAAGAGAACTCTGGCCGAAATTTTTCTCTTTTTGGAAGAAATTGTTTCAAGGTATTTCATAACCTCTTAAATTTCTGCTCTATTCAGCTTATTTATTTAATGCGGTAATAAAAATAAATTTTATCTTTAATCTGTACATTATAAGAGAAGATGTGCTTGAATTTTTACAGATTCGGTAAATAGTTTAAAGTATTATGTTCTGACTCATTGAGAAGTTAAGCAAATATTTTCATTCAAATTTATAATGACAATTTGATTTAATCAAATATTTTATGTGAATTGTTATTTTATAGAATTCTAGTGTTCAGTTGTTCGATAATATAGTTTGAACGGCTAATCGGAGATCGAAACCATGACTAAAGAAATAATTATAGTAGAGGGTATGTCCTGCGGTCACTGTGAGATGAAAGTTAAAAAAGCAGTTGAATCTGTGGAAGGCGTGTGGGAAGTAGAAGTAAACCTTCGGGATAAACAGGTAGCTATTGAATACGAAGAAAGGAAAACAAGTCTCGAACAGATCAAGGCTGCAGTTAGTGAAGCTGGATATGAACCCCTGTAATTTTGAATTGCTAGAATCGAGTGTATTTGTTCAACGAATTATATAATAACAGGTACAGATTTAATTATATAGTAATGCGCCTGTTTGAAAAACAGCTGATTCAATGGGTTTGAACCAATCTGCGATGCGACATTCATAGTAGATGACACGGTTTACTACAGGTACTACAAGTACATTGTCACAAAACTCGTTACCCCTACTAAACAGGTTTCCAGAATAAATATAAATATTTTTGACAGGACGACAGTAAACATAGCCTCTGACAACCAAATAACTAATGAGCATATAATAAGTATAACGCTGCTGAAGACTGGTTATAATATAATAATAGAGCCTGAAAAATATTCAATAAATTTCAGTCAGTCATGAAAATCTGGATAGGCGGGATATCCAATGGAAGTTGCGATAGAAATTTATGGTATGACCTGTGGTCATTGCCAGAGAAAAGTAGCTGATGTTATTTCTTCACTTGAAGGAGTGAAATCAGTCGAGTTTGATCTCGAATCCAAAAGTGCTACTATCAACTTTGATCCTAAAAAAGTAAATTTGAATGTTATAAAGGACGCCATCCGGAAAGCTGGATACTCAACCGAAATTGAAGAAGAGGCTCGAGAAGTTCAGGCAACGGGCCAAGCAGAAATCTCCGCTACTTCAGAGGCAGAAGGCACAATTTCAGAAACTACTGATACTGTATCAAAAGAATCGAAAGAGAATTCTCAAGCTTGTAGACTGAACGAAGCATGCGAGGCGACAGAAAAAGAAGCAACTCAAATCTCAAGCCAGAAAGCCGACCTAAAAGAAATCACCCTTGGAGTCTCTGGCATGACTTGTTCAGCCTGTGCCTTGAATATAGAGAAGACTTTGAAGAAAAAAGAAGGTGTAGATTCGGTAGCTGTCAATCTTGAACTCGGAAGGGCAAAAGTTAGCTTTGAGCCTTCACTCATCTCTCCCAAAGAAATTGAAGAAGCCATCGAATCCATTGGATATAAGGTAGAGAAAGATAAGGTAACTCTCAATCTTCAGGGAATGAGCTGTGCTTCCTGTGCTGCAAACATTGAGAAAATTCTTAATAAAACAGAAGGCGTGATTTCAGCTTCAGTAAACTTTCCGCTTGAAAAAGCAGTTGTAGAATTTGATTCGTTCCGCATTTCAGTTAGAGGAATTATCGTTGTGGTTCAGGGAATCGGCTATGGAGCATCTGTTAAAGCTGAGACTGTAGATTATGAGGACAGAGAGCAAATGTCCCGGGATGCTGAAATCCTGAGGCAGAGAAATAATTTAATCGTCGCTCTCGTCTTGGGAATTCCGGTATCTCTAGGGAATATGAGTATGATATTTCCTTTACTCTCTTTTGTACCCTCTTTCCTTTCCAATCCTATAGTGCTTTTTATACTGTCTAGTCTGGTCCTCCTCTTTCCGGCCAGGCAGTTTTTTGTCGGGACTTTCAAAGGTTTCAGGCACGGCGTAACTGATATGGACTTATTAATTGCTGGAGGGACCGGAGCTGCTTACCTGATTAGTGTAGCAGCGACATTTTTTGATCTGGGACCGGGATATCATACTCTCTACTATGACACGGTGGCTTTGTTGATAGTTTTCATTGTACTTGGGAGGTACCTCGAAGTCAGAGCGCGGGGGCGGACATCTGAAGCCATTCGAAAACTAATGGGGCTCAAGGCAAAAACATCAAGAATCATTGTAAATGGCATAGAAAAAGAAATTCCTGTAGAAGAGGTGACAGTTGGTGATATTGTTGTCGTCCGGCCCGGAGAAAAAATACCTGTTGATGGGGTCGTTGTGGAAGGTAGTTCGGCAGTAGACGAGTCTATGCTTACCGGCGAGAGTATTCCAGTGGAGAAAGGTGCAGGTAATACAGTCATCGGGGCTACTCTTAACAAAACTGGATCCTTTAAATTTAGGGCTACAAAGGTAGGAGCTGACACTGCCCTTGCTCAGATAATCAGGCTTGTGGAAACTGCGCAGACTACTAAAGCTCCCATTCAGAGAGTTGCGGACGCTTTTGCTGGCAACTTCATTGTAACCGTACATGTTTTTGCCCTACTTGCTTTTTTCTTCTGGTTCTTCATAGGTTACTGGCGATACGGAGTAGGGGAATCTGCGTCTCTCGGAGGAATCAGTCCTTTTCTTTTTTCTCTGCTTATAGCCATTACAATTCTTGTAATCTCGTGTCCTTGCGCAGTTGGACTTGCAACACCTGCAGCTATTATGGTAGGTACCGGTAAAGGTGCCGAGAATGGAATCCTTATAAAAGGAGGAGAAGCCCTTGAAAGGGCGCATAAACTCGATACTATCGTTTTTGACAAAACAGGAACCCTTACAGAAGGTGCTCCAAAGCTTACAGATGTTTTTGTAGTTCCGGGCCATGAGGAAAATGAAGTTATTTATATAGCAGCTACGGCTGAAAAAGGATCAGAACATCCTCTTGGAGAAGCGATTGTAAATGGGGCTGAGGAAAGAGAAATCGGCCTTGGAAATGTGGCAAGTTTTCATTCGATTCCCGGAAAAGGAATCGAAGCTGACTTTGAAGAAAAAAGAATATTGCTTGGCACCCGCAAACTTATGGAAGAGAACGGAATTTCCTTTAAGGAATTGGAAGCTAAAATGCGCGAATTTGAAGAAAATGGGAAAACTGCAATGCTTGTGGCTTATGAAGACGAAATCATAGGTCTTGTTGCAGTTGCCGATACTCTTAAGGAAAACTCCAAAGAGGCAATTGAAACTCTGGAAAAAATGGGTATCGAAGTTGTTATGATAACCGGAGACAATGCTGTTACTGCAAGTGCAATTGCAGCAGAGGTGGGAATTTCCAGGGTGCTTGCTGAAGTATTGCCTGAAGATAAAGCCAATGAAATAAAAAAACTCCAGAAAGAGGGTAAGCTTGTTGGAATGGTAGGGGACGGCATTAATGACGCTCCTGCCCTAATTCAATCTGATGTTGGAATCGCGATGGGAGCGGGGACAGATGTGGCAATGGAATCCGCAAAAATTGTACTTATAAAAAATGATCCAAGAGACGTGGTCGCGGCCCTTAAGCTAAGTCGGCTTACTATTCACAAGATCAAGGAAAACCTTGTATGGGCTTTTGGGTACAACACTATAGGTATTCCTATCGCAGCGGGAATTCTTTATCCAATCTATAACAGGATTCTGATCACGCCTGAGCTTGCTGCCGCCTTAATGGCCCTCAGTTCAATTTCAGTAACGACCAATTCCCTACTAATGAAAAGAAGTAAACTTAAATAAACTAGGAAAATAGTTCGAAGCTGATTTATTTGAAACATATTTGAGACACATTTAAAGAGATCGCAGAAAATAATGTATCAGAGTAATTGCTGGCAAAGATTAACTACTGAGAGAATCTCTCAAATAAGTACATTTCCCTGAAAAGATGCTTAGATCGACACTTTGGAGTATTTTTACAATTCTATAGATTGATGGGAGTTATATGGTGAAATCGGTATCAGAGGGCAATAATAATAGATTAGTGCTTCTAACAAGCATTGCCACTTCATTAGTGCTTGTAATTTTTTTCCTTTTTGGGGCTATTTCAGCTAATGTCATCAGGGGAGGAGTGGCTTATACTCAGGTAGATATGACTGCAGGCTCAATTTTTGTTTTTGTACTTACAATGATAATTTCATTGTCACTCTGGCCTAAAATCATAGACTGGCTTTAAAGTATGTACGAAAATGACTAAATTTCTAAGTAAGCCTGCTCTATAAATACTTTTTATTTGAGCTTATTCCAAAATTCAAAATTTGCGTGACTTTTTATTATTTACTGGTCTTCAAATTTTCATCCCACTTATTTTTCGTCGAGGGTTTTTTCTACCGCACTCACAATATATTCAAAATTTTTCTGCCATTCAGTATTGTGTTCAAGCAGTTCCCGAACAACTGTACCCTTATCTTCCATTTCTGCGATCTTTGGCTCTATTGGAAGCCTTGCAAGGATAGGGATGTTAAAATCTTTTGAGGCTTTTTCGACACCACCAGTTCCAAACACTTCTACCGGCTCGGCGCAGTGAGGGCAGATCAACCCATGCATGTTGTCAACAAGCCCTATAATAGGCACCTTGAGTTTCTCAGAAAATCGGATTGATTTGCGGACGCTAATGAGAGCTACGTCCTGAGGAGTTGTAACAAGTATTGAACCATCACAATTGGGGGTCAGCTGAGCCACGCCCAGAGGTTCGTCTCCTGTACCCGGAGGCAGGTCTATAATCAGAAAATCAAGTTCTCCCCAGATAACATCTTCCAGGAACTGTTGGATAACCCCCATTTTTGCAGGCCCTCTCCAGATGATAGGGGAATCTTTACTTTCGAGCAGAAAACCTACAGACATCAACGAAAGATTGGGAAGGACCTGGATTGGCAGTATACCTTCTTCGTTAACAGATGGTCTCTCAGATTCCAAACCGAAAATTGTGGGAATAGTCGGGCCATGAATATCACAGTCAAGAAGTCCCACCTTATATCCACGCAGAGCCAGTCCGATGGATAGATTTGCGGCAACTGTGCTTTTCCCTACTCCTCCTTTCCCGCTCATTATCATGATCTTACGCTTGATACGTCTGAGGTTAACTATAATTTTAGGTTCTTGGGGCTTTTTAGATAAGCTTTCAAGTGGTTGAATCCGATCCGTTATTTTAATCACCTGTTTAAAATTTCCATTTCGTTTCAGTTATGGATTTCCTTAACGCAAAGCATCTTCATAAATGTCAGTACCTTTAGAGCCTGTCTGAATATTCCTTATTATTTCTTAAAGTTTGATATGAGTTAGTCTTCTAATTTTTCTAGGATTTATGTAGTATCATTTTATACTCATTGTTTTTTCGTTACACATCTAAAATTACAATAAATTTGAGTTGTATCTTGGTTGGCTCATATATGACGTTTTGCTATTCTTTGAATTTTTGTCTTACTTTTGAGCCAATAAACTAGGTCATTGATTCTTTGTAACTCCAACCTTAGAAAAGCTCTAAATGAGAATATTATATGTGTTCCATATTATTCTTTTTATTGTATAATGCTTTCTACATCATATAACTGTTTTCTTCCTCTGTTGTGTCTTCAATTTTTAGTTTAATAACATAAAGTAAAATAAAACTAAAAAATAATAACTATAAGTTTGTCATAAAATTATATGTAGATCCAAAAAGAGATCAAAAATAATAGTCTAAAATCTATCATCGAACTTTCAATGGTAGAATTCCTAATTAAAAGCGAAGGCAATGAGAAGTTTTGGGTGTGGGTAAAATAATAACAAGTGTTAAGCAAGGGTTTTTCTCACCTTCTACTTCCATCGACTCCTTTTCAAATCGTTCCTTCAAAAAAAAGGCAATTGAACACTTTGCTTTGACTTTTTATTTTTAAATTCGTCTGCTTAATTTTCGAACTGATAGCTTTCTCATAGAAACTCGTATCAAAAAGATCTTCTTTTGTCAGAGGTTTCGAGTGTAATTCAATCCACATAGAACTGTGGACCTTCTGAAACTCGTACTCTTTGATCTCTTGAACTCAATAAGGTGCAAGATCGGTTTTCAATTACCTCTTTTTCATCTGCAATCAGAAATGCACTCTGGTCGACAATTGGCTGACATCCTTATCCTCGATTCTGCAATTGAAGATGCTCCTTCAGATATGTTTTTATTAGTGGATACAGTTTCTTTATTGGGAATACAGCTGGATACTAAGAAGATACAATCAGCAATAAAATTAGTATAAAATGCCTGTATTTTCACAGCTTCACCTCAAGAATTTTATGATTAATGATAATCCATATCTTAAGCGTTACATTGCAGAATCCACAGTATAAGATTTAATACTTGGGAAAATTTCAAACAGTATTTTTTAAAGCTCTAAAAAAACATAGTGTTGTCATCTACAATCACAATCGGTACTTTTTTGTGCCTCAGCATGCTGTTAGTTCAAATTTAGGGGCTATATATACATAGGTGTGTATAATTATAGGTATATTTAGACTATATTCCAAGATCCAGTGATATTTGAACTCTTGATTAAAATATCGAATTTCAAGAAGAATCATTCTTTAAGCGAATTTATTATATATCATTTTAAAGTCCAATTTGGTTCTACTTTTTTGAGGTTTTGTGTACGAGTCGCTTTTGGTTCTTTGTAGGGCTAATTATTGGAGAGTTTCGAGATTATTTTCAATTATAAAAATATATTTAGTTTCCTTATGCATAAAAAAAGTATAGGCTAAGACCTATACTCGAACCCTGGATAAAGTGGACATGTATTTCATAGCATAGCCTTTTCACCATCATAGCCTTAATATTGAGTCATATTTGTGAGTTGATGATTAAACCCTCATTGCAAATATTAAAGACAATCCTTTGCTACAAAACAAGCCTCAAATAATTGTATATCGGTTGACGATTGGCTGGTTTCATAATTATTATTAGAGAAATTAGATTTTCAGAATTTTCCTAATTTTTTTAAAATAGTATGAATACTTTCAATGACCTAAAGTTAATTAAAATTAAAATTTGAATTTGAAAACCAAAAATCATTCCAAAAAACTCCATAAATGGCGGGAAATAATTAATCGCGCATGGAGTTTAAAGGAATTACAAGCATTTAGGGTTCATGTTCAATAAATTGCGGATACGACTTTTCATTTCTGAATAGCAAAATCAAGAACTTTTTCAAACACTGTTTTATCATTCAGTCCGAGAATTCTTGCCTGAGACCTATCCGTGCTAACTTTTCCGTTCTCCTGCATGTAAACGTATTTTCCATCTTCAATACCCACGATCACAGAGCAGTCGGGTATAGAGCTTACTCCAAAATAGTCAGCAAGTTTAGGGCTCTGATCTACATCTGCAGTCATGATAGTTGCTGTTCCTCTATATTCTGTAGCCAGCTCGTTAATGATAGGCTTCATATTCTGACAAGCTTCGCACCATTCAGCTCCGATTTTCAACAAAACTGGGCCTTTCTTGAGGGCTGTGTTTATCTGTTCAAGCTGGACCACTTCTACAACATTATTTTCTGTCAGGCTTACCTTAGGGTTTGTGAAAATTTCCTGAGTTTTTTTGTAATTTGTACTGTCACTGAAGGCCGCCGCTCCTGTCATTGACAAGACAAAAAGAGCTAATGTGAAAATACCTAGTTTCTTAACCATATTTTTGTTCATCATATACATCCTCCATAGTATCCACTCAATCATAAATTTCCCAAATATACTGATTGTTAAATTCAGTTTCCAAAGCTATCGGATTTTAATTCCAATTCTCAATGGTAGTGGAAATATACTCTTCAGCTTAAACCCCCGATTTAAAAAGAAGATATATTTTCATACGATTGAGTGGCTTTTATGCATTTTCCGTCAACAAACACTTGAAATTTAAAAATTATGTAATGCAATTTTGTATGCTCTTCACTTTTTCAAAAGGTGGGCATTAATCAATGCATTTTCATATGATATACATCTTAGTAGTTGGCTTTGTATGTTAAACGAATGTTAAAAGTTGGAATGTATGTTATAAAATACAGTGGAATTACCCCCCAGTCACTATGGAAAAAGTGTAAAAGTATACCAAATATAAATCGAATTTTTTGTTATAAAAAGTTATCTCTAAAAAGATCTTAAACTATTTACCCACATAATCTCCAAAATATTTCCAAAGTGTGTTGCTATTAATATTCACTATATATAAATAGCTACATTGTAATCTTTACTAGAGGCGAAAGTTCCAGGACAAATTTCGGGTTTTTCCTGAGATTGTTCACGATTTTCCCTTCACTGAACTGGCAGAAAGTGGTGTGGCGTTTTGGTTGCCTAATACTCTTGCAACAGTATCCGCAGCAAACTTTTGTGGGGATGTCTATATATACGAATATATAAAATTGACGGATTATATACTCGAATTCCAAAATGAGATTTCTTTTACCTCTTTATTAGCTTGGATGATATTGCTACTTTTTTTTCTGTTGATCTAAAGAATGATTTAATTAGCCCTTAAAATAGTTTTTTTGGTTCCGTTGCAAAAAATCTGGCTATTTTACAAAACGAGTGAAAAAAATCACAAATAGGATATTTTAAGTAACATCTCACATTCAATAGGATAATTTCTCCTTCATAATGCTTCCATTTAAAGGAATTAGATAGCATATTCTTCTTTGGTTTTCTTTTTATTCTATTGTGTCATTAGAAAAGATTTTTTGCAACGGAATCAAAAAAGGTCCATAAAACCATATTATTTAAGACAAGGGAAAGCTGAAATGGTTGAACAGTGTACATATGAAAAATATAACTTAAAAAAGAGGCTTGAAACTCTAAGAAGAAAAAGTCGAAGGGGCACAGAGTTAATTTCCCTTTATATTCCTTCTGATAAACAGATTTCAGATGTTACAAATCATTTGAGGGAAGAACATGGACAGGCTTCGAACATTGCCTCTAAACTTACTAGAACTAACGTACAGGGAGCACTTGAGTCTTTGTTGGCAAAGTTAAGATCTCTTAACAAAGTACCCGAAAATGGGATAGTTTATTTTGCGGGGGCTGTCGATATTGGTGCTAACAAGACAAGCATGGAGAGTGAAGTTTTTATTCCTCCAGAACCTATAATATCTTACACATATCACTGTGATTCTATTTTCTATATTAAGCCTCTTGAGGAAATTCTCAGAGAATGTAGTACTTATGGGCTTCTACTTCTTGATTTAAGAGAAGCTACTATTGGAATGCTTATAGGTAAGCAAATTGATGTTTTTAGACATCTTCACTCTACTGTCCCTGGCAAACAAAGAAAAGGAGGTCAGAGTGCACATCGATTTGAACAACTCAGACGCATTGCTATTCATGATTTTTACAAAAGGATAGGAGATGCTGCTAGTAAGGCATTCCTTGAAGTAGAGCCAACTGAACTTAAAGGCATTCTTATAGGAGGGCATTCTCCAACTAAAGAAGAGTTCAATGAAGGTGAATTTCTACATTATGAGCTTCGGAAAAAGGTTCTTGGATTATTTGATACAGGATATACGGATGAATCAGGTTTTTCTGAGTTAATAAATGCAGCAGAGGATACGCTCCAGGGTATTGATTTAATTCAGCAAAAGAAAGATATGGAAGTATTTTTTAAAGAGATCGCTACTGAGTCTGGTAAAGTATCCTATGGAGAAGACAATGTGCGGGCAAATCTTGAAATAAATGCAGTTGATGTACTTTTACTTTCTGAAGACTTACGATCCGAAAGAGTAACTATCAAATGCAATGTTTGTGGATATGAGAAAAAATGGACAAGAAAATGGAAACCCGGTGAAGCTGTTCCTGTAGCAGGAAATTGCTCTCAATGCGGTTCTGCATTTAAAGTCACAGATGTTGTTGATA
Organism: uncultured Methanosarcinaceae archaeon; assembly: GCA_963833425.1. Lineage (GTDB taxonomy): Archaea > Halobacteriota > Methanosarcinia > Methanosarcinales > Methanosarcinaceae > Methanosarcina. The sequence continues at coordinate 12,891 of CAWHXP010000009.1, read as the reverse complement.
TCGTTGGTGAATTCTCAGAACTCGCTGATAAAGGCAATGCAAGGATTGCTTTTATATCAACAGATTTCGACGAAGGCTCTCAACTTATGATAGCGTTTGGCGGAATAGCTGCAATCCTAGATATATCACAGAAGTGTAAAATCAAAATACCTAAAAGTCGTTGGGTAGAAAAGTTTATGCCCGAAGAACAAAATTTAAAACCGTAAACAGAAATCCAACCTTGCATTTACGGCAAATTCGCGACACTATCAATTTTTGCCTATGTGTTTGTAAACTCAATCATTCCATAGTTTATAGGAATATTCAAGATTCTACCGATTTATACCTAGTAAATGCAAAAAAAATGCTAAGAAACATATAGACACTTTTTATATGGTCTGTAGACGACGATTTTAAGTCAGAAAGAGTGGCACGAAATGAAAAATAAAATCAATAAAAACAGCATACTGTGTTATGTATATATACAACATATACCCACAATATCTATGTGAGATGTATGGTGCAAGCAAAAATAAATATAAGTCAGCATTCTAACCAGTTGTTGAACATTATAAAAGCTAAGTACAACTTAAAAGATAAGAGTGCCGCTATTGACCTAGTTATGTCTCAGTACGAAGAAAAAATTCTTGAACCTGCATTTAGTCCAGAATACATTGATAAATTAGAGAAAATAAAGAAGGGAAAACATATATTTGTAGGCAATATCGATAATTTTGATAAAATTGTAGACGACTATGTTGATAATTAAAATGGGTGATGCCTACAATTTGGTTTTTAGTGATGTGTTTACAAGTTCAGTCAAAAGGATTAAAGAAAAAAGATAACAAATTATAGGATAGTATCAAGCGTAAAGCTAGTGAAATAGTTAATGATCCTCATAGATACAAAAATTTAAGATATGATATGAGTGGTTTAAGTCGTGTTCATATTGGACCTTTTGTTCTGTCTTTTTCTATTGATGAAGGAACAAAAACAGTTACTTTAGAAGATTTTGAACATCACGATAACGCATACTGATGTATGTAGTTGACTTTATTTCTATATTAAAATGCAATGTGCCAAAAGTTCTGTAAAATATGATTTTTCATTAATGCACAGATTTTGGCACAAAAACTGTGCATAAACAGGCTGTACACGTTCAAAGCTTAGTCAAAGATAAAGAAGTTAAAAAAGTAAATGGGCATCGGTTTTTTGATATTAGGGAGTGGGGGTAGTATTAATTTGGGAAATAAAAGAAGTTATCTCCGATGTCCTATCAGCTAATATTACTTATTATTATATAAACAAATGTTAATAACGATAAATTATTGTATTTTTTAGAAGTACTGTGAATCACTGTAAATAATAAGCAGTACCGCATTTAAAGTTACGATTGTTCATTATATAATTGTAAAAGTTGATCTAATTTTAAGCTCTCTGACTTCACAGGGATACATTAGAGAGGTGGAACTCAATCCTTAATAAGACGACAGCAGTGAAGAACTATGAGCATCAGCGGCATATAAAAAAATAGATCTTATAAGTTGTGGGTAATGATACAATATACATCGAAGAATTCCTTGACAATTTTTCACTTTCAGACACATAATCACGCTAAGACATTTTATTTTGGGATCTACGTCATAGTGCATTTATGGATCCTGATATATTAATTGAAAACAAAAGAATATATATTTTATGTATATTTGCTATATAGTAATGGCTATAACTCAATAGATAATATGTACGTAGTCAAAATCCCACTGATCATGACAGCAACTTTTTGGAATGAATGATTACTATTCTACTGGTAATTATATATAAGAACATAAAAAGTATGGGAAAACCTATTAAGAAGTTCTTTTTTAGTAAGAATAACAAGATGGAAAAATTTGTTAGAAACTTATTGAGTCAAGCTGTGGTATTGATGAATTAAGTTCCTGATTTAGTTTATTCATGTTTTAACCCAATGTTCTTTGGAGAACTCATATGAAACAAATTGAGGTAAATGATTGCGAAGAAGTATCATCATCAATGAGACTGATCATAGAAAACTTAAAAGAGGTAATTGATAAACTTGATAGGGAAGCCATAAAGGCGATGCTCCAAAAAACAATTGATGGTAATCAAATTTTTGTAATGGGAGCCGGAAGATCTAGACTTGTTGGCAAAGCATTTGCAATGCGACTTATGCAGCTTGGACTTAGTGTGTATGTGGTCGGTGAAATCACAACTCCTGCTGTTTTGCCGCAGGATGTCGTGATTGCTATTTCTGGGTCCGGAGAAACCCATACTGTAGCTGACCTTGGAAAATTCACAAAAGATATCGGCTCAACCCTTATAACAATTACATCTAAAAAAGATTCTACACTGGGTAGAATTTCCGATATTGCTGTGATCATTCCAAGCAAAACTAAAAATGACCTTGATGAAGCCGGCTACCTTGAAAGACACATGCGTGGTGACTACAAAAACATCCATCCTTTGGGAACTTCTTTTGAAATTACTGCACTTGTTTTCTTGGACTCTGTGGTTAGCCAGTTGATTACGATAACCGGCGCTTCGGAAGCCGAACTTAAATCAAGGCACACGAACATCGAATAGAGTCTGAAGATCAACTGAAAGAGAGAACATTTCAGAAGTTGTGAATTGAGGAATATAGGAGAGTTTACTTTTTGTAGATCAAATCGTGATGGTCGAAATTTTCTAACAACACGGTTTTCGATTAATTATCTATCAAAAATTTTAAAACTAAAGGGTAGATATGCACTCTGCTTAATCCGCTTTTGCTGTGCATGAGATTTTTATACCTATGTGGCTCAACGCTGATCTTGCTTGTTTTTCTCAAAATATAGTCGTACAATTATCGATTTTTCTTATTTTGTTTGGAACTTCGGAAATGCATAGATTTAGACACAAAAACTGTGCATAAAATTAATTATCTTCAATGCCTTAAAAAATTGAAATGATGCTGTTTTATTTAATACTCACTAGCTCTTAGACCCAGTGACTGTATCTATTATTACCAATGATAAAGATGTCTTTTTCCGCCTAATTTATTCTCGTGATTATATTTATAGTGAAGTTAATTGTGATGGGTCTGGTAAGCCTTACTGCCTTTGAGTTCGTTCGAGCATACTATTCAGCTAATAGAGCACGATCTTACGGTTTAAAAATCAGAAATATTTTTCTATTTTTGCCTATATTTTTGATGACTCGATCATTCCACAGCTTATAAGAATTGACAACATTTGAAAAAAGAAGATACATTGTTTTTAAAAATATTCTATGTTGGAATGAGTTTATTTGGAAACCAATTTTTAAAAGTTTATTTAATATAATCAAAAAATGATTATATTTATATTTTAAATAAATAGATCAAAAAATGATAAATAAATCACTTTAGCTTTTTCAAAATTGATAATCAAGCAAGAAATTATTTCCCAAAAGTATTGACTAACTATTGGAGGAAATAGATTTGTCATTGAAAGAATACAAATCAGGAACCACTTTTCCAGGTGTAATCGGACACACAGAAGACCAGTCGGAGCCAGCTTGGCCAGAACCACTGCGCGCTAAAGATGGCGCTCCTAACGTACTGTTCATTGTGCTGGATGACACAGGATTTGGACAACTTGGATGCTATGGTAGCCCTATACTACCCCAACCTTGATAGTTTGGCTACGAGATGGTCTTGCCTATTCAAATATGCATACAACTGCGCTGTGCTCTCCTAGTCGTTCCTGCATAATTACCGGCCGAAACCATCATTCGAACAACATGGCATGTATCACTGAAGGATCAACTGGCTATCCAGGCTATAATGGTAATATACCTTTTGAGAACGGTTTTTTATCGGAGATACTTCTACAGCATGGTTACAACACCTATGCAATCGGCAAATGGCACCTGACGCCTGCAGAACAAATGTCTGCAGCCGGACCTTATGACCGCTGGCCTTTGGGACGTGGTTTCGAGCGTTTCTACGGTTTTTTAGGTGGTGATACAAATCAGTATTATCCTGAGCTGATCTATGACAATCATTCTATAGACCCTCCCAAAACTCCAGAAGAGGGCTACACCTTGAATGAAGATATAGTGAACAAGTCCATCCAGTTCATTGCTGACTCCAAACAAGTCGCACCCAGCAAGCCCTTTTTCATGTACTTCTGCCCAGGTGCCATGCATGCTCCTCATCATGTTCCTAAGGAGTGGGCAGATAAATACAAAAGTAAGTTCGATGATGGTTGGGACGTTTACCGGGAGAAGACATTAACCCGACAGAAGGAACTGGGTATCGTTCCAAAAGAAACTGAGCTATCTCGCCATGATCCAGATGTCAAACCCTGGGACCAATGCACACCTGAGGAGAAGAAACTCTATGCCCGTATGATGGAGGTCTTTGCTGGGTTCCTGGAGCACACCGATTACCACATTGGTCGGTTGTTGCAATTTTTGAAAGAGATTGGCGAGTTTGAAAACACATTGATCATGGTGATTTCAGATAACGGAGCAAGTGCCGAAGGAGGCCCTACGGGATCACTTAATGAGATTAGGTTTTTCAATAATGTGTCTGAATCTGTGGAGGAAAATCTCGCAGCTCTGGATAAACTTGGAGGACCAGAGACCTTCAACCATTATGCTTGGGGCTGGACATTTGCTGGAAACACACCCTTCCGCCGCTGGAAACGAGAGACATATCGTGGTGGTATCAGTGATCCCTTTATAGTCCACTGGCCCAAAGGAATTAAATCCAAAGGCGAAATTCGTACTCAGTATGCCCACGCTATCGATATGGTACCTACAGTTCTGGAGTGCCTAGGAATTGAACCACCCACTGTTATAAAAGGTGTAACCCAATCACCTATCGAAGGGGTAAGTTTTGCACATACATTTGGCGATTCCAATGCACCAACAAAGCACCGTACTCAGTACTTCGAGATGATGGGGCATCGCTCATTGTATCATGATGGTTGGCGTGCAGTATGCCCATGGCCCGGCCCTTCGTTCACTGAAGCGGGAAAACCATTCGGCGAACCGATTTCGGCAGATATATTGACTGAGCTTGATGCAAAAGGCTGGGAGCTTTATCATGTTGAGAAGGATTGGGCAGAGAATCATAACGTGGCTGCTGAGAATCGACCTAAGTTGATTGAGATGGTTGCCACCTGGTATGCAGAAGCTGGCAAGTATAACGTGCTACCTATTGATGGGCGTGGAGTTCTGCGTTTTGCCGATGAACGGCCAGAGATTACAATTAATCGAACACGCTTACACCTATTATCCTGGCACTCAGGCGATTCCCGCAAATGCAGCAGTCAAAGTTCTCAATCGTCCTCACAGTATCATAGCAGATGTCGAGATCCCTGCAGGAGGTGCTGAGGGAGTCTTGCTCTCTCATGGTGATATCGAGGCTGGCTATTTATTTTATACCAAAGGCGGAAAGCTTGCACTGGGCACACAACTACGTAAATAAAACAATTTATCACGTAGAATCAAGAGAGAATATTCCTGAAGGAAGACATCAACTCGGTTTCGAATTTGAGGTGACCGATAAGCCAGATTTTGCTAATGGCAAGGGCTCACCTGGAATAGCTAAGCTCTTTATAGATGGAGCGTTAGTCGGCCAACTAGATTTACCTGTGACTACTCCGCTTTCATTTGGACTAACTGGGGTCACCTGTGGCGCCGCTCATGGGGCACCAGTCACACCCGACTATCGTCCCCCATTTGAGTTCACAGGCAAGATCCATAATGTGACCGTGGATGTGAGTGGTCAGCTGATAGAAGACAAGGAAGCTGAGATGCGTATTGCCATGTCCCGGCAGTGAGATTGAAAAGTCATATTGGATGGCTAGCTAAATTATGAAAATTTTAGTAAAATGAATTCTATTAAGAAGCAGGTGATATTATTGACAATAAGAGTCGTTGCAAAAAACTACGTCAAACCTGAAAAAATTCAAGAATTTATAGGTTTGTTTAAAAAACTTGTTGAAGAATCTGTAAAGGAAGAAGGTTGCATGGACTATGGACTTTATCAGGAATTAAATAATCCAGGAATCTTAACGACATTAGAAGAATGGCGCGATAAAAGTAGCCTTGATAAACACTTAAACTCCGATCATTTTAGAGAAATAGTTCCTTTGTTGTTAGAATTTCTCGAAAAAGAAACTGAGATTAATATGTATACGAAAAAGTTCTAATTTTTAGTTCAAAGGAATAAACTGCCATCTGTTTTAAATATTTGCAAGTGGGGGTCGCATTAAATGGGGAAACAAAAGAATGTACCACAGATGCCATATAAGATACTACTACTTATTATTATATAAACCGATGTTAAAAACGATAATTTATTGTGTTTCCCAGAAGTACTGTGAATAAATTCACATAAAAAAATTTATTTCTTGTTCTTAAAATTTCAGGTCGACTTTTCATTTTTCCATGAATCTTCAAACTACTGCTCGTTTGCAATACGATTGAACAGGGGTTATGGGTTCTAGTTTTAAACAAATGGACCATTACAGAAATTTAACATCATAATTAATTCGAGATAGATGATACTGCTGACGATGCATACATCAACAGTATTTATTCCATTCTGGAAAATTATTTGTCTGTTCCCCAAGTAGTGTTAGTTTTACTACATCATATACTTTTTGATAATGTTTATTGTATTATAAGCATGATGGCAGTTTAGGTCAATTATTTCCAAGTGCTCCGGGAGCTCCACATGTTCTAAAAGTCCCATAAGCTCTATGAGTTCCAGAAGCTCCAAGGGTTCAAAAAGCTCCATGAGTCAAAGATCGACAAGTTTTTCTTATTACTGATGGCATTTAGGAAATCCAGAGCTTTTAGACACAAAGTTTGTGCATTAATAAAAAGATAAATTGTTTTTTTGTAGCAAAGACAGGGGTATATGTCAATAGTTGGTTTCTCCTTACTCATTATTTTTAGCAATGTCATAAATTTGACTTTAATTGTACAATTTTAAAACATTTAATAGAGAAAAAAATTTTGTTCAAGAACTATTTTTTGTGTAATCAATTTAAAAAGCTAAGTAAACCAATGAATAATTACTGATGTGAGAAGATTCAGTAAGTATACAAAATTTAAATAAACCATCGGTTTAAACAAATTGGTAGTATTCTTTTTATAGGGAATCAACCAAAAATTTGGAATTCTCTGTAATGAATAAATATTTCTTAGTTATATTTCCATTGCATCTTGTATTGTTTAAATTATGGGAAATTGAACAAAAATATGGTGTATAGACAGATTGGAAAATAAATAAGAGTTAACAGAATAAAAAAGATATCTGGCTATTTTGCTAGCAGATCTATTTGTAGTAGCATTAACAGCAGCGTCAAAGGATGCTGAATCAATTAATTATCAATTAAATATGACTTGGAGGTTAAATTATGCCTAATTTGATAGGTCTTGCAGTATTTTTTTTAATATTAGCATTCGTTGCATATGTATTTGGTGCAACGGGAATTGCAGGTTTCTCAATGGAAATTGCAAAGTGGTTGATAATAATTTTTGTCATACTTGCTATTCTAACAGCTTTATTTATCCTGATTTTCATACGCTCTATTTAAAAAAATCAAGAACTCAAAAAATAATGAGGGATGAAGTATTAAAGTCGAAAATTGAAGAACAGGTGATCAGGAAAGCAGAGTTTATTGTTAAATAGAAAAAGTAACTAACGTAGTGAAATACACACTTACTATTTTTTTGAAATATGATGGCTGCAGGTATTTTCATTGTTTTATTGATGAACTAATATCAAATTGGGAAGTGTACTGTAATTTATGTAAAAATGATTAGTCTCTAACCTTTTCTCTCATCACAAAACATGATTTTTGTTGTATCACTTATGCATAGGTTTTTATAGCAAAATCTCTGCATCTACATAACCACGAAATTTCATTTTATAATGGGAGAAAAAGTGGAAAACAGTAGTTTTTACGGCACTTTTAGCATACGGTTCTGCAATGAATTAAAAACGCATAAAAGGATATAATCTATTTTATCCTAAGAACTGTGCTATAGTTAATCAGATAATTTTATTCAGGGAAAGTTAAACGCATACAATGATCAATTAGCAAAATATTTATCTGTAATCAAAATGGTAACTGAATTTTTGGTCGTGAGAAGATTATCTTGGACTGGAATGAAGCATACAAGGGTACACCACCATGGGATATCGGTCACCCCCAGTCAGTTTTCGAAGCTCTTATAAAAGATGGAGAAATTACGTCTGGAAGAGCTCTTGATATTGGATGTGGTCGGGGTGATAATGCAATAATGTTAGCCATAAATGGGTTTGATGTTACAGGTATAGACATTGTTGAAGATGCTATCACAGATGCAAAAGCAAAAGCTATAAAGCATCATGTTAAGGTAAATTTTGTAGTCGGAAATGTGTTACAGATGGACCGACTTTTCATGGAGGCTGAATTCGATACCGTTATTGATTCTGGTTTGTTTCATGTGATGACGGATGAGGAAAGGCCAGTTTTTGCATGGCAAATACATAGAGTGCTAAAATCAAGCGGCAAATATTTCATGCTGAGTTTCTCCGATAAAGAGCCAGAAGGCTATGGGCCCAGGAGAATTTCAAAAGCTGAAATTGAGCATACTTTCACGCCACTTTTCAATATTATATCTCTAAAAGACTCAGCTTTCGATTCTCGAGTTGGACCGAGTAGCATTAAAGCTTACCTTATGTCAGCTAGTAGGAGTTAATTAGATCAGCTAGAGATTTGATGCCCCTTCTATGAAGCTCCATAAAATCTAGGATGGGCTTTATATTAGCAGTCAGGATGCAGGGGATATAGTATCCCCTTCATTATTTTTCAATCATTTTTTTTCTAGGTATCCCTTCATTCAGAGTTTATCAGGGATCTCTGAGTCGTGTATGGTTTTAAGTCTTATGATTAGCTAATTTACCAGATGTAACAATTATTTTATCTTTCGGATAGGCTTTTGGTCAGTTAACGTAAGTAACCCTTAAGCTTTAATCATCCGACTTCCAGAATCTATATAAAATTCAAACGGCATAGAACTATACATATTAAAATGAAAGTGTTTGAGGTTATCAAGCTACTTGAAGCCGATGGTTGGTATCTGGTTGCCATAAAAGGAAGCTGTCGGCAATATAAACACCCGATTAAATCAGGCCGATTAACGATTGCGGGTCATAGCGGAGATGACCTTGCTCCAGGTACGTTAAATAGCATAGTAAAGCAAGCGCGATTGAAAATGGAGAGTTAAAAATGTACCGTTTCCTTGTTGTAATAGAAAAAGCAAGCAACAACTATTCAGCATATTCTCCTGACTTGCCAGGTTGTATAGCTACTGGCTCAACCAGGGCCGAAGCGGAGAAGAATATCTATGAAGCTATCGAAATGCATGTTCAAGGATTGTTGGACGATAATTTACCGATTCCGGAATCAGAATCATTTGCAGAATATGTAGCTATTGTTGAAAAGTCATCGACTAGGTTTGAAATGATGTAAATTATATTTCATATATATCGCCTTATAGCATTTTTTTCGTTAAAATTCCACCTGAAAGTTCTTGTTTTCTACCTATGTTTTTGCTAATTGGATCATTCTATTACATATAGGAATGTCCAGGTTTCTATCGATTAGGTTCCGTTGCAAAAAATCTGGTTATTTTACATAATCAATGAAAAACACCACAAATGGGATATTTATATACCAGAAACAGGTCAATAATGATACAAAACGCAATAGTTATAGCCTAAAAAGGCAGTAAAATTATTTTTGCAACAGAACCATAATTAATATATACGAATTATAATTATTAATGGTTCTGAACCTGCATAGTTATACTGAAAATCACATGCAATTGTTTAATATAAATAAAGGAGTGAAATGAATGTTGAAACAATCATCCAGTAGAATGAAAAAGATACTAGCTATTTTGCTGGTAGTCCTTTTTGTTGCATCTGTAACAGCAGTAACAGCTAGTGCTGCACGTCATCGTGGCCACCACGGCCACCATGGCCACCATGGCCATCATGGTTACCACGCTGGGGGCACCACGGCCACCACGCTGGGGGTCATTATGGCTACCGCAGCAGCTACCATGGCTACAACAATCGCGGGTGGCGTCACCACTACTACTATGGCAGTTACTACCCTAATTGTGACTGGGTGTGGAGCCCAAACACTAACAGCTGGGTATGGATCTGTTAATCAGTGAATATAGACACCTGTGATAGATTCAAATTTTAAAGTCAACTGCTCTTACTACAACATATCTTAAAATCTGTAAAGTTTGATGGCTCTGTGTAGCTTTACTTCATCACAAAAAACATATTCAGAGCTAATATTTTTATTGATAAAGTTTCTGTTTTTAGGGGTTTCATTTATGCACAGTTTTAAGTTATAAATCTCTGCATATCTCTCACTTTCAGCAGATGCACACAAAAATGCGATCTATTTTTTCAATTGTCCTATTTTAACTGTTTAAAATTGGAAGTGCGACTTATATCCTCATTATAACTTTGGAAAGAGTCATTATGAAAATTCTAAAAATTAACCAGCCAAGAGCCCCTTAAAGTGCGATCAATTTCTTGGAACTTCTCTAGGATACCAGTTATCATGGCTCATAAAAGTAAAACAGCCGATGTGATAGTAAATCATATCAGTTGAGTATATCTTTTTATACTGATCACGATCCCTTAAAATATCACGGTTCTTCAAAGCAAAAGGTAGTACTTATTACTTTTTTAATATACTATATATAACAATATAATATATATATATATATATATATATATATATACATATATTTTGTTATTTATAACTTATGTTGATACAATTTTTATTTTTTTTAGTTCACAGATAAAGTGAGTCTAGAAAAAGTATCCTGAAAAACTATTTTGAAAAATTGTTGGATGATTGTATCAAATGTACAGGCTTAATGGATAAAACGAATTTCTATTAAATGAATCGAAAAACCATAGCTTTGGCTATGTAAATTAATGGAGGGAAAAAATAAATGAAATTTAAAAAAACAACCACGATTTTGTTAGTAGCTTTCGTTTTGGTTTCACTGGCAATTACAGTTGTAAGTGCAAAAAGGTGGTCATGGTCACAGTAGTAACGGTCATGCATCGGTGGGAATGGCTGATAGAGCAGCAAAGGTAGCAATGTCAGCAAATACAGCGCCAGCAACTATGGCGGGTAGAACAACACCGGCAGCAATGGCGGGTAGAGCAACACCAGTAGCAGCGCCGGTAGCAGCAAAGGTAGCAAATGCAGCAAATACAGCACCATTAGCAGCAAAGGCAGCAAATACAGCATCAGTGGCAGCATAAATGAAGAGTGAATAACAGGAAACAAATATATCGTAATAGAACAGTAATCAAAAAAGAAGATTGAAAGTATAAAATAGATTTTGCAGAAAGTTATGCACATTGACAAATTTAGCAGTGTACTGAAAGTTCTATAAAAATGACTGTTCTCCATTTTTTTTCATTACAAAACATGATTTCTTGGTTTTCACTGATGCACAGTTTTTATGTCTAAACCTATGCGTCATCCTAGTTAGTTGATACAGAACTAAATAATGATACAGGAAAGAGATTATGACATTCAGGAAGGAGTAAAGGCAGATTTATAAGAATGCAAAACAAGATGCAAAAGAGCTCCATGAAAAAATAAAGTATAGCCTATATAAGAGATATCTCTAGTTTAGACTAGTCGATAGTTTTGTGATAGATATACAAGGTGATAAGTGAGTTTCATCAAATTATCCGCCTTGTTTTTATCCACCTTTTTTGTCCACTGAAGTTTTTGAACTAGGTATTGCGGGTGCCGAAGGTTCATATGTCGCATCGGTTATTAAGCCGGTGTTGCTAAACCGGGTGTTCCTACAGCGGGTCTTGTTCCCACTGGATATATTTCACCTTGGTTTTGTTCACCTGGATATTGTCCACTTGGGTATTGTCCGTTTAGGTATTGTTCACCTGTGAATAATCCACCTGGGAATCTTTCTCTTAGGTATTGTTCACTTGGAAATTTCCCGCCAAGGTTTTGTTCACCTGTTAATAGTCCACCTGGGAATTTTTTGCCTTGATTTTGTCCACCTGGGTATTGTCCGTTTTGGTATTGTTCACTTGAGTATTTTTCACCTTTCTGTTTTTCACCTGAGTGTTTTTCACCTTTCTGTTGTTCACTTAAGTGTTTTCCGCCTTTGTGGTGTTTACTTGGGTGTTTGCAGATTTTAGTCTTCGTATCTTTTAAGACTATGATGGCTGTTTTCTTTTCCTTAACCATAACTGGTCCTGCGCTTACCGCTGCAGCTGTCACGGACACTAAAAAGCAAACTGCTAGCAAAATAGCTAGTGTATTTTTTCTTCTGTCAAATACTTTTTTCCCCATTAAAGATACACATCCTATTTATTTTTAAAAATATATACTATTGTAATTCAAGTCTCTTATTATGTACTGATGATGTACTTACTTAGAGACGTTTATTCTTGTCACTGTAGTTATTTTAAATCATAAGAAAACTAGTTTCTAAATAGAAAATAATTCTTCATAAGATTTTTCACAATTTATTTGGCAGACTGTTCAGAAGCTACCCTAACTTTAGATCACAATAATTTAAATAAAGCGTGTCAATCGAGTACAGAATCGCTTAAATTCACAGGATTTTCAAGATGTTGCTAAAAAATACAGTGTACCGAATTTTCTGCAAATATGGTTGATTTTCTATCTTCTTCTTCCCAATGAAAAATAGGAATTGTCCAGTCTATTAGTAGAATGAGTTAAACAATTCGGGAAAATTAACCTTAAAAGCATCGGGTTGATCATCCTACTAACTACATAAATAATTTATTATTGTTGTTAATTTCATGTTGATAGATGTATT
>CAWHXP010000008.1:0-638525 GCA_963833425.1 uncultured Methanosarcinaceae archaeon | reverse complement strand
CCTTTGGAGCTATATTTATATTAAGCCGAAAAACGGATATATACATGAGCTATGGTGTTTGCCTGCATATATTTGGTGAATTTGCCTGTTTTACAAGACCGGAGTTCAAGGCGAAAGGAATACGATCATGATTTAAAGACCGTTACCGAGATTCATGATTTAATAGAAGCAATTTATTGAAGCCAACTATTAGCTGGTTAATTGATAAAAACTGTGTTTTAAGACAGAACACATAAAAGTGATTAAAAACTCATTCTTTCATTTTAAACTTTCCACATACATCATGTTTTATCGATCATGGAAAGTACCTTTTGTCTTCTATCATATTTCATCCAATAGTCATCACTAGTACATGTTCAAGCAGTCCTGCCAGCAAACCTAGAACAGCTTTCACTATCCAGTTGTTGCTGATGTCGAGTATACAATAAAAAGGCGCGTTGGATAAACATTTCTAAAGCGACTTTGTTTCATGTAACTAAAGCATACTGTTACCGCGTTTCTATGTTCAACAGTTTATCAGATTCCACTGAGTTTTCTTTAGCTGTCATTTCCTGTGGTGTTATCCGAAAAACCGAAACCGCATTCCCATCAAGTGAAGAGCGATATTTCTCAATCAAAGTGCTGGTTAAGGGATTACTATAATACTTTGGCATATATTTCTCAACCAATTTTTGGAGTGTCTCGCTAGCTTCCTCAGGGTCAGTCACCTTTTCGCCTTTCCAAAAAGCATTACGCTCATGTATGCCGTATCTGCGTGGCAAGGCACTGGATCGAGTACAGTACCATGTTCCTCATATATTGTGAAACAAACGAACGGATTCTGGGAAAAAATATTTTCCTTTTTACCCGAACCCATCCCATGAAAGTAAACAGAACCTTTGTACCATACATAATTCACCGGAATAGCGTATGGGAAAATATCACTTGTCATTCCAAGCACGCCGGTTCTAACCCGCAAAAGAAACGTTTCGATTTTCTTCCGATCTGTGCAATTTCTCTGAGTATAGCGAACCTGATCCATCAAAGAACACCTTTCCTCTACATTTTATCGAATTTACCAGATTGTACATCTAAAAATAAGTTTTATTAAATATCAGCTCCCTAGCCAAATACTGAGTTGCTTTTTAAGATCCAATCATTTTTTCTAAATTGTCCAGTAATTTGAACATTAATAGCCTTGAATCAGCAAGAAGTGTATCTTTACTTAGCATTTCTTTTTCTTTCTGGATATATTTTCCATCTACCAGTTCATCACTGCAATTTTCAATCGCGTTTACGATTGTTTCGTTGCTCATTTCCAGATGAAATTGGAGCCCAATTACTCTATCATTATAAATAAACCCCTGATTTCCACAGGCTTCACTTAAAAAAAGTCTCTTTGCATCTTCAGGCAAATTAAAAGTGTCTCCATGCCAGTGAAAAGCAATGAATTTTTCAGGAATATTTTCCAAAAAGGAAACCTTGGATCTTGCTTGTTTGAGTGTAAACACTGGAAACCATCCAATTTCCGTATAATTGTTTTTAAATACCTCAGCTTTTAGGACATCAGCAACAAGCTGAGCTCCCAGGCAGATCCCGAGTACTGCTTTTCCTACAGAGATAGTTTCTTCGATAAACTTTTTTTCTTCAATCAGCCATGGATATTTTCCATACTCATAAATATTCATCGGTCCACCCATAATTATGAGAAGATCGAAGTTATCCATACTGGGAAAGCTCTCATCTGCGTATAAATGTGTACTCGATAAAGAGTGCCCCTTTTTTTTCGCTCCATTGAGCGATAGTTCCAAGAGTTTCAAATTCAACATGCTGGATGTAATGGATTTTCATGTGTTGTTCATTCCATTTAATAAATTTTTGAATTAATATTCTACTAATTATAGTATCAACTTTAAACTATTAGGGAAAATGGCTATTAGAAAGCTGGTAGTGTCGTGAATTTGCTGTAAACTCGAAGTAAAATTTTTATGTACTGTATGTAGTTGGGTTCTTCCGGTGAGAGATTTTTCTACTCAACAAATTATTGAGATTTATATATTTAGGTGCTTATGCTATTGTTTTTCAATTAAATTGCATAAGTTAAATATTTTTTAAAGCTTCATGAATAAAATATGGATCCTCTATTGGGTTAATTCCATTTTTTCTTAATTCGTCTCTTGGTTTTCTTCCGATTCTGGCACAGAGCACAGCTTCACAGTCTTTAATCAAATAAATTATCCCACACAAAACGTCATCTTTATTTCCGTAATCTGCCGAGCCACATAAAGGTGTAGTCTCTCTAACTTCTATGAATTGTATTTCACCGCCATTAACTTCAAATATCAAAAAGCGAGATGCGTTTCCAAAATGCTGATTGATAACCTTGCCATCACTTGAAACGACAGCGACTTTCATTTATTTCATCTCTTTCCTAATCCTAACTATAACTCGAGTTCAAAATCTTGTGATAAAAGAGTTAAGACTTCCGCAATTGAGCCGAGAATCATGAGCATAAAAGCTTTAACTAACTGAATTTCAATTTAAACTGTGAAGCTTGCTATGCTGAATTTTGCTTCTCAGATGCGTAAGTCTCATATTTTATCAAGATTGAGGAACAAAATCATGTGTACTAAGTATGTCTTGTCCATCTTTCCCGATCACGAAATCAATGAACTTCTGGGCTTTTTCTTTGTGCGTAGACGAATAAACTACAGCTATTGGATAGTTGATGGGGGTACTGACAGGCACACTTGTGATTATTTTTATAGTCCCAGGTTGTGCAGTCTTTGCATCGGTTATATATACAAAACCTGCATCAACATCTCCTCTTTCCACGTATACAAGTACTTGTTTGACATCTTCAGCAAGTACAGCTTTATTTTTTAGCTGACTCCACAAACCAGCCTCATTCAGTGCAAGGAGCGAATATTCGCCTACTGGGACAGTATCAGGGTTTCCAATACTTATTCTCTGAATTTTAGGATTAGCCAGATCTTTTATGTTGGCTATGGTAAGGGTACTTTTTTGAGGGACAATAAGCACAAGCGAATTGTGAGCAAAGTCTTTTCGTGAACTGTTTACAATAAGTGATTTATTGCTAAGTATATTCATTTGATTCTCGTCAGCTGAGGCAAAAACATCTACAGGCGCTCCGCCTTCTACTTGCATACGTAGGTTACCTGACCCTCCAAAGTTGAGGGTTACATTCGTCCCAGGATTCTCTTTTTCAAACTGGGAAGCAATTTTCGTGAAAGCTTCGGTAAGGCTGGCAGCCCCAGAAACTGTTATAACTTCAGGTATTACTGTAGCTGAAGTTGTTGTTGTAACTGGAGTTCCTGTTGTATTTGGATATTCACTTTTATTACCAACGCATCCTATTGCAAGGAACACACTTAATAATACTAGCAGAAGAAGCAAATTTTTTCTCATAATTTCCCTCTATATTAATTCAGATTTTGCATTTATATTAAGACGCGGTTATTTTATCTAGATTTCATAGTAGATATATAATTACGAGATGCCTTCTCGTTGCAATGGGTCTATTAGGATCATTTCTGCGTCCATAATCCCCCATTTTGTATATCTGAAAATGCTTTTTATTACTTCGTCGACGACTTCATCTTTCACAAACATCATGATCAATTTTTTAAGAGCCTATCATAATACATATCATTAGCAGTAATCCAGTTTTACTTTCCTCTGCCGAAAATATTTTCCCATAGATAATGCCAAGATTCTGCCAGTCCGGCAATATATATTCCATCCAGTCAGAACGTACTATGACCCTCATCATTTTTACTTGGTCTGCCAATGAAATTAATCCATAAGACCATATCTTGCTACAATTTCCCAACTGGTCTATGCTTAATGGTTTTTAGAATCACGAATACATTATTGAGGAATACAGTAACCTATTACCTAGTTAATAATATATATAATTTACTACAAGTGCCTTCTAAAATATCCAGTTAATAATGTATAATTCAAGAGATAAGGTCCACAAATGTTGAATGTTTAATCCATACTAACAAATCTTATAGATTTTAATATAACATCAGCGACTGTTTAATTAATTTAACTAAACCTTGTAATCCTGATGACAGACATGTAGATGTAAAGTAACGTTGAAAACCAATCTGACAGATCAATAACTTGACCTAAAAATATCAGTTTAAAATTTTGATATGGGTAATTAGAAACAAACTCTGCAGATAGTACTTAGTTACATTGAGAATAAAATTTGTTTAAAATCAGATAAATATGGTTTTTATATACTTTTAAGCTTGTGATGAGGGTAATGGTGCAAAAAATGATGAAAATTGATGTAGAGCCCCTCCCATCAGGGTATAATTCTTGCTATTAAATCGCTTTTCTTGGAATTTAAAACTTAAACTTACTTTATCGATTCTTCAAAAATATTGAGGTATCAGTTTTCATCAAAATTGATTCTTAAATAAAGCCAAATTTAGATACTAATTAGCGAAATAATCCAAAAATTAATTCGAGTTATTCATTAAATAATACCAATAATACCAAATTAAATTTATTAATTCAAATAAAAAGCTCGAAATTAGAGAAGAATCTAAAATAAAAAGCTACTGCCAAGCATTCCACAGAAAACGTCATTATTCATGTCATGGTATCTATCACAATTACGATTTCTCCTTGATCTCTGCCACGGTTGCTAAACCATCTAATAGAAATGCGGTCTAAAATCACTTTAGAGATTTTAGAATTGATTTTGTGGACTTCATCCCGTTAGTACTGCGAGATTGGTGATACTCTCTGTCTGCAAGAAGGGATTACCAATGTTAAAGGTATATGAATGTGTTAGCATACTTGCAGGGTTATGCTTGCAAGTGGTCCATGCGTGATAGTCAGTATCTGCTCAGTTCCGGATATCTTCACAGCCATACTGATCGAACGGTTCTATTCTAATCATGTTGTTAGTGGAATGGATATTCCCTTGGCATTGCAGGAAGCTTAACTCTGGGTCCGAGATCTTACTTCTAATCAGGTGAGAGATTATGTGGAAAAATGCTACTCTTTGGGTAAATTGGAAGGCAAGAGCAAGGAATTCATAGAACAATATAGGGAACGATATCTCAAAATGGCCAAAGAATCTCCAGAAGAGAAGCCTTTCCAGCACCCATATTATTGGGCAGCATTTACAGTTAATGGAGCATAAAATTAAGGATTGATTTGATCGTATGCGTATGATGGAGCATTATCCTGTTCTTGTAGGTTATCCATCTCATCAATTTTTCCTACAGCCTTTTCTCTTCAGCTAGGTTCAGGGGCATAGGTTGATGAAGAGTCTTGAGCAGATCGAAATGATAGGTGTCCACTGCTGATCGGATCAGAACTCCATAGACTTTGGCATGTGATACGGCACCTTGATAGCTAAGGCAGTTAGAGCTTTCCCTGTATAAAAGTTATGGAAGCTGCTAGAAACCCCCAAGCTTCAAGGGTTCCCAGCAGAATAAAAGTATCCGCTGATCAAGCTTTTCCAACTCTCCTAATATGTGTTTGTCTAATACAAGAGTTTAAAAGCCTTCATTTTCAGCTATTGTTATTATATTAGCTATGATATCATCTAAAACCGGGATTATGACTCCTGAAATTTTAAACCCGAACACCGTATTGTCAGATATTGTTCCAGCTAAGGATGCAATTGCTGTAGAATTAGTATTGAAACAAGTTGAAGCTCTTTCAAATACGTGGACAGGTTAATAAATATTGAAATTTTAGTCAATCATGATATATATTAGGTAAAACTCAGTTGTTGGAAGTGAGATCTAGAAGCACAGATTACTTTGAATTTTTATTAATAAGTTTGCTAACTAGGGATTAAATCTCCATAAGAATTAATAGAGCAAAATATGAAATATAAGTGCTTTTAACAAAAAGTTTGATGTTCTTTCAAAACATTTTGATTTTGCTGAAAGTATCCATTGTCTATATAATCACTTCATTTTTTTCTGATAAATTTACCTTTGAACTATGAAGTGATTTAGTTGTTTTTTTGAATCTTCTGATTAGCTCATGCTCTCTGTCTATTATGCTATGAAGTTCATATCCAAAGTATGACTTTTCACCCTTCTTTGTTCAGGTTCCTTCGCTTCTTCCCCTTGTTCTTGCTTCATTTTCGCGAGGTTTATCCGACTTTGCTTATCCAGTATATGAATCGATAAAAGTAGATTCCTGAATAAATCCTTTTTTTATTTTCAAAATCAAGGCACTTAAGTTGACTTTTTAACTATCCTCATATTTCTTCTTCTTTGCATTTATTATTAATTATTTTTATGAGTGACCATATTGTGGTACTTTTGGGTATGTAATCAGAAAAATCAAGAATTTTTATGAATGAAATTTGATCAATGCATTGTGTTTCAAGTCAAAGTCGGAAAGACAGTACCATTGCTGTAAAACAAGCATTTTAAAGATAATGAATATAATGATTACTTCAGTAGCAGGTCTGCATCCAAAAATGATTTTGTTAAAAATGGACTCAAAAATGATACTAAAGCTTTCCAATTTATTAAGGAATCAATTTTAGCTAGTTTGTCTTCAATAAACTACCATTAATACTTCCATTGTTTGCAGTTATAGTTCACTAATGTCGAAAATTAATTAACATCAATCTCATAAAATAATTAATATGTTATTCCTTTTATGCTATGCAAGATGTCACTGGAATTGTATGAAAGAGCTGTAGCTTCTGTTTTTGATATAAATATTAAGTTTTTGGTTTATGTAGTCTGCGGGATGGTACAGTTTAAATACTAGTACGTAAAGTAGAACTTGGATCTTGCAAAAAATTAGGACATACCTCGTGCAATTAGAAGTTTATTTTGCTCCTAAAGTCTTATGTCTGCACATAAAGTCAGGTAAAAATGAGACTTTAGGTGCAAAGCTCAAAAAAGATAAATATTCGTAAAAAGTAACAGTATGCATAAATTATTACGTTTTTCATAATATTATAGTGTACAATGTTTGTATCGACTATAAAAAGGAAGAGTATGACTTATTTATAACTTAGCGAAGTAAGATTTTGTTCTTCTGAAAGTGGAATAGGTTTCATCTTTATTTTTTTGGACACACAACGAATATTGATGAGTGATATTTTAATAACTGATATTTAATAAATTATATTTAATAAATTATATCAACTTCTATCAAGGGGACATCTTTGAAAAATAAAATCGGATCATGATAAAATAAATTTACAAAATTAATAAAATTAGTCGTGTCCTTGATGAATGATCAAAAATTAAAATGAGTATAGTGGGATGAGTTTTTGATTACGATTTTCAACGATTTAAGGGCATTGACCAAATCTTGATTAATGATCAAAGATTAAAATGAGTATAGTAGGAAAAGTTTTTGATTATGATTTTCAACTATTTATGGGCATTAACTAGAAATTGAACTTAACTATTTACTAATTAATCTGCTTACTTAAGAATATCTTTCGATATATTGCATATCCCACAGCTCGAATTACAGAAATGGCCTGCATTTTCTCCCCTTTCATCCTCAATTCTTTTTTCTTCACTCGGAAATTCGGATGCAAGGGCTCTAGTACTATCTGCAAGCACTGCAGCATTTGAAAGAGACGCTCCTATCATTATTGCATAAAATATACTCACTTTATTAATCCCTCTTCTTCTTGCAACTCTAATATGCATTTTGAGGCAATGGTCACAGCGAAGGGCAGAAGCCACGCCTATGGAAATAAGTTCAACTACATCCGGATCGAGACTCTGAAATCCTCTCATGATGGAGTTATCATACATTGTTTTCGGGATAAATATTTCAGGGAAATCTTTCATAAAGTTTGTAATATAAGGGATCTCTCCATACTGCTTCCGAACATCCTCAAGAAGTTCTGGGACGGCTTTTTCCGGAGAATTTTTCAAAATTTCCACAATATCCTCAAGTTTCATAAAAAATCACCGTATACACAACGTGGAAACGAATTCCAACTCCGTTTTTCGGGTAAACTTTACCATACAAGGATTAGTGAAAGGTCACTAAACCAGTAAAAATTTGAAATATAACTTCTAGCTTAATAGAACACGGGTTAAATTGCAAAACCAACTTCAGACTTAGATTTGATCTTTATCAATATATAATTTTTCATTTTTGACCTTGAAATATTCGCAAGCTCAGAAAGGACAACACTTTCATCAAATTCAATATGTTCGACTTTTTCATGAAATTCATCATACGGTAGTTTGACCCGGATCCCATCAAGCTGAAGGGTGAGCGGAGCAGGAGAAAGCACACTGTGGATCTCAGGGAACTGATTTTCGATCTCTGTCATGACTTTGACAGGAATAACTGAGAGTTGATCTTTTGACTGGTGTTCCCGAATATCATCAGCTATTTTTCCAATCTCTTTACTAAGTTTGTCAAGGGCATTAACTTCTTCTGCTTTCCTTAATCTATGAGATGTCCTTCCGATATTTCCAACATAAAGATCTGCTCCAGGAATATCCTCAGTTTTTAGATCTGGCCCGCCTGTCACAACAATAGGTATTTCGATACCTTCGAAGAGTTTTGGCTTCTTATTAATAATGCAGTCACTGAAGGCTCCGAATGTGAATACCGCAATATCATGTTCATTGATAAGTTTTCTTTCATAGTCCATAGATAGGGATACCCTTCGTCCCATACCTCTGGCAAGACCTATCATATTTGTGTTAGCTCCATGACTGCGAAGGGATTCCGCTACATCACATGCTGAATGCGGAAGGTGGTGAGAGGCAAGAGTCGGCGAAACAATTGCAATCTCTACGCATGTAAGGGGAGCTTCTATAAAGATTCCAAGAAGTTCATCAGATTGCTTTTTTACAATTGGAACATCCTTTTTAGGAATAAGCATCAGAAGGTTGACTTCAATCCCAGTAACCACTTTCTGGATTAGATAGCCACCTAGATCTTCCAGTAGTTCGATTAAAAGCCCATGTTTGTGGACACCACCGGTGTAAAGATAAGGAGTAAGTGCAGCCATCTTATTTTTCGCCTGCTCCCGTTAATTCTTCGAGCATTTCTTTTGCCTCAGCGATCCATTCATTTTTTAATGCTTCCTCGGACGCTACAAAAATAAAACAATTACCTCTATATAGATGGTAGCGTACTCTAAAACCTTCAGGAGTGATTCGAATTGCAAAATCGACCAGATTTTCGTGGATCCTGTGCCTTGGATCCGCAACCACCATTTCTTTAATAAAAGCCACTTCTTTCTCTGACCCATCCGTACTTATAGCTACAGTCCAGCGGTCAGGCTGGCTGATGTTCGATTTTCCATAAAGTTCCCACAGTTTCTCTAACAGCTCAGGAATATACTGCTCCTTTTTGATCGAAATTATTATCTTCTTGGCAAATGATTTTGATTCTACGTCGGCAATATCAATCATCTTAACCTTACTGCTGACGTCCCTGAGGATTATTGCCATTTGAAAAAGAGAATCTTCAGGTCTTAACATGACCTTTATCCTTCCTATTGCCGGAGCAAGCTTTAGACTTGCAAGGTTATCCTCGACAATTTTCCTGTAAAACTCCTGCTCCGAGGCGATTACTGAATCTACAACAAAGATCTCAAGAGAATCCATTTGTTTCTCACTCATCCACAAAGCCAGAAGCAAGTAAAGCTGCCCCTACAGCTCCTATTAAGTGAGAATTTTTCGGCACAATAACATTGAGCTTAAGGAGCTTTGTGAGAGCTTTTGGAACTCCTTCTATTAGAGAAGATCCGCCTACAAGAATTAATGGCTCTCTTACATCTACTTCCTGCAGTTGCTGCTCGTAGATCTGTTCTACAACACTATAGCAGGCTGCAGCCGCCACATCTTCTGGAGTAGCTCCTTTGGCAAGAGAATTTACAAGAGATTGTATTCCGAAAACTATACAGTAACTATTCATAAATACATTTTCTTGCATTCCTTTGACTGCCATAGCTCCAAAATCAGCAATATCTACGCCAAGACGCTTTGAGATCATTTCAAAGAAACGTCCTGAAGCTCCGGCACATATACCTCCCATTGTGAACATTCCAGGAATACCATCCTCAACTGATATTGCTTTATTGTCCATACCACCTATATCAATAACTGTTGCAGAGCCTCTCTGCCTATTCGCAAGATAAACAGCTCCTTTAGAGTTAACGGTGATTTCTTCCTGGACAATTTGTGCTTTGAAATGGTTTCCTACTAGGAAACGTCCATATCCAGTAGTGCCCAGGGCCTGGATTTCTTCTAGGGAAACCCCAGCTTCTTTCAGAGCAAGAGAATATGCTTCTTCTGCGCTTTCAATAACTTTAGTTGTGGGCACCCAGCCTTTGCCTATAATTTCATTATCTTTCATAACCACTGCTTTTGTAGTTGTTGACCCTGAGTCTATCCCCGCAGTCAGTCCTGACTGAATTTCCCTTGTAAGAAGATGCTTGCGCCTGACAATAGTTGTCAGAGCTTCCAGACGGGTAAGTAAGGTGCCTGCACTGGTGCGTTCGGTAAACGAATAACTAATCACCGGGATTCTTGAGTTCTTATGGATGTACCTTCTGACCTCATTTCGGACAATGGCCCCTTCGGCACAGCGGAAACATGTGGTAATGAAAACTCCGTCTACAGTGGTTGTGCCCTCAACAACAGCCTTTGCACGTGCCATCATGAGTCTGAGGTCTCCGCTTGCAACCTCAAGACCGAAATCCCTACCTATTGTATCCATGGATGCGATGTCAATCTCAGGGTAAACGAACTTTGCATTCACCTTCTCTGCAGCAGATTCAAACTCAGGCTGAACGCCTGAATACTCAGAACCACAGGATACAAGGGCAATCTTAACAGGGCCCAATTCTTCAGAACTCATTTTTCGGTCTCCTTTTTGAAGGTTCTTCATCTGTTACTTTTTCTTCATCTCCCAACTTTTCTCTAGGCAGTGATTTCAGGAATTCTATTATTTTACTCACGAAGTCATGAGCTCCCTCATCTGACTCCGGATACTTTACCTCTAGAACCGGTATCCCTTTCGAGCGAATCAAATATTTCATCAGTTCATTAGTACGGTTACAGCCCACGCAACCGAAGTTTGTAGGTGGGTTTTCGACTACTATTGAAGCTTCTGCATCTTCTATAAGGGGCCCTATTAGAGCCATCCTGCCTCTTACTCCTGGAGGAACTTCAATTGCAGCATATCGAAGTCCTAATTTAGGATCCTCAGGAGTGATATTTATTGGGGGAGAATCCAAGCTTATATTTGTAACCTTTTCTCTTATTTGATTCATGATGACAAGGGGCTTGTGTCCGAAGCGTTCAATAAGGTCAGCCAAAATAAGACTATTTACAGGATAAATGAAAACCTTTGCCAAAAACTCACCTCTCAAGCTCCTCTTCAATAATTTTTTCCAAAACGGAAACTTTAATCCTGGATTTCTCCTTAAGTTGTTCTCTTGCAGGTGCTTTTTCATCCAATTCGTCAAGTGCAGCTCCTATGGAAGGGAGCATCTTAACTTCTTCTCTAAGGAAATGAAATCCCGGCCGTGGTCCCCCTCCAAGGGTTGCACGACAACGCCTTCCATCTCCTGCAGGAAATCCTCTATCTTTTATAAAAATATGATTTTTATCCAACTGCCTGATTTTTTCGATCACTGTTTGGACCTCCTCCTTCGGTCCTGTTACTATAAGTCCAAAACAGGTCTCTTTCACCGTAACCGAGAACTCCGATTCATAGATCTTCATAGCTGCATCTGATGGCAGCACTTTATCTGAACTGATTACAATGTACTTTGTAACCGTTTCATTTTTTGTTTCCGTCATTTTTTTGTTTCTCCTCAGCAACGGGAAACTTGAAAAGCGATGGATCCATACTACGAATCTTTTTAAGCACCACGTGATATCTAGCAAGCAACTTACAACGAATTAACTTACTCATTAGCAAGCTTTTCACACATTAGCAGCCAGTTTATTTGTTAGTTTTTAATTTATCCTTTCTTCCATTATTACAATAAAGTGTGAATATTATTTTTCATACATTACAGTTATTATTTATTAGATTAGCTATTATCTCATCGTCTTACATTCATTATCATTTTCTTAACATATATTTCAGTTCACATTCATAATACTTCACTTACGTATATCGCGTCTCCTTCTGCGATATCTTTAAGCTTCGAAGGCTCGATGATCCGACCTATAAGGTTTGTTGATGAAAATTTTTCTCCAGTTGGGCCGAAAAGATCATCATCTACGAGTTTGACCCCTATAGTCCCCATCCTCTTTGCTGCCTGGTTTGTGATCCCGATCTCACCAGCAAGTATTTTGTTCATTGGCGTATTCTCTGGGAGGATTTCTTTATATTTCACGGTTTCTTTTTCAGTTTTGAATAAATAAGTATTATCATATACCATGTAGATAGGCAATTTCCCAACTTTTTTTGTCTTAAGTCCGAGCGAATGACGGAAGAAGTCCACAGATTTAGGCGCTTTCTCAGGGTAAAGTTTAATTTCAATAAGTTTTGCCTTGGACACCGCATAAGCAGTTACTTTAGCTTCTCCAAGAATTTCCAGCGTTGTGGATGGTTCATGGCTGACAATTACAGCATCCTTTCCAGTATATCCGGCCTTTACTAATTCGATTCCTATGGAGGAAAGTGCGGGATCTATCTCTTCAAAACTATGCCCAAGGAGTACTATCTGGGGAGGGATACTTTCAACTGATATTTTCTGGCCCGCTTCTGCTAGCTTTATGAGTTCAAGTCCTTTAGTTACATGTCCAACAACTGAATGTACAAGACTTGAAGGCCGTTCTTCTTTGGAGATATAAGTCCTGCCTGCTCCGTATCCCACTGTGCGGATAGAAATGGCACCATCGCTTCTCGGCTCAAAATTTTCGTATGGAACAGGTTCTCCTTTAAGTCTATCATCCGAGATAAATGAGCTAGTAGACACATCTACGCTAAGTGTCCCTTCACGAGTCAGGGCATAAAATTGTTCTGCACCTATAGGAGAGTTTCTGGAAAGTTCAGACTCAAGATAAGTAAATATCCCATTCCCATTTTCAAGAAGTGTAGAAAGGTCAGTAGTGTTTGCTTTTTTTGAGAGTTGTTCACTTTCTATAATAGGCTTAATATTTAAAATGCTATCCCCTCTCGAAAGTCTGAACAAAATTTTTCTACCAGTAACAACTTCAGCAAAAACGCTGTCCTTGGGAGTGCCATACTCTGCAGTATGCCTTTTTCTTGAAAATATCAGATGCGTATTACTAGGGTCAAAACCTCCAGCACCGAAAAGAACATCAAATGTTTCAAAGCTTTTGATTTCGTGAGAAGGCTTAATATTAGCCTCAAAAGGCCCGAGAGCCAGAGCTTCAGGACTGGCCCAATGGACAGGTTTTCCTTCATATTCTTTAAAATGCTCAGCCCATAATTTTCCTGAGGGAGACTTATGCTTTTTAAGTCCTATCTTGAATTCTCCCTTAGGAGTACTGATAGCGTATTCGGTGATTGTCTCCATCCTTTTCTCAGCAGTGTCTTTCAAAATAACAATTGCTGTACCAGCTATGTAGGGAGCTCTGGAAATTTTAAGGACATCTCCAAGGGTAGAGCCTGCAGGCAAAGTATATTTTTGACCGTTCACCTCTACGCTGATATCATCACTCGTAATCAGCACCTCATTTTAGTATTTTTCTCGTACAAAAAGGTGGCAGAATATTTATAGTTCTTCTGCAGCTTTGATCCATTCTTCTTCAGTAAGCTGTGAAAGTACATTCTTCGGTTTCCCTATATCTACAATCTTCCCTTCCCGCATGAGTGCTACACGGTCACATATCTCGTTTATAAAATCCATATCGTGCGAAACTATAACAAAGGTTTCCCCAATTTCTTCTCTAGCTTTAAGAATCGAGGTTGCTACAGATATCTTAGTAATTGGATCCATTGTCCCTGTAGGTTCATCCATTATCACGATTCTCGGTTCCTTTATAAGAACCTGAGCAAGTGCAATTCTATGCCGCTCTCCTTCACTTGTTTCATCAGTCATTTTGGGTAAAATAGCTTTTGCTTTTTCTTCCTCAAAGCCTGCAGCTTTGAGGGTGATTAAAGCTTTTTTGACACCAAGTTCAAAAGGTAAGTCCAAGCTGATCGATTCAGTGAGGTTATCTACTACGGAGCTTTGAGTGTAGAGACCATATTCTTGGTGTAGGAATCCCATATATTTAGTCGCCCGTCCTTTATTTTTAACACCTAGTTTTGTCATATCAACCCATTCATCTCCAACTCGAACCTCAACTTCTCCAGATGTAGGTTGTAAAATTCCCATCAGAATCTTCGAGGTGGTAGTCTTGCCTGCTCCGCTAACACCGACTAGCCCAAAGATCTCTCCTTCTTTAACATCAAAAGATATTTTGTCTACAGCTCTTACTACACCACGATCTACCGAAATATAACGTTTAGAGAGGTCCTTTACTCGAATTATAGGCTCTCCGATCATGGTATTCTTTTCTTGTCTCACCATGCATATGCTCTTCATAAAAACTGCAGAGACCTCAAGAGAGTTCCCTTCCTGAACGATCTCTCCGTTTTCGAGGAGAATCGCCTTATCTGCTAGATTCTCGATGACCTCAGGCCAGTGGGATGTAAAGACCATGCTCATATTGTAATTTCTAACTGCTTTAATAATTGCATCATGTACTAACTTTGCAGTCATTGGGTCGAGGGTACCTGTGGGCTCGTCGGCTAACAAAAGCAAGGGATTTCTTACAAGCTGTCTCGCAAGTACAACCCTCTGCTTTTCTCCACCTGAAAGTTCTCTTGCAACATGCATCATTCGGTGACCCAGATTTACTTCCTCTAGCAATTCAACTGCCTTTTTTATGGAATTCTGTTCCTGATACCCAATCTCATGTAGGGAGTTAATAACATTTACAATAACTCTTTCGTCGCCATAAAGAGCAAAGGAACGCTGAAGCATGATTGCAATTCTTTTAGTAATATCTTTCCTTATCGGATCATAAAGGGAAAGTTTTATAAAATCAGCTTCAAAAGCTTCGAGTATCTCTCCACAAACCGGGCACTTCTGGTTCTTCAGACTTGGGCGTTCTATGTATCCGCACTTCTTGCAGCGGGCAAGATGGTAAATTACTTCACCTGAGATATTTTGATAAGATTCAGTCCCACGCAACACATGCATTAGGATTGTTTTTCCTGACCCACTTTTTCCCAAAACTCCAACTATTTCCGCTTCATTGATGCTTAAATTTAAATTTTTCAGCGCTTTAAGACCGTCAAATTCTACACTTAAATTCTTAATTTCAATGAACACTGGCATTAATTCTCCTCCAAATTGTGAGCTGCAATTAACTTTGTGGTGGTTCCTTCTTGCCTGTTTGAGCATATCGTTGAAAGTGAAAAGCTATGAATTCAGTAAATAATGTGCTATATAAATAATAAATTTCACCCATTTGAGCAACAACTACATGAGAAGAAACATTACATAAATATACCGTATTATTTTTCCACTGTTAACATTAAAGATTAGAATTATTGGAGACTTGCTCCATTAATATTATTTTGATTTACATAGCGAATTTCAATCAAAATTGTGCTGGAGCACTCCGTTGAAATCAACGGGTATGTTCGCGCCAGCGTTAAAGATAGAGTTTTTTGCTGAAAGTTATTTTTTCATTTGTCTATCTGCATGTTTTTCTTCCTGATCTCCATTATTCCGAACACAATTTTTTATAATAACGCAAGTAGTTCCTTCTCCTACTGTTCCAATAAATCCCCCATCACTCTATAGTTCTCTACCGCAATGCTGTTTTTTGATTTTCAGGGCACTCTTTGAAGATTTGTATGGGTGGTATGTTTCTAATAATCTGCATCACTCTGGAAGAGAGTACTTTGGCTCGGCCCAACAAAAAAGATGTACTTGATTACCATCGAGCAATTGCATCAAATTCAAATAAGTATCTTTCGCGAATCTCAGAGCATAATTTTTTAAAAAATTAACTGCGTCCTAATTTAAAATGTTTTTATGAAATTTCATGCAAAAAAAAAACATATGATATCGAATTTATCGACACAATGATTTGCACGTCATAACTCCATCTACAGCAAAAGGTGATTCAGGATATAAATCAGTCCTTTAACGACGGTTACCAGGGAAGTTTCCATCCCTGCAGCAAGCTGCGGGGTATTCGGAAAAAAATGATATATAAATAACCAATTAATGTCAGAGATTTCTCAAAATCCTCTTTATGACTATATCCAATATAGGCTAATTACAGCCTTTTCACTACCTCCACAACTTCAATAATATCATCAATTACCATATCTGCTGCTTCTCGTAGTTTTTTAGGTCTTTGGTCTCCTTGCTGTGTTGTCATTATTCCTACGTCTGCTGCTCTAAGAGCCAATATGTCATTGATCCCATCACCTACCATAACTACTTTTTCGTACTTCCTTTTCAGTTCAAGCACTAAGTTCTCCTTCATAAATATATTTGAAAGGGCAAAGACTTTTTTCTGAGGAATGTTTAGGAGTTTAGCAAGTTTAGTGAGGGCGAAAACTCCATCCCCTGACGCTATATAAGTGTCCACTTTCATCGAATGAAGAGTCCTAACAGTTTGTAGCGTAGTGCTGAATACCTGCCCACCTGTACTAAGTACATAGGGCACGCCTCTTGATTCTGAGTCAATTATCAATCCCGAAGCACGATAAAAAATGTTCGGGCGGCTGTATGTAACCATTTCCAATACTTCATGCAACTCGCTCATACAAAGTGCTGTTCCGTCTATAATCTCGTAGGCAATAGATGGGGGAAATTTTCCTTTTGAGCAACTTATACCTAGTGAAATTCTATGTTCTTTTATAAACTCAAACAAAGGCATATCTTTCCTCGAACCCAGAATTATATCGCTTTCGATATTTAGAACAACAAGCCCACATCCATTTTTTTGAGCGACAATAGCAGTGCTCTCTATATTTTCAAGAATATTCCCGGTGCTGGCTTCTTTTGCAACTCTGTACATATGTAAGAGGGTTCCAGCACTGTCAAAAACCACTGCAATTTTTTTAGCCATATTAAGTAATAAAGTTACAAAATAACAAAAATCTATGCAAAAGCCAAAAGAACTACAAGGAATCGGAATTTTATACAAAAAATGAAAACTTGGATTAAGTAGATTTCTTCTTTCAAGTAATTGAAGCCCCAGATAGCAGAACACCGATAAAAAATCCAAGGATTACTCCTGAGTTCATGAAAGGAAGTCCTGCTTGTGGTTTTCCATTCATTACGAGAACAAAAAGCGCTACAAACCCTGCAAGAGTACCCAACATTGCTCCTAGTACTGGATATGTGTTTCTCCCAGTGGTGTGCATAAAAATGCTTGCTGAGACCACAAGAAGCGTGGGCATTATGGCATCCCCAAGGCCCATAAAAAAAGCTTCATGTTCCGTTCCCCTTTTAAAGTTTTCTTGTAGAAAGGAATACTTTGAGTGCTTTGGAATCACAAATAGAATGGGAAGTTTTAGATCCATAATACCCTCGGCCATGGTTATCATATGCTTTGTCTTGTACACCGATATGGCATCATAAATTGCAAGGAGAATTAAGAGACACACAACAGGGATAACTGAAAGGGAAATTCCGATCAAAGCACTTACTCCACCTGCAGTGCAAACTCCTACGAGGTCGATTAAGTACCATTCAGGGTACTTGTAAAGCAGCGCTGTAACTCCTACAGATGCCATAATTGAGATAACGGCTTCGAACCCGGAGAGAAGCTGCAGGAGGGTAAAAAGAGCATAGAATACATAATAGAGAGTGCTTATTATGGCGAAATATATGAGTAAGCTGATAATAAATTTCATATTTTTCTTTACTGCAATCAAGACAAATAAAGTGAAAACCAATATTAACCCCATATAATAGACAGCGTTGGACAGTTGAGTTGGGTCCTCAAAAGTTTTCATCCCGCTAACTTCCATGGGTGTGGATAAAAATAGTGCAAGAATCTGGACCGCAATGATAAGTCCTCCCATAGGAAGAATAGGCAAATAATCTTTAATTGAACGTTCGCTTGAACTCAAGTGTTAAACTCCTTAATTCTTAGAAATATGCTTTTTATACTTTTGTATATTTGACTGCCTTTTGTTTTCTTGCATCATATATAAAATTCTCTTTACTGACATTTATTTATTTTCAATCTTTTTTCTTAAATAAGGAACATTTTCTACCGAAGACTGAAATGGAGCGCAAATTTATGTCCCTTTTCACTATCATACCCATAAAAAAATCTGTCTTTTTCTTGTGGATATAGATATAGTAGATTAGAAGTCTGTCGTTTATTAGTCAAATTTGTATAAATTATTAGGGATTAACTAGATCTAGAACGTAGCTCTACAACGCAGACTGACTTTGAAGTATCAAACTTACCTAGTGAAATTTTGATCAAAGTAGGTATTTATGCTCCTTATTGTAACCTCTAAAACATACCCTTATTGACTCTCATGATATGCATTTAGACACAAATATTTAAATCAGAATTCTATTCCGTAAACTTGATATTCAGAATTATTGAACGTTACGTTGTATATATGCCAATTTTGAAAATTTTTAATATTATCTGGTTATTGTTAAATGCGTTACATGCTAGTGAAGTTAATGATAGATTTTGACTACTCAGAAGATATTAAAAAGTCTCAAAACTCTCTTTTCCAAAGTACGTGGGACTTACGAAGTTGATGTGGAAAATCAATATCACTAAGCTCGTAATATTCTAAAAACCATTTTTTTAGCTATAACATTTATAAAACTTTAGAGAATTTCGATAACCTCCCTGTTCTTGAGCATGGTTGGCTTTAAATTTGTCAATATTTATGTATATTCATGAAAACTCTTACTGATTTTGCTCTTAAAGAAGAGTATAAACGTCTTGAATTTGTTGGAGATAAGATTGCTGAAATTGATTCCTTAATTGATTGGAAAACTTTTCTTATTATTCTTGAGTCTATGTCTATTAACAAAACCGTTTCATGAGGGCGACCTGAAACTGATGTTATTGTGATGTTTAAAATGCTTGTTTTACAACAATGGCATGGGCTCTCTGATTTGAACTTGAGAAACAGTGTATAGATCGAATTTCCTTTAGAAAATTCCTTGGATTTCCGGAATACGTACCTGACAGTACTACTGTATGGCTATTTAGGGAGAGAATTATCGAGAATTTCAAAGAAAATATGGGGAAAGTTGCAAGGCCAACTCTATGCTCTGGGTTTACAGATAAAGCAGGGAATTATTCAGGATGCTACTTTTATCCATTCAGATCCAGGACACGCAAAAGCAGAGAGATGAGGCAAAAACAAGAAGAAGCAGAGACGGAACATGGACAAAGAAGGGAGGCAAGTCTCACTTTGGATATAAGCTTCATAATATAATAGACAGAGATTATGAGCTGATCAGAAGATTCAAAACAACAACTGCGTAAGTACATGATTCGTATGTAGATGTGACAGAGGAAAATGAAGTGGTTTATAGGGACAGAGGATACTTTGAGCAAAAACGAAAGGGTATAATGCAACAATGAAAAGAGCAGTCAAAGGACATACGCTGGGAATAAAGGATATATTAAGAAATAAGAGAATTAGCTCAAAAAGAGTCAAAGGGGAAAGAGGTTGTTCAGTAACTAAAGAAATTTTCAAAGCAGGAAGAGTTTTTGTTACTACTGTTAAAAGAGTAAATCTAAAAATGTTGTGTACGGCTTTTTGTTATAATCTCCATCAATTGAGGAAATTGAAAATAAAAAAGTATATTGAAGATAGCGGAAGCTATCTTTAAAATCAAAGAATTGAGAATAAGTAAAGCCAAAAAGAGGAATTAAATAGAGAAATTTAGGGGAAGATATGAGAAATTCCTGCTAAGAAATAAATCCGAAGTTTATCGAAATACTCTTTACTTTGTGCATAATGTGTAAGTTTCAACTTTGATGGTATCACTTTACTTATTAGAAATTTCTATTTCTCTTCTGCTCGATTTATTATTCGTTCCATTGTCTCGATTTTCTTTTTCTTGAAGATGGATTGCTGATTTTCTCTGGCTTCTAGCTGAACATATTTTGTGGGGATTTGATAAGATGTTTCCACACGTTGAAAAAGTCACTTTTTTTGTCTCGCGGTCCCTGAGCTCCATCATATTCCATAAACATGATGATAATATATCAGTCCTAGAATCCAGTAAGTACTTCCTGCAAGTAATTCAGATGAAATAGTTTATGATAACTATTGCACACTGTGCTCTAGATTATGGAAAGATATAAAGTTTTTTTTCGATGCTACAAATTTACCACAAGGATAGTCTGAATTACCACTCTTTGAAAATTTTAATCAGTCATTAATAACATCCAATTCTGCGAAAGAAATATTCAATAAGCTGCATTTGGTAAAATCAAACCACTAATAATTCGTAACGAACGGAACTTACGCGGTTTAAAAAAAATGTCAAGAGGTTTTAACCTTAAATTGTTTAAAGCACAAATTTAACTATAACGTACAAAGAATTTGATTTATATCTCAAGTGAGTAAGTCCTCAAGAATATATAAATGATCCATTAAATCCAAAGGTTATCGAAATTCTCTAAATTAAGAGTAGAAACCAGAAAAAAATGCGAAAAAGACATCTAAAGAGACATTATGAAAGGAGAAAACCATGAAACCGAAGATAAATTCAACCAGTTTTGGTTCGATTACGGTTAAAAGTAAGACCTATGAGCATGATATCATCATCCATAAGAATGGCCAAACCGAAAAGCGCCGAAAAGAACTTTCAAAAAAAAGATATGGAACCTCCCACAAAATTTCGCTAGCTGAGGCTAAATATATCTATGATAAGGGAGCGGAAAAGCTAATTATTGGTACTGGCCAAACAGGATACGTTGAGCTTTCAAAAAAAGCCGGTAAATTTTTCGAAGAAAGAGATTGCAAAGCAAAACTACTTCCCACCCCCAAAGCAATTAAACTGTGGAACAAAAGCAAAGGAAAAGTAATTGGAATGTTCCACGTAACCTGCTGAAATTTATTTTGACTTACATAATCGAAAGGTAAAAAGCTATCTTGGGAGTAAAAAACGAAAAAACGAACCGGAGGAATATAAACAAATATTATTAAGAGGATTTCGAAAAATCCCCGATTTAAACAAATTGTATATAGAATTTATAAATAACCAGCCAAAAACTATGATTATCAGAATCCTCTAACAAAAATAGGTCGAGTTCAAATGAGAAAGTTTAAAAATTGGTGACTCGTACCTTTCTCAAGTCCGATCAAACTTCTCAATAATTTGTACCCTCATTCCATTTAATTCTTGGACAATTGATTGATATTGATTTTTATTCTCTGAAACAACATCTTTTTGATATTCACCTATGCCTAGCCTTCCGAGAAATATCGTTCTAAAATCTAAATACTGATCGACAGTTTCCCTATTTCTGCCTTTTTTAAGTACTCAAGAAGTTTTATAATTGCATCAGATAACATTTCTGAGTTTATTGTAAAAACTGAAAATCCTACATGGATTTTGAATTTTTTACATTTTTCATCTATTCATTGAATGCTTAATATGTCACGTCCACAGATTAGCTCACAGGAGAGTCTGAAAGTTCTAACGCAACGTTATCATCAATCCGCTATGCTCTATATCGAGGATTAATTTAGAAGGCCTTGCCATGATCAACCTATTTACTTTTTTTAATTAATACATGCAGCTTTTTATTTTTATTTTTTTCTTGTACATGAGCTCTAATATCGTAAATCAAAAACATATCGTGTTGGCTGGGATTTCGTTTATTGATTAATGATCTGGAAAGAAATTTGCTGAATTACTTAAGCTTATAAAATAGAGTAAGATCATTATTATCTTGGGTTTAAAGAAGATGGTATGAAAACTTCTCAAATTCCATGCTTCTTTGCTGTATTTTTCTGAAATTAAAAATTGGATGTTACAGCTTCCGCAAATCCTCGTACTTAGTTTTTAGATAGTGACCCAGGACACACCAGCCACCAAAAAGATAGCTGAAATCATAAAAAATTACCAACTTTTCTACCTACTGCATCCGGATTATTCTCACATTTTTACTGGTCCTACCTCGGTAATCCAGATTGGTCCATACTAGAAGGATCGTTTAGGAGTAAGAAAGTCACAAAATCGAAGCTAACATTTCCACTACGCAAATCAAAATTTGTAATTTCAGGTTCAGGGTCACACACCGCTTTAAAGATTTCTAACCTTCAGGTTTCAGATTCTATTTACGCTTAATTCTTGCCACTCCTGCATGCAAGACAGCTTTTTCTAATAGATCACGTACTTTAAGGATCTCCTGAGATCATCTTTCGTGAGCATATCTATTGTCTCCGAATGACACTGTTTGGTTCAAGCCCCTTGTAAAGTTGGTATCTCACTCGTGAAGTTCTGGTAAAAGCTCTTGGCTCTTACTACGTTGTCTTAGCAATTAGGTCGGAATTTTATTCCATTCTTGCAAGTGCTTTCGGGATCCAATTAGATACTTTTTTATACTGCATTGTCGCATCAGATAACGAGATTTAACTCCCACTCAGCTCAACTTGACGGTTCATCCGGAGGTTTTTCGGTCCATTCAGAAATTGTTCAATGGCTAGCAAAGCATTTCTTCCAATGATCTTGAGTGAGTATAGAGTATCAGCCCACTCAATAATTTCCGAATCGTTCCGTAAATTATCAATTGTCAAAAATCCTCCGTAATATGGATATACTTCCTTTTGGACTTAATAGTTTAATGTAAATATCTCCACATAATATATTAAACATTTTATAACATGGAAATTTTGATAATGAAGAAAATTTCTAAAGGTACACTAGAGGTATAACTATGGAAACTAGAGATACTGTATTTCTTGTTGTGATGGTTCTGTCATCTTTCCTTTTATCTTTTGAATGGCTTCGAAGATTTGAATATGCATCCACAAATCCCCTAATTATTCTCTCGGTTATGATCTTAGTTGGAACACTAGCTGTTATGATTATCTCTATCAATAACAAGCTTCAGGAATTTGAAAATAAGATAGAATCAAAAGATCGTACTCTAAAAGTAAATTTAGAGAGTACTGAAACCAAAATCGACGAAAGAATGAATGAACTCTCGAGCAAAGTTGATGATGCTATTTACGAATTCAACCGCAGGAAATATCATTAAATTCTACTCATTACCATAAGCATGCTCTTAACACCACTTCTTTGGTAGAAATGAAATTTTGAATTTACTATTAAAGAAGGAAAGAAGGTTATTTTTGTATTTGAAATTTTTCTGACAAATAAAGATAATTGTATATTTTTAAAAGCGCAAAAGTCTAGCACCTAATCCTTTATGGCACTGGAACTACTCTCTGAAAAGAGTAAATGATAAACATTAGAAAATAATATTTTAAGTAAAACTTTGATTTTGCTAGATTTTGATAAATTGATTCATGTTCATCACTATTTTAATGGAAAAATATGTCAATTTTTTTCAATTTAAATCATATCCATTAGATATTTCATGGCCAGGCCCGATTTTTTGGTAAAGTATATATATTTGTTATTATGTACAACTGACGAATATTCAAAACCAAAATCATTCCAAATATAATGGACAAAATATTACACATCTTAAATTATTATTACCCAAACTTAATATTATTTGATGATACCTGTGCTAACAGGTAAAGAAGGAAAGCTGATATGCACCTCAATCTGGAACCGATTGGCATCATTAAGAAGGTTGCAAATAAGTCGGAAATTTTAATTTATTCTGATTTTGAGCAGGTCATACAAAATATTTTTTCCACAATTGGAGAAGGAGCTGAAGTGGGCCAGAAAATTCTGGTTATTCACAAAAACAACAATAAGAAACAGGCAGATGGTCATCAAGTTCAAGTAACAAAAGCTACATTATTAGACAGAAAAGGTAATTTGTTGACAATTTCTAAAATTGAAGCAAACGAGGATTCCGTGATCGATGTCCGACTTGATTTTAATACCTAATTTTATAAGTCATCTAAACTCAAAAGCTGATAAAGCTCAGAAGTTCTTGAATTTCGCTTTCCTTCCTTGCTAGAAAGCTTATAACCTTTTAGAGAAGTTTAGGTCGTGTCCAAATCTATTGAACAGGAAATCTCAACATTCATAGCTATTTTCAGCTTCTATGCGCCGGTTATTTTTTTAGCCATAACTGAAGTTCTAGAAGTATCTATGTTTAGTACTTCACTAATTCTTAATCATGACCAAAAAATCAAATTTACTTTTAGTAGCTCTTATAAAAGATGATTGACAACACAGAAGCATCTTTTTTAATAAAAGAGTCATTGAGAATCGGTTTGAGAAATTTATTTGAAATGATTTAAACTCCGGCAATGAAAGCTAGAAGAGCAAAAAACATTGCGATTTTGAACATTTTCGAAGATTTCGCCGGATTTTTAAGAGCGAGGATTTGGTGGATAGCCGCAAAGAGACCCAAGTCCGCCAGAAGGACGAAGTAAAGATAACGCAAGCCAAGTACTGACATGAGGTAAGGAAGAGGGCTTAAAAATATGGCAAGGAAACCCATTAGCGCTGCAATATAGCTCGCTTTTTTTGCTCCAATCCTAAGAGGTAGGGTATCTATTCCTTCCATCTGATCTCCCTCCATATCTTCAATATCCTTAACAATTTCCCTGGCAGTTGTAGTAAGAGCTGAAAGCACAAAAAGTACAGAAAGAGCTTTAAGCCCTCCAAATCCAAAAACAGAAGCTCCGAACAAAAATGTTGAACCCGTAAGATAGCCTATGCTTATGTTTCCTAAAAAAGGGGTACTTTTAAGGGTTTTTGCATAAAGGATTAGCATTAAAGAATTAAAAAAGGCAATAAACCCACAAATATGTTGGATCGAAAAAGCCAGAAAAGTTCCCAAAGTGAACAGGAGATAAGACAAATACATGGCTTCCTTTAATTTCACTCTTCCCGAGGGGATAGGGCGTTCAGGGCGGTTGATTGAATCTATCTTAAAGTCAAAATAGTCATTAATGGCATTTCCTGCACCTGAAATTAGAAATACTACCAAAAATACAAGCCCCATATCAAGAAGAGGGTAGTCTTTCAAATGAAACAAGTCAAAAGCATCTGATGCTATAATATTTTCAGTTATAATCGTTCCTATTGTAGCCGCAAAACCTGCCATTAGGCAATTTTTGTACCTAATCAACTCCATATATGTGTGTACACCGGCAGACATCAAAAGATAGCAGCATTATGAAGTATTAAAAGTATCGGATCTTCCCAGCAAAGTTTTGAGAGCCTAGTTTTTTTCTACGATTCCTTAATATATTGCCTTATTGTTCAATTATCACATTTTCATCTATACTATTAATATAGTTTAGACAGTTCTAAAAAAAATAGCATTTTTAATAGATTATTTGCATCTATGCTAATTACCAAAAGTAGATTTTTTTCAACATTAATGGTGGGTGTTTTTATGACTAAATTTTCAGTGCAAGGAATATGCATTTGTATGATTGAAGAATATCTGCCTTCTCTTCATAAAAACAAAATAAAAAAGACTATAGAAAAAAAATTGTTAATAATATTCTAGTTTTAATTTAACCTATCCGATTCCTGTTATACTTCCCTTCATGCTGTAAATACTACATTTATTCTTTCCACATCCCACAAAGACCTCAGCTTTTCTGTAATGTCTTCCTTGATAGCCGAAGCAAATTGGTGATCTGACGGCAAGTCGACAACCACCCTCACCACTCCATCTTCAATACTTATTTTAAGGATAAGGTTCGTGCGGATAATATCAAGGCCTGTTAGTGGGTTCATAACGTGCTTGAGTCTGCGACGGACAACTTCTTCGGTTGTTCTCTCTTTTTCGAGAACAAGCCCATGCTTTTCTTCGTAGTCTCGGATAGCAGCACGCAGACCCTCAACTGCAAGCACCGAACAGTGAGCTTTGATCGGAGGTAGACCCCCAAGTTCTTCAGAAGCCAGTTTCCATGTTAACTTCTTTGCCTCATCGAGAGTCTTTCCACGGGCAAGATCTGTAATAACTGAAGCTGTAGCAATGTTTGAGGCACAGCCATAAGATTCGAATTTTATATCTTCAATAACCTTTGTTTCGGGACTTACCTTGATATAAACTGCAACCATATCTCCACATGCAGGGCTTCCTTCAAGGCCCTTTCCATCAGGATTTTCTATATTTCCCACATTGTGTGGGTTCCTGAAATGCTCCAGTACTTTTTCACTGTAAGGAAACTTCATTGTCTCACCGATCTCTCCGTCTTCAATTTATTATTCTGCTTTCCATTCATTCTACTTTCCCTGTGATATGCTTACCCTTTGTTAAATTTTATTTTCTTACAAGTGGGCTTATTTCTCTGAGCTTTGCAACAACTTCACTCATGGCATCAATTGCCGCGTCAGCATCGCCCATGTGATTGTAGCGTCCGAATGTAAAGCGTACAGAACCGTGGGCTCTCTCATGGTCTCCTCCTATCCCTCTGATTACGTGACTGGATTCTAGAGAACGACTAAAACAAGCTGAACCTGTGCTCACAGCAAAACCCCTCATATCCATATGCAAAGTTATGGATTCCCCCTCTACATAATGGAAAGTCAGGTTTGCATTCTGTGGTAAGCGTTTCTCTCGGTTTCCGTTGAGGGTAACATCCGGGATTTCGGAAAGAGATTTATCAATTACCCGATCTCTCATTGACTTGAGACGTCTTATTTCCCCTTCGGTTACGAGTTCTATAGCCTTTCCAAAGCCTATAGCCCCGGGAATATTTTCGACACCTGCCCTCAAGTTGAATTCTTGAAAACCTCCATCCATGAATTTATTTATCCTGGTATCTTTGCGGATGAAGAGAGCGCCTATTCCACGCGGACCGTGAATGGTATGTGCTGACATTGTTATTAGGTCTATGGGCAATTCTTTCACACTTAGGGGAAGCCGTGTAAAGCTATGGGTAGCATCTGTATGCAGGAGCACATCTTTTTCTTCACATATTTCTGAGATAGCCTTCAGGTCCTGCACAGTCCCTATTTCCTGATTTCCGTGCTGAATCGAGACAAGAACTGTCTCTTTTGTAATCGCTTTTCTTAATTCTTCCATACATGCAAATCCCTCTGAATCCACGTCCAGAAAAGTCACATCAAACCCCTGTTTTTGGAGGGCTTTTGCTGTATTCAGCACAGAAAAATCCTCTATCTTCGAGACAATGACATGCTTTCCTTTCTTTTCCTTAAGAGCCCAACCTACTCCTTTAAGCGCTGCATTGCTCGACTCCGTGTCACCAGAAGTGAAAATTACCTCTCCGGAACTTGCTTCGAGTTTTGAAATTATGATTTCACGAGCTCTTTCAAGTCCTTCTTTTGATTCTATGCCCATAGAATAGCCAAATTCAG
The DNA here is from genome assembly GCA_963833425.1 of uncultured Methanosarcinaceae archaeon. Classification (GTDB taxonomy): domain Archaea; phylum Halobacteriota; class Methanosarcinia; order Methanosarcinales; family Methanosarcinaceae; genus Methanosarcina. The sequence goes on along the minus strand of CAWHXP010000008.1, from coordinate 611,095 downwards.
ATGTAGCTACTGCATATGTATCAAAAAAGTAAGGCTTCATCGCCTCAAGTACCCGTTCATCCAACCTGGTGCTTGCGGCATTGTCAAGATAAATTACATTCTCAAATATTTTTTTCCCTCCTCATTTTGAATCGTAAATTCTTAATTTTAAATTTAAAATTTTATAGTTTCCAGTAAATTACAGGAATTTAGGATTCTAACTTATTTATAATAATCAGGTTTATTAGGAGATTAGAGTCGGAAAGAGGCAGAATTAGGGGAAACTCTGCAGATTTTGGCAACTAGAGCTCAAGAACTCTTCAAAACTCTGATAAAGAGATTTGAATTAGAATCCCTCATTTTTTGGATATATGGACTCAAAAATCCCCCTTAACGATCTATTTCATGCTAAGCTCTTCTTTCGTTATGCCCATGATTTTAATGGTCTTTTCGATGGGTATCATCTTTTTTCTAATTTTCTTGAAATCGTTAATCCATCTAAGTGAAACAACGTAGCCTTATATACCCTTTTTTACCAGCATCCTGCCAAATCCAAGCACATTCATCTTGAGAAATGGCTTTCTTTCAGCTCTACTTCTCCCAACTGCATTAGCCCCCAGAAAGTAAATAGCATGGAGACTTCAGTACCTATTTCCAGGGCTCAGTTTTCATTTATTATGACTATATATTTTGTCCAATCACCACTGTGCAGTGCAATTACCGTCTTTTCTCCAATATCTATTCATCTTATCTTCGGATTTTTATCTCCCACTCTTTTCCTCCTTCTTTATCCTCTATTTCCAGCACTTCGAGCCCCATTGCTTTGCAGGCCATAGGAATCTCTTTTTTAGATGCTTGATGCGTGCCCTTTACAATTAAAATGTCCCCTGGATATGCTCTCTTGAATGCTTTTCTGCATATTACAAGCGGAACAGGGCATGTTTGCTCCCTAACGTCGATTTCCATTTCTGCCATTATTCTTACTCCTATATTCGAGAAAAGGAAGGTTATTGACAACAGTTTCTACTGCCTTTCTCTAAATTCGTTTATTTGCAGGTATATAATTTTATCGTGTTTTAATTATTATTTAGGAATCAACCTGGTCTTCTGATTCGGAACTGTCGTTCTCATCAAAATACTCTCTTGATTTACAAGGGCAACTCTATCTTAAAATAATTATCTAGCCAGATTTATTTACATGAATGTTAATAGATTTCCATGACAATGGGAATCTTCTCGAAATCAGCGTCTGATCTCAGAAGCAAACTCATTTAACGGTAGATTACACTCACTTCTGTTCATACTAAACCCCAATATTTTTTATCATTTTCTGAAATTATCAAAATTTAGTGTCGATTCTTAGCAATTAATCAACGTCCATCAAAAACTTGAACATAATATGCTTAATGATGGCTAGATACCTATTTGACTTATAGAACGACATATTGAGAGACTACATTCCTACCATACTATATGCACAAAATATAATTTTAAAATTAGACACAGCTGGAAAGTCGTTCAATTCACTAAATGATGTTTGTATCTAAAGAATTGGAAACCGAATAAGAAGATATAATTTGCTTCCTTTTGCTAAGACAGAATTATGTGACTACAGCAACTACTAAAGTCTCCGGGCAGCTAAGCTTGCGTAACAAACTGTAATCCTAGTCCGAGAATGTCGATAACTGCATCATGATCTCCATCAAGAACAAGATTCATAAAGGACATCGGTGCTATTTAAGATAATTATTTTTTAACAATTTGATAGCAACCTGATTACATTTGCGATATATTTCTTGAATTAATAAGTCCTACGTGTTGAACGTCCCATTCTGCTTTGTAAGTGTGACGGTTATTAACTTTTTTCAAGATATATCGGCCGCATGCTTCGCAAGAAAATGATTTTTGGTTATTCTATTAACAGAAGATTTTCAATAGTAATCAAACCATAAGTTTTCACGAGATTCAAACTTCCTTTTCAAACAAAATTCTCTCGCTTTTTCTTCTATAACAACAAATCTAGAATTGAGCGCATATTGATCGTTGGAGATGTTAAAGAAGTTATTGATATCAACATCTATAGCTATCGATAAACTAATTTTTTGCGTGAATGATATCGATTCAGACTTAACCAAAAAAGAAGTAAACAATTTGCCAGTTGGCTTGCTTCTGATACTAACTTTCTATATTCTCCACCTAATTTTGTGTAACCCATCGTTTTTAATCTGGAATTATTTCCTGATTGAGACAGATTTTCTAAATTTAAACCTGGTGCCATAATAGCTTATCTTCCCTTTTCAGTATACAAGATGTCTGATTTATTCAATATTAAAAGTTTCGTTTTCGTCAAGTCAGATTTTTCTGCTTTTATACAGCGATCTCTTCTACAAACAGGGTGTGGAACCCTTAAATTATGTTACCTGGACTAATTTAGTAAGTATAGGAGCTGCTTTTTCAATATACTGTCTGATGTCATAAGAACTATAACCTAAAGGCACTGTGGCTATAACAGTGTTCTTAGCTGTGTCAATTACATAGACATTATTACTCATGATGTCAGCAACATATAACATTTTTCCGTCAGGGGTGGTCACAACTCCGTAAGGATAAGATCCAACAAGTACCGTAGCTGTAACAGTTTTAGTTGCAGTGTAAATTATAGAAATATTGTTGCTTGCCGAGTTCGTTACATATACTTTTGTTCCATCCGGGCTGACTGCAACTCCAAAAGAACTGGATCCTACTGGCACAGTGGCTGTAACAGTGTTAGTTGCTGTGTCAACCACGGAGACATTGTTGGAGAATGCGGTCGTTATATTATACTTTAGTTCCATCAGGCGTGACCGCAACTCCAAAAGGTGTATTTCCTATATTCATTGTTGCTGTAGTAGTGTTAATTGCTGTGTCAATTACTGCGGTATTATTGCTATAGTGGTTTTTGGTATTTGCAAATGACTCTGCACTTGCAATACTTACCAACATTAAAATAATAGATATTGAAGCTACGGATATCGAATATAACTTTTGTTTACTGATCATGTATTTCGATCCCTTTTTCTAATACTATTAATTAGTTAAATAATAAAATATTATTCTTTCAAGGTAAATAATCACTAATAGGCTTCGGAGTATTGAAGCAACTCTGATTCATGACATCAAATCACCTGGTAGAGTCATAAGAACCAGAAAATTTGTTAACTTTTTACTCATCCATTGCTGATCTTGACTACCAGCATTTAACCAAGACGTATCATAAGTTGGAGAAACATCAACACTTTGAAAGATAATTATTTTTTAGATAGCTAGTATAAGATTGTTACCATGCATACATTACTCGCAAAGAATTTTTAAAAATAGAAATATCTTTACGGTTCTATTTATCCTTATTCTACTTTTTCAAGTGGCTAATCATTCTTTTTAGCCACCCTAAAAATGGAAATTGGAAGCGCTAGTACTACTTCAAAGATAGGAACCATCTTATGACGTTATCCCACAATCAAAGCGGCTTCAAAGTCGAAAATAATATAATTACATTCTAACATAAGGTGAATGTTGTTTCTCTATCCTTTGATAAAGGTAGTTTAACTAATGGTTTGGGAATCAAACATTGAAATTGTAAATTATAATCCTTACAAAACAAGAGGTAAATTTATCATTTGCGTTGCTTATGATTTGGATATTGAAGATTCTTATTTTGAAAACTTAATGCATCATCTATTGATTTAGGTATCACAAAGCGTGATGTATCATCTATTGATTTAGGTATCACAAAGATGGTTACTTCATATACCGATGGTAAATTTTTTGGAGTAAAATCACCTAGATCTGATAATTATTGGAGTCCTAGGATTGATACAGCTGAATTAAGAAGAGATCATTATACTGATGTTTAAAAAAAGTTCTATAACAGTAAGAGGTACAAGAATAGCTAAAGCAGTTGCAGAAGTGAGTAGAAAGAAAGCAAATCGAGTCAAAGATTTCCAACACAAATTTCCAAAAACTATGGTTAAAAAATACTAAAGCTAGCACTATTGAATGGCCTTAGTGCACAACATATGGCTCAACCTAAGTAAAAGATGGTAGAAGGGGAAACGAGGCTAAACAAAGAAAAGTCAAAATCATTCAACTCATGGTCTAGAAAACTTAGGAAGATTTATTGAATTCTTGACCTATAAAGTAAAACTGTTAGCAATATGTAATAAGACTTGACAAAAAAATATACAAATAAGAAATATTGTCATTGTGGTAAACTCTACGATATGCCTCCCTGGAAGCATTTTATGATTTGTGGTTGCAGGAATAATATTGATATGGATCGAAATAGTTCTTTCAATATTATGTTATATTTCCTATGACAAAATACCTTATGGACGAGCTATCAAAAATTTGTAGCTAATCCTGAAAATTCAGATCTTCCAATGGATCTCAAATTGGAAGAGAAGGAGGAATTACTTGAAGTAAAAACCCTATTCTGAGGGGATCAAACCGATAGAGCAGAGAAGTCCACGGGACAAAAACTCATTTACCTGAAAGCTTTTAAACCTCATGCCACCTTTACTATTAATTATCCATGACAAACAAATCCAATGATGCTGAAACAAAAATTGAACCTGATGTTCATATTCAGGAAAAAAGCGGACGAATGCAAAAAAAATATGATGAAAATATGTCTAGGCATTTTTCTGGCTCCTATCGTTCAGAGACTGAAGTTCCGACAGATGTGGTTATAGTCCGTTATGGAGAACTTGCTCTTAAAAGTCCTGGAATTAGGAACTGGTATGAGAAAATCCTTCTAAAAAATATTGCGGCAATGTTGGATTCGAGAGAAATTTCCTATTCTCGAATTCGTCGGGAATGGGGCAGGATATTCATTGAGACCACGAATTCTCAAGCTGCTGAAACAGTAGCCGATGTTTTTGGGGTTGTCTCAACTTCCGCTGCGTTGACAACAGGAGCCAGCCTTGAAGATGCAGCTAGTGTATGTGCAGCTCTTGGTCAAGATTTTATTCATGATGGTGAGTTTTTTGCAATCAGAGCGAGGAAAAGTGGGAACCATCCTTTTTCCTCAGTAGATATTGCTAAAGCCTGTGGAGATGCGGTCTGGAATTTCATGGAAAAATTAGGAAAAAAAACCTAGAGTTAACCTAACTTCTCCTGATAAGGAGATCTTCGTCGAAATGCGGCAAAATTTAGCGTATGTTTATCTGAAAACATTTAAAGGGATCGGAGGACTCACACTTGGCACACAGGGCAGCATGGTAGTTCTAATGTCAGGAGGGCTTGATTCACCGGTTGCAGCCTGGCTCATGATGAAACGTGGAGTTATGATTATTCTTGTCTATTGTAACAATGCTCCTTATGCCCAAAAAGAGGCAAATGAGCGTGTTTTTGATTGCATCCGCCAGCTCCATAAGTGGGCTCCAGGGCATCAGTTTACAACTTATGAGATTCCTCATGGTCCTAATCTGCAATCCTTTATCGCAAAATGCAATAGGAAGAATACATGTCTTCTCTGTAAACGCATGATGTACAGAGAAGCCTACGAGATCATGAAAAAGGAAAAAGCAAGTGGAATTATCACCGGCTCTTCCCTCGGACAGGTAGCATCTCAAACTGCTGCCAACATGTATGCTGAGGTTTATCAACTTGCGGTTCCAGTCTATCACCCTTTGATCGCCTTTGACAAAACAGAGATTATGGATATGGCCCGCAAAATTGGGACTTATGATATTTCCAGTAGATCAGTAGGTACATGTACTGCCGTCCCGGAACATCCCGAAATAGGGGCAAATTACGATCTAATTGCGCTTGAAGAAAAAAAGATGGATATTGAAACTATGGTTTTCAGTGCTTTAAAAGCCGCAAAGGTCCTTAAGCTCTGATATGGATAAAACCATTTTTCGAATTTAATTCATAATCCTCAGTAACCAAGAATTCCTACAGATTTAGTGAAATTTGCATTCACACTACAATCCGCGTGAGTCATCATCTCTAGCGAAATGTTACAACTATTTTTCACCAGATATACCGAGGAAAGTAGCAATAAAGAAACTTTTCTGAAAGTCTAAACCACAAGACTCGTTAGCTATTTTTGCCAATTTGAATAGCCAATTCATTGGCTATGAAATTATCTAAAATGCTAATTTAACATTCGTGATCAAAGTAATTTTGAGGTTTAAGATAGCAATTTACGGACCCTTTTTCGACAATTTTAAAAACCAAAATTATAACAAATTTCTTACCAAAAATAATGATATAACCAATGTTCAAAAAGAGTTTTTTGGAGCATATTTTCGTTCATAAGAGCGTGTTGTCCGAAGAAGATCGTATTTATTTCTAAGATGATCTTATGCCGATAAAAAAGAGGTGGTGCCTGTGCACACTTGCGAAAAGTAGTATTAAAGATAGTATATTTACATTTCTCTATTTTAGACACTCATTATTAAATTAGTCGATATTTTGAGAAATTAGTAATTTAGCTACTCTCTTAATGCCCATTTATTTTGAATAATTCTAAATTACTCTGCAAGTTTCTTTTCTTCAGAAATTCAGGTAAACATTAACCTTATAGGATAGTATTTTATCCCAATTGTGGAATCAAATTTAGTTTTGAGACAGCTTTTATGAGACTGTTTAATCTTGATTCAATTATATTTCCTACATCGTTTTTAAATTATCTTTCGTTCACCAAGAAAAAATATTCTTTAAGATCACGTGGATGTTTGAGGCACATTTCGCCATAAAAAAATGGGTTGTGTAGAGTGTTGCAAGTAGCTGACATGCTTTGTCTCGACATATAACTATAAAATAAGCACTAAGTTTTCACTTTGAAACGTACTCAAAAGTGGTCAAGAAAGCCCGATTAATTCATATAATAAGGACACGACCCGCGGTTATCATTTTGCTTTTTTACCATGTTATATGCATCTGCTACTGCAAATATCCATATACCAAAAAATGTAAACAATCCTATGATAAGAGCCATCAAACATAAACTAAACCCCAACCCTGCAAGTATTGCAATTCCTCGGAAGAGATCACCTGCGTATATCTGACCGAGTCCTGGAACTATGCAAGATAAAAACGCAGCAACAAGAGGACTTTTTTTACTTTCGGTTTTTTCTATGTAACATTCAGAGCTCGAAGACGACATCAATTCACCACAAAACTTATTTTTATATTATACCTTATATTTCATTTCGGCTTCTCTTTGAACCTTTAGATACTCGGAGCCTATGTTTGAAGTCTTTAGGATTCGAAAATTTGAATCATCCTTTTTGAGTGTTCAACACATTTGTATTTATGCTTACTTATTTGTTACTATTATTTATGACTCAAATTGTTAACGTGATTTTTAAGATATTATATTTTTTCTATTTTAAAGAGCAAAAACTATTCAAAGATAAGCATCGTAGAAAAAAAAACCCTGGATAATGCTTTCAATTTTGCCTGCTTTTCTATCATACCTTATTCGCAAATACAGGGACTAACAAGCTACACAGGTATACTTATATCGCTTGAAATAATCAGATTTAAAAACGCAAAGCGAAAATCTCTATTTTTCATCTTCGCAGTGTAAAGACTAAAAGCTTATAGCAAAATAGGAGAATTTTACAAATGTAGTAGAATCTGTCAAAGTTTGGAGAATTTAAACTTTAGGAAATATACTGTAATCTACTCAGCATCTTCTTTTTTTAATTCACTATTTTTTTTGTATATACTTTTCTACCTCTTTCATCATCGATTCAACAATATTTGCCTTTTCGCAGTGAGAAGCTTCTTTTGGCTTGCAGTTTATGAGAATACTCATCAATCTGTCAGCAATCCGGTAAAACTTCATATCTTCCAACCTGACTAGCAATTCTGACAAAACCTCGCTGAATTCTCTGCATTTATTGTGGTTACAGACTGCCTGCTCATGAAGCCAACATATGTGCTGTAAATATTTTAATTGTCTATCGGGATATTATTCTCAATCATAAGAAATGATCCAATTCAATAACTTGATCGTATCCTAGGGTCCTTGATTAATTATGAAAAAATAAGTTTTACCGAATAATTTGAAAAAATGCAAAGATATTCTTATGCTTACTATCTTTAGTACCTTACAGCCACTAGTAAAAAAGGATGTGAGATAATTGAATTTTTACAGAACTTTCATTCTACAACTTTATATTGCTGACCTGCCACTAGTACTGCGATCTCAAGTATGTTCACAAATTTGGACTCTGTTACAGCGGTTCCATCATCTTCGTTGGTATGAATTTATGATTTTGAATACGATTTTTAAGCACCATACAGAGCTTTTCCGCCCTGGCTCTATCTGATTGTCTTAGCGAAATAGGGACAGATCCTTCAGCCAAATCTATGGATCCAAGTCTTGCACGGAATACCCCTCCAGGACATTGTAGGGTACAAGTACCGCAGTTGATACATAGATGCCTGTTAATTACGAAACGGTCTGAAATTGCTTCCGTAGGACACGTGCGCATTGCAGGACAATCGGGATGGTTGAGACACCTGTCCTTGTCGACCCGGATAACTTTATCGGTGCCTTCCCAGATATGTCCGTAGTTTACTTTTGTGTGAGCAGTACGCCCGTTTATGTCTGAAACAGGCAATGGAATATCACGATCAAGAACTTTTAATCCCAAGAGAATCTCTTCATCCAAAACAGGTATTGGAACTGCAAGTGAGGTTAGACACTCAGGACCATGGGAAGTTTTCATTCCGCCCATCATGCTAGGGTCCATGGCCTTCATGTCTGCAAAGGCAGAGACATTCGGTTTATCTGGGCTGGACCTGGTTCCTCTTCCCATAATATAACCTGAAGCGCCATTTAAGAGGACTCGTGTACCTATCCCAATTATTCTATGGTATGGATCATTCTGTAAAGGGTTTATTTCGCCACATCCCGATACGGATGCTTCTGTAAAAGGACCTGTTAGACCTGTCACAGAGAATATAGTACTCATCGTAGTTGCAGTGGGATTTATCAACGCATGGTAATTCTTAAATGCAAGTCTTGTGGTAATGATCCTGGCAAACTCGATATCATCAAGAGTAACTCTATTTTCGTAAGTTCTGCCATGAGCTTCAACAAAAATGTCGATCTCTTTTCCTTTTACAAGATCTCTAAAAAGATGTCCTCCGCCATATCGGTCATCTGCATGTGATGTCCCGTTAATGACAAGGTCCACAACTCCAAGACGTTCGTTTGGACAGGGGCCAGGCTGAGCCGGCACACCATTTAGCCAAATTGAATCCGCTTTTTCAAAACTACATTTTTCCGCAACAGGTACCATCATAACTGCCATGGTACCGGACATCACGCCAAATGTTCCTGTAGTAATTACATCCACATCTCTAGCAGTTATCTTTTGACCGTCACGTACAATGGATTTAAGCTCGGCCGCTGTAAGAATAATTGCTTCTTCACGGGCGATTTTCTCATTTATTTCGTCAATAGTCTTCATAGTACCCCGATCTATTCAATATTCTCATAATATCCTTATATCTTCAAGCCGGACATGAGTTCCAAAGGGCTTATGGAAAATCATGTTTACAAGAGCTGTATGTGCGAGATCCATCATACAGCTACCAGGCAGGAAATACTGACGGGTTCCAAGGACAGGTGGTTTTTTTATAATACTGACAACTCCTTCGAAAGCATGGACATGATATGCTTGGACATCATGAGAATCTTCTTTTCGTGCAGCTAGAGGGCCTACAGTATGACACTCAAGTACTCCTGTTACAGGGTTTGCACTCAAGACCTTTAAAGCATGATAAAGAGGACAGCCTGGTCCTGCAGGACGGCCAATTACTAGGTCTCCTTTTTTAATTCCCCACAATTCGACAAGATCTGCCCTAAAAGGTACTATAAACTTGCGTGCTGATGGCTCACCCGGGAACGGGAGAAGTACGAAGTCATATTCTCTTCCAGTAACATCTATACCAGAATAAGTGGCATTTCTGACCTGAATTTCGGAATTCCCCAGGGTAAAGGTAGTATCCTGACCTATGATATTCTCACTACTGTAGAATGGACATAAGTCTAACTCTGCTGATCCTTCTCCAAGACGATCAATGAAATCATTACACGTATGAGATCCACAAGCCCCACAATTTTTCCCAGGTGGACTCCATGTATTAACCATCAGTCACCTCTGTACATAGGATCTGGCATATCCAGTGGCCTGATGACTCCAAAGTGATTTTTCCATCCTATCTCTTTTTTGCCTATACATATAGTACATACTCCTAGTGGCGGGGAGCCTCTGAGCACTACAGGTTCTGACCCCATATCCGACTGGTCGGCAATCCGTCTCATCAGATATCTTAACCCAGTTCCCTGAATTGCATTTGTCTCTATAATATCAATATCTGAGACAACTTTTTTGATACTTTCCCTAAAAACTTCTTTTTCTGCTTGTGACACGAGATCGGTTTTGGTAACAACTGCGACATCTGCAAGAGCAATCAAAGGTGCCATTTTGAGTGGTGAATTTGTTCCTGATATCGCGCTGATAACTGCAATTCCAAGAGATTGCGTTGTATAAGGAGTACATCTCAAACAGAGGCCTGCACTTTCGATTATAAGAATATTTCGGGATAGGCTTTTAGCCCAGTTCACTGCATCATCAAGGACCAGAATTCCCATGTGATCAGGACAAACATCTCCGGAATATATTTTCTTAACAGGAATACAAAATTCTTCTGCAAGTTCCTGATCTTCAGTTGCGTGTACAACATCAATTTTCAGAAAGGAGGGAAGTGCATCTTCAGGAAGATTTCTTATAATCTGGCGAATCACAGCAGTTTTTCCTCCACTTGGAGGACCTGCAATTATAAGAAGCTTCATTTAGAAGCCACACCTTGGCCAACTGCTATCATTAAACCTTCCGAAGAACAGGAAGAGAGAGCAGTTCCAAGTCTAATTTTCTCTCTTATTTGATTTAGCTTGGTTTCAATTAATGCAAGATCTTCAATAATGTATTGCTCCTGGCCCGTAGGTTCGATCACAGAGTAAACTCCTCCATTTCTCATCACTATGCGCTTATCGGCTGTGAGAGCGAGATACGGATCGTGTGTTACAAGAACAACAGCTTTATTTCCTCCCTGAATAGCCTGCATTACACGATTTTTGAAGATACCTGCGTTTTCGATCTCATCGAGAAGAAGTATTGGAGTATCGCCGACTATAAGTGCATCTGCGATCATAATAGACCTCGTTTGACCTCCAGATAAAGCACTCATTCGACTCTTAAGACTTATTTTTTCTCCAGTGAATGTATTTGCAAGATTAATTGTCTCACCAAGCAAATCCTCCTTACCAGGCCGTCGTGCTCTTATATGCATTAATATGAATGCTTCGACTGTGAGATCTGCCAAACAACGTGTGTTTTGGGTTATCATGGCAATCGGTTTGAAGGCCGGTTCCCGTACAAAAGACTCTGGGGGAACTTCTCCATTGATGAGAATCGTTCTGCCTGTAACTGTATCTCCCTGTGCAAGGGTTTCAATATCATTAATGAAAGCTGATTTTCCTGAGCCGGTAGGACCAACAATTGACAAGGTGTCCCCAGGTCTGATCTCTATACGGTCAAATCCTTCCTGCTCTCTAAACCTGTTTTTTCCAGAAATAATGGTAAGAGTGAATTGCTGTGTCGCAGATTGTTGTGTCATATAGTCAATTATTAATATCTGGATTTTATAAAGATTCCCTAAAATAGGCAAAAAATATCCTCTAAAGGATATAATTTGGAGGTAGATGTCCTTATATGATTAAAAAATAATAAAAATAGCACGAATAAACTAATTAAAAATTGTAATTTTCTTCATAGATATGATAAAAGAGGATTTCTAGAAACAACAAAATATAGTCACATGCTAATAAATTATGCATAAATAGCTTGCGAAAATCGGAAATTGATAGGAATCCTCTTTAGTCCATTTTAGATCAATCTCGTAGCTCATTCTTTTTCCTTACAACCATAACAGGAACTTTTGAGTGTCGGACTAAATTTCCTGCAACGCTGTCCAGAAATAACCTGTCGAATCTTGTCTTTCCGAGACTGCCCATAATAACGATATCCATTTTTTTTCCTCATCGGCATACCGGATCAATTCTTCTGAGGGATTGCCCTCAAGAAGAATAGATTCTACATTAATTCCTTTTTCCTCTCCCAAGCCTTTTATATGATCTACAGCCTGCTTCCCTTGAAGATTCAACTCTTAGTGTATTGATTCCCAATAAGGATTCATGCCCATAAAATAATTTCCACTTATTGGAGATAAGTAAGCTGTTGATATCACATGGACTGCATAAACCGTCCCTCCACTCAATCGTGCAAGCTCCATTCCTTTGTAAATAGCCAGGTTGGAGCAATTCTAACCATGGGTTGCGATCATTATTTTCTTATAACTAATGTTTCTCATGTAAAATCCTCAATTACAACCTTTTTCGGAGGAAATATAAAGCGTCGGAATTTCTAACGCGAAGAAGCCATGGAACTTTTTAACTTGCGAACTTTATGATCTCCTCCAAATTGAAAAAGTAAAATAAGTTCTTCACAAGAAAGTTGCTTTAACTCAAAATGATCCCACTTTCAACGATTACACAATAATCTCATAATTAGTGGAATCCACGCTAATGAATCTTTTCTATTTTGTAACTTTAAATTTTAGCATTTAGATAATTTTCACTAAGAATGCCTCCATTTATTCTAACGATACATGAAAAAGGGATCTATTCATCTGTTATTCTCCTTTTTCACATCAATTGTTGAGGTCATGCTAAAATCATTTTTGTTGTGTCAATATAAAATATTTTCCTCGTCAACGATCAATTTCCTAATACCGAGGAAAAAAGTACAATTCCATTACCTTCTGAAAGTTTAATGGATTCAATATCTTCCTTGTAAATTCGTTTACCGTTCATCATCAGAACTAGAAAATTGTGAATTCTCCTTCCCTGGAAAAAAAGTTGATCTTCGGATTAAACAGCTTTTTGATAAAGTGATATAAGGAGTTTTCAATGAGATGCTATCTGGATATTCAAGAGAACTGTTCGTTCCGAGAATGTACTTATTCTAGACAAATATTTTTTTATTAGAATCTCCGTAATGCATCATTTTAAGCATTACATTTGTTTTTATCACATCAATTATGCGAAGATCCCTAAGCTTTCATTTTCGGGACAAAAAGTATTTTACCAATAATATCTTTTTCAGTCTATTCACAATAGTGAATGATGCTAAAAAATATAACATTATGAAATTTGCAAAAAAATCTTGAAAAATTAAAAAGTCGGCATTCATCCATGGAAAAAGAAAATATATGCGACGCATTGCTCAAAGAGCTATCAGGATTTGAAAGCTTACTCATTTCATATTCTGGGGGCATAGACAGCACTTTACTTGCGGTATTAGCGCAAAAAGCTCTTCACGAGAGAGCAAAATGTATACTTTTTGATGCGCCTATAGTCTCAAGAAGAGCAGTTAATGACGCGGTGGATATCGCGAATAAATTCGGATTATCTTGTAGCATATTGCCTTTTTCCATAATGGAAAATGAAGAATTTAGGAGAAATAATCCCAATCGCTGCTACATTTGCAAAAAGCAGTCTGCGAGGATTCTACGAGACCAAGCTGAAAAGCTGGCTATTTCAAATATAGCTGATGGAATTAACGCTTCAGATCTTAATGAATACCGTCCTGGACTTCAAGCAAGCAATGAGGAGAAAATCATTCACCCTTTTATTTATCTAGGAATTCATAAAGCTGATATAAGACAGATAGCTCAAGATTGCGGTTTTGATTTTTGGAACAAATCATCATCTTCATGTCTAGCGTCAAGAATTCCATATGGTGAAGAGATAACGATTGAAAAGCTGCAAATGGTGGAAAACGCCGAAAATATATTGCAAGATCTAGGATTTTCCAATCTGCGCGTACGGTTGCACGGTAAAATTGCGCGAATAGAGTTGATGCCTGAAGAATTCGAAAAAGCATTAAACATTAGACATAGAATCGTGGAGTTATTGCAAGAATACGGCTTTTCTTATGTTACTCTCGACCTGAAAGGATATAGAAGCGGTAGTATGGATGAAATACTATGAAAATTGAAGATTCTATCACTGATTCCCAGCTATTTCAATATCTTATTATGTGGGCAATGCTGCAACAAGTTTAATTCCTGACCAGTCACGACATCGATAGATAAATACAATCGACGATATCGTACTAATGTGGATACTGATAGTATGGCAGCATTGGTAATTTGCTGTATAAATTATATTACGACTTGTGAAAAACCACTGATTTTTCACAAGTCGTTTAGATTCCTTTTATAAAATATGATGAAATTTAAACTATCGAAATCTATATTGATTCTAGTCTGGCACGGAATAATTCTGACTTACATTTTCATGTGGACTGTTGATCTGGTGCTTGTTCTTTGAATCGATCCCAGTTCCAGGGTTCATCAAGAATGTAGACATTAACTTTTTATATTCCGAAAACGATCAGAACTTTTCGCTTTGCTTGGTCCTTGAGAAATTTAACCATAGGACAAATATTTGTTGTCAACACAAGGTTTACGTCTACATTTGCTCCATCCACAATTACTTTTTTAGCCATACCCATCTGGCAATATTTATTCAGACCTCAGGTAGATTACTTGTTTCAGCATGGTTAAATTTGTTCATCTTTTTTTGGAACTGTTTTTGTAAAGGTATTCTGTGCAAAGTGTATAATTTGGTGCATGAGCCTGTTCTTCTAGCCGGTTTAACCTGTCAGGCATCGGGCTTGCTAAAGAAAGCACTGGATCAGGTAACTTATCGCGATTCAGTTGACCTGCAGATATAGAAACTGTGGCTCTGCAACTCTGGCCGGTATTCCCACAAATGTAGCTTCTGGAGGAACTGATCGGATCACAATCTAGCATGCACCTACTTTAGCACCTTTCCGATAGTAATTTGCCCAAGTACTATTACGACTGAACCTAGAACCACGTCGTTTTCAACAGTAGAATAACGCTTTATTCTATCAGGAACTGTTCCACCAAGTACCCCCATGTATATGAGAACATCATCGTCTACTCCATCAGTTTCTCCAATTACCCCTCCATATCCATAATAATAAACGCCCGCTTTCCTAGCTTTGCTCCTGGATGAATCTCTGTAAGCGTTCTGGAAAATGTTATAGTTAACGCGCAAGAAAAAAGTGTTTTCCCCAGGTAAAGTGAGATAATAGATTAATTCAGCCATCACACATCATTGGATAACAACACATCACCTTCAAAGTAGACCTTGCTGCAGGATCTTTTTCAAAAACTGTCCTTGTATCTTCCTGATTCCCATTTGAAATCTCCAAATGTCAATCGTCAAATAGATTGGTACTCAGATAACGTTCTCCCGTATCTGGCAAGATTACAACAATCATTTTCCCACTCATTTTTTCTCTGGAAGCAACTTGCAGTGCCGCATATGTAGCTGCACCTGAAGATATGCCTGCAAGTATGCCTTCGTTTCTTGCTAATTTTTTGGCCGTAGCAGCTGCATCGTCTCCAGTTACCTTAATTATTTCATCAACCAAGTCAAGCCGAAGTACAGCCGGAATGAACCCTGAACCAATGCCTTGGATCCTATGGAATCCCGGACTTCCTCCGCTGAGAACTGGAGACTCTGCAGGTTCGACTGCAACTACCTTGAAAGTAGGTTTCCTTTTTTTGATGACGCCTGCGACGCCTGTAATCGTTCCGCCTGTTCCTACACCTGCTACAAGCACATCCACCTTGCCGTCAGTATCTTTCCATATTTCTTCGGCAGTCGTTCTGCGATGGATTTCAGGGTTTTCAGGATTTTGAAATTGCTTGGGCATGAAATAAAGCATCGGATCTTCTGCAGCTATTTGCTCTGCTGTACTGACGGCACCTTTCATTCCTTCTCTCCCGGGTGTCAGGATGATATCTGCCCCCATAGCTTGCAACAGTTTTCTTCTTTCGATGGTCATTGTCTCAGGCATGACCAGTATAAGCTTATAGCCACGGGCAGCGCATACGCCTGCAAGCGCTATCCCAGTGTTACCGCTAGTTGCTTCAACTATTATAGTGCCAGATTTAATTTTACCATCGCATTCGGCTCCCTTGATCATTGCCAATCCAATCCTATCCTTTACACTCCCCAGTGGGTTAAAAGACTCAAGTTTAACCACCACATCAGCATGTAGACCTTTTGTCATGTGGTTCAACCGGACAAGCGGTGTGTTACCTATTGTCTCTGTTATATCGGAGTATATTCGTCCCGTGCAATCACTTTCTCCTGCGGTTTTCTCCAGATTCATGTAATTTAATTCGTTCCAGAGTATATCAAGAATTGGGGTTCCATCGCAAAAAATCCTTTCTACTAATACAATTGAATAAAAAGAAAACCAAAGATAGTAACATGCTATCTAATTCCTTTAAATGGAAGCATTATGAAGGGGAAATTATCCTATTAAATGTAAGATGGTACTTAAAATATGCATTAAGTTATAGAAATTTAAAGGAAATGATGGCAGAAAGGGGAATAAAAGTCGACCATACAACAATCATGAGATGGGTACATCAATATTCCCCTGAAATAGAAAAGAAGATAAGAAGACATTTAAGACCAATAAATGATTCGTGGAGAGTTGATGAAACCTATATCAAAGTAAAAGATAAATGGGAATATTTTTACCGAGCAGTTGACTCAAATGGAGATACAATTGATTTCATGTTAAGTTCAAAATGAGATAGAAAGGCAGCGAAGAGATTCTTTAAGAAAGCTTTAAGTTCTAATCATAATCAAATTCCAAGATTAACAACCGTTGATAAGAATCCAGCTTATCCACATGCTATAGATAAACTAAAAATTGATAAAATACTACTTAAGAACGTAGGCATTCGACAAATCAAGTATTTGAATAACATTATAGAACAAGGTCACAGATCTATAAAGCGAATCGTTAATCCAATGTTAGGATTTCAGTCTTTTCGATCTGCTAATAAGACTTTAAAAGGAATTGAAGCTATGAATATGATTAAAAAGAGACAAGTCAATAATTTAAATTACTCTGTTCTTAATGAAGTCAAATACAATAATCGATTGTTTGACATAGTTTTATAATGTTAGTGCATTTTCCTTGAATATTCTGATTTTTATTCATCACTTATAGATTTACATATTTTTTTGAATTTTTTGCAACGGAACCGTTCAAGGAGTGTTTAAATAACTTCACTGTTTGGGTTTATCCGTTCAATTGAATGATCCCGCGAGATTTTTATTCTCCGGATGTTATCTATAAATTTTTTAGTTTCACTTTTTACATCATCGCTACATACCACTGCATTGATTGCAGCTAAGCAGTCAGCTCCATTCCGAATAACGCTCTCGCAGTTCTCCATGTTTATTCCACCAATAGCAACTACAGGGATTCTTATTGAATTTTTGATTTCTCTTATTTTATTAGGACCAATTCCCCCTCCAGCGTCTTTTTTGGTAGAAGTGTCAAATATAGGACCCAGACCAATGTAATCAGCTCCCTTATTTTCTGCCTCTATTGCTTCATCAACATTATGGACAGTAAGACCAATTATCTTATCGTCGCCCATAAGCTTTCTCGCAATTTCAATTGGCATATCGTTTTGACCTAAATGTACGCCATCTGCATCAACTGCTAAAGCGATATCAATCCTATCATTAACCAAAAATTTTGCTTTGTTCTTGCATATTCTCTTGATTTCGGATGCTTCAGAGATCATTTTTTTTTCACTCTTATTTTTTTCTCGGTACTGAATAATCTGACATCCTGCCTCAACTGCTTCCTTGACGTCAGATAAAGTTCCTTTCTTTGAGAGTCTGGAATCTGTCACAAGATAAAAGTCAATATATTTTAAGAATTTTTTTTTCTGTTTTGGATTCCCTTTTTCCATAGCTTTCTGTTTCCATCAGAATATATTTTTTAAAACCATGTTTTCCTAAATTTCTTTTTATTAGAATTTTTGAGATTTTTGGGGATCGCTAAAACTTACCATTAATTCTACTGGCGCATGATTCAAGGATTTCATTAAATTCATATTTCGTAGTTTGCTTACAAATGGTACGTAATTAACTCGTTAAATCATATGTTTATTGAACCCTCTGTATCGTTTGCAAGTAGAGTTGAGGGAGTTTCAGCGATCCCGATAATGAAAGCCTCGAATTTTTTTCTAATCGCATAGTAGATTGAAGAGTTTCTTCGTCTAAACTTACTTTTCTTCAAAATCCATCATATTTTTTACTTTCTCATCTGAAAGATTGAAAACTATGTCGTACAAATTGACAATAAAACTTCCAGGTCCATTTGATTTCTCAGCTGCGAGTTCTCCTGCAACTCCAAAGTAGCATAAAGCGTCTTTAGATGCATCGTAATAATTGGGATTAATCGAAGCAAATACACCTATTACTGATGCGGCCATACATCCAGTACCAACAATTGACCCCATTAGATTGTTTCCATTCCGTATAATATATATATTTTCCCCATCACTTATTATATCTTCTTTTCCTGTCATCACTACAATAGAGGATTTTGATTTTGCAAGTTCTTTTGCTACTTTTTCAGGATCAACGTTGATGGGAGTTGATTCCACACCTCTTGTTTCAGTGATTTCACCTGCCAATTTTGCAACTTCAGAGTAGTTACCTTTAATAATATCGATGTGGACGGAATCAAGAATTTTTGCAGCCATTTCATCTCTAAATTTAGTTGAGCCAACGCCGACTGCATCAAATATTATAGGAATTTTCTTTTCATTTGCAGAAGAAGCCGAGAGTATCATTGCATCAATGATTCCAGATGTCAAAGTTCCGATGTTAATTACAAGCGCAGATGAAATCGCTGTCATATCTATGCATTCCTCGGGGGAATGCGCCATCATAGGAAGTGCCCCCCAAGCTCTTGTTATATTTGCGCAATCATAAATGGTAACCCAGTTAGTAATATGATGTATCAGCGGTTTTGTTTCTCTTATTTTTTGCAGTGGGTTATTCATTACTATTCTCCATAAATGCTTTAATCTGACATTCCAAAGATGTACATATTCAAAGATGTACATATTCATAGAATTTGTTGCCGATTTACTCGCTATTATCAGTCTAAAGTTAGATCAATTTCTAAATTACTTTCGTGTTGATAAAATAGATTGTACCATGTAGATATCTGTACAAAAACGGTTGGAGCTTTTCAATAGCTTTTTCGAATAAATCTAAAACAATGTTCTTATATTATAAAAATGTAAAATCTACCCTAATATTTCGTAATCTCGTCAATTTAGAAACCATTTATACAATTCAGAAGAGGCTAACTGTTGTTTCGTTGTACCCTGCTGCAAGCAATTTGGTATGTTAGAGCCACAGCTTGGACGCAAAGGAATTATTCACAAATAAATATTTTAACTTGCTTATGTACTTCATTTTCTCATTGATTCCCCTGCTTCAACAAAGTTTTTTAATTACACTGAAAATCGCACCATCATCCCAGTTCCACTATAACTTCATCAAACAACCATTTCACCATACTAAATGATTTTTAATGCGAGTATTTTTCAAAGACTTTTTTATATGATATATTTTATAATTTATATAATCTTCGAGAAGAATATTGAGTAACCATCGATGAAAAGGTGTGTATTCTAACAATCAGTACCTAGTGTATCAAACCCAAAACAAAAACTTTTACCAATTTCAAATCAGATATTTCTCAAATAGTCGGGGACAGAATTGCCTGAAAAAATTTAATATTGTACTTCATACACAAAAACTGTATAATCTCTTATTTTGTAGACAAAATAATTTGCATTAGGTAGTCCAGTCTTTACGTAGTCCCGTTTTATAGTGCAAAAGTAGGTGAAAATATCAATAAGTTAGTCAATTATAATTCATATGGAAGTTTTCATCCAGGTACAATCCGCTTGATGTTGAACGGAATAAATACATAATAAATAACCGACAATTATATAAAATGAAACCTAAAAATTTGCTCAATGAATTCTAGTAAAGGAAGCTATAATTTTTGTTTAGCTCAGTATGAATAGCTACTAATTCTGATCGGATTTTTGATACTGAATTTGGCAGTTGATGTGGATGCCGAAAAGATACTTAATATCGTGTGAAAAATTTGGCAACAAAAATTCTAAAATAGAACCAAATTTGCTACTAATATTTTTTTTTTTTGTATGAAGGGTGGAAAGCGACAAATTTATATAAATTTTTGATTAAATTTTTGAATGCTTTAAAATGATTTTTTTAACGAGAAGAACAGGTTTACATTTCGGATAACGTTTTTACTATCAAGCTAAGGATAATAAATTACTCATTCTAAGTGGCTAAGAACCGATATTGAAAATTAAAAAAAGATATGGTTTGAATTGTGAAATTAAAACAGAAGAATGGAGCAGATGCAAAAATTATAATATTTATATTTTGAGTAAGTTCTGGCTAATTATTGAGTTGACCACGTTAAACTAATTTGAATTGTTGCCTTCTTGCCTCGCTATTAGTGGAACCGCTGAAGAAAATGTCTCTGCCAGTAATTTTTTTATATTAGAAATATTTTCTTAAATTTGATTCAAATATTTGTATATTATATGAAACATAAAAAAGGAGAGGTAGCGCTACAAATATTATGACAATATCGTGCAAAATAGAATTGTGTATGAAGTTTGTTCCGGAATTCCACAGAGCAAAAAATGGCCGGTGGAATAGGTAAACACAATAAGAGGATGTAGCCATATAAGTAAAGATAGAGCTCAACGAACTTGAAAATTTATCATTGATAAATTTCATTGTAAACCTGTATTCAAAGATACAGAAGATTATTACAAAAATATTTAGAAATAATGTATCAATGATGAATTGTAACGTTGAGTAGTTCAGATTTAATAAATCTGCCCAATTATTCAACATCGATTTGATCATTGAAGATCCTATTGTACCGCTGCCTACGGAGTCAATTGCAAAATAAACTTTTGGATCTAAAAACAATAGCAATCTTGACTCTAAAACAATAATCAATACAAATATAACCGGAAGAACTGCCAGTATGATCTGAATAAAGGGTTTTGTCACGATTTTTATCTCGAATTTTTCAAATAGGCTCTCTTTACAGGTGAGGATACCAAACACAAATATTGAGAAAAACATAAAAAAACGATGATCTATGACGCTGAAAGTCCTTGAGATTGATAAAAAAACTACAAATATAATAAATGAAGTAAGTAGAATATATTTTGTATCTTTTGAAAACATAATCATGAAGGGATAAAGTGTGTAGAATGCAATAATTAGACCGATAAAATATAAGGTTAACATTGGAGAAGCGTAAGCTGGAGCGAGAAAAATTTGTAATCCCAAAATATGTATCAAAATATTAAAATAACCAAATGCACTATGGGCATGGGGAAATACAAAACCAGTATTTAGTTTTTGAGCAAATACCAAGAACACAACTATATAAGCTGCGAGAGCTGCCCAGTAAAGAGGATAAATTCTTAAAAGTCTTTTTTTATAGAAGGATAATAAATTTTGTAATGAATTTATAGAATGATTGTTATAATATAACAAATATCCACTAATAAAAATAAATAACCCTAAACCCATATTTGCGAAATATGGATCAAAGGCATAAAGTCCTAGCTTACTATAAATAGAAAATAAGAAGTTGCTCAGATGAGCTGGAATAATCATAATTATTGCTAAAGCCCTAAGGAAATCAAATGCAATTATTTTATTGTTCATACTTCCAACTTCCATAAGTAGAGTCTTGAATAAATCTGAATAATCAACTTTAATCAAACATTTACTAACGATCATTCACAAATTTTTTCATAGATAAAGGCAATTCTGTCAAAAATTACCAATATTAGTACATATATTTGAATCGTGCGATTTTATCATTTACTATTTTAGATAACGATTGGTTTGGCATCTAGTTTACTTTTATAAAATTATATTTCTAATAATTTCTTAGTTTCAGGTTTCTCATTATCGGCAATTAGAGTATCACTTTATAAAATATTCAGATAGGCACTAACTTTATTAATTTATTTATAAATAATTTGCAAGCATATTACGAAATTAAGGAGTTTAGTTAAATCATTTATAATGAACCGAAGAGTTCTATTTTTCTTCGACTGAACACTGTACAAATCTTTACCGCTAATTTTTATAGTTGTCCTGATTTTTTTCGTTTATGGTTAATTATTCTCTGATTTTAAAGCTACCTTTCACTATCATTAAAATATTCCCTATCGCAAGAAAATGTTCGTTTATTGTCCTTTTTAGCATTATCGTTTTCTGCCCTTTTTAGCATTAAGTCATTAAATTTTGATTTTGCTTAGTACCTATGCCTCTGTGAATTACTTCATTTTTTCTGATAACTTGATCTAAGAATCATGACGTGATTAAATTGTTGTTTTGAATCTTCGAACCATCTCATTATCTCCGTCAATTATTCCCATGAAGTTTATATCAAAAGTACGACTCACTACTTTTTTTCTCTAAGTTTCTGTATCTTTTTTCTCTAAGTTTCTGTCTATAATTATCTCTAATTATCCTTGTTATGCCTTATTTTCTCGAGGTTTATCAGTTTTTGTATGTTAAGGATTTGAATGGATAAAAGTAGCGTCCTAATAATTTCCTTTTTTATTTTTTAAACCGAGACAACTAAGTTAGCATTGCAACTGTCCTTCGATTTCTTCTTTTCAGTCATTTGGAGTTATTGATATTTTTTTCTGGATGACTAGACTGTGGCACTGTCAAGTATGTATTCAAAAACCAAGAAATTTGTTGAAATAATACGGATTGAACGAGGGAACTGGAAAGTAAAATAGAGAAAATAACTATTTTTTTATTTTTTAGGATAAATTTTTCAACTTTCTGAATGTGATCTAGATGTAATCTAACAAACTGGAACCCCTATCTAAATTGGGATGATGGACTCTTACATCCCACTTAGGTAAAAGTGTTCCAAGATTTCTGTATCTGAGTTTTTCATTCTTCGAAACAATTGTGCCATTACCTTTTCAGCTGTAAAAAAAGTTCTTTTTTTAAATGTATGAAATTTGAGATATGAAAGCGGTTTGCTATTCCTAGTTAAAAATGGGAACCATAAGGTTTTCTTGGATATAGAGATAAATATCCCGAATTGCTGCTTCGGAGGAATCTAGCTTTGATGCAGTAACTGCTGCTTCTACAGAGTAGTTAAATATGGCCAAAGAGCTAGGGATATTCTGAACATACTTTCTACTCGTTTCAGTTTTGTTCCATCAAAGGATTTTTTTCCCCCTACTTCATTATCGCGCTTGTGCAAGACTTAATATTGATTTTTGTAGAATGAGCGCTTGTTTTTATGTACCATTTGCAATGAGCTAGATATTCAGTTAAATAAAAACGTTATACTTTCCTAAAGTTTTGGAGAAAATCCGCCAGAATAGCAAACATTTAAAAAATACTTTAATTCAAGGGCTCCATTTTTGAGCAATTCAGAATCACGACGTTCCCACAATTTATTTTCAAAGATTAATCCTTTTTTATCATGGTTGAGATATTTAAAACCACGGGTTTGACCCAATTGTCGGTGATGGTAACTTATCTTCACCTGTTATTTTAAGAATATATGAAATGCTCAAAAGATCATATTCACTTTCTTGTTTGAGTGCCGCAATTCCTTTATCCATTTAACTTCACCAGTATCTAAATACAGTCCATCGAAAGACTCTGTATTAATGACGGAATTTTTAGTTGTATTCAGGGCTGGAAATATGATTTCAAGTTGAAAAAACACCCTATAAGTCAAATAGCTCAAGAATTCCATTTAAATTTTAATGAGCCTCACATCTTGTTATGTGCTTAAATTTTTGTTGTATGCCTTAATTATTGACAAATGCCTCGTGAGAATAATATATTCAGTCGAAATCCTCGTATGGGAAAAATTAGCAAATTTTTTATTGAAAAAAATGCTTATTTGCATATTCCGATGCCATGAGCAGAAAAGCATGTGCTAAAAAAACATGTGCTGCTTTTTGATTCACAATATTTGTTTAAATGAATAAAAAAAGGAAAAGATTATATAGATAGCAGTGAGTTATCACTTTCCTATCAGGCAAGAATTCACAAAATTATGATAATGTGGCAATCAGCAAGCCTGGGAATATTCGGTATTTAAAGGAAATTCTCTGAGTACCTATAATATTCCAGTTAAAAAGAAGGGACAACTATGAAACCATCAAGTGTAGAACTGAATCCGAACAAACTGGTACAGTACCTCAACAAACCAGCAAGCGAATTCACCAAAGAAGACATCATGAAGTTTATCAAGGAAAACGGCATTAAGATGCTGACTTTTCGTTATGTTGGTGGGGATGGGAGGCTTAAATCCCTCGCATTCGTTATAAGAGACGAAGAACATCTTGACAACTTGCTTTCCGCTGGGGAAAGAGTAGATGGATCAAGCATTTTTACATATATTGAGGCGTCTTCAAGCGACCTTTACGTCCTCCCTAAGTATAGGACAGCTTTCGTAAATCCTTTTGAAGAAATTCCCACCCTGGACATTCTCTGTTCATACTTCGACAAAGATGGTACCCCCCTAAAAAGCGCTTCTGAAACAGTCATGAAGAAGGCTGCTCAGACCCTGGCTCAGAAGACAGGCTATGAACTTCAGTTGATGGGAGAACTTGAATACTACATCATCGCTAACAAAGATGAAGTCAACATGAGTTTCCCAGCGGTTGACCAGAGGGGATACCATGAATGTAATCCATTCACTAAATTCGATCAGCTTAGGAAGGAAGCAATGATGTACATCTCCGAAGCTGGCGGGAAAATCAAGTACGGACACTCTGAAGTCGGGAACTTCTCTGACGACAAGTACTATTACGAGCAGAATGAAATCGAATTCGAAACAGATACTTTAGAAAACAGTGCCGACAAGCTTCTTATTGCGAAATGGATGCTCCGGATGCTTGCCGATCAATACGGAGTCGTTGTCAGCTTTGCACCGAAGATCACTGTAGGGAAAGCAGGTAGCGGGCTGCACATCCATATGAAGCTTCTGAAAGACGGGAAGAGCGTAATGGTCGAGAACGGAGATGTTAGTGACATTGCGAAGCGCGCAATGGTCGGTCTTCTAGACATTTCAGCAGCCATAACTGCTTTTGGAAACAAGATCCCAACTTCCTATTTGCGTCTTGTTCCACACCAGGAAGCTCCTACCAACATCTGTTGGGGAGACAGAAATCGTTCTGCTCTAATCCGTGTACCTCTTGGCTGGTTCTCCGACGAGTCCAGCAAAATGGTAACTATCGCCAATCCGAGTTATAAAGAGGATCTAAAGAGCCACAGTTACAAGTCGACCTTCGAATACCGTGCTTCAGACAGCACAGCTGATCTCTATCTATTGTTTGCAGCTTTTGCTGTAGGTGTTCGCCATGGATTTGAGATTAACAACGCCCTGGAACTTGCAGACAAGCTTTATATCGACGTGAATATCTTTAATGATGAACATAAGGATAGGCTTGCACAGCTTGAACACCTTCCTGCTTCCTGTTACGAGTCCGCTCAGGCACTGAAGAAACAGAAAAGCATTTTCACGCAGTACGATGTTTTCACCGAAGGCATGATCAGCGACGTTGTGAAGGGACTTGAAGTCTTTGATGACTACCAGCTCAGCGAGAGGCTTTACGGCAAGAACGAAGAAATCAAAAAACTTGTGGATGCTTATATCCATATTGGCTGATATTAATATTTCAGCACTATAAAATCATTTTTTTCTTTTTTTGGGCAGTAAAACCACAGATTCCTGCTAATTGCGTAGTAGGGGTTTGCCAAAAAAATATTTTCTTTAGGTATTTTGAGTAATGTACTTCTTAATTTTAAGGCTTTTATTCTTTTGGCTCATGCTTTCTTAGACTGAAACTGTTTCTTGGTTTGCTTTTACTTTGACTTTTAGCCTTTCAGGGGTATCTCCTCTTTGACTCCTCAAAACTTTGAACTCAAGGATACGATTTTGGGTTGGTTTTATCTATTTTAACGAAATTTATAGGTGCATTGAAGTAATAATACTCGGATTGATCAAAAATGATAGATAACAGCAATCCAGAAGACCTTAGTGATCAGGAAAAAAACTTCTACGGACATCCAATTCCTAAAATAACGATAATTTGCTCTGTCCCGGACCTCGCTAGCCAGAATATCAAAAACCACCTTTTAAATCTTAGTAAGTGGGTGCATATCGAAATTCCTGATAAATTTGAATTCTCTGCAGTCTGGGAATCTGCTGATGGAAAATTCAGGCTCGTAGAAATTGAAAAAATTCACGTTTTTCAGGATGGTCTCGATGCGAAACTGGAAGCTGCAGAGCTGCCAGCTTCCCTTATAATTTTTGCATCCAAACACAGTAGTAAGGAGGAAATCAATTCCCTTACCGTGCATTGCACCGGAAATCTTTCCAATGAGGCAAGACTCGGGGGCAGACCTAAAGAACTCGCAGTTTCCTCTCCGGCTGCAATGAAATCCATACTTCAGGGAATGAAATATCTAGCGGAAAAAAAAGGCTTGAATTACGATATTACCCTCGAAGTAACACATCACGGTCCCACAGAACTCTCAGTTCCTTCTCTATATGCTGAAATCGGAAGTACCGAAAGTAAATGGAAAGACACGGATGCAGGAGAGGTTGCTGCAAAAGCTATCCTTGCAGTTTCTCTTGAAAAAGTACCAGTCGCTTTAGGTTTTGGAGGCGGACATTATGCTATGCGCCAAACAAGAATTTTGCTTGAAACCGCCGTCTCCTTTGGGCATAACTTTCCCAAGTATCAGCTGAATTTAGTGGATGAACCTCTGATCTTACAGGCTGTTGATAAATCAGATGCTGATTTTGCTTATTTTGATCGAAAATCCATGAAGAGTGGAGACAAAAATAGAATTTCTGCAATTTTGAAAAAACTAGGAATTAGGGTTCTCAAAGAGTCTGAAATCCGGGAACAATACGGGAATGAGAGTTAAATTAATCTGTAATCAATATGGAAATCGGTAAATTTCTTCAGTGAGTTAAGATTAATTTCGTTGTCTAAATAAATTTTTTACGATGCTTCATACAACAAAAAAATCATTTAATATCTTATTTTTACAGAGACGATGATCTTATATCGCTTATTTCGATTCTATGATGCAAAACTAGCTTTGAAAATAGTCCATTTAGTAGCTACCTGTTTTCGAGAAAGTTTCCATCCTGCACTAGCTGTAGGTATCCGACTGAAATCAATCATTAAAACCTCTAATAGCTGCAGCATGCTCTATCAGATAAAATTATTATATCTACGAAACTATAATAATTAAGAAGATAAGACAGCAAGCTGGCTATATGGACACCAGAAGTAGAATCATTTTTCGTTGTCACAATCAACGACTTCTTCACTTTGAATAATTTTTATTATATTCTTCTAATTTGTCGAAATGGTTCGGACTTGATGAAACTCGGAACTATTTAAAATTTCGAGGTGTTATTTCCACTGTTAGGACATAGATAATTTCGATAAACTACGATCTCAACAACTTGTTTAATGTGCTTTAGAAAATATAGTCCAATATCAAATTTATCAAAGTGCTCGTACTGTCATTGTATTTTTGACTAAAAACCTCTAATTGAAATTATTATCTCTGTATAAATCCTTTGAATTCTAGTATTTTAAAAAATGATGATCGAAATTAAAGCGTTAGATTCCGTTATCAAATAAATTTGATAACTTCAATTTAGATAACATCTCAACGGAGTCACAAAATTTTAATTGCATACAATCCAGTTATTGAAAACTTGGTGAGACAGATAAGAGTTGAGAAAAAGCACAAATAAGCTGAAATTTATCATTGGAGGAACTGCTATAAATAAGGAAGGGGTCGCGTCATTAAATAATGGATTCTCGCGGTTTTTCCAGAGAACAAACCAGCAACATATCGACATAATGCTTGGGGGATGAAGAAGAACTTCACGAAACCTGTGGTGAACTACCCCAGTGAGGACACAAGCGAGAAGATGCACACTAGAAGGCAGAGGATTGCAGGACGCGAGAGTTCTATGAGAAAACCAGTCTGGATATTTTGTGAAAGGCCGCGATATTTATTTGCAGGAATAGGATCGAAACTGAGACTTTATAGCTTTATAGGGGATAGGCTAGAGGAGTTAAAAAAGGAGTCAAAAATACTAATTGCAGCAGACGTCTTCAGAAGCTACAAATCTTTTTGAAAAACAACTCAAAATCATGTGTTCCCTTCAAATTTATGACAATCGGTATGAAAGTATCAGAGCTATGATAAAAGTAAAATAGGGCTTAAAAGACTAGTTTCTGAAGTATAAAAACCAATAGGATACAGGCAGCGAAACTTGAAGCCCAAGGCGCTTTCCTGGGGAAGCAAAACCTTTTCAAATCTCTCTAAGCTTACAGGGCTTCACGGAGGAAACCTACTTTTCCATTTTCAGAAGCTGCTTGAAGCGGTTATGATTTTAGAAGAGAGTGAACGCGAGGATTAAATAAACACTCGAACATGTTACTTTAACCTGTAAGGGCTTTCAAGAACATAATGAGAAATTGGGCAGGATCAAACATTTAAAGAATCAGCAAAGAAGGGTGAAATTGATAGAAATTTGAGTATGGATATGAAATTGTTCTAATAAAAAGCACAAATAAAATAAAAATACTTCCTATCTTATTTATTTTGATTATTGATCTCATCATTACTTTGAAATGAAAAGTTGTTCTACATTCTGTTTTAAAAAAATTCTAAAAATAATCAGTAAATTTTAACTATAGGCTAAAATATTACTTCAATCACGGGTATAAAAATGACTTTGAGTCCATTCACTACATAATAAATTGGTGAATAAAATTGTCCGAAATAGTGGAATAACGTTTATGGTTTAGACATCCATAAACATTTATTTATACACTATTTCAGAATGCCATATTAAAGACTATCTAAATGTTTAGCTGGAGAAGATGATGAAATTTTTAGTTCGTTAAAGTTGAGTTCTACCAAAAGATGTGAAATTGCTGAATGTGGACAAATAAGTGATTTTTTTGTGTTAAAAGTTATGATTCCTTGATAAAGCACCTGCCTGTTGTATTTATAAATGCACTATACATCAGGCATTTATGTATAAAAAGAAGGAAAAAGTAGGTTCAGAATCCGTTAAACAATTTGCACTTAATATCATAATTCTATCATTAATTTTTTTTCAAAAGACCATAGAAAATTTCAGTTTCACTTTAGGGTTCAGGTTGCTTGTATACTTAGGAATTTGAATCGTTGTGATTTATTTTGAAGTTCTAATACTACTGATTTTAGTTCAACCTGGACGTCTTGCACGCATTCACGGTTTTGAGCTCATTTCTACTTTCTTTTTAATAACTAAACCTATCTCTATATGGATAAAGATCAAAGAGTTCCAAAATTAAAAAAATTCCATGAATTCTTTATTTTAAAATACCGATGCGATTATATTTCTTCCATTAAAAGATGTAATTTAGGATTTTACATGAAAGTCTAAAAGTTCTGTGAATACTGAATGATTCTGTATCGTAGCATGTATAAAAAGAGACAGTTATAGATTGAATTTAGTTGACATCCCTATGCGTTTGAGAATTAGTGATCACTATGCTGAAGTACAATTTTTCGATATATAGATTTTTGTGAGAAAACCTAGTATCAGAAAGGCGATAAATCCTAATATTAACACTATACGCGGATAGTGATTTGAAGGATTTATTCGGTGTAGAGAAAAATCGAAGAATTATGCATTTAGTCGCTTAAATATTGTAAAATTCAGCCTACAAAAAATCCGTTAAATGATTTTTATCTTGATGTAGATATATATTTATCTTTAACTAATGAAAAAAGTAGTGGTATGATTGGTGGCTAACAATGAAATAAAATCAGCTTATCGAAATTCGCTAATTTAATCTTAATAAAGATAGTTATTGATTTTATTTTCTCCAGGCTGAATAGTTACCTTTTTATTTCTTTTTTCTTTTATCATCTCTTCCCTTTGTTTTATCATCCAATTCCTTAACTTCCTCAATTGGTTGTTTTATCCTTTCGTTTGTTACTTTATCTTTCAGATCTTGTTTTGCAGCTTTCTGTTTCTTGGTCGCCAAATTATGAACCTCCTGAAACCATTTTAATAAATACTTATATAACAGTTTATTATTATAAAAGGGTGTATCTCTTTTTTAATCAATTCTCGTAATTTCTTTAGTTTTTAAGTTGACTAACAGGTATTAAACCAGCAAGTTGCTTTAAAGTATATTATGGAATCACAAATGAGCAACGAGAAAATTGATTTGGATGACTTAGTTAAATCGAAAAAGAGAGGTCAGAAAGTGAATTTATCATAAATTGATCTAGATACTATTCATTAATTTGCCGCTCAACTTTTTTGATGCACATTCTTATAAAAATGCAAACTTGCTGATATTTATTTTTTAGAGCAAAAACTTTTAAAATTATTCTAGTCGATAAATTATTAATACCTAGTCACTTTTTTGAGTAGATTTCCATGTGTTACAGCGTATGGCTATATTTTTTGGTCAACTCAAAAAATAAAACAAAAAAAATCATAATACTGTAATGAAAAACGTAGCAAATGAACAAGTCCTAACGCATAAGGGATATATCAAGAAACAAGAGATTTTGCTCAAAAAATGTTCCAGAAGAACGAGCTTATGCAGGAACTAAAAATATATTCAAGGCTGGGGAAGCTCTGAAGTCAGCATCTGAAGACTATATCGACCCCATACTTCGTTAACAAAATGATAAATTTGGTTTTGGTGTCCTTATGATATAATGGAAAATTTTCATAAATCAATTACTATCGACAACACTTACAGAAAAAGTATATATATTAGAAAACTTAAACAATATCAGCAAATAATTTATGAGGTGATCTTGATATCCAACATGAGAAATTTTGTTTTACGAGATAAAGATGGCAACGAGCATGGAGTTTTCACTGGAAAACAGCCTCGACAAGCTGCCCTGAAAGCTGCAAATCGGGGAGCAGGGACAAAGTCAAAACCGGAGACTATCCGCCTCAGAGAGCGCGGAACAAAGAAAGTACATGTTTTCAAGGCATGGAAGCACATTGTAGAAGCTCCCAAAAATAGGCCTAGCTGGATGCCAGAAAAAATCAGCAGGCCCTTTGTCAAAAAGGAGAAAATAGAAACAATCGAATAAAAATAGTTTCCCTTATGTACCCTGGAAATCGGGGCTCTTTCATTTTTTTGAAATTCCTAAACGTAATAAGACCGGAAATATCGTTTAATAGTTAGGACTATTTGATTGAACGACATTTTTTTCTACAAATTCAGCACTTCAATCTATAAACTCAATAATTACGTGATTTTGGGCCATGATTAATATCATGTTTAAGAAGCTAATTGCAATTGGAATTTTGATATTATTTTTTTTATTGCCAGCAATCGTTAGCTATACTTCTAATGAACTCTATCATGCTCTTCAAGCTAATTTGGGCAAAGACGAAGCCCATTCCGATCAGTTAAATCGGCGCGGGAATGTTTAAATTGACGCTCATCAGCTTACTTATTATTACCCATATTGCCATATAACTAGACAATCTGATGCCCAGAAGGGAGACCCGGTGTAGGGAAGTTGTTTCTATAAAATACTGTTCGGTGTAACCACTGTAATTTTACTGTAACAATTTATAATTTTTGTGATAAAATCTCTGAATTTATTAGTCTCATCTGAACTATATAAATATATTTGATAGTTCCAAGTAAATACTGATTTCCAATATGTTGTTAACGCTTATGTTACTTTTTAAAAACAATGTTATTCCACATTAATAGTTGACGTCCCCATGATCAAGTTTTTAGTTCAATGAAAACTACTATAAATACCTATCTGTTTACATCTATAATTTGCCATTACTTGGGAATTAATTAATTGTTCTCTCGTAAAATAATAAATATTTCATTCTTTCTTTGACCCTGCAAGATATCACAGCAATTAAACCGTTTATTATCGGAGTCACATTGATTCAATTCCGATGGTAACTTCACAAATTCAAACCAGAAAAATTTTATTCTCATTTATGAGATTTCTTTAATCGATAAATTTTAATAAAAGTATGGAAGTCTTTTTTTTATATATTATAACTTGGTTATTGGGATTTTCGGGGTTAATTGGTAAAGTGAAATAAAAAGTAAATTGAATCCTCCTATGTTTGAAGTTAGGACCTAAGAAATTTTGACTGTAAGTGGGATTAGGTTATGTTCCCACTAAGATTGCTGCTTTCAGCACTGCATTTTAAAGGATTTACCGTGTCTCTCCTGCAAGCTCTTCTCAATGCCTACTTTTGCCGGAAGCAATAAGGGCTTGTGCCAAAGTTACTTTGCCTTCTTGCAGATTTCTTTTACAAAGCCACCGCAATAAGAGCTACTTTTGGGTTCACATGGTATAATATCATGCATTTCACTTCTTATAGTCATAGATTTCAAATTTTTCAACATTTTATTAAAAAATAAAACATTAATTGAAATTACTTTTTCTCCCAGCTAATAAAATTGTGCTTCGAAACAGGATTTTTCAAACACCTAGCAAAAAATATTTTGGATGTTGATCTAAAAGATTTAGCCAAAATTGCACAAAAACCTAAATTTGAGAGATTTTACTGGAGGATGTAGATTATTCATACAATCCAAAGTTATATCTTGTGTTGTTTGGTTTATATATTTTAATTTTTCCAACAGAATATGTGCTGCTATGAAGCATTTTTCTGAGAAGAACTGAACTACTTCAGATTATTTGCTAAATTATATTAATATTTGAAAATATTAATGGAGGAGTTTATTATAGAAATAATCATTCTGTATAGATTATATAATTAGACTATTAATTAACTAATAATAGAATTTAATATCAGGTATATTTGTAAATAGTCATATTATTTTATGAATTGACAAGTCAATATAAAAAATAGTATCAAATTTAGAACAATTTTGGGGATGAAACAAGTGAGTAAACAAAAATATTCGAGAATAAAAAAGACAATTAATATTTTGGTAGCTGTATTTCTCATAATAACATTAACAGTTGCTTCAGCAAGCGCAAGTTCTCGGAAGTTGGTCAAAAACTCGAATCCGGTTAATGACTGGAACTCGGACAACTCTAATCAGTTTAATTACGGTAACCCTGGTAACGTTAATCCAATGAATTACGGTAATTCGGGCAACTTTAATCCGGTGAATTATGGAAAAACTGACCACTCTAAGCCAATGAATTATGGAAATCAGGGCAACATGAAGCCTATAAATTATGGTAATTCGGGCAACTCGGATATGCTTGATGGAAAACTTCTGAGATACCTTAATCCGATGAATGACGGAAGCTCTGGTGACTTTAATCCAATGAATTATGGAAATCAGGGCAACGTGAAGCCGATGAATTACGGTAATTCGGGGAACTCTAATCCGAAGAATCATGAAAATCAGGACAACGAAATCAGTAAATTACAATTACGAAAAATCGCAACTTTATTCGATAATTTACGGGAAGCCTGACAATGGATTTTAATCTAACATTTGGACTTGAACGGTTTGTTTGGCAGCTATAAGGCCGATTGGGTTCTACAAAAAAATATTTGAAACAAAAAATTTTTTATTATTTTCTGGGTTTTTGATTGATTGCAGTTATTCGCAAGTGCAATTAATTGCACATTTTGTCAATCCCATCAGGACTATAGAAATATATTTAATAGTTCTAAATAAATATTGATTTCAAGATGTTGTTTAAAGTTATGTCACTTTCCAAAAACAGTGGTAGTCAGCTATTAATATTGATGTTTTCATGATCAAGTTTTCGGTGTAATTATACATTTACTTTAGAAACTCTGCAGCAATGAAGCACTATAACCCTATTTTTTGATTAAGGAAAAGAGGCTTTGGACCAGTTAGAATTTACAGAACTTTAGTACAGTGCCAGTTTTTTTGATCATCTGGTCAAAATCTCTGTTTTTAGTTACAAAATTAGAGATATTGCTTAATTCTCAGGCTCTCTATTGAACATTTAGGATAAGGCTAGACTAATTACATCATGAGCATTTTAGAAGTGCTTTATGTGATTTTTGAGAATATTTTCTATCCATAGGTTTTTCTAAAAGAGCGGATACACTTTTTTATCTGTATGAGGAGCTCTTCGCCTAATTTTGCATCATGAAGTGTTTTCACTTTTGCAAACTGGAAAAGTGACAAATGCTGAGCTCTTTCAAGGTCAGCTCCTTCAAGTTTAGCATCCTTAAAATAAGCCCCTATAAAATAAGTCAATGTAAGGTTAGTTCCTGTAAGATTAGCCCCTTTAAGATTAGCCTCTATAAGGTCAGCTCCTTGAAGGTTAGCTTCTCGAAGGTTTTTTTCTGTCTGAAATATTCATTTACAATTATCGGCTTCGAACTAAAATAAATATTTCTGTGCTAGGACAAGTCTTCTGCATTTCAAGATTTAATTTTTAAAAATGTATATGTTATATAATCTGAGTCTATAATATGATCTTGATCTAAATGCCTGCAAGGAAAATACAACTGAACTTTTTTTAAATTATACATTAACTAATTATATATTAATTAATTTTAAATTGGCAGTGATTTAAGTGCATAAGTTCTATTAAAGCTAAAATAATACTTGCGTTGGATAATCTATCAACAAGATGCTCATAAATTCATACCCCGAAGACCAGTGCGGTATCCTTTTCCTAGGGTGATATGGTGATATTGATTACTGTAGCTATCTTGGTTTATATGGGTATACACTTGGCTCGCACTTCCCCGGCTATAATTAAAGGACCAACATTTCTCTTTTGCTGCCATAAGCTTAATCTGGAATAGTATGATGAGCTGAGCAGGAAGATGGTTTTCTTTGATGGCTGCAGAGATATTCACCGCAGGTCAGCGTGATTTCAGGCTGCCTGGATTAGGTAGCTACTTAAGGAAGCAGCAAATAAGGGGGATTTAACTTCTATAATTTTGGGAGTTGTTACCCTTGTTTTTGTTATTGTGGTTCTTCACCAATTAGTATGGCAGCCATTATTAACATGGGCAGATCTATTTAAGCTAGAGACGGTCGAAAGCGGAGTAGCTCACACTTCCTGGTAGACAAAAAAGTACAATTTTATTTTAAATATGGTTTACCGTTAACGACAGAATCTGACAATGCGTAGAACACGACAAAACTGCAATCTCTGAACTTTTTTTGTCACTTCAAAAAGCTGATCCTGCAATTTTGTATGCCCTTCTAAATGCAGTTCAAAATAGTGGTAGCGTTTAATTCATTAATT
Source organism: uncultured Methanosarcinaceae archaeon (assembly GCA_963833425.1). Classification (GTDB taxonomy): domain Archaea; phylum Halobacteriota; class Methanosarcinia; order Methanosarcinales; family Methanosarcinaceae; genus Methanosarcina. The sequence goes on along the minus strand of CAWHXP010000008.1, from coordinate 575,706 downwards.
TTTTTCATTCAACTTCTAATTTTTAGCTATATTACTGATATTTAATTGATTACTTTTTTGATAAATGTAGTTACAAATGCTACAGATTTATGATGGAACAAAAACGGCATGATGGGATAATTTTGTCCATTAATTATTTATAGTTATTGGATAAAAAAATATGACTAAAGATAAAGAAAGACACTGTATACAGGAAAATTTAACTAATATTATTCTACCAAAAAATAGTAATGTAAAGGTGACATTGAAAAATAAACTTATGCTTTTACTTTAAAAACCTATGCATAAATGTAATAATAAGAAATTATTTTTTGTTAACGTTAAATCGACAAGAATTAACGAAATTTATTATAGATCTCACGACAGTTAGGTGGTGTTATGAGCAAGAATCGAATTTTGATGTTCGATGTGCTGCGGATTGTAGCAATAATGATGGTCGTCTTAAGCCATGTAGGCTGGTTCTATGGGTTAGCACAGAAATCCTTTGGAATACCCGAAATGTACGCTATAGGTTTATATGAAGACATTGGAGGGTGGGGGTATTCATATTTATTCTGATAAGTGGAGCAGCTTTAGAATATACATATGGAACTAAAATCCATAGACCAGTAAATAATTTTGATGTGAACAGCTTTATGAAAAAAAGGCTTATCAGGATTTATCCGATGTATCTATTTACTGTTTTACTTGCAGTGGTATTTAGTGATGGAATACTTTCAAATTTAAAATGGTCGGAACTCGTAATGACAATCACCGGATTTTATCCAGCCTTCACATTAGCTGGTGTTCCCACAACTACATGGAGTGGCACTATTGATGGAGTAGGCTGGTTCGTAGGGACTATAGTATGTCTTTATTTTATGTATCCCTGTTTATCAAAATTTTTGAAAGAGAATGGTATATCAGGTCTCTTCACAATATTTTTAGTTGCCATGTTCGTTAGAATAACCATACCTCCAGGATTCGGAGGAAGGAGTTGGTATTGGTTCCCATTATCCAGAATGTTAGAATTTTCGTTAGGGATTTATATTGCCCAGAATGGATATTATATAAAAACCATAAACAATTCAATCCTGATAAAGTTTTGTAGCGACTTATGTTTTCCAATATTTCTTGTACATAATTTTCTGCAGGAAATCTTGTGGAAAATCCCAGACACATATAATCTGAATACAATTACATATATATTCGTTACTTTGATCGTTGCATATATCGTTTATTTAATGGATCCACATTTCAAATCGATAATTGAAAAATATATTTAACAGGTTACTTTAAAGCAACAAGGTGGATCAAAGATGGGAATTAGTTTTGTAAAAGGTTTTAACTATTCATTTTAAGCATAAGTTGGATTAAATTAAATCACTTTTGTATCAAAACTCATCTTTTTGCTTCAGCTAACACTTTGTGAATAGATATTAACAGTAGCATGAAATCAATATTTAATTAGGAGGATTATGAATATTTCAATAGATCCATCTGAGATAGGAAAATGTTGTCGATCTATTACTCTTGGAGCTTGTGGGACTCATAGAAAATATGGAGCTCATGGAACACTTGAAACTAATCAACTTAAACAACCATCGTAAATGGAAAAATAAGGGTAAAATAATTGTATAGATCTGGCAGTGTGCGAGTTAAACAGCTATGGACAAATCAGCTTTAAATCATCGGGTGATCATCTCACTAACCACACAAACAATATTTTATGGTTGTTAATTTCATGTTGATAGTTGAAATCTACATGTATAATTCAATAGATTGATCACCTAATTTTCAGGGTAATAATGACATGCCTTAAGATAATCGATATTGTCCTATTTCTTTTTATAAGTCTTTGCAGCACTTACTATTTTGTTCTTTGTTGAAATTAATGGACAGCCAGTACCTTACGACAAAAAGCCTGTTTCAATCGTTTGTACTGATGCATAGGTTTTAAAGTGAAAATATGTATATTCTTAGCTTCCACGTACCACTGCTATTTACTCGAACTCTTTCTTCAAAATCTTTGAATTATCTTTTTCATATGTCTTTGCTCTTCACTTTATACACTATTGATAGTAGATGCAAAACCTTTTTTAAAGTGAAATGCCTGAATTATTTTCGATTTCGTTTGGTTTTTTATATAAAACTCACATCCACTTATGCAACTTAAATGAAACAAACTTATTTATGGAAAAAATCCCATGACAGAGTAATCACTAATTAAGTAATGAACAATTATCACGTAATAAACAATTATCAAAAATTCCATTCTCAAATTCATTTCAATTTATATACGACTCTATTCACAAAGGTGTGCTGAGCAGAGATGACTTCCAGAAACTTTCTTACGATCGATGATTTTGACATAGACGGGAAAACCATTCTTGTAAGGGTTGACCTGAATTCACCCATGGATCCCAAAGGCAACATTTTGGATGATATGCGCATTAGAAGTCATGTTGCCACCTTGAAAGATCTAGAGGGTGCAAAAGTTATTCTGCTTGCGCACCAGAGTAGGCCTGGGAAACAAGACTTCACACTAATGAAGCCTCATGCTCATCTGCTGTCTAAACACCTTGGTAGGCAAGTTAGTTATGTGGACGATATTTTCGGAACCTGTGCGAAGATTCAGATTGCTTCGATGGAAAATGGTGATGTAATATTGCTCGAAAACGTAAGGTTCTATTCCGAAGAAATCTTGGAAAGAACGCCACCAGAACATGCTACAACCTACTTGGTTAAGAAGCTAGTACCTTTTGTGGATATTTTTCTAAATGATGCATTTGCTGTATCTCATAGATCTCATCTTTCTGTGGTAGGATTTACGGAACTTCTTCCTTCTGGAGCCGGAAGAGTGATGGAAAAAGAGCTGGTATCTCTTGACAGGGCTATAAAAGGAGTGGAACGGCCAAGCACTTTCGTTTTGGGAGGAGCAAAAGTTGATGATTCTCTTAGAGTGGCGGAAAATGTACTCGCAAGTGGAGGGGCTGACAGGGTACTATTTACTGGAGTGGTAGCAAACGTTGCTTTAGCTGCTTCTGGAATAGACATTGGAAAAGTCAACATGGAACTCATAAAATCCCAAGGTTACGAAACTCAGATCGAAAAGGCAAAAAATCTACTTACGAGATTCAGAGATAGAGTTTATCTCCCTATGGATGTGGCTGTAAACGATAATAAAAAGCGAGTCGAAGTGCCTATTTTGAAGCTTAATTCAAACTCTCTTCCCATAAACGATATAGGGCTTGAAACAATTGTGAATTTCACCAGAGAAATCGAGAATTCAAAAACTGTTGTCTTAAACGGCCCTGCAGGAGTATCAGAGATTGCTGAATTTGCTCTTGGGACCCACGAGATAATAAAGGCTGCTGTAAAATCTGAGTTTTCAATTATTGGTGGGGGACATATAACTGCGGAAGTTGACCATCTTGGTCTAGAACATCGTTTCTCCCATATTAGTACAGGTGGAGGAGCTTGCATTGATTATCTTGCAGGGGTGAAACTTCCAGGCGTCGAGGCCCTGAAGGTTGCGGCTAGAAAATATAATGAGGTTAAAAAAATTTAAAGATTTGTTTCCTTATTCTCCGGATCGATTAATTTTGTAGCAATACCTTCTGTTTAACAGTTGCTGTATTTTTTTTTTGATTTTGCTTTTTAAGTAGTTTTTCCCGTCTGGAAGCTGACATTCATGGATGCAAGATATGTACAATTTGTGGGTCTATTTTCCTACTAACATACGGAAAGTTAGATTATTTAAGATACCCTCATATTGAAAAAAATGGATGGCATTTTTATACACAGCTGCGGAAAGTAAGTTCCATCTCATCATAAATGATGTTCTGGAAATGAGAAGTTTGGATAAACATATTGTTATACCAGTTTCAGTAACATATTGTTATTAACCGGTGTAAATTATAATAACAAATGAGATCTACAGATTAATGGCAGTGATATTTAAGACTAGACTATTGAAGAATAGGTGTTGGTTTACGCATGCTTACTGAAACTGAAGGAAGGACTGCAGTCAAACTTGCAAGAAATGCAATTGAATCGTTCCTATCTACAAAAAAACCTCAAGAGCCTCTAGATTTGGGGTTTGAGCTTTCTCAGGTTTTCGAGGAAATGAGGGGAGTTTTTGTTACACTTACTGAAAATGGCCTCTTGAGGGGTTGTATAGGGCATCCTCTCCCGGACTCCATACTAAAGGAAGCAATTATGGATTCTGCGATCTCAGCAGCAATTCATGACCCTCGCTTTCCACCTATTGAAGAAGATGAGCTGGATGATATAATTGTTGAGGTTACAATTCTTACCCCTCCTGAAAGAATCAATGCCCCTCCAAAAGAACTTCCAAACTGTATACAGATCGGTAGGCATGGTCTCATTGTAAAGCAAGGTTACAGCCAGGGATTGCTGCTTCCTCAAGTGGCCCCTGAAAACAATATGGATTCGATTGAATTTTTGAGCCATACATGCCTGAAAGCCGGTCTTTCTCCTGATGCCTGGCTCAAAGGAGCCGAAGTTCACTGTTTCGAAGGTCAGATCTTCAAGGAAAAAGAACCACACGGCGAAGTTTTTGAAGAAAAATACCATTAAAAACAGAACGTAATGCTCAAAAACTATCGCAAAGGACTATATAAATTCGACAAAGTCCAATACTTTGTCGTTTATTTATATAATGTCTAATGAATAATTTGCTAGTCGGATCTATTCATTGTAAAACCATCACATAAAAATTTCTCTATATTTTTAACAAAATGTGGGAGATATTGATTTTTCAGATTTGATCAATAACTTGTGGACACAATCTCTAATTCATTAAAACTAGTGTCTCAACAATTTAATCCTTTGTCTTAGTGAGTTCCGACTCTATCATTCTTCATTTGTAGTCTAACTTTGCCTGTTGAGTGCAATAATGTCTTTGTTTGTTTCCATTGGAATGAATAACAAAAGCCGAGTTTCTTCGCTTTATCCACTGTCAAACAAAGTGCTAATGAATAAATAATGTTTTCAATATAAAAAAATAGTTATGTCATTAAAATAGCACCAATGAATGCTTATTTTTAATATTTTGACTTTGGATAGTTAATTGCGGATCAAGATAATTTGTAGATGATGCTGCAGCACGAAATAAAACTTAAGAACTTTTTGATAGTCCTAATTTGCTTCACCAAATAAGGCTATCTATCATCATTAATAAATAATTCAAAAGATACATAAAGTACAATGCGGCGTCAGTATCAGTAATATATTTATTTTTTTGTGTCCCTGATCGATGATTCCATTATTTTTCATTTAATTTTTTATCTTATTTTTTTGTAAAAAAAAATGGTTTTCGGAAACGAAGAGATTTGAAAATAGTGATATGTGTCAAAATATTTATTAAGTAATATGCTGTATAAACTGAACATGCCCTCTCTGTCTTTCGTAATGCCTTCAATGAATGAAGAAGAAACCATCCGAATTTGCATAGAGAAAGCTCAATATATATTAAAAAAATATAACATAGATGGAGAGATAATAGTCGCTGACAATTCGTCAGACAGAACAGCTGAGATCGCTACGGGTATGGGTGCAAGAGTAATCGGCCCAATAAAAGGATATGGGAATGCTTACCTCAAGGGACTTGCCCTGGCGAAGGGGAAATATATTGCTATTTCAGATGCGGACAATACATACGATCTACTTGAGCTTGATAAATTTTTGGATCCTCTCATTGCAGGAGATGCAGACTTTGTAATAGGGACCAGAATCAAAGGTGATATTAAAAAAGAAGCCATGCCTTGGTTGCATCGATACATAGGCAATCCTTTACTGACTGAAATGCTTAATTTTTTGTTCAAAACGAAAATATCGGATGCTCATTGTGGAATGAGAGCTTTTACAAAAGAAGCACTTGAAAAAATGAGTCTTAAAACTCATGGCATGGAATTAGCTTCCGAAATGGTGATTGAAGCCGCTAAATGTGGACTGAGGATCAAGGAAATTCCTATAACCTATTACCCACGCAAAGCTCCGTCCAAATTGAACTCTTTTAAGGATGGTTGGAGACATGTACGCTTCATGATGCTCTATAGGCCAGTTCCTTTCTTATACTTACCAGGTGCTTTTGTGTTTATCCTTGGTTTTTTAATAACTTCTTCTCTTCTTTTCACAGAAAGTGCTGCATATAACAGATCACATTCATTTATTTTAGGCAGTATGCTTTTAATAATTGGGGGGCAAATTCTAGCTACTGGTGGGTATATGAAAACATATGGCCTGATCCATGGCATGTATCAGGTTGACAAAAAAAGGAAACAAATGTTGAGCTACCATTCCCTAGAAAAAGAACTATTTTCAGGCTCCATTATTTTGGGGCTTGGCATCATTCTCGGGCTGAAAGTCGCCTATACTTGGATTAGTTCTGGATTTGGTTCCCTTAAAGAGGTAGAATCGGCAGTTATTTCAATGGTTCTTGCAGCAATTGGGCTTCAGCTAATTTTCTCTGCAATTTTTATCAGCGTAATGCTACTAGAAGTGGACACAGACTAGTAAGTGATAAAATGAAAATAGCCTTCGTATACGACGCTGTATATCCATGGGTCAAAGGCGGTGCAGAAAAGCGCATCCATGAATTGGGGAAGCGGCTCTCGGTCAAGGGGCACGAAGTGCATATTTTTGGGATCAAGTGGTGGAAAGGGGAGGATACTGTTGAGTATGAAGGTATGACTTTACATGGAGTTTGTGAATCTAAGGAACTGTATGTAAACGGTAGGAGATCAATTTCCGAAGCCCTTATTTTCTCAGTGAAATTGTTCTCCCATCTCCAACGGGAAAAAATGGACCTTATAGATGTGAGTGTATTTCCATATTTTCCATGTTTTACCACAAAAGTGGTCTCAATTCTGAAAAAAACTCCTTCGGTGTTCACATGGCATGAAGTTTGGGGTGATTACTGGTATGAATATTTGGGAAAGGCAGGCTTTTTCGGAAAAGTTATAGAAAAATCGATTTCAAAAATATCGGACAAAAACATAGCAGTTTCGGACTGGACGAAGAAGAAGCTTGAAACACTTTTGGTTCCTGAAGAAAAAATTACGGTTATCCCTAATGGTATAGATCTTGAAATGATTAATGGGATCGAATCGGAAGGCGCTATAACTTGTTCAAGGCTTGATGGGAAAATCTACGATGTGATTTTCGTAGGTAGGCTTATTAAGGAAAAAAATGTTGATGTCTTAGTTAAAGCAGTTTTCCTTCTTAAAGCAGATTTCCCGAATATTAGATGCTGCATTGTTGGTGAAGGATCCGAAAAGGCAGAACTTATGGAGCTTGCAAAAGAGCTAGTAGTAAGCGGAAACTTAGAGTTTGTAGACTTTCAGGAATACCGTGCGCTCATTGGAAAAATAAAGGCTTCAAAGGTTCTTGTGCTGCCTTCCAGCAGAGAAGGTTTCGGAATGGTTGTAATAGAGGCTTTTGCCTGCGGAGTGCCTGTGGTGACGGTGAAGGAAAGATACAACGCAGCTCAGGAATTGGTTGATGACGGGATGGATGGGTTTGTTGTTAACCTGGATGCAGATGCAGTTAAAGTCGCTATAAAAAAAATCATCCAAGAAAGTATTGATTACAAAGAGGCTGTTGAGAGAGCTTTTTGCAAAGCTAAAAAATATGATTGGAATGATATCGTTACTAACATTCTGTTTGCTTATCGAAAATAATTTTATATTTTGATCTCTTATCACAAAAATTGATAGTTTTAAAACAATTTGACACTTAATAATCGATGTCAAGAAAGAATTTTTATCATTTTTTTCTTGTTTTTTTCCGATATTCGAAGAAAATGGATTCTTAGGCTATTCAATATTGCATTTACGATTTGGATAAATGGATGTACCTGCTGATAAATCCCTTTTTTGAAGTTTATGACAAATTAATCATCACTTTGACGACTACAGAGAGTCTCAGGGCTAGATCAGATTATTAAATATTCAACTTGGTATAGAATTAGAAGTGGGTTAGAAGCACTCCGAATTTTTTCATCTTCAGATACAGTGTTTGAAAGTACAACTCAATTACTTCATTAGCTCTATCTACTCTTAAGTCATATAAAGTAATTAAAAATTTTATAGAAATGTTTTGAGAAGTAGAGACGCAAAAAAATGTTACTTATTTACTTTCTTAAACATTTTGCATGTTTATCGGGGTTAAAATTTGAATTTAAGTTCATACGAAAGGTCTATATCCAGGCTATAGATCATCCTTCTATATTTATAGGGTGTAATTTCCATCACTTCTTGAGTTCGGTGGATAATGAATATCCTGTCCTTTCGGGAGGGTATGGGATTAACAATCACCTCTTTTTAGTCTCTTCTAACATTCTAAATCATAATTCTTTGTAATACGATTCTTTTAGCAATTATGATCAAAGATTATGACTTCTCTTTCTAACCGGGATCAGATATGCATGGAATTTGACAGCTTTATACATGGATATGGTCAGATCGCTTATCACTTGATGCTGGTGCTTAAGTATCTTGCTGTATGCAAACAATTGTGTAAATTAAAAATAATTTCGTGTCATATGCATTCTATTTTTACTTAACAATGCCACAAAATTCATTGCATGAACGAGGTAGAAGATCGCATTCACTGGCTTCTGAAATTCCATCTAAGCAACTTTCTATAAGAGGCAGTTTGATAATTGAAAGAAGATAGTTTTCACAGAGCTTTAAAGCTTCATCCTGAATCGATAAAAAGATATTGGGAAAGATGTCTAGTTTAAGTGTCAAGTTTCATTAATCAATTGGGCCTGTAAAAATATTTTTAAGATTCCTAAATAAATACTGATCTCAAAATGCAGTTGACATCTATTCATAAATTGTTGTAACTTTCATCAACTGCTGCCTATTTTGAGGTAAAAGTTCAAATTTTAGAGCTGTATTAGTACATAAATATATCTCAAGCTGACCTATCAAGGTAGGCATATCCTCCTTCAAATGTCACATTTTTTGTAACGAGTTCACGATAAAGCTCTGGTCTACGATCTTTAAGATAATCTCCTTCCGGATGTGTGGGCCCAAAATCACTGGGGATGACATCTGCAATCAGAAGGGTTTCTTCAGATCTGGCCGCTAATAAAAGATCGCCGTTTGGACTACTGATAACAGAATTTCCTCTATATTGCCATGAATTTTTGCCTACTTTTTCACAGCCACAGCGGTTGGAATAAGCAATAAATATTTTATTAAAATAGGCATTCGAAGGAATAATACTTTTTGTAACATCTGGATAGGGTATTTGTGTATGTTTCCCATCTAGTAATGTATAATAATAATCAGCAGCAGTGGGGATTACTATTAATTTGGCCCCCTTGATAGCTAAAATTCTCGATAATTCTGGAAATTCTGCCTCATAGCAATTTAAAATTCCAATAGGAAAATCTACTACTTTGATAACAGGAAACAGTTTTTCATTATTTATCTCAGTGTATCCAAATGAAAAATTTGATTTCTCCACCTGTCCAAAGAGATGTGTTTTGCGGTAATTTTGTAGCAATGAGCCATCAGAATTTATTACAGCAATAGAGTCAAAGTAATGAACTTCTCTTGAGCTTAAATCTCTTTCAGGATAAGGAAAGATAATAGCCATATCATTGTTTTTGGCTATTTCGGAAACTTTTCTAATGGAAGTTCCATTAATCTCTTCTGCTAATTTTTTTACTAGATCAGGGTTAAGAGCGTAGCCAGTCATATACAGCTCTGGAAAACTGATGAGTTGGGCATTATACTTTTTGGCCTGCTTTAAAACCTCTTCAAGTTTTTCTATGTTGCTTTGTACTGCTTTTGGTGTTCCAATGGAGCCTTCACCCTGATAAATGGCCAACCTTATCCCCTTACCACGTTGTGGAATGTCTTTTTTAACTCTAGTGAGGTAAATCATGATATCACTTCTTTGGATTATTTTGATATTTTCGAATTTGAGTTGTAAGAACCATTTACTGAAACCGATAACATATATGTAGACTCAGTTCCAAAATATTAGAGATAAAATTGAATCTAAATTATTAATTAAAATTTTTGATTTTATAATTTATATATGATATTAGGGTAATAATGGACATAATATTTATATGACTATTAAATAACTTTTCTAAAAGATTGTTCTTTTAGATATTTATGTAACTTTGATAGTGATTATGAAGTTACCTCTGGATATAATTGGACTTCAGTATAAAAATATACTAATACAAAAATTTGTTATTTTTAAGAGGGTTTAGATCAATCTATGAGTTTTATGAGTCATATATTTCATTTATTAGCATATGATAGAATTTAGGAGTTGTTCAAGATTTTCTTTGAATGTAAGCTTCGAGAAATCTACTCTCTTTTAGCAGCAAAACAACTTTTGGTTATGAGGCATGTTACTGAAAAATATATTCTCAAAGATTTCTCTACTTTTTCCTTAATACAGGGGATATAAACTTTTTTCAGATATTATACACAGTTCTAGACACAACCAAATATGGATTTATCCAATAATTTCTTATGAAGAACAGATTTTAGCTTTATTGTCAGAATGTGGTTAGTAGAAGTTCTATAGTTAGATAAATTCACAAAGCTTTTATAAAATAGGTTGTGTAGAAATTATCTGAAACATCGAATCTCCATTAAATTGAACTTAGTAGCCTGATATACATGTTAAGCTTCTTGAAGTTTGTTTAGGTAGATTTTCACATCGTTTTTCCCAAAAAATTTCCTAAAAACTAATATCGAAAGTGATTAATGGAAAAAGTAAACTATGAGAAGTTTAAACCTTATGCTCAAAAGCTTTTTATTTTTCCTTCTGTTTTGAGTGATAAACGAGGAAATGCAGGAATTTTGTATTACATGTAAGGGTTAAAATTATGATTTCAAAAAAAGTGAATCTGGAAAAATTAGATAAATCAGCACAGTGCCATGTTGGAGCATATAATGCCAGCTATCTTCCAAAAGGCACCGAAAAAGAAATTACCAAATACAAGTTCCCTGAAGAGGGGATGAGTCCAAGAGCTGCTTATCAGATAGTACACAATCAGCTGAGCCTCGACGGCAATCCTTTACTAAATCTAGCTAGTTTTGTCACTACATGGATGGAACCTGAAGCAGATAAGCTTATCATGGAAAATATCAATAAAAATATAATAGATGTCTTTGAATATCCACAAGTTTCCAGGGTCATTCATCAAAATATTGTGAATACACTTGGCCGCCTTTTTAACGGACACAATACCAAGTTCATGGGTACGGCAACAGCAGGCTCTTCAGAGGCAATAATGCTAGGTTTACTGGCTCATAAGTGGAACTGGAAAATTTCTGGGCGCGGTACAGGTAAACCGAATATTATTTTCGGAGCAGATGCTCACGTTTGCTGGGATAAATTTGCCAGATACTTCGACGTCGATGCTATAAAGATTCCTATATCCGAGAAGACGCGTACAATTACAGCTGAGGCTGTTTCAAAGCATATTGATGAGAACACCATTTGTGTAGGTTGTGTACTTGGAACTACTTATACAGGAGAAATCGATCCCATAAAAGAAATTAATGATTTGCTTATGGATTATAAGAGAGAAAAAGATTGGAATATACCCATCCACATAGATGCTGCGAGTGGTGGTTTCATATTACCCTTCACAGAGCCTGATTTTGAATGGGATTTCAGACTTGATAGGGTAAGATCAATAAACGTTTCCGGGCACAAGTACGGATTAACGTATCCAGGTCTTGGTTGGCTGATCTTCCAAGATGAAAAAGACCTCCCAAAAGATTTGATTTTCACTGTAAACTACCTTGGGGAACAGGAAAATACTTACACACTTAATTTCTCAGGAGGTAGCGCAATGATTGTGGCTCAATATTACAATATTCTAAGGTTTGGCAGAGCTGGCTATATCGATATAATGGGAAATATCTTGGAAGTTTCCCGGGATCTTGCTAAAAAGCTTGAAAAATTAGGCCGATTTGAAATGCTGAACAAAGGAGAAAGGCTACCGATAATTGCTTTCAAGAAAAAAAGAGTGACCGAATATTCTTTGCTAAACCTTTCACATAAACTAAGAGAAAGGGGCTGGACAGTTCCCGCTTATCATCTGCCCAAAAATGCGGAAGATGTCGAAATAATGCGCATTGTAATAAGAGCGAATTTCACTTCTGATATGGCATCAATTCTAGTCGGTGACATCGAAAAAACGTGTAAGTTCTTTGAAACAGGAGCAAAATTTGAGGTAAAAGGAACAGGTAAACCTATAAAGGATTTGGCTAATATTTGTTGAGAATTTGCACTGCTACTGTTTTATTTGTTAGAAACAGCAGGCATCACTATTGAATTATAGAATTGAAAGTATAAGTAACGTGGTCCCTGAATCCAGAATGTATCAACCTGTTAATTGGATCTACATAATTAAGATGTTCTATAAAATTAATCTATATCTTTTAGGAAAGATATATGTTAAAATTGTGAAAATCTCCAAGATTAATAAAAATATAATCCGATAATTTTCCCTTTTCCGAATTTTCGAGGATCTTTCTGGCCATTCTTTCCCTTTTTCTGGATTTAATCCACGTTTCGGCATTTAAGACCACAGAGTAGGATATCACGTCAGCACGCGTATATGTGAGCCCTCCAAGCTGCACACCCTTTGCAGTCATATGGATTGATTTAGCTTTCTCAAAGTCTAGACCTGGATGAAGAAAATTTTCTATACCGAACTACAAAACTTAGAGATTCAGCAAGAGATTGCCAAAACATGTATTTCCCACAAAAGTAAGTTTTTATGCTTCTCCTGAAGTCCCTTGAATTGTTCAGAATATCTCTTACTTATTGCGAGGTAAATTTATTACTGGGACAAAAATTTTTTTCTTACTGAGCTTTCATAAACTCTTATTTTGGAGTATTATCCGTTGGATAGATAGTTCTAAAATAAACTGGGGCAATTATCTCAAATAAGTTAAGTTGTTTGCTTATCCCAAAACAACGACAAAGCTTGTATTGTTCATGGATATTAGCACAAGATTAGAAAACTGACATGGAACTTATCCCAAAATAATTATATATTTCAAGCATTTTAACCGGAACTAAATGATTTGCTAATCCATTTTATTGCTCGGGGGAACTATTCTATTTGGGATCTGTAACAACTTTATCGAGTAGTTTTAGTTTTTCGAGGTTATATATTTTTAGATATATCTTTGAAAGCTAAGTATAGCTATTTTCTGATTTAAATATGAGTCCTTCGTATAAAACTAACAATTAAAATAAGTTTTTTTCTACATTCAGCATCTTCACTGAATACACATGAAACATTCTTATACATATTTTAAAGACGAGTTTGAAACCTTTTGGAGACTTCTTCGTACACATAACCTCAAGGCAGCTATTTTCTACATACCTGATATGGATACGTTCTATTCAGCAGGTAGTTCTCTCCAGATCTTCACTCATCTTTTGCTTCAAAGCAAGGTATACATATTTTTTTTCATTTTTCACCCTTCCCAGAGGTTCCATAACCCCTTCTCCACATTTACTGCAGATCAGAGTAGAATAAATTATTGCTTTTTCTGGAAGCTTTATTTCCACATCACTGACCCAGAAAAGTTTTTCGTCTGGCATTTCCAGGATCCTCTGATTTTTTAATTCGTTTAAGTCTCGAAACTCCTTTGCATCCTCAGGGCTTGCAGTATCCATTCTCATTTTTTCGAAGAGTGTAAAATGCTTTTCGTCCTGTGAAAAGATGGTGGGTTTCAATGAAATCCTAATGGCTTTTTTTATCGCCTCTTTTGAAATATGTGTAAACATGCTTCCCATGATCTTTAAAAACAAGATTTCCTTTCCCGCAGGTACAGCCGTTTATTACCTGAATAGCATCAACAGCACAGGATCTATTTCCCACAATTTCAACTAATTCTTCGTCTTTGCTCCGGTCTTTAAAGTGATTGGCAGCTAGTAATGCCACCCTATAGCCGATTGAAAGCCCTGGGCAGACATGCCCATGAAATTGTGCAACAGTATTGAAATCCAAATTTTTAGCTACTTTTCAGTTGATCTTCCGGTGATATGGTTAATATTATCTAAGTACTACTTGCAATGTTAAGTTATTGGGATGATAATATTAACGTTGGTCAGAAATTTCCTACTGAACATTTCATGCGAATATCCATCAAGGAAACTATCAAAAGATTAAAAACTTACTCTAAAACTGAGTTCTCAATAGAAAGTATTAGGAAATAATTTACAAATTAAGCTATAAAGAGGTACTTGAGGAAAGACCAAGTACACGGCTCAATTTTTTAAGCGGTTCTTGGTCCTGATTCCCGGAATGTTTGAAATTACCATAGCTTTCTCGTACGTGTTAGAATTATATATCTACTTTATTACGTGAATACGTGAAACTTAATTAGAAAGTATTAATGATTTTTTTTTTCCTTTATCCACATAATCAATCAAATTCTATATCAAAAATTTGATCAAAAATTTGTTGACCTTAATATTGTTCATCATTACTTTGAAATGAAAATTTCCATTTAACATAAGATTCAAAAATGTAAAATAAGGGTTATATTCCGATCAATTGGAATACTTTTTTCTTATTATCAGCCGGGATAACTAATATAGATGAAATGGTTTGCACTAATATTAGAATTGATCCTAATAAGATATTATTCATTGATTTACTCAGACTAAAATAAATACAGATTATAACGATTGATTGGACTAGTAACCTCAAGTACCATCCATAGTCAAGCTTTATACTTAATAAAGAATTCATAAAATGAATCATAAGGATCATTGAAACTAGAAAGGATACAGTAGTCACAACTGTCGCACCATTAATTCCGTAAATAGGAATTAATATCAAGTTCAATATGGCATTTATGATTGCTGAAACTAATGGAATTCTATACACAATATTCAGTTTTCCGACACTTGCGAAAATTGAGCCGACAGATTTTGTTATTCCGAATAGAACTGTGCCAACTAATAAAATGTTTAAAGGCATATAAGCTTGCTCAAATTCTGCTCCAAAGATTGAAGTTATAATCTGTTTCCCAAAAAAACAAAAAACATACTTAATAAAACTAAAAAAATGCTGCTATATTTCATGCAACGATCTACAACAATCTTTATTGGATCATCCATTTTTTTTTGCATAAAATTCTAAAATCAAGGGGAAAGTAATTTTCTGAATTGAATCTGGTAGTATCCATATGATTTTTGCAAACATGACTGAAACACTGTAAATCCCCAATTCTCTCGATGAAAGGAAATATCCAATCAGGAGCACATCAGCTTGATAATTGATTAAATTAATAGCATTTGAAAATAGTGTTATGGAGCCAAAAGAAATCATTTGCTTTGTTAGTTGAAAATAGTTAACCCAAGAGACTCGAGGCAATCTGTAGACAAGAATCATAAATATAGATGTTAAGATCGAAGAAATTACTATTGCAAGAACTGCGCCTTCTATCCCGTATGCTAACAGGAGCAAAAAAGTAATGATAAAAAGAGACAAACTCTGAACAATTGTAGACCATGCATTTTTGGTCATTTCCCTAATTTCATTTAGAAATGAGAGAAGCATGCTAGTTAGGATGTAGAAAGGGTAAGCAAAAGATAAAATTTTGAGCAGCACTGACAACTGGGGCATACTAAAAAAATTGGCAAATAAATCAGAAGTAAAATATGTAAACAAAAATGATATTATTCCTAGTATTAGAGATATAATAATGCACGAAGAGATTGCTTCCTCTTGCTTTTTGGAATCTCCTGAAAACTCGGCCAGGTTTTGATTACAGATGCAGGAATTCCAAGCGTGACAAAGAGAATCAATGTACTAAAAATAGTATTTACCATCTTATATAATCCAAGATCACCAGCTCCAAGATATCTTCCCAACAAAACGTTAATTGGGAAAGCTACGAGTACAGCCATCAGAGAGGAGAAAAATGTTACACCAACATCGGGAATAAATTTTTTAATTTCAGACAGAAGATAGCATCTCTAAAATTATATAACTGATCCTTTTTTGATTAAATATAATCTGTGAAAAGACCTATTTTTCGATCAATCAATAAAATCTTACTATACTAGAAAAAGAGAGATTATATATTATCCTATATGGTTTTTTTATAGAACTCATTTGTTTTTACGAACTAGTTAATTATATTTATGGCAAACCACTCCTTCGAGTTGGAGATCGGAAGGTCCGTAAGCAAAATCTCTTTGATACATGGTTGATATATAGGAGAATTTCACTGAACATATAATTTTTCACTAGTTTTTTATTATACCCATTATAAACATACGATGAAATTTAGGGGCTTATCAAAATTCTCACTAATCTACTGATTAATTTTTTTTCTCAATTTTTTCCATCTCAACTTCTTTCTTCTATAGAATTTATGTAGTTGGGTAGAATAATTAAAAGCTACGGATATTATCTAATAGCATGATTAAATAGCTTGATATCGACAATGTTTATTTATCAGTTTAAATGTGGTAGTCTAATTTTAAGAAGCTCAAAATTCAACCTCATATATTTTTTCATTTCTTCGTTTTTCAAAATAGTTTGTGAACTCAAATTTTCATAAAGAAACTTGATCTTCCATAAAAAAATTAAATATCTGATTTCACCGGAATTCCATTTTCTTTATGCTCGAGTATAATCCCATAGATCAAAATTTGTTTATTTGAATTATGCCTTTAAATCAGAAACCAGTTGTTTTCATCACGAGAACTATCCTGAAAGCTTCTAATCACTGAAAGCAAATTGAATTTAAGATTAATCTCACGAAGAATTTTTGAGTATATTATTGTGGTAGAATGATAAATTTAGTGATCTTAGATATAAAAAATTATATATTAATTAATATGGCCCGACTTAACTATATAAACCCATGAATGGTTACAAACCATAGATAATTCTGATATATAAAATTTATGTATATTTAGTTTTAAATACGATGCAGCACTTTTGCAGAGAAAATTTATCTCTGAGTCAGTAAAAAAACCTGAAGATTAGTATCACTTATATTTTATGGAGAATCTAAACTTGAAATGCAGTAATAAGCTTAGGGATCGTCAAATTTTGGATTTAGCCCCTGAAAATAAAAGCAATTAATCAAACAATCTAAACAGAATAAAAATTCTCACTAATTTAAATAATTTAAGAAAATGACTATCCTATCGCCTTGGAAGTAAATTATTCAATTCTAATTTTTTTTAAAGAAATTCAGGCACACGTAGGAAAGTCTATTTAAATATTGGATAATAAAAGATCACACTTGCAAGTTGTAAGAAAAGCCTACTAAAATTTTACTTGAACGTAATAGTAGTAAGGAAAAAATGACAATTTTTTTCCATAGGAGAGATTTTGGGTACTTTGTTAGATCATCGACAAAATTCGAAAAATAGGTACATCTCATCTTATGCGAAATTCATAACAAAATATTTTGTTTCCTATTTTCAGCAACTCCTATTTCAACGAAATTTTCTAAAGGGCATAAAAAAGAGCAATTATGAATTCAACAGAGCAGTTATCACAAAAAATTTGTGTCGCAAGAGTAGTATATCATTTTTATCCTATCATAGGAGGTTCCGCAACTCATATTCAAGAACTATCCACAAAAATAAATTCATGTATGAAGGATCAAATTTTAATTGCACCAAATTTTGGTGAAAGTTGTAGAGAGTTTGATGAAAATTTTGGGATAAAAATTATACGGACAAGAGTTTTGTCCTTGAAATTTATAAAAAAAATGCCGGTTCTGCCGTTGATTGATTTACTCTATCCGATTAGTGTATATTCAACATTAAAAAAAAATGGAACGCTCTGATATTATTATGCGCATGGAATCTCTAATGTTGTTTACTGCACAATTATTGGAAAAATATTAGGAGTTCCTGTAGTAGGCATGCTTCATGGATCAGGTGCTGCATATTCAAAAGCAGCTGATATATATGAAACAGTTTTAGCAAAATTGTGTAAACCAAATGCATCTATTGTGATACATGACGAATCATCAAGTACTGCTAAATTTAAAAAAGTATAGGGTAATGAAGTCACTCCCGTTTATCATGGAATTGATACTGAAGTTTACAGATCCATCGACAAAAAGAAATCACTCATCGATAAATTATCAATTGAAAACTCGAGTTTTATTATTCTATCGACAAGCTCTCTGGAATCTGTCAAAAGCATTGATTTGGCTATCAAATCATTTAAATTATTTGTTGATGCATCTGATTCAAAGAATTCGTATCTGTTGATTGCTGGCCGTGGACCCTTAAAAGAATCACTAATAAATCTATCAAAAGAGCTTAAAGTGGATAATAAAGTAAAGTTTCTTGGTGGACTCTCACTAGGTAAATTATAGAATTCTTTCAATTTCTGATGTTGTTATCGCTACGAGTCTTTATAGTAATATGAATCGTTCAGTGCAAGAAGCTATGGCTTGCGAAAAAACAGTAATAGCATTTGACAGTGGTACAAAAAGAAATCTCATAAAACATATCGAAAATGGACTTTTGGCCAAATCTGGTGATATTGATAATTTTGTAGACAATATTATACTTCTGTATAATAATGAGGAATTGAGGACGAAAATCGGGATAAATGCAAGAAAAACTATATTAACGAAGAGAAATTGGGATAAACGAATTAAAACTGAATTGGACGTTCACCGTAGAGTACTGATGAAGCAGTAGTGAGATGACTTTAAAAAACATTAATTTGGATCAGATTCAAGAGTCTTGACCCAAACCTTTTTTTGAGATAATTTAACTCTAAAACGTACAAAAACAAAATTATGGCATTTCATTTTATCCATTTTCCTCTTCAGATGCTTAACTTCGATAGCAATATCCGGGGAAATTTTGGTAATGGAGTTCTTTAAAAATTGAGACAGTAAATTACTTGATGTAGGTCGAAAAAAAATCAAGCACTTAATTTAAACCACTAAAAGATATGAGTCTGCTTTTGATTCATAGATGGCCCATATTGTGGTTACAGGAATTTAGTTTATGTGGTGGATGGAAAGAGAAGATTGCTAACTAACTACTTATTTTCACACTCAATGCTTTGCCTAATCAATAGAAAAATGGAAGTTTACCCACTCATTTTTTTTCTAATTTTCTTGATAAGTTCGGTATTGTTTCGTTAATTGCATTCAAATCCATTTCAGCGGTTTAAACAAGAATTCTTTTATTTTTTTCAACATGATATAGCTTAAAAATCGATCCAACTTTCAATGACTAATACCGGGTAAATAGGCAAACAAACGCTTCTGTGCACATATCCAGCATATCTGTTTATAAAAATTTTTGATTAATTGTAGTCAAACTTAAAGTTATGCACATCATAGATAACTCATCGGTTTTTAGGATGTAATGAATTATGAGTTTACTGGAACTTATACATCCACCATGTAAAGATACACCTACAGCATATTGTAGACAACTAAGACGAATTTACTTGATAATCGAAAGTTTAAAGATGTTAAAATTTTCAAAAATTCTCTACAACTACAGAATGCAAAAAATAGTGATGAATTTTTTCGATTTCAGAAAATATTAGAAAATCTTTTAATTTGAAATTGAGTGCAGAAACTTTTTTTACTAAAGTTACCATTTTTACTATACTAATTCATTAATATTCTAAATAAATGTAATAGAGTGAGAAGGGTATATTTATGGTTGCCAATAATCCTAATAACGAAAAGAGCTCCATTAAATGGAGTAATCCATTGAAGAAGGTACTTCGTGATGTGAAAGAATTTATGAAAATAGAAAAAGAAGAGAATAAGAAGCCTGCATCTTTTTCGAAATCTATAAACGGAAAGGATACGGAATTAAAACAAGGATCAAAAAATTCTACTGTTTTGAAAATCGCGACTCATGAAACAAAAAAAGCTAAGAGATCGGAAAAAATAAAAAAAGATACAGATAAGGAACAAAAGCTTCCAAAGAAATATAGAAAAGGCTGGTAGAGGTAGAAGCATAACTATAGTTACTTGTTTACATAATGCAATATTTATTTATATTAATGCGTATTATATCCAAAACTCATCCTTTTACTTTTTTAAATATTTTAATATTTTTAAATGATTTTATTGAAATTAATGTTTCTTTTGTCGTTATCAAATAATTATAATTGGGTTCTCATCGAGCAGATTTTACTCTGATTAATACTTTTATGTGAAAAGTTTCTAGATCGAATTTGTGTCTTATTACAGGAATTATTGAGTAAAGCACATATACCAAAAAATGAAAAATTTGAGATTACCACAGTGAGGATAAACTAAAACGCTATATGAGCAAGGAATTTATTATAAGATTTATAGGCCAAAAAAACATTGAGCCTCAGATAGATTTTTTGCTTCCATTTTGAAGATTACTACACGAAAAGTGACATCAGAATGCTGAGAACTATAGCAAAAAATAGGAAGTACCTTCATAAGTACACTCAAAGCGGAACCTTTGTACATAATTGTAGCCTATGTTTTACTATATGAAAAAAAGAGTTTATTTGTTTTAAAAAACATTCTAGCTGTGCTCAAGGGAGTGCCTTTAACAAGTTGCGAATAGTTGTAGTTGAAGTACAAAGACTTTAAACTCCATTTTAACTATTCATCAAAATTTTCGAGTATATTTTTACAGTTTTTTTTGCGTAGGTTTCCCAGGTAAGCCCACGCTGGATTATGGTCTTTCGTCCGAATTTACCCATTTTTATTCTCAGGTCTCTATCCCCAAGCAGCTTATTAACTTTTTCAGATAATACCATAGGGTTTTTTGCAGGCACTAGATATCCTGTTTTCCCATCGATCATTAATTCCGGAATTCCACCTACATTCGTTGCTACTACAGGAACTTCACAGGCTAAGGCTTCAAGTACCACATTTGGTCTACCCTCGGAAAGGGAGGGGAGCACCAGTATATCAGAGGCTGAAAACCATAGCGGAATATTCTCATGGTTTAAGGGCCCGGTGAATTTAATGTAATTGCTAATTTTGAGCTCATGTGCTCTTTTTTCCATGCCTTTCTTCATGCCATCGTCCCTACCAACCATATAAAGACTGATATTAGTGTCCAGAAAACTTTTGGCGGCCTCAATAAGGTAGTCTACACCTTTAATTTTTTTTAAGGCTCCAACGAACAGAACAATTTGTTTATCCTGAGGTAAATTTAACATATTCCTTGCATACTCTTTTCCTGCGGGCTTGAACTTCTCTAAATCAACGCCGTTTGGGACCACACTAACTTTATCTTCGCATATTCCCAGATTTACTATATGGAGCTTTAGGTCTTCACTGACAGAAAGAACTTTATCCGCACAATTCATAGCCTCAAATATTTGCTTTGAGGTGTAGGATCCCTCATAGGCAATTTTCCTTTCTAACGTGCCTAGTGCACTTATTACAAAAGGAATCTTCCATTTCTTTGCAAGTCTTATCATTCCAAACCCATCAGGGTACGAAAAATGTGCATGGAGAAGTTCAGGTTTTGGCTTTATATTTTTAATTGCGTATCTGGAAATGAAATGAGCATATGAGATTCCTGTAAGAGGGTAAAAATACTTTTTAGGAACTAGATATAAATATCGTGGGTAGTGCAAATCGTATTTTTCGGTATGCTCAATCCGTGGTAGTTTTGAAAAATTATGATATGGAAATGCAGAAAAAGGAATCACAAAAGGTTTTGGAGAAACAACAGTAACGTTTACTTTCTGGTTTGCAATCGAATCAATACCTTGTTTTATGAATGTCCCAAGCTGAGGGTAATACCTGTTAGGAAATTCCTGACATACTTCCAGTACTTTCATACCTTTTTACCTTTTTTCGCTCCTGCCAGGCTAAAAACAGAAAAAAATAGAGGGTTCATCCTATAAATAAATCTCCTAAAAATGCATTAAATTATTATTTTCAAGATCCACATTAAACCACTTTTCTCAATTTAAGGAAAATGATATATGATGAATTTTGAGAAACTCATAAATTTGGCCAGATGTTTATATAGAGTGTATAAATAACCGTGGATTCGGCTCTGTAGAAATCCTCAATTTGATGCCAATTACCTCTACAACTTTTTTATCTATGTTGTATATTATTAATTTAATTTTAATCTCTTTCACTTGATAACGGAATTTCCTTGCCCTTACTGTTTCTCCTAATTTTCTTTTAACTACAGAAAATATTGTCTCCACGATATTTCTTTGATTATATTTAATTCTGTCAAAGACCAGATTCAACTGTTTTCTATATTTACCTCTTATTTTCTTTCTTTTTCTCTCTCTTACAGGTATAATGAATTTGCTTTGATTTCTCCTCTAATTATGAATGTATTTTTTCTGAATAGTATCCTTTATCCATTACATAACAATCAGACTTTCCCATCTTATTTGGTTGCCTTATCAAAGCACTTGCGTGTTTCATTTCGTGGTCTGTTTTTTGATTAATTTTCCATCCCAATATTACCTTTTTACTTGTGTCCACTGACATTGAAGTTCTCAGAAAGCTTAGAAGAAGTTTCCCTGTTTTTCTGGACTAATAACAACTTGCATATGAACTCGTAAATCCTGTTGTATCAATCGCTGCAACATAGACATTTTCTCCATATGAGTAAAACAGCTTTAGAATCCTTGCAGGGATAAAGCTTCAGTCTCGAAGACTGAACAGTTTCAAGACTAGTATCAACAAATTTAATGTACTTATTAAACTTCAATATTGAATGTTCCTTCATTTTTAGCGAAAAAAATAAGAAGAATATTATAACTGAATAGTTATAATACTATGGTGTAAAAGTTCAATTTAGAGCATTTCTACAGAGCCGTGGATTCAAAGATTTTTAAAATATCCCATAAAATGGTGGATAAAACTAATTAACTACTTTTGTTATTCTGGTAATGTCAATTATGTTCAAAAAAGTGAATAATATTTTTTTAGTTTTTTACGGCTCTTTTAATTCCAAATCAGGTTCGAATATACATATACTTGAGATCCTCAAAAATTTAAAAATATATACTAATATAGTCCTTTTTGCTCCTGGTACGAAGGGCGAAAACCATGCCATTTCCGGAATAAAGTATGTGCCTGTAATAAACAATAAGTATCTAATACAGCCATCTTACGAAATCATGCTCGCATTTTATCTTTTTTATTCGTGTATCAAAAATAGGCCTGATGTGCTTTATCTACGGCAGAATTCTTTTCCATTTTTTCCTATGTTTATATGTAAATTTTTGAAAATTCCTTTAGTTGTGGAAGTTAACGGACTAGTTCTAGATGAGTTAGAAGTAAATACGAATTCCAAATCATTTGCATACAAGGTTTTTTCTTTTCTCGCATTCCATTCTGAAAAACTCAATTACAAGTATTGTGATAGAATCGTTTCTGTTACAGATAAACTCAGGGATGAAATTGTTAGCTTGTATTCGATTCCTGCGGATAAGGTTTTTGTTATCAATAATGGGGCAAATACTGATTTATTCAAGCCTATGGCCCAAGAACAAGTAAAGAAAGAACTTGGGTTAGAAAACTCAAAAAAATACATATGTTTTGTCGGGCACCTTGCAGCCTGGCAGGGTGTCGAGTTCCTGATTTATGCGTCTCCTTTAATTCTAGAAAAGCACCCAGAAGTTCGTTTTTTAGTTGTTGGGGATGGAGATACGAAAAATAAATTACAGAAAATAGCTTCCGAATTATGGCTTTCCGATAAGTTCATCTTCACTGGTGGGGTTCTTTACGAAAGTGTTCCTTTATACATAAATGCATCTGACATCTGTGTCGCTCCTTTTATTAAAAGAAGGAACTCGAAAATAGGGCTTTCAGCCTTGAAAACATACGAATATCTTGCCTGTGGAAAGCCGACCGTAGCAAGTAGTATTCCAGGTGTTAAAGATTTAATCGAATTCTCAGGAGGGGGAATCGTGGTGAATCCCGAAAATCCTGGGGAACTTGCAACCGCCATATTAGAATTAATTTCCGATGAGAGTACTCGGGCTATCATGGGAGAGAAAGGTCGTAAATATGTCGTTGAGAATCACAGCTGGAATAGTGTTGCAAGAAAGATTTTGGAGGTTTGCAGCGATATTATTTCATAATATTTTTTTGGCACTATAATGTGCAGGAAAACAGTAAATTTATAGAGAATTTCGATAAATTCCTAAACTTCTTCATGTGCATATGAATTGTGTATGAATAGCTCTCGAGAATCAGGGTTTTATTGAAATTTGCTTATTTTTGGAACAGAGGCTTCAATTGAATGATAAAATAGAAATATTCGATTTTTATTTTCTTTTTTCAACCGGAATAGCAGATTAATTAGATCTCTAACTTTTGCTATTGGTATCTGGAATGTACGAGTAAAAAATTTTTCAATTTTGTATCCTATACAAGTATTTCTGATCTTTAAAAAAATTGATCTTTTTTTCCGTAATAAGGATTATTTAATTAATCAACAGATAAATCAGAGCTCCCATTTATTTTTTGAATCATTATTTGTTTTTGAATGAGAATCGTTTAATTAGATTGGATAAATTTTTCAATGTTTACAATGTTTATTTTTAAGCTGGTAGGAATGGATGCTTACCGCGCTACATCTTGATACTCTTTTGAGACAATTGAATGAATTCTTGTCTACTGCTATTCTTTCAATACTACTAAAACTATCCTCAATCGTAAGTGAATCATTGATCTTGATATTTGCACTTTCTTTTAGGTTTATAAAACAGAATTTATAAATTATATCGGCTTTGATTCAATTTTGTGATTACATCCAAAAAAATATGATGAAAATAATATGTTGCGATGTTCACATTGTATATAATATGTATGAAGGCTTCGTTTACAAGGAAGTGAAAAATTATGAAGTGCTAAATTTCTTTCATGTATTATAAAATTGCATTCTGTAAATTCTCTTTAATCCTTGAATATATTTATAAGAAAAGAATGAATAGTTACATTTAGACGAAACCTGCAAATTTAAAGCCGGTTGTGTCAGCAAAAAAAATATTTCAATAACTAGGCAATAAAGAAAATGGAGGTAAAGAACTTGATACAATCCTTCATAGTAGAACATTATCTTAACAAGGCTGTAGACGTTTACTGTGGTGGGCCCGATATTTTCAGGGGAATCATTGAAGCTTGTGCAGATAATGTTCTTACTCTCAATAACGAAGGGAAATTTACCCATGTAGCTATTGATAAAATAATTGCTTTATGGGCTCAATGAGCTCATAAATTTATATTTAATATTAATGCATCCACCAGTATGTCGGGGATAGAAAAGTATTATTTGTTCTTTTATAATTTATGTCGATATCGAATAACTTCTGAGCCGGTTGGATCGGAGCTTTAATTCAATAGCAGGCTCATTAAACTTTTGTCTTTCATGAGCCGGAGCTTTTTTTCCACATTACTTTGGTTTGTCCAATGCACCTGCCCTCTTCTGCGTCATGTGTTAGTTAATTGCTTGCAAGTATTTAACCTTACATGTTATTCTTTTCCATGCAGTTTATTTTTTTCATTCATAACCGCTTTTGCCCCTCACCAGAGTGAAAGACATCTTTTCATTCCCATTTAAACTTCTTTTCTTCCCTTTTTTTCTTTTTGCTGTTGTGGAAATTCTCCTAGTTTACAGCAAGCTAACATTAAAATTATATGGTTTATCTATAATTAATTCTATTAATTTAGTATGAGTAATTTAAAAAGATTAAAGAATTATTTGAGAAAGTATGCAACAGATAGACCGAATTAAGAATCATAAAAGTCAAAATTATACGTTACTGTATTATGGAATGGTGTTAAGATAGATAATTAAAGAAGTTTACTTCTGATGATATTTAAGATTATCGAAATTTTATACGTGTCTATAATACTTCAAAGTTAGTAAAGCCGTTAAATAATCGCCTTGACAAAGTAAAGAATTTGAATTGTTTTAAAGAAATTCTGCGCTTTTCTAAATCATGATTTTAAAGTCGCAATAAAATTGTAGAAATTAAAAGGCGGAAAAATCGCTGCAGATATCTTGATCCGAGAAAAAAATTGAAAAACTAAGTAATTGATGTCTAAGTTCCAGAGATAGTGCTATAATGGCTAGTTTTTATGAAATATGGGCTAAAAAGAGGAATTACGAACAGTTTAACTTAAACAGGCTCTGTAGAAATGCTCTAAATTGAACTTTTACACCATAGTATTATAACTATTCAGTTATAATATTCTTCTTATTTTTTTTGCTAAAAATGAAGGAACATTCAATATTGAAGTTTAATAAGTACATTAAATTTGTTGATACTAGTCTTGAAACTGTTCAGTCTTCGAGACTGAAGCTTTATCCCTGCAAGGATTCTAAAGCTGTTTTACTCATATGGAGAAAATGTCTATGTTGCAGCGATTGATACAACAGGATTTACGAGTTCATATGCAAGTTGTTATTAGTCCAGAAAAACAGGGAAACTTCTTCTAAGCTTTCTGAGAACTTCAATGTCAGTGGACACAAGTAAAAAGGTAATATTGGGATGGAAAATTAATCAAAAAACAGACCACGAAATGAAACACGCAAGTGCTTTGATAAGGCAACCAAATAAGATGGGAAAGTCTGATTGTTATGTAATGGATAAAGGATACTATTCAGAAAAAATACATTCATAATTAGAGGAGAAATCAAAGCAAATTCATTATACCTGTAAGAGAGAGAAAAAGAAAGAAAATAAGAGGTAAATATAGAAAACAGTTGAATCTGGTCTTTGACAGAATTAAATATAATCAAAGAAATATCGTGGAGACAATATTTTCGGTTCCGTTGCAAAAAATCCTTTCTAATGATACAAAAGAATAAAAAGAAAATCAAAGATAGTAATATGCTATTTAATTCCTTTAAATGGAAGCATTATGAAGGAGAAATTATCCTATTTAATGTAAGATGATACTTAAAATACCCATTGAGCTATAGAAATTTAACGGAAACGATGATAAAAAGAGGAATTCAAGTTGATCACAGTACTATAATGAGATGAGTGCATCAATATTACCCTGAAATAGAAAAGAAGATAAGAAGACATTTAAGACCAACAAATGATTCGTGGAGAGTTGATGAAACCTATATCAAAATGGAAATATTTTTACCGAGCAGTTGACTCAAATGGAGATACAATAGATTTCATGTTAAATGCAAAACGAAACCGAAAAGCTGCGAGGAGATTCTTTAAGAAAGTTTTAAGTTCGAATCATAATCAAATTCCAAGAGTAATAACTGTTGATAAGAATCCAGCTTATCCACCTGCTATAGGTAAACTGAATAATGAGAAGAACTTGTTTAAAAATGTTGAAATTAGACAAGTAAGGTATTTGAATAACAGTATAGAACAAGATCATAGATCTATAAAGCGAATCGTTAATCCAATGTTAGGATTTTCAGTCTTTTCGATCTGCTAGTAAGACTTTAAAAGGAATTGAAGCTATAAATATGATCAAAAAAGGACAAGTAATCGATCTAAATTACTCTGTTCTTAATGAAGTCAAATACATTAATCAATTGTTTGGCATAGTTTTATAATGTTAGTATATTTTCCTTGAATATTTTGACTTTTATTAATTACTTCTAGATTTACATATTTTTTTGAAGTTTTTGTAACGGAACCATATTTTCTACTTGCTGTCTTGCAAAGTCACAGAATAAATATATAATTATTATCGTACTAATTAGATATTATTTAATTTTCAAGTAATAATTAACTAAAGTTGTAAACAATATATGTATTTAGGGTAGTTTATTAGAAACAGACTTGCTGAAGTTGATTCCTTAATTGATTATGAATCTTTTTCTATCATTTCCGAATCCATGTATTTTAACAAAACAATTTTAAGAGGGATACCTAAGGCTGAAGTGATCATTATGTTAAAAACACTTGTTTACAGCAACATTAAGGTCTTTTCGACTCTGTACTTAAGAGACTGTGACTTTATTGAATAAACTTCAGAAAATTTCTTTGATTTCCGGATCACATATCAGAAAAGGAATTCATAACATATGGATGTTATCAATAATTAAATTTTCTTTGGCACTTATTTTTATGCAAACTTTAAAATTTTGTAAGATGTTTGGCAAAATTTTTGTCTCCTGGTACTTCAATTTAGCTTGAGATTTTTCTTTCATAACCTCCATGATGCTCTGCAAAAAGCGCATTTGGAATACCAAGGGATTTGAATAAATTAACGCTTGTCTTTTTGGCTTTTATGCTAGCGCTGCTAGAAAGTTGATGTATTTTCAAAACTGGCAAAGATTGCTTAGCAAGTTATCTCCATAGCCAGGCACTGCACGAATAACCCTGACTTCCATAATTGGATTTAGCCTGCTTTTTTTGGGTCATTTCCTTTGTTAAGCTCTGCCTTCTTGCTATGGAGAGGCCCGTTTTTTGAGAGAAGCTGATGTCTTGCTGCACTAAGTATATTTGTAGATAATCTGCTAATTCTAGGGCTTCTAAAAATTTTATAATCTTCCATAATGCTTGAATAGAGGTGAAACTCTATTATTTATGGAATTTTCAAATTTAATGCTGAAATTATATTTTTAGACATTATTGCTTCTTCCTTGTTTGAGTCTTGGAAGTGATGAATTTTCCCTGAACTAAAATTTATTTCAAATTTTATCTTGAAATACTTTTAAATCCGATTTATCTTTTAAAACATACTTCATTTCAATCTAGTGTTTGCTAGGATTCGAAAAAACTCTTCAATAAACTTGATATACTCAAAGCACATAAACTTTTTTCTGGAAGATACAAGATCATGACCCAGAATACTAAAGCTTTGAATACCAAGCGCAAACGCGCTAGATGTACCGCACAGAAGAATACTCTCGGACCTGTTCAGGATCTTGAAATTTATGTCAAATCAGACTGGTGGCTGACTCTTTTTAACTCCCTTTACCTCAAGACAGATGCCGATCTTCTAGATGATATGGAAGTTACTAAGAAGGAGGTCGACCTCATTATTTCTATCCTGGGGGCGTCTCCAGAAGAAAAAATTCTTGATCTTTGTTGCGGACAGGGAAGGCACGTACTAGAGTTGGCAAGAAGGGGGTTCTCAAGTGTTGAAGGATATGATAGATCTCAATACCTTATAAGGAAAGCCAGAAATCGAGCACGGAAAGAGAACCTTAAAGTTAGATTTAGGGAAGGAGATGCAAGAAAACTTCCATATTCATCCGATACATTTGACGCAGTTACTATTCTGGGTAACAGCTTTGGCTATTTTGATTCCACATTTCACGACAAAAGGGTTTTAGAAGAAATTTTTAGAGTACTGAAGCCTGGAGGTAAAATTTTTATCGATACCTCTGATGGGGATTATTTGAAAAAAAAATTTCAGCCCAGATCATGGGAATGGCTGGGTAGAAGGTACTTTGTCTGCCGAGAAAGGGCTCTTTCCGCAGACGGTGATCGATTAATTTGTAGGGAAGTGATAACTCGCATAGATAGGGGGATAATTGCAGATCGATTTTATGCTGCAAGATTGTACAACAAGGAAAGCCTTTTTGAGTTGCTTACAGTATCAGGTTTTAGCAATCCTACTTTCCATACTACTTTTAGCTCGGTATCAGCAAGAACGCAGGATGCAGGTATGATGGAACAGAGAATCCTGCTTTCGGCTTCTGTTGAAAAAACTTGGCCTTCTTTTAATCAGGGAATCAGTAGTAAAAAATCGTTGAATGTTGTTGTTTTGCTAGGGGATCCGAGGAAAAAAGACGAAATGAAGCCTGACTGTGTATTCGATGACGATGATTTTAATACTCTTGAGATAATGAAAAAGGCACTAGCAGAGGTTCCTTTAATGAAATTTACTTTCTTTGACAGACATGAAACTCTGCTAGATGATCTTAAGAAAATGGCAGGAAAAATTGACCTTGTGCTTAACCTCTGTGATGAAGGCTATTATAACGATCCAACAAAGGAGCTTCATATTCCTGCTCTGCTTGAACAACTCGGTATTCCATATACAGGAGGAGGGCCTCAATGCCTTGCTTTCTGTTATGATAAATCAGTTGTAAGGGGAGTTGCCAGAGATATGCAAATTCCTGTTGCTAAAGGGATCCTTGTCGTCGGGGATCCAGATCTTTCTAAACTGTCTCTCTCATTCCCTCTACTCGTAAAGCCTAATTCAGGGGATTCTAGTTTTGGAATCACACAGAAAAACATTGTCCACAACCAAGATGAACTCGTAGAAATTCTTAAAGAAACAAGGAAAATAATAGGATCATATAAGCCTGTCCTGCTGGAAGAGTTTCTTCCGGGAAAAGAGATTAGCGTTGGTATCATTGGAAACTCTGCTAGATGTAATGTACTGCCTATTACTGAAGAAAACTACTCTGCAGTACCAGCCGATCTCCCAAAAATCTGCTGCTATGAGGCAAAGTGGCTTCCGAACTCTCCGTACTGCAACATTAAGTCAGTGCTTGCCAATCTCCCAGAAAAAACCAAAAATGAAATTGTGAAATGCTGCGTTGCTCTCTTCAACAGGTTGGAGTGTAGAGATTATGCCCGCTTTGACTGGAGGCTGGATGCCGAAGGAAGACCAAAGCTCCTTGAAGTAAATCCCAACCCTGGGTGGTGCTGGGACGGGCACTTGGCAAAAATGGCAGCTTATGCTGATATTTCCTATTCAGGAATGTTTGAAGCTATACTTGAAGCTGCAAAAGAGAGATACGGTATCAGGATTGCAGAAAAAAATGAAGATTTTAGGAAGATGCATGAAAGCTCTTGCAGAAGTAGCCTTGCTGAATGTGCTGCTGAATTAGAGAAGGCAGTTGAAGTCAATGACCCCCTGGATTCTGAAAATAACAAGAAAAGCGGTGTTTTTTCAAATGCTTCTGAAACATTACAGGCTTTTGAAGGCACATAAATTTGAAATTCATAGGGTATTTTAACGTTTATTCTCTTTATGTGCTTTCTCAAACAAGAATGTTTCTGAAGGTAGACATCAACTCGGGTTTGAGTTAAAAGTTACTTATAAACCAGATATTGCTAATGGCGGTGGCTCACCTGGAACTACTAAGCTTTTTATAGATGGGAAATCGGCAGGTCAAGCTGATGCACCCGTGAGTAGTCAGGTTGTATTCGAGCTAACCGGTGGAGCAATATGTGGGTTAGCTCACAGATCACTAGCTACACCAGACACCAGTATCCTTTTGAGTTCACAGGCAAGATCTATCGAATGACTTTGGAGGTTGGCAATCAATTGATAGAAGACAAGGAATCTAAGACGCGTATTGTAATGGTTTGACAGTGAGTATGGGATGGGGGTGTTGACTGCCTTATGCCCTCGCAGCAGCACTGCAGAAAATTTTTGTTGACTTATAATCATACAGCTATAATGTTGGCTGATTATGTTCTTGAATTCCAAGATGAAATTTCTTTACTTCCTTTATTAACTGGCAAATTCATAACTATTCATTATTAAGTTTGGCTTAATCTCAACCCCTATCGTAGGTTTCTTACTTAGATCCTTATTAAGATTCTATTGTCCCATTCAAAAAAATGACTTAAATGGCCCTAAAATCGTTCATTTGTAGCTTAGATTCTAGCAGAAGCGAAGGGTATGTTGTAAAAGTTTTAATCGGCCTACAGAATACAAATGCCCATTCTATTGTGTATTTAAAAGTTATAGAGATTACTCAATTTTTTAGATAGGCTCTTAATAGCCCAAAGCTTGGTTTCGTGCGTCAGAAAACAAAAAAAATTGTAAATATTATAGTTACAGATATTTATTTAAAGGAGTAAAAAAACGTGTGACCATGTCAAAGCCTCCGAAATCAACCTCTGAAAAACAAAATCTAATCGGTGAAAAAGTTGCATTGAGATTACCCTATGCTTTAGCAGCATCTTCGCAGGAATAAAGTGTCAAACAACGTGTCAAACCTTCAAGGACCGGATGAAAAAAGGCAAGAATTCAAAATCTTGAGAGCTTTTATAGTTTGTTCAACTTATCGAAAAATGCAATGCTGATGGAGCCCCCGAGTGTCTGCAGCGCCTTAATAAAGCTGCTGAAGCGGTGACAGTCGGATACGTATGTGGATTTTGGAGAGAAGGTTACCTGATGTTTATGGTAGGTGTGAATATAGATAAAATTAATACAGTCTCATAGAATAAAAACGAGAACGTTAAGATTATCTTAAATGATGTTGATGTAATCAGAAAACAAATTCTAGCAAAGTTTGTTCAGGTTAGAGAGAGTCACAATTCATCAAATGATTAAAATTTTTCATCCTAAATCGCCCTACATTTACATAGAATAGCCGTCATTTTTCATTATCATCTGGTTTAATATAGACGGGTTTATCAAATACGGCATCGAGATTTTTTTAGCTCGAGTGCTTCAATTGCTCTCATTGATCAAGTTTGCATCTTTAATATTTAATTAGCATACAAATTTCAAAGGTTTTCTAGTGACTTTTTCGATGTTACATTGTAGTTCTTCAAAATATTGCCGAGATGCTTCGAATCTAATGTGAATTCAAAGTTAAATTATGGTATAATTTATATGATTAGGTTATTCAGCTACGGAATTATCTGCAAATTAATTTCTTGATGCTTGTGATTTTACAGACAAAATGGCATACTAGTTATAATTTTTATTGTGAATCCTTACTTTATATCGAGAAGCACCCCAAAGACTTCATAAAATTGATCTTGACGGTACGTCATTTAACTGGAAACTTGAATCTAATTCGCATGCGCGGACTCGTAAAATTGTAAGAGTCTTTTTCAATTAAAATCGATCTTCGGAATTTAGCAGAATTTGCCTATGCGCTTCAAATACTCTTTTTGCATTTACTAGTACATTTAATCAGTAATCAAAAAAGAAGATTAAGGAATGCATATTAGATTTTACAGAAAATTGTACACACCGCTATTTTTCATTAAGCTTCCAATCTTTTTTGGTGGTAATGTTGCAGCTTTAAGCCGAAGTCTGCTATGGGTCCAATAACTGTCATGAATTCGTTAAAGTAAAATGGTTTAAACGATATAGGCACTAACATTAATTCATAAGCTCTGAGTATGTCCTTTTTAACTCCGGAAGCAGTTTAGATGTTTATATGTTTGTTTTTAAGGCTACTATTCCCTTTTATTTCTTTAAGAACTTCATGCCTAATTTATTTCGGTAAATTTCAATGCAAAAGGATCATATCCTGGCGAAGAGAACCAAAAAATTCAATATTTATATATCAAATCCAGAAAATTAATTACTCTTATACATTGCTATGACATCTTGCAGGGTCAATGAAGACTGGCATACTAATTATTTTATGGGATAACTATTAATTGATATTAAACTAATATGTTTACTGAAAAAAGATGCATTTATGTTGATCATCATTTAACAAAGCTAAAATAAAGAGATCTGGTTTTGAAATCATTACCCATATCTATAATATTGGTGAAATGTTATATTATACGATAGATGTAATGGCATTGATATTCCAGTAAACTGCCCGAGTCCCCATATTATTACAATATACGAATTTTCGACTCTGGTATTAAATCCTAATAGATTTCGTTATTCTCGGACTCGTATAAAGTCCTTACATGGAATTCGGAATCAAGCTTTTCTGCAATCTTTTTACAGTTGCCAATATCTATTTTTAACAAGTCAACTACTGTAACTCTGATACAGATTCCGGTCATTCTTGCTTCCTTAATAAAATTAAGTACGGCTCTGTAAGAGTTCTTGTGAATTGGTCTGCAAAGTTTGTTATATTTTTCTTCGCACTCGGCGTTCAGGCTGACAGATATGGAATCTATTCCTACTTTTTTCAATTCAAGAATGACATTTTTGTTGGGATTTATGAGGGCTACATGTCCATTGGTATCTAGTCTGACTTTAAGATGTCTGTTTTTAAGCCAGTGTGCTACTTCAAGCACGAATTCGAATCTGAGTGTAGGTTCCCCAAGACCTGCGAATACTATTTCCTTATATTCAGAAAGATTCTTTTCTTCAAGTACTTCGATGACCTCATCTATTGATGGTTCCTTTGAAAGCCTCAGATCATATCCATAAACTCCGTCTGCAAAGTTGCGGATACAAAATATACAGTCCCCACTGCAGCGATTAGTAAGGTTAATGTATAGATTTTTATGAGCTTCATAGCAAATTGTGTTCATGCGAATCAAAATTATTACATTATTTATAACTATAACGCCTTGAATTATTTACTATCCCTACATTGGAAATGCTCGTTTACATACTGTTTTTATTGCTTTGCTTTTGCATTTCGGTTATGATCCCTGTTTTCAAGCAGAAAGTTTATAGGTAATTATGTACTTCTAAGGTCCGATCTGAGCGTTTAGCCAGCATTGATATGTATTTTAGCTAAATTACTTTACACATTGAAGAATTTTCAGGTTCTTTTTCCGGAATTTGGATTTTCAATCTCGACAATATGTGTTAAAAGACTATGATTGATGAAAAATTGCTGTATTCGCAATTTCGAAGGAGAAACTCAAAATGGCACAACTAGGCAAATTTGATGTTCCAGAAGAACTCACAAACAAAGCACTTGAAGCTCTGGAGCTTGCCAGAGATACTGGGAAGGTTAAAAAGGGTACCAATGAGGCTACAAAAGCAATTGAAAGGGGCATTGCAAAGCTGGTACTTATTGCAGAAGACATTGAGCCTGCAGAGATTGTTGCTCATATTGCTCCCCTTTCCAATGAAAAGAAAGCACCATACATCTTCATCAAAAATCAGAAGGAACTCGGTGCAGCCAGTGGACTCGGTGTGTCTTGTGCAACTGTTGCCATAGTAGATGCAGGAAAAGCAGCTGAAATGGTTCAGGACATCGCCAATAAACTTGAAGCTCTTAAATGATTTTGATTACAAGGAGTATGTATTATGGCTGATGAAAGCACAACTGGTGGCTTTGCTGCAGAGGTTATTGATGTCATTGGAAATACTGGTATGCATGGTGAAGCCAGCCAGATCCAGTGCAGAGTTCTGGAAGGCAGGGATAAGGGGCGCGTTATTACTAGGAACTGTGTGGGTCCTATCCGAATTGGTGACATTATGATGCTTCTTGAGACATCAAGAGAGGCTAAGAAGCTGACTACCAGGTAAGAAAGCGGTGAGGTAAATGGAACCAAGAAAATGCTTTTTCTGTGGCCAGATGCTAGAACCTGGTACTGGTAAGCTATACGTCAAGAAAGATGGATCGACTTATTTTATGTGCTCTTCCAAATGCATGAGCAACTTTAATTTGGGTAGACTTCCAAGGCGTACCGAGTGGACTGAGAAAGGCAAGATCCAACTGAAAAAAGTATGATAATGGAATTGTCTATTAATTATTCGGATATCGTCAAGGTGTATAGAATGGAACAAACTTACGTTATGGTGAAACCTGATGGGGTTCAGCGTGGGCTGATTGGAGAGATTATTTCCAAAATAGAAAGGAGAGGTTTGAAAATAATCTCACTCAGAATGAATGTTATCAAGGAAGGCACTGCCAAGGAACATTACAGTGAACATGAGACAAAGCCGTTCTTCACATCCCTAGTTAAATTTATCATCTCCGGTCCCTCAGTCTCAATGGTAGTTGCCGGGAAAGATGTAATTAAGATCATGAGGACTATTTCCGGCGCTACAAATCCCGTAGATGCGACTCCAGGAACTATTCGTGGAGATTTTTCTCTGGATATCGGCAGGAATGTGATTCATACATCCGATTCCTCTGATGCTGCAGCAAGGGAAATTGCAATCCACTTTAAGGACACCGAAATTTGGAAATATTCCAAGGTTGATGATGTCTGTATTTATGAATAAAGATAGCAAATCCAAGATTTAATATTTCTAAAACATAACGTTATGGTTGCAGGATTAGATTATTTGTGCTTGTAATATGGGTCCGTAGTGGGAAGCTCTGATCCATTTGGATCTGCAGGGAATAGGACGCAGGAATGAGAGAGGTTTTGCATATGATCGACGAGAAAAATTTGCGGACTCCTATAGTCTGCGTGATGGGGCACGTAGATCACGGAAAAACTACTCTCCTGGACAAGATAAGGGGTACTACAATCGTTAGTGGAGAAGCTGGGGCTATCACACAACATATTGGAGCAACTGAAGTTAAGATAGGTGTAATTGCCGATAAACTCAGGGATCCAAAGCTTATACACCAATTTCAAGTACCAGGATTGCTTTTTATTGATACACCTGGACATCAGGCCTTTACAACTCTTCGGAGCAGAGGAGGAGCTCTTGCCGATCTTGCTATTGTTGTAGTGGATATAAATGAGGGCTTCAAGCCTCAAACCTACGAAAGCTTGCAAATCTTAAAGCGATTCAAGACTCCTTTTGTTGTTGTTGCCAACAAGATAGACAGGATAAAGGATTGGATCTCACAAAAAGACTCGTCTTTTGCCTTTACTTTCAAAAAACAATCTGAAGGTGTTCAGTCTAGACTGGAAACAAAACTTTACGAATTAGTTGGTGAATTATACAACCAGGGTTTTGCCGCAGAGCGCTATGATCGGGTCACGAACTTCCAAAAAACTCTAGGAATAGTGCCTGTAAGTGCTATTACAGGTGAAGGAATTCCTGATGTCCTGATGGTACTCATAGGATTGGCTCAGAAATTCCTCGAAGCAAACTTGCAGTACAGCTCCAAAAGCCCTGGTGTCGGGACAGTTCTTGAGGTTAAGGAAGAAAAGGGTCTGGGTATAACACTTGATATTATCCTCTACGATGGCATGTTGAAAAAAGGAGATACTATTATTATAGGGAGCCTGGGAGAACCGATCAATACAAAAATAAGGGCTCTCTTGAAGCCCAGGGATCTCTCCGAGATGCGCTACGAAAGCAAGTTCCAGCAAGTGAATAAGGTCACTGCTGCAGCTGGTGTAAAGATATCGGCACCAGATCTCGAAGGTGCTATTGCTGGTGCTCCCTTACGGGTTGCTACGGAAGAAACCCTTGAGGAAGTTGTAGCCCAGGTAAAGTCTGAGATTGATGAAGTCAGGATTGATACGGGTACTAATGGAATAATGATAAAAGCCGATACTTTGGGCTCCCTTGAAGCCCTTGCTCACGAGTTCCAGAAGGATAAAGTACCAATAAGGAAAGCTGAGGTCGGAGACATCTCGCACAGAGATGTGGTGGGTGCTTCCACAGTTGAAGATTCACTCTATTCGGTAATTATAGGTTTCAATGTCAAAATTCACTCTGATGCCAGAGATTTTCTGCAGGAAAGTAGTAGTGTGAAGATATTTATTAATGATGTAATCTACCGTCTGATTGAGGATTACCATAAGTATGTAAAAGAACAACAGGAAATGTCCGAAAAAAAGATTTTAGAAACTATTATTCGCCCGGGAAAATTCAAAATTCTTCCAGGATGTGTGTTTCGTCAGAGCAAACCCGCAGTTGTAGGGGTACGAATACTTGGTGGAGTTGTGCGAACGAACGTAGATATTATCCTCGAAAATGGGAACGTTGTGGGTAAGATCAAGGGCCTCCAGGCGGAAGGGGAAAATATTCCTTCTGCAAGGGTAGGCAAGGAAGTTGCAATGGCAATTGACGGTGTAACTGTGGGTAGACAAATCAAAGAAGAAGATGTTATCTACATCAATGTGCCAGAGCGGCATGCCAAAGTTCTTGAACAAGAGATATATGAGTCCCTGTCAACCGATGAAAAAGAAACTCTTGATATTTTACTTGGACTCAAAAGAAAAGATAACCCCTTTTGGGCAAAGTGATAGATATTGAAGTTGAATAGATAGGTTCAGGATCGTTAAGAATTGAGATAAAAATTCAGGTGAGGATTCTGGTAAAGAGAATACAGCAAGGCAAAGCAATTATTGCAGAGAAAACTGATATTGGAGGATTTATTATATGGCAAATTTTAGAGTCGTAATTTCTGACCCAAAAGAAGCGCGTGCTTATCAACTTAACATAAAAGACGCTGAAGCAAACGCATTAATTGGAAAGTCTATTGGTGAAGTTGTTGAAGGTACAATCTTCGGTCTTGCCGGATACAAAGTCAAGATAACTGGTGGTTGCGATGGCAGTGGTTTTGTTATGAAACCAGATCTTCCGGGTCCCAGAAGGCAAAAAATTTTGTTGGCAGTAGGTGTAGGTTATACCCCTAAACTCCCTGGACAGCGTAGGAGAAAAATGATGCGTGGTAAAGAAATTGCTCCTGACATTGTTCAGATCAACGCCAAAGTTGTTGAATACGGAAACAAATCCATTAAAGCACTTTTGGGCCTCGAAACCGCAGAAGGAGCAAAAGCAGAGTAATTTAAGCTCGGTCTGAAGAAGGGTGTTAAAAATACTTAATTCCCTTTTTCAATTCTTTTTTTGAGTATCTGATCGTCACAGTTAATTGTTCAATATTACTCAAGTGAAGCATGAATTGTATCCTCTTACCTATTCAATCAATCTCCCTAGGCAGTGAAGTCCCATGGATTTGAGTAAAAAAGAAAATTAGGCCTCATTGGAGAAATTCGAGCTGATGTGACCAA
Source organism: uncultured Methanosarcinaceae archaeon (assembly GCA_963833425.1). GTDB lineage: Archaea > Halobacteriota > Methanosarcinia > Methanosarcinales > Methanosarcinaceae > Methanosarcina. The sequence goes on along the minus strand of CAWHXP010000008.1, from coordinate 537,200 downwards.
CTTATTGGAGGTAACTGGGCATGTTGGTACCTCGCTCTGGATAGCAAGGAATTATTCCAATTCAACTATTTTCATTTGCTTATATGCTTTTTTTCGTTATGGCTTCACTTTTTTTTTCAAAATAGTTTTTAATTAAATATACAGTTTTACACTCACCAAGTTCCAATTAAATCTCCATAGTTCCTCATTCGGCAAATTTATTGAACTATAGAGTAATCTTCAAAGATTTTTGTGCTGTATTATATTCTATAAACTGCATGACTCTTGGAAGATAATATTTTAGCTTATCCCAAAAGAAAAGACTTACAGACAAACTCTGAATCGATTGCATCAAACTCAAAATACCACCTTAACCAACTTCAAAGGATATATTTCAAACAATTGATTGTATCGTTGTCTATAATAAATTTTTTACGATACTTAATGTAAAAAATGATGTGATACCTAATTTCATAGGCTCAATAGTTTACGCTAATATCTACATATTACATTTCGAAAACGGCTTAAAAAATGAATAAGTTGATTAATAGAGGTTTATATGGACATTTCTTCTCGACTCTGCAAGCTATGGAGCATTCGACTGGAGAAGAGTAATACATCTTCAACCAGCTAGTATGTCAACTAGAGAAAAAATAGATTGAAAATAATGTGGATTAGAAATTTTCGGTAATATAATCTGCCATCGACTCAAAGACGCGTAAGCCATCATCTGAGCCTAGGATCGATTCGGAAGTTCTTTCAGGATGGGGCATTAAACCGAGAATATTTCGTGAAGTACTTACCGTCCCTGCGATATTTTCTAGAGAACCATTGGGGTTAGATGCGTCCGTTATTACCCCGTTTTCATCTGCATAACGGAAAACTACCTGGTCGTTTTCGTCAAGTTCTGATAGCGTTTTCTCATCGGTATAAAATTTCCCTTCCATGTGGGCAATTGGCATCCTTACAAGTTCACCTTTTCTGAACTTCGAGGTAAACGGGGTATTTACCGTCTCTACTCTGATTTTTGTCCAGTGGCATCTAAATTTCGGGTATTCATTAGTTGTAAGAGCCCCTTCAAGAAGTCTCGCTTCTGTGAGAACCTGAAAACCGTTACAAATCCCAAGGACAGGCTTTCCTTCAGCTGCAAGTTTTTTTACAGAATCCATAATTGGAGTGCGGGCTGCGATTGCCCCTGCTCTCAAATAGTCTCCATAAGAAAAGCCACCAGGGATAATGACTCCGTCAAAGCCTGTTAGTTTTTCCTGCTTATACCAGACAGTCTCTGCGTCAACACCCACAACATCTTTAAGAACGTGCAGCACGTCCAGGTCACAGTTTGTGCCTCCGAACCGAATAATGGCAACCTTCATATTTTTCCCTCAGTTTTCAGTTTTTTGAAACTTTTAGCTTTTCAGATGTTTCAATTCTTTTGCTAGTTAACTCTCAATTAATCTCCTGGAGCTTGATTCTGTAGTTGTGAATAATTGGATTCGCAATAAGCTTCTGGCACATCTCTTCAACCTTATGCTGTGCGGTATCTAAAGATTCGGCTTCTATTACGATCTCGTATAGCTTTGCGGTCTTTACACTGCTGACATCGTAGCCAAGGTGTCCAAGAGCCCTTTTTGCTGTAGTGCCCTCAGGGTCAAGCATGCCTGCCTTCAGTTCAATTGTAACTTTTGCCTGGTACTGCATTTATAAGCCTCGCTTTATAATTTACAACTACACTGATATCATCCGCTTTTCAGCGGCTTCACACAGAATCAAATGAACTTTAAGAGTAAATAGTTATCAGTTGCTTCATAATTATAGAAGATGATTAAAAACGTTGCGTATATTGGAGAACCGAGATAAAAAGTTTTCTTATTATCAAGCTTTAATATTTGCTAAAGTCCAGAAAGATCACTCTTAAATAACATCTTCATCAAGTATGTAAATACTATATATGTGCGTCCCGTAAATGGCTTCGAGAAATCTGGATACATTAATTATTATTTAAAAGGCTCTGTAGAAATCCTTAGTTTGATGCAAATTATTTCTATAACTTTTTTGTCTATGTTGTACACTATGAGTTTAAGTTTAATTTCCTTTACTTGATTACGGATCTTCTTGCCCGAAGTGTTTCTCCGAACTTCCTTTTCACTACAGAGTATGTTGTCTCCACGATATTTCTTTGATTATATTTAATTCTGTCAAAGACCAGATTCAACTGTTTTCTATATTTACATCTTATTTTCTTTCTTTTTCTCTCTCTTACAGGTATAATTGAATCTGTTTTGATTTCTTCTCTAATTATAGAATGTATTTTTTCTGAATTGTATCCTTTATCCATTACATAATAATCAGACTTTCTCATATTATTTGATTGCCTTATCAGAGCATTTGCATGTTTGATTTCATGGTCTGTTTTTTGACTAATTTTCCATCCCAATATTATCTTTTTACTTGTGTCCACTGACATTGAAGTTCTCAGGAAGCTTCTTCGAAGCTTTCTGTTCTTCTGGAATAATAATAACTTGCGTATGAACTCGAAATCCTGTTGCAGCGATTGATGCAACAGAGACATTTTCTCCATATGAGTAAAACAGCTTTAGAATCCTTGACAGACGAAGGTTAAACAAAGAGGAGGGAATCCTAGTTACAAACTTTTGAAGGGTAGTAAAATGAGGAATCTTATCAAGAGCAAGTTTTTCTTTTATATCGCTAATAAGATTAATGAGTTCTACAAAATCCCGATATTATGTGCTAATATACTCTTTCGATAAAACCAGTACAAGAAGCTGATGCTGGTATAAACGTATTTTTAATACTTGCAGGAATAAAGCTTCAGTCTCGAAGACTGAACAGTTTCAGGGCTGGTATCAACAAATTTGATGTACTTACTAAATTTCAATATCGAATGTTTCTTCGTTTTTAGCGAAAAAATAAGAAAATATTAGAACTGAATAGTTATTAATACTATAGTGTAAAAGTTCAAGTTAGAGCATTTTTACAGAGCCAATTAAAAACATTTTTATTATGTGAATAAAATTAGCCTTTTTAAAGATGTCGTTAGGTCCAATATCTGAGTAAGCTGCAGGTCCATAAAGGAGTGATAAATAGTTGACAGTTAAATGAAATCAGCCCGCATATATTAGCTGATTAATAGCATTAAAGACGGAAAATGATAGTTTTTTACTCAACTTGATCGTTACACTATCCATATTATGTCCATTTTGCTTCATGCTTTTAATTTTTTTTTTGATTTGGAATACAGATACATCATCAATGAAGATTCTTAAAAACAAATGTACTGAGCACATCTGCTAGAAGCTTATTTTTGAATATTTATTTTCTTGAAACGTAGATAAATCAATAATAATCCAATAAAACAACCAATGATTATATATCTTATGTATTTTTTTACGTTTATCATGTCAACACACTCAATATTTTCATATGTATATATCCGTACTATATATACCTACGAGCTTTTCAATGAAGATTTATTCATAACTTTCGTCTTTCATAGGACTAAGCATGAAGTATCGTTGAATTTATTAAAGACCTGACTTTCTAAATTTTACATTAAATATATATAAAATTATACTTTTTCAACTTTACGATATGTACTGATCTCGATCACATTAGTTAAATCATTGCATTTTCTACTATTTTGAGATTTTTAGAAGATGCTAGTTGTTGTTCATTTGTATTCATATCGTTCTTCAAATCGTTTTACATATCTTATTTAAAAAAGCTTTTAGATGCGGAATTTTTGTGAAACACTGCAAAGAGATTCGTTATTCAAAAAAATCATCTCTTTGTCGTTTAAATCATTTCTTTGTCGTTTATATGATACTAAGGAAACTGTATTCTGATGCCATCTGCTCTGAACTCTGTAATATCCGGAGCTATTTCTACGAATTAGTGGAACATCGTACACTATAACTCAGTTGAAGACCTAGCAGCTTCATGATTCATTTTTTTTCTCCTTTTAGAATAGTCTCCAAACCCACCCCTGCATTCTAAGGATGTCAGATCCAAATTAGATTTTGATCAAAGGGAAATAATTTTATGGTGTTAATTACGGAATTAATGTCTTTATCATGTTTAGTCTTGCAATTAGGACACTTTCAATTTCTGTCTTTTTGTGGTGGCTCAGAGTTATGGTTTCCGCAAAAATAACAGGTTCTAGATGATAGTTCAGATTTTAAGGGGCAGATCTAAATTTCCTTTTATTAGATCTTTTCAAAAACATCCACACTTCTCAAGCCATGTGAGGGACTTTATCCATTCTCCTTTTGGTTCCCTTGAAGTGCCTACGACTAGTCTTTTCATATTCCCAACTTCTTCAACGATGCCACTTGCTTCTATAACTTCTGTAGGAAGAGCCTGGCCAGCATATGTATGCGTATAGGAAATCACATGGTCGATTTCAGTGTGCCTTATCTTATAATAAGCAGGGCTGTCGAAAGCAAAGTCAGCGTTTTTCACTTCAGCTTCAATTTTCATTTTCACTGTATCCTTCCCGCGGCGAAGAGGGTCTTTAATTTGATTCCACTCTCTCACAAAAAGTAGATCGAAGTAAGTGCCTTCAATCATTCCGCGATTTCCTTTTCTGGATTCATGTAGCATGAATTCTTCAAATGAAATATCCGGAATCCTCTTTTTGTAGATCCTCTTCAGCAGCTCTTCATCGAGTTCTTTAATTGAGCCTTCCTGTTGTTTTGCATTTGTTATGGTATCCCTTGCCCTGAACCATAACGGTCCGTAAACGACAAAATCGATATCCGAATTTTCATTTTGCAGGCCCAAGAGCATCGAACCTGTAACTCCCATACTTGTTCTGGGAATTCCAGAAGTTTCCAGCACTTTCACAATTTCTCTCACTCGCCTGTCTGAATTTACAAGTTTAGGAATTATGTTATAAGGCCGAAGCACTTTTTTTATCTCGGATTCCGGAACTACATGAACATCCTGCACCCAGTCAGGTCTGTACTTTTTCATAAATTCATAAGCTGGACCAAAATCATATTTTCTGTATTTTTTTCCGTTTAACTCCCGTTCTCCATTTTCGTCTGGAACATAGCGAAGCATTGATCTTATTCCCTCGTTACAGAAGTAATCGGAAACCGAAAAAAGCCAGTCGTCCTTTGTGACAAGAAAATCCCTCAGGCGTGTTTTAATCATTCAAACCCTTCCAGAAACTTTAAAGTATATCTCATATTTTTGAGAGTACTAGTATAACTTTTTATAATAAAATAATAAATAACGGAAAAGATTGTAGTATTCCTGTATATAATTACAAGATATTACTTTTTTGGATGAATGTTACATGAATGGAGTAAAATGCACATTGATAAATCATTTTTAGTTTGTCACGTTTCCCTTCTGCAGCAAAAGAATGAGTAACTGTATATGTATAATTTAATCTTTGTGAAGCAAATAGTAGGAACTTTTACCGATTCAAGTACTTTCTCTGTAGAAAAACATTTTCTAAAATTCATTTATCTAGAGAGTACTGAGGGTCACACATATCCGTCCTCTAGATCAGGGATGAAGTGACTCCTCAATCATTTGTTTTCGTGTATCACTCTAAATAATCGCTTATTTTCAGATGAGCTAGTTTTTGAATCATGTTCAAAGGTGATGCTACCACTTCTAACTGAAATGTGATAAATAATGGAATTGAATCGCTTTAGCAATGGCTATAGTCAGTCAAACTATCACATATTGTTGGTACATAAATATCGATACAAAATAGAGTATTCCGATTTAGTTCTAATTTTTTCCTCGCGAGAACCCAATCCAAATCTTCCTCATTGATTTCTGTATTGGACCTATTTTTGGGCTCTTTATTCTTTGATTTGTGGGTCTATTTGAACTGATTCTCTTGCTCCTAAATATCTCAATCACTGCGATAGGACATTCTTTTTCGTTTTTTTAATTGTTACATCATAGCCTTTTGAATTTTCTCAAAAGTATCTGCAGTCTCTGTAAGCTACTTCATTTTTATTTGATAAATAATCTCCGAGAAAAACGAAGTTATGAAGCTGTTATTTTAAATATTTTAATCAACTTGTAGCCCCGATATATTATATTTTCTTGTAACTATTGAGAAAAAGATTATAACTGGAAAAAAACAATTATTTTGAACTACACCAAGTACAAACAACAGAACTAACCTCCAAGCTTTCATAAGTAAAAAAATGTATAAGTTCTTATTAATAAAAAAGTATATATATTATATTCATCAGAATCTTCTTACCGACAAATTTCAAAAATACCTTCGTTTATGGGTTTCCAGTTCAGGTGCAATATATGAAAAATTTTTTACTTGATATAATATTACTCTCTGAGAAAAGACAGAATGTTATTCTCCTGTTGCTCGAAAAGCCAATGACAATAGATACCATAAAAAAGATTCTTAATGCCAGTGCAACATCTATCCAGCCGCAAATAAAAATGCTCAAAGAACATAACCTTGTAGTCCAAGAAAAAAATCTTTATAATCTAAGCGAAATAGGGAAAATAGTGGCTATGCAAATGAAACCCCTGTTAGCCACTCTTTCTTTTCTGGAAAAAAATACCAATTACTGGTTTGAGAGAGATATGACCCGGATCCCAGCACATCTAATCAGCCGAATCAATGAGCTTGGGAACTTAATCATAACCGAACCTAAACCAGATAACATTTTCGAGATGAACCCAGAATACGTTATGAATGCTAAAAAAGCAAAGATTCTGGAAGCTACAATTTCTTACTTTCATCCTTTATTTCCTTCTTTTTATCTTGAAATTGCCGAAAAGGGAACATTTGTATCTCTCATTCTTCAAAAATTAATCCTGAAAAAATGGATTGAAGATCACAAGGAACAAACCGAGAAATTTATAAAAATGGGAAATACTAAACTTTTTGCTGGCACTGATTATGAAAAAGTTCCGGCTATCACAGCTGCAGATAACTTCATGGCGATGGTCCTTTTCCCGAAAGAAGCTACTTTTGACCGGAAGTATATAATTAGCCTTGAGCAGGATGCTTTGGCCTGGGGAAAAGAATTGTATGATCAATACGAGCGGCTTTCTGTAAGAATTTATGATATCGAGAAATACAGAGAATAAAATAACTTGAAATGAAATAACTTGAAAATGAAAATGCTCCTGTAAACTGCTATATTGCTATCGAATCTCTATTTTATCCGTCGCATAGTCTTCATACCAGCTAGATGCATGGACAAGTTATCATAGAGGGTTTTTCTCTGTGTTTCAAGGAATTCTGTTTTGATGTAATATCAAATGAATACTCTTATTAGTTTCAATTTTTTTCTCAAAGTTTTACACGAAAAAAATTCATCCATCAATCTTGATTTCACTTTTTTGTAACAGCTTATCGAAAATTCAGTATTGTGGATTTGCAAATAGTAATTGTGAATCGTATCCACTACAATACACTAGAATTTGAATTTATTTAGCTGTGTGCAAGGAATTAATAGCAAATCCGGCAATAACACAAGATATTAAAAAATCTCTTAACATTTAATTAATTGACTTTAAACACTTTAGCGCTTCTTTGATTAGATAATTTCTGTAACTGCTTTGGTGGAGCCGAGCAGAACGAAGTAATCCTAAACTCATAAAAAAAGGTAAAACTTCTGTAATTTGGAAGAAGTCATTTTTATCCTTGCTATATTCCCATAGAAATTTTCCAATGTAAGGTTCGGCTCTCTCTCCTCCACCTTTATGCAGTTCAAAATCATTTTTAAGTTCTGCACTAAGAATTCCAAGGTCTCTGACAGGATGGGCATTTGACCAGGAGCTTTCAAAATCAAGTGCATAAGGTTTATCTTTGCAAAATAGATAATTGGAAGGAGTAGCGTCTCTATGAATCATGCATCCATGCGCCCTATCAAGCCATGAACTATACCACCAATCTCCAAGCAACTGATTAAAACTTTCTCTGATATTATTTCTCAGTTCCAGATGATTCAATACTTCATGATAATTTCTAAATTCATTTTCCTTATTGTAGGAAGACAGGGTATTCTCGTGAAGTCTCTTGAGCATATGGCCAATTGAAGCGAGCCGTTCGTATAGTCCTTTTTCATGCTTAATATACCAACGTAGGGACTTTCCCGGTATGTGCTCAGTTACGAGGGCACAATTGAACTTTTTATTGATTGCAAGAGGCTTTGCAACATTTATTGTGCGACCTGCTTTTTTCAGGTTTCTGTATTCATTCATCATTCCTTTATAAGGGTTATAATCTCTCATCTTTCCTGTGGGCTCGGAAAAAAATTTTGCTATTACGCTCAAGTGTTCTCCTTTGAACTGATACCTGCAGACTGTATGAGAGGAATCATACTTAAAGACATCAACTAAACATCTTTTATCCCGGAGGCAGGATCCAACAACTTCTTCCACAAGCCAGTCTCTGAAAGGGTTCCCAGGACTTAAAGTATCAACATGGCGATATCCCATCTCAGACTACCCCTTTTTTCCAAGAACACTCACATAATCGCATCTTTTCCCCATCATTCATATATTTTCATTCAACGACTTTCAATTTTTATAAAAGATTTTAGTTCTTTTTAGATTGCATAATACTGATAGCAACATAACTATATATTGGATATATTATATTGTTATTGGTGCATAATAGTAAGGACTTTATAAAACTTTTAAAATTTTGGTCAATTTGCATAAATCTCATTATCCCAGCATCTTTTTTCTAAGTATTCTTCGTAACGTAAGTCACTGTGTTCTATTTTATAGAATTACATTTGCTTATTTATACAACATTTGCCTCTGCCTTTAAGCTGAGGAGGGAAATACATAGATGAAGTAGATTCACATCATTGCGTCTGTATGCAAGGGTAATGTTGTATTCCAACAGATAATCCGGATCAAGAGAGTCGAATTTCCCCAACATTGGAAAAGATGACAGTTATGTCATTTTCAATATTTTCTGTTTTGTTTTAGTGGATACCATGCAGCTTTTTGGAAAAATAGGAACTTCTCGAAAATCGAGATTCACCAACTGATTTGTATTTTAAGTTACCTTAATAATATGAAACCGGACTTCAGCATGCAAATTATTGCGTCTACGAGACAAGATATCGAATGGTTTTTGAATAAAGTATCGTACAAATATACTATTTTAGAAGTGCTGAAAAATCCGAGTACAACGTCTTTTTAAGTTAGGTCTGATGTGAACTTTCGCCTTTTTTAGTTTAATTCTCTAAATCGTTGCTCCTCTGTGAAGTTATTTTATTTTTTGCATCATTTTCAGAGGTAGCCCCAAACCTGACAAGGATATGATACGTATGGGATTAAACAACTTTATCCATGGTTATGGTCCGATTATATAGAGAATTTCAATAAACCTCCGATTTTCACGAGTCATTTATATGCAATTTACAATCATATACCATACTTCAGGGATTTATCTAAATCCTCTATGACTTAGAATGAAAATAGAAAAAAATAGATGAAAAAATTTCAAAATAATAAAAATTAGCCTGAAATTGAGTCGAAAAATCTGCAAACATGAGTTAATTTGACAATGTCAAGTTAATTACCACTCTAAAAAAATGCATTTTGTGATTTAAATATTCACATTTAAGTCGTCTGGTATTGTATAAATCTCGAAAAAGAGAATGAAAGTAAGTACAGCAGAAGCTCTTATTTCCTTCAGTTTTTTTCCATGTTTTTCTTCGTTCAACTTTGCATTTCATGAATAACGGAGATGAGCATGTAATTTACGACAAACAAACTTTCAAAAATTTTTTGAGTATTAACTTTTACTGTGAAGAATATAATTTTATGCAAATAAAGAATGCTAACAAAGTTAGCGGCGTAGTAAGTCTACGACTCAATTATAGTGTAAGTAAGGATAAATTATTGAGTAATTTAACCAAAAATATAATTATGGAGTACAATGTATGAACGCGAATTAAGATAGCCACTGAAACGGATAAAGGATCCTTGTACACATAGACCTTTGAAAAATCATAATTGTTACTCCGAAGTTTGGTCAAACGTGTTAATTTGATTGAAACTTGTTTATTCTATACTTCTTTTAATTCAACTTCAATGGGTTTGTTTTTTGCATCTTCGATAGTTATAAGGGCATAGGAACCCTTGCAGGCTTCTCCAGGATTTACCACCATAGTCGTTCCAATATTTTCCTTGCCTTTCGCCTCATGGATGTGTCCACAGATTATCAGGTCCACTCGGTCAATGAATTTTAGGATGGCTTTGCTGCCCACATGCCCCATGGGAAGCTCATCTCTGACTCCATGAGGAGGGGCATGAGTAAGAAGCACTATCGATCCACTATCTACTGTATTTTCGGCGGCGTAGATCATTTCTTCAAGGACACTTTCTATCTCTTCTTCTGAGAGTTCGAAGGGGGTATTGAAAGGAGTGAAGTTTGAGCCTCCTAGTCCTATAAACTGGATATTTCCGATCTGTTCAAGTTTACCATGCATGTTTATAGCTTTTGAGATGTCGAGCGCTTTAAGAATACTTTTCTGGTCGCAGTTCCCTGGAATTGCAAGCACAGGCTTATCAAACATTTTCATCAATTCTTTGACCTTCGCATCAGGTCCAAAGTGAGTGATGTCTCCTGCAATCATAGCAATGTCAAAGTCTCCAGCTGTTTCCATTATTTTCTCTATTTTCGAATAATCCCCATGGAGGTCAGAAATGGCTAGTATCTTCATCCGTATCCCTTCTGTATAAATAATATTGCAATTTTGCTCTAAATTCAAAATCAAGTTTTTGTGTGCTGTGTGCCATTGGGTTCTTTAGATGTGGAATTCTTCTACCAAATAACTTATTGAGAGTTGTGATTTCACAGAAAATAAGGCGTTTAGTCCTATTTACATAATCCCGCTCCCAAGTTTTTAATTCAATGTTTTTAGCTCACAATTTCTTAATCTTTGCTTGCTTTGAGCATCATACATCTTTTATATCCCCTACGTAAATATAACGCCCATGCGAGATATCGTTATCATAGGACATAAGGCGAAAACAAATGGAGATTTTTCTTTAAACGACCTTCCCGGTTCTGCGGGAAGGATGGATATTCTCTGTCGCTGTGTAAGCTCTGCCCTATTTATCTCTTTCGAAATACGAAGGGATGTGAATGTAAATCTGCTTCTTTTAGGGGATCCTGATCCAGGGAAAATAATCAGATTTGAAGGGCTTAACCTAAAGTACCTTAATCCCGATGAAAGAAGCAGCGGTTCGCTTATCCAGAAAGCCCTTCAGAAGAATACAATCGAGCAATATACCCGTTCCACTCCAGGTGTCTGGATTCGCAGGGGAGATCTCAAATCCATGCTCTTAGAGTTTGAAGGAAGAACCTTACTTTACCTTCGAGAGGATGGGGAGGATGTTCGAGAGTTTGTCAGTGAAATCCGGGATCCAATTTTTATTCTGGGAGATCATGCAGGTGTTACCGAAGAAGAAGAGGAACAGATCCTTAAAGCAGGGGCAAAAATTATTTCAATAGGCCCGATTTCCCTTCATTCTGATCACTGCATAACCCTTGTCCATAACGAGTTGGACCGAGCTGAATCAACAAGAAAGGGATCAACAAGAGGAACTGATTGAAAGGATGATGAATAATTTATAATTTTTGATTTGCTTCAATGCAAAAGGCTATATCCCATTTATCTGTATGAGGATAGAAGGTTACTCAATGTATCTTTCGGGATATTCACCTTTCCGAATAGTGTAACTTAGGCATTCATCTTCAGAGCGTGCTTTCTTGCCTTCAATTTATTTTTTATTCCCATAATATACGCTCCATGTCTATTCTCCAAATAGGAGTATAAAGAGAGTGAAAGAAAATGGATGTATTTGAAATTTCAAAAAAGATTATACATGAAGGCCCTATATGTGATCATTGTCTTGGCCGCCAATTTGCAAAGTTATCAACTGGCTTGAGTAACAAAGAACGTGGTCAGGCCTTAAAACTCGCCCTTGTTCTGGAAGGAGATCGTGCTTACAAAAGTGAAAAAGATGATTATCTTCTAAAGGAACTTTCCTGTTGCAGTGTATTTGCTAGGAATACTCTTGGAACAGAGGGTGAAGACGAGAAATGCTGGGTCTGCCTCGACCAATTCAAAAAGTTAGATGTATGGGCAGATAAAGCTGTAAAGGCTCTTGAAGGCCTTGAGTATTCTACATTCCTTGTGGGCACAAAGGTTAGTGGGCTTCTGAATGAAAACGAAGAACTTCTCTGGGCTGAGGCAGGGACTTTGTATGCTGAACAGCTTAAGACAGAGTTTAACAGAGAAGTAGGCAAAAGGATTGCCGAAAAAGTTCAAAAAGATGTGGATTTGAAAAACCCCGATATTACAATCGTCCTTGACATTGCAAAAAGCGATCTTGAGCTTCAGATTCGCTCTGTATATATTCGTAGTCGCTACTGCAAAATGGTACGAGGGATCCCACAGACACGCTGGCCTTGCAGGAAATGTAAGGGCGAAGGCTGTGAAAGATGTATTTATACCGGAAAACAGTATCCTGAATCTGTAGACGAGTTGATTAAAGGTCCAGTTATTGAAGCTTTCCAGGCAATTGATACAGCTTTCCACGGCTCGGGTAGGGAAGATATAGATGCCCTTATGCTTGGAAAAGGCAGGCCTTTTATAGTGGAAGCAAAATCTCCTAAAAAGCGCAGCACAAATCTTGAAGAGCTTATGAAAAACATTAACGATAAAGCTGACGGAAAAATTTATGTAAGAGAGCTTTCTTTCGTCGGAAAAAATATAATTGAAAACCTAAAAAGCTTAAAAGCGGATAAAACTTATAAGCTTAAAGTTACATTTAAGGAACCTGTTTCAGAGAAAGAGCTTAAAGTCTGTCTTGAGTCTCTGAGCAATACAGAGATTTACCAACAGACTCCAAGACGTGTAGTTCACAGGCGGGCTGACATTGTTCGGAAGAAACACGTGAATAGCATAAAACTTGATGGATTGACAGAGGATGGTTATGCTTACTTAATAGTCAAATGTGAAGGCGGTTTGTATGTAAAAGAGCTTATCTCCGGAGATGATGGTAGAACAAATCCAAGTCTTAGTGGGCTTTTAGGTATTTATACACTTGTGGAAGATCTTGATGTGATTGATGTAGATATCTGAGCCATATTTGAATTAGGTTTATTCAGGAGATTTTCTATTATTTTCGAGATTTTTGTTTTCTTGTAGTCGAAGGGTGCGAGAAATACTAGTAAATTTTTAAAATCCAAATAGATGATAAAGAGTCTATTATATATAGAGAGTCAATAAAAAATTGCCTAACTGAAAATTTTATTCATATTTATACATTTTACCAAGAGGAAATCTGTATTATTAGAACGAAATGAATCGAGCATTCTAAGGAGGAACATGCGATGACAAACTCACACGGTGAAAGACGTTGTACAAGATACAAATTACAGAAGACAGTTCGTGAAAGAGGAATTTCTCCTGTAAGTAAGGCAATTCAGGAATTCGAAGTAGGACAGATGGTTCATATCGACATCGACCCTAGCGTGCAGAGAGGTATGCCTAATCCAAAGTTTCAGGGTTCTACTGGAAAGGTAACAGGACGACGAGGTCGTTCATATGTGCTCGAACTCCGTTCCGGGAATGCAACGAAAGAAGTTTTTTCCCTCCCTCAGCACCTTAAACCGCAGAAATGCTGACTTCGTTCCAGACGTCTAAATTCCAAATACAGTCCTTTTATCTTGGGCTTGCTGTCTGCAAGCATCGTACCTAACGAATGCTGCTCATGCCTAAAGGATTGGAAAATTGCGGGATTAATAGTCTGCTAACTGATTATAGTCAACCCAGTAAAGATAGACACTTCATAAAATGAGAAAAACAAACTTATGAAAATATCATAAAATTTTTCCATTGATCTTACACTTAGAGATAAACCACCAAAGGCATCCAAAACTCTGAAGAAAGGAAATATAGTAACAATTTTTTCCTTTTCTTTCCGCCTTTTTCATAGTTATATAATTTCGAGTGGCTTAAGGATTAATTATTACTTGAAAAACATAATTGGTTTTTAGAACTGGGAATAATTCGTTAGTTCATTATAAAGATACAAACTGATGTTCCTTGAAAAAACTGCTAAAAATGCAAACTAGACGGGACGAAAAGCTACTTTTGAGAACTCTAGTTCTTACTTAGGTTCGTAAGTATCCGTAATTATATATCATTTGTTAAATATATAACCAGGATGCAATATTAGGATAATGTTATCTGAAACAGCACAGTTTGTTAAATGAAGGTTTTATCTCGTGCATTCATCTATCTGGATAAAGCTGGATCAATTGTAATATGACGAATATTTTCAACAAAAGCTAGTTTATATTGCAGTATTCGGAATGTAACCAGGAAGAAAATACTTGGAGAAGTCAGAAATTATTAGAGTATCGAAGTGTGATCGAAATAGATCACTCTGCAGAGAATAGAAATTATCTAAAGTTTTTAACTCAAAAAGAGTGTATTCCAATGATAGTCAAGGAAGTCCTCAACGAAGAATTATTGACGTTGGCTGAAGTCAAAGAAATACTTTCTAAGATTGCTGAAGAACGAAAAGAGCAGGGGACTGAGGTTGTATACGTATTTCGAAAAGCCCTGCATCATGCTGATCAGTTCTCAAAGATCAGTGGGAAAAAATCAAGAGAACTTGTTAATAAACTGCTAAAGCTAGAAAAAATGAAACCTGTAATAGCGGTTAGGATCACAGATATTCTGCCTCAGTCCAGGGACGAAATCAGATCAATCTATGCAAAAGAAAAGTATACATTGAGTAACGAAGAACTGGATCAAATCCTTGATTACATATCTGATACTATTGAATAAGTAAAATCTTATACTTTTTTAATTTTAGGGGCTTTTGAGTTGTTGCAGTCGCTTAATGCCGGGAATGAGAATGAATTATTGCGATTCCGAAAAGATTGAAAAGTCTTTAAAATTAAAAGGGAATAGCTATATAGCAGTTTCTATCTTATTATTTAAAAGAAGAGTTCCGAGACTTATAGCATTTCACGCATTAAGGAACATATTTACATGACAAATTCAGCACGTCGAATTCTTAAGGCTGCAGGAGACCCTGGGTCCTAGAGTTGGTTGCTACAGATCACAGTTTTCAAAAAACTTGTAGTTGAAGGTTTGAAGTTTGATTATTGGTGTAGTTCTCGAATCGTATAGAAGAATTAAAATAAGCTGACAGTGTTAATGTTTGGCATACCCTGAAAAGACAGTCTATTGCAGAATTTCATGTTTAGCGATAGGATGGGTGCTGATGAAAGTAGAGAAGTCGCAATCAAGTAGACAGTATGCTGGTAGATCAGCTTCTGAAAAATTTTGTGGCGGCAATCGTTCGACAGGCAGACCGCAATCAGATAGACAGTCAGAAAGAGCTTCGCATTCGTCTGAAAAATCCCTGGATAACTCGCAGGGCAGAGAGGAATATGTGTGGGTTCTAGATTATCTGCCCTATGGAAAGCTAGTTGATGGTACTAGTACATTCCAAAAAAAGCCCCTTGTCCAAGCAGTAGGAGATCAAAAGTTCACCCTGATGGAGTTGGTTCCCAAAAACGGTGTGATTCCCAACATCCAGTCAAAAATTTACATCGGTCCTGGAGATAGGAATGAAATAGACCACGTAAAACAGAGAATAGGTTATAATGACCTTACTACAGGTGCCAATCTTGAAATGCCTTTTATTCTTGAAGCTTGTGTCAGGAATCAGGAGGGACGTTTTGTGAAATTTTTTAATGATGCTCATTCTATTACCACTCGCCTTCATATGCTTGAACTTTTGCCAGGAATAGGAAAAAAGCTTATGTGGTCCATGATAGATGAACGAAAAAAAACAGACTTTAAGAGTTTTCAGGATATCCGTGAGAGAATTCCGAGCTTGCATGATCCGGCTAAAGTAATTGCCCACAGAATCGAAGTTGAACTTAAGGATGACTTCATTAAATACAGACTATTTACCACTCTTCCACGCCGTCAGAGGCCAGGGTGAACTGTGAATATTCTTTTTAGATAATATGTTCAGAATTCTTAGGTTATACAGATTTAGTTTTGATTATCCATGCAATTTTATTCAAGCAGCTTTAATTTTTTTCACATCAAAATATTTGCTTTATTAAGGAGGTTTCAGTCCTGGCACTTTCTCTTCTTGAAAAATATAACATAAAAGGTGGTATTTTTGATCAGTATTTTCTGGTCGATAAATGCTACATGGACAAAATCGTGGCGGCTGCTGAGTTAAGGTCCGAAGATATTGTTCTTGAAATAGGTGCCGGTGTTGGGAACCTTACTGAAAGGCTTGCTCAGAAGGCAAAAAAAGTGATTGCCATTGAACTTGATCCGATTCTGGTTAACGTCCTTCATGATAAATTTGACGATATCAAGAAAATTGATATCGTCGCAGGCGATGCCTTGAAAGTTGATTTTCCTGAATTCGACAAGGTCGTCTCAAATCTTCCCTATTCCATCTCTTCAGAAATAACCTTCAAGCTTCTCCATCATAAATTCAAACTCGGAATCCTTATGTATCAGTATGAATTTGCAGCACGCATGGTTTCAGCACCCAACTGCAAGGACTATTCCCGTCTAACTGTTGGTACCTACTATTTTTCAGATTCTTCTATTCTTATGAAAGTCCCAAAAGAAGCCTTTCAGCCTTCACCGGAAGTTTATTCAGCAGTAGTTAAAATTGTTCCACGGCCAGCACCTTTTGGAGTAAGAGACGAAGCCTTTTTCATGAAATTTGTTGCAGCAGTCTTTAGCCAGCGTCGGAAAAAGATAAGAAATGCAATCCTTAACTCAAATTATATTCTCAAAATTCCTAACATTAGAGAATTAATTTCTCAGCTCTCTGAGAATTTGATGGACAAAAGGGCTGAGAACCTGACTCCTGAGCAACTTGCAGAGGTTGCAAATCAGATTATTGATCTGAGATCGAAGAGTTGTTAGTCTTATACTCCGATAAAATATCTCTTCCACTTTTACCCCATTCATTTTCCTCGCACATTTTATTTCAATATTATTAAAAAAATTTAATTTGCTTATTAATTCGTATAATAAACTTTGTTAAATGAAGTGAAGATCACATTTTTGATTAGGAAATTTGATGAAATATATCCTTTTTGTGAAAACATATATGCATATTACAATTATTGAATGCTTAACTTTGATTAATATAGAAAGATGGGACATATTATATCTTGATCATATAATATTGAAGAATAAATTATAATTATTTTGAAGATAAGCTTAAAAAAATAAATGATTCAGTATATTATTAAATACTGGATTCTATATGAGTAAACTTGGGATTATACGGAGTTCTGAACTATGTTTCTTAAAGTGTTATATTGTTTAAATAATAATACCTTGAATGATATAATTTCAAATATAATTTGTCAGACAACTGATATCCTGGTGATTGTCAGGTTCGCCAGTCTCCTATAATATTTATAAATATTTATTCTTCAAAAAATGATTTTGGAATAATAATTGGTAAATATTATTTGCGTATCTCTTCTGACAAGTGTTGCACCACAGCATATGCAATTGAAGTTGTATCACGTCAGGACAAAATTAGTAATATCAACCGATCTAAAAGTCAAACATAACAACAAACATCAACCACTCAATACAAAACAACACTATTGATCCAAGATAAGCCCATATTAAAATTAAATCAATTTCTGCATTGGTTCGTAGGTAATCTAGGTATCGAATGACGCATGAATAGTCATTTCAAGATGAATTGACCTCCGAATAGAATGTTTTATCTCAATTGTATAATTGAACTTAATTTTAAGGGGGCTTAAGACAGCAGAACAAAAAAGTTGTTGGAAAGGAAGAGGTGATGATAAGATGTTTAACTTCAACTTGGTGAATTTTGGAGGAATTTACTCCAAAAGAAAGAACCTAATTGGTGCTGAACTTACAGGTGCTGATCTTAAGGAGGTCTCCTTTGAAGGAGCTAACCTTAGAGAAGCTAACCTTAAAGGAGCTAACCTTGAGAAAGCTAATTTCAAAGAAGCTAACCTTAAATGGTGCAATCTTAGAGAAGCCAACTGTCACGGAGCTGATCTTAGAGACGCTAATCTACTAGAAACTAATTTCGAAAGAGCTGATATTGTTCAAGCCAACTTTCGAGGAGCTAACCTTAGAGGAGCTGACCTTGAAGAAGCTATCCTTGAAGAAGCGAACTTAGAAGAAGCCAATCTTGAAGAAGCTAACCTTAGATGGGCTAACCTTGAAAGAGTTAACCTTTTAAAGGCTCACCTTGAAAGAGTTGACTTTACAGGAGCTAACCTTAAAGAAGCTAACCTTAAAGGAGCTAACCTTAAAGAAGCTAACCTTAGATGGGCTAACCTTGAAAGAGCCACCCTTAGATGGGCTAACCTTGAAGGGGCTAACCTCAGAGATGCCCACAATTTATCAATTGACCAGATTTCTGAAGTAAAAACACTTCAAGGTGCAAAATTAAACGAAGAGCTGCTTAAAAAACTAAAAGAGGACAACTACGCACTTTTTGTAGCTCCTGAGGACTATATTAATGAGAATCTATTCCCATAACTTCCAAGAAAATAGATATATCAACCATTTCTTTGTATATCTTCTCCAAACTTCATATTTTTTTACTTTGATATTTTCTAAGAGCTTTTAAAATATCTCTAATGCAATTCAATTTAGCCATATCTTGAGAGCTTAAATAAAAGCCTTGGAATCAGAACGTGTTTTTTTTCTAGGTTCTACAATTTTGAGTAGAAAATGAACTCAAAATTTGCAAAAATTCTGATGTTAATACCTAAAACCACTATTTTTTATTAAGAATGTGATAATTTAATCACTACTGTTAATTGCGGCAGGATATCTCTTCAAAAATTAATGTTTATTTACAGTATGCATAGAGCAATACAATATTGTAATAGACATAACACTCAAGACATAGAATGAATTAAATTTTAGTATATGTATGTATTCGTCACCAGCACTTCTACTACAGGAAGGCACTCACCTCATTTTTTAGCTATGTGCCTATGAACTCGATTATTTCATACTTCATTGAATAAGGTTGTTTACTCCTACTAGTATCCACTAGCGAATGCAGAAAAAGTATAGTAAAATTTAATAAATGCCATTTTTATCGATTTTTAATTGAAATTAATTTGAGAATATTATTTTTATAAAATTATGATTTATCTTTTGACTTAAAATTCCAAGTTGGAAATTTTAATGTGAGTAATCAGAAATCAACTCCGAAAATGCAACTTACCCACATTTAGAATAAGTTTGTTTAAAATTAACTGCGTATATTTTCTATATATTTTTAGATTTGTGAAGTAGGTTATAGCGCAATAGTAGTGAGGAGATGTCGATATTGAGAACTTGCCTATGTTTTACAATAAAAGTTATGCATAAGCAAGCTCTCAACATGTTAAGTTTAATCGATTTGATTCGGTTAAAGTTTAAAACTTTAAAAAGTGTTATTTTTGATGCTACATCTCCAGGAATTATGTTCGAAAATCACTACATTTGGAACTTATGATAAATTGAATCCATTCACATTTTATCTAACACAGGAACTCAATCTGTTGTCAGATTAGATCAATAACTCCTAGACATGACACAAAATTTTAACATAGAATAGTATTATGGATATTTAGTATCAGTAAATGAAATTCGAAGCCACCATGATAAAATCAAGATCACAGAATAATATTGAGTCGTGAAAATAATGTATAGCCACTACAACCTTGTTTCATGGAATGTAAACGATATTCGGGCTGCAGTTAAAAAAAAATTTCTTGATTTTTTGCTAGATCAGAAATTTGATGCCATCTGCATCCAAGAAACTAAAGCTTCTCCTGACAAACTCCCGAGGGAAGTCAAGAATATTTCGGGCTACTTCAAATATTTCGTTTCAGCAGAACAGAGAAGCTACAGTGGGGTAGGAATTTTTTCAAAGTGAAAGCCTCTGAATGTTGAGACTGGAATGGGAATCGAAAAGTTTGATAAGGAAGGTCACTTCCTCAGAGTCGATTACGATGACTTTACCTTAATGAATATTTACTTCCCTAATGGAAAAGCTTCTCAGGAGCGCTTGGACTTTAAGATGGACTTTTATCAATCCTTTTTTGAATACGCAAACGCCCTCAAATCCGAAAGAAAAAAACTTGTCATCTGCGGTGATGTGAACACTGCCCATAAAGAAATTGATCTCGTCCATCCCAGAGAAAACAAGACTTTATCAGATTTTCTCCCAGAAGAGAGGGCTTGGATAGACAAGTTCCTTGCTGCAGGATATATTGACACGTTTCGCATGTTCAACACAAATGGTGAGAACTATTCTTGGTGGTCAATAAGAACTAAGGCGCGAGAAAGAAATATTGGCTGACGGCTAGATTATTTTTTTGTCAGCGAAAATCTTCGAGAGAATATGAAGTCTGCTCCAATTTATTCCAAAATAATGGGCTCAGACCACTGTCCTGTAGGACTTGAACTCGAATTCTCTGTTTAATGTTTATCTTTATTATTTTCTATTTCATTTTAAGAATTATATGGATCTGATTGAAGGAACAGAAAAAGATCCCGTTTTTCCGAACGAAAATTGGGAAGCAAAACTCGGATAAACGAATCAAGTCACTCAAATGATCTTAAGGACTCAATTCCAAATTTCAGTGATTAACTTAAAATTGAAAATTGTTGGATTTTAAAATCTATAACAATTCTTTGCGCCAGATTTTGCAGATATACATCGATGTAGAGTTTGTATTTCACATCTGTTATAATTCGAGGTAAAAGGGTCACAAAATGTCCGTGCGAATTAGTTCAAGTTATGATTATTTAGGATATATATCTCAATATAATAATTTAAATATATTTATATCTCAGAAGTTTTCCAGTCCCTTAACCCAGGCATTTAATTGGGCTGTAGGCCTTTCTTCGCTTGCATCTCACAAGATCAATTTTTTGATATCTAATGTCTTTGATGGTCATAAGGATTGGACGAAGTTTTCTCACTTCACTGAGAAAAGAGCAGTTTCATCTTTTCAAAAAGTAAATACACTCATACCTTTAGAAACCCCTAATTACCGTATAAAGGCAAGAAAATAAAATAATTGCGGGATGCAATGTTATGAGCTAAAAAATTGTTGCGTAGATAGTTATGATGACTGAAAAAAACATTATAAGAAGTCAGACTTCTGCCAAAGAAAAAATAATTTTGCTATTTACTAAAAAGAATAATTCACAACCCTTCTTAACCAGTTCTGTTGATCTTTGCTTAGATCCAAGTCCAAAAGACCTACAGCAATAAAATTAAATTCTTAATAGCAATTTAATATAAGAGGCATAATTTTTGTAGCAAAATTTTTGAATTTTCCGAGTTCTATCTAGATGAAAACATTGCTGATTCATTACTCATAGAGCTTAGGGAGCTCACAGAGCAGATGGAGCATGTGAGGCTCTTGGGACATTTTAAACTAATTAAACTAATTAAACTAAATCACAATCATGAATAGAAAAACAAAAAAAATAATTGTATACTAGTCTAAACAAAATAAAAAATATGAATAAACTGAATCTAAAGCTCAATTTTTCGATACTACAGTCTCACTTTATATATTTATAAGAAATTTCTCCATCTTTTAAGCTTAAGTAGAAGAAATTTCTTAATATGTTTTGCTTTACAGTTTACGTTTTTGCATATGGATACCATTGGATTATAATCTCTTTCCCAAGAGGTTGATATCACAGTTCGTGGGTTAAGGATTACGTACATTTGATACTAATTAGTTAAAGTTAATACTATATTCAATATATACAAAAAATAGATATTATATCCTGTTCAGCTAATATATTGTGATCCATAAATGCGCTGTTGATAAACCCCGAAATAAAATGTTTTAGTGTAGTTATGTGTCTGATTAGTGAAAAATTGTCACGGACTCCCCAGACAGTCTAACGGGCTGTAGGTATCCCTTTCCTGCAGCCTTTAAAACATATTTATTAATACATCATGATGACTATAGAGATATCAGTTATTAACTGGTGTTGTCATAACTAAGGATCGAGATTCCAGATCTCTAGGATATATATGTGATATAAGAAAGCTTTTTAATAACAAAAATCATGAAAGGGAGCAACATTTAAAATAAAAACATCTATATTTTTCAGATTTTATAATCAAATTTCATAGACATCTTATCCTGCACTAATTAAATGCAGCTTTGCGAATTTGATGTAAATTAAAGTCATTTTTGAGCTATTCGCTATATGGATGTCCACTAATACATAATGATGTTTTCATGGTCAAGCCTCATTGAAACATTTGTTTGCGTTTTTATTGATTGAGCGGGCTCTACTGTTGTCTACTGTAGTGCGAAACAAAAGAGCTGAGAAACGGTACTAATAGTATTCAGGCACTAACATCGATCACGAAATATGGAACGACAAATGAGCTCTTATTTGAATTAAATTGATGGTTCCGAAAATTTTTTATTTTGTATGTCGAATCTTTTGAAGAAATCTCTAAAATAAATCGGAAGCTGGTTCATCTCCAGGATCGTATCAAGAGATATCCATGCATACTCAATATGCTCATAGCTCAACTTGACATCTGCAATAACGTACCCGCCATCGTATACTACGGCAATAATCCGTTTATCCGGGAGCTCAAAGGTAGCATATCCTGCAATATTCCCCGGGATAATTGAAATCCCTGTCTCTTACCGTACCTCCCGCACAATGGCTTCCTCAAGCAATTCTCTATGATTTAGTTTTCCTCCTGGCAGATCCCACTTACCTAGGTTTGAGTGAGAATTTTGCGATCGCCTGAGAAGCAAAAATTCTCCTTTCTCATTCCGTAGAATGGCATATACAGAAATAATGTAGAGTTTCTCCAGGTTCATGTGATGATATTTGATATTTCGTTGTCTTAAAGGCTATCTTTCTCAAATCTTTTGATATATTTACTTCATAAATTAAGGTGTTTCTTCGATATATGAGACTTTTTATTATTTTCTAGGTTTTTGATTGATTTAAGTCAATTGCCAGTTGAATTAATGGTAAATTTTAGCAATCCTTGATAAATTAAAAATCCTCTTTTATTAAGACAATCTAATGTGTGTTTTTAAAAGCGTCCAAGGAAATATTGCCTGGTTATACACTAAAAGTGACTCATCCAGGTTAACTAAAAAATGATCAATATAAGTAAATTTATGCCTAATTATTTTTCTTGATTTACAGAATTTTTGGTATATTTTCTCAGGGAGTGCAGCTAATACGCGAATAAATGATTAATAAAATTTTAAAATCTAATGTCGATTTGCTAAATTGGAGACAATCGATAATACATAAAAAAGATAGTTCTTAAAAAATTTTTTCCTCAGGATTGATTATTCTTTAGAGTGACCGTCTCAACACTGTTTCCCAGTTCTTTAAAAATCAAAAAGGTCCTTAAGCTTTGATAAGGTCTAAAGCTTTATCCTAACTCTTGCCAGTGTGCAGAATTTTGCGTAAAATCTACTATCCACTCTTTAATCTTCTTTTTTGATCATACTACATGCCTAAAGTTTTTGATTCCTTACTTCAAACACGTAATTTCTAACTAAACAAATGTCTATTGCACTTGATTTGATGCCACAAAGGCATAAGTCTCAATGAAATACCCGATATCTAGAATCCAATTGATGGCGTCTTGTTAGGTGTTAATTATTTTTGAGAACTTGGTAAATGTAGAAATTGGAGGCTTTTGGAAACATTTTTTACATATGCCGCCAAATTACCGTAATATGCCAGAAATTAATTTTCAATAATTTATATGAATCTCATTATTTTTTTAAATTTGCTCTGGAGCGTGCTTTATTTGCTGTAAAATCATAAATCTTAATAAATTATTAAGTAGAAATATTTCGTATATGAAGAACCAAGTTAAACGCAGTAAACAAAAATTTGTCGTCGAATTTAGAGTAAATTCATTCCACTACTAGTAATTGTTCTACTTTCTCACAAAATTCATCAAATATCTCACAGTCGTGCCAGATTTTTCTTGTTGTCATGACCAAACACGACTTATATCGTAGTTATTCTACTTTTCAAATAAGCTCTTAAGCAGTTGTGCTGAAAAATTAATAGCATAAAACATTCAACTGTCAAAAGCACAAGTTTAACTAAACGCCTGAAGTAGTTGATTTTGTACTTCAAAGTTCTAGTATGAAAAAAATGGAGCAAGGAATGAATATCCTCCGCCTGCTGAATGAAATAAAATCATCCAGTCATTATCAAAACCAGATAGTACATATAGAGGAGATTCCCGCCAGGAAAGCCATTTATGCTCCTCTTAAGCTGAAAACACAAGTAGAAGCTGTTCTTTCAGGATTAGGGATCGAATATCTGTACGCCCATCAAAAAGAGGCCATCGATAAAATCCGAGAAGGAAAAAACATCGTGCTTTGTACAACCACAGCAAGTGGAAAGTCCCTAACGTATATGATCCCGATTTTTGAAACCGTCCTCGATGACTCGAAAGCAACTGCACTTTATATTTCTCCTTTAAACGCTCTTGTAAACGATCAGTTAAAGGCTTTTGTGGAATTCGAAGAAACATTAGGATCAGGGGCAGTCATAGCCCGTTATACCGGAGCACTTAGTGAGGCCCAGAAAAGGAAAGTCAGGGAAGGGCAAAAGAATATTGTTTTCACAAACCCTGAAATGGTTCACATGAGTTTTCTTGCCTGGCACCACCTATGGAGGCGTTTTTTCTCCAACCTCAAATTCATAGTAGTTGATGAGAGCCATTATTATAGAGGGGTCATAGGAAGCAATATGGCAAACCTGCTTCGCAGACTTTTGCGAGTTGCTGAATATTATGGGGCTTCTCCTCAGTTCATCTGTTGTTCTGCAACAATTGGAAACCCAAAAGAACATACAGAGGTCCTTCTTGGGCGGGAAGCAGAGGTGGTTGAGAATAACGGCTCTTCAAATGGTCCTCAAAAATTCATATTCTGGAATCCTCCTCTATATCTGAATAATAGAGGCTGTACTCTCAGAAGGAGTAGCTTTTCTGAGGCTTCTTCCCTTTTTACAAGATTTGTCCAGGTGGGGTTGCAAACTCTTGCCTTTACCAGGTCCAGGCAAGGAGTTGAAAGGATGTATAAAAATTGCAGGGAGCTTTTGAAGAATAGAAATCTTTCCCAAGCAATCTGCTCATACAGAAGCGGCTATTTTGACAGAGAAAGAGAAGAAATCGAAAAAAAAATGAATTCAGGAGAACTTAGGGGTGTAGTTTCCACAAATGCCCTCGAACTCGGGATAGATATGGGAAGGCTTGATGCTTGTATTCTGGACGGCTATCCAGGAACTGTTATGAGCTCAAGGCAACAGGCAGGAAGAGCAGGTCGGCGCGGAAAAGAAAGTATTGTTGTCCTAGTAGCAGGAACAAATGCTCTTGATCAGTACTACATGAGAAATCCTACTGATTTTTTTGTGAGAAGTAGCGAAAATGCAGTTCTTAACCCTAAAAATCCATACATCCTTGCTGGACACTTACTCTGCGCTGCAAAAGAAATTCCTCTGCGAGCATCCGATGAGAAGTATTTTGGAAAGGGGTATCCAAGAGTTGTAGAACTCTTGAAAGCCGAAGGCATGCTTGCGGGTAACGACCTGAAATATTCGACTGATAATTTTCCATACAAACATGTCTCTCTACGGGGAATAGATAATGACACTTATTCCCTCCTTGCCTTTGAAGGAGAAAAAAGCTTCCCCCTCGAAAAAGACATAGAGAAGGCTCTAGCTTTTCGGGAGTGCTACCCGGGTGCTGTCTATATGCACAGTGGAGATCCCTACTACATAAACAAGATAGACAATGGAAAAAATGAGATTCATGCCATAAAAACACATGATGCTTATTATACAAAACCTATGATCAACTCATCAATCCTGGTGCAGGAGAACTATGCAACAAAAGCCCTTTTACATGCTCAAGAGGTTGAAATAGGGCTTGGGGAAGTAGAAGTAACTGATAGAGTTATAGGGTACAGAAAAATTCAGACCCACAGCAACGAAACAATAAGTACATACAACCTTGAAATGCCTCCTACGACTCTCAATACAATAGCCCTTTGGATAAAGCTTCCGGACAGACTGCAGGAGAAGATAGGAGAACATAAATTGGATTTTGCTGGTGGGATTCATGCAGTCGAGCATGCAATGATTTCCATGTACCCTCTTAATCTACTTGTAGACAGAAGCGATGTGGGTGGGGTTTCCACTCCAACACATCATGATCTTGGAGGCAAAAGTGGAATATTCATCTATGACGGGCACAAAGGTGGAGTCGGATATGCCGAAAAAGGATATGACTTGATCGAAAAGATACTTGAAGGCACTTTAAAAGCAATTGAGAGCTGCCCCTGTGAAAGTGGTTGCCCTAGCTGTATCCAATCTCCAAAATGCGGAAATAACAACGAACCTCTAGATAAGCATGCTGCAATCATGATCCTGCACGAAATTATGGGGAAAGTCCCTTATATCCCATATGAGAGAAAAGAAGAGAGCCTCTCCAAAATAAAATCTTTAAGGCCAGCTCCTGAAGAAAAAAATACTGACAAAGTTTTTACTAATGTAAAGAGACAGATCAGGCTGGAAGCCATAAAACAGAAATCTTCAGTTAAACAAGAAAAAAAGGAAAGAATCTTCATTGCCACGGATAAAAATCGGGGAATTATAGGAGTAATCTCAGCGCTTGCTCCCGAAAAAGCTGCAGCAAAAATATTTCTTCGAAAATTCAGAGAGAAAAGGGAAATTACAAGAATAGATCCCATTGAGATTCACATTAGAGACCCTGGAATTGACAATGAATATCATTTCTGGGTCTGGATCGAAGATTCTGAAAGCACTGAAAATACAGATAAAAAAATGGATGAAAAAACGGCTATGAAGAAGCTAATTGTCAGGAAAATGAACTGATGTAATGTTCGCGATTTATTGAAAAGAGTGAGCACAAAAATCTCGAGATTTTTAATATCTCCTTTGATCGCTAACATTCAACATCAATTTCACTGGCAATTAACTGCAATCAATCAAAAACTTCGAAAATAATAAAGAGTCTCTAGAGCGATTATGTAAAATCTGTAATCAAAGTCTGTATCTTGTCTCTTTCCCTTAATTTTGTGACTCCTACCCCTACAAGCCTGAATTTTTGCCTGCCAAAAAATTCCGAAATGAGCTGTATAACTGTCCGTTTAATAACAAAAATATCCGAAGTCCAAATTGGGGCAGTTTTTGAGCGTGTGTACGTGGAGTAGTCTTCAAAACGGACTGTAAGGGTTACTGTTTTGAAAAGGAAGCGGTGTTTCAGGAGAGAGTTGTGTACACTCTCAGCAAGTATGTCCAGGGTCCCTTGAATTTTCACAGGGTCTTTTGTATCTTCATCCAATGTCACATGCCTACTTATCGAATTCACTCTTTCTCTTTCCCGAACCTCTTCAAAATCGAGCCCATTTGCCATCTGCTTCATGTGGCCCCCCATCTTTCCAAACCTTTCCAAAAGCAGCTGAACATTGCAATTTGCGAGTTCTCCTACTTTGGTTATTCCCACCTCTTTTAAGGCCTCGGTCATTTTCTTCCCTATTCCGGGAATCTTTGAAACTTTTAGCGGGAAAAGAAATTTTCTGGCTTCTTCAGGCCTTACAATCGTAAGCCCGTCAGGTTTCTGATATCCAGAAGCAATCTTTGAAATAAGCTTATTTGGCCCGACTCCTACAGAACAGGTAATTCCTTCCTGCCTTTGGACTTTATCCTTAATTCTAAGGGCGTAGATAGCAGCCTCCTCAAAATTCCCGATATCAGGCCCTGGTAATATATAGGCTTCATCAACACTTACTTGCTGAAATTTTACTGCTAACCCTTTCAAGAGTTCCATTACATTTACCGAAACTCCAACATATAGGTTCATATTTACAGGCAAAAAGACAGCATCAGGACAGAGCCTGTAGGCCTTTGAAATTGGCATTGCGGAGTGAATTCCATATTTTCTCGCCTCATATGAACAAGTGCTCACAACTCCCCTGCCTGATCCCCCTTTAGGGTCAGAGCCTACAACCACTGGCAATCCCTTCAGTTCTGGCTTTTCTCTGACCTCTACAGATGCGAAAAAGCTATCCATGTCTATATGGAAGGTAATCGGCCTTTCAAAATTATTTACTTTAGGATTAAGGGTGAGCATCGTCGTAATATGAAATTAAAAACATAAAAAGGTTTGAGGAAGTTAGGTGAAAGTATTCTTGTAATTAGTATTTACCGATTCAACTTAAAAATCGAATTCAAGAGCACTTATTTAATTTTGCTATGCTTTTAATACTTTTTTTGCATTTACTGGATTTAATTGGTAGAAACTTGTACATTCCTGAAAGTCATAGAATAATCGAAGAATAATCGAGTCATCAAAAACATAGGCAAAAATTTTGCTGTTCATTGTTTTTCGTTGATTGAAAATAATTATCTAGTTGAAGAGTGACTACTCCAAAGAGAAATTGTCGATTTTGATTTTTCTTTTATAATTGGAGAAGAATCAGAAAAAATAAAAAAACTCTAGACTATAGATCGTTCAAAATATCAACTAATTAATAAGGGAGCACCGACGAGTAGAATAACGACTAAAAGGGCTAAAACTTACACAAATTTTTTGTTAACGTTCCATTAATAAGGCTTTTTGCAAAAGCATCCATATCTTCTGAGTAATTGACTTTGATGTTCTCAAATTCAATTTGAATAAGGAGCAATGCCAGTCACATTACAATAGAATTTAGCGAAGTCAGAATGACTCCGAAGAGGGTTGAAAATCATCTGTGGGATCAGTACATATTGAGCTCAAAATGTTGTTCTTTTGTAAAAAAATCTTTTTATTATTTCAGCCGTAAGGATGTATAGCCCTACTATGGCTCCAATTATTAAAATTACCGTAATTGGAAGAGGTTTGAAGCCAAAAGGAGCCGCAAAAAAAGTAAATGGGATGCAAAGAGTCAGGCCTACTATCACGAGGGTGGCTGCAAGCAGGTATTTTCCAGGTTTACTCCTAAAAAATGGTTTCCTGCTCCTGATTACCAGAACTATCATCGATGCCGAAATAACGGATTCCACAAACCAGCCAGTTCTGAATTGCTCTGTCATACCTGGTAGGAGGAAGAGTAGAACACCGAAGGTCAAATAGTCAAATACAGAACTTATAATGCCAAATACCATCATAAACTTGCGGATGAAACCTATATCCCAGCGATGCGGCTCTTCGACCAATTCCTTATCCACAGAATCCGTAGCTATAGTCATCTCCGAAAAATCAGTTAATAAATTGGTTAGTAGAATCTGCGTGGGCAACAGAGGTAGAAAAGGCAGGAAAAGGGACGCTTCTGCCATACTAAACATGTTCCCTAAATTGGCACTTGTAGCCATAAAGACATACTTTAGGGTGTTAGCAAATGTTTTTCGTCCTCCTTTTACCCCCTCAATAAGTGCATCCAGGCTTTTTTCCATCAGCACAATATCTGCAGCTTCTTTTGCAACGTCTGCAGCACTATCAACAGAGATTCCTACATCTGCTGCATGAAGAGAAGACGCATCATTGATCCCGTCGATAAATCCAACAACGTTTCCGCTTTTCTTGAGCGCAAGAATAATGTGCTCTTTCTGATTCGGTTCTACCTCGGCAAAGATATCAGTATCTTTTGTCTGCTTTATCAGGGCCTCACTGCTCATTTTATCAAGTTCACGTCCAGTTATGACTCTGGCATTCTTGAGGCCGATCTCCCTGCAGATACTGGTAGCTACATACTTATTATCTCCGGTAATCACTTTTAGAGAAATTCCAAGTTTTTCCATGTTTTCGATTATATTTACAATCCCCTGTTTTGGGGGGTCAAAAAAGAAGAGGAATCCTAAAAAGGTCATATCGATTTCGTTCTCCTTTCCTATAATCTTCTGCTGGCCCATTTCTCTGTATGCAATACCAAGAGTACGGAGCCCGTTTTTACTGAACTCTTCAAATTGCTGCTCAATTATTTTCTTCAAATCGGAAATTTCTACGGTCTTTCCAGGTTCGATCTCTGCTGAGGAGCAAATTTCAAGAATGTTCTTAAGTGCACCTTTGGTGATCATAAGGTTCGTATCGCTTTTTGAGACGAGGATGCTCAATCTTTTGCGCAAGAAATCATAAGGAACTTCATCTAGTTTTTTATACTTAGCCAGATCAAATTTATTATATTCTAGAATTGCCCTATCGATTGGGTTTTCAAAGCCTTTCTGGTAATAGGCATTAAGGCTAGCATAGAATAGGACCTTTTCATTCTGATTTCCTTTAAGATCTTGAAAAAAGTGAAGTTGTAGTTCGCCTTCGGTCAAAGTACCGGTCTTGTCGGAACAGAGCAAATTCATGCTGCCAAGGTTTTCAATGGAAGCCAGCCTCTTGACAATAACTTTCTTTTTCGCCATCTCTCTTGCTCCATGGGAAAGATTGACGCTGATGATTGCAGGAAGGAGCTGAGGGGTCAGCCCAACTGCAAGAGCTAGTGAGAAGAGAAATGATTCCAAAATCGGGCGCTTGAGATATACATTTATCACAAATACGACTAATACCATCAGTATCGTAACTTCCATCAGAAAATGTCCAAAATTTGAAATTCCTTTTTCAAATTCTGTTTCCGGGGGCCTGAGTTTTAATCTCTCGGATATTTTTCCAAACTCAGTTCCCTTCCCTGTGGAAACTGCTAGAACTTTTCCGCTACCATTGACCACACTAGTTCCCATCCAGAGAGAATTTGTGCGCCTTGCGAGAGGGGTTTCTGCTTTCAGCACGCCTGGAACTTTTTCTACAGGATAAGTCCCTCCAGTGAGAGTCGCTTCACTAACAAATAGATCTTTTGATTCCAGAATTAGGCAGTCTGCAGGTATGATATCCCCGGCGTTGAGGATTACTATGTCTCCAGGCACAATTTCTTCCACAGGAATTTCTTTTTCTTCACCATCCCTAAGCACAGCAGCTTTTATCTGCACAGCAGCCAGCAGTTTACCAAAAGCGTCAGCAGCACCCTTTTCCTGCCAAAAACCCAGCATGCTGCTGATCAGGATAATAATTACGATGATTACAGTATCTGTGACGTCACCGAGAAAAAAAGAAAGTCCAGATGCAAAAATGAGGATAAGAGTAATTGGACTCTTGAATTGGGACAGCAGAAGTGTGAGGGTGTCGGTTCGTTTTTTTGGTTTGAGAATATTAGCTCCATACCTATTACGACGTTCATCAACTTCTGCACTTTTCAGACCATCGGTTGTTATTTGGAGTTTGTTCAACATGTCAGCTGTAGGAATACTTCAAAATTCGAATTTATTCTCATTATTGACCAATAAGCTGTCTCCTTATTTCTGCTCAGTTACTTGTGGGTATTTCTCAGGTCTCCGTAATTTTTAGGATTTGACAAGTTCATATATACCTTGCTCTTTATTTCGTACTTTTTGTAATTTAAAGGTAAGCACGTATGACATAACGGCGTATTATTCTGTGACTGTTGAAATAATAGGCTAACATGCCTATGGAGTTGTTAATAAGCTTGAACCACTCGTCTTTTCGATCAGAGTACATAGGAATGATGATATAGTAGAGCTTATTGTAAAAGTCGTTGATTTCAGCGATTCTAGTCTCTTCCTCAGAAAAGCTCTCTTGGGCAGGAGGTCCAATAGCCCAACCTGTTATATTTTCGACCTATCCTTTTATCCACCAGCCGTCAAGC
The DNA here is from genome assembly GCA_963833425.1 of uncultured Methanosarcinaceae archaeon. Taxonomy (GTDB): domain Archaea; phylum Halobacteriota; class Methanosarcinia; order Methanosarcinales; family Methanosarcinaceae; genus Methanosarcina. Next base: position 505,414 of record CAWHXP010000008.1, on the reverse strand, counting down.
ACACTGAAATTCACGACTCCGTTATGAGCAACCTTCATGCCGCTTGTACCCGACGCTTCATAGGGACGAATAGGAGTATCCAGCCAGACTTCAACTCCAGAAACCATTTTTGTGGCTAGATTCATGTCGTAATTTTCCAGGAAAACAATTTTCATTTCTTTTATAAGTTTCTCGATATTTTTTAAAATATCCTTGATAATATGTTTCCCAGCTTCCTCACTGGGATGGGCTTTGCCTCAAAAATAAGCTGAATTTTGCCTATCTGGTTTACTTTTCTGAACATCTCAAGGTCGGAGAAGATCAATGCTGCACGTTTATATGCTGTCATGCGACGTGCAAAACCTATAGTCAGGCTTTCATTATCCATCCCCGCACCTGTTCTTCTGTTTACATCATCAATCAAGTCTTTTTTTGCATTCCAGTGTGCTTCCCATATCTCAGTTTCTGGGATTACCCCGACTCTCACCAGAAGTTCAGGCTCATTTGCCCAACCAGGAGAAGGTAGCGATCATAAAACATCCTAAAATGAGGAGAAGTCCATGTATAAGAATGTACACCGTTAGTAACATACCGGATTTTGTAGCCTGGAAAGAGTTCATTTGAGATCTTGCTGTGTCGCTTTGTGACTCCATTTACATAATTTGACAGGTTCAGAGCAAAAAGGCTTGTATTAAAGCGATCCACTCCTCCAAACTTCCTGAGTATGTCAATATCTTTCATATCACGGATCAGGTCTGCTACGAGCTCATAATCGAACTTATCATGCCCTGCTTCCACAGGGGTATGAGTAGTAAAAATGCAGAGGTCTTTTACTTTCGTTGAGTCTGTACCATTAGATCTCAGAAGTTCTAAGGCAAGCAAGCTTGAATGCCCTTCGTTCATATGGTACTTTCTGACCTTGAACCCAAGTACTTCAAGCATCCTTACTCCTCCAATTCCAAGCACTATCTCTTGCTTGAGCCTATAACTGTGATCTCCTCCATAGAGAAAATCCGTAATCCTTCGGTCTTCCGGTTCATTACCTTCGACGTCAGTATCGAGAAAAATTACTGGCACTGTGTCTCCAGTGAGGCTCTTGCAAATATACATCCAGGCTCTGATTTTAATATCTCGATTCTGAATTTTTACGCTTACCACTTCTGTAAGAGTAGTCATAAAAACCGCAGGATTCCATTCTTCAGTGTGCTGATCTGATTTCCAGAAGGATAAAGAGTCTGCTTGAAATATACTTTATTGCTTACTAGGGTCACTGCAACCAGTGGAACCTTCAAGTCTGCAGCAGAATATATGAAATCCCCGGCCAGTACTCCTAGTTTCCAGCATAGGTTGGAATTTCACTTCGAAGACCTATTTCCATAGAAAAATACGCGATTTTTTGTCCATTTAATACTCCCTGAAGTGCAGACATTATCAAATTCCCCTTTTCTTTATTTTCAGCTAAGGCTCAATTATTTGATCATGTTGTCTCCAAAATATCTTTAACTCAGTTTCCAATTTGTTTTCTGTTCCACACTTTGGTAGGCTAGAGAAGATCTGCTTCAATTTTTGGAAACATAAGTAATTTTTACAATTAAAGCTTAATCATAAAACCATCGGGCATATAATGATGGACTATCAAGAGGTGTGGGGGCGAACAATTTGGCTGTCCTGAATAAGAACATACTTGGATTTTTAGATTTCCTTGCTAAGTTTTCTACAAAATTATTTTTCAAGTGTTTTTTGCCATGGATATGATACTTATAAAAAAACTCAACAAATTCTGGCATGAATCAATAATAACAGCTGGCGTAGCTTATAGTGTTATTTGCATTTTTCATCTTTTTTAAACTGCAAGTATACTCTGCGAGTGTACACCAAAATTAAAAATTAAAACCCAGAAAATGACCACATGATCAATTTTATATTCACGTATCATAAGACCAGTTACCTCGAAAATTTGCCTTAATCATTCTTTGGAAAGTACCCAACCAAAAAGTGATGTTTTCCCATAGATCATTTATATGTATTATATGTATTTTTCCTTAAACTTTTCAATTTCCTACTGATTTAGCGATACGTACCCAAGTTTACTCACAATGTTCAGCTTTTTCACGTTCAAAACAAAGTTTAAAATTCCTTTATGAATCCTGAGAAGTTCTATTCGTTTCCTATTATTTTTTGTCATTTTACACCCACCCGGTATTAATAAACATTTATAAGTCAGTTATCTATATATTTTAGTTTGTGTTTATGTAAATATATAATTTAAAAGATTAATATATAAATATTTTCTGCATATGTTATATACCTATATATGTAACTAAAATAGTTATATTTAATTGGATATTAGTATATACTATATAAAACACTTATAAAAAATACGTTACATACTGAAAATTGTCGCCCTCATTGAGTGTTTGGTGTGGAGCTCATAGGCACTGATCTTGATTAACTTAAACCACGGTCAGAAGTGGAAAATATCCGAAAAAGAAATAATAGTGTCGCATAGAAGACAAAATTAACAAAATGAATAAACTGAGTCAGTAACCCAATTTTATGATACCACAATTGTGCTTACTTCGTAAGTTTCTGACAAATTTTTCAATATTTTTACTTTCAATAAAAAGAATTTTTTAATATATTTTGCCAAACTTTTTGGGTTTTTATGTATGAATACTGGTAAAATATCAACATTTCATTCCAGAAGGTTATTTTCATGGTCTTTAAGATCTGGATCACTTAATTTTAGTGTAAATTAGTCTTAGGAGTGCTATTTAGAATAACTGTAAAAAATGTATATCAAATTAGATCTAGTTATTGATATGTTTGATACGAGTCATGATTTGATAATTTTTCAGGACACTCTCTTAGACCTACATTGTATGTGAATTAGAGAAAATTTGGCAAGTTCGGGAATCTGTTGCAAATTAAAATCAGTTGTGACTATTCGTTGTTTGGATGTCTACTAATAAATGAATGATATTTTGGCTCTGTAGAAATCCTTAATTTGACGCAAATTATTTCTATAATTTTTTTTGTCTATGTTGTATATTATTAATTTAATTTTAATCTCTTTCAATGATAACGGAATTTCCTTGCCCTTAGTGTTTCTCCTAATTTTCTTTTAACTACAAAAATATTGTCTCCACGATATTTCTTTGATTCTATTTAATTCTGTCAAAGACCAGATTCAACTGTTTTCATATTTCCCTCTTATTTTCTTTATTTTTCTCTCTCTTACAGGTATAATGAATCTGCTTTGATTTCTTCTCTAATTATAGAATGTATTTTTTCTGAATCATTTCCTTTATCCATTACATAACAATCAGACTTTTTCATCTTATTTGATTGCCTTATCAGAGCATTTGTATGTTTGATTTCATGGTCTGTTTTTTGACTAATTTTCCATCCCAATATTATCTTTTTATTTGTTCCACTGACATTGAAGTTCTCAGGAAGCTTCTTCGAAGCTTCCCTGTTCTTCTGGAATAATAACAACTTGCATATGAACTCGTAAATCCTGTTGCATCAATCGCTGCAACAGAGACATTTTCTCCATATGAGTAAAACAGCTTTAGAATCCTTGACAGAAGAAGGTTAAACAGAGAGGAAGGAATCCTAGTTACAAACTTTTGAAGGGTAGTGAAATGTGGAATCTTGTCAAGAGCAAGTTTTTCTTTTATATCTCTCATAAGGTCAATAAGTTCTACAAAATCTCGATAGTCTGTACTATTATACTCTTTCAATAAAACCAGTGCAAGAAGCTGATGCTGAGTATAAACGTTTTTGAATACTTGCAGGAATAAGGCTTCAGTCTCGAAGACTGAACAGTTTCAAGACTAGTATCAACAAATTTAATGTACTTATTAAACTTCAATATTAAATGTTCCTTCATTTTTATCGAAAAAATAAGAAGAATATTATAACTGAATAGTTATAATATTATGGTGTAAAAGTTCAATTTAGAGCATTTCTACAGAGCCGATATTTTCATCATCCAACCTCATTGCAATAATACTGACATTTCATGAGTCGAAGCAGATTTGCTCTAGCCTCACAAAAGTACAGAACAGAAAAAAATAGGATACTATATTTGTATAAAAAACTATGCATTCTCAGTTTTAGTCAAAATCATAGATATTTTTACTTTAAATTGAGAAACTTTGAAAACAATATTCAGGTTCTACTAAAATCCCTAAAACAACTAAAAAAAACTAAAAACTTGCATTTTTATCTCGTCGAAAAGCAAGATATCCATAAAAAGTAAGTGCAAAATCTGGAAAATAGCTTTTTTATCTTAAGGACGTAGCTATCATTTCTTGCGATCCTTGTAGACGCAACTGTAAATAGGCAAAATTTTAAAAACTAAATTCTGAAGGATAAAAGATATTTTTCCATGATCAGTAACGTTTATTTCAATTAAAAGCTAATAGCTATATATGACCGCATCACGTAAAAAAGATTTTCGCGGGGCTAATCTTCAAGGAGCTGACCTTATAGAAGCTAACTTTGTAGGGGCTAAACTTCAAGAAGCTAACCTTATGGCGGCTCATCTTAAAGGAGCTAAACTTAAAGAATCTAACCTTGAAGGAGCTAAACTACAAGGAGCTAACCTAGAAAAAGCTAACTTTCAAGGGGCTAACCTTAAAGAAGCTAATTTTTATGGAGCTGATCTCACTGAAGTTAACCTTGAAAGCGCTAACCTAATGGGAGCTAAGCTTCAAAAGGCTAATCTTTATAAAGCTAACCTTCAAGGAGCTAATCTTGTAGCGGCTAATCTCTATGGAGCTGACCTTGAAAAAGCTGACCTTCAAGAAGCTAAACTTCAAGGATCTAATCTTCACGATGCTAATCTTAGAGAAGCTAACCTTCAAGGAGCTAACCTTATAGAAGCTAAACTTCAAAGGAGCTAACCTTGAAGGAGCTAAACTTAAAGGAACTAACCTTGAAAAAGCTAACTTTCAAGGAGCTAACCTAGAAGAATCTAACTTTTATGGAGCCGATCTTAAAGAAGTTAACTTTGAAAAAGTTAGACTTATGAAAACTAAACTTCAAATGGCTAACCTTTATAGAGCTAACCTTGAAGGAGCTAACCTTGAAGGGGCTTATTTCTATGGAGCTGACCTTGAAAAAGCTAATCTCCAAGAAGCTAATCTCCAAGGAGCTGATTTTATAGAAACTAACCTTGAAAACGCTATCCTTAGAGGAGTTAACGTTATAGGAGCTAACTTCAAAGGAGCTGACCTTGGAAAAGCTAACCTTGAGAATTCTAATCTTAAAGAAACTAACATCCAAAGGGTTGACCTCGAAAAGGCTAACTTTCAAGGAGCTAACCTTCAAGGAGCTAATCTTCAAGAAGCTAGTCTCAGAGAAGTTAACCTTCAAGGAGCAAACCTTAAGGATCTAATCTTCGAGGATCTAATCTTAGAAAAGCTAACCTTAAAGGAGCTAATCTTAAAATGGTTCAACTCGAAGGGGCCAAACTTAAAGAGGCTAACCTTAGAGAGACTAACTTTGAAAGAGCTAACCTTGAAGGAGCTAACTTTAAAAATACTAATTTTGAAGGGGCTAACCTTGAAGGGGCTAACCTTTTAAAGGCTAACCTCAAATGCGCTAACCTTAAAGGGACTAATCTCCAAGGATCTAACTTCATGAAGGCTAAACTTCAAGGGGCTAACCTTGAAGGAGCAAACCTTGAAGGAGCAAACCTTGAAGGAGCTAACCTTGAAGGAGCAAACCTTGAAGGAGCTAACTTTGAAGGAGCTAAATTAAAGAGAGCAAAATTTAAAGAGGCTAAAATAAAGGGAACTAAACTTAAAGGGGCTAAGGATCTTTCAATTGATCAGTTTTCTAAAGTGAAAACACTTTACAACATTGAATTAGACAACGAGATCCTCAAAACCCTAAAGAGTAAGTATCCTGCCCTTTTTGAAAAACCCTCTGAATAGAAAGTCTTCTTAAAAATCACCTACAGCTCTTTTGGAACGCTCATGATATAATTGGTCTAACCATGCTCTAACTTTTCGACAGAAAGCCTGATGATCAATCAATAATCTACCACATGCAGTGTAAGCAAAATAAGGAAAATAATTATCACATAAACCACCTAACTTAGTTATACCAGAAAAAGGTGATTTCTAGTATCGGATTAAGAAATATAAAGCGCTTCACTATTTCTAGTGGGTAATTTAAAATCACTTTCTAAATGTGACACATATATGTGATATTTTTAAATAGTTCTCTGGGGGAGTCTCTTTTTTATAGATGTTAATTTATTTATATAATTATTTTTCAACTGGATAATTATTTTCAACCCACAAAAAACAGCAGAGAACCAAATCTAAGATAGAGATCGGATTTATGCACTTGAGATACACGATCAGTGACACTAAAATTCGATTGCCTAGATGGTGAATTTGACCACGATGTCCTATTGCGGTTAATTTTGTACTTCAAGTGTGCAAGCCCCAATAGAGTCAATTGTGTTGACGGAAAAATATCTGTGGAACTACTTTCTACAATTTATAGAGCAAGCTTTAAAGACTTTGGTTTCGAGCTGCAGAATTGCAACTATACCTGCAGAATAATTCCCATCAGACCATAGCCTTGTAGGAACCTCCTTTTTCAAAGACTTTTACTGAAAAGGAAATGAGTTCCGAGAGATATGCGTATGTCAAGAATAACATCTATCGCAATGATTTCGCAAAAATTCTCCATTGTATTCATTGCTGTGAAATTGGAGTAGATTGCTGATTTTAGAGTTAATCCTCGAATCTTGGACTATTTTCTTGGCCCAAATCAAAAGCATGAAGATAATAAAATTCTCTAACAGATGACCAATAAATTCAACTTTCATTATCTTAGGAGAGCATTACGTCTACATATTACGTGTTAATAATGGTAGGTGCACCAACATTATATAAATTTAACAATTAATAAGAAGTACATAATAAATTCAAATAAACTTATTTCTAGAGGAAATATTATTACTTTGCTTCCTTCAGCATATTTATGTAACTATTTTATATATATCAAGAGAAACTCTACTAGTGCAAACATGGTGAGAGCATATCAGCCCTATCTAAAACCGGACCTATAGTAATATTATTCGAACTGTCCTTCGGATTTGAGAGCACTCTTTTACCTGCAGCAGTGATCATAGCCGAGATCCTTGTCTCATATTTTTTCGTCTATGGAGCCGTAGATCCGGTAACGGGAATCGGTAGGATTTTTACTGTATCAATTGCCATGCGCTCAACACGGGCGTGATCGTTCGTTGGATTCCTGCGACTCCATTACTGACAATGGCTTAGGAATCGCTCAAATGAAAAAACTTCCAGCTCAGGTCAGAATATTTTTGGATGTATATCAGATTTTTGGGCAGGAAAGCATAGAAAACGAACATCGGACCTGCGCGATTTGGATAGAAAATCAAGTGTATGTAGTCTCACCAGAACTAGTGAGATTTGGATAACTTTGTATATGTTGCTGTTTTTCACTTCGATTAACATATGCGTAATTTGATCCATTTTATCATCCCATTGTCAAACTCGTGAGTTGTGGTTTATCGCTGTTTTACTAGGAAAAACAGTGGGATGGAGGCAAATTCTGTAACCAGGCAGAAAACGATTAACAATGGCAGCGATACGCTATAGAGGCTACCAATCACTGCGCTTCCCAGAAACCAGAAGATTCCATAGCTCGCCGTGAATAGACCATACGCTGAAGCACGTCGTTGAACTGGCACCATCAGGGCTACTGCGGCAGGAATAATCGATTCATGAACTCCCATGCCCAGCCCCCATAGTGCAATTCCGATAAGTGCTGGCCAGAAGCCTCCAAAAAACACTAATGGAGCAAACAGGGCAGAGAGGACTGTTAGGGGAACTAAGATGATAACGCCAACACTATCAAAGAGGCGTCCAAACAGTAGAGAGCCCAATCCGCTCATGCCCATCGCCACTGCGTAGAAGATTGGAATCATTGAAGTGGAGACTATAGACATCTTTTCTAAGTGATACGCCATAAAAGGAAAATCTGCAAATCCAATAGCAACGAAGATAGCTCCCGAAAGATAAAGCCAAAAAACATTCGGGAGGCCCTTTGCTTCTAAATTGGGGGGAATATCATTCATCTCTTCTGGATGGGGATAAGTTAATCGTGCAACAGCTAGGAGAGAGATCATGACGAGAGCTGGAATAAGTAATACGGCAAAAGCGAACCTGTAGTCACCGCGCCAGGCAAGAATACCAGCTGCAGCAAGCGGACCGAATAATGCTCCGAATTGGTCAAGCGCTTCATGCACGCCAAAGGCCCAGCCATATCCTCCCATCTCTTGGGCAGCATAAGAAAGCATAACATCACGTGGTGGGTTACGAGTCGCCCGCCCAAATCGCTCCAGAATAATGAGCACGGCTGCCATCTGCCAGCTCCCCACCAAAGCAAGCAACGGTACTGAAGCCATCTGGATAACATAACCACAGATTGTAATAACCCAAAATTGACCAGTCTTATCGCTAAGGCTCCCAGAAACAAGGCGCCAAGCATACCCGACAAATTCGCCAAATCCGGTAACAACGGCAACTGTAAACGCACTTGCTCCAAGAAATGCAAGATAAGGACCTATTATTCCTCGCGAACCTTCGTACACGAAGTCTGCAAAAAAGCTCATCGCCCCGATCAGCAGGACAAACTTTAGAGCTCTGAATTTTAAGGATGATGATCTTATTAATTCCCTTACTTTCTCAATGATAGATGCTTTAGAACTTAAAGACACTATTTCTTCTTCCTTACTCTCAGATTTTCCCATACATTCCAATAAAAATTTTATAAAAATATTCAGACGTTATTAATGCTTCTTTTTCACGTTTTTAACCAGTATATAATAAATGCTTCATTTGGATTCGATTAAGGCACTAAAAGTCAAAGTGTATTGTTCTACATTCAGCTTTTTTGATCTCCGGTTTCAACAAATTGTTCATAAAGTTTCTATGAGCAATTTGTTGCAATCAAATGTTAAAGTGATCTTGTGAGTTGCGGGTGAAAGATGCCTGCAACCTGATAGAAAGTCTGCTTGAAAATGTTGGGAAACCGCTAATTTATACTTAGATTTGCTTAGGTATATATCTTTTGGATATGTCCTAAATATTAATGACTCTAACTAATAAGTATTGAAATTATGTAGTACTGATCTTGTGAATTGTAACAGACATGCTCCTCTCCCCAATCAATAAATGACTCTATCTCAGTCCATTAATTAGGTTTTTTTTCGATTATTCCATAAAACCTCTCCCCTACTCAAGAAAATGCCTTAAACAACTTTATGATCGTTTATTCTTCTGCTTCATGATGTTTGATTTGGTGTTTGTGTTTATGTTTACTTAAAGAAACTTTAGCTTTGTGACCACTCAATTTAGCTTTGGAACTTGTTGATGAAGAAACTGTAGCCTTATATCTTGTATTTGTGTTTACTGCCATGGCAGCTATATATGCTGGCTTGATAAGTGTATCATTGCCATCAGGCCCCCATACTTTCAATGTAATGTTATAAGTTCCAGGTTTTCCAAAATTATGATGAGTAGTTATTTTTGAACCACTATAAGTAGTAGCTCCGGTTTCTATGTTTTCAAATATCCAACGCCAAGTATTAACGTAACCTGTGACATCACCAGTAAATCTTGTATGTAATGGAATAGTCCCATTAGTAACGTTGGCAGAAAAATCATTAATCTTAACATTGCCTGATGCTAAAACTGCTGGCATTAAAAGTAAAACCACTAAAGCCATCGATAAAATATATTTTCTCATATAAGTTCTCCTTAGGACTAAATCACTTAAGCTGCAAAAAATACTCGCAGATTGATCATAAGTATTACGATCTAAATAGTTTGGTGTTTTAAGCACATGTTTTTTTTGAATGAATTACGTGAGCTTCACACTGTTCTAATCGTTTTGCATTCAGACTGTCTACAAAGAGTTTCTTGATTAGCAATTTAAAATATAAATTTTTTTTCTTTAAATAAAGAATTTATATAGTAGTAATCAAAAAATAATTTTTCGTAATGGTTTAATTCTAGATATCATCTCTGAATAAAGGCGGATTCGAGTTATGTCTAAAAAGTTACTAGATCATTCAATTATTGTCAGGTAATTTGTATTTTATTAAAAAAGTATTGTTGGGATTAAAATCATTCAGATTTATTTTATATTTAGGTGCAATTTTCGCGGATCTCTATGCGTGATAGGAATCTTATCAGGTCGCGGACCGAATTGATCGGTATAACTCCTTCTATTAATTTTTTACCAGACACGTCATAAGCATCCACTGTTATTGCGTTTTCCATCTGATAATCCAATTGAAGATACTGGGAAACTATAAAATTGTAGTCATTTATTTTGTTACATATATTAGCACTAGCTTAAACTAATTAGTTTTAACGTTGCTGGTCCTGATCTTTGGGTTACTTTATGTCTTTGTACAGTATCCACAGCAAACTTTTGCAGATATATATGCAATAAAAATATGATATTGGTCGATTATATGCTCAAATTCCAAAATTATATTTTTTCTATTTTAGTTTATTAGCCTAGATAACCGGGCTGATTTTAATATCAAAAAATTGATCTGTGAGCTGCAGGGGGGATATGCCTACAGCCCGATCGAATGTCTACTTCATGGGGTGAAAGACAAATAATAATTAAATTTAATTTAATATATATTTTTTGAATATATAATACTGACTTAAACTAATCAGCGACCAAATAGTGTAGTTTTGATCTTTGAGCTGCCTTATGTCATGCATCGGTATTCGTAGCAAACTTTTGTGGACTTAAAAGTGAAAAAATTTTGGATACCCAAATAAAAAATATGGACCTCGACAAGTTCCAATAAAGCGAGAATGAAGTCAGTTTTTCCTGACTCCACTTGTAACGGTATGGATGTTTTGCTCTTTTATAAATTGCGAACTACCGGAATCCAGGATCTAAGTTTGTTATTTCGGCTTTAATATCCATTTAATGGAAATAGAAATAAAACCATTTTTCATCTTTTTAATCGCAGCATGTACACTTGTTCCTTTTGGTGTGATTGCAGCTCCATAAGGACAGGATCCAACAGGCACGGTACTGTAGCATACGGAGAATTTTCAGTGTCATAACCTATTAAATATAACTAACAATTTAAATTACATTTTGATATTTCTAAAAATCTTTTTATGAATATTAATAAATTTGAAATTGAGAAAAATATCTGATTTTGTCTTAAAATTTGATAGCAGAGTACTAGGTATCCAATAAATAGAATTACTTTTGTCAATGAAATCATGTTACAGAGCTAGTGAGAGAGGTATTGTAGCTATATGACTATATGAAACATTATTTTAAATACTAAGTCTTTAGAAAGTGGTGTTAATAAAACTGTTGTTATGCTGTGACATCAATAAGAAAAAGAGGTGAACAAAGTATCAAAATATTTGATGGTCAAATAATTTATTGATAGATTCTAAAATTAGTCCAGCAATATCCGAATGTGTTATATCATGAGAAATTTGTAGAATTTGGTAAGGCTTAAACATTTTGCAGAATAAATTAACGAATTAGAATAGAGGAAGCGATGATAAAAAAAAAGAGAAATAAAAGCAACCTGGTGAATGCTAGAACAAAACTCATAGTTCCATGCAAAAATGGAGGGGTCTGCATTAAAAATCCTAAAAATACAGGAGATATAATTTGCAAAGGATGTGAAAGAGAAATAATAAGGTGAAAAATCAGTTATAGAACGAGCTTCTTGGCTAGTTTTAAATTTAGTGCAAGAACATTTTCAAAATTTGTTTATCTTCACAGCATGATTTAGCAACACAAAAAAAAAATGAGCTATGTAATACTCAAAAATACCAAAATTGGGTTCCTATATAATATTTGAACTACCAAAGTTCCACCGCAAAAATTACTATTCAAGAATTTTTTCAATTTGCCTCCAAACTTAAGTCTACACACCTTAAACGGATCACCTATTTGATTCTGCTAATAGGCTTGTAAATGCAGAAAAAAATGATGAAAATAAGAAATCTACACGTTATAAAGCCAGTGAAGATATATGCACATATCTTTTTTCAGAAATCCCGGTGTTGATATTTTGACATTCGGATTCTAGAAAGTCTAAATTTTGTCATCTATAGCTTCCGAAATAGCCATAGCTGGATAAATCTTACTGTTTATTCTGTTTGCTCCATGTTTCTTTGCATATATTCTAAGTAGCAATAACTTTAACTAATTATTATCAGAATAAGTAATCTTGACACCATAGAACACAACGACAGCATTCCGGAATGAAAGATCATTATTCCAAGGAAATTTTCATGTAAAAATATAAATAGTGTGGGCTGAAAATAACCGATTTTTTAGATCAAATGGGGAAAAAATTATCGATATCATCTAACCTGAGAGAATGAAGTAAAAGAATCTAATCTAACTTGAACCTTTTGATTATCGATGTTCAGGGCTCTTCATTTGTTTTTTCTATTGGAAAGAAATTATTTGTAGATATGAATTTTTTTAGATTAATTATTATTTATAAAATGATGGTTACTCACCTGAAAAAAATAAAATAAGCTAATCAATCGCAAATTGTCCTTTGTTTTTGAAATTTATTCAGCAGTAAGATTAGACATAATGAACAACTGTTTATTTTTATTAGCTAAGTAATTTGTCCTTCAAAGATTGATGTTTATCAATTTATTCTGTATTTTCGCCTAATTATATTTTTATCTATTCCCATCAGAAGTAATGGTTTTCGAGTTTTCTGCTTAATGACATTGGTGAAGGCGTTGAAATGTATGATCAATAAACACAAATTATGTTCAACAGCCTGAGTCTCAATAGCCATAATTTTAGTGCTGGTAAGTATCGCAGGTGCAGCACCCTTTTCATATATTGCTGACTCTTGTAGCAACAAGGTTTCTGTTATTGACGCAGCAACTAGCACTGCTATAGCAACAGCAACTGTAGAATCCCAACCTCTGGAATAGGAGCAGGGCCTGCTGGCGTTACAGCCACATTAGATGGAACAAAGGTTTATGTGGCAAACCATATGGATCCACACTCGGCAGTATATATAATTAACACATTCACAAACAAGTTACATCCATAGTGTCTGTAAGAGATTATCCCACATGAGTTGCGGTCAACCCAGATGGAACAAGGGTATATGTGACAAACGATTCTGACAAAACTGTCGCTGTAATTGATACAGTCACAGATACTGAAACAGGCATAGTGCATGTAGATCTTGACAATTATGGGAATTATCCTATGGAGTTGCAGTCAGCCAGGATAGAACGAAAGTGTACGTAGCGAACACTGGCAACAATACTGTCTCTGTAATTAATACAAAAATTAATACTGTTACAGCCGCAATCGTGCCGGAAAATATCTCTGGTGGAGTTGCAGTCACACCAAATGGAAAAAGTAGATATCTTACAAATTGGGGCAACAATGTTTGTGTAATTGACACAGCAACAAACACTGCTAAAGTCTCAGAACAAGTTAGAGGGAGTCATTGTTGAAATTAAAGAATTTCAAACTGGAAAAGAAAAAATAAGGTCAAATACAAAAATTCGCGGGAAAGATTTGGATGCGATTTTTGCGAAGAAAAAAAATAAGAAGTAAATCGAAATCCTCTTAAGCATGTGACCATTTTACAAAGTATGGCATTCCATCTTGATATGGACCACTGATAATATCTATGGCAACTTTTTTTGTGTCAAAAGATGTGTGTACAAATTGCTCGTTTCCTATGTATATTCCAGCATGAACGGAAAGCCAATATTTTTTGTTGTTCTTAGTGACATCCTTTTCCCAAAAGATTATGTCTCCAGGAGTGGGAGATCTTATTTTAACATAATATGCATTATTTTTCATATCAGGCACAGTTTGGAAGATTATATCTTTGACTCCGACTTGATTGTATACTTGATATATTAGGTGAGAACAATCAATGCCTGAGCTATTATTGCCACCGTGCACCGATTCAATTCCAATCCAATTTTTTGCAGCTTCCACTACTGCAGATTCTGATATCCCTACAGGAGCTGCTGCTCCTAAGGGTATAAATGCTGTTAGAATAACGACAATGAGTGATACGATTGCCTTTTGCTTGGTTGTATTCATTTTCTCTCAATCCAGTATTCCGGTTATTTTTATTTAAATCCTTTTATGTTATAGGAAATTTCAATAAAAACTCCTGATTTTCATCATATGCCTATAACTGATGTTATACTCTGCATAGTTAGTGATAAACTAGATATCAAGTGGGTTTATTTATTTTACCTATGTGTTTTAAAGACTTTTTTTGCATTTATTGATGTGATCGGTATAAATTTGTATATTTCTCTACTCTTGCGGAATGATCGAGTTTACAGACACTTGAGTGAAAATTTGTTTCTTCACGTTTTTGTGCAGATTGGAAATAATTATTGAGTTGAAAAGTGATATTCTAAAGAGATTGCCATCGATAAAAACTTGATATTTCACAATAAATTTATTAGAATTTTATGCAGATTACATCTCAATTTGGGAAGTGGGCATATAATTTTTCACTCAAAATTGCAGAGAGTTTGTTAAATCACTCCATATTGTTTTTTAGAGAAATCTAATGTTAAAATCTGAAGACTTTGGGAAATATCAAGATATTATCAGTATATAATTATTTTTTTTACTTTAAAATATTTTATTGGAAAGTAAATTTGATTCAGAAACTATTTTTGTATCATTAATTAAAAATAATACTGGGAAGTAGCAAACGTTCGACAGAGAAACGACAATAGAATTTAGTCTCGGTATAAAATATTTGAAATAGCACATTTTCGTAACTATCCAAGTAACCTCCCAAATGCTACAATTTTTCCCCCCATGAAATATTGCATGCCAATTAAATTCATTTATAAAGAGCTAACGAATTTTGTGCAAAACTTTGTCTCCCAAAAAGTTAAAAATAAGGAATAATGGCTCTATAGCAAAACAAATTCATAAAATAATCGCTGTTTTGCTGTTAATGGCCTGGCAACGGTAACAGCTTCGGCAATAAGTGCGGAAGCACCCCATCACAGCAGCAACGGACTACAACAATTCAGCACAGAGCAAGCAGCCAAATCGCATTGTCCAACAGATACTGTTGTTTGGCTTAATCTTCGAACAGGCATCTATCATTACAAAGGTCAACGTGGGTACGGGAACACCAAGACTGGTGCATATGTTTGCCAAAAAGAAGCAGATCAGGCAGGAGACCGAGCAACACGGGGAATGTAAAAATTTGTAACCTGTAATCAGTACTATGAGTATTTTGATTTCATAATAAAATTATTGAATAGCGATTATAGTTTTGGTTTAAAAGTTGAATTATTTTAACCTTGAGATGCACCGATTTTGTATCAAAATCGATGAGGTTTCTCATTTTTAAGCCGAAGTAATGCATTTCTATATAATTGTGGAGGGAACGCATTGTTTTTAATAAATATATGTTATTTTAAAGAGCCAAAAAATTGCTATATTTATCCGGAAAAAATTTAGCTTTTGAAGGCTATATTAATAGTTGGAGGAATTCGTTATTTGATATAATTTGGGCAGGACACAATTCTATTATCATATTCTGTTAATTTTATTTTTATTTTTTGAGCATTTCTTGAACTTTTTTAATATAGCGATAGCTTCTTTTTTTAGCTAAATCAGTTCTTCATACCTTATATATTTATTTCTAAAATTTGTATGAATTCATCCATTCTCATTACTGCAACTTTTTTCTTCTGTTCTGCAGTCAGAAGCTCACATATATCAACCATAACGATCTCCATATAGACCTCTTTCCCACCATAGAATGCCCTTCGCACAAGTTTAAAGATCTCTTTCATTGATAATATTTTTTGACTTTATACTTTAACAGTGGACAAAATATTAGTATATTTTGATATCTTATTTCTAAAAATTGTTTGTAAAGTTTATATAAGCGATTTATTGCAACCGGATGGTTATTATTTCCCATATTATTTTTAATTGATGATACAAAATTGTTTCGGAATAAAAGCTATATAGTTAATCCACAAACACAATCTTTTTATCTCAAAAAATTAATTAAAGAACAACATACTTATATAACTTAAAATACCCACATAAAACTAATGAGAACATGAATGAAGAATATAATACTTTTTTTTCAGAATCATATAGTGATATTATCGAAACAATTTATACTAAACATTTAAAAACAGTCTGCATCAACACTGATTTATTCTATATTTATGGACGATGTGGCAAAATCTACGCTGAAATATTTGCCCTAAACATTCATTTTAAACGTTGGAAAGATCCTGAATCAATATGATCATTATCTGGCATGTTGTATAGCGGGCTGGGTTAAAGATCACATTAGAAACAAAAGTTTAACTAATCTTAGCCAACGACGAATAGCAGATAGTATCACTAGGCTAAATATTGATTGGATTGAAAAAAAAGATAATTCATATACAGATAACATTGATCTTTCCTATTCTGGATCAGTTCTTAATTATGTTCTTGCGGTTAGCTACTTTACGAGGATTTTCATCGAAGGCAGGGTAAAGTATAGACTCCTATGCAAGGAAGTTTCCCTCCTCGCAAAGGATATGGATTGGGAAGAGCCAACAAAACAATATTGTGAACTGGTTAACGCGGAACACGCTTTTGCAGGCGTAAGAGCAATAATCGGAACTTCAGCCGGAGGATTTGCTCTGATGGTAGAAGGTCTTTCTCTGGCAGGGATTACCAAAACTCTTATTGTGATTGCAGAAATGCAGCGTCCTGGACCTGCAACCGGTTTGCCGAAACGTACGGAGCAGGCAGACTTGCTTTTTATTCTTCATGCAGTACATGGAGAGTTTCCTAGAGTAATTTTTGAGTCCGGAAATCCAAAACAGATTTTTTACTTAACCAATAAAGCTTTTGAGCTTGCTGAAAAGTACCAGGTTCCTGTGTTCATCTAGTCGGACCAATATCTTGTGGATACAGAATGGATATCTGAAACGTTCGACCTCTAGCACCTTATTTACAACGATTACCGGTTTATACAAAAGGACCTTGAAGATGTTGAGGAGTATAAACGTTTTAAATTTTCATAAATAATTTCAAATAATTACTCTAGAGATATGCATGCATCAGTCAAGAATTAGGGGTTATCGAAATTCTCTAAAATAAAACTAAATCATGTGTATACGCTGTTGAAAATAATGAACATGCAATTATCTAGTAAAATAAAAAAAGGTACTAACTATTTCGCTTGCAATCCTTTTAGTAGTACTTTGACAGCTGTATTATCGGGCAATGCCGGCGATAACTATCATACCTACTATGAGAGTAGCCAGCCCTATCATATTAATCCCGATGAAGCTCCTACTTATTGTAGCGATGGCGTTCCTGTATTTAGTGAGCCACCCACTGGCATTAATATCGGTGACATTGTGATATTAAATCGTCGAAGATCACCAAGTACTCCCGAAGGCGCCTAATATGAATGAGTGGGCATCTAAAAATTTATCTTGTGTGCTGCAGGTGAAGAAATACCTGCAGCTAGATGGCAGATCTACTTGATAGTCGCAGAAAATCTATAAATTAAAACTAGATTCAATTAATTATATAATTATTGTATGTTGTCTAAGTAGTACTAACTTAAACTAATTAGCACAAAAATATGTGGTCCTGATCTCATGGATTTTAACAGATATACGCCTTTCACCATCGGTTAATAAATGGCTTAATCTCAACCCTTGCAATAGGTTTTTGAATTTTCCTAGTTTATCCTATCCATTTGTGATGATGTGTTTCCAAGCTTTCTTTCCCAAAGTCAAAATTGAAGCAGGTGTGTCTTGCAATTTTCCAGTTCTTTAGTCCCTCTTTCTTTTAACATATTGCTTGCTTCGTAAATTATGTAAGAAGGAAGAACTTTCAATCCTATGTCTTCAAATACGCAGTGAGTTAATGATTCTAGATGTCTGTTAAGGTCTCCATGTGCTCCTTCTTCGGAATACATATTTTTTGGAGATCCGGTGGTGTAACAAGCATTGCGTATTTGCCTTTTAAAAGGCCGGTATCATAGATACTGTTAGTGATAGGATTAAAACCGAATCCTGGAGCCAGAATGCGGTCTATCCAGCCTTTCATAATCGCTGGCACGGCTGTGTAGTAAATCGGGAACTGAAAAATTAGCAGATTCGCCCATTTCACTTTTTCCATCTCTTCCTTAATGTCCGGAGCGAAAGTTCCTTGCTTTGATGCCTTTATAGCTTCTAAGAAAGGTTTAAACACCTCCAAATTTTTTCGTTCTGGAAAGTATTATCTCATGTCCTATTTCTTTCAGTGTATCAAGAGCTATATCTTTTAGTGTAGAGTTAAATGATTTAGGTTCAGGATTTGCTTAAACATAAAGAACTTTCATTTCATTTCCCTAAGTTATCTATATAAATATATTTTTCTGATAGAAGATTAAGGATACCTTTTTTATTTACTAACTTATTGTTTCAGCATATATTTCGCACTTATTTACAAAAAT
Organism: uncultured Methanosarcinaceae archaeon; assembly: GCA_963833425.1. Lineage (GTDB taxonomy): Archaea > Halobacteriota > Methanosarcinia > Methanosarcinales > Methanosarcinaceae > Methanosarcina. Next base: position 486,864 of record CAWHXP010000008.1, on the reverse strand, counting down.
TGCAAAATTATTTTAAATTAATTACACGAAAAATAGTTTCTAAACAAAAAATAAAATCACATAAAATGTTTCACAATCAGAAAAAAACAATTAAATATTTATAATAATTTTTTTATTATTTTAAAATTCTTTATTCAATTTGATAATTATTTCCAATCTGCACAAAAACATGAAGAAATTGATTTTCACCTATGTGTCTATAAACTCTATCATTCCATTGTAAATAGGAATATACCAGTATACTTGCAAGAGAGTGTTTGTAAGGAATAAGTTCTATCAAAGCGTTTAACACCAAATTGAAGAAAAGCTTCCTTTACCAATGCAAGGTTTAAAAATTAGTAATGGGATTGTGAATTCCATTTTTCTGATCGAAGAAATAATCATTTATGAGTGAAAAATATGCTTCTACCAAATTTGACGGGATTGCAAAAAATATCAATGATAAAAAGATCAAAATTTATCTTCTTTGTAAGTATAGGCAATGTGAACTTTAAAATAGGGTTATATTTATAAATATGTTACTATTTTATATAGCGCCTTACATAAAGAGGGATAGGCGAAAAATACTAATTTTAAGAAATATAGGTAGAATAAGCGCGAGATCACTACAACAGAACTAGGGATTCAGCAGAGCTCAGCAGGAACTTACAACATTACATTTAATGACACTTCAGGATTATTCACCATGTCTTTATTCTCGCACATATCTAGTCCTCCGAAAGAGTATTTGATAGATAAAAAAATATTAGTCGGTGACGATGATATGCTAGCTATCGGCGGTGGTAGCAAAACTATTGATCAATCTCCTTATAGAGCATTATTGACTGCCTCTTATCCGAACAATGATCTAGCAGGATGGGTTGTTAGTTCTAAAGACCGCTGGTACCTCATCCACACGAACTAATCACCTATGTAATCGGAAGAAAGATTAAGGAAATGGGTAGGAAGCAGTTGCTAGATTCAATGCACTTCAGTACGGATGCCAGCGGAGTGGCGTCACACTCTGAAGCTGAAACTGGTGTTCCATCTGATGATTTTGTATTAGTTGGTGGGGGATTCAGGGTAGACTGGCATGGTGATGGGAACCTTGGAACAGCTTCCTTCCCTATAACAGAGTTTTCTTGGATGGCTTGTTCTTAGGATCACGGTATCTCAGACCCTTAAAATCTTCAGATATTTCCTATATGTATCAAAAAAGATATTGTAATCGGCACAGTCACTTAGCCATCACCAAAGCCGATTCTAACCAAACACCCCATCCAGGAACTGTCGCTTTAGTAAAGCCCGGCTTCGCCTTGGTGGGTGGTGGAGGTGAAGTTCGTTGGAATTATTGGGGAAATTTTCTTTGGAAATTAGAGCCCTCTAACCTCACAAGCTCAGAGCTTCAGAGCTGCATCTAAGGACGTCATAGACCCAGATCCGAGCATTATCACAGGCTTATGCACTGGGAATTCGCATCGAATAGTGAGTTTATAAAGAGCCGTACTATAAGCTAGGTACTTCCCGCAGTGAATTCAGCACCAGTATTAAAGCGAGACTATGTTCGTCTATCCGTCCCACGGGCTCCATGAGTCATATACCAACGATACTTCCTTATTTCAGATGGGACTTAAGGGATTCAGAGATTTTAATACAAAAACTGTGTATTTAGCAATCACATATTGAATATAAATGACTTACAAAACATATTTCCTTATGCTGCCATGGATATAATTGAACAGTAATCAAAACAAAAGATTAAAGGGTATAGGGCAGATTGTACAGAAAATTATGCACGCTGCCTAATTTTTGAAATAGAATATAATCAAATATATCTAATATAGGTATCCGTACCTGAAGTAGTGAGAATCCTGCACCATAGTCGTGAAAATGGAGACAACAGTTCGGGAAAAATCCGCTTTAGGTATCAGATTGATCATCTCATCAACTATATAAACAATATTCTATAGTTGTTAACTTTAAGTTGATAGGTGGATTCTTCAGGCAAAATTCACATGAGTTGGTCATCTAATTTCCAGGTCAATAATGACATTCCTTAAGGTAATCGATGTTGTTCTATTTCTTTTTTGAGTATTTTACAGCGCTTTTGATTTCTTTTATTGGATTAGAACTACCCATAGTACTATACTCAATAATATAATACAGTATATATATACGCAAATCCTTTCAAACTAATCACTATATCGTCCATCAAGTGGATAAATTCGTAAAATATGGAATATGCTTTAGTGAAGATTGTAAGAAGATTATCCGGGTTAGCACTTGCAAAATACATTCTTGACAATTAATGATCTGAAAGCAAATAATGATATCAGTACAAAAGAAAATGGGAAAACAGGAGAAAATCCCGAAAAGTCTCTACAAAAACCTGAAGGATATATTTTCTACTCAATCTCAAAAAGTGTACTTCATTAAAATAAGATTTCCACAGCTAACTATCTGAAGGTGAGATATAAATGACAAAAAAAGGAGATTCCGATGAAGCAATAAAAGCATTTGACAAAGCACTTAAAACTAACCCACAGAATCCATTGTGTTTGTCAAAAAAAGAAACGCTTTAAATAAATCAAATAAACCCGATTTGTAGGTTGAATAATAATTTAAGTTTTATTTATTTTTTCCTTCGCTTAATAAATAAAGCAATTTTTTGACTTTTTATATAACATATATTTTAATAAAAACGATGTATTTTCTGCGAAATTGGATAAAAATATCCTATAAGTCCGGCTCAAAAATAAAAAAATACGGAGGTTTTAGCACAAAAAAAACTGTGCTTAAAATTAGAAGACTTATAAAAGAAATCGGGCAATTTTGATTACCTTAAATAATATCATTTTTGCCCTCGAAATTAGGTGCCCGATCCATTTAAATTATACATGGAGATAATGTCTATTAACATGAAGCTCATGATAATAAAATATTATTTACGTAGTTAATAAGATAGTCAATTTGTCTATGCATCGCTAGATCAGTACCAATCGTCAGTTCTACGATCCATGTTCATGTTCATCCCCATGTCCATATCTTCGCAGGGGTCGCAGCAGGGTCGTGATGGGGGTGATAGTGGTATTTGAAAAGTTTAGTCTTCTCATGTTGAAATGCCACTATAACTGTGTTCTTATCCTTAACCACAACTGGGTGTGCGCTTACTGATGCAGCGGCCACAGCCATTAAAAAACAAACTGCCAGTAAAATACCAAGTGTTTTTTATTCCACGAGATGATTGTTTTAACATTTATTTCACTCCATTAAGGTTAAATTGATAATTACACCGAGATTTGTTTTTGTTAACTGTTCAAGCTACAGGAATTAGTTGGTGGACATTTATTACACCAACAATTTTTGATGAACTATATTACTTAGTGAGTTTGTTAATTATTTTAAATTAATTCTAAAAAAATAGTCTCTGAATAAAATTTATTTTCCTATGAAATATTTTATGAGAACGTTAGTTTTAATCCAAAATATATACTTAATATAGAAATATAGTTTAATTTCAAAAGATTAAAAGGCATACTTTTTAGTTCGTGGTAGGTACTAGTGGATAAAATAGTGATGAAGAGTTTACATTGAAAATATACATAGGCTTTATAGCAAAATATATGCATAATCCAGAGATTAACATTCAGAAATTAATCAAGGATAACAAAAGTTAAACATTAAGTTACTTCCTGAAAATCCAGACATAAAAAGTTATAGTGGAAGTTCTGGTAATTAATGTTGAACTCTTTGATATTTTTTATTCATTTCCAGCAGTCAGAATCTCAAAATTTACACTTTTTCTCTTTATTATTTATATTCCGAATAATGGATTCAAGCTATAGAAACTTATATCTAAAAAGGCTCAATTACTTGCTTTAGTATTTGGATTTTTGGCATGGATGCATATAGAATATGTTATAATGAAAGTGGGGTTGATATTTGCCTATTTGAAAGAGAGTAGATGGAAGGAAAAAAATGCCGGTTTATATGATAATCTAAATCAAAGTCATTGACAATGAACTGTATGCTAGATACGTCGAAAAAGCTCCAGAAATAATAAAAACACTTAGGTAGGTATCTGGTTAGGGAGGAGAGATTATTCCAATGTTTGGAAACTGGAATCCGGAGAGAATAGTCCTTATTGAGTTCGGAACCGAAGAACAGTTAAGAAATTGCTTTAATTCGGCGGAGTATCTGAAGATTGCACCCTTTAGAGAGAATTCTATGATTACAAAATCAGTGATAGTCAATGGATATTCGCCGGTCAAATAATTTTAACTAAAATTTCTAAAACATATCACTTAGAGCTGCCCATAGCATCTCCATGGAGTCAGCGAAAAGCCAAGGAGAGATAATTTTTTTGTGATCGTATATCTTTAGCCATTCTTCTAATAACTTAAAGAATGTAGTTTAGAAAATATTTTTAGAATCGCATAGTTTTTGCACCGTCTTTATCACAAAACCTCTGCATCATTAGAGACAACAATTTCTTTTTTTATAGTTAAGAAAAGGACTAAAAAATCAATTTAAAACAGGAATGGAAAGCTTACTTGAGATTCTGTTTCATAAAAGTAAAATTTAAACATCAGAACGGCGTTTTCTTAGAATTTCAAGCAATTCTTGTGCGTTGATATGCATAATTTCGTTTGCAGCTTTCGAAAGCTCTATGGAACACTGCGCTACTTTAAAAAGTTGTGGTTCTGAAAGCTCTTTCCAGAGAGGAGGAAGAAGTGAGATTCCAGTTACCATCCCGCCAATTGGGTCAGAAGCTACATAGTGAATCCTTTTTATACCAGAAGATATCAGCCTTATCAAGCACATAGGGCAAGGTTCTAATGAAGTATAGAAAGTATATCCTTCAAGGTTTGTTATTTGTGGGTTCTCTTCCTCAAAGTAATTTAAGGCTACCATTTCCGAATGCAGGTCGCTTCGAAAAGAAGGAGAGTAAACAAGGTTTTGACCCAAGGCTACGATCTCATCTCCAAAACCTACCATAACGCTTCCTACTCCGTAGTTTCCGGAATTCACGGATTTCAGCGCGAGCACGTCTGTAAACCAAGCATAAGGGTCATCCGGGTACGCAGGGAAAAAACGATATTTTTGTAGCCAGTCTTTCCAGTAAACGACTTTCTCGTTTTCGGTATAGATTTCCTCCAGTAATTTCACTCCTAGGTCTCTGATATCGCCCTTAAACCTCATTATTAGCCCTTTTTCCTTAAACTACGTTTTAAAACGTCTTTTTGATCTTAAAGGCCCTTGAAATACATAAATTAAAGTTTCGATACTCAATTATAATGCTCAACCATATAAATTTTTACTGGAATGCTAAGTGATGGATAAAGGGTATAATTCGGTAAAATATATCCTATAATTAGAGACGAAATCAATGAAAAATACATATGTTTTTACCAAAACCTGCGCATCAATAAGTCTTAAATTCTGCTTTCTGTGGTAAAAAATGATAGAATAATTGGAGTTTACAGAATAATCAAAAAACTACTCTATATAGCTACCTTTTGAATTTTAAATATGCATATTTGCCTATTAATTGTAAAAAATACTATATAATTTGAATTATCGACTGTTCTGAGTAAATTGAGTAGCTCACAAACTATTTTGTTAGGATCTAAGCACTAATCAACTGGCTTCAGTCCCCTGTAAAACGTAAGAGCGCCAATATGTATTTATGGGTATAATTATAACCCATTTTTCAATATATCCGATACGCAGTTCAATTGTAATTTCCTTTTTAGTTGTCCATATTTCATCGCTGAACTCAGTACCATCAAAAATCGCTATCCTATGTAGGTAAATGTCCCAAACATCCGTTTTTTTCAACAATTTTGAACAGCGAGAACGTAATCTCATTCCTCCTTCAAGTACTGTAAATAATAGGGACCACTAACACCTTCCTGAGCATCTCTTAAAATGAACTTAAACTCACAATTGGATAAGATTCATGCATTTGAACTAAAGAATTAAATGAAGTCCATAAGGAAGCACATAATACAAGGTTAATGGGCATCCTATTTTCAGAAAAATTCATTGTCTGATTCTAAATTAAGCATTGCCAATTATCCAATTGCTGAATCGGTTTGAATTTTAAGACAGCCACTTAGTAAGAGCAATGGCAGAGACAACCAGATTATGTTCATGCCTTTTAAGTTGATCTCCGGAAATTAATTTAAAATAACTGAGAATAAAAGCTGTATTAATTTTATCGGAATCGATTCGTAGTCATCGAATTTTATAGCTTCGCTGCCTAGTATTAATTTTTTTCTTTCATGCATTGCGAATAGCTATAAAATACACTATGTTTCGTCGTTAGTATAACAAATTCAGTCAAGTTTGATGGAATTTACCCATTAATGTATCTATTTTTTGAAATCATTCAAACTTTTATGATTAAAACAAGGAGATTAAATAAGAAATTAAATCTTTTCTATTAATCTGTAAAAATCTTTTTTAAAATTACTTTGTCCTAAAGTATAATTAGAACAATTTCTTTTTAAATAATATATAAATTTAGAAAAATGTATATCTAAATGATCGAACGAAACCACATACTACATAATAAATTTTTTTATATATTGAAAAAAATAAATAGCTGAACTTAGAAACAAATAGTATTAAACATCAGATTATCTAAAAAAAAAATTCATAAAGTTTATTAAGCTTAAGTATCCCGCTTCAAGTGCGTATATCCCTAATCTCTTTATGGATTGTAGTTTTGGTCGTCTCCTAAAGATCCCTAAGAGCTAAAATTTAACAGTAAGGAATTAGATTTTTTACATTAGTTTTTTTCCAAATAATAATGTGCCGATGAAATATGTTTGCTATTAGAGAGTACCAAACTAATTGGTAGTCTCTGCCAAATTGAGCATTATATCCACTAGCATGAGTCCAATTTTTATAACTGATAACAGATAAACTTAGTAAAGGAATCCGCATGATTAAAAAAGTACCTTTTAATGAACTCAAAAATCGCATGAGATGCCTAAAAAAGAGTATGGACAAATCGGACATCGAATGGGAATTAGCCGTAATATTCAGCAAGATCAACCTTTACTACCTTACTGGCACAATGCAGGATGGAATGTTGATTATTCCAAAAAATGGAGATGAAACATTTTGGGTACGGCGCAGCTATGAAAGAGCTCGGGAAGAATCATTATTTCCAAATATAGAACATATGGACAGTTTCCGTGACGCTGCAAGGAATATAAGCAAGCTCCCAGATACAGTACTTATGGAAACTGGAATAGTTACCCTGGATTTGTACCAGAGGTTTCAAAAATATTTTCCTTCCAAAAATGTTAAGTCTGTTGATGCTCAAATTTCCGCTGCTAGAGCAGTAAAAAGCAAATATGAGCTATCTTTGATGAGAGAAGCTGGCAGAATTCATCAACACGTGCTGGAAGATATTTTGCCAGAGATGCTGCATGAGGGAATGAGTGAAGTAGATCTGTCAACAGAACTCTTTTCAGTTATGGTTAAGGAAGGACATGATGGATTATGTCGTTTTGGGATGTTTGATACAGAGATGTTCCTGGGAAATGTTTGTTTTGGTGAAAGTTCAATTCATCCATCTTATTTTAATGGCCCGGGAGGAAATTATGGTATGAGCCCTGCTGTGCCCCTAATCGGGAACCGGTCCCGGAGACTACAAAGAGGCGATCTGGTCTATATTGACATTGGGTGTGCAGTTGAAGGCTATAACACGGATAAAACAACAACATACATGTTCAGTTCTTCAATACCCAATTATGCTCGAAGTATTCACGATAAATGCGTGGAGATACAAAATGAAGCTGCAAAAATGTTAAAACCTGGAGCTGTCCCTTCCAAAATATACAATAACATAATGTACAAGCTCGATAAGGAATTTTTACAAAATTTCATGGGTTTTGGGAACAGAAAAGTAAAATTCCTTGGTCACGGGGTTGGGTTACAAATCGATGAACAGCCTGTAATTGCAGAGGGTTTTGATGAACCACTTCAAGAAGATATGGTATTTGCTCTCGAACCTAAAAAAGGAATTGAAAAAATAGGAATGGTGGGAATTGAAAATACTTTTATAGTGACCTCAAAGGGTGGAGAGTGTATTACAGGAGATAACCCAGGTCTAATTCCTATATTTTAAAAAGACTCTCAAATTAGCTCTTGAAATTCCTGATCTAAATTGACAATGGTTACTTTGGGAGTATCTCCTAATGGATTATTGTCAACAATTCTGTTTTTAAGCCACCTTTTTACTATAGAGGATTTTGATAAACTTCGGATTTTATTTCTTAGCAGGAATTTCTCAGATCTTCCCCTCAATTTCTCTATTTAATTCCTCTTTTTGGCTTTACTTTATTCTCAATTCTTTGATTTTAAAGATAGCTTCCGCTATCTTCAATATACTTTTTTTATTTTCAATGTCCTCAATTGATGGAGATTATAACAAAAAGCCGTACACAACATTTTTAGATTTACTCTTTTAACAGTAGTAACAAAAACTCTTCCTGCTTTGAAAATTTCTTTAGTTACTGAACAACCTCTTTCCCCTTTGACTCTTTTTGAGCTAATTCTCTTATTTCTTAATATATCCTTTATTCCCAGCGTATGTCCTTTGACTGCTCTTTTCATTGTTGCATTATACCCTTTCGTTTTTGCTCAAAGTATCCTCTGTCCCTATAAACCACTTCATTTTCCTCTGTCACATCTACATACGAATCATGTACTGACGCAGTTGTTGTTTTGAATCTTCTGATTAGCTCATAATCTCTGTCTATTATATTATGAAGCTTATATCCAAAATGAGACTTACCTCCCTTTTTTGTCCATGTTCCGTCTCTGCTTCTTCTTGTTTTTGCCTCATCTCTCTGCTTTCGCATGTCCTGGATCTGAATGGATAAAAGTAGCATCCTGAATCATTCCTTGCTTTATCTGTAAATCCAGAGCATCAAGTTGGCTTTGCAACTTTTCCCATATTTTCTTTGAAATTCTCGATAATTCTCTCCCTAAATAGCCATACAGTAGTACTGTCAGGTATGTATTCCGGAAATCCAAGGAATTTCCTAAAAGAAATTCGATCTATACACTGTTTCTCAAGTTCAAAATCAGAGAGCACGTGCCATTGTTGTAAAACAAGCATTTTGAACATCACAATGACATCAGTTTCAGGTATCCCTCCTGAAACGGCTTTGTTAATATACATAGACTAAAGAATAATACGAAACGCTTTCCAATCAATTAAGGAAGCAATTTCAGCAAGCTTATCTCCAACGGATTCAAGACGTTTATACTCTTCTTTAAGAGCAAAATCAGTAAGAGTTTTCATGAATATACATAAATATTTGCAAATTTAAAGTCAACCATGCTCAAGAGCATGGAGGTTATCGAAATTCTCTACAATAAATGCAACGACGTCAATCAGACAACTATGTTCATAAAATGAGATACCAAATTTTTCTTTGTACAAAGCATCGTAAAAAATTTATTTTGGACAATGCTACCATCAATTATTTGAGATATATTCTTTGAAATTTGTAAAATGCATTGCTTTGAGCTTGATGTGTTTGGAACTGATGATCATCCTGCACATTTTTCGTTGGAGCTGAACCAAATATTCTGCTGTGAGAGTGATAGGATTTATGAAATAGCAAGGCAAGAAAAATCTTTCAAAAATACTATGAGATTGAAAACGGTTATTTTTTAGTTGAGATGTGTGGTGATGAAGAATAGATCGGAACTTTTGGTTACAGTACTAGTTCCAATTTAATTAAAAACTATACGAATAATCGCATAAAACAGCAGAGAAAAAGCTATTAGCAAATGAAAATATTTGAGATTAACTAATTCTTTTATAACCAGAGTGTTAGTGAGAACATGTTTCCTTGTTGGTAGTGGGTAGACTTTTGCTGCTGTAACTTTGATTAAAGCATGTATTTTTTCCAAACAATTTAATTTTCCAGAATATTCCAAATGACTCCGAAACAAAAGCATTAAATCTGAAGTTGAGTATTTTTGTGATTAAGTTAGCCAGCAACATATAGAGATGAATTTACAATGCCAATAATCACCTTGCAGTACGAAGACCTCGAAAAGCTCACAGGAACAGATAGGGAAAATATAATAAAAAGAGTGCCGATGATAGGGGCAGATATTGAAAGGATTGAAGATGAATACATAGATATCGAATTCTTTCCGGATAGACCTGACCTTTATAGTGTTGAAGGAATCGCTAGAGCAATGCGGGGTTTTCTGGACCTTGAAACAGGACTTCCCGAATATGAGGTAAAGCCTTACAATGTTTCGATATCTATCAGTGAGGAGATCCTAAAAATCAGGCCTTTTCTTGGGTGTGCAGTCATAAGGGGAATAAAGTTTACATCTGCTTCGATAAAGTCCCTGATGGATCTGCAGGAAGATCTGCACTGGGGTCCTGGGAGAAACAGAAAAAAAGTTTCTATCGGAGTACACGACCTTTTAAATTTGAAGCCTCCTTTTCGCTACATGGCAGCTGATCCAAGTTTAAAGTTCGTGCCACTTGATTACACCGAAAAGATGAGCATGAACGAAATCCTGGAAAAGCACCCTAAAGGCAAAACTTTTGCCAATCTAGTGAAGGATTTTAATAAATACCCAGTCATATTGGATGCAAATGACAATGTACTGTCTTTCCCACCTATTATTAACGGAGCACTTACGAGTGTAACAGAAAGCACAACTGATATTTTTATCGACGTCACAGGGCTTGGGAAAAATGTGTACACTACTCTAAACATTGTTGTCACAGCCCTTGCTGAGCGGGGTGGGCAGATAGAGTTTGTCAGGATCACCACCCACGATGGCAAAACATTTGTATTGCCCAACCTGGAACCAAATACCAGACTTCTTACAAAAGGTAATGTTAAATCCCTACTTGGAATGGAACTTTCCATAGAAGAAATAGTTAAGCAGCTTTCAAGGATGCGCTTTGGAGCACAGGCTCTTGATGAGGAGATGATTGAGGTACAAGTGCCGGCCTACAGAGCCGACATACTGCACAACTACGACTTGGTCGAAGATATTGCTAAGGGTTATGGATATGAGAACATCAAAGTAAGGACTCCTAGAATATATACTGCAGGAAAATCTCATCCAATTTCTTTGTTGCGTTCCAATATTAACGAAATTATGATGGGACTGGGGTATTATGAGGTAATGCCTTTTACACTTACAAGCGAAAAGATAAACTTTGAGAATATGTGCAGACAGAAGACCGATGACGTTACTTACGTGCTTCACCCGATAAGTGAAGAACAGATCATGCTCAGGACAACATTGCTTCCCACACTGATTGAAATCCTTGCTTTAAACCGGCACAGGGAACTTGCTCAGAAGATCTTCGAATTCGGTGAGGTTTTGAGAAGTGAAAAAACCATCCAACATGTAGCGGCAGTCTCGATTCACCCGCAGGCAAACTTTACCGAGATTTACGAGGTTGTAGATGCACTCATGAGGGAAATGATGCTTCAGCATGAGGTAAAAGAATCAAGAGATCCGGCTTTCCTCGAAGGCAGGCGGGCAGATGTGTATGCAAAAGGAAAAAAGATCGGAGTCTTTGGAGAATTACACCCTGAAGTCATAAACAACTTTGGTCTCAGGTATGCAGTTGCAGGATTTGAGTTTGAGCTCGATGATCTTATAGTTAAAGAATATATCTAAAAAAAGATTAAATTCTTCAAATGAATAACACAAATAAATAGAATTTTTATCTTAATCACGCTTTTTTGAACATTGACTTCAGCGTTATTTCTAGTAAAAAAGCTGTATTTTGGTTTTCAAAACCTTTTAAACTGATAAGTGAATTGCCAGAAGTCTCAAATATGACTTTGATCACGGATGCTGAGTTACCTTTAAGGCAATTCAACTGCCCAATTAATTGTAATTTAAATTGGCAGAAGTGTGGATGTCTGTGATTTAGATGTTCTCAAATATTTTTTTCATCGCTCTAGTACTTTATATATCTGATGAAAAGCGACAACAGCATTTTGGCAGAGATGATAATTGAATTTTAGCCCTTACTAATTAGGTCATGCAGAAAAATATAATGTAGCAGCATATTAATCACCAAATGACTTTTAAGTTTCTATTATGATTTATTGATAAATTATTTGGCTCTAATAGTTGAAAGATTTATACACAAAAAAGATGATGTGAATTCAAAATTTATTGCACCAAACCACTTGAAGATGTGATTAAGCTATCAAGAATTTTCCGAAAAGATTATTGGAAATTTAGGTTTATTGTTGGGCTCCACCATAAATTTACACAAAAATGTAAACTATTCAACCTTGGAAAACGATACTAATAATTATCCTTACTATGATTTGAAGAGCAAATTTACGACACTGCTGGCAAAAAAGATAAAAATGCAAACTGGCTTCTGAAGAACTTCTAGGTTTTCCTCCGATCAAAGCTCACTCTCCGTATTTGCATTTGAGGCCTGAGTATCCGAATCAGTTCTTTGCAGAAAAATACTGGCTTGTTGCTGAAAATGAATGAGCAACCGAAAAAATTTGTCCTAAGCAGGCTAAGCATGTTATAACCCACTATAGGCTTTGGTGTTATCTGCATGAACCTTATCCTTAAAACAATTATTGAAGATGGGGTGGGGATGATAATGGTAGAATTGCCTGCAGATTGCAAGTTTGCTACGGCGATCGAGGAGGAATTCTAGAAAAGTTGAGGTTTTTGTGAATTTGAAAAGGGGTATACTTAGTGTTTAAGAATGATGAAAGGTATAACAGAAACTTAATGGAATGAATAAAAAGGAATAGTACGGCATAATTCTCCTTTTGTCAGTATTTTTATTCCGCCTTCTGTTAGATGAAGGCAGATATGTTTCACTACATAAAATGCAGCATTCATTGATTGAAAATTTGATCATGAAGATATCAATCATTAATGGTGGAAGATTCCTGTTTTTATTAAGTAATACAAGTATAAAACTATATCTTAAAAAGAGTATTTCCTTAAAACTATTTAAACTATGTTTAAGTTCCAGTTAGAAATGCGATAACTGACACAATAAAGTACTATACTAAGGAATCTAAGATAATGGCGGAAATCAAAATTTGAATTTTTTCGATTAAAAAAAAATGGTTAAATAAGAATCGATGATCTCTAAGTTTAGACAAAATGCCAGACATCATAAACATATGCTATCCTGTAGGTTGAAATGCAAGCACAAAATTTGATTAAATACAGTTTTTTAAAAACTACTAAGCGAATTTGGTTACTGATAAATGAGCGTTTCAACAAACTACGATTTTTGTCTGGTTGCTGGCAATAATTACATACATAATTTATTAAATTTGTAATTTTATCGAAATACTATATAATTTAGATGTGAAGTTTGGAAAAAAATTATGGAACAAAAACCTATTTCGCCAAAAAGAATTATTAGGAGTATTTTAAGATGAAATTCGGAATTGAATTTGTACCAAGCGATCCTGCCTTGAAGATCGCATATTACGCAAAGCTCGCAGAACAAGAGGGATTCGATTATGTATGGATCACTGATCATTACAACAATCGTGATGTATACTCGACTCTTACCGTCGTTGCTCTGAATACCAATAGTATCACAATCGGTTCCGGTGTTACAAACTCCTATACCAGGAATCCTGCGATTACTGCATCCAGCATTGCTTCTATTGCCGAAATTTCAGGTGGCAGGGCAGTTCTGGGCCTCGGGCCTGGCGATAAATCAACGTTCGATGTCATGGGCATTGAATGGAAAAAACCCCTCGTTACTGCCAAAGAAGCAATACAAACAATCAAAAGTTTACATGAAGGCAAAAAGATCTTTATGGATGGAGAAACAATCAAATTTGCAGGTGCAAGACTTGCTTTCAATGCTGAAAAAATCCCTATTTACTTAGGCGCTCAGGGTCCCAAGATGCTCGAACTTGCCGGTGAAATTGCAAACGGCGTTCTTATAAATGCTTCTCACCCAAAAGACTTTGAGGTAGCTGTGGAACAAATTAAAAAAGGTATAAATAGAGTGAGCCATGATTTAAGTGAATTCGATATCGCCGCATACACCTGTTTCTCAGTTGACAGGGATCCTGTGAAGGCAGTTAATGCCGCAAAATTGATTGTCGCTTTCATAGTTGCAGGTTCTACTGACCTCGTCCTGGAACGCCACAACATTTCAATTGAAGCTAAAGACCAAGTAGGTGCAGCCATCTCCAATGGAGATTTTGGAACCCTAATGAATGGGCTTGTTACTGCTCAGATGATAGAAGCTTTTGCCATTTGTGGAACTCCAGATGACTGCATCAAGAGTATTAAGGATCTCGAGGCAATTGGGGTTACTCAGGTCGTAGTCGGATCTCCGATAGGTCTTGATAAAGAAAAAGCAATAAAGCTTATAGGTAAAGAGATCATTGCAAAGATGTAAATTTTATTACACGCGACATAAAAATTTTAACTTCCTCGTCGAGTTTCCTAAAAAAATCTTGTCGTAAAGCTAGCGCCTAAAAGCATCAGATGCAACCAACTGCCATAAAAATTACAGAAGTCATTGAACATACGTGTGCACAGCTTGCGGTGGATGCGAAGCCGTGTGCCCCCATGAGGACTGTTACTGCAAAGAAGGCGGAGAAATTCGTGATCCAAACGATCTAAGTTTTTAAACTACAGGAGCTTATTTCTGGAGGTTCTGTTGGGCACCTGAAGGATGGAATTCAATCTTTATACGAACCAAGACTGGAGAAAAGTACTTCGATCTGGTCCACGATTTTATGAAAATCATGGAAGATCCGAAGCCAGATTTCGAACTTATAAGAATACTTATTGAAGTGGAGCGCAAGAACAATGCTGAAAATTTCTTGAAAGTTTGTAAAAAAATTTTTTTTGGAACAAGAATTTGTAATGAAATGATTTAAAAAAAGATTTTTTTGAAACAGCAATTATCCCAAATAACATGATTACAAATTAGAGGTTGGAATTCGGATGGTACGAGCTTTCTACATTGGACGTTTCCAGCCATATCATTTTGGTCACCATGCGGTAATTTCGCGGATATCTGAAGAGGTTGATGAACTAGTTATAGGTATAGGAAGCGCTCAGAAAAGTCATGAGGCCACTGATCCTTTTACGGCAGGAGAGCGGGTGCTGATGCTTCACAATGTGCTTGAGAACTTACCTGTCCGCCATTACATTCTTCCTATCGAAGACGTCCGATATAATTCTATATGGGTTCATCACGTAGCATCACGTACGCCAAAATTTGAAGTTGTATACTCAAATAATCCTCTCGTTATTCAACTTTTTAGAGAAGCCAGTTTTTGCGTAAAGGTATCTCCTCTTTACATTCGGGAAAGCTACTCAGGTACAGAAATTCGGAGACGAATGGTTGCAGGAGAACAGTGGGAACACTTGGTTCCAAAATCGATCGTAGAAGCTATCAGAAAAATTGATGGAGTAGCTCGGTTAAGGAATGTATCTTCCAGTGACATTAATTCTACGCTGTAATAAATGCTATAACCATTATAATTTTTTGTTTCATTAATCTCAATCTGAATAGTCTTTATTATCTTTTAGTCTTCTTCATTTTCAGCATCTATATTCTAAAAGATGGGTTTTGCAGCTAAAAAATTCAGAACTACTACCAAACTGAAATGGTTTTTATTTTAGCCAAAAGCTCGTCTTCTGCTGCAGGGATGAAAGCTTCTCCGAGAATATCTATTAACTAATTTATAAGGATTTCGATAAATTCAAATTTTGGCTAGTTGACTATAAATTGGATCTGCGAAATTTGTTGAAATCGGAGATTCATCTAGATTATTGAATTTATTGAGAATTCTGATAAACTTCTGATTTTCACGAGTCACTTTATCTACCATTATATATCACAAATAGGCATTGGATAGAATTTAGGAAGTTATCTAATTATTCTATATTTTATGCTGCGGTCATGTTGAGAAATGGATATCATTTGTGTGTGTACTTCTGCGGAAGGTATTAAGTGGTTGAAAATATCATCTTTCACTTCCAAAATTAATTCTTTTAAGAAATCAGTGTTATTTTTTTCTATCCTTTTTTTAAGGAAAATAATAATTTTTGTTATTTTGTGTCTGCAATTAATGCAATAATTACTCTAAAATTTTACTTTTTAATACGCTCAAAAGTCTGCAGCAAACGAAAAAAAAACAATAAATTATGCAAATTTTTGAGAAAAAACCAAAAATATTTTATAATATGACTACATAAACCTGATGTCAATTCTTTTCTGAAATCCAATATTAGATGGGTTGATATTTTTTCAGACAAATGAATTGACTTGGCTAAAGGCCGTGATTACTAAAAGAGGTGGTATTGACCAGAAGGAGTAATTTCCTATGGTTAGTAACAGATTTTGAGTAGTAGGAAGTCAAAGCTTCTCATACCCTCCATCTCCAATAACAAATTTCTCAGAAGTAATTGGAGAGTGGATACTATGTGTACAATGTTTCCGCCTATATGTCTCAGAAACCATAGTTGAATAGGTTTAAAGAATATTACGCAGACGTAATATCATCGATTATTGAATAACCGTATAGATCCGAACAAATTAGATTTTTAGTACAGATTAGTCTAATTAGATATTTCGGAAACGAAACTATTAAAGTACGTAATATCGATTATTGAATAACCGCATAGAGCCGATCTAATTAGATATTTAATACAGATTAGTCTAATTAGATATTTCGGAAACAAAACTATTACGAGTACGTAATATGGAATTTGAGAGAAATCTGGGAAAAAAGATGTAAATTTCCCATAATCTATATTCTGCATATATGCACAGATGTGGTATCTGTTTGCCTATCAGCTCACTATTATTCATTGAAAGTTAGATTTTTTTTAAAGCCACTGTCATATTAGAAAACATATGGCATTTTTGTGTACATCTGCAGAATGTGGGCTATGAAGTTTTGATTACACTTTAATTCCCATAGATAGAAAACCAGAAGCTATATGGTGCTGAAAAGAGCATTAGGAATTTTGTTCCTGATAAATACCTTATTTTAACAACTTATCAGCTTTTGGAAAAAAGATACAAAAATCCTAAATTTTTGTAGTTTACTCAAAACTCTAAAATCCCAACCCAAAGGTGATACGATGCTAAAGAGACAGCTAGGGACCTCGTTCCTAGTAACATGCCTTATTTTAACAACCGTACCAGCTGCGTTAGGCGGCCATAACACACGAACTATAACGGTATCAGGAGATGGAAGCGGAAACTTTATTTGTGACGGAAAAGACGATCAAGTCCAGATTAACAAGGCACTTGAATATGCTGCTGATAACCCAGGCACAACTGTCCGCCTTAAAGGCCAGTTCACGTACTACATAAGCGATACTCTTCAAATCGGCAGCAATACAATCCTTGAAGGAGATCCAGGTGCAAAAATTAAACTTGCTCCAGGATTATCTGTATGGGGTGGACGCCAGTAGTAATATCGCAGACGAAAAAGCTATGATTATGATTAAAGACAATTCAGCAACCAATATTATAATAAAAAACTTAATTGTCGATGGTAGCCAGGCAGACTATTATCCAAATATAAGGCTCGGAACCTCATGTTATAACATGGCAACTTTGGTGGGTTGTAATGGATTAACGATTCATGATGTTACATTCAAGAATGGGTGCAATGATGCTGTTCTTGTCAATAAATGTAGCAATATAAGAATAGATAAAGTAACTGTAAACAAATGTGGACATGATGGCATAAGTGCTTATGATGTTACTGGTATTAAAGTTATAAACAGTAGATTTATCAACAGGACTAATTCATCGTGTCGATTCTATAAGGTTACCAATGGCGTGTTTGCAAATAATGAATGTACTACATCTGGCGGTGGATATGCGGGTTTAGAATTAGAAGGGACTGTTTCAAATACTGAAGTTTATGGCAACAATTTTCATGATTTAGCTGGCCCTGCAATTGCACATGTACATGCTAACGAAATCAATGTAAATATTCATGATAATTCTACCTAGGACTTAGAAACTTTCCCGTTTTGTGGGAAACTTTTTAATTTTGCATAATCACAATATTCAAGGAAATATTTTGATCGTGTTCATGGGTTACTGAAAATAGTGGACAAGTGACTTTTAAAATATTTTCTAAAATTATTTTTGATTTTGAAGATAGCTCCTGCTAGCCTTAAATATTCTTTTATTTTCAAGGTCATCAATTAATTGTGATAAAAAAAGATACACAACATCTTCTGACCAGTCTTTGAACATAAGTAACAAGAATTTTTCCTACTTCTCCCTTTTTTTGCTCATTTTCCTGCTGTTTATTTTCTTTTGTACGTCTAGGAAATGAATAAAAGTAGCTTCTGAATCAATTGATTTATTATTTCCAAACAAAGGAAATTGAATTGGATTCGCACTTATTAACATATTTCCTCTTTGCAGTTATTGACAATTCTTTTCTTAATGATAAAATTGTGTTACTATCTGGTATACACTAAGGAAAACCAAGAAATTTCCTAAAAGAACGTCAGTTAATTCATTGTTTCTCAAGTTCAAAGCCTGAAAGACCGTGCATTACGTGAAACAAACATTTTAGACATAACGATTACATCTGTTTTAGGCCTGTTTAACATTGTTTTGTTAAAATACATAGACTCAAAAATGATATGAAAGATTTCAAATCAAATGCGTAATAAATTTCAGCCATTTTGTTTCCAACCGACAGAAGGCTTTTGCATTCTTCTTTAAGGCAAAATCAATAAAATTTTCCATGAGTAAAATAATATTGGAAAATTTGAACTAACCAATGATCGATGCATAGGAATTTATAGAAATTCTCCATAGCAAGCACCAGAAAATTTTTTGGTCATATAGAAACCTTGCATATTTTTCATGATACTTTCGATAGCTATTCGACCGCCAAAATTACCATTAATTAATCGACAATCGACTGCACTCGATAAAAAATCAAGAAAATTATAAAAGTCTTATTTTCATCCTATCGGTAGTACTCATAACAAAATACAAAACACGATCAAAATATTTCCTTGAATATTGTGATTATGCAAAATTAAAAAGTTTCCCACAAAACGGTTACCGTGAGTAAAAAAAGCAAGGTTGCTTACAAAATAGGTAGCCCGGCACGGATTCGAACCGAGGTTGCAGGATCCAGAGTCCCGCATGATTGACCACTACACTACCGGGCTTCAATGATTTTTCGCTATGTAGTGAATTTTATTCTCTCTGGAGTACTTCTTCTAAGGGATAATTATATATATATAGTTTTCTGTTGAAGTTTCTGTATATCGAAATTAAATCTCAAAGAAAAGATCTTACTCTTTAGTATAGAATTTCTCCTGGCTGATTAAGAACTACTGTCCACCACCATCGAGCCATATCCATAAGATCCCTTGAGAACTGACCTGAAAGCCTGTATTCTTTATTTTTTATTGAGATTAGCCCAGCTCCGAGTAACTTGTTGCGCATTGCGTAAAATGAGGCGCGACTTATCTGCAGTTCTTCCAGAAGGGTCTTCCATTCTTCAGTCCGAATTGCTTCTCCTGCAGCTTGCCGCTCTTCAATTATTATCAAAAACTTTTGACCCCTAGCAGCAGTAGTTTCGTCCTGAAAAACACGTCGCATAAGGCTGTAATATGGGTCTCTTGAATGACTTATGCGTGCATTGGCATCTGATCTTACTACGATAGTGGTTGCTGTTCTGGGTGCGTTTTTCACAATTGACATTTTAATCAGGCAATTATAAATGAAAACTTGAATTTCTTAGAAAATTGATCAAGTAGAATTTTTAGATGGGGTTACGATCTTCATAAGTAGATCCATATATTCTTCTCTCAGGAAGTAAACCATTGGGGTTTTATATGATTCTTTGTGTGCTCTCAAAATTCCGAGTTTCGAATGAATGTATCCTACCATAGATGCAACTGTGTTTCTTGAAACACTATACTTACCACATAGCATTTCATGCAGTTCATCGATAGTTGTTTTTTTTACTTGGATGAAAAAGCATAATATAGCTCTTCGATATCCACTGTAATCTACTTCTAGAAATTTCTCTAATCTGGAATTAATTTTAGCTCGGATGGATACCATTAATTACCACCTTTACTGCTTTAGTAAACTATGTCAGTTGTAGTTCTATATATAGATTTGTAAATTTATTCTCCCTGAAGGAAGCCAACTTGATTACTTGGTTTGAAAATAATAAATGAGTTGATTCGTAAAGCTACTTTTAAATATTTAGATTCATGAAATGTAAAAGAGAATGGACCTCCAGAAAATAAAGCAAAAACAAGTAGGCATAGACAGAATCCGGAAAAACGGGTAGTCACACTTCGGATATAAACCTCCTAGCATAAAATCCAGAAAAACTAGTAAAAGAGGTCTTGTATAAGCTTAGAAAAATTTGATTTGAGCAATTACATGATGCGGTGAAAACTCATTTGTATAAAAATTTTCAATATTTCTGGTTCACCATATTCTACTATCAGTTCACTTGGAATTTACAGCAACAATTCAAAAACTCAGTGCAGGATCAAAAGTTTCTAAATTTGTGCTTAATGACCAATGCATATCAGTCTTCGAAAAATATTTTAACAAAATTTTTGTTCAAAATAGCTGTAGGATCTCAAATTATATAAACTTAAAAGGAATATCAGCTCATAATATGGTTATTTCTCAAAGCTTGAAATTGCTACTTTTTTATAAAGAATAGCAATAAAACTGGCGTTAGTAAATCTACTTTTCCAAAGTTCACTCTAAAAGAATTTTGCAGTTCATTCCCGCATATCTCGACACTTTGAAGAAAGAAAGTGAAAATTTGTAGAATGGCTGAAAACGCTGAAGACGAATTCATCTGTTCATAGGGTTTAATATTAATAAGTTAATAACCTTAGACCAAAGAAGTAAATAAAAATCAAAAAAGCACGATGGCTAATAATTTTGATTACGAATCTCCGCCCTCCTCCAAGAGTTGATCAAATGGGATATAAGTACGATCTTGTGAACAATAATCTCTGCATTGGAGAAAACCGAATTCCTGCGTACGACCTGGGAGAAAATGAGATAGGAAGCTGTAGTAGCTGTTCTGCAATGCTTGTTAGCCTTAGTTACCACTCTGTAAGTCAGACAAATGTGGTTGTAACAAAATGTGTTTCCTGTGGAACTTTTTACGCAAACATCTACAACTTGGAATGGAGCTGGATTGATGAAGCTCCATTATCTTTGCTCCCAGTCCCAATTACAATCAACAATCTGGTAATTAAAGACAGCAACGAGCTCGAGAAAATATCCATTAAAAAGCTTCAAGCTGTTTTTTCCAGAGGAGAAATTGAAGCTCTTTTTGCCAAGACAAGAAATGAAACTCCAATTCGTCAGTATTTATATAAAGCACGGAAAAAATACAAATTATTTGAAGAAATATTTGAGATACGATTAGAAGTATAGTCAAGTCACTTAATTTAGTGACTTTATCTATTTCAATTCACTAACTTTATTCTGTATAAAAATATTGAAATTAAGTATTAGTACGTGTATCTAATTAGAATTACATTTTAAAATTTTATTTTAATGGAAATGCATTTATTTGATCCTGCTTAAAGATCCAAAATACCGAGACTAGAAAATATATCTTTTATAATAGAGTACAAAAAAATTTATTAAAAATATTTACTAATATGTATCATAAATCTTAGATTTTTAAGCTACTTTTTTGAGACAAATTTGTCGTTAGATCGATTAATCTGGAAATATCGCAAATTTGGGTTAAATTTTAACTCAAATTTACACTTGATGCTTGTAATTTAGTTCTTTATGCCCAATTTTTTTCCAAGGGTTTTAAAAGTTATTATTGTATAAAAATAGTATACTGCCTAACCAGAACTCGATTATATATCTTAGAGATGTACATAGTTTGAATATTATTTAAAAAACAGGTCTTTTTTTAAATTCCAGTTCTCATTTAATACTGCATTTTTCTACCTTAATTTCACTGACGGAGTATAGACGCTTTGATTTAAGTTATTATAAAAACGTATAGTCCAAAAGGGAAGAATAGTTAACAACAAGGCCAAGGTAATTTAACTATTTTTTGAAATTAGATCTTTGGATGTATTTTTGTTTTCCCGGCCACAGATAATATGTTCAGTAATACATATAGTCTCTATGTATAATTAGCTCCAATTAATTAATATGTTTTTCTAGATGTTTTTTTTCATTTAATGGGGGGTTTGTCGGCCAAAATATACATATTCACATAGTCTTTGGGATGGTTGACTTCACAAAATCGGGGGTTAAATGTAAAATTATGTAAACTGCAATATTGATTCCTATAGTCTATTGAATTATTTTCCTGAACATCGATATAGCGCTAAAATTAATTCAAAAAGCAAAATTTATAATACAAAAATTTAAAATTAACAGAACAACAAATGATATCTTTCATTTTCAAAAACTTAAAAGCTTGTTACCCGATTTACGACTTATAAGCAAGAGATAGAATTAACAAAATCCTCAAAATGGATTTAAATCTCAGAAATATTTTTTGTGAGTAGAGCTGTGAATCATGTATTTTTTTGTCTCTTATTTAGTTTCTTATGGGTAACTACGCCGAGGTCATTTCAAGATATTATGTAACTATATTTATATAATCTAAATAAGTAATAATAGTCTATCATCAGTCAGTCAAATATTATTTTATTAATCTACTCTTATAAATTAATATTTAAATAGTATTTTTTAAATATATATTGTTTATAAGATCACCTGTAAATTATTGTATAATTAATGATTATATATTCTATAACTTTTTTTTAATTTGTCCAATTTATACAAAATTTACCATTACATCTTAGAAAATGTATTTTTGAATATTATATTCTATTATATATTATATCTGTTGATTGAATTAATTGTTATTACGCAAGTAACATAGAGATTATTGAAACTATAAATTAATGTATATACTAAAATATATGTTATTAATAAAATCTATTAAACTAAATATATTTGAATGGATATTTAAAATAATAAATTTAGAATTTCTGATTATTAATTGTATATAATATTTAATAATTGTTAAAAAAATATCTTTTCGTGCTTATGAAATTAAGCTGAAAAATCAGTCGCATTAAAACTTTACTGTTTAAAATGTATGTTTGAACTAGTAAGTCTACTGAGTTTGATTCCGTATCTAAAATGCACGAATTCTATAGTTATGAAGCTTACAGGGGGTGTATATTAATTCTTTATAATCGTATTTTCCCAACGTAGTATAAAACTATAATTATATATTTAATTTATGCCGATATAGTGTAGCCTAGTGGATTCATAGATGCCACAAAACACATAGGTCTATTTTGTGATTATTATTGATATTATATATTATTATACTTTATCTTGCGTACTTGCAAGTAATTGATTATTTAAAAATAAAATATATATAATTAGCTATGGTTTAAATTAATATTTTTTACTTGTAGTTTCGTTAATTTTTATCCTAATTATAAAGTATTATATGTGATTAATTATCCTGCTTACAATTTTAATCTACAAAAAAACTTTAAGGATTCCAATTAGCCTTGAATTTTTTCTCACGGAATCCTATCAAAATCCTTTCATCTATTTTGTTCATTTACTTTTTTTATTTCTGGAACCTGGTTATTTTATTTAAAGATAGTTTTAGCATTCAGCATATGTATACAATTCCAAAATCTGTTTCCTACTTGCCTATAATTTTTATTAAAGTTAGATTAATTTTTAAGCTACTGTCATATTGAGAAAATATGTGATGCTCTTGGCCATATTTGCAGAAAGTGTGTCGTAACTTTTCAGCTGAAAAATATTACCACTCTATGCAAAGCGGCGATGAGCTGTTTACTCAACACTTTTATTTACTCCCTTCAGATCGCTTTTTTAAATCATCGCGATAAAATACCTGTCGAAAAATTCTCTTTCACAAACCAAAAATTTAAGAGGATTTCGATAAACTTCGGATTTTATTTCTTAGCAGTGATTTCTCATATCTTCCCCTCAATTTCTCTCTTTAATTCCTCTTTTTGGCTTTACTTATTCTCAATTCTTTGATTTTAAAGATAGCTTCCGCTATCTTCAATATACTTTTTTTATTTTCAATTTCCTCAATTGATGGAGATTATAACAAAAAGCCGTAAACAACATTTTTAGATTTACTCTTTTAACAGTAGTAACAAAAACTCTTCCTGCTTTGAAAATTTCATTCGTTACTGAATAAACTCTTTCTCCTGGGACTCTTTTTGAGCCAATTCTCTTATTTCTTAATAAATCCTTTATTCCTAGCGTATGTCCTTTGACCGCTCTCTTCATTGTTACATTATACCCTTTAGTTTTTGCTCCAAAGTATCCTCTGTCCCTATAAACCACTCCATTTTCCTCTGTCAAATCTACATACGAACCATGTACGGACGCAGTTGTTGTTTTGAATCTTCTGATCAGCTCATAATCTATGTCTATTATATTATGAAGCTTATATCCAAAATGAGACTTACCTCCCTTCTTTGTCCATGTTCCGTCTCTACTTCTTCTTGTTTTTGCCTCATCTCTCTGCTTTTGCGTGTCCTGGATCTGAATGGATAAAAGTAGCATCCCGAATCATTCCCTGCTTTATCTGTAAACCCAGAGTATCAAGTTGGCTTTGCAACTTCCCCCATATTTTCTTTGAAATTCTCGATAATTCTCTCCCTAAATAGCCATACAGTAGTACTGTAAGGTATGTATTCCGGAAATCCAAGGAATTTCCTAAAAGAAATTCGATTTATACACTGTTCTCAAGTTCAAAATCAGAGAGCCTATGCCATTGTTGCAAAACAAGCATTTTGAACATCACAATGACATCAGTTTCAGGTATCCCTCCTGAAATGGTTTTGTTAATATACATAGATTCAAGAATAATAAGAAACTTTTTCCAATCAATTAAGGAAGCAATTTCAGCAAGCTTATCCCCAACAGATTCAAGAAGTTTATACTCTTCTTTAAGAGCAAAATCAATAAGAGCTTTCATGAATATACATAAATATTGACAAATTTAAAGCCAACTATGCTCAAGAGCATGGAGGTTATCGAAATTCTCTATAGATATCAGAAAGTATCTAAGAAAAATTAATAAGCTTTATTCTTGTGTTAGTTTTCCGATAAATTTATAAGTTCGTGAACAAATGAGCATAATTCTGTTAATGTATAACTTTCTACAGATGCTGTCATTATCAAAACATCAAGAAGTGTTTTCTTAAAAGATACTTTATCCAACTAATGAAATCTAGCGGGTCGCTGGCTACATGAAACAAATGTACTGTGCACTATCGCATTCAATTACAAGCATGTATCTTCCTCAATGGCCAGGATCAGGAAGTGCGAGATCTATTTTATAGCTAGCACATTTTACCTGTTTACGAACTTCATATTCATTGTCGCGTAAAAACTCATTATACTGAATACTCAAATGAAGAATCATAATCCTCAAGAGTCAACGAGATGTAAATGGAGATGCACGAGATCAGCCAGAATTTGAGTTTGGTCAGTCGTTAGTATAAATCCAAGTACAAAAACCTTAATAAACGTTATAATCTCATTAATATTTATTTTAAGGTTTTTATTATTTTAAATCAAATTGCAGGCACCAGACCCGCGGAACAATTTCACTAAATGTAGCATCAAAAAGAGTATGAGCAATAAAGAATCCCCAAAAACTTTAGGAGATAAGTTTTTAAATAATAAAAATAAGACTGGGGATGGAAGGGACAAATAACCAGCTAAATAAATTATTTTATTAAGTCTTCAGAATCATTCCTATAAGATCAGAAGCCTTTACCAGGCCCAAAGAACCCTTTTTAGCTGACTTCTCATCAAAAGTTTCTGTTTTATCAGCATCATTTTCATCGGTCCTATAGATCGCAAATGGAATCGGATCTGTAGTATGGGTTTTTAGGGAAATTGGGGTCGGATGGTCGGGCATTACGAGAATTAGGAAGGGTTCCCTTGAAGCCATGGCTTGTTTAAGGATGGGAGCTACTATTCGCCGATCGAAATCTTCAACAGCCTTTAACTTTTTTTCAATGCTTCCTTCGTGCCCAGCTTCGTCCGGAGCTTCGACGTGAACGAAAACAAGATCTTTAGTTCTTAGAGTTTCAAGGGCAGCACTGGCCTTTCCTTCATAATTCGTATCCAGGTAGCCAGTTGCTCCCGGGACTTCAATTACTTCCATGCCTGCGCAAATTCCAATGCCTTTAAGAAGATCGACTGCCGAGACAATTGCTCCGGTTTTCCCGTAAAGCTTTTGAAATGGCGTAAACTTAGGGGCAGGGCCCTGACCCCATACCCAGATTGAATTCGCGGGGTTTTTTCCTTCCGCAATCCTCTTAAGGTTAGATGGATGCATTTCCAGAACGATCATAGATGCTTCAATTAATCTGGAAAAAAACTCACCATCTATTCCACTAGGCAGATACTTTTGAATTTTTTTGCCTATAATATCATGAGGTGGAATGCATTTTGTTTCGGCTCCCAGATTATTTCTTGCAACCACGAGGTGTCTATAGCTGATTCCTGGATAAAAGTGCAGTTCTTCGGTGCTGAGTTCTGTATCAAGTGTCTTAATGAGGATTTTTGCTTCATCGCTATTTATATGCCCTGCACTAAAGTCCTTTATTCTCCCAGATTCAACGGTTATGAGATTGCATCTAAAAGCCACGTCTTCTGCTGCAAGTGGCACACCCATACTGGCAGCTTCCAAAGGCCCCCTCCCTGAGTAATAGATTGCTGGGTCGTATCCGAGAATAGACATATTTGCGACATCACTGCCTGGAGAAAAACCATCAGGTATAGTTTTGGCAAACCCGGTTTTCCCGTGTGCTGCAATATAATCCATTGCAGGGATTCGAGCTGCCTGAAGAATGGTCTTGTCATCCAATTCCTTTATAGGGCAATCAGCCATTCCGTCTCCTATAAGTATGGCATACTTCATTGCTTCACCTGTTTCCGCTATTTTAATCTTTCATCTCAGGAATGAAATGATCCCTTTCTGCCAGATACTAGTTACCGGAATTTTATTAGATATTTATAAGCAAGTTTTTTGCTGATCCAAATTTTTTAGTCTATACATTTATTTTACCGATATTTCCCAATTTCATTAGTTCCTCAACCATTTCTACAATTAGAAAAATATTAAAGAAATTATTAGAGAGAATTAAGTAGTTGATTATGAAAAGATAAATGGCTCCACTTATAGGAAAGGCACAGCCAGTTTGCTATCCTTATCTGCTGAATATGTCATATCATTGATATAATAACTTTGCCTGATGAAGTAAACTATAGCTATCAAAAATTTATGAACTTTTTCTTCAATGATGTAATATTTTCTAGGAATTCTCTTGGATTTATAATCACCGATCAAAATTCAAAAACACAGCAAACAAGGTTTCCTTCAATTAAGATTATTTTTTTGATATATAGTTCCTATTTAATACAGTTTTAATTATTTGATTGATGTTATTCCCAGGATACTTTTAATTTCATTTTTCTCACCCTTTTTTGGTCCTTGTTTGAGTGCGGCAGGGGCAAGATTTTTCGATGAATTAGGAGCAATCTTTTGCTTCACTGGAACTTGGAGTATTTCGATAAATCCCAATATTTGTTAGTTATATATCATATGTATTAGCGATCTATTGAATTCTGAAATTTCTCAAAATTCTTTCTATCATTTCCACTTACCAATTCTAGATTCAAGTGTTAGGATAGCTATATTTGTCCAATTTAATTTTTTATTCTTTTATTCAAATAACCAACAATAAATAGACTGTTAGGATATCAAATAGTGTTTTCTCTTTGTTACCCCAGTATTCCAAGAATTATGTAACGGTCTCTTTAACGAATCTTCATGTTTAATATGTCAATAATTTCGTCTAATTTCACAATTTGCCAGATTTGTGCTAAATAATCGTTGAGTTTATAGCTCACTAAGCCTATTAAAAAGTTATTGAGATCCAAACACTTTATTGTATTTACTAAATATTTCATAAAAGTTGAGTTTTTCATGAAAAAATTGAAAGCTATAATCGATCCCATAGAAAAAATATGTTTTTTTAGGAAATGCTCTATGTTTTTGTGTTCATTTGACAGGATGATGCAAATAACGTAACTTATTTTCAAGCAACTACCAAATTTAGGTTCGAAATTAAAGTCATCAACTAATAAAGCGTGAATTTTGACCCCTTTTGTTTTTTTTGATCTTTCGAATCTTTCACGAATTTACCAGCTATGGAATAACTTTTATTCGTAGCACCATAATGTTGGTAATATGTGAAATCGATGAGTATATTATATTTTTTGCTGAGTTTGATTAAGGGCTTAATTTCTTCAGCGAAAATAAGGGAGGCTATCTATTTAATAGCTTAACTAGCTTTTTTTAGATGATAGCTTGACGTGCTTCCGAATGGTATTTTTGAAAAAACGCTTTAAATTAAGCATATAAATAAATCTTTGGATATTTAGTGATTCCTAAACCTTTAAAAAAGCTCAGGATTTATCTTTGACCTAATCGAAATTTATCTTTTTGGTAATAGCTGTTATTATAGAATTTTTATATATTTAACTCGACTCACTATGCATACACCAAGATTTTACGAATTGTGGTTAATTTTAGATGTAAATAAGGATGTATTTGTCTATAAATATGTAAATATTATTATTGTGAAAAGAATCATTCATTTGTCCCTCTTCTTTTTGTGGAGTAAAAGAAATAGATGTGTTTAGAAATCATCGATTACAAGCTAGTGAAGTACTGCAATTGGTAAAGCACTAAATCTGAACAAAAAACAAATATGATTTGAATTCTCGAATAAAATATCATACTGTTGCTTTTATGTGAGTAGCTTTTGTTCACTTTTATAGCTTTAATTTTCCTTTCATCAAATTTTTTTTGACAAATCAGTTTCCCATTCTTCTCCAGTTACTCAGGTTTTTCGTGAAGAAAATGAGAATAGATAAATTGGATCCTCAAATTTTTTTTGAATATTGTTATCTATGTTAATAATAATAAAAGGAAAAAAGGTAAAAGGAGATTTGCGAATCTTTTTATGGTCTTTGAGTTAAATGATCAAATAGCGGTCAGTATTATTTATAGATAAAGATTAGCTATTTTAGTTGAGTAATTGTTGAGATGGAAGTCAAGATTAGGAATAGTGGGGTGTATGGGGTAAATTGATGGAATAAAAATGGTGATATATTTTAGCGAACCTCCATTACACAGATGTATACAAATGTAGAATTTGTTTACTTATTTGCCTTTTATAATTTATTGAAAATTAGATTAATTTTTAAGCTACTGTAATGATTGAGAAAATATATGGCATTCAAGTTTTAATTTCGGAATGTGGGAGTTAAGTGCTTAATTTATAGATACATATGTAAATTTTTCCTGGCATTTCACAGTCTAAAAACCAGGGGGTTGTTATTTAGTTGCATCTATGTGTTTTTACTTACAAGTACGGGTATTTGTAAAGTAGGAGGGGAATTATTCCAAAAACAAAGACATTTATGAAGCCATGAATCATCACAACCAGAGGAAGGCTGTGTGTTTTGTAAAACAGGTAACCTACAAATATGCCTCAAAGGATGCGTACAGAACTTCACCCATACTCCCATATCCTGTATGCATAAGTCCAAATAAAATACTAGTAATTATCAGTCCTGACTCATTACCAAGTGCTATCTGCAGCCGATTCTGAAGGATTGATCTGAAAATTACCTCTTCCACAAGGCCTACGAAAAAGATCATAACTATACTGAGCATCAGGAGGTTAAAGATTGAGAGGTCTGAAATTAAAGAGGTTGTCCTGATTATCCGATATTCCCCTCCTCCAAGAAGTAGACCTAATAATATTGAAAGTGGAAAATAGAGCCATATTTTCTTGAAGGTCATTCCGAGCTGCGTGCGAGTCAGTTTCTGATTGGTTACTGCAATACTTACAGGAATTGCCAGGATACCGTACATGAGAATAAAGGGATAAAGCGTTCTCTCATAATAACCTGGCATTGAGAGGTTTATTATTCTCAAAACCGGAATAAGTATCAATGACTGATGTATTTTATGGATCTCAGAGTCTTTTATAAATACATTAGAAAGGGTAAGCGAAATTAGGATCCCAATATGTATCCAGATAGCTGTTCCCATTCTGCCAAAAAAGATCAGAAATTCACAATGGCTGTGAACAGTACTGGAATTGCAGTAAAGATCCTCAGTTTTTTAGCTTTTGATTTTTCCTTATCTGTTTTCCCCAGGGTTTCAACAGATAATTGGTCTGAAGCATCCCCAATATCTGGAATAAAGGAGCACTCCATGTTGCTAATGGGTTAATCTATAAGAGGAATTGCTAATAAACCCCGAATCGGAACTGAAGTGATCAGAGATTTCAGTTTTTCTCTTCTTTTAAGGAAATTATTTACTTTTTGCACTGAAATTACTCCTTTTACAAAATTGGGGCTATTTTAGATTTAATATGTACATGGTAAATATTTTTTGCTCAGCTTATGCACTAATTATCATGTGAATTATGAATCTTAGTACTATGTTAATCTTTTATCATGAAGAGCATATTAATTTATGAGGATTTCTATAAACTTCTGATTTTTCCGAGTCATTTTGCATACAGTTAATAAGTATGTGACAACATTTCGGGGGTTCATCGCAATTTTTTTATTAATGCGTCTGACTTTGATGTTAATTTCAATTTTCTGAATTTATTCGATGCTGAGGAGATAGACTTAATTCTTCCTATTCCAATGATAGACTCTTTTATTGAAAATTGCAAATAAAAAAGATTATAACTTTGAATAAAAATAAGTATACATCTGTTTTTCTGGCAGAGAAGATTACGCATCTTTTACTTTACATAATTTATTTGGAATCTAAAAGTCCATTAATGATTAATTATACTAGTTATTCCAATTGAATACTCATCAGCTTGCCGTGTGGATGAAAACTTCCTTGTTAACTGTTATTGACTAACAGATTTAATATTTTAAGCTATTTTGCACCATAAAAGTGGTTGCTTAATATGGACCATTGTGTCTCTAAAACAAGCTATAAATGCTCTTTTATATAATCGGAATTTCTTCAAGAAATTACATCCTCAACTATTTAAAATATATATGCTTTGTAGTAGGTAAAAAAACATTGTTTTTTAGTCTGGAGTAATTGGTAATTGTGGAGCCTATATTTACCTATGGGTGATGGTACAAATCCAGGTGAAATTAAGAACTTTGCTGAAAATCAGAAAGTGAATAAATTGTATAAACAACTAAAAAAATTTTATTCTGATTAATTATTTTCTCGCCAGCCAGTTAAAGCAAATATGCCAAATTGCTTGTAGTTGTGTGATCACAATAACTTTGATTAACAAAATTGGTATGAAGTATAATATTTTTTATTACTGATTTATGGAAGATCCGAAAATAAGGAAGGGATTTTAAAAAACTTAGATAAACAGGCTCTGTAGAAATTCTTAATTTGCATCAAATGAGGATTTCTATAGAGCCTGATGTTCATAATTTTAAGAACTCATAAGTAATAAACGAAGAAGATAATTATGATAAATATCTTTTTTATTATCTGAATTTTAATTGATCGCAGTCAATTTCCATTGTCATTAATGGTAAATTTTGTAAATAACAGAAGACATATAAAGTCTCTAATTAATATCAAAGTAAGTAACAGTATTGGTTCCATACTCCTCCTTTTTTAAGACTAAAATTGTAGGAGAGGAAATGGTTGACTATAAAAGGAGCCAACGATTCAGCTCTCAAAGTCCGATAAGTTTTCCTGTAAGAAATCCATCACAACATAGCCAAATGCATGTAAGATTTGAATTTAATACGTTTCGCAATAAGTCGTGTCTTAGGGTCATTGATCAAATTTGAAAACAGATTATTCTCCAAGCTTTGTGAAAAACTTAAAGAGAGTCTTAAGTTCACTATTTTTAAAACCTTATGAAAAAGACTCACCATTGCACCAGATCTGAAAACATGAGTAATTTTTACAAAAATCACTTGTAATGCAACGATGTCTCGTTGGAATGGTATCTATTATCGAGTAATGAGCAATACTTTGCAAGAATAATTTATCGAAGCAGCCTACAAACCATTTCTTAGATTCAAGATCAAGTGAATACATTACTATTACCCAAGTTCTAAGCTATGACACCAATGCAACAATGAATGCATCATGTACTAAATATATTTTTACGCTGGATAAATAAACAATAAAATAACACAAGCCTAATAGCATGGATAATAAGTGCGGATGGGATTACTACCCACGCAAAATCTGCTGTTACCAATAGTTATATATGTCTTTAAAGAGCACCATTTCCAGTTTCGTTCGTCCGAATTCTTATAACATTCTCTAGTGGTAGCACAAATATCTTTCCACTTCCAACATAACCGTCTTTATCTTTTGATCCACTTTTTATTGCTGCAACTGTAGCTTGCAGAAAATCATCTTTCACTGCGATTTCAATTCTAACTTTCTCAAGTAGATTCGCCTCACATTTTCTAGCTTTAGACCTCTCAATTTCAAGATGCCCCCTTTGGGCACCATACCCAGAAACAGATGACACTGTCAATCCATTTACTTCTACTTTCTGAAGTTCATTTTTAACAGCATCAAGCTTTTCCGGTCTTATCATTGCAATTACATATTTCATTGATTTCACCACTAGGTATTTTATATCCTACTTGATAATATTTAAATTTGTTAGTTAACATGTTCAGTTTTTGTAATAATTAGGTAATTTATATTTTTCTGTATACAAATGACTATCCTCATTAATTTACAATTTTTCCACCAATAATTTACGACAAAGAACTTCATACATATTTCATAATTTTATTTTTTTTGTAATCGACTCTAGAAATTTAATCCTGTATATTCCTAAGCAGAAATTATGATATTCCCAGCAGGACTATCAAATTTCCATTGATTCGCCCTATCTGTATATGCTAAATATTAAAATAGCTTTTATTAGTGTGATCTTGTAGAAGATCATTGCAAAAAGGTTACTTCACAAAGCGCGTACATAAGTATATCCTCCGAATTTTTTTCGGCTATAATTTTAACAACTTCAATAGTTCTCTGCAATCTCTTCTCTGCTATTACCTCAGAAACTCCTTTATTCCAATAACCCAAAACTTTCGTCTACAGAATTCCTCAATGAAGAGTACCTAGATATCAAACAGTATTTTTTTTATCTAAGTCCTTAGGTCCTCGTTTGGCAACAGTAACCTTCGTTTGACAGTATAAAACAGACTAAATAATTAAAATTATTTGGAAGAATATATATCCAATAACCAATATAAGAAGCACTTCCAGGAAGAAAGTGTGGAAAGGATTTAGCTCTATAGAGGGGACACCACAATTACGTTTAGCTAGTAATTCATTCAAAAATATATATCTAGTCAGGAAAATGTGATATCATGGTTTATAAAATACTAAAAAAGGACGAAATAGCCCCGTCGATACACAGAATGGTTATTGATGCACCTGACGTGGCAAAGGCTGCAAAAGCCGGACAATTTATAATTCTCAGACTTAACGAATTTGGGGAAAGGATTCCCCTCACTATTTTCGATTTTGAGAAAGAAAAAGGAACTGTATCCGTAATTTTTCAGGAGATGGGCAAGACAACAAAGCAGCTTGCAAAGTTTTCAGCAGGCGATTCGCTGGCGGATTTTGTTGGACCTTTAGGTACTCCTGCTGATATAAGGAATCTCGGTAATGTTATTCTTGTAGGAGGAGGAGTAGGAGTTGCACCTCTTTACCCCTTGGCAAAAGCCTATACGAAGGCGGGCAACCGAGTAATTTCAATTATAGGAGCTCGGAACAAGGATCTTCTCATCCATGAAGATTTAATGAGGAAGGTAAGCTCCAAACTGTGTATTGCAACTGATGATGGATCACGAGGGCATCACGGATTTGTAACCGAGATTATGAAAAATATCCTTGAGAGTGGCGAAAAGATTGCAAGAATTGTGATTATTGGACCGCCAATTATGATGAAGGTAGGAACTGGCATAGCTTCATCCTACGATGTTGAAATTTTGGTCAGCCTTAACTCAATTATGGTGGACGGAACAGGAATGTGCGGGGGCTGCAGGGTTACTATTGACGGAAAAACGAAATTTACATGCGTTGACGGACCTGAATTCAACGCCCGAAAAGTTGATTTTGTAGAGCTCATGAATAGGCTTGCTATGTACCGCGGTGAAGAGACAAAAGCTGCAGAAAAGTATGAAGAGGAATGCAGGTGTGTTGCACTAAAAGAAGGAGATAAAAAATGCGAGAAATAAGTGAAGAAAAAACAGGAAATGCAAAAAAAGACAGGACTCCTATGCCCGAACAGCCTGCCGAAGAGCGCAGAAAAAACTTCAACGAAGTGACTCTCGGATACAAAAAAGAAGAAGCTCTTGCCGAAGCTTCCAGATGCCTCGCCTGCAAAGAGCCTAAGTGTGTCGAAGGCTGCCCTGTAAATGTCGATATCCCGGGATTTATCGATTTGATCTGCAAGGAAGATTTTGAAGGAGCAATTGATAAAATTAAGGACACTAATGCACTTCCTGCAATCTGCGGTCGCGTTTGCCCACAAGAAACTCAGTGCGAAGCATTCTGCGTGCTTGGAAAGAAAGGACAACCTGTAGCAATCGGTAGGCTCGAACGCTTCTGCGCTGATTCTGAAAACAAGACACGCAGAAAAATTCCTGAAATCATGAAATCCACCGGAAAAAAAGTAGCTGTTGTCGGCTCAGGTCCAGCAGGCCTTACTACCGCAGCAGATCTTGCAAAAATGGGACACAGGGTTACAATTTTTGAGTCCCTTCATAAAACCGGGGGAGTCCTGAGTTATGGCATACCGGAGTTCAGGCTGCCAAAAAAAATCGTGCAGCAAGAAATTGAGTATATTAAACAGCTCGGAGTTGAATTCAAGCCAAACTATATAATAGGCCGAATAAAAACCTTAGATGAACTCTGCGACGAATTCGATGCAGTTTTCATAGGCACTGGCGCAGGCCTTCCTAACTTTCTGGGGATTCCGGGCGAAAACTTTAGTGGGATATACTCAGCAAATGAATTTCTGACCCGCGTAAACCTCATGAAAGCTTATGATCCTGCATATGACACCAGAGTCAGGTGCGGAAAAAGGGTAGTAGTCGTTGGAGGTGGAAATGTAGCAATGGATGCTGCTCGCTCTGCTCTTCGACTGGGTGCCGACGAAGTAAACATAGTCTATCGCCGTGGAGAAGACGAGATGCCTGCGCGCAGGGAAGAAATCACGCACGCTAAAGAAGAAGGTATTATATTCAGGCTTCTTAAAAGCCCTGTTCGCATATTTGGCGATGAAAAATTCAATGTCAATGCAGTCGAATGTATCAAAATGGAACTCTGCGAACCTGATAAGTCAGGTAGAAGAATTGCTGTACCAGTGGAAGGCTCCGAATTCACTATCCCTGTCGATGTTGTAGTCATTGCCATAGGCACATCTCCAAACCCCATTGTCTTTAAAGGCTCAGAAATTCTGGAGCGAAATCAAAAGGGTACTGTAGTTGCAGATGAGGAAACAGGAGCAACATCTAAATGTGGAGTCTTTGCAGGGGGAGATGTGGTCACAGGTACAGCAACCGTGATCAGTGCAATGGGTGCAGGTAAAAAAGCTGCAAGGGCGATTGGTGAATATTTTAAAGGGAAGTGAAATCAGATAACACGGAACTTAAATCAAATTGATTTGGTTTCTGCTCACAATTTAAATATCTGTTTAATCGTTAATTGTCTGCTCTTTGAGTCAGGTTCCATACTGACAATTTAACTGTATACAATTAAGTATTTCAGATAACATTTTTTTGGTAGTGTACAAAGTTGTTGAAAAGGAACTATGAAAGTTAAAAATTCTTTTAGATTTCATTTTTGGTTAGTTATTCTATCTTCAATTGTTGAATTCTTTGAAACTATTTATTGTCTTTAAATTAAATTTATGGTTGTGCCATGAAATATTGAAAAATCATGACCATAAAATATCTCTACATTTGTGCAATATGGGGCATCCTCTTTTTATTTTAATTGGCCATGTAATTTAATGCGCTGCCGAATTTTTCACTTTAGAGTTTAACTTTGCCTTTTCAATAAAAATAAGTGCTTTGATTTGTGTGTTATTTGGTCAAATGAATGCAAACATAAACAGAGAATATTTCCTACACTCCAAACAAGAAAGGCCTAGAAGACTTAGATAAACTCAGATTTTCATTAGTTACTATATGTCATTTATGTACATATGATGCAATTAACTGGAAATATTTGGACGTGATACCCACAGGGAAAAAAATTGTGGTAACCAAGAAATTTCTGTTATAAATAAAGACTGGATAACAGAAAACAAGTATTTAATGGTAATAAAACATTAACCAAAAACTGATATTAGTGCTGGAGAACCAATTTTGCGTAAAATTATGCATGCTGCCACATCAAATGCATTAAAATAGAATGGAGGAAAGCTTGGAAGAGTTGTGCCTCCTATATTACGCTGATATAGTCATTTCGAATATGATACCTCCAGCAGCATATTTAATTCGAAATTGGCACTCCCAAGCAATTCTACTCTACTAGTTATTTCTCTCTAATCTATTCAGTTTTAATCTACCAGTAATCTACCAGTTATTTCTCGCTTTTGTTGATATATTCAGTCTACTCTACAATAAACAATTATGCTTGCAATTATTTTAAATTAATTGTACGAAAAATAGTTTCTAAACGAAAAATAATCCCGTATAAGATTTTTCACAATCAAAAAACAATTAATATTAATAATATTTTTTTATTATTTACGAAGTCTTTGGAATGTAATAAAAATATCATTAATATAATATTGTTGTTTGGTTTTAAAATATGTTGTTGGAAAGTAAATTTTATTCTGAAACTAAATTTTGTATCATTAATTTAAAATAAAAACTAGAAGTAGTAATTATCTGGTGGCAATAAATTGCTTATGCAATATTTATAAACAATTTATTGAAGCTGGAGATCAAAAGATCTCAAAATATTTAATTAGTTCTTTAGGTGTAAATTTAGAGAATATTATCGATGAAGGAGATTTTTAAACATGTGCGAAGAACATTCCTTAGCAGGAAAAGGTCCAATAATGGCGACAGTCATGGCGGAGATGTGGGAACTTCTGACTGTAGAACAGAAGAAAAAAGTTGCAGTAATGAGGATGGATAAAATAATAAAAGTTTTAGAAATGAAAATATCTGGTATGGAAAAGATGATCGAGATAAAAAAAGAAGCTATGGCTGATATCCAAAAAGTCAAGGAAATGATGAAATAAGGCAAACAAGTTTAACAAGATAATAATATTGAAATTTGTATGTGTCCAGGTTTATCACCTTGATATTTCAAATTTTGATATTTAAAATTGTTAGGGTTATTTGTTCTATCGTGACTTTGCTACATTCACTTTTCGCATATACTGCGGAGTAAGTGCAAGCAGAGATAGACTGAAGTAGTCAATTTAATGTTAATGGCTTCCTTGATCAAATATGAATCTTTAGGGGTAATATGATGGCAGACACTTTGAGATTATCACCAATTATCTGTGCGTATCCTGACGACAATTACGAAAACTTCCTGATCGAAGTAGAACTTCCAGGAGTCGAAAAGAAAAATATCTCTTTTAAGATTACTGAAGATAGTTTTTATGTAGCTGCTAGTAAAGAGGGAGTTCAGTATCTGGACAGTTATTCGATCTGCTGCCCGGTAAACCCGGAAAAAGCAGTTGCTAAATACTCAAACGGTGTACTTAAAGTTACAGTACCTTACCAAAAGCCTTTAGAAAAATTAGTAAATGTAAAAATCGAGTAACATGGCGATTGAAGAAAAAGCTTCTTTACAAAGAAAGTGCAGAAAATTGAAGCTTATAGCACTAAATCTCTGAAGATCAATATAATTAAGAGGATTTCGAGAAATTCCTAAATTTAGGCATATGCTTATAAATGATATATAAATGACTCGCGAATTGGAATGGTCTTAATAATTTGCTAAATTTTATTCCCCTTTCCATAGATGTACACAAAATGCCATCTATTTTCTCAATAGGGTAATGGCACAAGAATCGATATAACTTTCAATGAACATTAGTGCCAAATAGGCAAATAAATTCTAAATCTATATACATCTGCAGAATGTCGGTTCAATTGATTTTATATGTTTTTTAAATAATTTTAATTGTCTAATGAGCTAATTTGACCCTATACATATATTGTCCTATACATATATTGTACTTGATTCGGACATCAAATGGATAAGTCTACGATACAAAAATTAGACAGGCTGGGTAGCAGATGATTAAAGCAAGGATTGCAGTAAATGGCTATGGAACAATTGGAAAAAGAGTTGCAGATGCTGTTAGGGCTCAGGATGAATGGAAGTTATTGGAATCTCCAAGACAAAGCCTAACTATGAGACGGCAGTAGCCATAAACTAGGGTACGATATTATATGCGCCTGTTGAGAATATTGAAGCTTTCGAGAAGGCAGGGATGCCAGCAGCTGGGACTATTGAAGAAATGCTAGAGAAATCTGACCTGGTTGTGGACCGCACTCCAGGGAAAATTGGGGAATCAAATAAAAGCCCCTCTATGAACAAATCGGGATAAAGGCGATCTGGCAGGGAGGTGATAGTCATCAGATTGCAGGTTTCTCCTTTAATGCAGTTAGTAATTACGATGGAGAGCTGTGCCGAGATGTGGTAAGAGTTGTCTCCTGTAACACTTAAGGGCTTTGCAGGGTCATCTCAGCGATAAACCAGGAACTCGGAATAAATAAGGTAAAGGTAACTATTGCAAGAAGGGCTATCGACCCCAATGATATTAAAATGTGACCTGTAAATGCAATTGTGCTTCACCCAGTGAAACTTCCGTCCCACCATGGACCTGATGTAAAGACTGTGCTCCCACAAATCAATATTACATCTGCAGCACTGGTTGTTCCGACAACTCTCATGCACCTGCATACTGTAAATATGGAAATTAATACTGACTGCACTGCAGAAGATATCAAGAAAATTTTTGGTTCCCAATCTAGGATACATTTCGTAGGACAGGGGATTACTTCAACAGTTGAAATAATTGAAATTGTTAGGGAAAGCGCCCCAGAAATGACATGTGGGAGAACTGTATCTGGCCTGAATCCATAACAGTAATTGAGAAGAAGATCAACTTATTCCAAGCAATCCATCAGGAATCCATCGTAGTTCCAGAAAACGTGGATGCGATCAGGGCCATGATGGAACTCGAAAGCGATGGCGCAAAATCAATTGAGAAAATGAATAAAGCTATTGGAATGTAAGTTTCTATAGAAGTTTCTATAGAAACTTCAGCTCTTGAAGATAGTTGGTAGCAAGATTTGTGAATAGAATCTTCTAAAATTGAAACATTATGATCCAGATTTCTGGACTAATTCTATGAAATTTTATTCTCTAACAGAGGAAGATAATATGGCTAAAGAGTTATACAAATTACCAGATTTGAAATATGGATATGCAGACTTGGAACCTTTCATTTCCGAAGAACAATTACGAATACACCATGATAAACATCATCAGGCGTATGTAACCAATACGAATTCGATTTTGCAAATGATGGACAAAGCAAGGGCAGAAGGAACTGATTTTGATTACAAGTCAAATACGAAAGCTTTGGCTTTTAATTTGGGAGGACATGCCCTTCACAATTATTTTTGGTGGGGGATGACTCCTACAAAAAATTCAAACAAAGAGCCAATAGGCGAATTGTCTGAAGTGATCAAAGAAGACTTTGGAAATTTTGAAAGGTTTAAAAAGGAGTTTACCCAAGTCGCATCAAGTGTTGAAGGTTCCGGTTGGGCAGTATTAACCTTCTGCAAGGGTACTAAAAGACTCGGAATCATGCAGATAGAAAAGCACAATGTAAATATTATTCCAAGTTTCCCGATTCTAATGGCTCTGGACGTATGGGAGCACGCCTACTACATTGACTACAAGAATGAAAGGGGCAAATTCATAGATGCATTCTGGAATATAGTCGACTGGGAGAAAATCGATGAGCATTTTAAGAATTTTAAAAAATAATTAAAATATATTATTAAAACATATTTATATCAGCTCGTTCACCTACACATTGAACATTTTAAGAGGATTTCGATAAATCTCCGATTTTCACAAGTTATTTACGTACCATTTATGCGCACATGACAAAATCGGGGGGGTTTATGAAAATCCTCTTTAGGAGATTGTAGAGGAAATTTCTATGATATTCGAATGCATCAAATCTGAAGGTTTAGCTCACCTTTCTTATTTCATTGGGTCTGGGGATGAAGCCTTAGTTATTGATCCTCGAAGGGATTGTCAAGTTTATTTTGACCTTGCTCGAAGAGAAGAGATGAAGATAAAATACATCTTTGAAACTCACAGGAACGAGGACTATGTAATAGGTTCCCTGGAACTGAAAATTCTTACAGATGCAGAAATTTATCATGGGCATGGTGTGAATTTTGAATATGGAAATTACCTCGGTGACGGTCAAGAGTTCCGTTTTGGCTCAATGAAACTAACTGCTTTACCTACTCCGGGCCATACAGACGAAAGTACATCCTATACTTTAGTAGATCTTGATACAGGTCAAGATCCCATTATGGTTTTCACTGGAGACGCTCTGTTTATAGGTGACGTAGGAAGGACCGATCTCTATGGTCCAGGGGAAGCTTCAAGACTAGCATCAAACTTGTATGACAGTATTTTTAATAAAATACTACCTCTTGGAGATGAGGTCATACTCTGTCCTGCACATGGTGAAGGTTCAGTTTGTGGAGGTACTATCGCTAAACGGGAGCTTAGTACCCTTGGACTGGAACGCGTCCAGAATCCTATTCTTCAAAAAACTGAGAAAGAGGAGTTTGTAAAATATAAGGTTGAAGAGCAACTTGAATTTCCGCCTTACTTCAAAAAAATGGAGCAGTATAACCTGCAAGGTCCTCCACTATTGCAGAGCTTGCCAGTTCCCGAGCTTCTTTCGCCAGAAAAATTCAAAGCAGAGATGGAAAAAGGAGCTGTAGTTATAGATACACGCATGCCATATTCTTTTGGAGGAGCATATATAAAAGATACTTACAGTGTCTGGTTAGGAGGTATACCCTCCTTTGTCAGCTGGGCACTTCCTTATAATAGACCCATACTTCTAGTCCTGGAAGACAAAGATCAGCTGGAGATTGCTGCTAAATATTTAATTAGATTGGGTTATGACAATATAGCTGGTGTACTGAATGGTGGAATTGCAGCCTGGTACAGTAAAGCTCTACCGCTAGATCATTTTAATCTCATATCCGTTAGTGATTTGAAAAACAAGTTGGAGAAAGGGGAGAAAATGGTAATTCTCGATGTGAGGGATAAGAGAAAATGGGATAAGGGACATATCAATGAAGCTAAACAAATCTACGTTGGTCATTTGGAGGAGGAACTGGATGAAGTTCCAAAAGATTGGCCTGTAATTGTTTATTGTGGCACTGCTCGGAGTGCTAGTTTGGCAGCTTCAATTTTGAAAAAGAATGGCTATGGTGAAGTATGCAATGTCCTTGGAGGCATGACCGCATGGAAGAACGCTGGATACGATGTAGTATAATAAACAGAAATTATTTTTGAATGTTTAATTATAGCCATTAACTACACGAATTAGTCTTTAACTCAATGAATCAAACTTTTATCACCGACTTGAAAACTTCCATTCATTTTTTGCAAATGATAATAATTTTGATACTCTTCTGAATTAATATTTGAAAAATTTTTGTTCAAAATATTCTTGTGATTGAGTAATTCTTAGCTTTCGCCTTTTTGAGCTCATAAATTCAATTTTCTCCATAATTTCTTTTTGATCCCTTGTGAGCTCTGACAACTATTACTTCCCCATTTTGCAATTTTCTTTCCTTGTCTTTTTAATACTTTTTTGATTTACTGGGGGACATAAATCTTTGAAAACTTGTATACTCCAATAAACGAAGTAATGATCCAGTTCACAAAAACTAATGCAGAAAGTTGATGACATTTTTGTGTGTACCTATAGAAAGTTGAGTCATTTTTAAGTTAATCGCAACTTTTTTTAATAACTGATCTTACTTTCTCCATATGGGAAGATCAAAAAGTTCCTTGATTTTTTACTTTATAAATTCCAATGTTATTATATTTCTTCCAAGAAAATATGTAATTGAGGATTTTACATGAGAAAGATTGGTTATAAGAAAATAATGATCGCAACCGATGGCTCGGATTGCTCCAGCTTGGCTATTGACAAAGTATTAGAGCTTGCGCGATTGAGTGGAGGAACTATTTATGCAGTCTATGTGATATCTACAGCCTACTTATCTTCTAGGGGTGCAGGTTGGGAATTGATACGTGAAGCATTGAAAAAACAAGGGGAACAGGCTATAGGTTATATAAAAGGCTTAGGAAAGGTAAAAGGAATCAATGTAGAATCTGTCCTGCTTGAAGGAGATCCTTCAGACGAGTTGATCCAGTATGCAGATGAGGAAGAAATGGATATTGTAATAATGGGCACTCTTGGAAAGACAGGACTATACAGGATACTACTGGGCAGCGTTGCAGAAAATCTGGTCAGACACTCAAAGGTTTCTGTCATGGTTGTTAGGAAAAAATATGAACCACAAGATTGATTAAAGTAAACGTAGATAATTTTGATATCCTCAAATTTTGTTATATGTTTCTAAGTGGTAAGTAAATGACTCGTAAAAATCAGAAATTTATCGAAATTATCGTGAATATAAGTATTCACATTTAATTAAGCCGACTTGAGTTGTGTAACCACCGAATACTTAGAAGAAAGAAAGTATCTGGGGTGTATTCCACATATATCTGTGTTTTCCATCTGTCCTTCATTCAAATTTGCATTTATGATTAGCGAAAAGATGCATTTACTTGTTGATAAATCCATTTTTTCAAGTTCTTAGATTGTAGTTGACAAGGGTTGCATACTGCTGGGTATGTTAATGGTAGCAGAATCTTTAGAGCTGCTATAGATCGGGATGAACCACCTTTGACTCACTAGCAACACAGGCTTGCAAACATTTGTCTTTAACATACAGATCTTCGGATGTAAGTTCACGATATTTGTGGTGAGAGAGAAAGGTTATTTTTGGGAGTCTATTCCCAGCAAAACTTCATGACAGCTATATGCGTCGATATGGTAGTAACTTTTGCCATCTCAACCTTTGGAATACCAGGTCTGATACCTATAGACGACAATATTGTACTGCTGGTGATATATGGTATTTTGTATTTACTTTAATTATTAATGACATTGTTAAGGTTAAAGTATTGAAATATTCTATAACCAATTAGCAAAATATTTATAATAAATCCCTTATGTATAATATATAGTCAATCGAGTTAAGCGCAGAGTATCCTGCTTCCCAAAAGCCACCTATTATGAATCCAGGGAAGTTTCGTTCTGTGATCTTGAAACTGTCAACTTATCCATCGAAAATTGTAAACGAGATATGTGATCGCGTCGCACTTATGCGCGATGGGAAAATTGTTGACATAGTGAACCTAAAACGTACTTTCCCAGCTCACTGAAGAAGAGTGGATTAAAGCTGATTCATTCAGGACTTATGCACTTGAGGGACAAAATAAAGCATATACGAGTAAGTTATAAATGTTTTAGTTTAGAAATTTTGGAGTTTAATCCTGCTAGTGCTTCGATTTCAAAATAGATACATAATTTGGTAGACATTAATTTTTCTTTGCTTCCATTTCATAACATGTTTCTTTTGGGCTAC
Source organism: uncultured Methanosarcinaceae archaeon (assembly GCA_963833425.1). GTDB lineage: Archaea > Halobacteriota > Methanosarcinia > Methanosarcinales > Methanosarcinaceae > Methanosarcina. The sequence goes on along the minus strand of CAWHXP010000008.1, from coordinate 442,967 downwards.
ATATGTTTATTACTTTTTTACTTTTTTTGAGTTGTCAAAAATGTGTAATTAGTGACCAATTTGAAACGAAAATAAAATTAATAACCACAATTAGAAAAAAATGAGTTCAAAAACTTCCCAATCAAATTTTAGATTAGATAGCTAGTAATGTTGTTTTCCGCAAAATGAATAATTACAAAAATTGTAGATAAAGTTAGCTGAAAATAAAAGAGAACTAAAAATATAAAACAAGCATATAGCATCACTCCATATATCTTCTACGATATTCATTACCCAGGCTGCGTCGATAATCCGAACGAACTTGATTTCTAGACTTTTCTTCAAGCTGTGATTCCAGCGAGTCTTTTATCTCCTCTTCTCTTTTACAGCGATCTTTTTTCTCTGTCATCTTCATATCACAATCATCCATATTTGGTTAAGGAATCTATTAACCGTTAAAATGACTACTGCGATATCTATTTTTCTTGATTTGCATTTATAGATTTTCAGAAAAAAAACTGTAGAAGTGAAATGTTTCTTATGATTGCAGCTTAACCAACGATGAATGGAATTAATTCCGATGAAATTAAATTTTCATTGCTTTGCATGATTTAGAGTAAAAATAAAAAAAAATCGAATATAAAGATCATTTAATAATAAAAGATTTCCAAAACATTTCTAATGAATAATAGAATTCGAAGTCTAGTCGACTCTTTTTTGTCGTTAAAACCAAAATTGCATCAACAATATCATTAATAGTGAGCATATTCAATCTAAGAATCAAAATAATATATGCATATCATAAATAATAATGTTGCATTATATTTGTGGTGATCATAGTTTCCCTGATATATACGACTTCAATTTAACGAAAGTTTCTCTTCCATGTCTACGTAATCCTTTAATCTCTTCTTGGTATGCAAGGGCTGCAGGTACTAATATAAATGGAATAGCTGTCGCAACTTTTGTTCTTTCTGAAACAGGCAATGCAGCTAAAAAGCTCGCTCCAGTAGCATCATAAATCGGAACTATAGGAATCAGCACAGCTAAACCAAATGTTCTTCTTAAATGGATGCCTAATTTTGCAGCCAGGAAACCATTGTCCCCTATGAGCAAACCAATACCAACACTGGGCCCTATAGTCTCAAAAAGATTATACGATGGTCCAACATAGAGTCCAAAATCGATGCCAAACAGGGAAACAAGACCATGGAATTGATTCCTATCATGGCTGGAGTTTCCTCCAAAGCTTGATAGAACTATTCCTATATCTAGTTGTATAGGCCCTTTTTCTACTCTTCTTTCATTCATTATAGAATTGTTTCCCCAAATCCATAATATAGTTTACTGCTATGGTGATTGTACTTTACTTTACACCTAAAACAGTATTCAAAATATTAAACATTGTACTTTATAATAACAATTACGTTTATTTTTTATGGCAGATTTATAGGTCTACAGCGGTACATGATGATCTGTAACAAATACTAGGCGCTTTATAGTCGGACAAAACAACGGTTGGATATAGAGTCCAATCTTGTTGAATCAACCATGAGCTAGGTGGATCATCACTTGATCTAACTATTTTGTGAATTTCATACGAGGAACTAGGAAGCAAAAAATAAAATGTGAGATGGTCTGGCAAATTATTTATTTAAAATAGTTTTCATGCAACTTGTTTCACAGTTTAATTAAGAAATACTGTATCTATTGACAACTCCATAACCATGATTAGTGGAAGAATGGAATAGCCACCAACAACCATCGTAGCCACAGTCATTCCAATTGTTACTGCCCCGCGTATCCTATCATGGTGTTCAGTGTTGCAGCCGCCAGTCTGTCGGGGGACAGTTGTGAAACATTGTCACTGATGTACTGTCATTTTTATAGACGCTCTCGTTATCATTCTGCCATTGGATCTACCGTTCTGAGAGTTGCCATCTCCATGGTCGGCCTATTCTGCATTTTTTTCAGTTTTTAGGCAAAAATATTCTCGAAGTCACTGTCAATGAAAAGAGCAATGCTAATAGTCAGACTATAATTAGTTTTTTAAGTGTAGAATATCATTTCTATCCACTTTCAACAAACGAGTATCCGTAGGATTATCGACAAAATGAGAATAAAAATGTGGTTATGGAAGCAAATCCAAACTTTATGATGATTTTCCCAATTACGTACCTTTGATGAGGAGTGGTAGTGTTGAATTTAGGTGATCCAGATCCAAGACGAGATTAAAAATCTTATAATTCATGGGCACTATATTACTTTCTTCTCAAGATGCATAGCATTATTAATATAAGTATCGAGCTTGCCACTCCGAGTCCAGGTATATCATGACTGGATCTCGGCATTGATTGTGTGCTATTTGAGAATTGGGTAACTTCAAATGAGCTATCCTGACTTATTGTGCTTAAGTAATTTTTATTTTTATCTGGCCAATAATTTATGTTGGAATGCAAAGAGAATGTGCCAGTTCTTTCTCCTATAATATGCAAAATGACTGTTTTTGTTGATCCAGGTAGCACTGAAAAATGTCCGTTCACAGTACCGAATCCACCTGATATACTACCATCTTCTGAATAGATGTGGACGTCAGACGGAACACTGATATTCATATCAACTTCCAATGTAACATTATTGAGACTTGGATTTTTTAGGAAGAGTTCAACAGTTCCATTTTGAGTTGTATTAATTTCGGAATTAAAAGATTGAAAAGTAACTGTTGGTCCAATGCTAAAAGCTTGCTCTTGTGTCTCGACAGGTGTTGATGAATTTTTTTGTGCTGCATCAATTGAAACTAAAGCTACATTAATAATTAAAAAAGTCAAACATATGATCAGGAAAAACTTACGCACAATGACCATCTCCTTTTTGTTTTTTCGATTGTATTTTTTTTGTTCGATGCAATTTTCGATTTTCTTTATTTGGTGAGCTTCGAAAGCGAGCACAGTTAAATGATAAGTATTCTATGATGTAAATATCAATCAGCTGACAAGATAAAACCGAAAATCAGCACATTGATGCAAATAGCAATTTTTAAAAAATTTAACATAATGTTCTCAAAAGTAATTGCAATATGAATCTCAGTTATCTATGCGCCTTTGTTAAATTTTTACTTCTTTGCTATAACTGTTATAGTTCCTTTCATAGAAGGATGAATCGAACATTCATAATTATAAACTCCAGGTTTGGTAAACAGAAATTCATAACTTTGTCCTTTGGATATTGTGCCTGATATGAAAATAGTCCCAGCTACCGTGTGATCAACTGGATCCATGTTCGTCCATCTTACAGTATCGCCTGCTGATATTTCGACTGATGTCGGGCTAAAAGCAAATTTTTGGATGGAAACATCTACAATATTATCGCTACCATTGCTTTTTGCATTCGATGTTACTGCTGTCAAAGACACTACAAAAAGAACTGCCATGAAAATCGCCAATTCCTTTTTCATTCTACTAGCTGGTTGTTTCAACATTTATTTTACTCCTTTGTGGTTAAAATTGATAATTATAAGGTAGTTTATTTTTTGTAACTATTCACACTACAAAAATTATTTGGTTAATATTTATTTATCACACCAATAAATTTTGAAGCACTATGATATTTACTGAATTTGTTAGTTATTTTAAATTAATTATAAAAAAAATAGTTTCAGAATAAAATTTATTTCCCCATAAGAAATTGTGACATTGAACAACAATTTAATATTAATCATGTTTTATGATAGTGTCTATATAAAGATTATTTCTTCATGAAACATTTTAAAAATTAACTCGATTAATATTAATTATAGAGAATTTCGATAATCTCCATGCTCTTGAGCATGGTTGACTTTAAATTTGTAAATATTTATGTATATTCATGAAAACTCTTATTGATTTTGCTCTTAAAGAAGAGTATAAACGTCTTGAATCTGTTGGAGATAAGCTGGCTGAAATTGATTCCTTAATTGATTGGAAAACTTTTCGTATTATTCTTTAGTCTATGTATATTAACAAAACCGTTTCAGGAGGGAGACCTGGAACTGATGTCATTGTGATGTTCAAAATGCTTGTTTTACAACAATGGCACAGGCTCTCTGATTTTGAACTTGAGAAACATTGTATAGATCGAATTTTTTTAGGAAATTCCTTGGATTTCTGGAATACATACCTGACAGTACTACTGTATAGCTATTTAGGGAGAGAATTATCGAAAATTTCAAAGAAAATATGGGGAAAGTTGCAAAGCCAACTTGATACTCTGGGTTTACAGATAAAGAGGGAATGATTCAGGATGCTACTTTTATCCATTCAGATCCAGGACATGCGAAAGCAGAGAGATGAGGCAAAAACAAGAAGAAGCAGAGACGGAACATGGACAAAAAAGGGAGGTAAGTCTCATTTTGGATATAAGCTTCATAATATAATAGACAGAGATTATGAGCTAATCAGAAGATTCAAAACAACAACTGCGTCAGTACATGATTCGTATGTAGATGTGACAGAGGAAAATGAAGTGGTTTATAGGGACAGAGGATACTTTGAGCAAAAACGAAAGGGTATAATGCAACAATGAAAAGAGCAGTCAAAGGACATACGCTGGGAATAAAGGATATATTCAGAAATAAGAAAATTAGCTCAAAAAGAGTCCCAGTAGAAGGAGTTTATTCAGTAACGAAAGAAATTTTCAAAGCAGGAAGAGTTTTTGTTACTACTGTTAAAAGAGTAAATCTAAAAATGTTGTGTACGGCTTTTTGTTATAATTTCCATCAATTGAGGACACTGAAAATAAAAAAAGTATATTTAAAATAGCGGAAGCTATCTTTAAAATCAAAGAATTGAGGATAAGTAAAGCCAAAAAGAGGAATTAAATAGAGAAATTGAGGGGAAGATATGGGAAATTCCTGCTAAGAAATAAAATCCGAAGTTTATCGAAATCCTCTATAATTTATAATTCCTAACATATTGGGCGATGCTCCAACAATGAACTATTTACGTTAGTATGTAGATATGATGACAAAAGCGGTTTTAAGTATTTTAGTTTCATGATGCTACCGAGTTGAGAAATCAGTACATTAAACAGTTAGTTGCCTAAAAGTGAATTTGATTGATCTCTAAAGAGTGGATTTTGTAAATTAAGTATGTAAATCGTATTAAGGTTAAAATCTAGTTATATCGAACTTTTCGCAGAAGGCCACAAAAATGTTACACATTTTATAGATACGCAAGTGTCTTAAAAGTAAATATGACTGTTAATGGATTATAACGGTAAATAGGCGAATAAATTTTACATTGTTTATATCTATGGGGTACGGACTAATAGGTGAGAATAACAAGTGTTGTGGTTTTTAATGACTAGTTATATTTAATCTTCTATAAGTAGCTTAGAAAATGAATTTGTTAGTCATTAACAGTTATCTGGGAAGTTTTCGTACCAAAGCAAGCTGGGAGTCATTCGACTGGAATAAAATATATATTAAAAGACGTTATTATATATATATATTTTTTGAATAATTATATATCTCATTCCATTTAAAATGTAAATACTAATATTCTGAGACATGTGCTTAATTTTAAGCATATATTTTGAGGCGAATTGTTTGGTTAAAATCATATTTTATTCTTCCTATGGCTTGAATAAAGCTACAGCTAACTAGTGCATCAATAGTTTAATGAGGCTAAAAGGAGTATAGTCAGTTTTAAAATAGTCTATTTGGAGCTGATGAGGTACTGGATTTGATCAATAACTCAAGGCCAAAGCCAAAACATGATAGGATACTTCATACATCAATTACATTATAACTCAATGGAATGATACCTTTTCTCTTTTGGGAAGCCAAAAGGTATCTGAACTTGTAAATAATTGTTTCTTTACTAGATCTTTTTGAGTCCTGTAAATGCTAGTATTTTTCTTTTCCAGAAAGTTTCACAATTTGCAGATATTTAAATTATGGAAACAAAGACATAGATGATATATATAATAGCAAATATATATAATAATAAGTACTCGCCATTTACTAAATTATGGTTGCTTCTCACGATGCTGTCGGTTCAAAATTTATTATATCCTATGCTTGAAAGGCTATGCGAAATATCGAGAGGGATTTATTTTTGAAAATTACACTTATAGATAAATATTTTATCAAGCTAACAAGTACCTTACTGGTTGTCATTTTATTTTTACTTTTTGTAGGCGTTGGAAGTGGAAAAATCATTTATGTGAAACCTGGAAATTCGATTCAGGCTGCTGTGAATAATTCAACGCCAGGAGATTTTGTTTTATTGAAAACTGGGGACTATAGGGAAAATGTGATAGTCAACGTATCTGGGATAACGATCACTTCAGACACAGATAGCTATGGGGGTGCGATTGTAAGGTGCCTGAATGAAAATTCCAGTGTATTTCAGATTAAAGCGGATAATGTGACAATTAAGAGTTTAAATATAACTGGATCAGGGGAAACTGCCAATACACTTGGGATATGGAATGGAGTTTATGGTCCTCCAGCAAGGATTTTCCTCGAACACGCTAACAACTGCATAATTGAGGGGAATAGCCTTTATGAAAATCGATATGGGGTTTACCTTCAGGAATCAATAAATAATACACTCTTACATAATAAATTTTCCAATAACAGCATATGGCTTGATGAAGGATGCAGCCAGAACAAGTTACTAGGTAATACAATTGTGAAAGGAGATCTTACTCTGGGTGCACAGTGCTGGAATAATACAGTATTCCGGAATCGAGTCTCAAATGGTGGAGGAATAATCATTGGCTGTTGTGGTGGAAATAATATTGTTTCAACAAATAATATCCTAAATTGCAGCACTGGGATAGAAATTTATGATGTTCAAGCGAAAAATGTGCTTTGTGATAACAAAATAATAGACTGTAATTACGGCATCGATCTTACCTTCGTCTTTAAATCCAGAGTCTACAACAATACTATTTCCAACAGTAGCATAGGCATCTTTTTGAGGGATAACTGCCATGAAAATGAGCTATCAAACAATATGGTCATCTACAGTAAAGAATCGGGTATCGATTTGCGGGATGAAATAACTGATAATCACATCTACAATAATTATTTTAATAACACTTTAAATGTGAGAGTAGAAAATAGTGCAGGTAATTTTTGGAACACTACAAAAACGAAAAGAACGAATATTATAAAGGGCCCATATCTAGGTGGAAACTTATGGGCAAATCCGAATGGTACAGGATTTTCTCAAATTGTTGACGATTCGAATTCAAACGGAATTAGGGATCAGCCTTACAGAGTTAATGGAAGTGACTTTGACTATCTCCCGCTTTTAGCGCGTCATTTCAATAGAACTTAATCTTAACAGCCTTGTTTTTGGAATCCTGTATCCTACAATCAAGCAAATCCACAGGGTTTAAATTTTAGGAATATAGGATAAAAGCACTCGACAACTTGCCAAAAGCATTATTTACAATTAATATGAACGAAAACACACAGAGCTGGTAAATAATGGGGCCCTGATCTTGAGCTCGTATGTAAGGGTGAAGATATTGTTAGTAATTATAGACAGATTTATTTCAACTCTTAAAGGTCCTTAACCTCTTTTTTTTGTCATAATAATGAAAAGTGAAAAAAACTTTTTACAGCTGAGAGTTACATCATTATTATACTGGATTATTGATTAGAGGTTCGAGTAATCGGTGGTGGTGCTCTGTACAAGTACGAATTTAAGCAGTAGAACAGACGAGAAAGACTATATTTGGAAAGTATTTGAGAATAGGTAATGAAATCTTAATCTACTAGATACATTTCCTACTAAGCATTTAATCTTTTTAGATGCCACTTGTGCAGAAAACCATTTACCTTTTGGTTCTACTTATGAGAATGTATTATATTTTAGGCTCTATAATTGTTTATAGACGATGAAAATCGATGCAGGTACCAATTATAAGGCAGTTGTAGATTATTGCGGAGAAAAGGTATCTATAGCGCTATCCTGTAGGAGGGCCTTGAGATAAAGTTGTGCTTCACTGACAGGTCGTTTCTTTTATCCCTACTCTCGCCTTTCGATAATTTGAAACTTTTCGCTCAGACGTACGATCAAGCATAATTTTACGATGAGCTTTTAGGATTATTTCACTTCTTAATTCTTTAATTACTGTTTGGATATTTACGAGTGACTCACAAAAATTAATAGAAGCTTATCTTATATTTAAATTCCATCAAATATTATTGAAAGACGGATTTAGCATTTTGAATGCTTTTAAAAAATTCTTTTATCTTCAATTTCTTCCATTCGAAAGTCCTGAAATGTTTGGGAAGGGATTGAGTTATTTTGACTCTACCGTGACATTGTTAAATTAAGCATGAAAGTAAAACCGAAAACTACCAAAAATGCTCCGCAAGCATAAAGAATATGCTTGTGCACTCTCTGAGAAAGCAGGAATTTTCCACGGCTGCATGACCACGATACGACGGTGAACCAAATAAGATCCGATATCCAATGTCCAATAATGAAAGCCACTGCAATAATAATTCCAAGTTCGTATTCCCTGAGTAATAGGGCACCACCGGCAGTCAACCACCATATATAAGTAAGGATTTGAAATGGTGGTGACAAAGCCCTTTAAAGCAGGGCCAGATTTAAATTTAAAGCTTGAAGAATCCTGAGAGATCCTTGGGGAAAAAGCAACCGTTCTGGCTTCTTTAACCGTAAGAATACCAAAAACTACAATTGCAAGCCCACCGATTGAACGAGCAATCGCACTTGTGATCTTTTCAGTCGTAAAAGGGGAGCTGGTTAAATGGCTCTTCTTAATGATCCAGATAATACACTGGTAGTGCTGGAAAGATTCCTGTTTAGTTCTCAGATTGCAAATGAATGGGCAAAAAAATACAAATACCCAATGGAAGACTCTGATGACTTGAAACGGGTGGCGCAGTATGTGGGTGTGACCCAAGACCATATGACTCCAAAAGAAGAAATGTGTAACAAAATCAAAGAAATGTTAAAAGAAGTCTCCCAAAAATACTTTGAAATTCCTGATGAACCTCACTGAATGCTAGCCGATCTTCCATTGCCAGTTTATATTACCACAAATTACTATGACCTTATGGTGCAAGCTCTTAAAAGCCGTGGCAAAACATCAATCCTGGAATATTGTCGATGGAATAAATGCATCATACAATCCAAACGAACGTCATCAGACTATGTTCCTACTCCAGAAAAACCTTTGGTATTTCATCTCCATGACAAATATGAAGTACCAGGGTCGCTGGTTCTAACAGAATTTGACTATCTGGACTTTCTTGCTGCCATATCAAGGACTGCCACATCAAGGAAACAAAACCTTCTCCCGCCCAGTATTCAGGAGGCATTTACAGATCCATCTCTTCTTTTTCTAGGCTACAGGATAGCTGATTTGGGTTCCCATGTTCTTTTCCGGATTCTTGCTGAATACTAAGAAATAAGTAACAGAGTGCACTATTCCGTGAAACTCGTGCCAGGGAATGTTCCTGAGGCCTAAAAAGAAAAAGCTCAGGAATATCTGGATAGCTATTTTGAGGAGCTTCATATCCAGGTACAATTGAACGATTGCCGCGAATTTGCCGCAGAATTGAGAACACGATGGGAGGCTTTCAATCGTGGTACGTGAACTCCAGGCTTATGTGGGCCCTCAACCTTTTGAAGAGAATGATGAAGCCATTTTTTTCGGAAGAGACCATGAAGTTCGAGGTCTCATGTCCACAGTCATTGCGCATCGTTTGGTTCTCGTCTATGCCCAGTCGGGTGCAGGTAAGAGTTCACTTATCAATGCCAGAATTATTCCTCTCCTGAAGAGAAAACAGTTTGAAATTTTCCCGGTGGCACGAGTTAAAGGCACAAATTTGAAAAAGATTAAAACTGAAAAGATATCGAACATATATGTCTTTAATGCTCTCACAAGCTGGGCTGAAGGAGGGTATGATGTTGAGCGCCTTGCTAAAATTAAACTTGTTGAGTTTATGAAAGAACAGAAGCATATGCATGATGACAATGGTATGGCATTACTCCGTGTCATCATCTTCGATCAGTTTGAGGAAATATTCACTTCGTATCAAGACCGCTGGAAAGATAGAGAGGGATTCTTTGAGCAAGTAAACATTGCTCTGGAAGCAGACCCCCTTTTAAGGGTGATTTTTGTCATACGGGAGAAATTCATAGCTCAGCTAGACCCTTATGAAGATCCTCTGCCAGAAAGAATGTGGATACATTTTCACATGGAGCGCCTGTGCCGTGAGGCTGAACTGCTGGCAATCAGAGAGCCGGTGAAAAAAGCTGGTCGCTCTTTTGCAGAAGGCGTGGCAGAAAAACTTGTCGATGATTTGCTGACGATTCAAGTTGAGACAATACCAGGCGAGACTACTGAGTTAACAGGAGAATTCATAGAGGCTGTGCAACTTCAGGTAGTATGCCAGAATCTCTAATGGAAGTTACCATCAGATGAAAAGCAAATCACGTCTCAGTACCTGAAAACCTATGGCAATGTAGAATTGGAACTTTCTATCTTTTACGACGAGGCCTCACACCAGAAGAATGGAAAAAGATATGGGTGATTAACCTTATCAAAAAACATTTCAAATTTACCATAAAATGATCGTGTCTGTGAGTCATTGATCAAATATTAAAAGACGAGCATATCACCTGTGTTTTGGAGATTTATAAAGAGATTTTTTCACCACAACCCATTTATTAGGGTGAATAAAAAAGTATTTTTTTTCTCTGTGTTTATCCAGTTGTAGATTAATTGAAGCCCAAATAATTTTATGATATCGCTATCCAAGATTATGTTTTTCTAAGTACTTTGGAAATTCGTTCCTTAAACTGGTTGCGGTGCAAAAAATCTGGCTTTGTTGCAAAATCAGTGTAAACTTTTACAATTAGGAAAGTTAATCATTCTCATCCCCGAGTGAATAGCACCAAGAGGTAAGAATTATGATATCAAAATGCTACCTTTCGGGCAAATTGGAAAGTAAAAGCGAAGAATTTATAGAAAAATACATGGATTACTAATTCAAAATAGCCGAAGAATCACAAAACTAGAAGCCTTTCCATAATCCCTACTATTGGACGGCTTTTACAGTTAACGAGCATAAAATTATGGTTGGGTTTGATAGTGTAGAAATTTTGGAGCTAACTAATTTGTTCCTCTGATATATTTGCATCCAATCTGAATTATCTAGATATTTGACTATTTATCTAAAGTCCAGTTCATTTTAAGTCAGATTACTGTTATGTCAAAAAGTGACCTATCCTTTGATTATTTTAGTAGCCATCACCTATTAAAATTGTGGCCACAAGTTGGATGGAAAGGCCTAGATACTAAGCGAGTTGATGTCTTTTTTAAATTGGAATATTGAAACTTTAATCGATCACGGCTTATATTAGGAAAATCTAAGGTATTGAAAATGAAAGGTGCTTTGAACAAAAATTTGGATTTTCAGATAGCAATTGTATATGGTTGGTCGATAAAAAATTGTCGCTAAATTGAACCTGAACTTGCCCAAGAGACTTGGATTTCTCATCCTTCAAAAACAAAATATAATATCAATCGGAAACTACAAAGAACCAAAAAACTCAATATTTGTATATCTGATCCGGAAAATTACAGCTCTTTCATAAAATTCCTGTGGCACCTTGCAGAGTCACAGAAAGGATTACCTATTCATTATTTTAAGAGATAAATATTGATTATTTCCAAATAATTGCAAGTGATAATTGTAAATAATATGGGTATTTATGGTAGTAATCTATATACTAGTTTTTGGTCGAAACTATTGTCCATTTGAAGATAATTTTTACGTAACTATCTTTCTCGATATAGCCAATGTATTTTTATCGATAATTTGATCTTTTGCGCTAAATGCTATTGTATTCAAGTACTAAAATTTCCCAAATTTAAATGTGCCAAATCATTTCAATATACAAGACATGACCTTAAATTAAGATCAATTATCGGCTCTGTAGAAATGCTCTAAATTGAACTTTTACACTATAGTATTATAACTATTCCGTTCTAATATTTTTCTTATTTTTTCGCTAAAAACGAAGGAACATTCGATATTGAAATTTAGTACGTACATTAAATTTGTTGATACCAGCCTTGAAATTGTTCAATCTTCAGACTGAAGCTTTATTCCTGCAAGTATTCAAAACACATTTATATTCAGCATCCGCTTCTTGTACTGGTTTTATTGAAAAAGTATATTAGTACAGCCTATCGAGATTTTGTAGAACTTATTGACCTTATGAGCGATATAAAAGAAAAACTTGCTCTTGATAAGATTCCACATTTTACTACCCTTCAAAAGTTTGTAACCAGGATTCCATCTTCTCTGTTTAGCCTTCTTCTGTCAAGGATTCTAAAGCTGTTATAGTCATATGGAGAAAATGTCTATGTTGCAGCGATTGATGAACAGGATTTACGAGTTCATATGCAATCTATTATTATTCCAGAAGAACAGGGAAACTTCTTCTAAGCTTTCTGAGAACTTCAATATCAATAGACATAATTAAAGAGGTAATATTGGGATAGAAAATTAGTCAAAAAACAGACCACGAAATCAAACATTCAAATGCTCTGATAAGGCGATTAAACAAGATGAGAAAGTCTAATTGTTATGAAATGGATAAAGGATAAGATTCAGAATAAAATACATTCTATAATTAGAAAATAAATCAAAGCAGATTCAATTGTACCTGTAAGAGAGAGAAAAAGGAAGAAAATAAGGGGGAAATATAGAAAACAATTGAACCTGGTCTTTGACAAAATTAGATATAATCAAAGAAATATTGTGTAGACAATGTTTTCTGTAGTTAAAGTAAATTAGGAGAAACAATTAGGGCAAGGGAATTTCGTTGTCAAGTAAAAGAGATTAAAATTAAATTATAGTATACAACATAAACAAAAAAATTATAGAAATAATTTGCGTCAAATTAAGAATTTCTACAGAGCCCAATTACCAGTCACTTTAGTTTACAGAATTTTTTGTGGATTGATCTAAAGAAGGGGGCATAAAAGGTAGAGAGATGGCATGCTTTAGAGAATATGGCTTCGAAATTCTCTCTAATTATCAAGATCTGGCTTTAGGATATTCAGTAATCAGTTCGAACATTATTGAGCTAGTAATAAACAGCATTGAAGCATTAAGTCAATATTTTAGTTAAATTACTCTTGAAGCAATTAATGAAATTTGATAGAGAAATAAATCTTGCATTAATGCTCGAGTAGCCTGCATGCATAAATCGAAAAATATACTTCTAAATTAGAAAAATTTTGGTGGAGATTAGGCATAATTTCTACTTAAGAGGCTACGAGATTGAATTTTTTGAGCCGATCACGAAAAATAAAATTAAGATGAATGGATAAAATTTTTCGTATAAATCATTGTAGAAAAATTGTAAAATAATGAGAACGTTCATTCGGTGGTACAGCATATTTGAACCACTAAATCCATTAGGTTTAATTAATGTACCATTGTGTTAAAAGTTCACATGAGCAATTAAAAAAATAAACCATAAAAAAGTTTAATCATCAGAAAGCAGTAATTTGGAGTTGATTCTATACCTCATCCGAAGACAGTGGAAGAAATGATTGAGTGTGCTGGGCCTATAGAGTGTGACCTACTACCCAAGCTTATTCAGGTGACTGAGACTGCCGCCATTGCCGCAGCTTATCAAATGGGGCGTGGTAATAAGATTTTTGCTGACCAGGTAGCTGTTGCCTCCATGCGGAGGATGCTGAATAAGCTTGATATGAAAGGCCTAATCAAGATCGGAGAAGGGGAAAGGGATAAAGCCCCTATGCTATACATAGGAGAAAAAGTAGGAACATGGAAGAGCCATCTTGAAGTTGATATAGCAGTTGACCCTCTAGAAGGAACAAACCTTACGGCAAACGGTGGTCCAGGTTCAGTTGCGGTTATGGCCATGGCTGAAAGGGGCGGAATTTTCCATGGCCCTGATATCTATATGGATAAGATCGTTGTAGGGCCAGATGTGGTACGTTACGAAAGGGAGCATCCAGATGAAAAGATCGATTTAGATGCTTCTGCCGAGCACAATCTTGCAATAGTTGCAAAAGCTCTTGGGAGGAAAATTGGGGAGCTTGTGGTCGTAATTCTAGATAGGCCCAGGCATGAGCAGAAAATAATCGAGATTCGGGAAGCTGGAGCCCGTATAAGGCTAGTTGCTGACGGAGACCTCATGCCGGGTATCGCAACCGCAATCCGCGGGTCTGGCATTCACATGGTTGTTGGTGCAGGGGGCTCAGGCGAAGCTGTCTTGACAGCTGCTGCAATCAAAATCCTGGGGGGGGAGATCCTTGCAAGGCTCGTTCTGCCTACGGTTGCAAATGGGCACACAAGGAACAAAATCGATGAAGAAATTGAGGAAAAGATGCCGAGGCTTGAGAAGATGGGGATTACCTTGGAGAACCTTAAAGATGTTCTTGATACAGACAAACTTGTGCCGGGCAATGACGTGATTTTCTCGGCAACAGCTGTTACTCCTGGCCACTTCCTTCGCGAAGTAAACCTATTTGGTAGCGGGGATGCTAGGGTACACACGATCTCGATGGGCGCTTCAGGAATTGTCAGGTTCACGGATAGCATTTACATAAAGGATAAGCAAGAAACTCCTCTGTACCTGTAAACCATTTTTGCTTCATCCTTTTATTTTAATTTTTTTGAAAAACTAACTAAGTAATGATCAATTTAATTGCAGATTATTAAATTGAGACTTAAGTCCTAAACGACAAACTGAATAAAAGTAATTAAAAATTAAAGGGTAAAATGCAGAGTTAAGAGTTAAAATATGAGGATCTATCTTGAAAGTTTTGGCTGTTCTGCAAACCAGGCATCAGCCGAGATCATGAAAGCACTTGTAAAGAAGCTTGGGCACGAACTACTGGGTCTCGATACCGCTGATCAGGCAGAGGTCTATATCTGCAACTCTTGTACTGTAAAATATACTACAGAACAAAAGATTCTCCACAAAATCCGTAGCTTGGGTGAGAAAAATGTAGAGGTGATTGTCTCAGGCTGCCTGCCCGAAGTTCAGCTTGAAGATGTCCTCCATGCAAATCCCGAAGCTCATATTCTGGGTGTAAATGCTATTTCAAGTCTTGGAGATCTTCTTTTCTCAATCGAACAAAGACAAAAGCAGGGCATTTATCGAAAAAATCACCTTGAAATCCACACCCTTGAACCATTGGGCTTTCTTAATGTTCCGCGTGAGCGCTCAAATTCCAATATTCATATTTGCCAGATTTCCCAGGGATGTAACTTCGCTTGTTCCTATTGCGTTGTAAAGTATGCGAGAGGCAAACTTAACTCATTTCCACCGAATGAAATTATTGCGGATATCCGAGCTGCAGTTGCGGATGGCTGCAAGGAAATTTGGCTCACTTCCCAGGATGACAGTCAGTACGGAATGGATACCGGCTTCAAACTACCCGAACTCTTGCGCATGATCTCTAAAATTCCTGGCGACTTTAGAATAAGAGTCGGGATGATGAATCCTCTTTCTGTTCAATCAATCCTTGATGACATAGTAGATGCCTTTGATTCCGAAAAAATCTTTAAATTTCTCCATCTCCCGATTCAGTCAGCCTCCCACTCTGTGCTTAAAACGATGAATCGTATGCATAAAATGGATACTGTGGAAATGATCATTGCAAAATTTCGTTCCCGCTTCAGAGATCTATCCCTTTTCACTGACGTAATCGTAGGTTTTTGCAGTGAAACTGATGAAGACTTCATAGAAACAGTCGAATGGGTAAAAAAATACCGCCCGGAAAAAGTAAACATCTCACGTTACTCTCCTCGAAAGCACACAAAAGCTTTTTCCTTCAGGAACCTAGACTCACGGATTTCGGTTCAGCGTTCTCACTACTTGCACAAAGTCTGTGAACAGATTAAGCTCGAGTCTAAACAGGGAATAATTGGCTGGAGAGGCAAAGCTTTTGCCTCGAAGTATACTGAAATGGGAGATATTCTTACACGCACAGACTCATACCGTCCGGTTATAATAAGCAGTTCGGAGCTGAGCCCCGGTCAATGTGCCGATGTGGAGATCGTTGCGTCAAAGCCTGGTTATTTTCTCGGTCGAATTGTCAACAAATGATTCCGACTTTAACTCTGAGGCGTAGAGTCCATTTCCTCGATACGAATCAACGTAGTAAGCGAGAGACGAGAATCGTCAATTTTCCATTTTTTTTATAAGGTAGGATATATATAAATAATTATAGTTCTAAATTTAATATCATAAATATGAAATCTAATCTAGATCAACAGAGCAATTAATGTGCGTATTAACTAACATTTTGTTCAATACATAAATATGATTTATTAAGCTATTTGGGCATTACGAAGAAGTAACTGCTGTAAATATCGACGGTAAATTCTTTGAAATAAAAACTTTTATAAGATCATTATTGACGACCAAAATTAGGTTCTATAAAGCTTCAAAGGGATATTGTAAAGGATAAAAAAAGATTATTAAAAAGTATAAGGCAACTTACATTTCATGAGACTTATAGAAAGACGAAAAATAAAATACTATCAGTTAAAGGATTTACAACATAAACTCTCCAGAATTATTGTTGTTAATACCAAAGCCAATACTCTGATTATAGGGGATTTGAAAGTCAAAAAGGGCTTAATCTATGCAACAAAAAGGGAAGAGAAAGCGTTCTCAGAAACACATCAACTCAGTATCAAAGTGATCTTTCCCATTTTTCGAATTGTTAGCTCATGATTGAAACCCATATGTAAAAATTTTATATCAATGAAAGTTATAATTTCGAATAGTGTTTTATTTGTTGAACTAGAACTAAATACCTCTCTTTGAAAGAACTATAAGTGCGACTATGGAAATGTTATTGATCGAGATAAAAATAGTTCAAGTAATAGCAGGAAAAGTTTTCTCTCAGATAATCGTTGTGTATACCTGTCAATATTTATTTATAATCTTAACAAAAATGCTTGATCATGATTAAAAATAGCTGTGTTTCTAATCAACTGGCATATGCCCTCTGCGTAAGTTATTGCTCGACTCATTGGTGGCAGGGATTGGTAGCTTACTGGTACTTTGCCAGAAGCTCATCGGTCCTAATCATATCTTTTTTCGCTATAATTACAATCTGCAAAAAGTCATTTATTCCATCTGATTTATCTCCAAGGTCAAAATGAATACCTGCATCCTTGAGATCATTCATTACAGCTTGCAAAACATAGCCCATTACTATGAACTGTGTTTTTTCATCCGTCTTATTAGTGGTCATTGTCTATACCTACTGTTCAATAAATACTTCAGTCTGAATTATGAGGCTTTGCGATGCATTACCAAAAAACACCACTTTCTACCTAAAAGTTCTTCCGGTTTTCATGGTTACCTACGCTTAGAAGACAATACGTAAAAATGCTAAATCTTCAGATCTATAGATATAAAGAAAAGAGTAGACTCTAATTCCGGTTCAGTATGTAATTTTCTGCTACCTCTTTGCTTACATTGCCGATCTAACATGCGAAATATACATCGCTCCATGGTATATGTCTTATTCATTAGGATTTTTTAAATTTTTTTAAAATATTTCATAGACAAATTGTAGTCCCTTGTTTCTGTTTTTGAATGATCGCAAGATTGCTGACTTTTAGCCTGCTCTTAACGAGTAGATGGATGCGTTCTTTGTTCGTTCCCACTTCTAGTATTTCAAAATCTCATCCATTTCGATGTCATAAATTATCTGGTTGAGTTCTTAATCACTTGGTTCCAGTATCTATTTCCGATACTTACACGCAAAGATGATGTGATACATTAACAAAAATTTGCTATGATTCTTATTTATATAACTCCTCGCCCAAAAGTATCCACTTCTTTAAATAATATTAAATATTCCATGATGAAAGTACTTAATTTTAAGCTATAGAGAATTTCGATAAACTCATGCTCTTGAGCATGGTTGACTTTAAATTTGTCAATATTTATGTATATTCATGAAAACTCTTACTGATTTTGCTATTAAAGAAGAGTATAAACGTCTTGAATCTATTGGAGATAAGCTTGCTGAAATTGATTCCTTAATTGATGGAAAACGTTTCGTGTTATTCTTGAGTCTATGTATATTAACAAAACAGTTTCAGGAGGGGGCCCTGAAACTGATGTCATTGTGATGTTCAAAATGCTTGTTTTACAACAATGGCATGGGCTCTCTGATTTTGAACTTGAGAAAGTGTGTATAGATCGAATTTTTTTAGGAAATTCCTTGGATTTCCTGAATACATACCTGACAGTACTACTGTATAGCTATTTAGGGAGAGAATTATCGAAAATTTCAAAGAAAATATGGGGAAAGTTGCAAGGCCAACTTGATACTCTGGGTTTACAGATAAAGCAGGGAATGATTCAGGATGCTACTTTTATCCATTCAGATCCAGGACATGCGAAAGCAGAGAGATGAGGCAAAAACAAGAAGAAGCAGAGACGGAACATGGACAAAAAAGGGAGGTAAGTCTCATTTTGGATATAAGCTTCATAATATAATAGACAGAGATTATGAGCTAATCAGAAGATTCAAAACAACAACTGCGTCAGTACATGATTCGTATGTAGATGTGACAGAGGAAAATGAAGTGGTTTATAGGGACAGAGGATACTTTGGAGCAAAAACGAAAGGTATAATGCAACAATGAAAAGAGCAGTCAAAGGACATTCGCTGGGAATAAAGGATATATTAAAAAATAAGAGAATTAGCTCAAAAAGAGTTCAACGGGAAAGAATCAATTCAGTAACGAAAGAAATTTTCAAAGCAGGAAGAGTTTTTGTTACTACTGTTAAAAGAGTAAATCTAAAAATGTTGTGTACGGCTTTTTGTTATAATCTCCATCAATTGAGGAAATTGAAAATAAAAAAAGTATGTTGAAAATAGCGGAAGCTATCTTTAAAATCAAAGAATTGAGAATAAGTAAAGCCAAAAAGAGGAATTAAATAGAGAAATTGAGGGAAAATCTGAGAAATTCCTGCTAAGAAATAAAATCCGAAGTTTATCGAAATCCTCTATAATTTATAATTATTTCTAAAAACATCACAAGAATATCAATAAATACCATCCTTTACTGAGATAACAACATTTGTCATAAAATATTTCTATTTTTCAAATTTTACATTTAATTTTGATAAGTTTCTTTGTTAGCATGACTATAGGTTCGTTATCTGTTTTTTTGCAATGAAAGGAAAAGACAAAGAGCCTGTTATATTTTAAAAAACTTTAATTGTCGAAAATATCTCTACTTACCTTATTTTGGATTCCAATACAATACCATAATTTAATAATTTTGTTTTTGAGACGCTATTTTCTCTGGAGTTCTTGCTACGTTCATGGTGAGAGAAAAAGGTCATTTTTTTTTGAACTTTACTGAGCAGAATACTTTTAATGACCATAATAATGGATATAATATTTGTAGGTGTAATCTCCATTGTTGGTAGTCGGGTCTTGCATTTTTACCACTTGATTATACCTTGGTACAGTAGCTCATTATTTTATCTTTGTTCCTTTAGCAAACGATTCAATAAAATATTTACTTATTAAAGATACGGAAATGATGGTAATTGCATATTAGCATCCTAAAATGAGTAATTTGCCCTGCTCTTTTTTCATTTGGGATCAGACTTCGAAAACATATTCAATTCCTGTTAAAATATTATCAGCAAGTGTTGTGACTTACTGTAGCTTTCACAAACGACAATTTGCACAATCAGTGCAGCTACTCAATATCATGAGTCTACCATAATTTAGATATACAACATTAGTGACTTTTCGGAGGCTCTAAATTACTGGCTGCTAAATGGATATGCTTTTTTGGAAAGGCAAGCCTAATTAGATATAGTTTGTGTAAAAATTAATAGACTAAGCATTACTATAATTCCAAAGGCAATCTTTATTGAATCACAAGATTACCAAAATTAAGATCTGATTTGTAAAATTATGATTTAATACTAGACGGTTCTTCTGCCCATTTAAATCATTATTTTTTAATGTCTTAGTCTGTAGAAACACGCAGTTTAGACTGCATCCATCAAGGTCTATCCAAGTTAAAGAAGTATTAGCATTCTGCTAATCTTGCCCTCGACAATAATGCGATTTGTCATATTTGACTTTATATCCTGAACCTTATGTATATTTATAACAATTTTGTGTTGATGTTCCAACTTCCTATATTTTTTCTTTTAGGTACTAATGTGTTCTGTTTCTGATGGAAAAAAATTTGCAACCTGATCGCTTCTCTCCGGCGCAACCAGAGAACAACTAATCCAACAATACCGACTACGCTCTCGGCAATGATCACATCTAACCATGACCAAATATGGGAGTAATTATCTGCGGCAGCCAATCCCACATTGCATGCAGAACTGAAACGAAAATGTAAGCGGCAATTACTTGTAGATTAATCCGGAATCGCCAATTCCTGCTTTCCCTGAACAGCACGTTTAATAAAATCGCCGTCCAGGTTCCTTGCCAGAGTGGGGAAAGCAGACCGCGGATCAAGGTCATTATCACTGTTGTTGAAATACTTCCATTGCTTATCAAGAAGGCTGTAAAGGCATAACCGTTGCTTTCCAGGGCCGCAAATCCCATTCAAACCGCTGCGTCCAAGATCAAACCGTCCATTTCCGACTCACTCCTCAAGTAGCGTGTAATCAGCAGTACTCCTAGGAATTTGGCAAATTCCTATATCGACCCTACTTTTAGAATAGAGATAGAATCCAAGTGGCGGATAAAAATGGTTCCAGAAGAGAATCGGCTAAGATCCCTAGCAGTCCTCCAAGCATGAAAACCTGTGCGACCGTTAACAATGTCAGTTGGCTTAAATACCTGCGCTCGTAAAAAAACGCTACGTAGGCTACGGGAACCGTAAAGCGCAGACCATCACCAAGTTTGGGAACAGATTTGAATTATCCGGTAGTAGCAAGGCTGCCAGCAAGAGAATATAGAAATCTACCGCAATGGCTAAAACTTTTAGCCAGGCATTTTGCCGAGCCCGTGGTATAGGTGGCTGGATTTCCGTTGTGGTGTCCATGATTTTCTCTTTATGCAATCGTTTATCTTATTCAGTCAGTTGAATTTCTCATGTTCCGTTTGTCACAGAGGGGGAAAATTGTTTCCGCGCTTATAAGAGCTTGTCATCCTTAATCGGTACAATATGTCGAGTAACGTGATAGATTAGCGTGAAGTCTTCTGATATAGTTGAATACCAGTTGGTGACGCCGTTTGCATCAACTGTTGCACGGCGTGACCAACAATAACAACATTTACTGGCCGGGTTGGTGAGCACTCAGATAATGACTAACTAGCTTCCTGATTGCTTAGAAATTCGATTTCTCCGCGTTGATAATTTTGTAATAACCAGAGACCATAAATGAAAAGCAACAGAGAGAGAGGAAGCAATGCTAGATCCCAGATGGAATTTGCCAGGAATGACAGACAATCCCACTACCAATGAATTATGATTACCGGAATAATTGTGTTTAGACGGATTCGCAAAGCTGCAGTCCAGATACCAAACGTACCTGCAAAAAAAGCCTGTAGTATGCTCGCTCCAAAATCTCCGGTGATTAAGCTGTTCAATATATGGACTAAACCAAAAATAATTGCTGTGATCCATACTGCACGCCAGATCCCGAATGATGATGAAGCTCCATAGAACAAGATGCCACGAAACATCAATTCCTCGCTGATTCCTACCATCAATGTATTGGTGATTACAATCAAAAGAACCCTTGTTGAGGGTAGATTTGCATATAATACGATCAGTAGCATGAATAGAAGCGATAGGGTCGGTGGCCACAACAAGCGTAAATCTCGCAAATTATTTTGCCTTTTCCACCCAACTTTAGGCCACCATCTCAAATAAGTAATAAATCCAGTCAAAAAGACAATTTCAACTAGCTCCCCAAGCATGATTTGTCTTTCAACCAATTTTTCAAGTTGAATGTGATGCCCCTTAATCTCTAAAAGTCCTCCTACAACTATGAAACTCATCCAAAATGCAAATATTACCAGTGAAACATGCCATGGTTTCCGTGGTACATACATCTTTGTTTTCTCCAATTTGATCGTGCTACGGATATTTTTTAAAAAAGAGTTGTTCCCGTCATTCGGGATTCAAATTGCGATAATACAGAAAAATATGCGCATTACCTTTAGCATCAATTCTAAAAAATCTAAAATGATTTCAAATAGTTCATTCCCTGATATAACCATTATTCATTTAGCGAACTTTATATTCTGCAAAAGTTACACGCAACTTTTCTTCTTTTTCCTTTGACAGATTAGAAGCGATGAGTTCAAACTTGGATTGTTTCACAGCTTCTACTACTCTATCCTCTACGGCATCACTTATCATAAGAAAGAGAGCTTATGTGCCTTCAGTTACCTTGCTGCGGATACATTTTATGAAATCTTTATTAATACCCAAATGGGTCATTTATCATTTGTTGTTACTTAAATTCTCAGACTATTTAGATAAACCCCACTTTTTGGCAATAGTTTATAAAAGGTATATAAGCAATTTGTTGAAATCAGAGGTTTATCGAAATCCTCCTCAATTAATCCAAGTTCATTTTCGGCACCATAAGTGGCGTCAAATTTAAGAACTTAAAATTGCAATTCTTAATCTCCTTTTCTGAGTTCACATTTATTTTTCTGTTTATGTGTCCTCCAACCAATATTGCTCACTTTATTTAGTTAATTCGGTAAAAGTCACAATATACAATTAGGCAAGTAATTATTTTTAAATAATATCTAGTAAGAAAATCTATACAACGGATGGTACGGTAAACCAACCTAGAAATAAATGTGAAGCAGAAAAGGAGATTGTGTAATGACAACTTTAACAGTTCTTAAGTTTGACACCACTAAAGGTGCCGAAAATGAACTTGAAATAATTGAAAATTTAAGTAAGAAACAACTGATTGAACTACAAGATGCAGCTATAGTCACCTGGCCTGTGGGAAAAAAGAAACCAAAAACAAAACATTTGACTGATTTAGCCGGTATAGGTGCACTGAGTGGTGCTTTTTGGGGTATGTTATTTGGCTTGATATTTTTCATTCCTTTATTAGGCTTGGTCGCTGGGGCTGCGTTAGGTGCGGTAGTGGGTTCAATGAAACATATTGGAATTGATGAAGATTTCATAAAATCTATTCGTAGCAAAGTAACTGAAGGCACTTCAGCTTTGTTTCTAATGACTAGCGACGCTGTTGAAGATAAGGTAGTAGAAGCTATGAAACAAACAAAGTTCGAACTCATTGCCTCTAACCTGTCAAAGGAAGAAGAAGATAAGCTGCGTGCAACTTTTGCTGAAGAATGAAGTTAGACCAAAACAAAATTAGGCTTTACTAGGGAGTAAACTCTTTAGTAAAATATTTTATTTTTTTTAAAATTGATAATAATGGCAATGCACATAGTTTTCTGTAAAAGTAAAAAAGTCCTCAATTCAATGCAGTCAATATCCAAAAGGCTTGTGAAAGTAATGATCACTATGCTAAAATGCAACTTATCTATATACCGGTAACCGAGTAGAAATAAGGAGACAGCTTATTGGTCAATGATGAGAAAAAGCTCGAATTCTGGAGTATTTCTACATCCGATATGTTGAAAAAACTCCAAACAACAACTGATGGTCTGAAAAGTTCAGAAGTCCGTGAACGTCTTAATAGGTATGGAGCTAATATTCTTAAACCAAAAAAACGATCAGATACCCTCACACTTCTGCTGTCCCAATTTAAGAGTCCAATTACTCTTATCCTTATTTTTGCATCTGGACTTTCTTTTTTTCTCGGAGATGTCACAGATACTGTAATTATTGTAATTATTATCCTGATCAGTGGTCTGCTGAGTTTCTGGCAGGAAAAAGGAGCTGCTGACGCTTTTGAAAAACTGCTGGCTCAGGTGCAGATAAAGGCTGCTGTGCTTAGAGATGGGGAAGAGAAAGAAATTTCTGTGGACGAGATTGTTCCTGGAGATATAATAATCTTCAACGCTGGAGATATTATACCTGCAGATTGTCTAATTCTAGAATCAAAAGATCTGTTTGTTAGTGAAGCGACTCTCACAGGAGAGACCTATCCAGTAGAAAAAGTAGCCGGAGTGCTGAACGCAGAAACCCCTCTCGCGAAGCGCACAAATTCTCTCTGGATGGGGACCAGTGTAGTCAGTGGTAGCGGAAAAGTGCTGGCAGTTTCCACAGGGAAGGAAACTGAGTTTGGAAAAATATCAGAGAGATTAAAACTCAGACCCCCGGAAACAGAATTTGAAAAAGGAATTTCAAATTTTGGACATTTCCTGATGGACGTTACGATGCTGATGGTATTAGCTGTATTTGTGATCAATGTATATCTTAAGCGCCCGATTCTGGAATCTTTTCTCTTCTCGCTTGCTCTTGCAGTTGGACTGACTCCTCAACTCCTTCCTGCAATCATCAGCGTTAATCTTTCCCACGGAGCAAGAGAGATGGCGAAAAAGAAAGTTATCGTCAAGAGACTAGCTTCCATTGAAAACCTTGGAAGCATGAATTTGCTCTGCTCCGACAAGACCGGCACTCTGACCGAAGGAGAGCTGCAACTTCACTCTTCTCAGGATCTCAAAGGAAATCAGAATGAAAAAGTCCTCCTTTATGCCAGCCTTAATGCCTCTTACCAGAAAGGCTTTGAAAACTCAATCGATAGGGCAATTCTCGAACAGAATAAATTTGATCTGGCCCAGTATGAGAAACTGGATGAAATCCCTTATGATTTCTTGCGCAAAAGATTGAGCATCCTTGTCTCGAAAAGCAATATGAATCTTATGATTACTAAAGGCGCTCTCAAGAATATTCTTGAAATTTGCTCCTCAGCAGAGGTTGAACCTGGAGAGATCGTAGAAATTTCAGATTTGAAGAAAACAATTGAGCAGCAATTTGAAGAGTTCAGTGAAAAAGGGCTTCGTACTCTTGGGATTTCGTACAGGGAAATGGGACAGCAGAAGGTTATAGGAAAGGAGAATGAAATCGATATGACTTTTCTGGGATTTCTTTTCTTTTCTGATCCCCCTAAGCAGGGGATTATGAATACGATAGAAAACATGGAAAAACTTGGAATTTCTCTGAAAGTGATCACCGGAGACAATAAATATGTAGCTGCCAGTATCAGCAGGGAGATCGGGCTTAAGAACTCCAGAGTTATAACCGGAAGCGAACTTGATAAGATGAGCAGTGAAGCCTTGATAAAGCAGACAAAAGATACTGATATCTTTGCTGAGGTAGAGCCTAATCAGAAAGAGCATATTATTCTTGCTCTCAAGAAAAGCGGAAATGTCGTTGGATTTATAGGAGACGGCATCAATGATGCATCTGCTCTTCATGCAGCAGATGTAGGAATCTCTGTTGATAGTGCTGCAGACGTTGCAAAAGAAGCTGCAGATATTGTGCTGCTAGAAAAAAGCCTGGATGCTCTTGTTGCGGGGGTAAAGGGCGGACGAAAAACCTTTGCCAACACCCTGAAGTATGTCTTCATGGCTACCAGTGCCAATTTTGGGAACATGTTCAGCATGGCAGGAGCATCACTTTTCCTGCCTTTTCTACCTCTGTTGCCCACGCAGATTCTACTAACCAATTTATTAACTGATTTTCCGGAGATGACTATAGCTACGGATTCTGTGGATAAGGAATTGATCGAAGAGCCACACCGCTGGGATATAGGTTTCATCCGCAAGTTTATGATGGTATTTGGCATTACAAGTTCTGTATTTGACTATTTGACTTTCGGTGTTCTACTCTTCCTCCTACCAGGTATGACAGAGCAATTCAGAACTGGCTGGTTTGTTGAATCCGTTATTTCAGCATCCATGATAGTTCTGGTAATTAGGAGCAGAAAACCTTTCTTCAGAAGCAAACCTGGGAAATACCTACTAGTAGCCACCCTCCTGACATGTGTCTTGACACTTTGCATTCCATTTACTTCTTTTGCAGCCCCGCTTGGCTTCAAACCACTTCCAATTTCAGTTATCTTAATAATTGGGATTATAGTAGGGCTATACATTCTTGCAGCTGAAATAATAAAGACATTTTTTTACAAAAGAACAAAATTTTGAGCTCTAAATGTACTGATCCAACAGATGATTTTCAAGCTTCACTTTTACTAGTGGATGCGCTTTCTTTATTGGCTATGCAGATGGATACGAAGACAAATGTAATCAACAATAAAACGCGTATAATACCTAGTTTTTTTCAAAGCTTCACTTCAAGAATTTAATAACTAATAATAATCCCTATATATTGAGCGTTTTCCATGCGGAGTCCACAGTTTCGGATTGCAAACTTTAGAAGGAAAAACGTAAGCAAATATTAATAAATCCTCAAGATATTGATTTTAAAAGACGGGAACTAATACTAATTTTTTTATCAAAAGTTAAATATAAATTTCTCAAATTTAATCAAAAATGTCTTATAATTTCGACTAAAACTGAAAAAATGCACCGTTTTTGTGCGAAAATCTGTGGCTACTATCTATAATAAATAAGTGCATATCTAAAAGTATTACAATGATTAAGTTTAGGCATGAACGAATTTGACAACGATAATCAAAAAGAAACTGAAGACATGGGGAAAATAAAAAAGTTAAAGAGATGCATCTACATACTATAGAGAATTCCGATAAATTCCTACGTATTTAAGTATTTGAAAGCTGTAATATCTTAAAAATAATTTATACTAATGAAAACTCTTCCTGATTTTGTTCTTAAAGAAGAATGAAATCTCTTTAGTAAGCTGGAGACAAACTTACTGAAATTGATATCTCAATTGATTGAAAATTTTTCCGTATCATTTTTAAGTTCATTATTTAAACAAAATAGTTTTATGAGGCAGACCAAAAGCTGAAGAAAAATCTGACGAGAAAAATGAATGCCCGTTCGCCGAGCAGGGTCTATGAAAACACGCCAGAAGTCTGGAAAAGTCTTTTTCCTTTTCCTCAAGCCGACAGCCATAAGTACAGCCGAGGCACAGCATTAATCCGCGGGGGAGCGGTTATGACAGGAGCGGCGCGTTTAGCAGCCCGCAAAGCGCAACGCGTTGGCGCTGGACTCGTGACGCTAGCCTCTCCAGCAGTCGCTTTGTCGATCTACACCGAGGCGCTGGAAAGTGTAATCGTTCGTCTCTGCGACACGGCGCAAGAGTGGCAGTTATTGGTCGACAATGAGCGTAAGCCCGCTCTTCTAATAGGCCCTGGTCTGGGCCTTGGTTCCGCGCAAAAAGCAGAAGTTATGATGGCTTTGGCAGCCAAGCGTCCGACGGTGGTGGATGCGGACGGATTGACCAATTTTGCGGACACGCCGGAAATATTATTTCAAGCCTTGCACACCGATTGCGTGCTGACTCCGCACGAGGGCGAGTTTATGCGATTGTTCGGCGAGATAGATGGAGATAAACCTTCGCGGGCCTTTGCCGCCGCTCAACGCGCCGGATGCATTGTTTTGTTGAAGGGGGCCAAAACAGTTATCGCTTCTCCCAATGGTGACGCCCAAGTTAACCATAACGCTCCGCCGTGGCTTGCAACGGCAGGCGCGGGTGATGTTCTGGCGGGGATGATTCTCGGCCTTGTCGCGCAAAAAATGCCGATTTTTCAGGCTGCTGCTGCCTCCGCATGGATACACGGGCGGATTGCCACACTGAACGGCCCCGGATTGATTGCCGAGGATATTGTAGAGGGAATACCTGCAGTTTTGAGAGAAATTTTGGACTTGCAGCACTCCAGATTCAAACCAGATAGGAAGAACAACGGCCTAGAAATTTAAAATAATAGAAGTGTTTTCATGGGATGGAATAAGGCTGAATATATGTCATGTGAGCTTTGGAAAGTCTGTCTCCATAACGCAAAGTTCTTGATATCGACGGCGGCCTCGCTTCGTTTAACGCAGAAAGAATGAAAGAAGGGGGCAAAATGATCCTGAAAAAAGCTGGAAAATAATGGATGAAGACTGGCTAAATCGGAGCAAATGAGAAGAATATAATATTGCTATTGATGAGATGCTTCATAAAACAAGCACCATTCAATACTCAATGGACTGTTGTGGGATCAAATGACAAGCACTATTCCAGAATAAAAATCCTGAAAACAATTACAGAAACACTTGAGAAAAAAACTAAAATCGAAGTCCTTTTAATTTTTTCGGCTTCTTTTCAAATTTAAAAAAACAATAAAATTCGACTTAAATTAATTAAATTTTGATCCTTATCTTGGAAATCTTGATTCACTATATGACTAGATTATATCGAATATGTCACCTACACAAAATCCTAAAAGATCCCTTAAATTCCCCCTTTTTCAGGGAGTTTTGCCGCTTAAACCTGCACAAGTACCCTGGGAAATCACTGCAGGGATCGCATTCGCAGCACTTGCTATCCCAGAGGTCATGGGGTACACTAAGATTGCAGGCATGCCTTTAGTTACTGGAATATATACAATCCTGCTGCCGATGTTAGCTTTTGCTATTTTTGGTTCATCCCGTCATCTCGCCGTTGGAGCTGATTCCGCAACGGCAGCTATTATGGCAAGTTTATTGGTGACAATAGCTACTCCCGAATCAACAAAATATGTTGCATATGCTGGTATGATCGCCCTTCTTGTAGCCGCCTTGTTACTCTTCGGAGGCCTACTTCAATTCGGTTTTCTCGCTGATTTTCTTTCTCACACAGTTCTAATAGGACTTCTCACAGGCATCGGCATTCAAATCTCAATCTCAGAGCTTAGTGAAGTACTCGGGATTCCTCACGGTTCATATGGAACACTTATGCAGATCACATATTTGTTCAAATATCTGTATCTTACAAATATTCCCACACTCTCGGTCTCTTTATCTGTGATTGGGATAATTACTCTTAGTGGAAAGATCCACAGCAAAGTACCAGGTGCACTATTAGCAATGATTGGTGCAATCGCTGTAAACTGGGCATTAGATCTTTCTTCTTATGGTATCACCATACTTGGCACAGTACCAGGTGGTTTGCCACATCTTTCTTTTCCCCAAGTTTCATTGTCTGATATCCCGAAGATCCTTAACACATCAGTGGCTTGTTTTATTGTCATCCTTGCCCAGAGTGCTGCAACTTCTCGGGCTTATGCTATGAAGTTCTCAGACACTTATAATGAAAATTTAGATCTCATTGGATTGAGCTTTGCTAATGTAGCAGCAGGTATATCAGGTACTTTCGTGGTTAATGGGAGTCCAACTAAAACAGAAATGGTTAAAAGTGTCGGAGGGTATACTCAACTTACCCAGCTTACAACAGTCTTCACTGTTTTGATAGTTTTGGTATTTCTTACCCAGCCATTAGCCTATTTACCCACATGTGTACTTTCATCAGTGGTATTACTCATTGGTTTGCACCTTGTCGATATCAAAGGTATGACTGCTCTTCACAGACAACGGCCTGTCGAATTCGTCGTCGCCTTGATAACAGCTATGACGGTTATATTTATTGGAGTTGAACAGGGCATTGAGATAGCTATTATGCTCTCGATCATCGCTCACTTG
This sequence comes from uncultured Methanosarcinaceae archaeon, assembly GCA_963833425.1. Taxonomy (GTDB): domain Archaea; phylum Halobacteriota; class Methanosarcinia; order Methanosarcinales; family Methanosarcinaceae; genus Methanosarcina. Next base: position 413,408 of record CAWHXP010000008.1, on the reverse strand, counting down.
CGCCACAGTTACCGACCGCTTAACTTACTGCTCGTTCCAAATGCCGGAGGTGGTATGAGGACAATTTCACTCGCGGAACAGCAGCAAGCTGTTGAAGGTTTGATTATCTATCGTTTTGGCTCAAATCTCTACTTTGCTAACGAAAATAACTTCACAGAAGAAATAATTGCACTTGCAGAAAATACTCGTGCACTTAAATGGTTTTGTATTTCTGCCTCGAATATCGGCGATGTGGATTTCACCTCGGCAGAGGCACTCAAAAAGGTATATACTCAACTGAAAAAATGGGATATTACTTTAGTACTAAGTGATGTAGTTGTGCCTGTAATGAATGAACTGAATAAAGATGGCATCATAAAAATGATTGGTAAAGACTATATCTTCGAGTCAGTCCAAGATGTTATAGTTGCGTACAAGAGTTTGGCTGACAGTGAAAACTAACACTAAAATTCTTGATTTTTTTCTAATGACTTTCATATGTGAATTTTTTCGCAAAAACACTTCTGAAATTTACACAGTTGATGTCTAAAATCAAGCAACATTGTAGCCATAGTTTGTAATATATGCAAATGGTGCTGAGGTTGCTATACTTACAAGCATAAAAATCGTAGTTGCTGAAATTAAAGCTATCGAATACAATTTATGTTTATTGATCATGTATTTCAATTCCTTTTCTATATTATTAGCCAGTAAAATTTGACCATTATTCCCAAGATCTGGAATGTTTATCTACATTTTTAGAGGGTAGTAACGATTTAAACTTTTTGTATAAATTATTATAGTTATAGATTTATAATCACAAAAGTTGTTAGCTTTTTAACATCGATTAATTTCTGATCAAAATCTAATCGTATAATCGTGAATATAAATCATTTATAAGATACGGAAAGTCGTAAGGCAGGTTTTTTCATTCGATAGCAATGGAGAGGGTATGCCCTCTTTCAAAAAATAGAAATTAAATAAGAAAATTAAAAAATCGTCATTTAGTTAGTGTTCCCACAGCTGTTATGATTTTTGTTAATTTACAGATCTAAATAAATAGATTATAATAAAATCTAGGCACAAAAATAGATTACTTGGATTAATTTTAGTAAAGAAGAGTAAAAAGGCTTTTTTTGCTCATAAAATTTGATCGGAGCAGAAAGAATCACTCTTCTCTTACATGCCGAGTAGCATTATAGTGAGAATTCAAGTTATGAAGTCAAAGATAATGATGAACTGCAACAGGCCAGAATAGGCAAGCTAAAAATTTGGATCCAATAACTTTTTTGTTCGATAAGCATTAAGGACGAGAGCTACATACAAAGGATAAGAAGATAGAAAAGTTAAATGAAAATATGCACAAATAGGCTTTGCATATTCAAAGTTTAATCCAGAAAAATAGCATGCTAAACATTAAACTGCTTCAGGAGAATGCAGAAAAAAGTAAGCTTTGGTGGCGATATTGGTAACTCTGACTACAATTGACCATAGGATCAAATTAGTAGTGAAGAACTTTCTGTTAAAAATACCTCAGTTTCAGATAAAAATCATAATCAGCTGATAACTCGTAACTTTCCTAACTCCCATCAAACTTCGCTAAAATTTGTTTTCTAATTTGATCTCCGTCCTTGATTGTTAGTTCAACATTTTCACTTATACTCTCTGAAATAACATTTGTTTTCCTATAGACCCGCTTTCCAAATTCGTCACTGAAACGCCGTTCGAGCACCCACATACAAACTTGACAATTTCCAGTTGCAGCTGCATCATTTAACCGCTCAAGAAGTTTCCTAGCTCCGTCTGCATTGCATTTTTGGATATAGTTAAAAAATTGATAATGTTTACCAGATTTCTCTGTCTTCCCCTTGTTCATCCATTCATTAAATGTCTTGTATGTTATGCCGGCTGCCGAAGCAGCAAGCTATAAGTCAATCCGAGCGCAATATTTTCACCGATTCTTTTTTGTATTTTTGGAGTTAATTTACTAGGTCTTGCCATCGATAACACCGTTTTTTTATTTTTTATACTTAATATTAGCTAAGCTTTTATTTAATATTAAGTTATTTTTGTTCGGCATGCAAGTGGATTTATATGCGTCGAATCAAATAAGAGCCATTCAGCCACTTTGAGCTATTGTTTTTAGTAAGGTATATTCATCAAACTTTTTATAAAAGTCTACCTGGTAGCCCAGGATCATTCAGTTTTGGACCTATTTTAAACCTCCATGTTTTGACCTACACAACACGGTAAGTTAGTCTGAGATATTTTTTATATACTTTTATTACATTAGAATAATATAAATTTGGTAATTTATTTATTGGCATGAAACGGTTTCAGATGTTATAATTCATAATAATACATTAAATTTAATTATGATTACTAAATTTTCCTGTATTTTAAATGAGATATTCGATCGAGCTGTTAGATATCCACTTCGCTTCAGAACATGCTCTATATTTTTTATAATTCTGCTTATAATGGCTCAATAGTTCGATTGCGTATGGAGTTGATTTATCAATTTTTAACGCAAGAGACTCCGCCCTAGTCCATGCTGAACACCAAAAACACAAGTCTTGAAGAGATTCTTTATTTCTATATTACTGGTTTTAGTAGCTTCCGGTAACACTGCATCTGCCTGTTTAGCAAAAGCAAGATAAGATACCAGAGTCATAGGCATCTCTCATGTCCTGATCATTGAAAGATAGCAGCTATGAAGAAATCCTTCTGGGAGTAATTAATATACGCTAGAGCCTTCCAAGATCCGGGTTTTTATAAACAAAATAACAGATAAAAGAAAGTTTAGTAGACTAAATAGACACTAAGAAATTTTCTAACATTTAAATGTTTCAAAACATCAATCATATAATAATGTACTAACGAATAATCATTATCAATAAATTCTAGTCTTTCCATTACAATAATTTTATACTATAAAAACGGAAAATGCCTTATGGATCGTCGGTTGTTCTACATTCCAGTAAGCCTGTTATTCATGCTGTTTATGGCATTTCTGCTATTTATCGAAGTGAGCCTACTGTTCTTGGACCTGGCAAGGACTGCTTTTACCAGAATTGGCTTCTCCTGGGAGCATGCTCTTATTGTGCTGCTTGACTCTCTCGTTGGTAGTGCTATCAACATGCCAGCCACAAACCTGAAATCTAGAGAGCCTATTGCTCAGGGGGAATATATCCATGTCCTCGGTGTAACCTACAGGATACCTGTAGTTGGAGAAATGAGTAGAGATACAGTCCTGGCAATCAACTTGGGAGGGGCTGTGATACCTACTCTGATATCAATTGCACTTCTCTACAAGTTTTCGGCAGCGCTGCCTTACGTAATCGCATGTGTGATTTTCGTGGCTATAGTGATGAATAGGACTGCAAAGTTAGTCAAGGGCCTTGGAATAGTAACTCCAGCTTTGCTCCCACCTCTTACGGCAGCCTTGGCAGCTCTTACCATGACCGATATGTTCAATGCGCCCAATCAGTACCTTTTCATCCTGGCCTATGTAGGAGGAACTCTTGGGACATTGATAGACTCCGACCTAATGAACCTAAATAAGATTCGCGATCTTGGAGCACCTATTGTAAGTATCGGCGGCGCTGGAACCTTCGATGGCGTCTTCTTGAGCGGTCTTATAGCAGTGCTGCTTGTGTGATAAAAAGATAAAATAAAAAGGGCAATAACACAAAAGCTTTAAGATATCTATGCTTAGGAGTACTCATGAGCTTTAGGTTATCCTATAAAATATAATAGATTTGATACAACTCTCCATATCCAAATGAAATTATACAGTATTGACTTTTTCAATCGATATAAGCGGGGAGTTCAGCTTAGTAGACGAATTTGAACTCACAGGAAAATGGCAGCTTCAGGATAACTCTAATGAAAAGTTATATGGGCATCTCAAGTTCAAACGTGATTGTATAATGCTTTAAATAAGTGAGATTCCAGTAGAGAGAACACTAGACCCTGGCAGCTTATTCTTTATAATATTGTACGCACTGCGTAGATCACGCATATGTTGGAATATCTGAACTATGATGCCCATAATAATAATTTCCAAAAAATAGAAAGAAGAAATTAGTATTCTTCCCTTTACTTTGCAAAACCTAGACACTTCACGCCAGCAGCATTCGTTTGCTCATCGAACTTTCGCCATTTGTTGTTAAAAATAGTTTTACCATTTTTGCCTTTGATCATCTCTGATTTTGTTAGACAATTGATCATGCCTGAATTCTTATTTAGTTTTGAAATCATTAACATTGGGCATCAGCCCCCCACATAATCCAACCATCTCGTTGATGCCGACTGAAGATTTCTAAATAAGGCCCATAACTACAATTTTCAATCAGATCATAAACTTTATTAGGTTTATCGCTATGTTTTTCTCCTCTTGGAGCTTCAAAATGAGTACCTACATCATGCCTTTTTAATGGCATATGCACTTTTATTGCAAAGAGTACTTGCTCAGTACTTCCCCTAAAATAGTTTCCCAGCCCGATACTCGGTTTTACCCAAGTAAGGCAGGTTATATATCTGAATCCCCATGCTTCAATTAATTCAAATCCCTTCGGAAAACTCCGATTTGTAATCCACAAATACAAATGACAATTTTCATCTGCCAATCTAATTACAGGAAATTTTAGTATTTCTTCAAATGGCATGGTTGCATAATCTGGTTTTGCTCTTCCAAATTGATTATTGTCGTTCTCATCTCCCCAATCCCAAGGTGGATCAATTACAATAGTTTGAAATAGACCATCGATTTCCCCCATGGGCTTTCCATTCTTAACTTTTTCAATATTTTCTTTTACATGTTGATCCCTTTGCTCTTCTTTTTCTTTTCGTTTAATTGTACTATACATTTGATTGACACTAACTTCCCCAGATCTTGCTTTCTCGATTTCTTCGGGTGATGCTATTTCTAAAATTTTTTCTACTTTTGAAATGGTATCATGACCTACACCCGCAATCTTTGCTACTTCTTCTCGTGCATTTATTTTTGTACCACTGTCTAAAATAGGTTTTGCTGAATTCGGCAAAAGCTTTTTTACAGAGTTCAGATCACTTATACCATAAAATTTCCCAGCATTTCTTTTGTTTTCTAAACCTTTTTCTTGGAAAAAATGTTTTAATGTTACTCCTAATTCTGCCCTAGCGAAATACTGTAAATTGCGTTTCCCGAGTTGATTTTGGATAATCCAGATACAAACATCATTCCGTGAATCAAAAGGCTTTTCAACAACATTAAATTTGAGATTATGTTCTGTGCATATTTTATAACGGTTATACCCATCTACCAGGATTTTATTCCATAATACAAGTGAATCCCTACAACCATCCTTTAGAATATTTTCTTTAAGAGTTTGGTATTCGTTGGAAGACAATGGTGGAATCAATACCTGAAATTCGTCATCAATAATCAGATCCAACAAGAAATCCCCCAATAGATTTATCGTATATTAAAAAATATTCATTTGACAAGGTCCATTGTCTTTGTAACCATCTATAGATGTGACAAATGAAGTGTCGGCAATATGAGACCTCGTGCTGCCAAAACCGTGGGAGAAATTATTAATACCACTTTGAATGTATTTAAAATATATCATATAAATGACCTCTCTTGAATTATAAGAGACAAAAAGAACCCATAAACACTAGAATCATTATCAATAATATATTCTGAAGGAGATAGCTATTGATACTGATATCATTATTCAAAATAACGGCCCTAATCGCCTAGGACAAGGACCATGCTGTCCTGGGATCATATATCTCAATTTTTGTTGTATTTTATTAAATTCTTTTAATTATCCGCTGCCGAGATTCTCAATGTACCATCTTCCAACGTCTCGATTTCCACAGATTTCCCATCTTAGAATATATCTGTGTGACATTCGAGCAACACTTTTAAAATATCCAAAGATTCAAATTCCTCTGCGCTTTTCGGAATTAACTCCTTTAACATGCTCACTTTCATCAATGCAGACTGAAGTTTTGGATTCGTTTCAGGCTTAAAACTGTCTAATATTTCTGGTAAATAATCAAGCAAGTTTACTATGTATTCGAGATTTATATTAATTATTGTAAGGTTATACTCATCCGACAGCGATTTTAACTTTTCTTCGAATTGAACAGTTAAATCTTTTTGATCTTCCGTTGCCATATCATTAAAATATTTTTGAATTATCATCTAATTACCTCTTAATTATTTTTTTAAAATATAAATTAAGTCGGTCAGAATAGCCCAGGAGACTCAAATAGCCCCCGAAGGGGAATCTATTTCAATGAAAACAGTAATCAATATATTGAATACAATGCCTGTTTTCATCAAATAACATTTTTAATTTTTGGTGACTTGGGCACCGGCAGGTTGTTGACGCAACCTGTCGGATACCTCTATTCATTATTTTGCATTTAATTGTTCTAACTATCTTTATTTTCCTTCAACTTATATTAAATCTAATTTTTCGCTTTTGTGCTCTTTTTGGCTCAACTAATTTCTGGATCGCTTTCTTGTTTCATGGTAGGTCTTTCAAAAATAGTGCTCCAGCTTTCTCCATTTCAGTTTTTACAATTGTTGCTACTTCTTCCGCTTCTTCTGTCTTGCACTCAAAAACAAGTTCATCATGGACACAATTAACGAGTTTCACCCCTCTAGGCTCAAGGATTAAGAAAAGGTTACCCATTGCTATTTTCAGCATATCAGCACAAAGACCTTGAACCGGAAAATTCTTGCATTCACGCTCAATGTTACCTTTCTGCACATTGTATTTCTCTTCTGTTTCTGCCGAAGGTTTAATCAAATTTGAAAAGTCTTCCTGCTTTATTTCTAACTTCGAGTCGATTGAAGCCTTTTTGACTTATTGTTTTAAGATAATTTGTTACATCAGGGTATAAGTTTTTGAAGTTTTCGATAAGCTTTGCTACCTCATCTTCCGTATAATCGATACCCGTTTCTAGTTTCAGTTTCTCTTTTAAAGACCTTTTACCCATAACCATAATTCAAACCAAAATTAACTGATTTTGCTATCCCTCTTTGCTGTTTAGTAACCTGATCCACAGGCACTTTAAACATGACTGCAGCTGTATTTTTGTGCAGGCCAAGGTCTTCATTATAAGCACGAATATATTTTTTATCTTTAGCTAGTTGAACTATAATTCTGAGCTCGATTTGGGAATAATCAGCTACTATTAGCTTGTTTCCACGTTCAGGAGTAAAAATCTTTCTCCAATCTTTAAATTTACTTGGCTGCTGTTGTAAGTTAGGTTTTCCGCAAGTGAACCGCCCGGATGTAGCACCATATTGCCAAAAATCAGAATATATCCGCTGAGTTTTAGAATTGATGTAAGAAGGTAAAGGTTTAATGAACATTTTCAGAAGTGTCTCAGCTTCTTTAAAATCTGATAAATTCTGAAATATAGAATCATTAACATACTTTGCTCTTGTTTTTACGTCTGTTCCATTAATGTCATAACCTTTGTTCCTTAGAGCCTGTTTCAGCTGTTCAGGACTGCTTAAATTCAATTCATTAGAAACAAACGTGCCATCTAACTGACATTGTTTATCAAAAGTAATAAGTTCTTTTTGGAGGAAGGCTCCAGTCTCTTGGTACTTATTTTGAATTGTAGCTTTTATTTCTTCTAATTTCTCAAAGTCCACATGGAAACCGGAAAGCTCTAACCATACTACTGCAGGAAGACATTTCATCTCAATATCAATTATATTTTCTAAGCCGAGCAAGGTTATTTTTGCTTGCTGTTGTTTCATAATTTCAGGAAGATATTTCAAGTCATTAAGGGCATACTTTTCCTGCTCGGCAGTTAGTTGTTCACCTTTCTTGAATCTGCACTGTTCAGACTTATCGAGAGTGACACTACAGTACTTAAAAACTAGATCTTTGAGTGATGCTCCTTTTCGTCGAGCAAGTTTCCCCCCGAGATTGCTATTTCTACTATAAAGGTATCGTAAATATTGTACAGAGTTATTCCATACTGATATTTCAGGAATTTAGAGTCGAATTTTATGTTATGGCCTACGACTAAATTTTTCTCAAGTTTAGGTTTAAGAGCTTCTAAGGTCACAGGATCTTTAATTATCATCGACTTACCGGAAAGAGTCGATAACTGCAAAGTCACAAGTTCTGAAGTGAGAGGATTTAAACCTGTGGTTTCAATGTCAAGGAAAAGAAGAGACATTCAAAACCCTTCCTCTTCTAGAATTCTAGCGGCTTCTTCTACAGAGACTACACTGGAACACAAGCTTTGTTCGATGTTCGCAATATTCGCAATGTTCGCACATACACTAGAAGATCCTTCCGGCAACGCGCTACATGTAGGTATATTATCTATCTTCGCAATCTTCGCAAGGGTAGTTGTACCTACAGTGTATGTGCGAAGATTGCGAAGATTGCGAACATTGCGAAGATTGATAAACAAACCTGTGAGCTCTGTGGATTGAACATTGACAACTTTTGCATCACTTTTTAAGATATATGTAATTAATTTTGTTTCTTTTACTTTTTTTACATCTACAATTGAACCTATAACCATTGCTTCAATAATTTCATCGCCTTCTTTTGCTGTAAAATGGCCGTTTTTAATAAGTGTGCCTCTATTACATGTTTCTCCCATTTTACGAATTACTGAGATTGCTTTCTCGATCTTGTTAGTTTTAATATCGGAGAGTATTCTATCCATGACTTGAGAAAATGAAGGCAGAAAAAAGTCAAGGGCTAAAAGAGAAGCGATAGATATACTATCCTCTGTGATCTCATGAGAAGGCTCTTTTTTGCCAATTTCAAGAAGCATAGATATTTTTAAAATATTGTCTTCTGCCCTTGCAATAGCTGAATCTAATGATTCATTTTGTATCTTTTCGCCTTCATCTTCTAGTTCTGCACTTATTTTATTGAACAGTTTTAAGGCTTCTTTTGTGATTGCAAATTTGAAATCAGCGGTTTCTGAATACCTGTTATAAAGAGTTTTAACTGCAGTTAGAACTTTTCCCCAGGCCTCTATATTCTCATTATCTTCTAATTCGATATCCATTCTATCTTTAGCATATGTAGGAAATGCGTAAAGGAATCTGTATCCCCACCCGCAAGAGAAATCTTCTAGCTCTACTACCGTTGTGAATTTGTCAGGAGTCGTCGCGTAAAGATGGGTAACGTATGGATCCTTTATAACATACTCTTTTGGGCTTTTATTCCGACCTGAAGCTTTAATTTTTCTGATCGAAGCTCCGTCATAAATTTTGCAATCTAGATCGAAAATTCCTTCATTATACTTCTTGTGATATTTTGCAAAAAGTCCACTCACTTCGTCACAAACAAAACTCTGAACTGGATTACTAGCCAGCATTTCGAGATAACCTTCTATAGTTGGCTCGTCATTGTACAATTCTGTATATGTAGCTGCTTCTCTAATTTGTTCAATTTTGTTTACTGCAGTGGATTTTCTGCTTTTAGTTGATAATCCTAAAAGTAGAACGTATAAATTAGGTCTTATTTTGCCTTGCTTTATGACGAGCGCCCCTTTTCCTTGAATCAGGTCCGAGAGCAACCAAAGCGCTGTACTGACTTGATACTCGTAATAGGTATCTGAAAGTCCTGACATCCAATCGGTTACTGTGTTAATGAAATGATTAGCAGGCAGTATGTCCATTAAATTAGGCATTTTACGACTGTTTGGATCCATTTTAAGATTTTTGAGTTCTGCTAGACTGATTTCTTCAGCAGAAAAAATTTCGTCTTCAGTTTCTGTTTTTAGGTAAACTTCAGTCAGCCCTGTCACAACTTTATCCAAGGTATATTTTCCTCGTCTATTCCATTTTTTAGTGTAAAGTTTCGAGGTTCTGTATATTTTGTCAATTTGTTTCTTGTCCTGTGTATAGAAAGCCAATAGTCGACAGTAAGCAAAGTCTGCCTCCGAAGTGGAAGGATAATTACTGGTATCACCTGAGTGCAGCTTCCTGAATTTTTCACTATTTTGTGCAGAACTTATCAGTTGAATTATTTTTTCATCAGTCATTGATGGAGATTTGAGATCCACACCATTTTTAGGGGTCTCATATTCTTCAAACCATAATTGATAGTAATCATCAATACATTCTTGGGCTTCGTTTACTGTTTTGGGAATTTTATCTATGTGATCACCTGTAATTGCAAAGAATCGGTTTTCACAGTACATTTCGTGCGTCCCCTTTTTTCGGCCTGCTTTTGGCATAGTCCCTTTACAGAAAATATGTACTCCTTCTCCTGACTGTGAAAATTCAGCGTATGAATTGAAGTCTTGGATTTCAGCAAAAATTTCGTTGTCCCATTCTTTGGATGTGCATCCGTCTACGGAGGAAATAGAATTCTGCAACACATGATCCAAATCGATTGCTACGAATCCTGTTTCTTTGGTCAAAACAAACCCTAATCCTGCATAGATAGAAGAATCATACGATGTGAATACCAGTTCATAAGTGGTCCAAGTCTCAGATTTTGTGGTATCAGCTTTTTTGCCGTCAACTTGACAAGGAACTTTGGTTAAATTCGCATCTCTCTTTTCTAGTTTCCACAAAACCATTGAGGAATATCTTTCATTTCCTGTGGAATATTTTCAGGATAAAAAGAGGGTATGTTATCCCCTCCTAAATGTTATTAAGAAGCAGATTATTATTTTCCCGAGCTTCGTAATATTCTGAACAAAGTTTTATCCTACAGGTAGAAGGCTATTTTTTGCAAGGTTTAATGAAAGTTCTAGCAGTCATTTAGAACCACCTGAGCCTCGAAAACGCAGAATGTGTAACCCATATATGGACATTAACCGGTTTACATCATTGAAAGCTTCATAAAGAATGGATTTGTAATAGTAATCTCGATCAAGCTGGATTTGTTTTCCTTTCATCCAAACATAAAATAAAGTATACCGAAGTGGACAGGAGAACTCAACCGGGTTGAATGACATGTTTTCAACTCCCGTAGTGGCAAAAAGAAGAGAGAATCACATACAGAAGGATTAAAATAAGATACAGTGATATTACCTACAGTAAGACTTTTCCAGTCGGTTTCCTTCCCTTTGTGTGATTCCGGGTAATTTCAATACCCAGTTTCTCTTTTTAAAGCTCAATTACTCCTGCGTTATTCAGAATTCGGACTGCTATTGCCCTTTTTAATGGGTCAGTACTCTTCCTCATGTGGTCCAAAATTTCAGGGTGTTTTGTGTAGGTTTGTTTCGCCCATGAGATAAAAGATATATCTTTTGGTGTCATATTATTCATGCCGACATCTCCTTATTTTAGTTGGTTGGTGTTGCGCTCCTGGTTCCTTAGAGTCTTACCAGGCCTGTGGAACCGGGGTTATCTTTAAACTAGAGTCCTCTTGCATTTCAATTCCCAGCAAATTACCTTTACCAATTTCCATGCTGTTGACCCAATCAACAGGCAAAGGAATTAAAAAGGAATACCTTACTTTCTGAAGTTTTCTTTTTCCAAAATTAAAATTTCTTTTCGTCACCATCAAGCATATGCTAACTTTGTATATAAGGATGTAGGATTTAGAAAAAATAATACCATATGGTTATTTTAAAAAATGATAAATATTTCCTAAAAAAAAAATTGATAGATAAATTTTTTATACCCTATAGCATATCTTATAGCATATGCTAAGAAGTCATGGAGATCATCTAAAATGGAATGAGGTTAAAGCTGGGATAATTGAATTTATTATAAGCAGTGATGGAGCTGTCCCAGAGCCAAAAATAAGAGAATTTTTGGCGAGAGAATATGATATAAAAGATTACGGGAATATAAAGAAACACCTGAAAGACTTGCAATACCGCCCTTATTCAAGTATAGAAAAAATTCAAGGGAAGCCTGGCTTAGCTAATAGGTGGGACATAAAAAGAATTGAAAATTTAAAAAATATCAGAATTCATTTCCCTGAGATACGATTAAACCGATATAAAAAATCTTTAAATATGATCAGCGATCAGTTAGCTTGGATTCCAGGAGCTCTTAATGCCAATAGATTCTTTATTCAGTTGTATCTATCCGTTTCCTTTTTCGACATGTGCTTAAAAAATGAAGTTGGAACATTATATGCAAAAGCCGATGAAATTTATAAAATGTCCCTAAGCGGTACTTTCTGGACACACCTATTACCTATTGCAAGTCCAACTAGTAAACTTTACACTGAATTCATGAAAAGAATTTTAGCAAACCCAAATATTTGGCTGGAGGTTTATAGTGAGTGCATAAACAATTCGCTGAAATCAGAGATTTGTCAAAAATCTCTAAAATTACCCGCAGACATTGAAATGTTGGAAGAAACATTTCAGAAAATAGTAGAAGGGTCATTGCCAATAGAATACGAAGAAATATCAGTTGAAGAACTTTATAAATTAATGATAGAAAATATCTCATTTAAAATGGCATCTGAAGTAATGGCTCTGAACATGCCTAAAGAAATGCATCTGGAGTTATTGAAAAGACCTAATGATATGCTAGTCGAACAGGCTAATTTGGTAAAAAAGATATCTGAAGAGATACTTAACAGAATCTTAGTGGATGAAAATTGGAAAGAGACGTATCGTGAAATACTGCAAATAATAACTTTTGAGCAGAACAGGAAAATAATAAGTATTGAGCTTCTTTTCGACCACTGCTTTCAGAGCGATATTCTAGACGGAACTGCTTCCACCGAAGAAAAAGAATTCGTGCAAGAAAATAGTAAATTTTTTAATATAATGAATGAGAAGTCGGACAAATACTGGTCGCCTCTAGCAGAAGATTATGACGTTTTTTTAGATCATTTCTTTGAAAAATGTATAGCAAAAGTAGGGACTCTTTAAAATTATAATCCCTTATCAATTAGATATAATTTATTTTCCAGCTTTGAGCATCGTCTCCTTAAGTTTTGAGATTTCTTCAAGCTCTTGCTTTAATGTATTTTTCATTTCCCTGATTTCATCCAGATCTGCAAGCTGTAAGTAATCAGTTTTTATAGATTCTACAGTTGTTGAAGCTTCCTGCGTAAGTGGCAGTCCACATTTAAAGCAAAATAAAGCATTTTCTGGATTGATTTCCTTACAACGTGGGCATTTATTAACAGCGAATTTTTTGTGAGATTCTTCAGTCTCGATTCCATGCAATTTAAGTATAGCATTATCCACATCTCGCCCTGACATATGCACATATACACTCGCCTTATTACTTGATTTAGTCCAACCTAAATATTCTTTTAAAAGTTGTTCAGGCAATTGTTCTGCTAAGTGAGTTGCTCTGGCATGTCTAAAAGCATGTGGGTAAACCCTTTTTTGTTGGATACCTGCTCTACTTGCTATTTTGTGTAGTTGATCTGCAAGTCCTACAAATGTGATGACTCCAAAAGGAGAATTTGTCGAACAGAATAAGTAAGCATCAAGATCATTCTTTAATGGATGCGTGTCAATTCACTGTTTTAGATAAGATGAAGCTAATACAAGCCTAACGCTTCGACTTCCTGTTTTCCCTTTTTGGATCTTGAGGATTGCCCCATTCTCGTCAAAAGTCACATGTTTAAGTTGAACTGTTAGTAATCCCCCCTTCTAGCTCCGCTTTCATAAAACGTAGCAATTATAGCCCGATCTCTGTTACTTCGACATGAATCAATTAATTTTTCAATTTCTTCGCGAGTCAAAATATCTTCGGGGATTTTCCCATTTTTTAGCTTCCGCAACTTTATTACGGCTCCAAGATCACTATTAATAAAGGTCAAGAATTTTTTCAAAACAGTTCTAATTCGTTGCTGTGTACCAGGGGAGTATTTAACAGCCTTACCAGCTTTGATGTATGTATAGGCATTTATAAAATCCAGATAATCGTAAACATCGTCTGTAGTAAAATCCTTTAATTCTCGATCTCCACACCATTCTATGAACTTTATAAGTGTATATTCAGCAGTTGCAATTGTCTCTTCCGTCAGTCCATCTGCTTGACACTTCCTTAAGTAATCTTTCAAGATCTTTGAATTACTCATACTAACTTAATAGAATTGATCCTAGATGAACAATATAGTTATTTATGTTAGTTTAGAATCAACTAAAAACTGTATTTAATCAACATCATTATCGTTTCATCGAACCCAAAACAGTAAGTTCTACCAATTTCGAAACATACTTATTTCAAATAGTTGGTAATATCTTTGTCTAAGAGGAAATTTTTCATATATTTTACACTTAAATTAATATGAGATCTTATTTTAGGGGCACACTGAGCTTTTCATGACGTAGTTCCAATTCATAGTGCAGAAGTAAATAAAATATAAATAAGTTAGTTGATAACGGTTCCCTGGAGAGTTTACATCCCCGCAAGAAGATGTTGGATACTTGACGGAGTTAAAGTCAACCCACTGAAACTGGCTTATTGAAATTTTTTAATACGGCTGTTGATAATGTTTTACCCCGGTCAAATAGTTACTGTATATCAAAAAATTAAAACATATACAGTTAATAATGAGTTCAGTTCTTATCGATAGGGTTTAAGATGACATCGGCAATTGAATGGGCTGAAGAATACCGCCCCCAGAGCCTCAAAGAGATCGTGGGGAACAATAGGGCAGTGCAATATTTGAGGACATGGGCTGATGAGTGGCTTTTGGGGATCCCTGAGAAAAGGGCAGTGATCCTCCACGGACCCCCAGGAATAGGTAAGACTTCAAGTGCTCATGCACTTGCCCGGGATCTGGCTTGGGAAGTAATCGAGCTCAACGCAAGTGACCAGAGGACAGCAGCTGTGATCGAAAAGATTGCAGGATCAGCAGCGTATATGGATACTCTCTTTGGAGGAAAACGCTTAATCATCCTGGATGAGGCAGACAATATTCATGGGAGTGCAGATAGAGGGGGCCTTCGAGCTATTGCAGGGATTATAAAATCTACGCTCCAGCCAATAGTGCTGATTGCGAACGATGTTTACGGGTTAACCCCTACTATCAGGAACCTCTGTCTTGAAATAAAGTTCGGATCCGTACAGAGCCGTTCATTGGTGTCTGTTTTGAATAAAGTGTGTGAGAGTGAGGGAATCTCATGCGCCCCGGATGTAGCCCTAAAGATTGCGGAAAATGCTGGAGGAGACTTCCGAAGTGCGATAAATGATCTTCAAGCTGCAGCTATTGGGAAAAAAGTGCTGGAGGCAAAAGACATCAGCACTTCAGGAAGGGAAAACAAAAAAAATATTTTCAAGGCAATGCAGACAATATTTAAGAGTACAGACTGTAAAAAGGCCCTTGATGTCACACGCGGTCTCGATGAAAGTCCTGAAGATCTTGTACAATGGATCGATGAGAATCTTCCTATTCAATATTTCTGCAAAGACGGTAAAATTGGAGACATCAGAACTGGCTTTGGTTATCTCTCAAGGGCTGACCTCTATCTTGGCCGCGTGAAGAAGCATCAGAATTATAGGATGTGGAGATATGCCAGCATGCTTATGGTCTGCGGAGCTGTAATATCAAAGACAAGATCCTACCCAGGATTTATTAAGTTCACGCAGCCCTCTCTCTGGAGAAGACTCGGACAAATCCATTCAAAAAGAGAGATTCGAGACAATATAGTTTCAAAAATTGGAGAACACAGCTTTGAATCTATGCGTTATTCCAGAAAAAATCTGCTAAACATTTACTCTCACATGGTAAAAGATGAAACATCTTCTGTTGAAATTATTGGATGCCTAAAGCTTGAACTTGAGGAATTTATGTACCTTTCAGGAAGCACAAAAGTTAGTCGAAAGATGCAGAAAATATATGATGAGGCACAGGAATTTCGCCATGAAGAAAACAGGGAAGCAAAAAAAACGGAATTTTTCAAAACTCCAGTCTCTTCAAAAAATAATAAGCAGATTTCCTCTAGTTGCAGAACTAAAAATCAAGAGAAAAAAGAAAAAAAATCTTCTGCGAAATTCGAAATTGCCGAATTCCGAGTTTCTGACGACGAGCAAAAAATTGTCAACCTAGGCTTTAATTTCTCATCTCAGATTTCTGAAGAAAAGAAACCTTGTGAAAGTAATAAACCTGATGGCTTAGTACATGATAACTTTTTAGCTGAAAATTCAGAGTATTTAGAAAAGAACGTCTTTTCCCGGTCTGAACCTGTAGACAACAAGATCTCTACTGAGCCCTCAAGACAAGAAAACCCTGCAAAAAAAGAACCTTCTTTAGAGGAAGTCACAGAGCTTAAATCTGTTAATTTTGATACGGAAACAGGAGAATTTCCTAAAAAATTAGAGTCTAAATCTCAAAAAACACTTTTTGATTTTTAATTCATTTTTCTATTTATGCTAAGTAACACTCTATAAGCTTCTGATTAATGAGCGTTTGAACCTACAACATATATTTTGTTTCTCTTTATTCCACACGGAACCTTAAGTCATATAAAAGCTTGATCCTTGAAAACCTATAGCTTTGGTTTTTCAAAAAGGATAGGATATTTTTCTGTCAGGGACATGAGAAGCCCGTCGTTCAATTTTGCGTTATAAAGTGTTTTAACTTTTGAAAGTTGGTCAATTGTTAATTCTTTGACTCCTTTAAGGTTAGCCCCTTCAAAATCAGCTCCTTTAAGGTTAGCTCCTAAAAGGTTAGCTCTTTTAAGGTTAGCCCTTTTAAGGTTAGCTCCTGAAAGGTTAGCTCCTGAAAGGTTAGCTCCTATAAGATCAGTTCCTTCAAGGTTAGCCCCTACAAGATCAGTTCCTTCAAGGTCAGCTTCTTCAAGATTAGCTTTCTTAAAATCAGTTCCTTTAAGGTTAGCTCCTTCAAAGTTAGCCCCGTCAAGGTTAGCTTCTTCGAAATTATCAAACTTCACATCAAGCACTTGGAGTTCCCTAATATTTCCTTCATTATCGTAACATGTCCAGCTCTGCTTATTATAAGGATAACCCACTATTATGTGGCAATTCCCAGATTTTGAAAAAAGGTGTAGATCTACTTTTGAAGGTTTGCGGTTTGGACCTGGATGGCTGTGAATCGAGCCTACAGCTTTGATATTCGGCATCATGAAAAGCTTTAGAACTGCGTTTTGTTCACTGGATTCGGTACCAGGCAATACAAGCACTTCAGTGATAATGCCGTTATTTTCCTGTAAAAGACCGGCAAACTCCTCCGGGGCCACGGACTTGCTGGTTTCGAGTATAAAATTGAGAGTATCACTGGCTATTCCCTTAATTTGCATAAATGATTATTCTCCTGAATTTATATCATCAATTGTTTCAGTTTTAGATAGCTGATTTAGTAATAAATTCCAAGTCATTGCACTTTAATTATTTTCTGATTGATGAGACTTTTAACCTGTTTTCATTTAAGAAATAGAAGAAAAAGTAAGTGAGATTATGAGTACCAAATTACCTTTTTATAGTTGTTTTCTCAATAAAGTTTAATTCAGTTTTTGAATGTTTAGATATTATACTTTGCCTTAGTTCTGTTTGCTTCTGAGTAGTAGGATCACAGCATCAGCGAAATAATCTTGTTAGGTCACAATTACATAAAAAGTTTTAACATTGCTGCTAGAATCCCACACCATATTTTTTGGAAATAATAATTGATCTGAAAAATTGGTCATTTTCTATCATTAGGTTATTATAAAATCGAAGGAGAAAAACTAGAACAGTGTATAAGTATTCTTGCAGAATTTTCCAACATGAGAATCATGCTTACCTTTAAGGATTGACATGTAACCGTCAAATTTTTTTTGGAATAAAAGTCTATTTGCTCGCTGAAGCTACAATAAGCCCATACATTGGAGCTGGAACTCGTTATTAAGTCCACGACAGAAAAAATAAATCTGTATCAATAAATATAATATACACAGTCTTTGTGACTAAACCTACGTAAATTCTCAATATAAATTATTGGCCAAATAAAATAAAAATGACTTGAGTACATTGAGTCAAGATAGTTCATTTGATGTTACACAATCTTCAACTATCACACAACAAACGCAGAAACACATGCACAATACCCCGGAATTTGGATTAAAAGGCTCAATACTCATATTAATTATGGTATTATCTTAAGAAGAAATTAATGAATAATACAATTAAAAAAATAAAAATATTGATATCATGTTTGACTATTAACAATCAACAGTTTCGCAGGCAAGATTCATCAAAAGGTGACTATTCGACTTGTTGTTGGCTCTAGGTGAATACTGTAAAAATCACTGCCAGAATAATCTAAGTTTTACCCACTTTTAAAACTCTGAAGAATTAGGAAATAATAAAAAATCATTTTAATATTTAATTGTTTTTTGGTTGTGAAAAATCTTATGTGGAATTATTTTTTGTTTAGAAACGATTTTTCGTATGATTAATTTAAAATAACTACGGAGATAACTGTATATTGTACCACAAAAACATCAGTAAATAGACTAAAAAAATTTGCATCCGGTAGAATAGAATTGCTTGGAAGGTGTTTGTTTTATTTCGAATTAAATATACATGTACTGGTATATATTCGAAGTGACTGTATTTGTGTTTGCAGTAGAGACAACTCTTCCAAACTTTCATACAATCTTTTTTAATGCGTCTGCTGTGGCAAATTTAAAATTTTATGGAAAATCTCAAATTATAGAAAGCAATTGAGTATAGTCTCAACATTTTAATGAAAATTTAACTAAATATATGTAATAATATACAAGCACTACAAATAACTAAAATCTAAATATTTAGAATATAGTAAATTCAAAACCCCTTTATTTCTATTGGAAAATACTATAATATTTTTTCCCAAGATACTTTTTGTTATAAGCTAGGTACGATGCTTGTAAGAACGCTGTTAATATTCAACCGCTGACATGGAAAAAAGATAAGTTAAGCGTGATTATTAAGTATTGATGAGAAATAATAAGCTACATGGAAGTTTCGGTAAATTTGGAGAGCTTGAAAATCTATTACTGTTTATTATTCTTTTGGATTTTTGATTGATTGAAGTCAATTGTTAGTATATTAATGGGAAATTTTTACAATCCTATAAGATATTAAAAGTTTAATCGTTAAGGGTGAAATGAATTTTTTAAGCCAATGCTGTATTGAGAAAAAAGATGAAACATTTGTAACTTCAACGAAAACTGGGCTCAAAGCAAGTTTAATGATTCATAGAAAAGGAAAAATCTACCTGAAAATTTAAACATAAAAAAAGAAATATTTTAATGCTGTACTGTTTATTATGTGCGTTTTTTCACAGTACTTCTGAAAAGCTTAATAATTTATCTCTATAAACATTGATTTATATAATAATAAATGATATTATACTAGAGAGCATCAGATATAGCTTTTTTTGTTTCCCCCAATTAATGCACCCCCACTAATTATTCAAAAAACAGATACCCATTTATTTTTTTGAACTCTATTTTTCAAAAAATTAAAAGTAAGGAGTTAATGGTCCTCTAACGTTAGTGGTTATAGCAACAGTAGCGCTTCGACAGCAGTGACAGCAGCTGCAGCTTACAAGTTGAAAGAATACTATACTCGTTATAAAAAGAAAGACAAGAGTAAAATGGTGTAGATTTTCATACTTTCCTATACTTTTAATTTTTGAGCGGACAGCTTGAATTAAAAATCAAATACTGAGTGCACTTTTATTTTAAGTTAGTATTAGACAAATTTTTCTATTTTAATATAAATATATCTATAAATATGATGTTTTGATTTCACTCGTATGAGCCCTATTCAATATATGATTACTGCTTGCATAGACTTTGCTATAAAAACTCTGTATCTTAAAATCGATTAATTATATATTTTTTACTAATTATAATATTACATATCTAAATTCACTAAAAATATGAATTTCTAAAAATAGTAATTTCATTATTCTATTACAATATTAGTTTTGAAATCAGCTCAATTAATGGATGCTGGAAAATCACTATTATTCTGATTTCTACTTCCGGCCCCTAAACAGCTTTTTTGTAAGTTTTTGCAAGTACAATTCAGGGATTTTCAAACACACATAGTTATTTCATATACTTATTTAGGAATGCGAACACCTTATCCATATTTTCAGCAGTTCCGAACGGGTATCCATAATGGACTGTTCCATTAAGAAAAGTAATGGGTACACCCCCGTGACCTGCTCCATCAAGTAATGTAAGGGTTACTTTATCCTTTCCTATTTCTTTTGTTATTGCAGCTGCAAGATCAACAGATTGCTGCGTTGGAACTAGTGGATCAAGGGTGCCGTGCTGAATTAAAAATGGGGGGCACTTTGAATTTATATAAGTCATAGGGTCTGCCTGTCTACACAGGTCCGGTACCTTTGAGATATTTTGCCTTAAATATCGAGATGGGAAAGAACATTCGGTATTATAAATGGGAACCCCCTGTATTTTCTCTCTAAGTCTACTTTCTGTGAATTGTTTATCCATAATACAGAAATTTGTGGGCCCGTACCAATCAACTACTGCTGTTACATTATCCAAAACGTTTGCATTGCCAAGAGATGCATCATAGCAATTGTTTGTGCCACCTGTTGTGCCTGCAAGGGCAGCAAGATTTCCACCTGCTGAACTGCCCCATAGAGCAATTTTATTAGGATTTAAATCATATTTAGCAGCATTAACTTTAATAAAACGAATAGCTGCTTTTGCATCATTTATCGCTGCTGGGAATTTAGCTTCGTCACTCAAACGATAATCAACAGTTACCACTGCATAACCATGATTTAAGCCCTGAAGCATAGAAGCTGTATATTGTCTACTCTTGTTGCCCTCATAAAATCCCCCACCATGAAATGCTATAATCGTAGGAAAAGGACCTTTTTCTTCATTTGGCAAATATATATCAAGTTTTTGTGTCTTTGATTTAGTAGCATAAGCAATATCAGGGAATTCATTTTTAACTCTTGGTAGCAATGAAAAGCAACCTGCAACTGTCACTGACACTACAAAAAAAACAACAAGTAAAATGAAAACTGTATTTTGTATTCTGTCAAAATTTGGCATTCCCATGATACCTACTCTTCTAATTTTTTGATAATCATATATGATTTTAAGACTGGATTTTCAAGCCACTTCACATGCATGAAGTAAACATTATTTACCAAATAATAATTCACTATTTAAATGATGCATAGTTTTTTGCTATAAAATATATGTTTACGTCAAATTTTCATAACTACTTTATTCATATTACGATATGTTTCTATTACTTTTTGCCTTATTGGGCTAATAAGGCATAACAAATATATTCTAATTTAGTTTGGAATATTCGAATTTAAACATCATAGAAGAATAACTAAGTAAAGAAAAAAATGATTGAATGCAAGGAGATTTAAGGCTTTTTCTTGATGAAATTTCTAATAAGGGTACCAATGCCACCAATCACTAAAAGAAAAATACCAGTAAGTAGTGGGTTTTGGGACACAAAATTAAACCATTCCCTAATAAATGATAGAGAGGGAGGAGGGCAAGGAAGAGGAGTTTCATCTTGTTCCCAATCGGACCAATTACCTGGCTTTCAGCTTCTTTTTGATAAGCTGTTATTGCTTCATCGGGTTTATTTAATTTAGTTAGAGCAAGTCCTTTATTGTGCCAAGCGTTTGGATACCGCGGATCAATACTAGTTTCGTTCTCAAATGCTGCTAAGGCTTCATCATATTTACCTAAATTATAAAAAGCAATTCCCTTATTGGTCCAAGTTTTTGCTGCTGTTGATTTAATTTCAATTGATTTGTTATATGCTGCTAGTGCTTCATCGTATTTGCCTAAATTTTTTAGAGAAACCCACGATTGTTCCAAGCATTTGAAGATGTTGAGTTAATTTCAATTGATTTGTCAAATTCTTTTAGTGCTTCATCTGGCCTATCTAAATAAGCCAAATCAACTCCTTTGTTCAAAGCTTTTGAATCATTCGAATCACGAACAATTGCGGCGTTATACGCGTCAATTGCGTCACTTGGTCTCATTAATCTTCTTAGAGCATTTCCTTTAAGCCACCAAGCATATGCATCCTGCGGATTAACTTCAATTGCTTTGTCAAACAGTTTTAGTGCTTCAGTATAATTGTGTGATTGCATTAGACCGAGTCCTTGGTTGATCGAATCATCACATGGAGATTGAGCTGCGCCTTCGATAACCATTACCGCAAAAAGCATCACCACAGTAATTCCTAAAACCGTTATGATGGCAAGTTTTCGATTTGCTTTGTCATATGTTGTTTTTTTCACTTTCAGGCTCAGGATATCTATTTAGATACTAATAATGAAAAACAACTGCAAAAACAAAGTTGTATTTAACGCTTCACTTTTCAAAAAATTATATTGAAAAATATATTTATTTGATTTCTAGCAGTTTTATCATCTTCAGTAACTCAGTTTTTTCCGATTTCTTTCATCCAACATAGTTATATGCCCCTATATGATGGTCTGAATTCATATTGTTTTGAATCAAATGTAAGCAATTTATTGAAATTAACTGGTTATTGAAATTATCTACAAGTATCACATTTTAATACTACATTCACTTACTTTATTTTAAGACGATTTCGATAAACCCCACTTTTTACTAGATAGTTTATAAGGGTATATATGCAATTTGTTGAAATTAGAGGTTTATCGAAATCCTCTTAAATTAATCATACTATAAAACAATTTTTAAAAAATGCTTTCAGCTTAAATATTTTAAAAGTAAACATCAATTGAATATTAATTTTATTATAAGTATATCGATATAAATTTTACAGGATTGAACGGATAAGAAAAATTATACTGTAAATTCTTGAAAAGTTTTAAAAGAACGCTGTGTATGATTAAAAGGGCACATCGTTAGTGAGCATATTGATAAATATTCTGCAGTTTTTTGGTTTCATCGATGCACAGTTTTTATTATAAAATCTATGCAACAACGAAGCAGAAAAAGTATATGATGTGTTGGGTTATTAAAATTTTTTTCCTATTCTTTGATAAAGTGGGAGCGCTTTTTCGTAATCTCCAATTGGACAATAGATTTCAGCTATGTTGTTTAGGGTTGTTGCAACATTTGGTGTTCAGCTCCGATTTTTGCTTCTAGAATTTGCAGTGTTTCCTTACCGACAACAATGAATATGGAGATTTCATAGATAAATATAACTCGATTTGGGTAAAATCAATGATCTATAATCAGTGAAATTAAGCTCAGTAGATAGTTCCGTTGCAAAAATATCAGAATAAGCACGTAAATATATGGATGATAAACAAAAGTCAAAATATCCGAGGAAAATGTATTAATATTACTGAACTATTCCCGAAATTTGGTTCCGTTGCAAAAGTTCTGGGAACAGCATCATCCATAGAATTGCAATGATTATTGTACCAATTCCACCAAGCAATACAGCAGGTATAACCCCAAACAAGGAAGCAGTTAATCCGGACTCAAATTCGCCAAGTTGATTTGATGTACCTATAAACATTGTATTTACGGCATTTACTCTACCTCTCATATTATCTGGGGTTTCCATTGGTATCAATGTTGAACGGATGACTACACTTACCACATCAGATGCTCCTAACATCACTAGTGATGTGAATGATAATACAAAAGAACTTGATAAAGCGAAAATTATGGTAAATATTCCAAAAAATATTACTGCAATAAACATAATATGCCCTACATTTCTCTTTAATGGCTTTAGTGCCAAAATAACGGATAGTATCAATGCACCTATGGCAGGTGCTGAACGCAACAATCCTAAACCTAAAGGTCCAATTTTTAAAATATTGCTAGCGTAAACAGGTAATAAGGCTGGAGCACCTCCAAATAATACTGCAAAAAGATCAAGGGATATTGCCCCAAGTATAACAGGCTTGCTTTTAATGAACGATATTCCCCCGAATATCGAATTTATGGTCAGTGGTTCAGAGTTTTGTTGCTCCTCCTTTATTGAAATGAAGAGAATAATTACACTTGTCGCCAATGGCAATATACCAGCTATAGAGTACGCAACTCCGGGATTTAATGCATAAAGGACTCCTCCAATTGCTGGGCCTAGAATGATTGCAAACTGAGCTGTAGAGGTTGCTAAAGCAGCAGCCTCTGGGAAAAGTTCCTTGCTGACAACATTAGGTAACAAAGATTTCATTGAAGGGCCTTGAAAAGCATTGGCAATACCTATAAAAAAGATAGTAACGAGGATTCCCTCTTTGGTAATCCATCCGTTATGACTTTCGTAAGCAAGAAAGAAAATCCCTATGCTTTCTACAATTTGACTGAAACAAATTATCCACTTTCGATCATAACGATCTGCCACATAGCCGACTACAAGAGTAAGTAGAAACATAGGTAAAAACTGGACTAATCCAACAAGTCCAAGATAAAAAGGCATTTGAGTAAGTGAATAAATTTGCCAACCTACAGCAACACTTAATATTTGGAAAGCAATGCTGGTTGATATACGGGCAGCCAATAAGAGTATTAAGGATGTGTTTTGAAATATAAGTGGAACTTTAAGTGGAAACATTATATAATTAGCTCCTTCTATAGTAGTGCCCGGGAAGATGGAGATATCTAGAGAGGGTTCTTCAGGTGGCAGCGAGTCACGCTGCCAGGGTCTTCACCTCAGTGTGCCAATATAGCTGCGAAAAAGATAAGCTCAGCGACTCCATTTGGGCTTTCGTTTGTTGAGATAACTGTGGTTTTTGGTTTTTTTTGCAAAATCAGTGTAAATCTTTACAATTAGGGAAGTTAATTATTCTTATCATCGGGAAACTGGTACACAAAGCAATAATTATAGTATCAAATTGCGTAAATATAATTTTTGCACCACACCCTTTGATGGAGCTTCAAAGAGAGTGCTTCAAATATCAAGATTAATTTAATTAATTTCTCATAGCCAACATAAGGTAGGCTTTAATGCTACTCGGTCCGAGTCCCGTATCGAAAGCTGAGTCTTTTATATAAATAATGTCAAACAATGATTTGAAAGTAAGTTCTATTTCAGCTATTGAAATCCGCCTGAGCCCGTAGACTTTGTACTCTTTCTCAGAGAAACAGAGCATGAAATATTTGCCGCCTGGTTTTAGCACTCTACTGACTTGCTGTGCAAAAACGGGTCTTTCCTCGTCCATCATCGCATCAAATAAACCCGAATCTATAATGAAATCAAATTCAGCCTCCATGAAAAGTCGGTCCATCTGTAACACACTTCCGACTACAAAATTCACCTTAACATGATGCTTTATGGCTTTTGCTTTTGCATCTTTGATAGCATCTTCAACAATGTCTATACCTGCGACATCGCACCCATTTATGGCTAACATTATTGCATTATCACCCCGGCCACATCCGATATCCAGAGCTCGGCCAGGCTTAATTTCTCCGTCATTTATAAGAGCTTCGAAAACCGGTTGGGAATGACCGATGTCCCATGGTGGTGTGCCTATGTATGCTTTATTCCAATTCACTCTGATCTCCTCACGACTAAAAATTCAGTTACCAGTTAATTAAGGATAAATAATTTACTAATTGATCATTGTATGTTTTTAGCTTTCCAATGTTTATTCAGATGTTATTACTAAAAAAATGACTACATTACTATAGAACATTTTAATGAATCATTGATTTCACGAGTCTTCTATAAACTAGTCATAAGCACCTTATAATATTTATTTATCGATTTAATTCTTATAAGATGTATATACAAAAGCCTATAAGCTCTTGATATATATTATTTTTACAAATCTGTCTAATATTTATAACAATTCAAGCATTTCCAAATTTTATTTATATACCATCATCAGAAAACGTAACCAGTCCGTAACCAGTTACATACGATCCAAAAAATTCGTGAGCAGGATAGGTATTTTTAACAGTAATACACAATTTATTTTATATTAACTATTAATCACATTCATCTATCATATATATTCATAGAAGTACAATCTGTTTAAGCCTATACTTTCTTCTTTTATAGTAATCGTTTTCTTTGCATATACTGAATTTTATGAGATCCAGATAATTTCAACATAACTTTTTTCGTATTGTCCGTAACATGGTTATATCTTGGTTACGTACTATGTACCACTCGGATTTTCGCCGTCCATATCTTTTTTATCCAACAAAATGTTTTCCGGAAGCCTATTTTTTAGTGTTGTTAATGCGTCTCTCTTAACTTTTCTAAAATTACTAAAATTCCCGACTCTATATCCTGATTGGATTTTAGTTGTTAGAAAATCTTTTATTTTCCGTGAACAGATTCCTATTCTATACTTCCCATATATTGAGTCTCGTAGGCGATTGACAGATTCACAGACTTTAGTTAATCAAGGACTTGCTCTTGATAATTTATATAAATCCGATGAAGCAATAAAAGCGTATGACAAAGCAATTGAAATCAACCCACAAAACTCCAAAGCTTGGAACAATAAGAAAGCAGCTTTAAATAAATAAAGTAAATCCGATCCGTAAGTCGAATAATTATTTTCAATTTTCATCTAGAGAATTTAGATAAATTCCATTCTCTTGAGCATGGTTGACTTTAAATTTGTAAATATTTATTTATATTCATGAAAACTCTTATTGATTTTGCTCTTAAAGAAGAGTATAAACGTCTTGAATCTGTTGGAGATAAGCTTGCTGAAATTGCTTCCTTAATTGATTGGAAAACGTTTCGTATTATTCTTGAGTCTATGTGTATTAACAAAACCGTTTCATGAGGGAGACCTGAAACTGATGTCATTGTGATGTTCAAAATGCTTGTTTTACAACAATGGCATGGGCTCTCTGATTTTGAACTTGAGAAACAGTGTATAGATCGAATTTCTTTTAGGAAATTCCTTGGATTTCTGGAATACGTATCTGACAGTACTACTGTATGGCTATTTAGGGAGAAAATTATCGAGAATTTCAAAGAAAATATGGGGAAAGTTGCAAAGCCAACTTGCTGCTCTGGGTTTACAGATAAAGCAGGGAATGATTCAGGATGCTACTTTTATCCATTCAGATCCAGGACATGCAAAAGCAGAGAGATGAGGCAAAAACAAGAAGAAGCAGAGAAGGAACATGGACAAAGAAGGGAGGTAAGTCTCACTTTGGATATAAGCTTCATAATATAATAGACAGAGATTATGAGCTGATCAGAAGATTCAAACAACAACTGCGTCAGTACATGATTCGTATGTAGATTTGACAGAGGAAAATGAAGTGGTTTATAAGGACAGAGGATACTTTGGAGCAAAAACGAAAGGGTATAATGCAACAATGAAAAGAGCGGTCAAAGGACATACGCTGGGAATAAAGGATATATTAAGAAATAAGAGAATTAGCTCAAAAAGAGTTCCAGTAGAAGGAGTTTATTCAGTAACGAAAGAAATTTTCAAAGCAGGAAGAGTTTTTGTTACTACTGTTAAAATAGTAAATCTAAAAATGTTGTGTACGGCTTTTTGTTATAATCTCCATCAATTGAGGACATTGAAAATAAAAAAAGTATATTGAAGATAGCGGAAGCTATCTTTAAAATCAAAGAATTGAGGATAAGTAAAGCCAAAAAGAGGGATTAAATAGAGAAATTGAGGGGAAGATATGAGAAATTACTGCTAAGAAATAAAATCCGAAGTTTATCGAAATCCTCTATATTCAACAATTGATTAATCTAACCAACTTGAACAATATTGGTAGTTGTAGTTTTAGTCCGTAATTGAGTTCTTGATCAGAGAGTAAAAACATCTGAACAAATCGGGAAATCAATTTCTAGGTTTGACTTGAACGAACTAATTCCGAATCTAGAAAGTAAAGTATGAGGTTAGGAAAAGTAGATTAAAATAAATTTAGGATGTAATCTGGCAGATAGAATCTGCATTCACTAGATTTTTTAGAGAAAAGAATAGCTTTCCTAAATTCAAATGAAAGAAGAATTCAATTCCGTTATTCCCGATGCCACAAGCTACAATGTAGATTTTGAAAACAATACTGTTAAGCTTCCTTGAAGTGGAATTAAAAATCGTTACAATTTCTAATTCTTGCACGGAAAGTCTATAGCAACATTTTAGTGGAAGTTGGAAAACGAATCTACCACATTGAAGTAGACCTTGGGACAAAGGATTTTGCTGTTATGTCAACTAGAGAAAAGGTTAAAATCCCAAGTACTTAAAAAAACCTTTGAAAAGACCTCAAGTGCTCTAAAAAATTAGTCGAAACAGGACGGTTCTAAAAACGGAGAAAAGCCAAACAAAAAATTGCGGTGCTTCATGATAAAATGTCAAATCAGAGAATTAATTTTCAACATAAACTCTCCTTTAAACTTGTTAGCTAGAATCAAGCAATAGCTGTTGAAACTCTGAATGTTAAGGACGTGATTACAAATTACCATTTAGCACAGACTATTGGAGATTTGGGTGGGGCACTTTTATGACAAAATTAAAATATAAATTCGAATGATCCGCAAAAATCCTTGTTAAGATATAGAAATTTGAACCATCGTCTAATAACTACTATGTTTGTGGATACCACAACTCTGAGCTAACGCTTAAAGATGGAGACTGGAAATGTCCTGATTGCAATACTAAATATGATAGAGACATTAATGCTGCAATTAACATCAAAAAATTCGCTATCATTGATAAAAATCCAATCGGAATCTGAAACTTATGAAATGATGGGAAGATGCTTAGGAACTTGTTCTCAAAAGGGAAAGCAATGAATCAAGAATCCACTTTCTCTTCAGCTGAAAGATAGTTCACATCATCAATTTTTATGGAATTTTTTTTAAATTCCTCATATTCAGAAATTAATAATTAGTTGGTTTTGCTCTGTATATGCTAGAAAAAGGTCAGCCACATCTTTTGAACAGATAAATTCAATTCCTGGGATTAGTTCTTCCTTCTTAAGCCCGATCATATCAGAAGCAAGCTGACAGCATCGAAACTCCACTCCCATATCTATGCATTCTTGAACAGAGGTATCGTACTTAGGTGAGCCTCTTGATTTATCTCTCTTTGCAAGTAACACTCCCATAGGTCCCCACAGGATGACCAGTACTTTAAGTCCCTTACTCCTGTAATATCTTGCAAATTTAAGAGTTTCCTGTGGGCTGGTGCTTTCATACACCATATTTTTGAGTAGCAATAATACTTTTTCGACTTTTGTCATAAGAACCCCAGGCCTAAATAATACATTTCTGAAACAGATTACCTGGATCTATATAAAGTTTCACATTGAAAATATACAAGATGCATAATTAGCAAGTTTTTATATTTTTCTAGTCTTTCTATTTTGGTCAGGTCCACGAGTAATTTAACGATTTCGAAAAAACGAGTAGTCTATCATATTTGGGAGAATGTATGTAGTCTTTTTGTTGATATTTTTACAACAACTCAAGCTCACTATTAGATTTTTATATATTAATCTTGTAAAGCAATAACATTCTCATTTTTTTAAGCCAAATTCTTGCGGTAATCCGTCTCCGAAAGTAAGTATTCTACTGTTCCTCTCTCTGTTTATCATACTCAAAAATCCCTTATTTTTGTTTGGCCACATTTTTAATCTACATGATTAAAACTGCGCTTACAGCTTCCTACCTAATTTCTGGACATAATGTCTTATTGCTTAAGATGTCACATTTCCAAAGGATAAATGGAACTTGACCCTTTCCTTAGACTTTCACCTCTATATCGTTTTACCAATTCAAGACGAAGCTTGAAAAAAATGATAGAACTGTCCTTTATCAAATATGCAGTCAAAGACATAATTGAGGCTGGTACGATATTCCTGCAAAATTACTCTGAATCATTTAACAAAATTAATGAAAAAAAAATAAGAGACTTAACTTTCGGTTAATGGCTATCTAGGCTCAAAAGTATTAGCAAAAAAATACAAAATAGTTTTAGTTGGAACTATACCTAATTTTTACTTTAAAACTTCAAATATCGAATTCTCTAAAGGAGATTACAAAAAATGAAACCATTTTCTTTTGAGATATTGAGCCTCAGAATTGTAACCGAATACTAGAAGTCATTTAGAGCTACTACAATCTAACTACAGCTTTCTTAGACTTCTTTATATAAATTCAATTCCCATCTTTATATCAACATGAAATTCGATCTTCACGTGCATTCCGATCATTCAAAAGATAGCAACTCGAGTCATGATGATATCCTTGAAGTCGTCCTTAAAAGGGACCTTGACGGTTTTGCTATATGTGACCATGATACCGTGGAAGGAGGGCTTGCCTGTGAAAAAAGAGCCTTAGAACTTGGTCTTGACATCACAGTAATTCCCGGAGTAGAGGTGACGTCTTCAAAAGGACATATTTTGGTATTAGGAATCAGGAAAAATATAGAATCTTTTTTAAGCCCGGAAGAAACGATAGAGATGGCCAGGAGACTTGGAGGCACGGTTATTATA
This sequence comes from uncultured Methanosarcinaceae archaeon, assembly GCA_963833425.1. GTDB lineage: Archaea > Halobacteriota > Methanosarcinia > Methanosarcinales > Methanosarcinaceae > Methanosarcina. The sequence continues at coordinate 383,096 of CAWHXP010000008.1, read as the reverse complement.
CCCCATCCTTTCAAGCAAAGTTCTCATGGGATAGGAAGTTTTGAAGGACTTGATATTGACGCGGTTGAAGTATTAAATTCCCGCTGCGTTTTTAATAATGCCAACCTTAAAGCCAAAAAAGAGGCAAGAAGGCTTGGAATCCCAGGTGTCGGAGGGAGCGACTCCCATGTTCCAGAAATGGTGGGTCAGGCATATACCGAAATCGAAGCCTCCGAAAATACCACAGAAGCTGTGCTCAGGGCAATAAAGGAAGGAGCAGTAGCACCTGCAGGAAAAATTACACCACTACCTATCATCCTGAAACAGATGTCAGGTAGTATGAAGCAAAAACTAAAGAGGCTATTTGGTGAGTTGATAAAAATATAGCAATTACTCATCTTGAAAAAAAATATTAATGGCTTTTTGATCAAGGTTTAAACGGGTATTTTTTTGGGATCTATTTTCTTGAGACATTTATCTTTTTTGCCTCATTATTTTGAACCCTGAGGCGTGTAAGCTCCTCCTTCGGAAGGTATCAACCCGATGAGGAGAGGTAGTTCAAAAAGTACCTTATAGGAAGATTTTTCTGATGATTTTATTATTTAAATTGGTGAAAATTTTGATGAGAACATTCATAGCAGTTGAACTAGATCCTAGTTTTAGGGAAAAGATCAGGGAACTCCAGGACCGATTCTCTTGCTTTAATCTTAAGTTTGTTGAGCCTGAAATCGTTCACATCACTTTGAAGTTCTTGGGGGATGTGGATGAATCAAGGATTTCAATAATTTCTTCAGCGCTTGATTCCATTACTTGTGAACCTTTCGAAGCGATAATTGGGGGATTGGGGGTTTTTCCTAATCCTTCAAACCCTAAAGTTCTCTGGTTGAAAGCAGCCGGAAAATTCAAAATTTTGCATGAAGATGTTGAAAATCTACTGAAACCTTTTAAATTTGAAAAAGATAATAGAGAATTTAAAGCCCATGCTACTCTTGCCAGGGTGAAATCCCTCAATAGAGACCAGAAAAAAGCTTTTATAAATACCGTTAAAGAATGCAAAGATGTGCAAGTGGGTAACATGAAAGTGAATAAAATTCTTTTAAAGAAAAGCATACTGACTCCAGAATCTCCCATATACGAAACACTGCATACAGTATGTATGGATTGAGTATTTATAACTTGCAAATTAAGTTCATTACTTTCTTCCGACAAAGACCCATTGATCATAGATTCCCTCCGAATGCGTATTGTCAATAATTTCCCCTTTGATTCCTGCCATTTTCAGAGCTTCGGTCAGAATCTCAATTTCAGGCTTGCTACTGACTGTGAAAAGCAAGAGAGCTCCTTTATTTGCAACTGAGACTGACTCCCTTATTATACCTGTCCAGAGTTCTTTATTAAATTCATAGATAAGCCCAAGCATAAATCCCATCACTGCGTCAAAGGTTTCTGGATCGAAATACTTGGAAATCGATGTCGCATCCATTACGATAACTTTTTGCGGGTCTAAGACTCCATGTTCAAGTCCCTGACAAACCGCACATTTGTTCACTTCCACTGCCAGTGGGTCTAGCCCAAGCCTGTGGAGAGCGAGCGTGGACATTCCATTCCCAGAACATACTTCGAGGAGCCTTCCTCCAAAGTAAAAACCCTTTGTCTGAAGCAAATCCAAGACTTTTGCCACTCTAATCACACGCTCTTCGGAAAAAACACTTTCATAGGATTCAGGCTTGAAAGTACAAACCGAACAAAGGTTCCGATTTACAAGCATAAGGGAGTAGTACTCATTCACGGCATTTCTCCACCTTTCGGAAGAAATCTCGACATCTTTTTCAGGAATATTGGAGACCAGAAGGGAATCCGCAATAGATTCAAACTCTTTTTTCATTGGAGCTACTGCAAGGGCTCCAGTAAACACAGACCAAAAATTTGCAGGAACGTCTTCATCTGCTGGATTAAAGATCAGCAGTCCCAGGGTGTGCTCCCCTTCCCTGGCCCTCAAGAGATGTATCTGCTGTCCTTCAGAAACGTTCCCCACTACTTTGAGATAATGTAGTGTACGCTCAATAGTTCGCTGGGTGAGATAACTTCCCTCCACAAAATAGATATCTTCCTCGATGTCAAATAGTTCATGTAAAAGCATATTTGTGTAGATTCTGATAATCTCATATCAAGATTTCGAAGAAGGGGTTTTAAGCTGAACTAATTTCTGATTCTATGACGATAGAAAATTTGAAATGTTATAACTTTCTATATTTATTCTGTCTTTAGCATCCCTAAAATTATGGGTCATATCTGTGAAAAGGGCTGAACTTCCTGGAGTTAGTAAGCAAAAATTTGAAAAATTCATGTGGCTTTGTGTTATGTAAGGGACTAATAAGTTCCATAGAATCCCTGTCCATGGAAATAATCTCAGATTCTTAAAGTTGTTTGTATAGGCATATTTATGCGTTCTTTAGAAAAGATCAGGCCTATTTTTGCTAATCTATGTCTAATTGCCTGTACATTTGTAACTATTCAGCCTATCTAAAATTAGTTTGAAGATATATATCAGCAATAGATATTTTTGATCTTTATGCTTTAATCTGCAGTATATATATAAGACTCAAGAAAATGCGTTATTGAGCTCTATAATCGCTGACGCTACATGAGTGCGGTCCACTGTAATGTAATTGTCTTAACGGGAACATATTGTCACAAGATTGAGCAAATAAGGATCTAAAATCCTTCTGCTCATTTTTGTTTTCGCCAGTATGCGTCTATTATCCATAAAACTGGAAGCTGAGATTCTAGTTTGTTATCGCATTCGTGACTTCTATTTAATGGCAACAGAACTCCAACTATTTTTTATCTACTTTACAGTTGGTTATTTTTTTCTGCTTCGCGGTGTTTAGAATGATTTTTTTCTGTTTTATGGTGTTTAGAGTGGTGTTTATACTTGTGGTCACTCATAGAAACCTTTGCCTTGGATATCTGAGAGTTTGAATTTGGTACTTCTGCTGTTCTAGAAGGTTTACTACCCCATACATCGCTATATCCATTAGGTTCGCTGATATATCCATAAGGTTCACTGCCATATCCATAAGGTTCACTGTTATATCCATAAGGTTCACTGCCATGCATCTTAGTTACAGGTACAACAGGTTCTCTATAGCCGTCATTGGTAGGCCCAGAGCTATTTGTTGGATGTTCATAGATAACTGTTGCAATAGCATTCGGTGAAATTACTGGTTGATTGTTGAATGAACCTGTTGCAGATGCTAAATTGGTTACGGAACCAGCATCAATATCTGCCTGCGTTATTGTGTGGATACTTGTTCCCGTAAGGATGCTGCCTACGTCAAGACCATCGGTGCTTAGGGTAGTTGTTCCAGTTACATTATCTGTAATATTTATATTTCCTGTGAGACTTACATTTCCTGGGTTAGTTACCATGTAGAAGTATGTGATATTTTGTTCTATAGCAGTATACCTTGTAGGAAATGCTAGCTCTGTTATTTTCAAAGCTGGACCTGACTGACCGGCGACTGCTGCTGTAGTTAGAACTAAAAACAAAACAATGAGTCCAATAAAAATCAAGATTCTTGTTTGTATATTCAAATGTGTTTTTATATCATGAATTTTTTTCATATTTATCTCCGTATTCAACTTTTACATTAAATTAATAATGTATATATTCTATATAATTGTTTTACTTTTTTTACTCTGTTTTTAATATAGCATCTTTCTTTAAACTCACGGAGCAGTTTATAGGATTATAGAATTAATGATCGTTCCTGTAGATAAAAAGAGTGATTTCAAAGCTTATGGGCAGCTCTAAATAATATAGTTACAGCTCCAATTTCGGAGAAAAACTGCGACGCGTTCCCACTTATACACTTATAGAGTCTCTCTTGGCATATACGAAAAATTACAAGAACCATATTTAAGAACACATGAGTATATTGTTTCAACTAGGTGTTATATATTTATGAATTTACTATATACTTCCTATTAATATAGATATCTAGACACTGTTTGTTCGGCTATAATTATTAATTCACAATCTGTTAAATGCTTACCTTAGCTGGTTTATTGAATGACTAATTTCCTGATTTGGCTTAAAGTTCTTCCTTAAACTCCCCTTAACATAGCTATTGATGTTGTTTTCCCAGGTTGAATAATCACGTGTATTTAATAAAAATTTGTGTTCAGAACGGATATGATATCCAAATAACTTTCTGTTGAACAGTCGATTCCGTTAAAACCATTGTTCTAAAGTTTTCTGATTCGTTGTTGAACCTGTTTTAAGACGCTCTACAGCTTTTTCAATTCTTTCAACCGAAAAGCCGTGATTGTCACATAGAAATTCGATAAGTTTTTCAGAGTCAGGTTTTCTCCATTTGATCTTATAATCCTCAGTTATTTCAGGGTGGATAAAAAGTTCCCTTACTCTATCTAAATCTTCAATCTCTTCCCCTCTCTCACGGAGCACAGCATGAATACAACCATATTTTTTGATAAGCCTAAGGGCTGTTTTCGGGCCTACTTTTTTCAGGCCTTTATTATAATCTGTGCCCACACAGATCGCGATATCTATAAGCTGTTCTCTGTTGATTCCGAGAGTGAAAAGGGTTTCTTCCAATTCAATTATTTCAGGTTCAACATTAACATAAGCATCCTTTCCGGGAAGTTTACGCTTTCCAGTAACAGCAAGGTTCCGGATAATCATTTGGGCTCCAAAAAGTAAGGAATCATAGTCTTGAGAAGCAATGCAGTTCGCATCCTTTGTGAGAATCATATGTGCTGCTTGCGCTTCCCCCTCACAGGGAGCTTGAACAAAGGGGATTCCCATAATGTTAAGAAGGTATTTTGAATCTTCAACGATCTCAGGTGTCATTCTCGAGGAAGCCTGAGCATACTTATAAGCCGTTTCAAGATCCCCCTCAGCTTTTGCAATCTCCCATTTTTCCCTTGCAGATTCCCTTAATTCTTTTCTCCGGTTCAGAGTTTCAGATTTCAATTCAGGAGGTTTCCCGTCAAAGACGAAGATAGGTTTGATACCAGCTTCAACAAAGTTTACTGTTCGATAGAACAGGCCTGAAATATGAGAGGTTATTCTCCCTCCAGCGTCAACCAGCGGACTACCGTCTCGTTGGCGAATATTGCTTAAGAATTGGTGCAACATGTTAGATGCATCGATGGCAAGCACTTGGTTTGAAAGGCTCGAAAGCTCAATTTTTCTTTTCTGAAGCAGATCGCTTATGTTTGTGCCCATATTTTCTCTTGAATATATGGAACTTTCCCTTAAAGCATTAATCCTCACTTTCGTTTTACCATATAGGCCGTTTAACTATTCAATGAAACCTGGAAACATCTTATTGAATATTTTTTGATCAACTAGAATAATGCACATAGATAGAACAGAAGAATAAAGTTCAACAGATTAGATCGATAATTCCGACGCACTCATTAATTTTGTCATGTGATTGTAAATTGTATCGAAATTACTCGTAAGAATCAGCAGTTTATCGAAATCGTTTCCATTTCATCCGGCTTATACATTTTAAATATTCTACAAAACTTCCTGGTTTGCATTTTCAAATTAATTTATTTTTGCAGTTTCTCAGTTCACTTTTCTAAAGTTTAGATTAGTTGAACTTTTATTCTATCATTTTTACTTTTTCCATTTTTGTCAAACTCATTAATTCTATCATTTTAAATTTCATGAATTTTTCTTATAAAAATCACTTACATACCAATACGAAAAGTAAAAATCTAGTTTTTCCAGCAGAAAACTATTTTGGATATTTCAATCTGAAGATTCCTTTTCTTATTCTTGAACGGTATCTGAGTCAAAATTTTTAGTAAGGCAACAGAATGAGCACCTTAAAAATTAACACTGCTACGTGATGCTACAATGATTCTTAGCATCCTAATCTTTTATTGTGCCCTCAAAGCTTACTTTTCCGTCCTGAAATGCTCTATCAATCCAATATCTTGAACTCTGCATTCGTGTAAGTTTATTGGATAGAATGTCTTCAGGAGGACGCATAAAGGATATATCATTGTATAATGAGCATATTACGGTACAAAGTGTAAAATTACTGGGTCTTCGGCCCAAAATATATAAGCTTTAACTTCAACCCTGATTATGTATGTAATTTCTGCTTCTTCTTTGTTAATCATTCCTATAAGAAAGGATGGACCACAAAGCTACCATTTAGAAGATCCAGGAAATCCTCCATAAATCTTCAGTTCTCTTCAACATTTATCAAAGCTTGGGCCTTGTTGATTATTTCTATCCTGGCTTCGTAATCCACAGTAATCCATTTTCCATACTCAATTTTATGTACTATTCCTTCTTCGTACAACCATGACAAAATTGACATTCCTTCCTCTGAATTTGGTAGAGTGAGCGAGCAGAAAGACCAGGATGGCAAATGTCTTATGATTTCAGCTTTTAGTGCATTGATACCTGTTTCTTCTTTTGCTGCGACAAATACTGGATTTGGGGCCATATACTCTATCTGTTCCATAATATTATCAAGCTCGTATTTTTCAAGTAGATCGGTTTTGTTAAGCACTGTGATGACAGGGACACCCTGGATCTGATCCCAGAGAGTATCATGGGATGTCGAGAGTTTTTGAAGGATTATCGCAGGCTTTTCGCTCACATCTACGACAAGGAGAATAAGATCTGATAGATAAATTTCGTTTAATGTGGATTTGAAAGCATCTACCAGCCAATGAGGAAGATCCTTGATAAACCCTACGGTATCTGTCAGAAGGGCTTTTCTTCCACCAAGATCCAGGGCGCGGGTCATAGGCACTAGTGTTGTAAAGAGCATATCCTTTACTTCAACACTTTCATTTGCAATAGCATTGAAAAGAGTACTTTTTCCTGCATTTGTGTACCCTGCAAGGGAAATTACGGAAAATCCTTTCCTATGCCTGAAAGTCCGCAGAGCTTCATCGTCCTTTTCTGCCGATTCGAGCTCACTTTCGATTCTTGAGATTCTTTTCTTCAGATCCTGTTCATAAGAGTTCTCATAATCTCCAAGCCCCATGAATCCTGGCCTTTCATCTTTTTTCAGTAAGGAAACAACCACTCTAGCTCTCGAAGCGTCATACTTTAGCCATGCAAGTTCCACCTGGAGTTTGGAGCGATGGGTGATTGCTCTTTTCGCAAATATTTCAAAAATAAGCTGGAATTTATCTATAACATGGCATTGACAAATTTTCGAAATGTTGAATAGTTGCTTTGTAGAAAGTCTGTTGTAGAAAATCACTTTTTTTGTGTCTGAGCTTCTCACTAATTCGGCAAGTTCCTCTATTTTCCCTTTTCCAAGTTGATAACTTGAATCCTGAAACCTTGTCTGAGTAAGTTTACCAACTGGAAGATAGCCCGCAGCTCTTGCTAGTTCCTGAAGTTCCTGGAAGAGAATCGATTCATTTTCAGGATCTGAATTTGGGCTCGCTCTTTTAACGAGAATTACTTTGTTCTCGTTTCTTATTTTATTTTTGTCTGAAATTGTCATATCTCTATTTCAAGTTTATTGATAAGTAAATTACGGACGCTCAAAGATATATGGTGCACAAGTTCAATCGCCCTTCTCTCCGCAATGGATTCCTGGTATTTGAAAGCTCTGGAAAACATCACTTCTGGAACCCATAGGGGTTTATTGTATATATCACCCCTTTCTGCCACAATCGTGCCTTCGAAGGAAAGCTGGTCAGCTGTATCTTCAATAAGCTGTACGATATCTAATAAAGTAGGATCCCTTTTGATCCAGAGGGACTGAATTTTGATTTGTTTGACTTTTTCTATATGACTAGCTGAGACCTTAAGGGCAGCTGCAGCACAGACCATATAATAATTTCTTTTAATCCTGTGTCTACCAGAAATGTCCACTGCGATGATATCCCACATTTATTTCACTCTCGGGCTGAAGATTTTATTTTTATGAATAATAGGTAGAGGGTAAGGAAAACGCGAAAAAACACTTTTAATGTATCACATTTTAATTCTACAGATATTCAGATACTTTATCTCATCTCCTTTTTCTACTGCAAAAAGGAGTGTCTTATGCACGCTGTTTGCAAGCCGTACTGCTCCTGACATAACTGGAAGTCTGAAATCGAAATCAGTAGGAATGGTATTTACGAGATATTCTGAATGCGGAATACATTCTATTGACTCGATTTTTCGGTAGACTCTGAAATGCGTGCCAAACTTAAAGCCGGTTTTGACAACATGCCCAGAATCCCGGAGGTTCTTATACGTTCTAAATTTCCTAAAAAAAGAACTTTCAATTTCAGAAGCTTTTTCTACAAATTTATCAAACGAAAACACCTTACCTTCCCTGTTTCTAACCGTGATTATCCCTTTGGATAAAAGGTAAAGGGACTCAACCAGGGAGAGTTGCAGCCTTTCAGAGTCAAGCATTTTCCCGTAAAAACCTCCTTGATGGAGAGTTTCGGAGGTCTTAGAGTCCCAGGATATTACCCTGTCTTCCAGGAAAGTCGTATCTGTTTTGATTGTAGAAAGTTGCAGAGTCATTTCTCCTTTAGGGACTTCGGTTTTAACTTCGTAGAAAGTTATGTCTCCTTCTTCATCAACCACAGCAAGAATAAATTGTTTGTGCACATTTTCTGACGCTGCAACAGATTCTTGAAGAATTTTTACAGGCAGGGGTTGTCTCTCCGATTGGACACGCACAAAAATTTTTGCTGCACTTTTACCGGGGTGGCTGCCCCTTTGATATACTCTAAAATCCACAGCCGATGGCTGGGCATAATACCCCCTATCCTTTAAATCCCTATAAACTATGTACTTCAGCTCAAAATTCTGCTGCTTCAAAGAAGCTTGTTCAAAAAAATCTTTGAAATCGATTATTTTGCCTTCAAGTTCAATCTCAAGCTTTCCTCTGGACAATAGAAAAGCGGCTTCTAAAAGCGAGAGTTCGAGTATATCGTCTTTAGGATGCCCAAAATAATTAGTTTTATAAAATTCATCTAACGCTTCTTTTCCTGCAAGGACTCTGTCTCCTATAAGTTGTGTTCTCAAGAAGTTCACCTGAAAATAAAATAAAACAAAAACAGGTTATTTTCAATAACCTTGCTTATTATTAATCTGGTTGATCCCAACTGACTTGTTTCATAACCTGGATTGGTCTAATATTTTTTCTTACCTTTATAGACCCAAGACCTGTACTTTATTGGGGTTTTATAACTCTTCCATTCATTTTTACATGAGCTTGTTGCTCACAAGCAATCCTTAATGCTTGCATAGACCAGGTTTATGAAAAAACTTTGCGCTCCTTGAACTTTTTAGCAGCCTCTACAATTGTGCTCACAAGCTCCCTGTATGCAACTCCATGCAGATGAGCGTAAGATCCAAGAGTATTTTGGGAAATGAGCCCATCTCTATCGTTTTTTATCCCTGTCCCTCTGGAAAGTGTTATTGCAAATTCTGCAGTATCAGGAATTTCCATTATTTCGGAGTGATGGAACTCGTGTCCTTTAAAGCTATTACCCTTTTTACCAATAAGACAGTCCCTCTCAAGAGTCCCGATATTGTAGCTGACGACCCTTGTCTGTCCCATGATTGTATGTCCCGGTAGTGCACCAACCATCGAGTACGTGGACTCTGGAACTGATGCATCGTGGTAAGTGCCAATTCCAGGGATGCCTGTGCTAATTTTTTTCGTAAGGTACATCAGCCCTCCGCACTCGGCATATATTGGCATGCCTTCAGAAGAAGCTTTTTTGATATCCCATCGCATGGATTCATTAGCTTCAAGTTCTGCTGCAAATAGCTCAGGATAGCCGCCCCCGATATAGAGCCCATCAACTTCAGGGAGCGCAGGATCTTTAACAGGGCTGAAATAAACAATTTCTGCTCCTGCAAGCTTCAGAAGGTCTATGTTATCGCGATAGTAGAAATTGAAAGCTTCATCCATTGCAACACCTATTTTCGGTTTACATTTTCTTTCAATGAAAGTAGAGGCAAAAATGGTGTTTTTTGAAATTTTCAAAGGTTTTGCGCTGCTTGCAATTTTCAGGATGCGGTCAACATCTATTCCCTCGCTAATAATCTCCTCAATGCCCATGAGTCGGGCTTCAAAAACTCCATCTCCTAGCCTTCTTCTGCCTTCAAGAGCCGGCATAAGCCCTAGATGGCGCATGGAAATTTGCATTGCTGGATCTCTGGGGAGGACACCTAATACAGAAATATCGGTGTAGTACTCGATCGCTTCTTTTGCCTTTTCAGCATGACGGCGGCTTCCGATGTTGTTGAGAATAACTCCTGCAATTTTCACGTCTAAGTCGAAGTTTTTGTATCCGTTGACCAGAGCAGCACTCGAACGCGTAATGCCCTGTGCATTGATTACTAGGATTACTGGACAATTTAGTATCTTTGCGATCTGTGCAGTGCTTCCAAGGTCGCTTAAGCTTTCGAAACCTTCATAAAGCCCACGAACCCCTTCTATGATTGCAATATCAGTCTTACCTTCGGCTTCACATGCATGGGTATAGATGTCCAGAATTTCATCCTTATTCATAAGATAACCGTCAAGATTCCGGCAAAACCTACCAGTTATTTCGGTATGATAGCTAGAGTCGATGTAGTCCAGAGCAACCTTGAAGGGCTGTACCTTGTATCCTCTTGAAACAAGGGAAGCCATCAGACCTATTGAAATAGTGGTCTTACCTGAGGAGGAACGATCTGCAGAAATAAGGATCCTGGGGATGCTCCCAGTCCCTGTTTTGGATTGTTTACCATGAACCATGTTTTTCTACACCCTTGAGCTTATTTTTAGCCTGAGAATTCTTTTCCATGGAAGCTATTGTGACTTAAATAATTTCACCGTCTACTTGTTACTGCAGCTTATTTAGTCAATTCTCTCAATATATTGTCGCTCAGGGATTCTGCGGCATCTTTTTTTTCGTTTTCGAGAATTGCTTTTCCGAGTTTACGGTAGATTTCGGCAATGTCTGAATCATGCGCCTTTTCCATAACCGAATAGCCTTCCCTTTCACAGTCCTGAACTACACTACTTTTTGGAATAAAAGCCATTAGTTGGCTGCGAATCTCCTCAGCAAACTTCGCTACGATTTCTTCTTCCCTGCTTGCATTCCTTGAATTGCATATTATCCCGCTAAGAGGCATTCCTATTTTGGAAAGACCCTTGCAGATATTATTTGCTGCATAAAGGGGCATATATTCCCCTGAAGTCATTATATAAGTCTCATTTACAAAGCCTTTCCTGACAGGGGCCACAAAACCGCCACAGACGATATCTCCAGGAACATCATAAATGATGAGGTCCTGCTCTTTTAAGAGGTCCCCTGATATGCTTTTCAGTTTTTGGATAGCAACAATAATCCCGCGTCCTGCACAGCCTATCCCCGGCTCCGGACCACCTGTTTCCACGCACTTGACTCCTGCATAACCGTCAAAAACCACATTATTTTCCTTTACATCTATACCTTCACGCAGAAGATCAAGAATGGTTGGAATTCTTATACCTCTAAGCAGGGTGATGGAGGAATCGCTTTTAGGGTCACAGCCTATGATCATGACTTTGTTCCCTGCTTCTGCACAGGCAGCTGCAACATTTGAAGCCGTACTCGACTTGCCTATGCCACCTTTCCCATAGATTGCTATGATTTTTTGATTTTTCAAAGAACTTCCTCCTGGATTCATTCTGATCCTTTTATCTCAGGCCTCCTTTGCAATTTCCCTTAAAGTGGCTCCAAACTCGGATTCCACTATTTTGCTGACTCCCAGAGTTTTCGGGTGAAGGTCAATTTCCACAAGAACATGTTTGTGTCCCATCTCTTTCAAGGGTAAAACCTGCCTTGGACCGTTGGTAATTGAAATTAACTCCATATGTCGTATGTTCTCCATCGGGATTGCATGTGGAACGCCTGTAATTACCGCAAAATCGTAATCAACATATTTGTCCTTTACCAATTCACTTACCTTTTCCCCTGCTACAGGATATTCGTCCATTCCTCCAATGATTTCATGCACCTCGACTCCTTGGGCTTTAAGATCTCGCGTTATGTATTCTGCATGTTGCCTGACTCGCGGAAGCCCGAGTATGGTATCTATATTTGCCATGTTTATGAGATTTTTATGTATCCCGAGAGCTGTTGCAACTTCGTTGACTGCGAGAATGATGTCTGCAAACATGTAGCCAGTTTCCTTCTTAGCATTCATGATGATCAGGCCCTTTTTACCTTCCTTAAGAAGTTGAATTACTCGCTTAGCAACTTTATATTTGATATCTCCCCTGGAGGGAGCAAGATATTCCTTGCTTGCAGCTCCAAATCTCTTTTCAACCTCCGTGGCTTTTTCGAGGAGGTACCCCTGGCGCTCGAACTCTTTATGATCTATAATCCCGGCATTGAGTGCAGATTCCAGGGCATAGAGTACCCCTTTAGTGTTGTCAGGGTAACCTGCGTGCACCTCAACTTCAATTACTGGGATGTCAGTGTTCGCCTCTAAGACTGCTTCGTGCATTTCTTCTCCAATGATCATGCTGGCACAAGTTCCGATAACTCCGATTACCTTTGGATTGAAGAGTTCAATGGACTTTTTTATCAGTTTTACTAGCCGAGCGTGTCCTCCAAAAACAAAATTGTTCTCTTCAAGACCCGTACTGACTACATGTATCCCATCTTCTTCAAGCAGCCTCGCATGTTTAAAAGAACATCCTGGAGGCCCATGCATTATAGCGACATCGACATTTAAGTCTCTGAGTGTGTAAAGAGCCGCAACAATGGAACTCGGGCGGGGATGAATTATCAAAATCTCTTTTCTAGTCATTAAAAATCCTCTTAGCGATAAATCCTCTTAAAAATAAATTATCTTAATGATAACTTTTCTAATTACGTGTTCTCGTAATTACAAATAAGCTTATGATGCGTATGGGGTTGATTCTGATTTCTACATGGAAGCTACCGTGTCCTTCTAAATTCGGACAACAGATCATAAGGGAAGAAAGATCTGGGAGATAAGTTAATTGAGATTTAATCAAGAGAAATACCAATCAACTTGAATTAAATCAAGCGATAGAAGGATACAGATTGGAAGAGGCTGTATAAAATTGTATCATATAAATCTCGGAAAAAATATTCGACATGAGATAAACCCATCTTCAGCTCTTTTATTCTGGACGTTTTAATACTTTACAAGAATTTACAAAGAAAATTTCATAAAATAGATCTCTAACGGAAACATTTTACCGAAGAAAGTATTATATCCTCTTTATTTGCAAGTTCTGAAGCTTTAGCGAGTCCTTCAGGAAGACTGGCTGCATAAATGGCATTTTTGGGGACTATTGCTTTCATTCGTTCTCCAACCAGGATAATCTGTTTATATTTCATGCCTAATTTTTTTACTAGCTCTTGTACTGATACAGGGTGTAGTCCCTCGCAGACCTGAGAGGCTTCTTCACCAAGGATTAAGATGATGCCTCCCTTCTTTTTTTCGTCCGTTTTCTTCAGGAGGGCATACTCAAAGGCTTTCTCAGCTGATAGGATATCCATGCCCGAATTGGAATTGTCTATCAGGGTTATACTATTGAGCTCCATTTCTTGCATCCTGCCTAATAGTCCCCTGAATCCCTCAAGAACCGCAACAATTGCTTCACATTCGACTCCAAGCTCAAGGGCCGCTGAAGATGCTGCTATGAAAGCCGTCAGGTAAGCCGAAATATTGTATCCAGCAAGCAAGGAAGCTGAGAAAATTTCATCCTCTCCGCGAATAAAATTAATTACGCAGCCTGATGATGTCGAAGCTACTGATAATTCCTGTAATTTTGATTGTACTGTTGAAGCAGACAAATCTGAAGAAATTGGTTGTAATTCAGTATATTTTCTTGTTTCTAGCAAAAAGTCAGCGACTTTAACTGTCTTTTCGAGAGTCCCCACATCAAAGGGGTCTTTGAATGTTAAAACATTTGCTTTACCCTTTTTTGCGACTTCAATGACTTTTTTGGCTCCAGCGTTGAGTATAAGAGTACTTCCGGGTTTTGCGCCGCTTACAAGCTGGAGCTTTGCCTCGCTTGCAAGGGCAGTATCGTTGCCAATTAAATAGTCTGGAGAAAGGGTTGTCAGGATTCCAATATCTGCATTTCCAGTACCTCCGATCGAGATTTCGAATATGAAAAAATCGGGCCTAAATCCTATCTCAAAAACTTTATCAACTACAACGAGAATATTTCCAGGTGTTATGCTCAAGCCCTTGCAAATAAGAGACGAAATACCCCCTTTCCAGGTTTCAAGTCCTCTGGAGGTATGCAGTGCTACGTCAAACTTTCTGGAAAGCATATCAGCAAGGAGAGATGCAGTACTTGTTTTTGCTTTGACACCAGTAATCTCGATTGTTTTTATACCGGAGAGTCTTGAGTCATTTTTGAGTATTTTTCCAACGATTTCATGATGCGATAAGATTCTTTTTGCTTCTGCTCTGGCTTCTGTAAGCATTGGATAGGCAGAATCCAGGTGTACTGGTGCTACTAGGAGATCGAATCCAAGAGTAGAAAGAGAATTTTTTGAGCAGTATATGCCATTTTTTTCCTTAAGCTCGATCAGCAGTTCTGGATCAACTGTCCCATAGACATCTACTCCCGTCACTTCACATCCAAGGGTTGCAAGTTTTTTTGCTATGGGAATGCCACCGTGGATCAGGTCTAGCACGGCGAGTTTCTTTGGGTAGAGGTCCATGACTAAAACCGGACCTTGACGATGAGCTTACAGGACTTCCTGAGCTCTCTTGAAAACAAGATCAGCAATTAGTTCGTCAGCTCCAAGAGGCCTTGCATAGCACACAGGGACTGGCTTTCCATCAATTGTCAGGTTTCCACAGCCTTTTTGGTCCAATTTTAGGATTTCAGGAATGTCCTTCGTAATATGAACTCCCGAAGCCAAGAAAACTGGTACTGCTGCTACTTTTGTCACCCCCGTTCCTGAAAAGCCTTCGATTGCTTTTGCTAGTGTTGGTTCACTGTTTTCCATGAAACCGGCTCTGACGATGACATTAGAGTGTTTTTGAGCGATGTGATTTGCTATTTGAGTGACTACTTCTTTATTGTAAGGCAGTTTGCTCCCATGGCCTATAGCCAGAATTCCGAGTTTTTCTGTCATTTTTGAAACCTCAATTTTAGTTTGGCTTAACACAATTATTTGAATTTGTAACATTCACGAGTTTAGCATAGTTAGGATTATATCCGATATAACCTTTTTGAAAATAGAATATGATAAAAAAATTTAAAGATAATTGAATGAAATATCTCGTCGTCGAAAAATCGAAAAACAACTATGAATAAACAGAAAGCTAAGAGACATTACCCGAAAAAAAATCTTTTTTATCTTGATTTTGCCACATTTCTAGATTTTAAGCGTATTTAATAACATGAATCTTTTTGTTACGGTAAAATCTGACACATTCAACAGCTGTTCTTAGAACTTACAAGTTTTGAGGGCTTTTATTGGGATTTAAATTGGTCTTTACCCATAATAGTGGCTATTTGCGGAGTTTAAATTGCTTACAATGGTCTACCAGACATCTCTAATGGGTTATTAGAGCCTTCCAAAGGTTTGGAGTGAATACGACTCTAAATCGGGGAAAGAGGCAGACTGTGTTAGAATTATACAGGATCCACTATACACAACGGATGAGAAAGAAAGCATTCTCACATATGTGCAAGCGACGTTCAAGAGATCATAGAGCTATTCAGAAAAATGCTCCCATTCATCGATATTCCGATAGCAGTATTCTTCGGTCAGTACATGGAACCATAGCCTCCATGGAACATCACGGGGTCCCAATTGATATGAAAATTCTAGATAGATTGAAATTAAACTGGATAATAATTTGAATAGACTCATTTGAGATATAGGTAAAGATCATGGAGTTTATGAGGGTACTACATTCAAGATTTTTAAGTTTGAACAATATTTGAGTATAAATGGAACTTTTTGGCCTAGGACTAAAGTAGGAAAATTTAGAACAGAAAGATCGTATTTTCAAAGAAATAGTTATTTGATACCCACAACTCCAAGGGTTGAGAGATCTTCGATATATTTTAGGTCGATCGAGACTGTCAGAATTGAATTGGATCTGATGGGCATAATAGATGTTCACTCTATATCCTTTAAGGCAAAAACTGGAAAGAATGCTCCAAGTACTTCTCAGTTTGTCTTGTGCCAGCAGCATGGCTTAGAAGCCTTATCAACCCTGAAAAAGGTAAAGTGATGGCTTACAGTAATTATTCTCAACAAGAGTTTATTATAGCAGCTGCTTTGTCGGATGATCAAGGAATGAAAGCTGCATATTTCACAAAAGATCCTGATCTAGCATTTGCAAAACAGGCTGGGCAGTGCCACTTGAAGCTAAGAAATTAACTCATTAAACTGCTGGAGATCCTTTTAAAACTTATGTATTGGGATTCGATACGTTATGGGCTAGATAGTCTGGCATTGCGCACAGATGAACACACTCTATGCTAAAGCGCTGCTAAGGCACCATAGACGGGTTTATAATGGATATTTAAACTGGTGTGAAAACTTTTTGGACACGACTCTTGCGCCTCTGTTATCTAAAAGAATACGACCTGTTTTGGTTGGCAACTGAGCGTTTTGGGTGGGGAGAGAAGGAAGAAAGATCCGAAACTTTCTTTGTCAAGCAACATGTGCAGAAATTCTCAAAGTTGCCTTTATTCTATTGCCGAGAACGATATCAAAATCATTGCTCTTATACGTGACACAATTCTTATCGAGTGCGGCTAAGAAGAGATAGAAGAGGTTATTTTGAAGCTCAAAAGTTAATTACAGGGGCCTTCACTATCTTTTTGGACTTCGGTAAATCCATTAAAACGAAAGCTTATGTCACCAAATACCCTGATGGATATTCTGACCTAGAGGAGTTTAGACATGGAATAGGGACCTAAGGATTATGGAATAAATAAGAGTCGAAAATTTTGGTGCTTTATAAATCCATTTTCTCATTTGATAAAATAGGAATCAATACAATATTTATACATCGATTTTGCTATAAAACCAATTCAATTTTTTGTGACAAAGAAAAATGGATATCAAAAGAATTTATAAATTTTACCTATGTGTTTCATAATAGAATCTCTAATAGAATCGGCATTTTAGATGAAAAATATTAAATATAATTAGATATCCAGTATATTACCGGCTATACAAGCAATTAATATTACACGTGGTAAAATAATGAGAAAATAACTGGTAATTCTATTAGTTATGTTGAGTTTATTCTTTGCAACAGGATGCATTGGTAATAGAGGTGGAACTCCAAATAATACAGCGATTCAAGTACAACAATGCCTGAAGTTATAACAGTTTCTGCAGCTGCAATCCTTACTGAAACTTTCAAGAATATCGCTTCCAAGTTTGAAAAGGAAAATCCTGGAACAAATGTAAACTTCAACTTTGGAAGTTCAGGTAATCTACGTATGCAAGTAGAAGGGGGAGCCCCTGTAGATGTTTTTGCTTCAGCAGACGAGCATCAAATGAACATACTTGCCAACAAATCACTTATCATGAACAATTCACGAAAAGATTTTGCTCACAATTCACTTGTGCTTATTGTTCATGAAAACACTACTCTTAACATAGCCAGCATAAAAGATTTAGTAAACCCTAAAATTCAGAAAAATAAGCATTGGAAACCCTGATATAGTCCCGGTAGGTGAATATTCGCTACTTGCACTTACTGATGCTGGTTTGTGGGGACAGCTGAAAAATAAAGTGGTACTTGCTGAAGATGTCAAGCAAGTACTTGTATACGTGGAAAGAGGAGATGTAGATGCAGGTTTTGTATATATAACCGATGCAAAGACTGCACAACCCAAAACTATCAAAATAGTCACCAATGTGCCTGTTAATATCCCAATTGACTATCCAATAGCTGTAGTTTCTTCTTCTAAGCACAAAGAAAAAGCTCAGAAATTCATTGATTTTGTGACCGAGAAAGACGAACAAGAGATACTTAGAAAATATGGTTTTGTTCTTTAAGCCTGATAAAACATTAAACTCACGCAAGTGATAAGCGAAATCAAGCATAGAAAGCGTCATAGTTTAAGTTTAGACAAGACAATTAGAGATTTTATACTAATGATTTCTAGTTCAATTGCGGAAGTGTGAACTCATTTTTATCAAAAGATTTTGAACCTGTGTTACAGTTAGATTAAAAAGGATTATGAAATAATGACAGTTGCGGTCGTTTCAAGTAATGGCAAGGTTATCAATCAGCATTTTAGAAATGCATCTCGTTTTTTGATATTTGAAGTTGATTACGGTGAAATACAATTCATAGAAATTAGAGAGGCTAGACCTTTATGTGGCTCGGCAGCTTACGGAAATAAAGAAGATGCTTTGTGTAGGATAATTGATTTGATAAAAGACTGTGAAGCTGGACTCTGCGCTAGAATGGGAGAAAATCAAGAGAAAAATTAGGGAAAAAAAAATGGAATCAGCCCACTAGAAACTCCATATTTTATTCATGAGCTTTAAAAAAATTTTAAAGTATGCAGTTTACTTGAAAAGACAGCATCTTATGCTCTTAACTGTGTGGATCTCAATGATGATCAAGAGATTGCATATACTTGAATTTCGCTCTCAATTGCTCGAAATTTATTTTATTAATGATAGATTCTGTCTTCGTAATGTTTCAGAAAATATTATAACACATTATTAATATCTAAATGTTGTTCAATGTTAAAATATCTTCTGGGTAAATAATTTTTATTTTGAAACTATTTTATTTATAATTAATTTAAAATAACTAACAAACTCATTAAATATAGCGATTCATCAAAATTTGTTGATGTACTAGACCATATATCAACAACCAATTTTTGTAGCTTGAATAGTTACCGAAAACAAATTTCAGTATAGTTGTTACATTTAGCCATAAAGGAGCGAAATAAATGTTGAAACAATCATCGGATAGAATGAAAAGGGTACTGATTAGTTTGCTTGTCGTCTTTTTTATAGTATCAATGACAGCTGCAACAGTAAGCGCAGAACCAGTTGTGATTAAAGCCGCAAAAGGTATTGCCATCGATACCGACAATGGACGGATTAAAGCTGTAAAAGGAGCGGCTATAGAGAACGAAACTGGAGAGATTAGAGCTGCGAAAGGAGTAG
Organism: uncultured Methanosarcinaceae archaeon; assembly: GCA_963833425.1. GTDB lineage: Archaea > Halobacteriota > Methanosarcinia > Methanosarcinales > Methanosarcinaceae > Methanosarcina. The sequence goes on along the minus strand of CAWHXP010000008.1, from coordinate 363,947 downwards.
CCATTGATAAAGAAACTGGAGAGATAAAAGCTGCAAAAGGAGCGACTATAGAGAATGAAAATGGAGATATGAAAGCTGCGAAAGTAATGGCTATTAACAAAAAAACTGGAAAGATAAAAGCCGCGAAAGGAATGGGAATAGATACTGATAGTGGACATATAAATGAGGCAAATTATTGGGATGGATCTAACGATTTGAAAGGAATGACCGTAGATACTGATAGTGGACATATAAACAAGGCAAATTATTGGGATGGATCTAACGATTTAATGGCTTAATTGACAAATTGTAGCTATATATAGCTAAAGCAGAAGTGGAAAAACTACCCAGACAATGATAGTGAACATGATTTGAAGCTTCAACCAGTAAATTTCTTCAGTACTCAAGAGTAAATAAGTGGAATAGTCTGCAATGTCTCTTAATACAATCTCCATCAAGTGAAATTATCTATTTTGAACAGAAGTCCTAACTGGATTAAAATAGTATCAAAATAAATAGAAAAGGAGTGAAATGAATGTTGAAACAATCATCAAGTAGAATGAAAAAGGTACTGGCTATTTTGTTGATAGCCATTTTTGTGGTATCAGTGGCAGCTGCAGCAGTAAGTGCAGCGAAGCAGTTAAGAAAAGGTCACGCAGGGAAGAATGTAAGAATGGGTCATGGAGGGAGGAATGTAAGAACAGGTCACACAGCTGTAGTAAGACCAGGGCGCACAGCTGTAGTAAGAACGGGTCACCACCGCCCACGTGCCCACTACTTCCATGGCCATCGTTACCCTAGATGTGACTGGGTATGGAGCTCTGCTAGGCAAAACTGGGTATGGATCTGCTAATAGTATCAGCGATAAAAGCTGCAAAATTAAAAAATGTAATTTAAGTGCAGGTATAGGTCTTACTGATCATGCAATCCTATTTTGAATTGTACAAAAACAAATCATGCAAGAGACTTCATTAAAATAAGAGTAAGATCTTTAACTGCATGAATTTTATTATAGTAAGCCCTCAGCTTTATAAACCTAATTATCTGTATATTCTTCTTTTTCACTGCCAAAAAAAAATGCTGAGCCAATGATTATGTTAATAAAGTTATGTTTCTATTGTTTCATTTATGCATAGTTTTGTATAAAAATCTGTCATAACAAAGCTGTCCATATTCAAAGCTTGATCCAGGAAATATTATTCTTAACGATTCTGCCTGGGTAAAACAACACAAAGCTTTCTTTATCGAGACACAATGAGAATTATAGTGTGCTAGTTTTCTTTAATTGTTGGTAAAGCACCCTTTTTACGTAGTTTTTGGTATAGAAAAGTACATAGACATAAATTTGAAAATATTATACAAATAAAATTATAACATACTGAATAAATAATTAAGGAAAGATGGATCTAATAGGGTTATTTTGTGCGACATTTAGTTTGTAAGTATTCTTTCATGTATATAATAGAATTATACTTACTATATTATATAATTATATAGTCTTTAAATCATTTTTATAGTATTTATATTAAGTAAATTAAATTCTATTGCTTATATATATTTATGAATATAATACCCTATTCGATACGTTTTTCGAGGTTTTAACTATATCCCCATATAAATATGTTAACATATATAATAAATTTTTTTGTTATTAATTCCGTAAAATATGTCCAATTTTTTAGTAGAACCTATAGGTAAAACATATTTAAATGAGCGAAAATACATGATAAATAAACATAAGTTATTAAGATAGCCTTAGTTTCAGCAACTATGATTCTAATGCTTGGGAATATCGTAGGTGCAAAGCCCTATAGCTATGGAGACAGAATCTGTGGATGTGGAATCACATTAATAACTGACCCCTGTACTCAATCGGTTGATTATTTACATTTTCCAATAGGTGGATGTGAAGGTGGATGTGGAGTTACATTAATAACCGACCCCTGCGCTCAATCGTTGGATTTATTGAAATTCCCAGCTCGCTGATGTGACTTTGGATACTGATTCCCAGCCCAAAAATATAAAAATTTGTGCATAAAAATCAGCCAAAAAAGTACTTGAATTTAGAAATTATAAAATTTATGTGTATGATATTTCCGAAAATGAAATAAATGATGGATTTTTATACTAAATAATGAAACATTTCAAAACTAGAGATCATTAATTTATTAGTGTTCTGTAGGATAAAAGTGATAAATCAATATTTTCTGCATAACTTGAAGGCAACAGATTTGATATAACTCTTCAGGTATCTTCTGAGCACTGTAATTTTTCTATTTTTGAAAATAAATAGAATCTTTTGGATTTTATTTTGGTTAAGACTTACACGATAACGGGCATATAATATTTTTACTTATTTTTTAAAGTTATAATATCTTTAGGTTATTTTTTGGCCTGTTCAAATATGCCGCTGATACTATTATGTGAATTATTTATAATATATAAAAACAAATATTAAAAAATATTGAAGATTATATTATATCCTGGAAAATATACATAGGTTTTATAAAAAAACCTATGCATTTTAAGGTTCAGATAATTCAAACTCTTGACCAATACTTTATCGCTGTTCAATATTTTATCATGAAATCGAAACACTCGTAGCACTAATGACAGGTTACAAATTTTTAGTGTCCCTTTGTTGCTCGGGCTCCGGCCTGATCTGCTTCTTTCTGGCAAACATAAGCACCTTTTTTGGTGTTTCCGTACAAACTTTGACCTTTTGAATGATAGATGTTTGTTGGAAGATTAAGCCAAACAACAGTATCTGTTGGACAATGCAATTTGGCCTCTTGCTCTGTGTTGAATTTTTGCAGTCCCTTGTTGCTGTGATGGGATGCGTTTGCGCTTATTGCCGGAGATGTTACGTTGCTGCGATGGGGTGCGTCCGCGCTTATTGCCGGAGATATTATTGTTGCTACAAAAAAAACAACTAGTAAAATACCCAGTAGTTTTTTTGTTTGGCTGAATGCTTGTTTTCCCATTTGTCTAGACTCCTAACTCTTGTTCAATTTTATCATTAGTTCGATAAACTCCATTTTTTAGTATATCAAAATGTTAATGCCAACGGCGATGGAGAACACGGTAATGATGATAGTGAAGATCGTCTTTCTCTTAACAACCTGCGCTGGCATTTGTCGCCGTCTTCGAGAGTAACGACACTCAAAATTAGAGTGCAATTAGTTTCTTAGACATAATACTGATTATGTAATCTATAGATGAAAAATTTTAGCTGGATAAATATGTTAAGATTGAGAAATTTTTGCTTTTAATCGGGGAAAAGATACAGGATAAATTCTATTTTACAGAACTACTGGCACACTGTTCAGATTTCCAAAATCTACTATTTATCCAATTAACAATCAACTGAAATCAATTTAATAATGAAAAGCTGAAATGCTGGTTCATATTGAATCAAGATCCCATACAGGATTATAGGAAAATGCATGTCGTAACAGAGTCGTGATCAAAAAAGAATACTAATTGTTACATAGCAAATTTTACATAAAATTGCACTGTGTCAAATCAATCACATTAAAGAAGATTGGATGAAAATTTGGAAGACTTGCCTATACTGTCAGTGCAGAAACAGTTATTTCGGATATATACAGGCCCAAGTACATTTAATTCGAAATAAGATCAAGTTCTTCCAAGTAATTCTACTCTACCGATTAGTTCTTAGTCTTTTAAAGTGGCTGTTCGGTTTTACTCTACAATACACATTTATCCAAGATTATTTTGAATAATTTATACAAAAAATAGTTTATAACCGAAAAATATTCCCGCATAAGATTTTTGGTTCCGTTGCAAAAAATCTGGCTATTTTACAAAACCAATGAAAACATCACAAATAGGATATCTATATGCTATGAACAGGTCAAAAATGATACAAAAAGCAACCATTATAGCCTAAAAAGGCAGTAAAATTATTTTTGCAACATAACCAGATTTTTCATACTCAAAAAAACAATTAAATATAAATAATAATTTTTTAGTTTTAAAATATATTATTGGAAAGTAAAGTTTATTCAGAAATTTTTTTTTATAATTAATTTAAAATAATTACATCGATAATTGTGTATTGTACTACAATACCACATAACGAATAGATCGAAAAAAAAAAAATCAGCATTTAAGAAAGTAGAATTGCTTGTAAGATATTTATATTATTTCGAATTAATTATACTATTGGAGGTATATATTCGAAGTTACTGTCTCTGAGCCGACAGTGGAGACAATTCTTCCAAGCTTTGCTTTCATACAATATTTTTCACAATCAAAAAACAATTAAATATTAATAATAATTTTTTATCCTGAAATTTTCAGAATTTAACATTATATCTTATTTAATTAGTTACAAATTTTCCAAGAGCTCCACATGTTCTATGAGTCCCATAAGCTCCATGAGTACTAGATCAGCAATTTTTTCTTATTTTAGATGGACTTAGGAAATTCAGAGATTTTAGCGCAAAAACTATACATCAATGAAACAATAAAAATATAACTTATTAGCATAACCATTGACTCTTGATCCTGCTTTTTTGCAATGAAAGAAAAGGGATACAAAGACAGTCAGATTTTACAGAACATTCGATACACTGTAAATTTCCCTGAAAGTCTCTGGTCCTTAGAATTAAAGCCAAATGAAGAGATTATTAAGGGCTCGAAGCAACAATTTTTAGAAACTTATATGATGCTTGACCTATGTTGTTGAAGAAAACATTGTCAAATTAGATCAGGAATTTGATAAATGGAGGACGCTAATTGAATAAACAACATTTACCTTATTTTGCTACAATTCTTATCGTGCCGCTAATGTTCTCACAGATTGTAATAGCAGCAGAAGATAGTAATCAAACAAATCAATATAAGAATGTAACTGCCAATGAAGCTTACAAACTGTTTCTAAAAAACGAATTCGATCCAAGCTATAGATTATTTATTCTAGATGTTCGTACTCCTGCCGAATACAATTATACACATGTCAAAGGAGCAAAGTTAATACCATTAAAAAATGTGCCGTCACATGATCCTATTAATTTATCCAATGAAGAGCTGTTGGAGTGGAATAGAAAAAATAATAAAGATTTGCCAAAAAACAAATGTACAAAAATACTTGTTTATTGCCTGAGCGGAAAAAGAGGTGCCATCGCAAGCAAAATGCTGATAGATTCCAGTTATAAAAGAGTCTATAACATGCAAGGTGGTTTCACAGAATGGGTAAATGTAGAGTATCCGGTTGTATTTGACCATAAATTCTGGGCAGCTAATTATCCTAAGGTGGTGTAAAAAGCATTATTGTGGCTTAACTATAATTTTATTTGTTTGTTGATCGAATCCCAAAACTCAAAATTAGGCAGTGTACTGAAAGATCTGTAAAATCTACTCTAGACCCTTTGATTTTTTTCTCTTGTTTCTATTTATGATTATAATTTAGGTCAATTAGTTCCAAGTGTTCCATGAGCTCCAGACGTTCTATGAGGCACATCAGCTCCATAAGCTCCATGAGTAATAAATCAGCAATTTTTTCTTATTCTGGATCGATTTAGGAAATTAAAAAATTTTAGCACAAATATGTACTTTAAAAAAATAGTGGGGTAATAGCGTTCTCAGCTGAAAAATTATTGAAATTTCGAAAGGCACAATCTACATAGAAGAAATTTGAGATTGGGTCTACGAGTCAAATCTTTTGATTTTATCCTTTTGTTGCAATTAGTTAAATTGCACAAAGTTTTTGATGGGGTAGTTTTTTGGAATAGACCGTTGCTATGTAACATAGATGAGAACGCAAGTTATACTAAGTTCCTATAATATTTAATATTTTTAGCGTATAATGGTATTCGATCTGTTTGTTTACGCTATACATCTCTAATCTTATTCTGGCTTTGATACAAAACGACCAGGCAGACTCAAGCAGTGCAGGTACAAACAGCAGGTACAAACAGGACTCAAAAAAAGCAATGGGAAAAGTTATGGTAATTTCTGGAATGCTTTCAAGGTGAAGTTTCTCAATGATTGATATAACGTTTCTATTCTGACATGATAGCCTAAGGTCCATTTCCTACGATTACCCTTAATGAGCTCATCCTTTAAAAATCTCAAGCTTAGACAGAGTTAGCATATCCCGAAAGAACTTAGTGTCTCAACAAAATACAATGCTAAGTAGATAATAGTACTCTTTTTACGGTTACCTCAGAACCCTACATCCAAAATATAAAGTATGTAATATGGCCCCATACCCTTTATGTTAAGTAATACAGTAGTAGCAATAATGGATTTAACTTTTAGCGAGAGAAAATAAGTCTAAAATATAAGCTAAAATAATTTTAGTTTAACTTACAATAAAAAAGCAATACTGTAGAATTTTTAAATTAATGATACAAATAACCATATGATTTATTCACATTAAGAGCAAAATTAGAGCTTTTTCGGTTGCTTAAAAGTCTCACTGAGGGTGCAGGATATGAAAAATTGAGAATAGATATTCAGTTATATTTGCTAAATAAAATTTTCTTCTTTCCCTCCTGGAACATTCAGTAGCCTGCGTGATCGATACTTTAGCTCGAGCTATACGCAGTTATCGAAACGGCCAGTAAGATGCCAATGCGGTGATTGGCTGGCAAAGACTTATACGAAAAGCCTCTATTAATATTCACTTCATGAAAAATGATATGTCCAGTGCCGACGTTGCTGCAGTTGTTGCTGAGCTGTCAGCAGGCCCAAAGTCCATCATTGATTCTAAGATAGGAAAGATCTACCAGCTTGCAAGTAAGGAGATTCGCATCAATCTTTATGTTTACCATAAAGGTAAAGACAACCTGGTTATCGAGGCTGGTAAACGCATCCATCTAAGCAAATACTTTGGGGCAAGTCCTAACCTTCCCAAAGCTTTTCCGATGCTGCTAAGAAAGTACCTTATAGGTGGCAGGATTGTATCTGTGGAACAGCATGATTTTGACAGAATCATTAAAATAGGGATAGAAAGGGCAGGAGTAAGGAGTACTCTTATTGTGGAACTTTTTGCTCGGGGTAACTTGCTTATCGTTGATTCCGAAAACAAAATTATCCTTCCAATGAACCCTGTGACCTTGCGGGATCGCAGGCTCAGGAGTGGAGAAATCTACGAACTCCCTGAGGCACAACTAAGCCCAATAGATGCCAAGGTTTCGCACCTTATGAAAGCTTTTTCCGAATCTACTGCTGACATTGTCCGTACAATCGCTACCAGGTTCAATCTCGGAGGAGTTCTGGCAGAAGAAGTCTGTTCGAGGGCGAAAATTGAAAAATCTAAGCCTGCAAAGGAAGCATCAGAAGAGGATGCTTCTAAGTTATCCAATGCTATGCTTGATTTATTCGCTCCCCTATTTAGGGCAAGAGCTGAATGTAATGGAAAATTTCAAATTGAAATTGCGTCTGGAACCGATATCGGAATTAAAAATGAAACGGGAATTGAATATGAAACTCTTGGACTAAAACCTCAGCACGTAAAAAAAGAAATCAATGGAAAAATGGAAACTTTCGATGTGCTGCCTTTTGATCTTATTCGCTACTCAGAACGTGAAAAAGAATATTTCGATTTCTTCAATACTGCGCTTGACGAGTTCTTCGGGAAGAAGGCACTTGAAAATATCGAAATAGTAAAGGAAGCAGAGACAACAGAAAAAAATTTAAATGTTTACGAAAGACGACTTCTCCAGCAGGAGGCGAGCCTTGAGAAATTCGATAAAGAAATTGAAAAAAATAATATGCTTGCAGAAGCCGTCTATGCCAATTATCAGCTTATCGAAAAACTTTTTTCGGTGTTTAATAAAGCGAGATCAAAGGGCTATTCATGGGATGAGATACGATCTATTCTTAAAAAAGCAAACTATACGTTACCTGCTGCGCAAAGAATTACAAATATTGACCAAAAGACAGGGACTGTAACCGTGGATCTAGATGGCGCGAGCGTTAACCTTGATATCCGAAAGACAGTCCCTCAGAACGCCCAGGAATACTATGAAAGAGTAAAAAAATTTAGCAAAAAAAGTGAAGGTGCTATCAAAGCTATCGAAAATACCAGAAAAGCTATGGAGAAAAAGATTGAAGCAAAAACTGCAAAATCAAGGAGGAAACTCCAGATGTCCAGGAAAAAGCACTGGTATGACCGCTTCAGATGGTTTGTATCCTCGGATAATTTTTTGGTTGTTGGAGGCAGAGATGCTGATACCAATGAAGAAATTTTTAAAAAATATATAGAAAAAAGGGACATCGTCTTTCATACTCAGACCCCAGGTGCTCCTCTAACGGTTGTCAAGACCACAGGAGAGGAAGTCCCTGAATCTACGCTAAGAGAAGCTGCGCAGTTTGCAGTTTCTTATTCCAGCCTCTGGAAAGAAGGACATTTTAGTGGAGATTGCTACTGGATCAGTTCTGAACAGGTTACAAAGACCCCGGAATCTGGAGAATATGTGAGGAAGGGAGCTTTTATCATTCGGGGAGAACGCAATTATTTTAGGGATGTGCCTCTGGGCATAGCAGTTGCTCTTGAGCTCAAGAAAGAGATGAGGGTGATCGGTGGCCCCATTTTTGCTGTCCGAAAGCATGGTGATTATATTCTGGAGATTGTTCCAGGCACGTTTAACCAGAATGATATCTCAAAAAAGATTTACAAAATTTATGCAAATGAGCTCAAAGATCCTCGTTTCGTCAAGCAGATCGCATCCCCAGACCAAATTGGCATGATGGTCCCTCCTGGAGAATCGGATTTAAAGAACCAGAAACCAGAACGAAAAAGTCAAAAAATAGAGCATATGAGCGGAGAATATCAAACTTCTGAAGTAGAATGTGAGTACGAGGGTAGCGGTGAGGAAGATGAAGAAGAATTCGGAGAAATATCAAAAGAAGAAACTGAAGAGAGAGTTTGAGTAGAGTTTCTGATTAAGTTTAGGAATTGATGGAGACTGTAAACAAATTATAGATAAATAAAGCCAAAGAGTTAATTGAAAAGCAAATTGAAATGCAGGGAATGAGAAAGATATGAGAGTTACAAATCGTTTCCTTAAAGGAAGGGAAGGAAATATTTCAGTGACAATCGAATCTATCGACGACCTATGGCATCTAAAATATATTATTGAAGCATCGGACCTTGTCTTTGCTCTTACCAAAAGGAAAGCTGATATTTCAAGTGATAAAATACGCCCCGAAAAAATTGAGAAATTAAAGGTTAGGCTCGGAATCCGGGTTGAAGAAATGGAGTTTAATAAATTTGCTAACAGGCTACGAATACACGGGCCCATAGAGCATGGAATGGATGCTGGCTCCTATCACACACTTAATGTCGAGATCGGAACTAACATTTCTATCATTAAAGAATACTGGAAAAATGATCAGCTCCAACGAATTAAGGACTCTGAAGAGGCTTCGAGACGTCCGAAGGTCGTTATTGTTGCAATCGAAGAAGGAGATGCAGATATTGGTTTTGTACATCATTATGGAATCGAGATCTACTCCCACATTCACCAGTCATCCGGAAAACGGGAAACAGGTCTAAGAAATGAATTTTTCAGGAGTATTCTTGATCAGCTCAGACATGTAGTTCCGGAAGAAGCCTCTTTAGTTATTGCAGGGCCAGGGTTTACCAAAGACGATTTTTTGAAGTATTTCTATCAGGCTGCGCCGTCTATGGCTTCAAAGGCAATAACAGAAGATACGGCCATGATTGGAATTTCCGGCTTTCAGGAAGTACTTCGCAGAGGTGCAGTTGACAGGATCATGCTAGAATCACGCATAGCCCGTGAATCAATTTTGATAGAAGATCTTATTCGAGAAATATCAATTAATGGCAAAGCAGCTTATGGTTTTAAAGATGTTCAAAATGCTCTTGGTTATGGAGCTATCGAGAAGCTGCTCATTGCTGACGAAACCTTGAGAAATGGGAGGGAAAAAGGAGTGGATATTGACGAACTCCTGATGAAGATTGAACAAGCCCAGGGAAAAATTGTTGTTTTCAGCACTGCCTTTGAGCCTGGAGAAAAGCTTCATAAACTTGGAGGAATTGCAGCGCTGCTCCGCTTTAAAGTGAATTGCTAACAAATTTTTCTAAAGTCCACTCATATCATTCACTCATAGATCAAATCTAGTTTTTAAACTTGGAGAATGGTACTAATCCATTAAAATGTATCCCATCAAAAGTTCCTTCTGCTCTATGTTTGCCACCAGGTTCCAATATTTTTTATTTTACCAAGTTTAAGAATATCGGTACTATTCAATTAGGCAATTAGGCAATCATATATATGAAAAAAATGGCTATTAACAAAATAGCAGTAGGGTCTACATTTAGGAGTGAAACCATGGTAGGAGTTGCTCACACCATTCCATTAATCGCTTCGTTAACGAATGTGTTACAACCATAACCATTAAGATAGCTGTTACTATAATGAAAAAATAAGAAAGCAATATTGTAGGAAGGTGAGAGAAAACGATGACTTAAATAATTGCTCATTCTATATTGATAACTGTATAGTTACATTTTTTTGTCAGTTTCCTGATCTGGATCCTATAAAAAATACCAAAGAAACGGACTTAATTATCCTTAACTGTTGAAATCTCGTACTTCAGTTTTGACAGAAGGATATTGATTCTGTTCCCGACTAGATTTGCAGCAGGATTGAAAGTACGTCTCCTGCAGAAAAGCCAATTTTCATAAAAGTGGAGATAAGAATTCTGAGAAGGGTAGCACTCAGTCAAGATCAGAATAAGGATTAAAGAAGGAACAAAAACCTAAAAAAGATATAAATAAGTGCTTTTTCGTGAAATCACTCCTTTTTTCAATTTTCACACATAAAACGTACATTTTTTTATTCGTCTACTGTCTGACAATATGTGTGAGAATACTATTATTTTATCATGTATGAAAGTATCTTGAAAATGAATTCAATTTTCAATTAATAATGCTAATCAGATAGGCAACAAATTCTATATCTGTGTACAGCTAAGAAATTTCAAATTTATGAAACAACTGCTTATCTTTATATGGTTTTATTGTGCTTATTGAAACCATTAATGTTCTATTCAAATATAGAATCAAAATTAATTAATTTATAAGATCAGATAGATTTATTGCAGGCTTCAAGGATTCCATGCAGATAGCTTCTTTTGCGTCTTTGTATATTCTGATAACTCCTCCTGACTCAGATATCACAACAGCGATCGCAACTGTATCCCTGCTGATCGCTGCTGCCGAAACATGCCTGCCACCTAAACCTTTTTCAATATCCACATTTTTTCCATCAACATCAAGGTAGCGCCCTGCTGCAAGTATAAAGCCTGTATCACTTATTACAAAAACTCCATCGAGCTGAGCAAATTCTTTTATAGACTCCCAGTTTTTTTTGTCAAGGAGATTTCGATAAGTTTCGTCATGACCTGCATATGGATTAATAATTATCTGGTGAGAACGTTTCATGACTTCTTCGGAATCCCCTAAAATAAAGGCGGTTCCTACTCTCTTTCCTTCCCTGCCTGCCAAGGCGATGTCAAAAGAAATATTCATGATTGCGCTCATTACTTCCGGCTTTACCCTCTCTTGACATTCCTTCATAGCTTTTACAAGGGGGTTTTCATCGAGACTGTGCACAACTATCGAGATGGAGCCACGGGCTTCTACCACACCTATAATAGTTTCACCTTTTAGTTTTCCAAGCACGTATTCTATTGCCACAGCCTGTTGGAGGTGATCAGCGTTGCTTGAAGCTTCTCTGTTTATCTGGTCGCTGAGACCTCTGACAGGGCATTTTCCATCTTTCCCAGTCATTACAAGGTGAGCTAGTATGCTTCTCGGCCGCATGGAGCTGTGGTAGATCGGAATACCCCCTGTGTCGATCCCTTCAAAACTCAGCTCCCCAGAGACAACGATTGCTGCGGCATTAAGCTCCCTGGATATCCGGACTGCTGTTTCCTCAATTATACGCGCTTTATCCATTTAATTCACTGCTTTTTTCTTTTTGTAGAAATCCATTTGTATTCTGCTTTTCATTATTAATTTTGATACTATTTCTTTTGACCAACATTATTTGCTTAACTTACTTTTATTATTTCCTCATTTTTATCAATATGTATTATGGTCGACATTATTTTCTCTAGGTTAACATTAGTGGTACTTTTATAAATAGTTACGCTTGTTTGTACCCTTTAGTGTCAAATGTATTGTATAATTTATCTTTATTTTGTCACATTATTTCCTGCCAGCATCTACTCTGAAAGATGATTTTACTGCGGCTGATTTATTTTAAATAAATAATTCATAAAAAAATAATGTTTCCTTGAGTCAAACTATTTAGTTGTAGAAAATATTTTTCTGGTACTCTTTTCTATAATAAACAGTGAAAAAATAATCAGCATTAAATATAGCAGATGATTGAGTTTGGAATATAGATAGCTTAGTGATTTTAAAGTTTGTAACTTTTACCAAATATGACATGCAGCTTTTATAAGGCTGCATTTCATAAAAAAATAGGCTGGAAAAATGGTTTGTTACTGAAGGTACGTATGGTGTGGGCATCCCCTCACTCCAGCAAATCCCCAGCAATTTCACATTTTACATATCTGCAATATTAAAATCTATCAATTATTTAGAGATGTGTGCTCTTTTCATTAATTTGAAATCTATATTCTACAATATCTAAATTTCTACTAACTATATTCTCCGGTATGCATTGCTAGCTCCGTAAGTTTTATATACTATCTTTAATAAATAAAAACATAGTATAAAATATTGCACAAAAATCTCTAATTAAACTGGAGAGTGTTTTTAATATAATGTTTCATGAGAGACTAATGCAGCGTAAATTTCAGACGCATTTGCTGAAGCTTTCCGTTTTTTATATTTTTTTAAGGACTCTAAAAAAGCTAAGGTATATGGATTAAAACTTGAGACATTATCTTACTCTTAAACTTGTTGAAAAATGCTTGCAGTAAAAATGGGTAGTTTCCTAGAGTATTGATTCAAATGAAAAAAGAGCATAATTTACATTATTTGAAAATTTAAAAAGGAACTTATGCTTACAATTTTTAACAATTCAATGAAATAGCCTATAAACTGAATTGGTTTGAGAGACTTAAATATCTTTTGAATTGCGAAAATTTACTTCAGTTGCATTTCTATTGACTTTAATCAATCAGAAATCCAGAAAAGAATAAAAAATATTCTAAGTAAAAGCGAAATAGATTAAAGACAAAATTAACAAACTAAAGTAATAACACTTTTAGCACCTTTATTTACGAGGTCAGAAAGAAATGTCAGAAGAATCAGATGATCCAGACAGTAGTAGTAGCAGTCGTCAGAAAATACTCACAATCGCCGGAATGGGCCTTTGTGCTGTACAATTTGCCTTTTTTGTATATATGATATGTAAGTTTGTAGAGATGGATTTTGGCCAGGGCTTTAAATTCATGGTCCTTGCGTACACTTCAGCATTTATTTACAAAATTTTAGAGGGTTCAGGTGTAATTCACATAACAGCAGACAACTGATGATTGCATAATTTTCTTTATGAATCTATGTTCTATGCATAATTACAAGTTCGATTTATTTCTTCTATTTTTTATTATTATCTTATTATTCATTTTTACGATGTATCATATTTTGTTAGCCCCTTTGATCTTTACAAAAGTTAAAATCAGCGCTTTAAATCCTCATTTATTTATATAGCTATTAAACTTACATTGAAAAGCTTAGTTTTTTCTTGAGAGTTTTGGGACTTACGCACTCGAGGTACGAAATAAGGTGCCGTTTATTTATGGTAAAATATGTGTAGTAGATTGTTATAGGCTTAATACTATTGATTTTGTACTTCAAGTGCTAAGTCTTAATAATGTTTATTTACTTTTTCACTTTGATATACCATGAAGTTGTTACTGAATTACTTCTAGGCACTCTTAAAGTTAATATTAGCACTGTTTTTTTGCTCAATACTCCCTTCTATATAAGGTTTTTGGATGTTGAAGTGCTTCACACCCAATTTCCAAGACCAAGAATTATTTGATTCAGTGTTTTTATCGATCAATTCCAATGTTAGCGTCGCATTCCATGGATAAAGTTGCAGAAAAAGTAGTGATCGGAAGTTTCAATGCGATTAAAACAATATAGTTAAATTCGGTAGTAGAATTTATTCTCGACTGTCTCCTTATTTTTCAGATAAATGTATGTTTTCATATTAATCTACCACATTCACAGGATTTTTAATTGTAAAATTGTATCATCACAAAAATTTTATGTCCATATTCAGGTTTTCATCTGCTGTGGCAGTAAAGGCAATACTCGTATATCACCTCGGTAGTGGATTTCGATAAATCTATAAATTTTGTCATATGTTGATGAACGGTATGATAAGTTACTCATGAAAATTAGGGATTTATTGAAATTTTCTCTAGTAAGCTTGTTTCTATGGCATGCAGGCGGTTTATGTTAAACCGTCCTTACATTTCTATTTTTAGTCTTTAAAGTAACACTATTTATGTCGCTTACTGTGAACATGATTGTAGGATTTCATGCTGCTGAATACTTGTCCATTAGTTTCTTCTGCTTTGAATTAGTCCTATAGCCAAAGTTTCTTTAAGTCCATTTCCAAATCTTCAAATTTTTTATCATAAGTATCGGAACTAGCAATGGGAAATATAAGTGTTGATAAACAAGATTCTGATTTAGAGGCATACTTTGTATTCCCATCAGGGCCTATGTTGATTCTGTTTCCGTTTGGTTGCGGTTCATTAGAATAATCCGATGAAGGATATCCAGCATCTATACATGGCGAACTTATTCTGTCATTTACCCAGGTACTTCCATCCCAGCGACCAGCTTTTGATTTCAGGTGGTAGTCGTGTTTATTCCTGTCTGCGTATTGAGGGTCTGCTTCTATATTCGAAGGTGATGAATTGACACCTACATAATCGCCTCCTGTATTGTTGTAGAAACAGTTGTTCTGTAAGACAAAAGAGTGCGTGTCTGTAAGTAGGTTGCATATCCCATAACCATACCTCCCGGCTTCTAATTTCCGAGTATTCGTTATTATATTGTTTCTTATTGTAACCACGAACCCTGAGCTAGCTGGGGCCAGAGAATAGTCATTATTCTGCGCAATACCAACTCCATATGCTCCATCGATTACGTTGTTTTCGATGAGGGCATTGAATCCATCGGACACGATCCCACCTTCTATTTTCTTATCGGACTTAGTTCCGGTATCATATATCCGGTTATGATGAATATAGACATTTGCGGAGGAAGTAGAATATGAACTTGATCCAAACATCCAGATCCCTGCGTGTGCAGTCTCGTATATCGCGTTATTATACACCTCGATGTCATCCATTGCCGAAAAGCTAAACTTCTGAATTTCGATCCCTACACTTCCGTAACCGTTTGATGTGATAATATTGTCGTGGATATTCACGTGATTTGTATTAAATATTCTTAGTCCACTATTTGTTCTGCATACTATTTTATTATTGAAACACTCCACATTTGAGCAATGACTCGCATATAAAACATCATGTCCTAATAAATATACTCCATTATTATAGAATTTTATGACAGAGCAATTATCAGCCTTTAAGCCATCTCCATGGCTATTGGTCAGGTACATATCATGCACATTAATATTTTGACAGTTGCTGATATGGATGATATTGTAGTAGCCCTTTCCACTATCAACATTAGTATTGACTTCTCGGCTCCCATCAATTTCGAAGCCCCAAATAGTAATACCATGGCTATTAGAGTTTTTTTCCTTAATCATTGGCTTCCTGTTTGCCCAGTTTGCATTACCTGCAAGTTTAATTATTGCACTTGAATCTCCAGCCAGAGTTGTACAGTTGCTGATCAGGATAGTATCATTGATTATGTATGTGAAAGGACCCTTGAGATAGACAGTTGTATATTCTGGATTGTCTGCAACAAACTGAAGCGCCTGGTTGATCGGTATTTGACTACTTGTTGTATTACAGTTAAAATCACCACTGCCATCTCCTGCAACATAGACTATTGGTGCATGTGTCGTGCACAAAGCGTCATGAATATGCGTAAGTATGAGGAAGCCCAGAAGGAACAATATTTTTAACTTTCGATTCAACAGGTCTATCCCCCCATAGATTATTATCAAGTTGAATTTATATGCTACTGTTTCCTCAGCTCAACTACTCAAATTCTAAAGAATATGAGATTTAAACTGGATATTATAGAACAAATAGGGATTTATGAAAAATCCAATATTTCTCTGGTGATCTAATCTCTCTTATCGAGGCTAGTAAGATATATTTCCCTTCTCAAATTTAGACGGAAGTCTCCTTGGTCAAGATATGAAGCAACTATCTCGGAATTAACTCGCAGTTACTGTAATCACCTTCATAAATACATTTTTTGAGTTTACTTTCAAGTTTATTGCCTCATATTTTCAATTCCTGAGAGTAGAACGTTTAATATTTTTTTAATGTCCTTTTGTGATCCCAGGTATCTCCTTTGATAGTCCTTATTTTCTGAATCCCAAGGACATTTTACTGGAAGTTGATTTAGGTAACTGGATTACTTCCATTTTTGGCTAAGTTTCCACCAAGTCGAAAATGTCCTTTTTCAAAGATCTGAAAGTTAGGTAGCAATACTTTCATCTTGGTTAAGTCGAATTTTTTTAGCTTAGGCTACCTGCGCTATTTTCATGTTCCCCCTCACCATAAAGTTTTTTATGCTTTCACTTTGATATAATTAAGTTATACTCACCATAAATATTTATCTCAATGAGCTAACATTATTTTGATAGTATCTTAACTTTATGTCGATCAGAAATTAGTAGATATTTACAGATGTAGAATTTATTTGTCTATTCAGCTGTTATTATTCATTTAAAGCCAGATTAATTTTTTAATCTACTTTCAGATTGAATAAAAAAGATAATATTTTGATACTACAAAAATTTATAATATTTATATTAAATATTAATAGGTGTTTATCTTTCAGCTTTTTTGTAGGTGTTCTGGTGTCTTCTTCAAAGGAAAGCGGTAATTTTCTTTTTTTATTTGCGATCTTTCTTATATCACATAATCACTCCCTGGAATTTCTTCCAATAGAATACCATAGCTTACTATGGGATGGAAACTTCCAAGTGAACAGGTATCTTCTAAATGAATTATATTTTGAGCTATCTTTACACTATAAAAATGGGACTAGAGATATCCTTAATCATTATTTCTGTGATTCCTATATATGGTAATCAAAAATCAACCATCTTACAAGCGATTATACTGGTTCGTCTTTGAACTTGTGATTCATATATGGATCTTGAATTAGATCTGAATGTTTGGAAGTATCACCAGACTATTATCTGGCTGGGAAAAGAAAATATCTCAGACAGACATTTTGTCAAGATGATTGTAGAAATCGCTCAAGAAAATAGTCGTAGAGAATGTATGACATTAATTATACAAACTAGATGATTAGTTCAACAGTTAGTTTCTAAAAAGTTAAATTTTACTTTAAGTTTAGAATACAAATATTTTATAGTACCTGTACAATATAACCAAGAAATAATAACAAAAGTTAAAGAAAAACATCCTAGTATAAAAATGTCTATAAAAGTCGATGTGAAAGACCAAGATAACATCGAATACCAATATGGCGTAAATCTAAAGAAGCTTAAAGGTAAAACTGATGAAGACGGAAAACCTGATGAAATATGGTTTCATATTCTCAAAAATGATGAAAATACTCTAAAACGTTTATGTAATCTACATGCAAAATCAAAATCTTTAGGTTTATACTACAAAATTCTATATAAACGTCCTGAACATGAAGCATTTTAAAAACATAACTAATAGGCTTTATGATAAATTTGAAGAAAGTGACCTCAACATCCTAGTTTTTTCGCCGAATAAAGAAACAATAAAAGAAGTTATTCCCGTTATCGCAAAAAAAAATGAAAAAATCTATTGCCTTAATTACATGATAGAAGCCGTCATCGGAATTTTTCTGGGATTGGTAAGCTTATACCATTATCATGTTCATCACGAATCATCTCCATTTAATATTTAATCAGTATTGGTAATAGTTTTTATCGCTATGCATCTATCTAATGAATTTGGATATCTATCTGGCTTTGTTCAATATATAAATTCTTTTGTTAATATTATAAAATAAAAGCTTATCAGATGCTTAAAATATATAAAAGAAAAACTTTATTGAAAAACTGAAACTTTTTATTTTAACAAAACAATAAAATTCAAAAACTCTAGTCAGTAAAAAGAACAAAGAAATTTAACTCAGTGATACATAATTATATGAAAAACTAATATTTAGAAAAAGAATAAATCAAGAAAGATCTGTTCTGCATAAAATCAAATGCATTATGAAAAAGCGAAAACATTTGAATTCTTTTGAATTTATGACTACGTGAATATTTGATACATCAATCGGGGATAAATAGTACTTGTTATATATGTAGGGGATTATATGGACCGAAAACTGCTGGATTGCTATCTACTTTTCCTGTAATAAGCTTATTTTACTTACAACAATAAAACACGTTTTTTTATTTTTATTGGCAAGTAAAATTTATATCCTAAGTGCATGGTCTAAATCCGATTTATGGTTATATAATTGGAATACTCTTTTCATACACACTTTTTCTCGTCGCTCTGTATAAATATTTTATAATTAAAACAAATAATCGGATGTAAGAATATAAATACAAACATCGGTTTGTTTAATGAAATTGATAAGATTATCAATATAGATATAATGGGACGTAAAAACAGAAAACTGTATTCATCTGCTAAAAAATCACTCCTCTTTGTTTAAAGTCAGCAAAAATTATAGTTGATTCTATTAAAAAAGATGCCACCGTTTTTATCGTGTCTGGATTTCCTATAATTCCTGATATAAAACCAGAGACTAATGGGCCAATAGGAGCAGTTCTTCTCGCAAAAGCTCTCGAAAATTATGATATAAAGACTATTTTTATAACAGATGATCTCAATTTAAAGTTACACACCACTTTGGCTAAAGAACTCGAAATCAAATCTGATATCATATGCATTCCGATTGACCACTCAGCTGCAAAAAAATTATGTCATTCAGTTCTTTTGGAACATAAACCATGTTTTATGGTGGCGATAAGAAGACCCGGAATGAATCAAAGTTGTAAATATTGTAACATGAGTGGGGGTGATGTCTCGTCGTACGTTGGTAAGATTGATTATATTTTTTATGAAGCTTTGAAGGCAGAAATTCCTACTATAGGGGTCGTAATGGCGGAAAAGAAATAGGATGGGAAATATATATCAAAATATTACTCAGCTCTTTCCATTGGGTATACTTATCGCTTCAACAACTAGGACATCATCTTTAGTGGTGAGTGCGGTATCTAATTGGGATGTATATGGTATCATTGCAGCTTTAGCAATACTCACAGGTTCTCAATTAATGCACGAAGCAAACCTTGAGAAACATTTGATAGACATTAGTATAAAAATCAGGTGCAGTAGATGGGATCTGTAAACTATCATCACATTCGGTAGACGGGCTTCCATCAGATTTCCATGGGCTTATAGTGGATATACTTAACTATTTAGTTCTGCAAGGCATTTCTCAAAATAAAGTTTTAGTTTAGAAATTAGAAAAATATAATTTCAAGCATTTAGTTTATTGATATTGTCCATGAAATGCAAAAAAACATTAACAAGAAGGAGTTTTTAAAATCAATCGTCTGCGTTTCTATATACTCTTAGGAGTATTAGTGCAAAAAATGATAACGAAAGTTGCGAATATATACATAGATTTTATAAAAAAGCTATGCATCTTTCCTGGGCCTTAAAACTTAAATTGAATTTTTTATTTCTTAGATCAGTACAAATTCACTTGTTTTCCTAAAAATTAATTCCCGAATAATCGATACTAATAAGCATAAATAAACAAATAAATATCCGAATTAAATCAATTAATGAAATGAAAATGGCAACAAATACCGAATATAATCGATTAATTAGCATAAATAAGCTGTAGTTAGCGAAAAATCATCAAATAAACTGCCAAGGCCCAATATTCAACAGAAACCATCGTGATCTCCGTCATGGTTTAAATGTGCGGTCTAAACCACTAAGCCCACAAAAGACACCTGCTTTTTGTAAGATTCAATTAATTTAACGATGCTAGGATCGATTTTGTGGTAGCCATTTTCCCCTTTCCAATGCTATTGCATGAAAACCTTGCTTTCAGCCTTTTAGTGGCTTATTCCTTGTTTATTTTAGTAGCCATTACCTATTTGAAAGGGTGCGCCACAGTAACTTTAATTATCTTCTTCGTTTTTAATTTATTAAAGTCAATTGCTAGTGAATTAATGAAAAATTTCAAAATTCCGGAAATAGTAAAAAGTATATCGGAAAATACATAAATTTCAGCAAAGAATGAAAAGACATCAGAATTTGTTATTTTGTTCAAAAGTGATATATTTTGTTTAAACCTGATGATACTCTAAAGCTCAAAATGGAGTCACTTCCATAATTTATCAAATGGTTTTAAAAAAATAAAATCTTCTCTTTTTAGGGAAAAAATAAAAAATTTTTTGTTTAATGTTTTCATTAACTAACAGGCACGACAACAAAATTTAATTTCGATAAAACTGATTACAAAATATTTTAGCGACTACTGAAATAATAACTGATTACATATGGTATTTTAAAACTTTATTAATGTCCAAAGTTCCTGTTTAATAACTTGTGACCTAACCAGAGATTGAAAACACTGATGAAAAAATATATATGAAGTAATACAGTATAATAGTTAAAAGTAATGTAGCTAGTAAAAGCTGTAGCATGTTAGTCAGGTACACAGAGACTTATACCGAATATTTAAATTAGATACTTTTTAATATTTTCCGGGTTTCCACGATTCACACTAATTCACAGCCTATTGACTCCAATAAATCTAAAACTCGGTAAATAAATAAAAAGTTTATAAAATTTCGATCGGTTAATCGATTCTAATAAAAGCATCGAGACTTCATATTTATTTATGCTACAATGTGTCGTTAAATATCCAAGCAATAATACAAAAATTAGTACTGTTCCAGACAAAGGGTTTAATAGAGGATTTCGGTAAACCACTGATTTCTATGGGTCGTTTAATGTACCCTCTATGAATGTACAAATAAATTTATGGTTTATCAAAATTTTCTATCTTAGCTCCAGTGTAGTAATATGTGAATAAGGCTAAAATACATCAATGGGGGTTTATTGAAGTGGAAAGGGTTTCTACAGGCATAAAAGAATTGGATAGGAAGTTGAGTGGGGGTTATCCTGTAAATAAAGTGACCCTTGTCACAGGCATTGCAGGGAGCGGAAAAACAATCATTGGCATCCATTTTATTCACAAAAATTGTATTGAAGGTAAAAAATGTCTGTTAATTGCAACTGAAGAAACTCCTGAAGATATTCTCTACCAGGCAAGAATGGTAGGACACGACCTTAGACCGTACTATGAAAACGGCCAGTTGGTTATAGAAAATATCTTTGAGGATCGCTCTGAAGTTATAGAGCATACAAGATATGGATTTAAACCTGAAATTCTGGATATTGAAATTCCCAATCTGGTTAGATCAATACGTGAAGGAACCGACTGTCTTGTCGTAGATAACATAGGGACTTTTGCTCTCAGGGTTTCTACAAAAAAACTTAGAGACCAATTTGACGGGCTGAATTACATCGTAAGAAAAAAAGGATGTACAGCTCTCCTAATAATGGACGAATCTGCACACAATATGACCCATCAGCTTGCTGAATATTCAGTCTATGGGTCCATCCACTTGTTGGTAAAAGAAAACTCTTACCTTGGAATAATGGAACGTTACATGTACATACTTAAGATGCGTAGCACCCCTATTTCTCCCGAAATGTCTGTCTTTGAGATCACTTCTGAAGGAATCAAAATTCATGAGTGTGGGGGGGAAAGTCTTGCTTAATAAAAGAAACAAACTAAAGGTACTTATCATAGATGACATGCCAGAAAATATAGAAATTGTGGAAGCTTTCCTTTCACAGGAACCCTATGATGTTATTACTGGTCGAAGTGGGAAAGAGGCCCTCATAAAAGTAAAAGAAGAGAACCCAGATTTGGTCCTCCTGGATATTATGATACCCGATATGAATGGCTATGATATATGTAAAATTATCAAGGATGATCCTGAAACACAGTTCATTCAAGTTTTAATGCTAACTGGTCTTTCGGAGCTTCAAGATAAGATTAAGGGGATCGAAGCTGGAGCTGATGATTTTCTTATAAAACCAATTAACAGACTGGAGCTCAAGACCAGAGTAAAATCTATGCTTCGAGTAAAATCCATGCATGACCGTTTGGTGGCTGAACGTGATCGTCTAGAGATTAAAAATAGGATCCAAAGTATACTCACAGCAATTATCCCGACTTTACTCCAGGCTATTTCCCATGAGGAAAAAAGGATAATTATAAACCAGATAACAGGTATGGTTGAAAAAACGCTTCTTGATATGTACTATTTTGAAAATCGAGAAATGGACTTCGCTTATGCAGGGGAGATCTGTGTTGAGGTAATGAACCAGCTAGGTGGTAATTTTACCTCTTTCATGGGTGAAACCGAAAATTCCTGGGTAATCAGGGGCACAAAATGCCCTTGGAAAGGGGAAGAGGCCCGTAAGAACTCTATTTTATGCACCCTTACCCGAAAAATCTTTTCAAATATAGCTTTGAAAGTGGATTCGGATTTCAATATTGAGGCTCGGAAAACTATCGGAAACAAAAACGAATGCTGTGAATTCCTTATTAAGGTAGCATGATATTCTCATTTAGCTTTCTTATAATAGTTGAATGATGTTCACTAGGTTTGGTTAGGTGAAAGCTTTTGATGAATTACAAAATTTTCACAATAATTACTGAAGTTTCCAAAAAATATGTGGAACAAATTATTTATTCCAGTGATTTGGACGAAATTTGAAGCTGATTTCGGCTATGAAATCTACAATTTTCACGTGAGAATGTTCTTTAACCGATGATAAATGAGCTGGGATCTTTTTTCAGCTTATCTCACTCTATCTTTGTCTAGTTTTGTTTCCCATTTTTTTAAGCCTTGAAAAACCCTTCTTTTTGAACTAAAGCTACCTTGACCTAAAAGTGACAAATTCTATGAATCTTCAGTTCAAGTAAAATGATTCAAAAAATGTAGATCAGTTGTTTACTTCATGCTTATAATAATTCTCATTCCTTCAGGTGTGACATCAAACAGAGAGTACTTAACTGGAACAGTCTTCTCTCTCATTTTTTCGATATAGAGATACTGTTTTGTCTTGCCAGAACTAAAGTTTTCCTGCGACATAAGCCTTATTAGCCCGAAAGCCATATAGCCGGCAAGTCGGTGGGTCAGGTTATAAGAGGCTTCGTCCATAATAAAGAGGCTTGTACATCCGTTTTTCAGAAGAATTATGCTTATAGAGCTAAATTCATCTGCAAACTCTTTTATATCGTTATTTATAGCCAAGACCCCAATGGTATCAATAACTACGACATCAACTTCCGAAGACATTGCGCTGAGATACTCTATTATGTCTGTGTCCACAGAGCAGAGTCCTTTACCGAACTTGGAAACTAATTTAATTTTATTCATCTTGTCCTCAAAGATATTCCTTATACTAAGCAGTCCGCTCTCCAAAAAAGGTTCGAGGTCAAGTTTTATGCTTCGGGATTGACTGAGGACGTCTTCAGTGAGTTCCCTCGTCAGAATCAAAATACATCTCCTGCCTTCATGGCAGCTTCTATGCAGAAAGTGAAGTCCAAGAATAGTTTTTCCAGCACCAGGAGGACCAGTTATAAGAATCCCCTTTCCTTTAGGATACCCTCCATCCATTAAGACATCCAACCCTTCAATTCCTGTAGACAAACTCTCCATATTATCACACCTCAAGCTTGAAAATTTTTACATTTATACTTTTTTCGAGTAATCGATCAGACTTTCACAAATGTATAATTTATTTGTTTATTCAGCTACTATCAGCTATAGAAAGTCAGATTAAATTTTAAGTTACTGTCCTATAGAGGAAATCGATGGCAATCTAGGCACATCTACGGAAAATTGATTATATTCCTTCCTCAAAACTAAATAAGAATTATAGAAAACAGACTTTACTCGAGGTATCTTTCCTTAAATTCTGAAATCTGTTTATTGCTTCCCACAACTGCGATCGTATCTCCGGCCTTAATAGCTGTTTGCCTTGTAATGGCAGTGATAACAAGTTTTTCCCTTCCAATGCCTATAATAGTGCATCCGATCTTTTTTTCGAGATCGAGGTCTTCTATTAATTTATTTTCAAGGAACGAACCCTTTTCAACGCGATGCTTTTCAATTTCGATGCCCTCATAAAGCATTATATCCTCGTCGATTCTACAGCTTTTTCCTACACAATTTGCAGTCATTTTGGCAATCATCTGGCCGGCTACTATGGAAAGAGATCCTACATAGTCTGCTCCGGCCTTGTAAATCTTGTCTATAGATTTAACGGAATTTGCCCTTGCCACGATAGTGACTTCCGGATTAAGACCCCTAGAAATAAGGGTTGCAAAAATAACATTTGTATCGTCATTAAGGACCACAAAAACGAAAGAAGCAGTTTTTACTCCGGCTTTAATCAGTATCTCTTCATCTGATCCATCGCCAATTAAATACTCAAAGTCTACATTATCAAAAACTTTTTCATTGGAGTCTACAACCACGAAACAAAAAGGTCCTCCTGAAAGTACTTTTACGATGCTTTTCCCAACATCTCCGTACCCTAGCAAGACGAAATGTCCTTTAGTTTCCATTTTTGACCCCATAATCTTCAGCATTCATACTTTAAGGCTCAATATTTTATTTGTTCTGTCAACTTCCTACTATCTTTAAGATATAGATAAATTTAAAATGTATATCAAACTATCGGATCGATGTGTCGATTTTTTAGTTTTGAAAGGCCCTCTGAAGTTGCTGTAACTAGGAAACTGAGTTTTCCATGATCACATTTTCTTTTTTTTGGATTGAAGAAGATGTACCAATTTTTCCATATTTTCTAAATTTTTGCACGTGTAAAATGTTTATGTCTGAAAATTTTTTAATTTTCTTGTTTACATTAGAGATCTTCAGTAGATCAGAAACTCAAATATATGAATTCCTTCAAAAGTTTAGATGCCCCTGTGACTAACTACATAGAATTTAGTCGTCTTTTTTAAGACAAACTTTCCTAACATTGCTTTGGAAGAGACAATTGTACCATGAGATTAAAATAATGAAAATTATTAACATTTGCAAACAGTATTAATATTTTATCTGTTGTGGAGCTAATCTGTCAAATTCAATATCAAAAATCTTGTACATAGAACTCTTCACGTCTTCCTCAAAAGCAGTAGACATAAAGGGATTTCGAGTTACCTTTAATTTTTTTCTTCGTGAATCCTGTCCAGATATTTCTCCTAATTTCGCATTTGATCCGATTATTAGGTCGCTAGAACATTTTTAGTTTAAGTTGTATCATAATGATAAACTGCTATCAACATCACCAAAGTGGATAGGGGCACGTACAAAGCGCAAGGCATAAAATGGCCCTAAAATTCGGACGGATCTTATCTAACAGGCCGCTGTCATTCTATCTTCACCTGTGAAAAAAGATTCTGGAAATCTATGCAAAAAGCCTTTATACATTCTGAAATAACCAAAATCGAAAAATAAACTAAGGCCTATTAGAGAAACACTTGATACGTCTCTGATAGTCATATCGAATTGAATATTCGCTGATTCAGAAGAACAAATAAGATTGCAAAATGGAATAGTGGCATGAGAAATAAAATACCCATGTTGTTAGTAAACACTTAATATTATGAGATTTTCCTCTTCACGCATAGTATGTATCCCAGGGTTTGTACATTTCGCGGGAACGATCTATAATCATGGCAAAATGAATTGCAAAAAATAATGCAAACAACTGTTGTGAGCCTTTGAGGGACATTATTTTGCCTTATTTTTGATTTAATGAAGCTTAGAGGACTTATCAAAAAGTGAAAAAAATTAAACTTCACAGTCACTTATTTTGCAGGGAACTTTTCAGTTTCATTAGAACTTAGGGTTGAGTTACAAAATCATGGCGTAAAATGTCAATCTATTTCAAATATACCACCGTTACACAAACTTTTATGTTTCTCGTTAAGCTCCTCAAATGAGTAAGCCCTAAAGAAATTATTGCTTGTGATTCTGCCATTACCTCGTTATGTAGGTATCATCTTTCAGGTCCCTAAAACCGTTGCAGTATCAAGTAAGCGATCCCAGCTAGGCAAATACTTTCTAAAACCATAACGTAAAGCCATCCTTCTGATTCATCTCTAAGCGAATCTGCTTGAAGTTCTGCAGCAATTGACCACCAGTTACGTATATTCAAGCTCGTCTGGACAAAAATTGCTATTGTAGCCTCGTGTTCCAGATAACTCACTGCTCGACTGGCGTCTATAATTGCTTGGACAACGATTAACCTCTGTCTCGGGGTAATACTCCAATTCAGCAAGAATAGTGCCGTTTGACCCCTTATACACTGTAGTTAAGAGTACAGGAATACTTGAAACCTTTGTGCTTTGCCTAATCCGCGACGTTATTTTTAAACTCCTCTGGAGTCACATCTAGTACAAACTACATGAGGCCTACTATATGCCTATTCATCTATAGTACCCTCCGTCCAATCTATCTCTCTTTTTCAATAAGATCTCTTATGCTTCTTAATAAACGTTCCATTGTCGAATTCCTCAAAAGCAATTCGCAACTCGTCTTGCGTGTTCATTACAATAGGGCCGTACCAAGCAACCGGTTCAACGACAGGCTTTCCTGATATTAGCAGGAGTCTGACATGCTCTCCTTCAGTTGAGACCATAACTTGATCCCCATCTCAAAAGAAGACCAGATCTCCGTTTTCTAGATAGGGATCTTGCTTCATGTCGAAATAATTGATGCCTTCAATCTCGTAGGAAAATGGTTTCTTTTCCTCGCAGAAGTAACCTTTCCCCTCGATAACATAAACCAAAACTGTGTGTCTGCGCTTTGTAGGATGAGAAAATTCCAATCCAGCTGGTACGATTATATCCAGATATTCCGGATCGGTGACTATGTCTTGCACAGGCCCTTTTCTATCCCCCACACTTCCACAATTGACCCTTGTTTTCGTGCCATTCTCTAGCGACACTATTGGGATTTGATCACTTTTAAGTCCCGATAGTGTGGCTCCATCATTTTGTGGGATTTTGGGAGATTAGTCCATAGTTGAAATCCGTACATAGAGCCGTTAAAATCTCCTTTAGGCAATTCCTGGTGGTGATTCCGCTTCCTGCAGTCATCCATTGTACGTCACCTGATGAAATAATTCCCTTATTTCCCATACTGTCCCCATGTTCTACGTCACCACGAAGAACATAGGTAATCGTCTCTATACCACGATGAGGATGCCAGGGAAACCCTTTGAGATATGCTCTGGATTATCGGACCTCTAAAATCATCAAGGAGCAAAAAGGGGTCGAACAGGGGGACCTGGCTGAACCCAAATGCCCTTTTGAGATGGACACCGGCTCCTTCATTCGTGAGTTTGCTCTTCAGTACTTTTGTTATCTTTCTAGTTTCAATCACAGTCATTCTCCATGCTATGAAATTTGTATTTGATATTTTATATTCTTCTTGTAAGTAATATATTTCAGAAAAACTTTTTTCCCACCAATGTTCGACAGAAAATATGTAGGTTTTCGAAATTTTCTGTGAAAAAAATCACAGTTTATTGATTCAATTCCCTATGTTTTATCATATTTTGAACCTAAAATCTCAGTAAAGTGAATATTCACAAAAAGATATTTAAGCGGCTAATTTTTGCCGGTAGAACTGTATATTTGTTTCTCAGGCAAGCCTAAAGTAACGATATAGCCTCCTGAGTTGGCGGCTTCTATGATGTTTCCTCTGGGTACCAGTATACCGTCTCCTATAGATGGTCCACCTATGCCAATTGGAGCTCTTACATTGAATTCCAACAATTCTTTGCCAGTTTCAGCATCAAAAATCCTGAAGTATCCGTATGCTCTAACATTCTATCGGTCATTTTTCACTCTTTAACTTTTCATCTGCTCACTTTAAGCTGCAATGTACAATTTTCCCCCTCGTTATTTTAAATTAATTATACAAAAAATAATTTATGAATAAAACTTATTTTCCTATAAAATGTTTCAAAATCTAACAACAATTTTATATTAACCATATTTTAGAATAGTTTCAGGACAAATGCATTTTTCCACAAAATGTTGTAAAAAACATAATTTTATATTGATTATATTTTTATTATTTTGGGAGATTTTCACAAACCTAAAAGAACTTTGGTAAACTTCCGAATTCCACAAATTGTTATGTAGGTATTATAAACTAAATGAGTTCATATTTTATTCAAGAGTAAAATCAGTAAAAATTTAGATAAATAATTATTATTGTTAGAGATCTTAACGCTCTATTAATCAAATGAATAGAATTTTGTCAAAATACTCGCAATATATTTTTGTAAGTTGCTACTAATTTATGGGTACGACACAAGATTAATATAATGAAATTATTTATATATTGATTAATAGATTTTGTTTAATTCGGATTGAGTTAATAGTTTAAATAAATTATAAAGGATTTCGTGGAGAAATTAAAGATGTGCGAACTTAATGTTATCTTGCTTCAAGGAAACAAGCGCGAAAGGGTTATGGATTCCGTGGCAAAAATCCTGGTCGAAGGAAATTCGATCCAGCTTACAGGAATTCTTGGGGATAAAATGACCTTAGAAGGTTCAATAAAAGAAATTAATATATCACGCGGAGAAGCTCTCATTCTTGCAAATTAAAATTTTGCACTCTGTTTTTACACTTTTTACCTGGCTTTTGTCTTTTCTGACGATTCTCTAGTCTTTTACTGATTTTTCAGATTCTTTTTTTATACGGCTTCTGAGAAAAGTGTGTGGATATTTAGCTTTTGCAGTAATTTTGCCGACTTTCTACGGATGCTATGCATGCTTATAAATTGGGTTCCTATTTGCCTACTATTATTATTATTGAAGTATAAATCTGTTTTTAAGCGTTTCATATTACGAAAATAGATACATTTTGTTTCATTTGCGAAATATGGGATTCTGCTCCAAATGACTTAATAAATTAAATCATAAATCCGTCAGATGCATATAATATCTAAATTCAGCTATTGTAGTTTTTTGGTTTGTATTTTTATCCTAAACTAGAGTAATATGGCGCTTTCTGAACCAAAAATACAAAAATTGGTTTAAAAAGTATCAATTTATTTCAGTTGAATACAGCATCTTGCTACGGGGATGGGAAATACTTCGCTACGGCGAGTAATGACAAAACCGCAAAGCTGTGGATAATTAATACCGAAGATCTTATAAACGAAATCAGCAATCATTTAACCCGGAATCTCACACCAGAGGAATGGAAAAGGTATGTGGGTGATGAACCTTATCATAAGACATTTCAAATTTACCATAAATTAATCGTTTCTGTGAGTCATTGATCAAATATAAAAAACGAGCATATCACCTGTGTTTTGGAGATTCATAAAGAGATTTTTGCACCACAACCCATTTATTAAGTTGAATAAAAAAGTATTTTTCACTGTGTTTATCCAATAGTAGATTAATTGAAGCCCAGATAGCTGTATGATATCGATATCCAAGGTTATGTTTTTCTAAGTACTTTGGAAATTCTTTCCTTAAACTGGTTGTCGTGCAAAAAATCTGGCTTTGTTGCAAAATCAGTGTAAAGCTTCACAATTAGAAAGTTAATCAGTCTCATTACCAGGAAATAGCACTCAAAGGCAAGAATCATAATGATTCCTATAATATATCGGAACCTGAACCAACTTTGGACCAACTTAGTTTTGCTGGTTTTTCTATAGCGGAACATAGCCATGCTACAAGTATGGACTAAGTTAAAAACCCATCTAAGGGTTTACCTGAAAAAATGCGCAAGGGTATAGTGCGCAAAAATTTGTTTGTAAGCCTTCGATAGGGATAAAAAGTTAGTCTAAAGTTGTCGTGTGAGCTGTAGTGGATAGGTAGTAACGTGCATAACAATATAGGAAGAATTAACTAAACTTATAAAAGATATTTATATTTATATAACCCCGGGGTTTCCATTCGAAAACTGGATTTTTAGAAATCTGTAATCAGGGTTTCCCTCTCGTCTCTTTCCCTAAGTTTTGTAACCCCCACACCAACAAGTCTAAACTTTTGACTTCCAATAAACTCCGAAAGGAGCTGAATCGCTGTCCTTTTAATCACGAAGATATCCGAAGTCCAGACTGGGATAGTCTTTGAGCGTGTATATGTGGAAAAGTCTTAATAGCGAACTTTAAGATTTACTTTTTTGAAAAGAAAACTATCTCTTAGGAGAGCTCTATGAACACTCTCAGCAAGCATTTCCAGAAAGCCAGCAATTTTTACAGGATCGTTTGTATCCTCCTCAAATGTCCCACTCCTGCTTATTGACTTTACCGCTTCCTCCCATTCCTTTACTTCACTGAAATCTAGACCATACGCCACCTGCTTCATCCAGAGCCCCATTTTCCCGAACCTTTCAGAAAGCCTATGGATATCACAGCTTGCTAGCTACTCAGCTTTGGTTATCCCCATCAATTTTAGGGATTCTGTTGTTTTTTCACCTATTCCAGGGATTTTTGAGACGTTTAGCGAAAAAAAAGTATCTGACATCTTCAGGTCGAACAACTGTAAGACCATCCGGTTTCTGAAAACCTGAAGCGATCTTTTCAATAAGCTTATTCGGTCCGACTCCAACTGAACATGTAATTCTTTCCTGACGTTGAACTTCATCTTTGATCTTGAGAGCACAAATTGCAGCCTCTTCAAAACTCTTTATCTCAGGTCCTGGCACTAGATAGGCTTCATCAACACTCGCCTGCTGAAACTTCTCAGCAAACCCTTTCATGATCTCCATTACGTTTGCCGAAACCTGTGCATAAAGCTTTCATGTTGACAGGCAAAAAGACAGCCTCAGGACAGAGTTTATATGCCTGTGAAATTGGCATTGCCGAATGAATTCCGTATTTTCGTGCCTCGTAAGAACAGGTGCTTACAACTCCTCTGCCTGACCCCCCTTTAGGGTCAGAACCCACCACAACAGGCAGTCCTTTTATTCCTGGCATTTCCCTGACCTCCACGGACGCAAAAAAACTGTCCATATCTACATGAAGAACTATCCACCTGTCGGTATTGTTTGCTTTAGGATTGAGAGCAAGCATCATGAAATATCAGATTATAAAAGATCATAAGGTTAAAGGGAGTTAGGTGAAAGTATTCAGGATTTATTTTTTGGTTCTGTCAAGTCAACGAGGAGAGTATTTTTCCAGCTACTGTCGGAACCATAAATCTCTATCCTTCGTAGATTCTACAGTAATAAAAAATTACTAGAATGAGCTTCTTTGCCTGTTGGTTTTAAATGGCTCAATAACTTCTGGATAATCGTTTCTTGGATTTCTTGCTTCATCTCCAACTTCCCATTCTTCAATTTTTTCGTCAGGCAAGGGCTTCAATAAGGGGCAAAGCTGATCCGCTTCAACAATATCAGGATTCAACCATACGTCTTCATCCTCTTTTTCTAAAATAACAGGCATTCTATCATGATATTTGCCAACAGTCGTATTAGGTATTGTAGTAATGATCGTGTAGTTATGGATTTCTTTCATGTTCTTTTTATCTTTCCAAACGTCATACAGCCCAGCAAAGGCAAAAATTGAATGGTCTTTCATCTGGAAATAGTGCCACTGGAAGGGATTTTTTAAAAAATGAATCTGATCTGGTTCGTAAAACCCTATCGCTGGGATAAAACAACGTTTATGAAGAAACGGTTGGCGGAATGTAGGCAATTTATCAAATGTTTCAGCTTTAGCATTTATCGCTTTGTATTTATAATGCTCATCTTCGGCAAAATTAGGGAGTAGTCCCCAAAAAATCAAATCAATTTCCTTTTTCTCGTGATTGACGATAAAGGATTTAATTGTCCTGGGCTGATGTTCCATCTTGGTTTAAAATTCTCTAAAGTATTTTCTATAAAAAACCTATCATACACATCTTTTATGTTTTTTATTGAAAATCCATACGCTCCACACATGCAGTATATGCCTCTTTCTTGTAAGATCAATTTAAAATCATCATGAATGAGGTTAATTGTAAAGAAATTCTTAAATGTTGTGCTTTATCCTGAACTATTCCGCTTTGAATACTTTCACATAACTCGGAGTTTCCTTTTAACCTATAACTCAATAATTCATTTCGAGAATGATTGACATGGACCTCTCAGAAAAGTCATTAGAATATGTGCTCTCGCAAAGAAAATACAGCACAAGTGGGGCTATGAAACGGGGATTATGTTTATGATGTTATAGACGGTGCCGCAAGCGTGTGGTAGTGGCATATTACAAAAGATGTGAGCAAGTGTATCTGGTTACCGAGACAGAATCAGCTTCAAGAGATAAGCATCGAATTCTTTATGCGGAATATGGATATGTTAGAATATGAAGCTTTTTTGCATATAATAACGAACCACCGCTCTGTCTTTATCTGCGATAATTCACTATTCTTCGGTAAAGTCTTGGAATGTATCATCTACATTTTTGGCTTGAAGAGAGCTATGACGTTTCCTTCGGTGTCTTGGATGATCACAAACTGCCCCAAGAACTCTAATTCCCGTTTTTGTACGGCGATCTTTCCTCCCAGTTTCTCTACCGTCGTAATCTTTTCGTCGATATCGTCTACCATCACATAGTTGACGATTGACTCGTTCATCCTCCGCTTATGCATCCCACCCATGCTGAGAGTACCACCCATAGGAGTACCTACATTTGAATCTCCTGTTACGATATCCTGATACCGCATCAATGTATCAGGGACAGGAGCTTTGGTCGGTTCAATCTTCCACCCGAGCAGGGAGTGGTAGAAGCGCTTCGCACGGTCTAAGTCATCAGCTGGAATTTCAAAATACCAATGTTTGCCATAAATATTAGTGTTTATGGACGTACTAATTTTTTTTGGCATTCCTAGTATATCTGACTAAACTTCGTCTAAAAAGAGTGCATCAGATACAAAATAAGAATCTTATCAGAGAGCTGGTACTAACAGAATTACTAGAGAAAAAAAGACTTTCGCAGGAGTTAGGATGAAACGATCAATTGCAGAAGAACTTACTGGTCTTAACTATGAAAGTATTAATGAAGACAATATCTTCCACAAGACGAAACAATAAGTCCAATCATAGAAACGATCAGATTTTGGACAAAAACAAAGGGAGAAGCTGAAATGTAGTTAACTAGGTAGATTACAAACATCTTTGATCTTGAGATTAGCTCAATATTCTGTCAAGGAATAATTAGATCGTGATGATAACTCAAACTGTTTATAATCCCTTTAAATTAAAAGAATTACACAGAAATTACACAGAAATTACACAACTAGAATATCATTTTTTGATATCTAATGGACTACTTTAACTATAAAATTATACAAATTACACAGATTAGGACTATATACCTATAAAGAGAAATCTTAATTCTAGTCTCTATAAAGAAGCTATAGGTTATTCCTACAATGTGTAATTTGTATAATTTTTATTTTTTAATGTTTCTACATACTCATTTCTCTTTAAATAAGGTGTAATTTTTCGTCTATGAAATCCGAAATTTGTGTAATTTTGTTTCGACTTTGAATTATATCTATAAAAAATAGTGTATATATAGATATATATTTATATTTTAATAGTAAAATTAAAATAACTGTAACGATTTCAAGAACTTACCTAACGTTCCGAAAGTGAATATATGATATTGTGACTACTATACTGGTTCATACCTCTAAAACAATAGAAGTAGCAACTTTTTACTGGCTTATATAAAAACCAAGACGTAATATTGGCCGATTAATATACTCGAATTCCAAAATGAGATTTCTTCTACTTCATTTTATCCGCTAAAATTATCTCGTTAAGCTTTTTTTCCATGTTACCTCAATAGGCTTAATCTCCTGTCCTACATTGAGTTTTTTGACTGTTCTGATGGAATATACCATATCTAGCCCAAGAACATGGCTTAAATCGCTGCACAATCGCCTTTTTGACTCCAAGTCTAAATAAATGTTAGAAGGTATCATGACTACTTTAATAAAAGCATACGTAAAGAGACTGAATCTCTATGAACAGAAATCTATGAGCCTAGTAGATGTCGATAGTCCTAATTGCGGCTTCATGCATGAGTAAACTAAGTAAATATTAAGTATAAGAGTCACTCATATTATTTATAAGAAGTAAAAAACGGGATTATCATGGCAAGACCTTCAAAATTAACCCCCAACATAACACAGCTAATTGGTGAGAATGTGGTGCTTGGGATGACTTATGGCCTTGCAGCAGCATCCTCAGGACTAACATATCAGACTTTTAATGATTGGGTGCAGAAAGGCAAAAAGTCAGAATCTGGAGAATACTTTGAATTTTATAAACATATAGAGAAATGCAATGCAGAAGGGGTTTGAAATGTCTACAGTGACTAAACGCGGCAGCAGAAGCTGAAAACTACCAGGTTTGCATGTGGATTTTGGAGAGAAGGTTCCCTAATGATTATGGCCGACGTGAAGTTCGCTCATACTATAGAAAGTCACGAGTCATCAAATGCTTAGATTTTTCATCTTAACTTGATCTATTTTTTAATATGATATGGTTCCTTATTGTCTTTTTGGTGACGTAATTGTATCTATAGTTACCAGAAGTTCCACCTAGAATTACTTTTTCTGCATTTTCTGGTAAAAACATGATGTTTAAATTTCGGTTCTGTTGCAAAAATTTCAGAATAAACAGAATGTATGGCTAATGAACAAAAGGATGTTCAAGTTATGTGAAAGTTTTCAAAGATGCTGTTTTATGGCGGAAACAAGAGCTATTTTCATTATAATAGAACTAATATCTATTTCCTTTTATCATATCGTATTGGCTCTACAAGTTTTTCGTTGGGAATCAGAAATAAATTATATTTAACTAAGGATATAATTTCTTCCCCCTGCGGCTGCTAACCACCTCGACAAGTGCCCAGGTTCTGATGCCAACAAGAACCAGAATCAATAAGCTCCAGGAAATTACTAAAGGCAAAATGAAGAAGGCTTCAGTCGTCAGTTCAGCATTGCCAACCATCAAAGCAGCAGGATTCTTTAAACCGAAAAGCTCAAAAGACAGAAAGAAAGTTCCTCCAGCTCCAGCCAGAATCAGTAAGGTGATAGCAAGTTGCCTGAGGACCAGTTTCCATCTCTCAAGGCTGCTCCTACCAAGGATGGTCTGGTACAGCTCAAAAAATGGCATACACAACGCTAAAAGTATATAGAATAATCCCCCTATACCTGTTCCTGGTAGTCCTGCACTATTCACGATTATTCTCCTTTCTAACAAAATTAGTGTCCTTTTTCATAAACTAAGAGAGGTTTATTAAGTATATAGTCCGTCCAGATGGCTTCAAGCATAAATATGGCGTTGACAGTTCTGAGTATGAAAAAACAAGCAATTGAAACTAAAACCCTAAAAAACTCTTTCCTTTGAATCGCTTTTACCATAACCGGAAAGAGAATAGTCGGAAGATCAATTATGTAAAAAAGCAGTAAAAAAGGATTCTTAAGAAATATCACAAGTATGGGAAGTAATATCAGATATGTAATTGAAGCTATGATTGCATCCCACATGGAAATCCCTACAATGGAGCTAAGTAGCGGTAATCTGAGGATCTTTCTCCAGTGGAGCCGTACATTCCTGCACAAACCCGTGAGACCAGCGCTTCAACTGCTTGCTCATGAAGTTGAAA
The DNA here is from genome assembly GCA_963833425.1 of uncultured Methanosarcinaceae archaeon. Taxonomy (GTDB): domain Archaea; phylum Halobacteriota; class Methanosarcinia; order Methanosarcinales; family Methanosarcinaceae; genus Methanosarcina. Next base: position 328,038 of record CAWHXP010000008.1, on the reverse strand, counting down.
TTGTGGGGCTCGAGCGGGTAGCAAACAGCTTCTGGAATAAAGCGAACTTTGTAGCCAACCTCATAGAAGCTCCAGGTCAAGTACATGTCTTCCGCCCTGGTACGTTCAGACCAGCCACCAATCTCCTTCAACTTGTCAGTGTTGTAGGCCGAAAAGCAACCTGAAGACATTATTGGCTTGCCGTAATAGTCCTGAGTCGGCTTGTAGAAAGTGAAAGCGAGAAGATATTCTATATATCGACCTCGTTCCCAAATGGTGCTGATATATCTTGGGATGACGAAGCCACAGGATGCAGCCACCTCTTCATTCTCAAGTGGTGAAATGAGTTTTTCTATGCCGTCAGGAGCAAGTGTAGTATCGGCATCTATTGCCATAGTATACTTGGTATCAGTTAATTGCAAGGCATAATTCTGAGCGCCTGCCTTGGAGCCTGTGTTCTTCGGTGGCCTTATGACCTCAGCACCTGCCTGACTTGCCAATTCTCCAGTCCTATCTGTGGAACAGTCATCTACAACGATCACTCTTGCTGGAGGACATGTCTGCTCAAGCACGCTTCTCACAGTTTCCGCAACGGAGGTTTCCTCGTTATAGGCCAGGAATGATGAACTTTAGTTGAGTTGCGACATCTATTGACTTATTAATTAGTATCGAATCTATTATTATTGGCGTGAGCTTCCCTCCGGTAATTGTCTACAGGAACTGTCTAAAATTTCACTTTAATAAAAACAAACTGTCGACAAAATAGTTGTCTCTTTTTTATTTGTCCAATTATAATAATACCATCACTAGTTCCATTTTATATTAAAATAAATTTTATATATACAGGGGCATTTTTTAAGTTCTTAATCGCAAATTCCCATTTTTCCAGTTATTTAGATTGAAACTATAATATAGCATGCAAGATATGAAATAATTTAGTCAGTATAAAATTATACTTGCCAAATTATTTTATATCTTTTTAAATATTATTTACAAAATTATTCCAAACATTCATTTAAACAACTAAGCTCACTAATACACCCTACTTTTTTTTAAAATACAATTAATTTAGCGACGCTGGGATCGATTTTATGATGTCAGTTTCATATACCACTTTGCCATTGTATAAAAACCTTGCCTTGAGCCTATAAATGCCCCGTCCCTTATTTATTTAGCAGATTTTACCTATTTGAAATGGTGCCAACATGTTGGATGGAAAGAGCTAGATACTAAGCAAACTGATAGCTATTAGGACTGAAATATTGAAACTTTAATCAATCAAGCCTTATATTAGGAAAAACTAAGCTATTGAAAAAGAAAGGTGGTTTGAACAAAAAAATTGAATGGATGGAGCATAAATAATATAGGTGGTCAATGTAGAAAGTTGTAGCTGCAATGAACCTGAACTTGCTCTAGAGACTTGGAGTTCTCACCCTTCAAAACAAAATACGATAAAAACCGAAGACTATGGAGAACAAAAAATTCAATCGTTATATCTCAAATTCCGAAAATTACAGCTCTTTATTAAATGCCCTTGATCTTGCAGGGTCACATAAGGTGTAACATGTTTACTATTTTAAGAGAGGATCCTTAATTAATTTCCAAGTCATGACAAACGATGATTGTAAACAATATAGGTATTTATGCTAGTTGATTCTAAACCAAAATATATCTTTAAAGAGAGCGCAGATAACAAAAATTATCAAAGCAAAAAAAAAATTAACAAAATAATCATATATTAAAATCAATTATAAGTTGGTAAACTGTGTCGTAAGGTGTAACTTATGATATAACAACTTCTGATTTAATTTGAGAAGTATGTCGAAAATGAGGAAAATCAGGATGTAGGAAGCATATAAGTAAATTAAAATATTTGATTTTGAATAGTTTATTATGGATGTAGCATTTTTTATTTCCAAACCAAAGAAATGAAGTTGGCTTTGCAATTGTTCCTTATCCCATCTATTTTTCATAATCACTATTTTTTGCTGAATGTTAATATTGTGGCTCTGAATAATGTATGCTCAGAAAAACCAAGAAATACCCTGTATTAAAATTAAATTAGTAAATTGTTTATCAGATTCGAAGTCGTAGAGAGCATGCCATTGTTGTAAACCAAGTAGGTCTTCTTTTGAAATTATCGGGTACTAGTTAGTGAAGTACTGAAAAAAATTTTGATAAACCCTTAAATTTCCTCCTATGCCTATAAGTTGTAGTAAATGACTCTTTAAAATAAAAGGTTTATCGAAATCCTCTGAAGAAAGATACGTGCCATATTATTACTTTTCTTTTAAGTTCAGCTACCAACATATAACCGTCTCTACGTATATTTCTGAGAAATTCTTAGGTAAAGACAATGTTTTCGGTGTTAAGACAAGGATATTTACATTGAATTCTTTTTGCCTTCGCATTCCAACGATATTTTCAGCATCTTGGAACTAGTTGGTCTGATGAGCAGCTTCATAACCTTCACTATAAAATTGTTACTAATTAATAATCCATAAGAAATTCCGATTTTTCACAAATTACTTATGAGGCCTCTCCGGCTCGTAGACCATGGTTCCAACTCCACAATTGGTAAAGAGTTCAAGAAGCATTGAGTGAGAAAAGCTTCCATTGATTATATGAGCTTTTTCAACCCCACTTTTTACTGCCATTGCAGCGCCCTTAATTTTTGGGATCATGCCCCCATGTATAATGCCCTCAGCGATAAGAAGATCGACATCATCCGGAGTTACACAAGATATACGACTGCGAGGATCCTTTAGGTTTCTTAGAAGACCTGAAACGTCCGTCATCAGTAGTAATTTTTTGGCATGCAGAGCTGCTGCAATATCGCTCGCTACCGTATCAGCATTAATATTCAAGGCATTTCCCTTCGCATCCACAGCGATTGGAGAGATAACTGGAATGTAACCTTTTTCAAGAACCATATGGAGAATGTCAGGATTTATAACTTCACTTTCCCCTACCCAGCCAATATCCACATCTGTTTCAATACCCTCAATAACTACTTTCTTGGTAGCTTGCTTATGACCCAAGATCATTCTTCCATCATATCCCGTGAGACCAATACCTTTTCCTCCTAAAACTCCGATGAGGGATACCATTTTGGTATTGATATTTCCAACGAGAACCATCCTGGCAATTTCCATAGTTTCGTCGTCTGTGATACGGAGCCCCTGGTAAAATTCAGCCTTTTTACCCATACGCTCCATTTTTTCCGTTATCTCAGGCCCACCCCCATGTACAATAACGGGTTTGATCCCCACATAGCGTAGCAGTAGAACATCTTTAATTATATCCTCCAATATCTGGGCGCTGATCATTGCGTTCCCACCCACCTTGATAACCATTATTGAATCACAAAATTCCTGCATATAGGGTAAGGCTTCAATGAGCACATTCTCTCTCTTCAGTTCCATGATGTAAGAATCAGAAAATCTATTTTTAAAATTATCGGTGGATGTTATTAATCAAAGTTGTTTTGTCCATTTTTTTGAAGACTTATACAAAAATGTCATCCATTTTCTTAATGTGACAGTAGCTTAAAAATTAATCTAAATTTCAATGAATAAAGTGGGGAAATAGGCAACCGAATAATAGAATACATTTACATTCGCATAATTTTGATTATATGTATTTTTTTATGCATGGTTTCCCATAGTCCCAACATACTTTTTAAATTAGATCGGAAGTTGTCCCATCACCACAGTTACTAATGTAACCTCTATCATCCCCCAAGTTCCTAACCTCAAGATCGTTTTTTAATCTCAAAGTATTATTTTATTTTTCTGTGATACTTCTTATGATCCTCATAACTCTTGAAGAAGATTATTTTGGTCTAAACCAACGAAAAGCTCACATGATCACTATCACTAAATGTTATACTAAACTCAAAGCAATACCTCTTATTAACTTCGAATATAAGGATCTAACAAAATTGATGATTCCATTTTCTTCTAAAATTTTATCCCGATGCTAGAAGAAGTTTCCAGTCCTGCAGAAATCTGTCGGCTCTTTGACTGGACTAAATAATAGAAGTCAGGTATGAATATACAAAAATAATATAATCAAAACTCAAAGAAAGTAAGTAAATAAACTAGCTTGGATGATATTGAGATTTAAATACACTTCCAAGCTAATCCCTTTATGGATATCTAAAAGAAACGAAAAAAATTCTAATTTTAGGAGTATGTGAGTGAAATTATATTTTACTCGAATTTGTCTATTTTCTCTTTCTTGACAAAAGGCTTACTTATTTTCTCCGGCATCCAGCTAGGCCTGTTTTTTGGGGCTGCGACAAGTTCCTTCCAAGCCTTAAAAACGTGAACTTTCTTTGTCCCGCGTTCCCTGAGTCGAATAGTGGCAGGTTTGGATTTGGTCCCAGTGCCCCTGTTTGCAGCCTTCAAAGCAGCTTGTCTGGGCTGTTTTCCAGTGAAAACTCCATGCTCTTTGCCTTCTTCATCTCGTAAAACAAAATTTCTTGTGTTTGATATAAATGTCACCTCGTAAATTGTATTCAGACATTGATTAAGTTTTAAAGTATATAAAATCTTTCTTTGGATGTTGCCTATAGTTATTGTTTTAGAAAAATTTCCCCTAAATATGCTGGTTTGTAAACTAAATTTGTCCATATTGTTGGTTACATGGGAAATATTTAAATATTTATATCTAATTATATATTTAATTAAAATCGTTCTTGAAGGTGAATTTCAGAAAATATTTTGATTTTTATTATGCTGTACTTTTGGAAAAAAATATCGAAAGCATAAGCTTTACATGTTAAAACTCGTTATGGTTATTAAATTTCGTAATGCACTTGAAATGGTTGATATTTGATAACCGATTTCTCGAATATGGATCACATTTTTACTTTTATTGTTCGTAGCCAATGAGCTATGGCCTTTCCAGGACACTGGACAAGAACGAACTAGGAATGACCTTCAGATTTCCTTGGAATGATGTCAACCAATTAACTAAGGAAAACCTGTATTTTTCCAAGTATATATTATGAAATTATGTATCTCCCAAGAATTCGTTCTACAAATTAAAAACTCATTTTTTCGCGGATTTGGTCAACATGGAAAATTGCATTTTCAACCTCCCGGACGTTCAGGCCAGCAAACCAAGTGTAGCTATCAATCTTACCCGTGTTGGGGTAACAAATATGAAAAAGCTTGTAGAGATAAAGCGTAAAGAAAAACGTCCTATCGTTCTGATTTCAACTTTTGACGTTTTTGTTGATCTCCCATCCGATCGGAAGGGGGCCAACCTCTCACGAAACTTCGAAGCCGTAGACGAGGTGCTTGAAAAGGTGCTCAGTACACCAATATACGAAATTGAGCAGCTTTGCAGCGATATCGCGTATAATTTGCTTGGTAGGCATGAATATGCCAATCAGGCCGAAGTCCGTATGACAAGCGAATATATGATTAGGCGTGCTTCTCCATCAACAGGAATCAAGTGCCAAGAAGTCGTAAATATCTTTGCTGAAGCTTCTGCTATAAAGGGCCACGGAGGTGATAGCTACTTTAATTTAAAAAAGCTCATAGGTGCCGAAGTTGTAGGAATGACAGCCTGTCCATGTGCTCAGGAGATTATGATAGATAAAGCTGCAAATGAGCTTTCAGAATTGGGAGTCGATAAGGAAACAATTATAAAATTTTTGGAAAGGGTCCCCATGGCTACCCACAATCAACGTGGCAGGGGTTCTATCTCTATCAAGGTTGCCCATGACTTTGATGTTTCTTTAGAAAGTATTATCAATATTATTGAGCGTTCCATGAGTTCCAGTGTGTTTGAGGTCTTGAAACGCGCAGATGAAAAAGTCGTTGTGGAGACTGCTCATGAGAATCCAAAATTCGTGGAAGACTGCGTAAGAACTATGGCAGATAATATCGTAAAAGAATTTCCTAATCTACCTGATAATGCATTAATTACTATCAAACAGACTAATGAAGAAAGCATCCACAGGCACAATGCTTTTGCCGAAAGGGTTGCGTTTATGGGAGACCTCAGGATGGAAATTAGTCAAAATTAAAACGCAGCAATACAACCAACATTTCGCAGATGTAACACGAGTGCTGTTTATTTTTTCAATTGAAAGTAGTTCAGAAATTGATCCAACTTTCACTTAATAACAGTGACCAAATAAACAAACAAATTATATATTTTTTGTACATCTACGGAATGTCGGCTTAAAAACATTGATATTGGACCTATTTTTTTGCGAAACTTGAAAGTTTCTGAAATATGTACTGTGAAGAAATTTTGAAGAATTCAAGCTACATAAAATTTATTAGACGGCTGAATAATCTATAAGTAACTGACAAGAAAAAGGACTTTCAGGATTGAATACTAGTATCTTGGAAACCTTTGAGGTTAGAACATGGCTGAAGCTGAAGAGATAAAAGCGGTAGGGTGCAACAAGAATATAATTGAAATGGGAGATGTTGTAAAGTACGTCAATTCAGATACCATAAGTCGTGTGACTGATATCAAAAAAGATGAGAATGGTGAAGTGTGGGTCCTGCTCGAGAGTACCTACCTGTGGTATAAAGAAGACACCCTGGAAAAAACTGACATCAAAGCTGGTCAAACGAAAGAAGAAAGGGAATTTACTGTAGATGAACTGGAAGAAAGGTTTCGGAAAACAAATGAAACACTTCAGGGGTTCGAGCTAGGAAAAGCAGGAGGTGGCGGAGCAGGAGGTTAACTTTTTTCATTCATATTAATAACCTTCAGGTTTTACATTTACTTTTTTAGGAATTTTTATTATTTTTTCTTCAAATTTGGACTCAAAATAGTGCATGTGAGACATTGCAACCTAAATTTGATTGATCATATTAATTAATACAGTAGTTTTTTATAAAACAAACACAATTCTTCGGTTATAAATTTTCTGAAAATGATAGAGAATTTCGATAAACCACCACCTTCAACAAATTGCTTATCACTTCATACATAACAGTCAAAAATTGTTTTCATTGACACCCCCGATAAATGCCAAAAATCAAAAAAACAAAATTTAATTTTTTAATTGTATGAATAAAACAGGTTTATGAAACCTATTCTATACATTACGAAATGTACGTTTCTGTCTAATTCGGGCTTTTAAATCGTCTGAGATCGCTAAAATCCACAGTGAGAATTTTTATCATTTCTGAATTTTTAATGGATTTCAGCCGATTGCCATTGAAATTAATGTCTAATTTTTATGATCCTGCAAGGTATTAAAAGTCTTTATTTTTGAAAATCATTTTATTGAATCACTATTTCTTATATCATTTTTCCTGTAGTTTCATCCTTTGTGTAAGAATGCATTTCCCCCCATGGCTGCCGCCGAGAGGATTTTGTGACGAACCCAGAGAATTCATACAACGGGCCATCACAGCTGCACCTCTTGCAAGCCCATCATCTGTAAAAACTACCCGTTCATCTATTTTAGGAGCAAGGTTCATTTTTTTAAGGCACTGTAGAATCAGTTTGGGTTTATTCCCTGTAATGCCGGATCTACCAGTAATTCCGATAGTTGTATCTTTAAAAATAAGGTTCTCTTCTCTCGCAATCTCGATTAGTCTGCACGCCACCCCTGCCATTACCTCGTCAATAATAGCGTAAACAACCTGAAGTCCGTGGATCTTAAATATTTCCGTTCCTATAGCACTAAGCTTATACATATCTGTACCGTTTTCACCTACATCGCAGCCTATGAGTGTCACATCTATCTTCTCGGCTGCATCTGGCCTTACAGGCACGCTTCCATACCTCTTTCTATCCACTGGAACTTTTTCTATTATAATAAGTTCATGGATGCGCTTTGCATAAGCCTTTATAGTTTTAGATTTTATTTTCAAGGTGAGAATAGACGGTGATTTCTGTTTCTCAAAAACTTCGAGAGCAGTACCCACTTTAGGATCTACTATTTTCGATCCTCGAATAATAGCATCAGGAATTGCCCCTGCATAACCGCAGAAGTTTCCAATAGTTTTTGCGTACGGCTGTTCAAAGCTTGTGATTCTGCCGTCAAGAGTTGTACCGAAATCGATCGAAATACAGGGATTCCTAAAATCTACATCTGTAAGTTTGGCTGCTTCCTTAATTCCTGCTGTCGCAAGCTCCCCTTCCATTTCATTTGCAACAATTTCAACACCAGTAGAGCCTATAGGAGGAATTACTCCGGCTACAGCACCATCAAAGATTACTTTATCCAATTTGCTGTATTTCTGAAGCTTTGGAGTAATATTTGAAATCGACATCGGAGGTGTCATATTTTTTGGTGGGACTCCTGCCATAAGACAACCATCTGCCAGACCTTTGATGAATTCACCAACTTCATCGGGGGAATCGAAACCAGCAACTATACCAGTGGAACGGACAACAAAATTTAGATCGGTTTTTATATCTAGGTTAGCTTCTTCCATCGATTCAGTTAGTGTAGCGCGCACTAGATCTGCGACTGATTCACGAGTAAGTTCTACACCTGTAAGCGTCTTCCCGAATATTACTTCACCATGTTTTGGAGGACGGACATTTCTTGTCATCCTAACTATCTTGTTTATTATGTAGGTCCTGCAAGTATCCATATTGGTAGCTGTAAGAATGGATTTCGTTGTAGTGTTTCCTACTTCTACGGAAGCTACTATAAAGAAAGGTTTTGATTTAAGGTCAATCAAACGAACACGTGGAGATTCTGTGATTCTTGGTTTCATAGCCATTTTTAATTCCTTCCTTAGGATATGGACGTAAATGAATTTAGAGTTGGATTATCTTGTAATATTTAAAGAAATTCAGACTTACTTGAGGTTTTTCTAACTGAGCTAGAGTAAGCTGGACAAAGCGAGTAAAATATTTTAGATAGTCGCCAAACTTTTCCATTAATTCTGTAGCTATTGGCTGTAATCAGTAAAAAACCCGAGAATTATAAAAAGGGTAGCATTCATACTTTTCAGCAAAATCTACTCCATACCCTGATCGCCTTTTTTGATTACTGTTTCAGTACTATTAATAATACCATTTTATGTTATCCAGTTTCTTATATGTATATTTCAGAATATTCAGATTTATCTCTGACACTTCTCTGTTGGAAAATCATGCCCAAGTCTTCCCAGCTAATTTCTGTATTTAACTTCTTTTTTCTTTTATTCTTCATTATTCTTTGGGGATTTCGATAAATCTCTAGAATTTGTCATATGCATATGGATGGTATAGAAGTAGCTGGTGGGAAATCATAATTCATCGAAATTCTCTAGATTTCGATCTGTATTTCAATTGATTTATGACTTTCCAAAAAATCTAGTATTTAGACAATGAGATGAATTTTCTTATTGATTCTCTGGTATTTCGATAAATGAGCAGAGGTCATCTCATCTTTTTTTCTTTTCTGCAATTAGGTGGTTATAGCAGACCTACTAGATACATAAACCTGCAATAATTTTAATTCGAAACTTAATACTTAATATACCGGTCAGCTAATTGAGCACTAGTGGATAAAGAATATTATATAATATTAGTCTGGGTTGCTTTTTAGGAAAAAGCTCAATGTTAAATTTGTGAAAATCTTCTGAGCTAATATACCATAATTAATATAAAATTATTTTAAGATTTTAAACTATTTAATGAGGAAGTTAGTTTTGTTCAGAAACTATTTTTGTATAACTAATTTAAAATGATTAATGAATAATTGCACATTTTAGCCATCACAATCAATAAGGATTTGAGTTTATCGAAAATTTCTATACATATATACCCTATAGAAATTTTGAATCAAAAATAACTGGATGAGTGGGAAGATAAAAAATTTTGTTGTTATAACAAATACTAGTTGGTATGATATCAAAAGCTAGCAATGCTACAATACTAAAAAGCAGATTGATAAATATTCTATACAGAATAAAACATCTTCTAATTTTTTCCCCGATAAAGAATATCTAAGTAAAATGGGGAAAATACACGATAAATAAAAAAAGTAGTATTCTATAGATTAGTTTCAGTAGCACGATTTTAGGGCTGGTGAGTTCCGCAGGAGCAGAGCCAGTTGCATATATAACAAGCTTGGGCAACAACAATGTTTCTGTAATTGATACTGCAATAAACATGGTTAGCAGTCAATGTGCTTGTAGGCCCCAATCCTTATGGAGTCGCAGTTAACCCAGCGGGAACAGAGTATGTGTGGCTAACAACGTCAACAACGATGTATCCGTAATTGACATAGCAATAAACAATTTTATAGCCACTATTAACGCCGATCAGCCCCTATAGGAGTCACAGTCACCCCTGAAAGTTATATTCTATCAAAAATGGAGAAATGCTGGGACAAAATCATCAGAAATACCGAGATGACCACACATACATTTCTTAATTCTATTTCGTAACCATTTATATTGTTATAAACTCATTGTTTTCTTGAATTACAAACATTTATAATTGATAAAAAAATAAATGAAGTAAATATTTCGTGATAAAGGAAGAGGTTATTGTGTGATTGATCTTGGGGAAATTATCTTTTCGAGGGCTAATCTTAAAGGAATTAACCTTGAAAGGACTAACCTTGAAAGGGCCAACCTTGAAAAAATTGATCTTAGGGGGGCTAATCTTAGAGAAACTAACCTTGAAGGAGCTAATCTTGATGGGGCTATACTTGAAGGGGCTAACCTTGTGGGGACTAAACTAGAAAAAGCTAATCTTAAAAGAGCTAATCTACAAGGTGTGAACCTTTTTATGGCTAACCTTAGAGGAGCTAATCTGAATATGACTAACCTTAGAGGGGCTAATCTCCAAGGAGCGAACCTTAAAGGAGCGAAACTTGAAGGAGCTACCCTTGAAAGAGCTAATCTTTTTATGGCAGATCTTGAAGGATCTAGCTTTGAAGGAGCTGCCCTTGATGGAGCTGATCTTGAAGAAGCTAACCTTAGAGGAGCTAATTTTAGATATACATCTTTGATAGAAGCTGATTTTCACTTAGCTGATCTTAAAAGAGCTGATCTAAAGGGTTCTAATCTTAAAAAAGCTCATTTTAGAGAAACTAAACTTCAAGGAGCTAATTTAAGAAAAACTAACCTTGAAGGAACTGATTTTATAAAAGCTAATCTTTACGGAGCAAATCTTGTAGAATCGCGCCTTACCGGAGCTAACCTCAAAGAAGCCAATCTTCAAGGAACCAACTTGTTCGGGGCTAAACTTGAAGGAACTAACCTTGAAGGAGCTAATCTTACGGGGACTCTCAATTTATCAATTGACCAGCTATCTAAAGTGAGAGCGCTTTATAATGTAAAATCAGATGAAGAATTCCTCATACAACTAAAGGAGGAGTTGCCGTTACTTTTTAAATCACTAAAGCAACAATTTCTAGAATCTCAGAACAACCTTTTAGAAACCTAACACAGAAAATAATCTATAAAGAAACTAGGAATATAAAAGCTTTCGATAAGTTCCTAAACTTCGTCATATGCTCATGATTGGTATATAAGTGATTCAAGAAAAATCAGAGGTTTCTCGAAATCCTTTATGGGATATTATGGGATCAAAAGAAATGTCTTGAACTTAGTTTTGAGCTCTATCATCTTAAAAATGTCATCATTTGTTATCCTAATGAAGAAAGACTATTTTGATATAATTGAATCTTATATAAATTTAAAAAGTATAACCTGAACAATTTTCGTTTTTGATATTTTAGATCCTATGTAGTTGGTTGTAGAGTCAAGAGATCTGCAGAAAGCTTTCATCATGGAATAAAATATTAAGAACTTTTGGATAGTTGTACTTTGCTTCATCGGGTACTCAAAGTATCTCTATGCGCTCTATGAAACAGGGAATGAACATTATAGTTTTTTTGGGATAAGCTGCAACCATGATACTCCATCAAAGTGCAAAAGGCGCATAACGTTTTTTGTATCTCTGATGTTATGGAAATCTTTAAGTTTGGACTCCTTAGCATAGAATAATTCAACAATGAGGGAATTAGAGCATTATGAAAGCTATAGGATTAAATTCGGAAATTAAGATAGCATCAAAATCTAGAAAAGAAGGTTCGAAGCTATTCTTATAGATGGAAAAGAACATTTCTTCAGGATTAATGATTTTGACGACACGGGGTTCTTCTAACAATTTTTGCACTTATCTGATAGCTTTAAATCGGGTATCATTTGATGCAGTTGACATCTCAAGAGGCTTGTCCCCTCTTCCCAGATTAGTCTGATGTACTAAATATTCAATAAAACTGTAGACAATGGTAAATCGAAGCTCAGCATTTTACAGATGACTAATTTGAAAAAGTATTCTATCTGGCAAAAATGACTGAGGCCCATATGTACAATTTCAACAGGGGATTGAAGGCATAACACCTCAAGTAAATAAAAGAGTTCTATTAGCGAGTGAAAGAAAATCTTGATACAGAATCGAAATTCAGTTGAGAAAGAAGACTTGGAATTTCAAATAACAAAGTAGTTCTCCTCAAAGGGAGAAAAGAGAAAAATGGCATTTACCACTATTTTAGTTGGCCTGCCAGAAATTTGATCACAGTGTCAATAGTAGGCCTTTTGAAAAAGCTAATGGGTAAAAGTACCAAGATTTCTGAATCGAAACTTGGGTAGCTTGATTTGGGAGATGAATATATATTTATTCATTAACCTGTTTCTATTATGCAGTACCAACGACAGTCTATTCAAGATCACTCTATTTTTGAGGAATTTTATGATCGCAAAAGAAGATGTAGAACATATTGGTTGGCTTGCTCGTATTGACATCGACGAGCAGGAAAAGGTCGAATTCATGGAAAAACTTAACGCAGTATTGGAATACTTCGGACAGCTTGATGAATTGCCAACCGAATATATAATCCCCACTTATCATGTAGCTGAGATTTATAATGTGTTCAGAGAGGATGTGATAGAGGAATGCCTCCCACAGGAAATTGCTCTTGTAAATACCGAATATGAACAGGATGGGGCTTTCAGGGTTCCGAAAATTGGCTGAGGAGAGGTTTTGATGGCAAAATGGATGAGTGTTGCACAAGTTAAAGAACAAATCGAAGAAAGCTCAGCCGAAGAAGTCGTATCCAGTTACCTGGAAGTTATAAAAAAGAGCAAAATTAATGGCTACATAACAGTTTCTGAAAAAGCAATTGAGCAGGCAAAAAAAATAGATAATGAAGGACAAGATGGTTTTCTTGCTGGTGTGCCAATTGCGATAAAGGATAATATTTCCGTAAAAGGGCTACCAAATAGCTGTGGTTCGAGAATTCTTGAGGGCTATATCCCACCATTCAGCGCTCATGTTGTAGAAAAGCTTCTTCTTGCAGGCGCAATAATCCTTGGAAAAACAAATATGGATGAATTTGCAATGGGTTCCTCTACGGAAACCAGCTATTTCGGGCCGACTGCAAATCCTTGGGACCTTGAGAGGGTACCTGGAGGGTCTTCTGGAGGCAGTGCAGCTGTTGTTGCAGCAGGAGAAGCACCTTTTGCGCTTGGTTCGGATACTGGTGGATCTGTGCGTTGCCCGGCAGCTTTCTGCGGCGTTGTTGGCCTCAAACCAACGTATGGGGTAGTTTCCAGGTACGGAGTGATTGCTTATGCAAATTCCCTCGAACAGGTAGGTCCTCTTGCGAACAACGTGACAGATATCGCAATTCTTATGGATGTTATTGCAGGCTATGATCGCAGAGATTCCACCTCAATTGACAGTAAAATAGCATATCAGAAAGCCTTGGTAAATGATGTTAAAGGACTGAAGATAGGGATTCCAAAAGAGTTTTTTGGAGAAGGTATTCACCCAGATGTTGAAAGGTCGGTATGGAATTCTATACACAAATATGAGAGTCTTGGAGCGACCTGGGAAGAGGTTTCAATGCCGAATATACAGTATGCTCTTGCTTCGTACTATATTATTGCCATGAGTGAGGCTTCCTCGAACCTAGCACGTTTTGATGGAACACGCTACGGATTTAGAAAGAGCGGCGAAAACTGGAATGCTATGGTTTCAAAGACAAGAGCTGAGGGCTTTGGTGCAGAGGTGAAGAGAAGAATTCTTCTAGGAACTTATGCTCTTTCTGCGGGCTATCACAATAAATATTATTTAAAAGCTTTAAAGGTAAGAACCCTTGTAAAACAGGATTTTGATAAAGCTCTTGCGAAAATTGACCTTTTAATGGCTCCGACTATGCCGAATCCTGCTTTTAAGATCGGGGAGAAAATTGAAGATCCTCTAACTCTCTATCTCTCAGATGTGAATACCTGCCCAATAAATCTTGCAGGCGTACCATCCATTTCCATATCTTGCGGTTTCACTAATGGTCTTCCAATTGGGCTTCAGATAATAGGGAAGCCCTTTGAAGAGCTTACTGTCCTAAGAGCTGCGTACACGTTTGAGCAGAGTACTGATTACCACACAAAGAGACCCTTTGAGGTGGCATAAATGGTCTATGAAAACGCTGAAGGTGTCCGAATTGGTCTCGAAATTCATGTCCAGCTAAACAAGCTTAAGACCAAAATGTTCTGTGGTTGTTCTTCTGATTATCACAATGCAGCTCCTAACGCTCATACTTGTCCTATTTGCCTGGGCTTGCCAGGGACGCTTCCTGTTCTGAACAAAAAAGCTGTCGAAGCCGCAATTAAGGTAGGGCTCGCTCTTGAAGGAGAAATTGCTGAAGAGACTCAGTTTCACAGAAAGAATTATTTCTACCCAGACCTTCCAAAAGGTTTTCAGGTCACACAGTACGACTTCCCAATAGTAAGCAAGGGAAAAGTAGTGATCGAAGGAGAAGATGGGGAGCAAGTAATTGGGATCATCAGAGCTCATATGGAAGAAGACCCTGGCAAGCTTGTTCACTTGGGAAGCATTGAAAAGTCCAAAGGAGTTCTCATAAACTACAATAGGTCAGGAATGTCCTTGATTGAAATCGTCACAGAGCCCGACATGCGAACCCCCAAGGAAGCCAGACGGTTCCTTGACAAGTTCAGGAACATCCTTGAATATTTGGATATTTTTGATGGAAATCTGGAAGGGGCAATGCGTGTGGATGCAAACGTTTCTGTTTACTGGGGCACCCGCGTTGAAATCAAAAATATTTCTTCCCATAAAGGGGTTGAAAGAGCCCTTCTATATGAGATTATGCGTCAGAAGAACGTAATCCGCCACGGAGGAAAAATCATTCAGGAGACTCGCCACTATGATGAGGAGCGAGGCGTGACAATTTCCTTGAGGACAAAAGAAGAAGCAGAGGACTACCGCTACTTCCTCGAGCCTGATCTTATGCCCACGCGTGTGACTGGGTGGATTCCTTCAGTCAGGGAAACGCTTCCTGAACTTCCAGACGCAAAACGTGCTCGTTTCATGGAAGAGTACTTTATCACTGATATGCATGCCAGAGCCCTCACATCAAAGATAATGCTCGCCGACTTCTATGAAAGCATCTGTGCAAAAGGTGTGGATCCGAAAATTGCAGCTACTTGGACTGCCGATGTTTTACTCGGTGAGTTAAATTACCGTGACCTTGTAATTTCCTCTTACGATGGAAAGAAAATTTTCTTCATCAATACAAAAAGCACGGGAATAGATAATTCCTTTAAGGTCTCCGATATGGTAGAACTGGTTCCCCTTTTTGCCGAAGGCAAAATCAGTGACAGATCTGCGGTTGAGGTCATTCGTAGCATCCTGGATGGCAAAGAAGAGAAATCTCCATCCCAGATTATAGAAGAAAAAAACCTATTCAAAGCTGAAGATGATCTCGTTAGTAAGGTTGTTGCCGAAACTATCGCTGAAAACACTGACGCAGTACAGGACTACCTGGGTGGTGCAGAAAAGTCCCTGAATTTTCTAGTAGGGCAGGTTATGAAAAAAACAAAAGGCACTGCAGATGCGAAAACTGTACGTGAATTTCTTTTGAAGTGTTTGAAAGGATAACTCGTAAAGTTAACCTTACAACCTTTATATTATTTTGCCATTAGGACTTGTTTTTCAGTTCAATTTTCCTAATTTCTATTTTCATTTTCCAGTTCTATTTAACATCGATAATTTGACAAATTCATTTTCATTTTGGAAGGAAAATTTCATATTTTAGAGGAATGAGAAAGTAATATTTTTTCAACAAATTTTTAACCAAATTATATGATTCTATTTGAAATCAAATTCTTCGTTTTTTTGGTCCGTATTTTTTCAAGTTTGAATCAAATTTTTGGTATCACACTTCACAGATTATAATGATTATGGCTAAATATTTAGTACTGTATGTAAAACTGGATCTCAAAGATGTTAAAATGGAACAAAAATTTCATGCTAAAGAGAATTCTGATTTACCTCCAATTTTTTCACCGCTTGAAACCTGTCCAGTTTTTTCTCGCTAATTTTATATTTGACCCCCTTTTTCTGGGTCCAGTATTTGCTTCTCCTTGTTTTGGCTTTTCATTTTCTCGGGTTTATCTGCTTTTGCATAGCCAGGATCTGGATGAATAAAAGTAGCATCAGTAATCAATTTTATTTATTTTCAAACTAAGAAAATAAGTTGGCTTTGCAACTGTCCCTATATTCTTTTTCTTCTTTGTCGTTATCAATAATTTTTTTTGAAAGACCAGACATGTTACTTTCTGATCTGTACTCAGGAAAACCAACAAATTTTCATAAAGAATTCGAACAATATTGTTTCTCAAGTTAAAAGCCTTAAAAATCATTCCACTCTTGAAACAAGTATTTTTAGCATGATGATAGAGACAGGTTCCAGTCTGTCTCTGAAAACTGTTTTATTAAAACAGAAGGACTCAAAAATTATATGAACAGATTTTTAATCAATTAAAGAATCAACTTCATCAAGTTTGTCTCAAAATTATGAAAAAAGTTTACATTATCTCTTAAAAATAAAATAAGCGAGAATTTTAATGACTTAAGATTATAGTTAAAAGATTTAAAATTCCCAATAATCAATTGCTAAGAATTTACCGAAATACTATTTATTATTATTGCAGGTGTTAAAAAAATGATGCTCATCATAAAAAAGTTTCCCTACTATACCTTTAAATATCAAAAATCCAATGCAATGACACATATATTAATATAAAATACGATCAACTCCAGATAGATCTCATAGCATTCCCAGCTAATGATCACTTCTTCAAAGGATATCCACTGAAAGGAGTAATTTGATGTTAAACCCTGATAAATTCATTCCAAAGGCAGTTGAAGAAATCAGCCAGGAAATAAAAGGTAATAGAGCAATTATCGCGCTCTCAGGCGGTGTGGACAGCTCAGTTTGCGCGGAGCTAGCTTACAGGGCTATCGGAGAAAGGTTGCAGCCGATCTATATTGACACAGGACTCATGAGAAAAGGAGAAACAGCACGGATAAAGCACGTCTTTTCACACATGAATCTGGATATTGTGCATTCAAAGGACAGATTCCTTGCAGCTTTGAAAGATATAACCGATCCTGAAGAAAAAAGGAATGTTATAGGCGAGACTTTCATCCGGGTGTTTGAAGAAGAAGCGAGGAAAATTGCAGCTGATTATCTGATTCAGGGCACTATCTACCCTGACAGGATCGAGACAGAAGGCGGCATCAAGTCGCATCACAATGTTGGAGGACTCCCTAAAGTGATGGACTTCAAGAAGATCGTTGAGCCTATAAAAGACCTTTACAAGGATGAGGTGAGGAAAGTTGCTTGGGCGCTACAGCTACCTGAAGAAATTTGTGACCGGATGCCTTTCCCTGGTCCAGGTTTGGCTGTGCGGATTATCGGAGAAGTTACAAAGGAGAAACTTGAGGTCGTAAGGGAAGCGAATCTTATAGTAGAAGAGGAACTTCTTGACAGGTTTTGCCCCTGGCAAACTTTCGCTGCAGTGATCGGTAAGGGGACAGGAGTAAAAGGAGATATCCGAGCTTACGGATGGATCGTAGCTGTGAGGGCTGTCGGATCAAGAGATGGAATGACTGCAGAAGCTTTAGAACTCTCCTGGGACGCGCTCAAGCACCTAGCAGCTAGGATAACTTCCGAGATCCCGACAGTTGTCAGGGTCGTCTACGATGTCACACCCAAGCCGCCTGCAACAATCGAATTCGAATGAAAAACAGTGTCAGTGAAT
The DNA here is from genome assembly GCA_963833425.1 of uncultured Methanosarcinaceae archaeon. Lineage (GTDB taxonomy): Archaea > Halobacteriota > Methanosarcinia > Methanosarcinales > Methanosarcinaceae > Methanosarcina. The sequence goes on along the minus strand of CAWHXP010000008.1, from coordinate 309,988 downwards.
AAAGTATACAATAAATAAAACTAAAAAAGATCTTAAATCTATTTCTGCAAGATTCAAACAAGCAATTCAGTGAGTTTTTTGCCCATGACTCTAAATAAAGAAGTAATAAAAATCCGGCAGAGAATTAAAATAAAACCCTCTCCTACGACTGAACCGTCAGCATGCTGGACAGGTATCGACATTGTAAACGGGATCCAGATAAAAACTCTCACTGTAATTTTTAAAAGTATAGGCTGCAGCTGGGGAAAAGCTGGAGGTTGCACCATGTGTGGCTATGTTTATGACTGCGCAAGTGACCCACCGACCCTTGAAGATTACCAAACCCAACTTTCCATAGCGATGAAAAAAGCTGACAAATTTTCACGGTTCATGGTCAAAATCTTCACATCAGGTAGTTTCCTTGACGAAAATGAAGTCCCTCGTGAAGTAAGAACTGCAATTCTCCAAACTCTCGCTGATGATCCCAGGGTTATCAAGGTGCTCGTAGAAACCCGGCCTAACTTTGTAACCGAAGAAAATGTACTAGACTGTATAAATATTCTAATAAATATTCCATTTGAGCTAGCATTTGGACTGGAAACAAGCTCTGACATCATTCGCATAGATTCAATTAACAAGGGATTTACCTTCCAAGATTTTGTTTATGCAGCAAAAATTTCAAAGGCACATGGTTCAACCGTAAAAGCTTATCTGATGCTAAAACCTCCCTTCCTTTCCGAACGTCAGGCCTTAGAAGATATAGTTAGTTCCATAGATGATGCAGCTCCCTATGCTGACACAATTTCTATTAACCTCTGCAACGTGCAGAAAGGCACCCTCGTTGAAGCTCTCTGGGAAAAAGGACAATATCGTCCTCCATGGCTCTGGAGCATCGTAGAAATTCTGGAAAAGGCGAAAGCTGCGCATCCGGATCTCATACTTATGTCCGACCCAGTGGGTGCAGGCTCAAAACGTGGCCCTCACAACTGTAAACTATGTAGCTCAGATGTCGCAGACTCGCTCAGAACTTTCTCACTTACCCAGAATCCAGCAGACCTGAGTAAAATGAATTGTGAATGCAAAGAGCTATGGAAAATAGTCCTAGAACTCGAGGATTATACCTATGGGACACCCATTTTAGAATAGTGGTAAAAATTATACTCTGCAGATGTAAATACATGTCTAATTTATTTTCCTATTTGCACAATATTAGTATTAAAGTTAGATTAATTTTTGAGCCACTTTTATATTGAGAAAATTGATGGCATTTTGATATACATCTGTGGAAAACTGAACAATTATCGCATTTTCTCATTACCTTAATTTATGGATATGATTCTACCTTAAAATCCGTGTTCTCGGCGAATTCCTGACCGGCTCAGAGAATAGAGATGCAGACGTGTTCATGAGAGAAATGGAATATGACTGTAACTAACCAGCAAGGCTGTTTATCCAAACCCTTACGATAATCAAATTCTGCGGCATCGCATTCCTTATGTTTCTGTATCACATAGAATAACCTGCATTCATTGTTATTCGATATACTGAAAGATGTATGCTGATATAACGTCGTCTCCAACGGTTTTACTGCCTGTATAACTTTGTTTGTCGAATCTATTGTCTGAAAGCAGCAGCTCCTTTCCCATATAAAGCGGAAGGATATCTTTAATTACCATTTCCTTGGCGACGTCACAAAGAATTTTCTCCCAATCCACTGATTGCACTGGCTGATACAGGCGACAACTGGTAAGCGCTTTCTCCAAGATCCTCTGCAATCTGAATCATCCTTAATGGAGCATTTGGTGCAGGAACAAATAGAGGATGTTTCTAGATTCCTGGTAGGTAGCTTTGAACAACTCTTAGAGAGACAAAAAAGTTGGGCGGCATCCCTGATAGGACCAGTCGACGCGACCATATCCTAAAATTGGTTTTCGATCAGGGTAGGCGTTGACGTGATCGTAGCGAAAACCGTCTATATGAAATTTTTGCAACCAGAATGCATTTACAGCGGCGAAAAATTGTTGGGTGGATAGTATGCGCCAGTAGTTCTTCTTTCCAAATTCTTCATAGGCGAACACCTAAGGATTGGGGGCACTAGGCATGCCGCTTGTGTCAGAGTAATGGTCGTCTTCCATCAGATTGAAGAATTTCTCGTATCCAATCTAGGTAGGTGAACATGTGATCAGGGTGGAAATAGACCATGTCGAGAATCACAGCGATCCCATTTCTGTGACACTCCTGAACGAGATATCGTAATCCTGTAGGACCTCCAAATTTCCTCTGGTGCTAAATAAAAGATTGGTATATATTTCAATTGAATAAGCTCGGCAATGTTGTTGAGAGGCGTTAGTAAGATGGCGTTTTCCTATCCCAGGAGCTTCAATATTTTGATTTCATCCCCAGATTCGCTAATGACTTAAACATACTCCTAAACAATTCAATACAAAAAATTTTTCAGAAATGTGCTTGAGCCATTTACAGTTTTCTCCTCACCCAAATATAGAGTAAATGGATCTCGGAATCAATACATGGATGGGCTAAGGCGTACCCTTATCTTCATTTCGGGCTGGTTGTCTGGTAAAATTATAGTCAGATTTTCGGCATCAAAAGCATCATATTCGCATCCGTTGATCCATACTTCTTTGATCCTGACCTTGCCAGCAGGCAGAATATCCGGAGAAACTCGCAGAATGTTGTCTTTAAACCCATTTGGTGTGGGTTTGAAGTAAAAGTCCATGTCCTTATTTTTTATCAAGAAGTTATTATAAACGGCAGCTAGGTATGCAAGTTCAAAAGCATGATATCCTGCCTTGGAGTGGCTACCTTCATCTCGTTCTGTACCAAGGATATAGGGAATCCCATTCGCCAGGACGCTGAAATATATACCTCCAGACTGAATATCAAGGAACCAGGCATTATAAAAAGAAGCGGATTCCCTTCCCAATCGGAGATATTCAGGACGTTTAAGAATTCCGTAGAGAATCAGGTAAGCTAGAATCCCCTGTTCTTGCTGCCACCAGACCTTGCGGTCACCCCAGACAAAGCGGTGATACTTTTCTCCAGGCCTTTTTATGCGTTCCAGCATATCGTACCATCCGCCTCTCTGCAGATCAGAACCTGCAGTAGGCATCTTTTCTGCGATTGTTTTTGCCAGTTCTGCATATTCTTTTTTAGGGATAAGGTTGTGCATTCGCATGAGGTTCCAGGCAATTTTGAGGTTGTGTCCTACAATCGCACGATTTTGCTGCCAGCTCCAGGTAGTATCAGGGGTCCAGTCTTCATTATACCTTTCCTGGACAAAAGAGCTGTGCCCATAATCAGGGAAATGTTTCGCAATCGTATCAAAAATCTCTTCCAAAAAATCGGCATATTCGTCCGCCCCGGTCGCAAGCCAGAGATTGATAAGGTATGCAGGAGCATGGTCTCCTATAGAATTCCAGTTTTTCTTTGCTCTATTATTTCCCAAGGATTTACTGTGAGGATCTTTTTTAAATGGATCAATATGGGAGAAAAAACCGCCTTTTTTGCTGTGATCCCTGAAATAGCGGTTAAATGTGTTAACAGTTTTTTTGATATCATCCAGAATTTGTGGATCTCCGGTAATACGGTAGGTCTGGGTAGGTCCTGCTAATGCATAAATCTGTTCATAACAGGGGATTGCTCCATGATCGTCTACGAAATCTGAGGCCAGAATCTTATGTTCGCTGCTGTCATCTTTGATATCCATTGCATGATACCAAAAACATGTATCTTCATCCGAATCCTCCAGCATCAGTTTTTCCCTAAGGTACTGTGTTCCTTTCTGAGCAGCCTCAAGGTAACGTTCTTCTCCTGTCAGCAAATATGCCGTGGCGAAACCATATACGAGGCGGGACATAGTATCTGTTTCTTGGCGCTGGCCTTCTGTTTCATCTGTGATGGATAGGCTTGTCCTGTAGTTATGGTAGTCAATTTTCCCATCCCTAAACTCACCTTTGAGATAAAAATCGGCTAACTCCCGGATCTGTTTGATCCACCAGTCCTGCTCTTCAAAACGATATTCTTCGTCTGCAAAACTCGGAAATACTATATGTTTGGCTTCGAACTTATATTCATCGTTTTGGCTATCAGGATAAAAGAGTCCATAGACAAACAGATACTTATCCGGAACCAGTAATTCATTCAGTTTCTCTTTAGCATCTTTATAGTCCTCTCCTAAATTACGCAGATATTCTGCAGTAAGAGTATCTGCAGAAAGAGTACTGGGCAGGTAAACCATGAACTCACGACTGTCAGCGGTTTTAAGACGGAATGTACCATTTTCGGAGTCGTAGTGCTTTACATATCCTGCAATTAGATCTGAAAAAGTAAAATCGATTTTTTTCACCATAACTACTCCACAAAATATATTACTGCTTTTGATTTATTTTGAAACTAGCACAACAACACTTCGCCCGGAGACAAAGTAGGTGTTACCATTTATCCCGATTTCCTCCCCAACTTCTGTGATATCCTGGGGAGCGGGCAGAAACGTGTCGACTACCCTATACCACTTTCTGCCTTTGATCCTAGGAATCTCGAATTCAAGAGATTCAGAGTACATATTTAGCATGACATGGATATCCTCGCCAGCTCCAAATTCGCCCATTGTAAAGGCAAGAGCTCTTGCAGAGGGGTCATCCCAGCCAGGGGAATGGAGTTTACAGCCATGCCAATCAATATCCTTTAGCCCTCGCTTATTTTCTGTTCCCGTGAAATAATAGTCGCGCAGGAGAGTAGGATGGCGTTTTCGAAAATCAATCATCAATCGCCAGAAACGAAGCATGTGATTGTTTTTTTCTACAAGGTCCCAGTCAAACCAACTAATTTCGTTGTCTTGGCAATATGCATTATTATTTCCTTTTTGAGTGCGTCGAACTTCGTCCCCCATGCAAATCATTGGTATTCCCACAGATAGCATCAGGATTGAAGCAAAGTTTTTGATCTGCCGTTCTCGCAGGGCTTCGACAGCCATATCATTGGTCTCACCCTCAACTCCACAGTTCCAGCTTAGGTTGTTGTCATTACCGTCCCTGTTGTTTTCCCCATTAGCCTCGTTGTGCTTGTAGTTATAGGACACGAGATCATTAAGTGTAAAGCCATCATGGCATGTCACGAAATTGATACTATTGATGGGAAGCTTTGATTTTGCTTGATATATATCAGCACTGCCCGCAATCCTACTTGCAACCCTTCCTACAATGCCAGGGTCCCCTTTGACAAAACAACGTATATCATCCCTGTAATAGCCATTCCATTCCGCCCATCGATAGCCTGGGAAATACCCCACCTGATTGAGTCCTGCTGCATCCCAGGCTTCAGCAATCACTGTTATGTATCCAAGAGCATCGTCCAGTTCGATTTGCCATATAACTGGAGGATACTCCATTACTTTGCCATCAGTTCCTATTGACATAATAGACCCTTCGTCAAAACGAAAAGCATTCACATGGATCTCCTCGACCCAGTACTTCAAGCAGTCAACTAGCAATTTCTGGGTTACCGGATGATTGCAGTTTACAGTATTTCCACAACCTGAATAATTGCTGTAATACTGCTTGTCAAGTTCAAGGAGGTAGTATAGATTGTTGTCAATTCCTTTAAAAGAGAATACAGGCCCCTTGTCATTTCCTTCAGATGTATGGTTAAAAACAACATCCAGAATTACTGCAATTCCTTCTTTGTGAAGAGCTTTGACTATATCCCGTAACTCTTCTGTATGTTTTCCTTGTTCAGGATTGACACAATAGCTGCTGTGAGGTGCGAAAAAACTGATTGGATCATAACCCCAGTAGTCTTTCCGGCCATTTGGATCTACGGTGTCATCGAAATCGAATACCGGCAATAGTTCTACTGCGGTGATGCCAAGTTCTTTGAGATAGGGGATTTTTTCAATAACTCCTGCGAAAGTGCCAGGTGTCGTAACTTTAGATGTTTGAGATCTGGTAAATCCACCTATATGAAGTTCATAGATGATGTTTTCTTTAAGTTTCCGATTTTTTCCTCTAAGAACTACAGAGGGATCATTGCTCCAATCATAACCAGAAGGATCTATTACCACACTCCGCATGGATGTTGCCAAGTTATCCCCTGGCATACAAGCCGCTCTTCTATCCCATAAAGTTTTGTTATTTCCTCTGGAGTATGGATCTATCAGAACTTTTTTCCCATCAAAACGGTACCCTTTGGTTGGATCAAATTTTCCCCCTATCCGATATGCATAATAAATCCCCGGCTTCAGGCCATGCACATATACATGCCAGAAGTGGAAAGTTTTGTTAAGGGGAATTCCTCTGGTTTCAGTGGTTTCAGAGGACTTTTTTGGTTTCACGGAGTTTTCAATGCTCCCAATTTGAGTCAATGCATTTTCTCTGCTTGTGGACAGTATAAGTGCAGGTTGTTTATCATCATATCTGTCAAAGAGCAGGAGTTCTACATAATCAGCCTGTTCTGAAAAAATAGAAAAGTTCACCCCTTCTTCATCCGGTGTTGCACCTAAAGGATGTGGATAGCCCTTTTTGATAGCATAATGACGGTTATTAAAAACAGTTGCATAATCCGTATATATTGCCTCCGTTATCCCTTTTATAATGGTTGTTTCAAACTCAGACCCGAAAAATTATATTACGTTAAATTCTTCTCTCCACAAGATTTTTGTTAATCAAGTTTTAAGGGATTTTTTTGATCCCGATTTCCTTGGCTAATTTCATTGATCCTTCCATCTGGATTTTCTTTCAACTTTGAATAAGATTGTCAACTTTGAAAGCAAGCTGGCGAAAACTCGAACTTGTTGGTCCATTTTTAGTAACTCGAGGGGAGAGCTTCTTCTGCGACTTCGAAAATCTCAAGATACATATCACCTTTTTAGATCCTGATTAAGACTATTTTCTTGCCGTCAAAAAGGATAATGCGAACACTTCTGAACTTAAAGTTTCTGGTATAGAATCTTTCCGTAGCAATAGGGTCCTTGCAATTGATTCAAACATGTAAAAATTTTGAGTGAGCATTTAAACTCCTTTTTCATCTTTCCTGATTTCCTTTCTGCTCTATCATTTCTATTATCTTTAGTGCCAGAAGATAACAGTCATCTCCTGTGCGAGCTGTAACCAGATCACCGTCCACCACCAGATCTTCATTAACGTAAGTAGCACCGTATGCCTTTGCATCTCCATAGAGATTGTTGTGAACTGTCAATCGCCTTCCTTTCACCAGTTCCGGCATAGGTGCACAGAGCCAGAGTCCATGGCAAATGATACCTTTGATAATTTGCTTGTTGGCAAATGCGCGAGCAAGAAACTGAGTCGCCGGCGGGATTTTACTCAGTCTTCTGTGTACCTCAATCTGTCGGCCACCATCCCCGAAAGTACAATAATGGCCGAGTAACTTGCGAGTTCCTCATCACTCATTCCTTCGAAGTTTTCATTACATTTCATGGGAATTGATATTCATGACCGTGAAATTATTGCTCTTTTTGACCCCATAGACGAGTCAGGAAGTGAAGTTTTACTCCCTCTTCACGGAATCGAAATATATAATACCAGATCTCTTGCTCATAGAAATCACTCTCAAAAAGTATCCCAATTTTCTTATCTTTTAGTCTCATATTTAACCCTCGAGTTGTCCTATTTTATTTCAATCGAATACCCTGCAACTTGCTGGGGTTGGAAACTCACGTTAATCGCTGTTTAATAACTGATTTACATTCTTAATTACTTTTTATTACAAGTTCATCGATTTTTCGCAACAAACTAATTGTGGGTACACCAAGATTATGTAGAACAGGTTTATCTCTGCATTTCTTTTATTTACACTAAATAGTCTGTCTGGATAAACTCTACTCTATGCCAGCTCGAATATCGCAAAACGAGATAATCAAAAGCTTTCTAGTCTAAAAAGAGTAAATTAACTCCTAAATTGTATGAAATTTTTTTCTAACTCGTTTCTAAGATAAAAACATCAACATTTTAACGTTACTTAATTTATTACATTTGATTAATGAATCCCTTGACTTTAAATAACGCATCGCAGTTATTTTTCAAATTGTCTCATCGTTCCTTGGACTTTTTGGGTGTCATTTATAGCTTTTATCATAAGCTCGATAGTCTTTCCCGTATCAGTTATTTTTGCTACCAATCCTTGTATTTTCATATCCATTTTTTACTAATGCAACTTTTTATAATTACTTTGTATGCTCACACATCCTACCGGTCGTTTCTAACTCTTTGTCTGTTACATTTTAAGCTACAGTATACAATTATCTATTTGGTAATTTTAAATTAATTATACAAAAAATAGTTTCTGAACAAAAATTACTTTCAAATAATATGTTTTAAAATCGAACAACAATTTGATAGTAATGATTTTTTTATTACCCCTGGAATCTTCACAAATAAATGAACTAGCTTATAAAAGACATTGAAAAAAGTAAAAATGTAAATGAAAATGCAAAAATCGTGCAAAGGGACACCATAACGAATAACCCTGCTGCTAAACATTCCACACCATTATAGTAAATATGGACCTACGACTTCTTAAACAATGAGAGTTTAGTGATCGATCAGCAGGTGGTTGTTACAGGTAGCTATAATTTTTCTCAAAAGGCCGCATAAGATTGAATAAATTTCAAGATAGAAAAGTGGACCGTGAAGAGCTCCAGGAATGTGATAGGTAATTTAAATTGGGTACTTTTCAGGCTTTTTTTCTATTTCATTCACTTAAAATATCTTTATTTTTTTATACTTTTAATCAATGAAATTGAGAAGAAAAACGAATTTATTAAATGTAAATACTGAAAAAATTCTCTAATAATACAACCTTTGTTTCAATCCTTATTATGCTGTTTTTAGAGGCAATATTTTCATCTTCTATCTCCTATCAATAAGCTATATATTTGTCTAGGACACCTTTGAATAATTCTGCAGACAATCACTTTTGCCTATTTTGGATGGGCGGCCACAAATTTGGATTGTATCAGTAGGTAGAGGCCAAATAGGTGGTTTTGGAAGCATCCTATTTTTTCCAAAAATTTGCTGAATCTTTTTATACAAATATCCGTAAAATTGTCCTCTCTTGCAATCTCAATTAAACTTGGATAAACACGTATTTTAATTCTGTTTTATCAAGGTTAAATGTATAAGCTATTTTTCTAAGAATCTAGGAACAATTTGCAGAATATCATATTTGCCCCAGTCATCAGGTAGATAGATAAGTTTCTTGCACTTAAGCATCTGAATGTCTTACTTTCACTGGTATACTCCCTCCTGTGGTGAAACACCTGTTTCAAGTCAGCGCCCTGTCAGGCTGAGGCATTAAGTCTCTATCCTGCCTATCTAGAAATTCCTTGTACTGAAATTGAAATTAGACTTTGTTCCAATGAACATCATCTCGCAAATTCAGATTCTTAATGTTTCTTATGAAAATTGAAACTGAGCGTAGAAAAATATCTATTAAAAGAGACTAAAATCTTAAGCTTTGAACTTCGACTTTTAATATCAATTTAGATATTTTCCTTAATTATTTATTAGAATTTTCCACAAATTCCCAACCCGACCCTCGATTTTGCACACTATTTTTAATCATACTCTCCCCACGTAGATTACACAGAACCCAGCTCCATATAATTTTAAACTCATATTACCTATCTTTATCCTAAAAAGATCATTATACTTCTTTTGAGGTATATCAACCTTGACGATCGTTCAATCCTGGAAGTTGCAATTTAAATTTTAAATGAATTTTTCAACAGCAGACTTGGTATCTGATATTTGGTATTTCTCAAGAAAGATAAGGCTAATATGCAACGGTATAGTATGGATAATAGATAACAGGAAGGGATTGAAATATTCGATGACTTAAAAAACAGCGTAAGAAAGCTGATAATGCCAATTGCTCTCTTAATTCCCCTATCTCCAAATACACTTACCTTATTGGGTTTTTTGGTAAGCATGGCTGCAGGTATGGCTTTTGCTCTAGGAAAACATTTTGAGGGAGGGCTTCTCATTCTCTTCAGTGGAGTCCTTGACGCTTTTGATGGAGGAGTTGCGCGAGCTAAAGGCATAATAACTCCTTTTGGAGGCGTGCTTGATTCGGTATGTGACCGTTACTCTGAAGGGCTAATGTTTCTAGGTATTATAGCCGGAGTAGTGAATGGCAAGCTTATGCTCTCACCTATCATGCAAATTGAAAGCTGGCTCTGGGCAGGCTTTGCTCTTATAGGTTCTTTTCTGGTAAGTTATACCCGAGCGCGCGCTGAGTCCGAAGGCCGCAGAAAACTGTCTGTTGGAATTGCCGAACGTGCTGAAAGAATGACCCTACTAGCCGTAGGCGCTCTTTCAGGTTTTCTTGGATGGTCTCTTGTGCTGATAACTGTGTTTTCTCATATTACTATTATACAGCGTATATTACGGGCAAAAAGCATACTTAATAAACCCTCAGAACCAGGGGTTCAAAAACCATGAGGAATATCCAAAAAATATAAACGATATTCCAACACAAATTTGACGATTTGGGTTCTAAAAGACAACGTGAAATGGGATTAAATTTAAGTAAAAAATGGAAGTGTATTTAGGAAGACTACTTGATTCATGCTATGGAAGTGGTAGGATATCACGTTCACTTATTACTGGGATTCCATTCGAGTAAATCTCTACCAGAAATAGTTCAGTGCTTGAAAAGGTACTTTTTACAGACTTTTCAAGCGCTATCCCAAACTAAAAAACGATATTATTGTATAAGAGTCAACGGTTAATGCCAATTTTCCTGGATCAGGTATAAATGCGATTTTGACACTACAATACAGTTCTAAAAATTAAAAATAGAGTTTAAATAATATAAATAAAATAAAGTTGGTCAAAAAAGAATCATGGATTTCTTAATTTTGACAAACTGAGTGGACAACAAAAGCATCCTCTTCCCTTTTTAGGGCGTGGTTGATGCACTCTATTTGAGTTCCTTCTGAACATCTTCTACAATTCTCTCTTATCTACAACCAATGATCTAATATATAAAAAAATGCCAAAATAAAAATTACTTCAAATTGATACTATTTTCAGTCATAGAAAATTTTGATAATCCCTTATTTTTTTCGATTTATTTATGTATCATTTATAAGAATGTGGCTAATTTTTGGAGTTCATCGAATTCTCCATAGTCTGTTTTCCAGGGAATTGTGTTTTATATTATTAAGCCAGTATAAACTGGCATCCTTATGTGATCAAAGTCACGTACTAAATTGATCTTCATAATTTATCATTAAATTTTTAGAGTGATGGATTTTGAGCGAGTTGGAAAAACTTATACACCTTGCAAAAAAAGCGGCTGAAAAGATCCAAAAGTACAGTTTCGTGCGCATAATCTCACATAATGATGCTGACGGACTAACTTCAGCCGGGATAATGGCCCAAGCCCTTCTAAGGGCGGGTATCCGCTTCCAACTTTCGATATCTGAAAAACTGGATGAATTTTTGATTGAAAAAGTAAACGGAAGCACTTCACAGGGAGAACTTGTAATCTTCTGCGATATGGGATGCGGGCAACCTGAACTTATAGCTAATGTGACAACTGAAGTTTTAGTGCTTGATCATCACAATCCAGTTGGTGAGCCTCATGTAGAGTCAGTGGTTAATGGCCATATTGTAGGAATCGACGGAGCTACGGACATCTCTGCTTCAGGCACCTGCTATCTGATAGCCAGGGAACTCGGTACAGGAAATATCGATCTTGCAGGGTTGGCTATTGCAGGCGCAGTCGGTGACAGACAGCTTTTTAATAAGGCGAATGCTTTCATTCTTGAGGAAGCCCTAAAAGCAGAAATTGTGTCCATCCGAAAGGGACTAAAAGTAGGGGCTGGGGACCTTGAAGACGTGCTTACCTACAGTACAGAACCTTTCCTTGACATCACCGGTTACCCGCAAAAAGTAAAAGAATTCCTAAAGCAGCTCGATATTTCAGGAAATATTGAAGAGCTTTCTGAGGAAGCAGTCTATAGACTTGTTAATGCTGTTTCGCTGAAGCTCGCGAGAAAAGCTAGTCCGGAAGCTGCAGAGGCTGTCATAGGAGAGGTTTTACTCCTGAACAGGGAGCTTGTAAAAAATGTTTATGATTTTATCGATCTTCTCAATACATGCGGGAGACAGAAAGTCTATGGACTGGCTCTGGAAATTTGTCTGAAAGACCAGAGAGTTGTCGATGAAGCGCTTTCTCTTGCCAAGGAAAATAAGAAAAAAATCGCCATCGATATTAGAGAAAATGTAGAAAAACTTTGCAAAGGGGAGAATATCTGGTACATCAACACTGTTGATGCCCTTTCTACCGGGAATCTTGCAAGCACTGTTGTCCGCTATCTTCATCCGGAACTCCCCTGTATATGTATGAACGAATCGGAAGGTATACTGAAAGTCTCTGCTAGGGGCACGCGTGCACTTGTCTCAAAAGGCCTAGATCTTGCATTTGCTATCAAGGAAGCTGCATATGCAGCTGGTGGAAGTGGAGGTGGACACAGCATAGCTTCCGGTGCTTCAATTCCCATTGGAAATACTGAAAAATTCTTGAGTAGTGTAGATCAATTAGTAGGATATCAGCTCCAAAAACAAAATAAAGGTAAAACGAAATAGGGAATATAACTACGCTAAAAAAGATTTAAGGGATGTTTATGAATATCATAGGCGCAATTGAATTTCCGGATCCTGAATCAAGACAGTCTACTGGTAGAATACTTCAAGCACTTTCCCCGGATAATTTCATAAGCATGGAAAGTGAAATCAGTGACGATAGAGTTGTTGTACGATTTTATTCCAAGAAAATAGGTTCTCTTCTTGCAACTGTTGATGATTTTTTATTAAATGTTAAAATAGGGATTGAGCTCGAAAAGACTCTAAAAAAGAAATAAATTTGGAACATAAATACTTAGCCTTCCTGGAATCAGTTTATTGCTGTCTATTTTGACCCTATATGTACTTATGATTACTAACCAACGGAAATTAATTCTCTTACAAAAGAGTATTTCTACTTTCATAATATAGAATATCATGAAATTCAACTGTAGTGCCGTGAATCTATTTTTTAGATTCATCACCTTAAAAGCTTTACAATTTATTTACTAAGATGAAGAAAAGTGGATCAATAAATTTGAGTCTTGTATAGAGAATTTAGATTAAACTGCATGCATTGAGCATTTGGGAGCTTAAACCTCTTAATACGAATTTTTTCTCATGAAAAATCGCATTATTGTGCTCGTTATAAAGGATGAAAACACCTCAAGTAGATAGTACAGTTAAAGTCTGTAAATATAACTAGCTCTTTATTCATTTCTTTCACTCAAAAAATAGGATATGAGACAATATTTTTGTTAACAAAGTTTTTGTTTTTACTATTTTCATGAAAGTACAGGTTTTAAGGTAAAACATATCCCATTCTCAACGTCAGCTTTCCTTTACAATTCTTTTGTAATACCACTCACAGGCTTAAAGAGTATAGAGAAACTCATACCAATTTAATTTCAAATAAACAGTTCATTTCCATTTAAATTTACTTTTATGTTTGCAATTCTAGCACTAGATGTAGTCTCATTTTCACAATTATAATACTAAATGTCCACCACTTCGTAGGCATTTCCATAAATATTGAAAGTGTCGTAAAATGGACATTCACCATCGGATTAAGAATAATCTTCAGGTTATCTCCTCCTTCTTGATCTTCAGGCTGAAAAGTTCAAAGGCCGAAAAGATATAAAGGACTCCGAAATCCTAGAAGCTTTCAGAGAAATCGACAGCTGCAGAAAGTTTTGCAAAATTTAATAAATTCTGTATTCTTTTAGTTCTCTCATAGAAGGATGCTGAGCCAGCAGCTGTGATAACAAGAATTTTTAATTAATTTACAAGACTTTTTAATATCTCCAAGGATAGTCAAATTTTGCCATTAATTCCTTCTGGTTTGACTGAAATCAATCAAAAAAGCTATTATATTTATTAGATTCTCGCCTGAGAATCAGGTTCATGATGACACCATTTCTCCCGGACAATTTCCAGACAATTTTCTTATTTTCAAGCTTTTTTCTTTATCTTGAGCTTAAGTTTTAAAGCCAAATACGCTCTCAGAGAAGGAATTAAATTACGTATCCGATTGGTTTCGAATTATCCATATCAAAAAGATTGATCAAGTTCACTGTACATTTGTCAATTACAGGCCACCTGAAATTCCGATGCCATAAAAATATATGCAAAAAAGTTTTTATGTTTTTAGTGATCCATAGGATCTGGTCCAATTTCATGTAATTTAGTTCTGTACTTAGTAAGTTACTACTCATTTAAGTCATTACTCAGTTAAGCTACTTTAGTCAAGTTACTACTCATTTAAGTCATTACTCAGTCAAGTTACCTTAGTTAAGTTACTACTCATTTAAGTCATTACTCAATTAAACCACTTTAGTCAAGTTACTACTTATCAAAGTTCTATACTCTTGTACGTCTTCTTCATACATCGGGACTGACCCTATGGACCAATTTTATATATGCAATGGAAGGTATAAATAAATAACGATAGAATATTTCAGAATAAAAAATAATGGTACAGTATTTCTAAACAAAACTAAAGTTGTTACGTTATTGAATAATAATATATAATATTTCATGCTCAGCTAATTTATCGTGATCCATAAATACATCGTAGTAAAGAACCAGAAATGAAATACTTTTGTGTATTTATTTTCTGATAGTGAATAATTGTCACGGAGTTCTACGGCAGATAGTCAACAATGCTGCAGATATCTCTTTCCTGCAGATTATAAGGTCTCCTTTTTTGGTAAGTAAGTGATGACCATAAGACACTAGTTATTCACTGCTGTTGCCATGGTCAAGGAGCCAGATTCAACATTTCTGAGATATCCTTATGAGATTAGAGAACTGTAGGGTATGAAGGATAGCAAAGGCAACAATCTTTTGAGATAAAATATTTTTACCCCCAGATTTTCATTTGATTTCGGTAGATTCTCCTTTCAATATATAAAGCAACAACTTTTTGGTTTGTAGCAGTTGCAGTGATTTCAATAAAAAATATGTATTTTTCCGAAGATTTGGTCAAAATACTTTTTTTCAGATGGAATTTAGAAAATGCAGAGGTTTTGGCACAAAAAAAATGCATCAAAAGAGTCAAGAAAAGGTTGCTCGTTCTTTTATTAAGGTTCGATATTAATAAAGATAAAGCTTGTCCAAAGATCATGTATCATATGATTCTTATTTCAGATTTTTATATCCCATTTTCATTTTAGCAAAATTTCAATTTTTGTATATAAATATACTTAAAAAATATATCCCATTTGTTTGAATATTCTATGAGAAAATATCAACAGCTTGTAGGCAAGACCCAAACCAAGACTTGTAAGCTGAAGCATCTAATCAGGATTTATTTTTAAAAATATGATATAGATCAGGATGCAAAAACTAGTTGGATAGTGACTCTTGAAGATTGGATTAACAAATTGATTAAACTAATTTAGAGAGAAATTGAGATTCGGTCAAAAAAGAATAGCGAAATCACTGGATTTTGGAATTGTACCATTTTTTGTATTATGTATTTTGACCGATACAAAGGGATAAGAATCAGAAAAAGGAACACTTCCATAAATGGATTTTTCAAAAAAGGAAGCTTCTGGAAAGGTACTCATTGGTCATCACGACATCAGCAAATATACCATTTAGTGCGGCCATGAATGCTGCACTAACAGTATATGCAGGTATCAGTTCGTTTTTAAATTTAAGGTCGTGTGCTGCGCAAGCATCGTAAATCAGGGTACATGTGAATCCAAGTTCCTTTGCAGCCCTAACTGTCGTGTCTATACACATATGGACCATTGCCCCGCAAATTACAAGGCTAGTTACATTTTTTTCTTTCAGTTTGGAAAGGAGTTCGGTCTGGAAAAAACTGTTAGGAAAATGTTTCTCAATGACAGCTTCTTCTGGAAGAGGACTCATACTTGAATGGAAATCTATTCCTCGAGTTCCGGGTATAAAGAAAGTAGCATTTGGTCTCTTAGACAAATGTTTGATAAAGAAAACTGACTTGCCTAATGTACGGAATGTTTTCAGGAGTTCAGCTGCCTTTTTTACTGCTTCTCCCATGCCTACAAGTTCCATCTTGCCGCCTGGAAAATAGTCATTTTGGATATCAATAAGAATAAGGGCTTCTTTCATACAATTAAATGGAGTTTCAAACAGTAATATTTTTAACGGTTTATTTCAGTTGATAACATACAACTTACTGCAGTGAAAATACTTCAAGAGAACTGCAGTTAGCTGTTTAATCCCCATTTTTTTTTTAGTTTAGGAAAACCTACAAAAAATAAAAAATAAACCGAGGTACAGAGTACATCTTATTAATCACTTTTTCAATGCTTTCAGCGACTATTGAATGACTGATTTATAGATTGAAGATACATTTTCCCTTGGACAAGTTAATGGTAACAATACTAGGGTTTTCAGCAAGTTGGTTTTCTTTAATTGTTAATAGTGGTTATGTTTTTTATTTCCCATGCTAGTAATTAGAAACATCTACTAAGACAAAATCAATATAAATGAACTTTTTTTAGTAGGCTGAATAGTTACAACAAACAAGACCAAGATATAAAATGAATTATTTATTTCCGTATCTCTCTGAGTAAAATCTTTACAATTTTAAAAGTAATAGGCATGCAAATAACTGCTGTTGACAAAGTTGGCACCAATAAATTTAAAATTCTTTGGTGGTCAAAGTTACGACACTTCTTTTACAATATCTGCACCGAATAATTTCACTTTCCCCTCAATATCCCTGGTGTCATGTATTCAATATAATAATTATTTTTAACTGTTTTTTCGATGAAGCATCTAAGGCTTCATAAACCCCTTTTTTCAGAACCTCAAGCATTTATGAAGCGAATTCCTTAATGAATTTCCCTTCATTTCTATACATTTAATTCAATGTATTCACTAGATATAGCACATCAAGTTCTTATGAATAAATAGGTCTTTTCTAGTAAAAATTCTGCATTTTTTTAGTTTAATCCGAAGTTAGAGGGATATTTTATCGTAATTTCGGATAAGTACATAGTTTTTGCTGAAATCACCAAATGATGAATAGCTAGAAAGTTGCTGTTAGACTAAATTAAAACTTCATCCTGGATCACGGAAAAAAAGTATGTCGTAGACGAATAGTAATCAAAAAAGAAAATTTGGACACGGAGTAGATCTAGCAGAAAATTACACACACTAACAAACAGAGCAGGGGCGGGAATTTGTTGCAAATTCAGAGTCAAGTTTCCATTACTTTGTTTATTTTTTCATACAAGCAGAATTTTCTACTTAATAACTTCTGTATTTGTGATTTTACAGAACTTTTGATGCACTGCCAAATAGAGTGAAATTAATCCTGTTAATGATAGGTAAGGTTTCATAAATCAAAATTCGAGATAATTTTATTTGTGAGAGTATGTCAATTTAACTAAACACTCAAAAACTGGATGATAGGATTGACTTGATTTGAACATGCCTAATGATGCGATACCATAAATTTACTGACATACCAATTATCATTCTAAAGATTATACAAATCTTAATCGTGCTATTGAAATATTATCACAGACGTATTCTTTGATTATCTACATGATATTTTAGAAATCTTCGAAGCTAATGTAATTTTCATAAAGTCAGGAATCTAAATATTCCGAATAAACTTTTGTGAACTCTGCACCAATTGTAATCATAATTGAGGAATAAAAAATTAAAAGAAATAATCCGATAGTGGATCCGATTGCTCCATAGACGCTTAGAGGATTACTATATGCTATAAAAAGTATAACGGCATATTTGCCCATTGTTATAAGAATTACTGTTACAAGTGATCCTACAAAGATAGATTTAGAATCGAGACTTGAATTTGGAAGTATTTTATATGTAAGAACAAAAAACAGCAAAAGAATCAGAAAACTAACTATAGAACTTGCATAATCAGCAATTACAGATGAGAAGGGCAAAAGTCGATGGAGCAAATCTGAACCCATATAAACAAAACCCTCGATAATGATGCTAGTTACTAGCAGCCCTCCGAAAACTATAACTATGAAACAGGATACTACTGCATTTCTTATGAATTCTTTAATATGATTAGATTCAGTAGGTTTAATATCCCAAGCTCTCTCTAGGAAATTTTTTAAGTGCCAGAAAACATTGCTCGCACTCCATAGAAGTAGTAAAAAGCCAACCAATAAGCTCATTGAGATGGAATTCGTCTTTGGAATATGGTCGAAAAGTCCTAGTATCATATTGATGATATTATCATCAACGACTCCTTGCAGATAATTTAATACAGCATCCTGAATATTTTTCGATCTTAAAAAAATACTTCCTAAGGATACTGAAAATAAAAGGAGTGCAGGAAGACTTAATAAAAAATAAAACGCTAGCCCAGCACTATAGGTTAGCGAATCATCTTCTCGCCATTCTTTTATTGTTCTGGTAACTATATCTACTATGTACCCCCGATTCATATAAAACCCCATAATTCAGACGACACTTTAAAGTCCTAATTTTTGTCATTTATTTATTGACCAATTATAAAAAAATAAGTAAATTTCTGCATTTGAGAAGCGAGATTATACAGATTAATACTTTTACTCTTCTTTTCATAGAAATTCGTCTTAAGTTGTTGATAATAGTTCAAGGACAAGATCGTTGTTTCCAGAATACTCCTAACACAAAATCCAAGTATTTGCGATTATAAAAATATAATCAATAATCATTTAAAAGTGTACTTCATGATATATGAAGTATGGAGAAATCCCGTCATAATTGGACATTTTTATGCCGCTATTCACATTGTACATAACGTTTGATTTTTCACCCCCCTAGTTAGATTTGTTCGTTTGTAATGCTCCCTCGTTGGGTCGGCCCTTAAAAGACGGGCATAAAAGGATTTTAAGATGGAGACTAGTCTGTGGTCAATTACTTACTTTTTCTATTAGACCGATATCAGTAATTTAGAGTATCTAGATTAAGCCCAAGTGCTATTATGCTCACAACTTTACTTACCACTAGCATAAAGGGTGAGTCCAGGATGGCGCTTGAAACTAATCCTGCTATCAGGGAATAGGCATGAAATCCGAGAGGCACAAGAAAGACAAATGCAGCATGATACTGGATCGAGACTTCTGAGCGTAATGCCAACATCAATAGCAGAACACATCCTAAGACTGCAATGATAGTAGAGAATGCGTCAGGTCAATGGGAATGTGGGTAATGAGATGGTTGTTAATGAGCACGCCCGTAGTGCAGCAGATTATAGCTCCTGCAGGGGGAAACCAATGTCCTCAGAAGTCAGAGAGCTTTGATAGCAATCGAAGGCTTGCTGAAAATGAGAACACAACCCAGGAGGATGGCTATTGCATTCATGGAAAGGTCGATGTTCAAGGCCATCGGGCCATCGAGAACCGGTCGTGCCCATTCTGGAAGGTTGATTTTATAGGAAAGGGAGCGAGCGCTGTAGATGATAGTTCCCCAGGCCACCCCAATGACTACAGGGACAGTCGTCACAATCATTACAGAAAGCATCCGTACTCGTAGGCGTTGAGATGTTGGATTGTAGCCTATTCCAGCAGCAAGCCGAAGAGCACCCCGACAAGAAGTTTCCAGGTCATACAGGAGCCTGATTGCCATGCATTTTGCAAACAGGCCAGAAAAAGCACTAAAACCAGAATCTCGAAGGCGAGAAAGTATAGATTTAGCAAGGGCATGCGCATTAAACACAAACTACGGCTTAAAAAGCTTACGAGAATGTTTGATAACATAATTCTTCGTATATGGATAAAATTACATCTTGAGTTGGTTGCAAGTGCTGATTACTGAATGGAGATAGGAACCAATATCCAAAAGCTAATTCCCGCTACTTACGCAATAAGGGTAGTTCTATATGCCTCTAGTAGGTCGGGCTTTAAGCTTTGACAGCGGATCCCAGATATAGCATGTGCACAAGGCAGATTTTGCGATACAATGGAAGCGCCAGTGGACCTAAAATCACCCAAAACTGTCCATGGCATATCCCTAAGTATCCACTTGAATAATCTGCCACTATTGCAGGTTAATCAATAGAACTCCAGCAACAACAAGGATAGTGGCTATGATTTTTTGCATGAGGCCGCTAATGCTGATCTCCTCTCTTGCGAGATTCGGGAAAAAGAGAGAAAGGATGACGCCGAAGAAGAGAACGAAAAACGAAGTTGTACTGGAAATAGTCTGCACGATTCCCAGGGGCGCTAGAAGAAGCGTGTAGCTCACACCTAGGTTGCCACCAAGGTGTTAATCAATTCATTTGCTATATTCACAGAAAGCAAAGCTCCTGCATTGGCATGAATCATCTCTGAAAATTGTTTGCGGTTTTCGGCAGCCAACATTAAAATCACTCCAAACAATGCCTGGCCAAAGAAGTTCCAGAAAGTGGTGGTCCAGAATTCATCACGTACAGCAAAGAATTTAAAAATAAGCGAACTCAGCGAAATCGCCAGGGCACAAAAAAGCATCAAAATAAACAGCTGTTTTTTAACGTGGCTGGTGCCTTGCCCAAACCTCAAAGAAAGGATAACCGATCCAGCAATGATCAGCAAAACGCCCATGATTTGGGAATAAGAAATTTGTTCCCCAAGGAATAAATATCCCAGGATAAGCCCGAAGACTCCTGCCGCTTGGAAGAATGGTGCGATCGTCGATGCCTCCTCAGTCTGCAATGCCTGGAGGTAGAAATAGATCGCACTCATGTAAAGGATTCCCGAAGCTGCTATGACTGCCATAGATTCATGGTCCAATGCAACTACACCAGGCTGGAAAAGCCAGACAAAGGGCAAGGCAAGAGCACCGATGATCGCAGTAAAGACCATCAGCACCGCGACGCTTCCCTGTTTGAAATAGCGCTCCAACAGATACTTATCGACGTGCGTGGATAGCGCCCACATAACGGGCCCGGAAAATGCATAAATAAGCCAATACATATCTAGATATTACCGCTTGAGAGTTCTAACTCGACTCTAAAAATATTGTTGATAGTTCTAAGTAAATACTATTTCTTAACGTTGTTTGGATCTTTTTTGCTTTGACATTGGAGTGGGTGTAGGAGTTGATGAACGAGTAACAATTAATTGCCCAAAAGTAGCTCCAGTGGATTATAAACATTTAGCTGTAACTCTATATCTATTATAATGAACTACTTAAAAGTTAAATCATGGCTAAACTGTTTAGATACGTGAAAATATCAGTTCATATTAAGAAAAGTATTGTGTATTCCATTGCGTGAACATATGGTATACATTGCGTGGCGTACACCATAAAGCTATTTGATTGCAAAGTATACCAGATATGTTTAATTTTTAAGCTCTATTTCAAATTCTCTATTTTGAATCAATATTATTGTTCATCATGCGGGTTATCCAGAGTACTTCTGAAAAATATACTAATTTATCATTTTACCAACATTTACTCATATAATAATAAGTTACTTTAGCTTATTCGGCATATGTGATTAATTCTGTTATTTCCCCATTAGTACTACATACCCCAATCTCAAAAAAGATGCCGTTTACTTTTGACCTTCTTCTTAAATTTATTACTTTAGCTGTCTACAAGATCAGGTAATATGAATAAAATATTCAAAATTTGTAGATCTACACTATTAACCCTAACACTCACAAACCTAAAAGTATAGAGAAACACATACAGATTTGATTTTAAACAAACAAGTTTATTTACAGTCTAACTGATCTTTTTGTTAAAATATTAATACCAAATGTTGTTTCATTTTCAAAATTGTAATACAGGATGTCCAACGCTTTCGATGTGGATACCCTATCTAGAAATCCAACTATTTTCTATCTACTTTAATACTAAGTGTTTTTTTCCTGTTTTATGGTGTTTGGTTGTATGGTGTTTATGTTTCCTTAAATATTTAGCCGTATGGCCGTTAGATTCCAAATTTGGTGTTTCTATTGTTCCATAAGGTTCACTACCATATCCACCAGGTACACTGCCAAAATCAAAAATAAAAAGGAGTTTTTCGACTCCTTACTTTTTAACTGTTTTTAGGACGTTGGATACTTATTTCAAATAATTTCTACTTACTTAACTTGATTGCTTAAAGTATCAATTGTAGTATTTAATACTGTAATTGGTGTTTAAAGCAATCAAGCTAAGTAAGTAGGAATTATTTGAAATAAGTATCCAACGTCCTAAAAACAGTTAAAAAGTAAGGGGTCTAAAAACTCCTTCTTCTAATCTTTTACATCCATAAGCCCGCAAAAGTTTGCTAAGAATACTGCTTCAGGGACATCAGGCAGCCCAAGAATATGTGAGTTCTAACGCAATATTTTCATCGATTCGTTGTTGTATTTTAGGAGTTAATTTACAAGGGCGTGCCATAAGTTCACCGTTTTTACTTTACAATTAATATTAGTTAGTCTTGTATTTAATATTTAGTTCGTTTTATTTTGCATAGAAGCGAGGTTTATAGGCGTCAATTCAAATATGAGCCATTATAAGGTCGTTAGAGACATTTTCTAAGCAGAGCAATGATTTTTACATGAAACTCTCAATAAAAGTCTCACAAGTAGCCTGAGAACAAGTCGTTTTTCGACAAAACTGAATCCCCATATTTTGCCGGATTTGCACGGTAAGTACCCATGAGATTTTTTTTATATACTTATATTACTTTAAAATAATAAAAATTCAAATATAATAATTTAAAAAAACATAATAAAACACGAATTCTGGTAATATCTAGAGCAGGAGAAGAGCGTTTGTGGGGCGATTTATGGCACTTTCTCAAGTGAGTTAGGTATTCACTTAGAATTAATTATCAGTCTGTTGTAGGACCTGAGATTAAGTCATTTATTGACTAACATTGAACGTTATCTTATGCTACAATTACGAGATATGGAATACGTAATTTCAATTACTAATTAGTTTAGGTTAGTATTATTTAGAATATATGCAAAAAATATATATAAAATTAAATCTAGTTTTAATTCAAAGGTTTTCTGGAACCTTTACTTGGGCATTCTCTCAGCTGCAGGCAAGGACCCCCTGCAGCTACAAGATCAACTTTTTTGAAATTTAAGATCAGCCTAGCCACATAGGCTCATTTAATAAAGCAGCATAAGATAGATTGTGGAACTAATTAAGCCTTTTTTTGAGTAGGATGGGTGTCCACCAAGGAAAATTAGAAACCTACTGTAGAACTGAAATTAAGTCATTTATTGGCGGGTAGGAAAAGGCTTCAGTCTATTTTCTTATATGGAATGATCGAGTTATCAAAAAATTATTGGGTAAAAACTTTCTTTTTTAGGAATGCTGGATAATTATTTATCCTGCTCTCTCTTACTATTTTCCATGATTTTTGATCCAATCACCTTATGCAACATGGATCTCAAGAATCGATTTGTAAGAGCCGCAACACATGAATCCATGGCTGAAAAAGATGGAAAGCCCACTTCAAAGTTAGGGAATCTCTACGAGGAACTTGCAAAAAATGACGTCGGGTTGATCATAACAGGATTTTCTTATGTACTTCCTAGTGGCCAGAGTGTGATTTACCAGCAAGGAATCTATGATGATCGTTTTATTGAACCCTATATGAAGATAACCGAAATGGTGCACAGGTACAGAAGCAAAATTGTACTTCAGATAGTGCATGGAGGGAGGCAGGCAGCAATTTCTGAAGAATACCCGGTCCCTATGGCTCCTTCAGAAATCAAAGATGAATTCTCGGGAGTTGTACCTAGGGAAATGACTGAACAGGAAATACTGGAAGTAATTGAGGCCTTTACAAAAGCAGCTATCCGGGCAAAAAAAGCAGGTTTTGACGGCGTACAGCTCCATTGTGCCCATGGCTTCCTTTTAAGTAATTTCATTTCCCCATATACAAATAGAAGAGCTGATCACTGGGGTGGCTCAGTGGAAAACAGAGCAAGAATAGTAACAGAGATTGTCAAGCGAATAAAAGAACTAGCTGGAGCTGATTTCCCTATTTTTGTCAAATTGAATGCAACGGATGGTTTCAAGCCGGGTTCGCAAAAAACAGAGCTTGGAATTACTATTTTGCAAGTTATGGAGACTGCAAAACTTCTGGAGAAAGCTGGAGTGTGCTCAATTGAAGTTAGTGGAGGGATAAGTGAGGCAGGGGAAGCAACCGTAAGAACCGCAATTAATTCTCCTGTTGAAGAAGCATATTTTAGAGAATATTCTAAAGCAATAAAAAAAGCAGTAAATATCCCTGTAATGCTTGTAGGGGGCATTCGGTCCCTTTCTGTTATGAAAAATCTGCTTGAAGGAGGGTTTGCAGATTTGGTTTCCATGAGTAGGCCATTAATCTGCGAGCCAGATCTTGTCTCGAAACTTAAGTTTGGGAAAGCTAAAAGGGCAATGTGTGTATCCTGTAATCGATGTTTTGATCCTGAGGGAGGCAGGTGCAACTACGAGTTTACTTGAAATACTGAAACTGAAATCTCTCTTACAATTTCTTTTTACTTTCAGCTCCTGGTTTATTTTAACTTTTATAAAGGATTTCGATTTACCTTTATAAATTTCTGGTCACCTGATGACAGAGTCTCACGGCCTTTGCATGGACAAGCCGTTATTTACCTTGGCGATAACCTGAGAAGTTCGTCGAACGTTTCCGAGAGTTCGGTTGGAGTGCCAAATTGTGACAGAATGATTGAGCGAGAACTCGCACTAATAATACCCAAGAACTGACCTTACCCAGTTTTCCCCTTCCCATTTTTTACCGTGCAACATACTCATAGTATATAACAACATCAACTCGTCACACGAATCAATATATTCATATTTGCCATTATTCACATAATTTATCCCTGTTTCAGCGGTCTCTTTAAGGCAACTGAAGTACCATTCCAAAAATCGTGAGAATGCGTCATGTCTCGATAATCGAAGATTATGTGCAAAAAAGTTTATACAGATTTCTTGATATTGGTCTTGTCTTGGTATCCATATACACTCATTGAAATCTGTATATGAGTACCAAAGCAGGGCATGAAAATGACTTAATCTATTATTGGGGCGAATTTGAGTGCCCTATGTCTTCTTCTGGTAAAATGTACCATCTGGACATAGAGATCGAAGGATATGATAATGAACCTCATTTTAAAAATCGAAATCACATCGGTGATCAGATCTGTTCAGACCCCTCAATAGTAGCTTTTGCTCGTGGAGGATCCTATCCCGCTTTTGATCTCGTGCAGTACACTCCAGGTACTGATCGAAATCACTTTATTACGATTGGTTCTTCGCTGTTAAGCTTAAGAGAAGCAGCCATAAAGAAAAAAGTATCACGCCTAAAGCAATTAGCAGAATTTGCACATGAGCCTTCTTCTCGCATTTCAATGAAAGAGGTGTTAATTAAATTAAAAAGAAATCGTTAGGATTGACGGTTCCGTTGCAAAAAATCCTTTCTAATGATACAATAGAATAAAAAGAAAACCAAAGATAGATAGTAATTGCTATCTAATTCCTTTAAATGGAAGCATTATGAAGGAGAAATTATCCTATTGAAGGTGATATGGTACTTAAAATACCTACTGAGCTATAGAAATTTAAAGGAAATGATGATAGAAAGAGGAATTCAAGTTGATCACAGTACTATAATGAGATGAGTGCATCAATATTCCCCTGAAATAGAAAAGAATATAAGAAGACATTTCAGACCCACAAACTATTCGTGGAGAGTTGATGAAACCTATATCAAAGTACAAGGTAAATGGAAATATTTTTACCGAGCAGTTGACTTAAATGGAGATACAATCGATTTCATGTTAAGTGCAAAACGAAACCGAAAAGCGGCGAAGAGATTCTTTAAGAAAGCTTCAAGTTCGAATCATAATCAAATTCCAAGAGTAATAACTGTTGATAAGAATCCAGCGTATCCACCTGCTATAGATGAAATGAATTCAGTCTTTTCTATCTGCTAATAAAACTTTAAAAGGAACGCCGGCGCGAACATAACCCGTTACTTGCAACGATGTACACAAACGCAAGTTTGATTTTTACCGTACTAGTGTGGTTACATACCTTCAAATTATTCCTTTAATGCTAGCAGTCTTTTATGGTAGCATTCTCTTGTATTTTCGGGTACTTGACTCATAAAACGGTAACCTTGTTCAATCTTCGCTGCGAAACAAGAAGCATTATTCCTGCAAAAGCCCCAAGATCTAAAAACGAAACAAGAACTTCTCCCTGAGTATAAGTGTAATAGATTCCTATTGGTGAGAAATCGTTTCCTATTTGAAATATCTGATCCCATTGATGAGATAATTTAGTGGATTTACTGCGGACAGAGCTCTGAATATAGGGGGAAAAAGTTCACAGGGTAAAGTGCATTGCTCGTGAAAAAGAAAGGTATATTAAGCAGAGTTATTACTGTTCACATACATTCCGGACTGTCCATAGTTATTGCGATCGCAACTGAAAGAAAAATAAATCCGAGAGAAAATATCCCTATAAAAAGCATAAATCAAACAATGAAACAAAAACCTGTAGCTCAGTGTAACCTTCAAAAAATTTGAATCCAATCAGAGTCCGAAGAGCAACACAGTTCCTCCTAAGAGGCTCGTAAAAATCGTGTTCATGGCAATAACGCCTGCAGCTATGAAGGTCAGGAAGCCTACCGTCCTGATGCCTAGAATCGGGGCAAGGTTGGTGGCAGCCTATCAAAACTATTTGACATTGCAATTCCAAAAAAGCTAGCCATAGGGCAGGCTGGATAAGTGTAGCGAACAGCAGGGCTGGAAATCGGACAAATCTTAGCATTTCTCGCCAATAAATAGTAAGAAATCCGGTATGCATAGCTTAATGTCCTCTTGCCTTCCAATATACTTCATAACCCTTTTCTGTTTCTACATCTCTTAATTCTCTCCCGGTATAATGGACAAAAACATCATCTATTGATGGTTTTTTTAGGTTAACGGCCTTGATTGTAATCCCACCAGTTCGAAGCTCATCCATGATCTCAGGAAGCAAATATGTGCCATCCACATTGACCATAACAACTATCCCTTTCGTTTTTTCCTTAATACCTTTTACACTGCCTAGCTTCTTCAGCAGTTCTCCGGCCCCCGAGTTGTCGCTAGTTTCCAAGTATATAAGATCCTTTCCAAGAGCGTTTTTTAATTCCCAGGGCTTGCCCGCGACAATTATCTTCCCATGATCTATAATGCTTATCCTATCACTGAGATGATCAGCTTCATCCATATAATGGGTTGTTAAAAAAACGGTTGTACCTTGCTGGTTAATACCCTTTACATAATCCCAAATCCTTATCCTTGTCTGAAGGTCGAGCCCTAGTGTAGGCTCGTCCATGAAAAGCACTCTCGGCTTCGTCATAAGCCCTCTTGCGATCTCAAGCCTGCGTTTCATTCCACCGCTTAGATACCTTGTTAGAGTATCACGTTTTCCTTCGAGCTCGACCAAGTCAAGCAGTTCATCAACTCGAACCCGCCTTGCAGTTTTTGGCATGGAATAGAGCCTTCCATGATATTCTAGGATCTCCCTCACAGTCATATTTCTGTCAAGGGTCGTCTCCTGAAAAACAATACCTATGGACTCCCTCACTTTTTCAGGCTGTGTTCTCAGATCATACCCTGCAATACTTACGTTTCCCTTCTGCATAGGCAGAAGAGTAGTAAGGACATTGATCACAGTACTTTTCCCTGCTCCATTTGGTCCGAGAAAAGAAAATACCTCTCCTTCCCGAACTGTAAAATTGATGTTATCGACCGTCTTCACCTCGCCGAAAAAATACTCAAGGTCATTTACATGTATGATATTCTCGTCCATAAACAATCAGTCATTTGCCTTTTTCCCTTCGGGAAATTGAACCGTCAATAATAAACAGATCTTTTTTACTAGGATTTTTTTGGTAGTTTACGGGAAGTTCTGTAAAATCTGAGAATCTCTGTATCCATATTCTCCAACTACAAAAATTGGATGCTGAGACAATAGTTTTTACTGACAAATATTATATTTATATTATCCTCATTGATAGCAGATTTGTAAAGTAAAAACATATATATATTCTTAGTTTCGATCAAATTATTAATATTTTTACTTTAATTTGAAAAAAATTATATTTTTATTTTTATAAAATATTTCCAGATTTTATTTAGAGAAAATCGATGTTCAGTAACGGTTGCAAAATTGAAAATCACTCGATTTTAAAATAGATTACAGTCCTTTGGACATCCTAAAATTTCTATCTTTGATCTTTAATACTAAGTTTAATTGAAGAAAATTTTTCTCCGGCAAATTCAATGTTTCAGGCCAGAAATATAATAATAGTTGGAAAACGACTATTTCTAGTAACAAGACCTATATCAATCTATCAACCCACTGCTAACGAAACAATTTATCCAGAAGTAAACATTTCTTCTGGTATTATTAACTATTCTATGGTTAAAAAAATGGCTTCTCTGTGGGTATATAAAGAATGAAGTTTAAAAGTTTCTTCGGTGTAGCTACGAGGATTGGATTTCATGAGCAGGAAAACAATCTTTCCCAAGGTAATGTGCATCCAGCACTCGGATTCTGCGTCAAAGTATATCTCAACGCAGGAAAAGACCGGAGAAGCTCTGGAGGCTGCAGTAATATTCGACTGTGACGAATAATGACGGATTACGAGGGAAAGGCAACTCCTTACCATCAAAATGCCCAGATGGTCTCAGAATTTTCAGGGAGCTTGCGCCTATAATAAATAGGACGCTGACCTTCTTTCTCACCAACAGATCGCTTGATGCACAAAGGAAATAGCTGTTATTCGAGAAATGCTCCTGATATCTAAGACCTGATCAGACTCTGCCGCACAGATATCGGAAAATATCTTGAAACCCGTATGCTGCAGAAAACCTGCATCTCCAAGAGCAAACAAATTTACCTGTGCTCTCTAATCCATGGGCTTGTCGGCAAAATTCATAGGTACAGGCCTGGATCCTGAAGAAGCAAGGAAAAAACTCGGTGAAGTCTTCTGCGAAAGACTTCTTACAAAATATATCTCTTATTAAAAAGTGACCTTAGTTTCGTATCCGGATACATTATCTCAATGCAGCATCTCGCTTCCTTTCTGAGGCCTGCTCGGAAAAAATCTGTAAAGATATCGAAATTCTTCGCGATTTCTTGAGCCCTAAAACCAAGCCGGAACCCTCGTACAGCATCTTGTTGGAAATCATCCAATCTGGTCTTTTGCAGGCATGTATAAGCAGGAAACTTATTGATAAAGAAGTCTCACAGCGCATATGCTTGACTCTTATCAAAATGGGGGAAAAAGAACAGCTCTTAGTTGAAGCCAGCTTCTAGAAACTCGGGCATTTATTTTATCCTTTCTTCTTTTTTGTCAGAAATTTTTTATTATTTTCTGTGTTTTGAATTGACTCAGTCGGTTATCTCG
Source organism: uncultured Methanosarcinaceae archaeon (assembly GCA_963833425.1). GTDB lineage: Archaea > Halobacteriota > Methanosarcinia > Methanosarcinales > Methanosarcinaceae > Methanosarcina. The sequence continues at coordinate 280,537 of CAWHXP010000008.1, read as the reverse complement.
ACTTGTTACATTCCCTTGGATTTTTTTAGCAAATGCTACAATGTTTTAATATAACTAATCATGTAGCTGTCCAAAAAATACAATTTTTTCAGAGAATTTTGGTTATTTTTTGAGTTTTTGATTAAATGTAATTGATTACTAGCGGAATTAATTTAAATTTTGCTACACGAGAAGATATTAGAAAGTCTCAAATACCAATTTTGATGGAACCTTGTATTTTGATGGTGATTGAGCAAGAAAGAATGGAAGAGGATGTGATATCAATTCGCTAACGTTATAGCCACAAAAGAAAAGGTAGTTTTGGATTGTGAAGTACCCGACAAATTACCGACAAGTGCAGCTTTTATTCTTCTTTTATGCGAATAAAAAACACTAAAGATTGTTTCCTATGAAGATAAAACAATTATTGGAGTTATAAATAATCTCTTCCTTGGTCTGGCTTATTCTCATTTTGTGTTCCATCAAATATAGCATCTAAGAGAATCTTTCATTTTATAATTCAGATTTTATTTCGAGAATAAAGTCAAAAGTGCACTTAATCCATTCGTTGACTATAATTTTAATGAAAAAGTGAATCGCTGAAAGCACGGAAAAAAGGAAGATTAAGCTCAATGTTTCCTTATATTCCGTGGTTGATATTATATTGAATTTTACGTGTTCGATTCGATATAGGATCTGAAACGAGTTCGAACAACTCAAAATCTTATCCTTTAACAGATATGGTGTTCAAAAGTATACTTAATTCGTTAATTGAATATAAGGTTTAAATAGCTTTTTTAAGCCTGGTAAGGGCAATTTTTGTCGCCTTTTTACATGAAAGTTATTTTAAAAGTTAACCTTTTTTTCAAAAATTTGCTCGTCCCCATCAAATTTGACAACCACATATAAGAATTAATCCTGCGAATATAAACATGACGCAAGAAAGTAAAGCCTATTGACAGGTTATAATTGACTAATTTGCGTTAAAAGGTAATATAATTTTTTGTTTCTATTGACTCAAAGGAACTTGTATATTTAAGGATTAAAGATATTTGATAAGTAATAATGTAGTTTTAATGACCTATTCTCAGCCTATTACAGCCATTTCGTCAGCTGCCAAAAGGGTAAATCCATGCATTCAGTAAAAGAAATTAAGCTGTGAGCTTTTCTTAAAGCCTGTGCTTGTGATACAGGTTGACTGCCTGATATTTCCTAATATATCCGTTAAATGCAGAATTGCCTAACAAGGTCAAGGTGCTGGATTTAGAGTTCAATATAGAGGACTATATATTATTGAGAAGTAACCGATATATACTAGGGTTGCCCAGCCAGGTCAAGGGCGATAGGTTGTGAGCCTATTCTCGTTGGAGTTCATGCGCTCGAATCGCACCTTTCGCAGGATTTTTTTTCAAGACCTATTCTCAATACGTCTAAGCCATTTTTTCAACAACTTGAAGACAAAAATAATTATTATTTATATATAAAGATATATATAATGTTTTGATCTTTTCGATACTTCTCATATGTTTATATCTCACAAATATTATATCATCACTCATAATGCATATGCGAGCAATTCAAATCATGCTTCAATCCCTCTTGACCGGATTTTAACGATGTGATGGGAGGGAAATATTTTAATTTTAGTTCTTTGTAGTCTGTGAGGGTAAAGATAAATTTTCAGTATGTATTGAAGTAACTTATAAGGTCAGCACCCACGGACTAAACAAAACTAAGATTCATAAATATAATATGTAGTCACAGGCAAAACTATTAATGATATTTATTCTGTATATTTGAGGAGTGTATCGGAAATAAACAAAATGAGATTGAAATATAAATAGAATTGGAAACGGATGATGTATGAGAATTCTCCCACAGATGTAGAGAACATGGACAGCTTATTCAAAAACATCATAAAATAATCAAAAGTCTCATAATCCTTTATCGGCCTTACATCGATGAGGGATTCTTAGCGAAGTGCTGAGTTTGGAAAAAGAAGCTAATCTGACAAAGTCAAGCTAAATTCATCTTTGTTAACGTCTCTATTCAGTCTAAATTTCACATCTGAAAATTAATATATGGCATTGAATCAATATAAATTACAAGGAATAAAAGCTATATGTGGAATAGATAGGGTAGAGGTTTTTATGAGACGAAAAATAATTAAAGGGCCCGAAGTTCTTGAAATATTACTAATTTGTGCAGTTTTTTCGATAATGAGTGTTTCTGCTGATCTAGAGAAACATTCTGAAATTATAAGCAAAAATCATACATTTGAAAAGCTTAATCCCAATAATATTACAACGAAATGGAATGATTCTTATCTCTTTAAAAGTAGAGAAAATTCTTTAAAAGAACTTGAGGCATTGAATAAAAGATCCAAGAGGATAAATGAAACTTTTCGTTCGAAATTTGAGAATCTATCGGGGCCTACTTTGTTAGAATACCTGGAAACCGAAAAGGAGTTTCTCAAATCGCTTGAAATTCTGTACACTTACGCATATACTCAGAACAGTAAAAATATGAATGATCTGTTCTTTGCTTCCCTTCTTTCGGACTCTCAGAATCTGAGCAGCGAACACGAGAAAGCAGACTCATTTGCAACTGTAAAGTTGACTTCTCTACATAAAGAGGAGTGGGATAAGCTTTTTTCTGAAGAGCCCAACCTTGAGATATATCGACCCTACCTTAAAGCTACCTACATGAGGTTTGCTGAGCACAGACCAATGAATGAGTCTCATGCAGCATATCTTGCAGATATCAACAATCAGCGCATGAAACTGGAAACTAAGGCGCTTACAGAGATCACCAATAATATCACGATGGTAGGAAATATAACTCTTGATGACGGAAAGGAATTCTCAGTCAATTCTCAGTCTTATAAAACTTTACTTTCAACAGACAATAAAAGCGAAGATAGGAAAAAATGTTATGACAAGAGGTTTTACCATCTGATAAACGAATCCGATTCTATGGCGTCTTTATATTCTGAAAAAGCCAGACTTGACGATCTCAGTGCAAGACAGCTGAACTACACTAATTCTTACGAATCACGTCTCTATAGTCTCTATCTTACCCAAGCTCAAGTAGCGGATATGAACACTGTTTTCAAGGAAAGAAAAGGGGTATTTGAAGATTATAACGAGTTCAGGAGAACGAAACTCGGACTCGAAAAGCTCAAGCCATATGACCTCATGTTGCAGTTGACGGATCAACCTAGCAAAAATTATACTTATTTTGATACATTACAGGAGATCCAGAAATCTTATTCCAAGATGGACCCACGTTTTAATGAAATCTTTTTAAAGATGGTAACTGGCAATTTCATAGATGTATATCCAAATCCTGAACATGGGAAACAACCCGGAAGCTACTGTAATGACCTTTGTGCCATTAGGTCTCCAGCTTTAATTTTTATTAACTATAATGGCCTTATAGATGATCAGAAGGCCATAACTCATGAACTTGGGCATGGGATTAATTTTTATCTGATGGGTAACTCTGTTGATTTTCTCTACTGTTCAGGTACGGAATATGAAATGGAAGTCCCTTCAACTTTCAATGAAGAACTCTTTGTTGATCATATGATCGAAAATTCTGATAAAGATACTGCAATTATGGTACTTTCTAACCAAATCGGGGATTACCAAAATTACTTTACCAGGCAGCCTCTGATTACGGAATTTGAATATAAAGCACACCAGATGAGTGCCGAAAAAGGGATCGTTAGAGGAGCTGAACTAAATGCTCTCTGGACAAATCTCTCCAAAGAATACAGAAGTGACTCCGTTGAGTACTACACTAAAGATTCCGGAGACTGGGACTTTATTAACCATATTTACTTGACAAACAACTATTACGCCTTCAATTACGCTGTTTCAAAGGCAATAACCCTTGCTATCTTTAAACAGTACAAGGAGAACCAAAATACCTTCAACAAAAATTACATCGCCTATCTGTCAGCAGGTTCGACAATGCCACCAGAAGAAAAACTCAATAAATATTTCGGAATAAAAATCGATAGGAAGCTCTTTGAAGAGGCGATGGATTTCGTGCAATTGAGAATTCAGGAATTGATGAAACTAGAAAAAAGACAACGGACCGAAACATCAACTCATCGTTGATTTCTGCCACTAAGGTCTTGGTTATCATTATCAGAAGAACTTGGTTGATGCAGACCTGTGAATAAGAAACTGCAAATGGAGAAGGATCAATTGAAAAACATGGAAATGAACAACATGAAAATGAAGTAGGTGTTTGTGGATATTGAATCTGACGATCGCCGTTAATGATCTGGCGATGCATGGCTAAATTGATAATTATATGATTAAATACAGCCTAAGCGGGAGCAGCAAAGCCAAGAGATGAGTTAGATAGTGGAAGTTTCTCTGGATTTGAAAATCGATTTCTCTAAATATGCTAATAATAGATGCTAGGATTCACCTGTAAAAGCTACTCTATATTCCTGAGCCAATCCCCGCTTCTTAATTACATTATTCGAAATTCCTGCTAGTAAATCTCTTCAGTACTCAAGAGTAAAGAAGTAAAGGAATCATCAGTGTCTCTTTGATACAATCTATAGCAAGTGAAATTGTCAATTTTAAACAGAAAAAGAAGATTGCAGTAATGAAGATAGATATAATGTTCGACAGAAAGATTATAATAAAATTTAGGCGCTCAGAAATTATATTCAATAGTATATTTTCATAAATATTCAAGTAGACTTTCAGAGCATCTTATTTTTCTTTTTTTGGAGAAATATCTTATATTAATCAAACCCATCTATTAAAGAGGATTTCGATAAACTTCGGATTTTATTTCTTAGCAAGAATTTTTCAGATATTGCCCTCAATTTCTCTATTTAATTCCTCTTTTTGGCTTTACTTATCCTCAATTCTTTGATTTTAAAGATAGCTTCCGCTATCTTCAATATACTTTTTTTATTTTCAATTTCCTCAATTGATGGAGATTATAACAAAAAGCCGTACACAACATTTTTAGATTTACTCTTTTAACAGTAGTAACAAAAACTCTTCCTGCTTTGAAAATTTCTTTCGTTACTGAATAAACTCTTTCCCCTTGGAATCTTTTTGAGCTAATTCTCTTATTTCTTAATATATCCTTTATTCCCAGCGTATGTCCTTTGACCGCTCTTTTCATTGTTGCATTATACCCTTTCGTTTTTGCTCCAAAGTATACTCTGTCCCTATAAACCACTTCATTTTCCTCTGTCAAATCTACATACGAATCATGTACTGACGCAGTTGTTGTTTTGAATCTTCTGATCAGCTCATAATCTCTGTCTATTATATTATGAAGCTTATATCCAAAGTGAAACTTACCTCCCTTCTTTGTCCATGTTCCGTCTCTGCTTCGTCTTGTTTTTGCCTCGTTTCTCTGCTTTTGCATGTCCTGGATCTGAATGGATAAAAGTAGCATCCTGAATCATTCCCTGTTTTATCTGTAAACCCAGAGTATCAAGTTGGCTTTGCAACTTTCCCCATATTTTCTTTGAAATTCTCGATAATTCTCTGCCTAAATAGCCATACAGTAGTACTGTCAGGTATGTATTCAGGAAATCCAAGGAATTTCCTAAAAGAAATTCGATCTATACAATGTTTCTCAAGTTCAAAATCAGAGAGCACATGCCATTGTTATAAAACAAGCATTTTGAACATCACAATGACATCAGTTTCAGGCCTCCCTCCTGAAACGGTTTTGTTAATATACATAGCCTCAAGAATAATACGAAACGTTTTCCAATCAATTAAGGAAGCAATTTCAGCAAGCTTATCTCCAACAGATTCAAGACGTTTATACTCTTCTTTAAGAGCAAAATCAATAAGAGTTTTCATGAATATACACAAATATTTACAAATTTAAAGTCAACCATACTCAAGAGCATGGAGTTTATCGAAAATCTCTAAAGGCTACCGAATTTTATGCACAACTTCGTCTTCCAAAAAGTTAAAATTAAGGAGTTAATGACTCTATGGCATAACAAATTAAAAAACACTCGAGAATTCTAAATTACTCAAGAAAATGCCCTGAGTCACCCTATAAGGGTTTTTTTTAGATTTAAAGCCTATCTGAAGTGTCAATAATGGCATGTTGTAAAAATTATGATTGGTCTTATAGCATCCAAATGCCCATTTCAATTGTGTATCGAAAAGTTATAGAGGTTACAAAATTTTTTGGATAGGTTCTTAATAATCAAAAGCTTGGTTCCAAGTACAATAAGATAGCGGAGAAAATTGAGATATTATTATCACATTTATTTAAAGAAGTAAAAAACGGAATTATCATTGCAGGACCTTCAAAATCAACTCCTGATACAACACAGCAAATCGGTAATAATGTTGCATTAGTACTCCCTTATGCTTTAGCAGTATCATCCACAGGGATAACATATAGACTTTTAATGATTGGATGAAGAAAGGAAAAAAAGTCGAAATTTGGGGAATACTTTGAATTCTATAAACATATCGAAAAATGCAAAGCTGACGCGGCTCTAAAGTGCTTAAAGTATCTGAAAGCGGTAACATAGGCTGGAAATTGCCAGGTTTGCATGTGAATTTTGGAGAGACGTTTCCTGAAGATTATGAAAGCACGAATATAGGAAAATCAATGCAGCTCAGAGAATAAAAACTAGAAATTTGAGATAAACGTCAATGATGCGGATGGGATTAGGAAAAAAAATTCAAGATAATTTACTCAGGCTAAATAATGGGATAAGTCATAAACCGGTTAAGATTCCCATCTAAACTTGACCCCTTTTAATAGAATGACCCTCCTTGCTAATTTTATTCATTAACATAATTTTAGCTGAAGTTACCAAAATCGCTATCAAGGTTTACTTTTGCTTGCACCATCAGGAGTAGCCTAATGGTAGTAGCCTAATGGTTAGCCTGCTATTTTCTTGGATTAAACTTTGAATGTGACTGTCTGTTTGTGCATATTCTCATTTAGCTTTTCGATCTGCTCGTCCTCAGTGTTCATCTGGCCGTAAAGTGCTTGAATCTGAGTTTTCAGATCGTCTATTCTGACCTGTTGGAGTTCATAATTATCTTTGATGTCTATCTGGTCATCTTTACTCTGGTCTGCTCTTGCAGCTCTAATATATCTGAATTACCATTGGCGTTATTGGCTGCTTCCTGCGGAGTTAGAACTAGCACAACTTCTGACTATCGCTTCTGTTAAAGATTGACCTGACAAAGTAAAACGTGCGTACATATCGATTCTGGAGCATATAGTACAACAATGAATGTTTTAAAAATAGATTATTATAAAACTAGCTTCCACATTTTTGCTTCAATTTAAAATCTATAGCATTAAGATTTATTGGCTTTTGTCTATGCGTTTCAAATCCTTTTTGTATTTAATAGAGATGAATCGAACATTTGGCTTGTATTCGTACATCATGTAGAGTATCACAATAAATAAAATAGCCAGCAAGAAACTAGAGAAAAAAGGCGACTTTTATTTAGGTTAACATTTAATTAGTAAAACTGTATAAATAGAGACTAAATGTTTATTTTCTTAAAAATTCCCATTCTGTTAGTCTTTTCTTTATGTCTCTAAAATAGAGATCTCTACACAAAAATTATGCATCAATGAAAACAGTGGTGGTAAATTAAATAGTAAAAAAGAGCTTAAGCTTTAGTAAGGCGGTTCACTAGGTTTGGTCTGCATCAATGAAGTTTATTACGGGATCAGTTTTTAAGCTGTCCTGAATTTGCTTCATTTTACAGCTACATGCATCAATGAAGTTTATTACGGGATCAGTTTTTAAGCTGTCCTGAATTTGCTTCATTTTACAGCTATATGCATCAATGAAGTTTATTGCGGGATCAGGTTTTAAGCTGTCCTGAATTTGCTTCATTATACAGCTTACTTCCTAGTGACCATATTATCATATGCAAGTAATGATATAAAATACTATCTATTAGATTACTACTGCTTATTTAACCTATTCACAAATTTAACAATATATTCATGAAACATGCCACTATGACTAAATGAACATTATCTTAAAACTCTCTATGGTCTTCTAGAGGTCTTATTACCTACTTTTGGAATTATCTCTGCTTTCTTAGACCATCTACTAGGTCTCAATTCCAGGAAGATCGCTCAGATGGTTTATGAGCTGAGCAGTTTCCTTATTTAGTTTATACTACTTTCATAAGCATCTTTTTGCATTTAATGCTCTAGGATCCCTATATGCGGCAATAACTGCGTAACTGCACTAAGTAATATTTCTTTATCGTTCCCAACATTTAAATTGCCTTGTATATGTCCTTTTAACTGCGGCTCACATTCGCACAAGGATAAAATCATAGAAAAAGTTAGAAGTTCTCTTGTTTTTACATCCAGTCTCTTTCTAGTATAGTAATAACTACCATAAATACCTTTATTGTTTACAACTTTGGTTTATTATTACTTGAAAATTAAATAATATTCTTCAGTAAAATAATAAATAAGTATCCATTCCTTGACTTTGCAAGACAGAGAGTAGAATATACCCATTCAATATCTCTCTGATTTATGAATTTATGTTTGACAGTATGTAACTGGTTAAGTCTGGTTAGGTTTGTGATGAAAAAACTATAGGATCTGTTTCATTTTTATCTCCAGGTAAGTGAAAACTCAAAGGAATCTTCTCTTTTACCTGATATCAGCCATGCTAGATTAAAGTTTCACCATCCTTAAACTTGTCAATGCATTTGAAAGAAATTCAGCTTGCTTCAAAAGTAAATATACTTTTAGCTTAGAGCTTATCTGAAAAGTCATTAATGCATGTTGTAAAGTATCCAGACAGTGAGAGTGAAATATGCATAAACCTTATGAGCTCATTAGAAGCCTACAGTGAAATTTAAATCATGGAATTAATTTATAAAATCAACTTATTAAGAATTATTCTTTAGATGAATTATAAGAATTCATTTTTATAATATATATACTATAACATTCTTCGAGATACTAAAGATGAGTTTTTCGGATTCCAGGAGTAGTATTCTTGAGCCAGAAAAATTATGTTCTCATTTATCAGACTTCTTTATGAGATTTGTAATTTTACATAAAAATCAACACTTTGCCTAAAAGTGGCAAGTCATAGTTCCTATTATTTATAAGTCCGCTCGGAGATGATATCGTCCAACCGTCTGCGGAAAGATTCGTTGTCGGTGAATTGTTTGAAAAGCTGGATGTCGTTTTTCAACAAGGAGTTCATTACATGTGCCAGAGCTTTGTCGTGTTCGCTCCGGGATCTAAATTTTTGTTCAAAGCACCGGTTTTTTATTTTGTCCTAATACTACCTTAAAATTCTAATAAATACAACTCCTGGATAATTATATTTAAACTATAGTATATTTTGTAAGCCTTTTTAAAGATAATATTAAAATTTCCCACATTTCTCTACCTAAATTTGAAACTTGCCCAGCCAAGTAAAACGTCCTGGACTTAAGAAACAACATATTGGACTTTTTTAAAGAAGTTTTTTAAATAAAATTGTCATTTTCCCCTATATCGTCTAGTATGGCGCTACTTTTATGGTTGTTGTGAATTGCTCTAACCTTTGTAGCTACTAATGAAGCTACAACGACAGTTACTGACAGAAGGTTTGATTTAGATTTTATTTTATGCATAGTTTTTGTAAAAAATCTATGAATTTTCTACTTTTGCAGCAAAAATTATATGAAATTTTTATTTGAATTTAAGATAAAAATATAGTTTTTATTAAAATCACCGATATTAGGATAACTAAAATGCTGCTTCACCTTATGAAGGCAACGATCATTTTTTTTTGGCTGCAATCCTCGTAAGATATTCCTAAAGCATGACTGGAGTATGCAGATTCCGCTATGTTGACGACTTAGACTACAGCATCTTTTTAATGCGCCGTAGAGTGCACAGACTCTGTATATCCCGCTTTCGTAAGTACATCTAAATTGTATTTTTTTGTAACAGTTAATGATCTTGCTTTCCGATTGTCACAGACTGATACAATTGATTAAGCAAATCTCATAAAAATAAAAGTGATGAAATAGTGTTTACCGAAAAAATAATTTTTCCATATTGTGTGAACAGTAACCAATATTCAAACTTTTTCAAGAGCTTGTTCAAGATCTGAGATCATATCATCTACATCCTCAATACTATAATGGAAAGGCGTATGTAATCTGGCGTAACGCCTGTTGCCTCTTGCTCAGTTGGGGTTAGCTGCTGGTGTGTGGTAGTTGCAAGATGAATGACAAGACTTTTGGAATCTCTATGTTGGCAACATGTGGAAACAGCTTTAGATTGTTTATAAAGCTTTTACCTGCTTCTATACCGCCTTTCACACCAAAAACCTATCAATACACCATAACCACCTATAAGATATTTGGATGCAAGCCCATGACTTGGATGATCCGGTAAACCTGGATAATTAACCCATGAGACTTTTGGATGGTTTGAAAGGAATTTCGCTACCTTGAGGGCGTTATCTGAGTGTCTCTGTATCTCAGGCGCAGTGTTTCAAGCCCCTGAAGTAATAGAAAAGCATTAAAGGGGGAAAGAGCAGCACCTATGTCCCTAAGAAGTTGCAACCGTACTTTAAAAATGAATGCTACATTATCAAGACCCGGAAATTCTGGAAACGTATCCCAGTATTTCAAGCCGTGATAACTGGGATCAGGATCTGTTAATTCTGGAAACTTGCCATTGTTCCAAGAGAATTTTCCGGAATCGACTATAGAACCACCGATTGAATTTCCATGCCCACCGATAAATTTGGTTACAGAATGCACAACGATATCTGCTCCATGATCAATAGGCTGAACAAGCCCACAGCACTCGTGTTGTCTACAACAAGTGGGATTAATCTATGGAGGATTAGGTATCTTTCAAGCAAGCTTCGATTCTGTTGTATCCTGAAATGAATTCACAGTTTCAAAGTCATTGAATAGCACGAAGCTCATCTCAGGCACGTAACTACAAATTTTTTAATTTTTTTGCAGAAATGTTTTTGAGATTGAACAAGTCTCAGCTATTTTTCAATAATATTTCTAGCTTCTGGATTCTATCAAGCTGCTTGAATAAGTAATGGTTGTAATCAATTTCAAAGTCCATTTTCACTTTGACTTCCGCTCTTGAAGGGTGCATGATCCAATTTCTGAATTTATCAAGACCACCGAATTGCTCAATGTCTCTTATTGAAAAACCATTTTTTTGTTTAAAAGCATCATAATTTTTCAAGGCTACCAGGTAATCGTAAAAACTGCACTCTTCAAAAACAGAAAGCTCATACTTTTTTCTTGCATTCTGCATTTAGGTTTTGCAAGTTCTATACAGTCAGCTTCAGACAGTCTTTCTTTAAAAAAAACCTTCATCTGATTTTCCTGACTGTAAAGTAGCAAATAAAAGAACATCCTTACAGCTACCTTTCTTAAGTCTGCAACAGTAACTATCCCTACTATTTCATCATGGATTACAAAGAAAAAGGAGTTTCTATCCAGTATTTTGATTAAAGACATTATATCAAGGTCTTTTGAAACCATCTTATTTGGTAATATATAGTGCTGCGTGGAACCTTTACTATTAAAGTATTTAATAATTGATAAAGTATTTAATAATTGATCCGTCTTCATTCTCGATAGGAAAAGTAGTTATTTCTTTATGAGATTTAGAATCCTGAGGATGGAAATAAAACTCTTTTTTTGGGGTCATTATTTGTTCTACAGTCAATCTTTTATGAATTTGTTCAAAGATATCATCATTCACTTAAACCACCAAATATTAACGATACCAATCGTTGAAGGGTGCATCTATCAATCTTAATTTTTGGTAATGTCGTGCTACTCGTTTCATGCTTTATTCGTTTTTGAGGTTTTATTCTTTGTTCAAACTGTATCCAGAAGATAGATTTGTATTTTTGAACAAATTCTTAGAATAATAAGATTATAAGTTGAAAATATTCTATGTGCAGTTTATCAATAGCTTACGGAGACAACTTGTTCTTATCATTCTGTTTTTTCTCATTTTTTCATATCAATTTATGATAACACTTAATCATATAATTAGTATTTTTAAAACACAACTTCGGATACCAATGTAACGATTTTCTGAATTAGAATTATCTTGATATTGAAAATGGGGGATTCTAATTTAATTTGTATTCGATTAAGATACAAGATAGCCAAAAAGTATTATTTTTTTTATGCCAACATCAAAGGATTATATCAAAAAATCGCTACATTGGTATTCGAAGTTGTGTATAAAAATCGTCAAAATATGACAAATTAGTTAATCTGAAATTGTTGTTAGATTTCATAATTTTTGCCTTCTCGAAAGAGTACTATCTATTTAGTTAACAAAAACCTAACAGAACTTAAACTCAAAAATTCCAAATTCTATCAGCTGAGAAATATTTATATAAGTCGATGTGAAATGAAGAAAACTTTGAAGGTATTATTGATGAAAAAGAATTTAAAGATCATGGCAATGTTTTTCATCATTGCTCTTTTTGCCTCTACAACCGGATGTGCCGGAAAGACACGAATCACAGGGAATGATATTTCGGGAACTTCTGAACAAGTAAAACCTGCAACAATGAAAGCTGTGGATTCTAATCCATCAGAAGTAGTTGATTTCTCATTAGTAGTATGTCCAGTTTGCAAAATGAAAATCCATAAAAGTCTAGACAAGAGTGAGTATAAGGGAAAAACGTACTATTTCTGCTCTCCTGACTGTAAGAAGGAGTTCGATGAGAATCCGGAAAAGTACATAAATTCCTAAAAAATAAGTACGATTTCTGCTTCCGTTCCTGTAAAAAAAAGCGGTGGAAATTCAGAAAGTACATCCTTTTTTACGGCCCCAAGAGGTAAAATGAAGAAAGATACCCCTAAAGACTGGAAGTTTTTGAAAATATTTTGAGGAAATCATGGATGCATATATTAGTACTTGACAGCAGATATGGTTTATTCTAAAAAGCGTTCAGATAAACCAGAAATATGAAGATTATTTATGCATGGCAAACCGGCTATGATTATATGTGTATTAAAAGAGCATCTGGAGTGTTACCCAGTGATTTTGTACCCTTATTATTCTGTTTCTATTAACCCAGTTCGTGATTAGCTCTTTTCCAGAGTTTCTGTGGTTTTTCAGGTAATTTCGATAAACCTTTGATTTTTTAGAGTCACATATATACCACTTATGAGTATATGACAAAATTTAGGAACTTATCGAATTCCTTTCCTTTTTTTCTCCATTTGATTTCAGATGCTGAATAATCTTCAAAATCATTTCTTTAGGAGAGGTCTGAATCTAAATTTCATAATTTTTATATTAGGCATGTTTAGGTGATATGAAGTGAACTTTAGTTAACTAAAAGAATTTTAGGTTTTGTCTTGTGAAAAATTCGGGTTCGAAATTAGGGTCGCAAATGAGTACGGAGATAAAAGCTCCTCTACAGAAGCTTGTGTTTGTACTAGCAACATAATTTGTTTTGGAGAACCGATGAAATAGAAACAAACAGCAAGATAAATTAACGTGGTATAAAAAAAATGGTCCGGGAAAAGATATAGTACAATAAACCTGGAAAAGTCTTAATTTTTGCTTTTTCTGAAATCTTGAATTTCAAAAATCCTTTTTACCGCTTTTTTCCTGCAAGATAAGAAATTTGTACCTATGAAAATTTAATTTCTTTTAAAATCCTCCACTTATTTAGGAGTGATAACTAAAGTTCTTAATGGAAGTTCTACTATAATTAAGGTATAATACAATTTTTTTGTTTTTTGTTTTATATGTAAGATTGACTCTTGCACGATAAGTAGTGGATTTCGAAGAAGTATAAATAATGGATGTTAAGGAGTTTTGTAAAATTGTTGTCATCTAGATATGGTAGTGCCCTTTTAGAAAAGGCACTTACTAATGATATGCTGATTTATATAAAATTAAGTGACGAAGAGTTTACAGAATCTTAAATGGTTTTTACTTTATATTAATTTTTCAGAATAGTTAATGATAACCAGTATGTTTGAGATGATCACAGACCGTGCCAAAGTGGTCTCTGATAGCTATTTAACTTGAGCATGTTGATATTGTAATACTCAGGGAATGAGGTACATAGATGATATATCTCAACTCTGGCATTGTTCATTTGTAGTGCCAGTTACGAGTATAGGATTCAAGAAGTTGGTTCACAGGTGATAATAGCCAATAAAGCAGTGGGTAAACTGCTTCGTACAGCTGGTGACGGTCTACGAAGCAGCACCAAGTACCAATACACAAAAGTCGCAGTTCATAATCCCAATAATCCGATTAACTTTCATATGATCAGCAAAGCAATGAAGAAGGGAACCGATACAACAAAAGCATAGATTTTACTCCAGAATCCCAGAAGTATTCATAAGCGGCTCAGGCTAAAATAGTGCATAAGATAAACAGATATGAAAAATTCACTAGGTTCAAAGATATCAAAATAACATTTCCTTATTTTAAATTGAACAACAGTTACAGTGGGTATTGATAACTGAATCTTTTAGGCATTGTTACAGTTGTCTTTCTCATCACGAATTCTTAAATAACGCATTCTTCGCAGACACTATGTAGACGCGAATAACTTAATAGCTCGTTCGCTATTCAAACAACAGAATACGAGGTCGGATAGATTATTTTAGTCAAAATCATCAAGTCTCACTGAAAATGAAACTTTGTGAAAGTACTTTGGAATCGTATTATTAATTAGCATAAAAGATTCATTAGGTACTTTTTGTTGTAAAATGTGAATTTTAATATTAAAAATGAATATTGTGTATTTCAGTTCCCAGTGTGAAGTTCAGCATTTCAGTGAGATCAGTATAGATACTTTAATTCGATGATCAAAACGTAAGCATATATGCATCGAAAACTCGATTATGAAGGTATCAACCACGTAATGCTATACGATAATTCTTATTCATGAGTTATTTTTATGCAATCTGCACAGGATTTGGCGAATAAAATGTACAAATTGATGGTATTGAATTTGCCTCAATCCTCCCAAAAAACAAATATTTGAGACCAATGTTGCTGATAAATCGATGCTTATATACTGCCGGCATCGTATTATTTTAGATGCACGCGGGTGTTGATATCATGACTATTGAAGCAATAAATGTTATAAAATCATTCAAAATACGAAATTCTGAGACCTCTAATAAAGGAAAAGCTTCAGAATCTAAGTTTTATGCGCTTGATGGTGTAAACCTCAACATTAAAGTTGGGGAATTTTTAGTTATTATCGGACCCAGCGGATGTGGAAAATCCACATTATTTGACCTTATTGGTGGACTCACGGAACCAGATAATGGGGAAATATTAATCAATGGTAAACCTATTAAAGGTCCTGGACTTGACAGAGCCATTGTTTTTCAACAATCTGCCCTTTTCCCGTGGAGGACTGCACTGGATAATGTTTCATTTTTGCTTGAGGCAAAAAATGTCGAAAAAGGTGTCAGGAAAAAAATCGCAAGAAAATACCTTTCACTTGTCGGATTGTCAGATTTTGAGGATAGGTACCCTTATGAATTAAGCGGAGGCATGAAGCAAAGGGTAGCGATTGCGAGAGCGCTTGCTATAAACCCCGAAGTACTTTTAATGGACGAACCGTTCGCTGCTCTTGATGCCCAAACCAGAGAAATAATGCAAAGGGATCTTTTGAAGATAAGGGATCAGACGCGAAAGACTGTAATATTTATAACTCACAGCATAGACGAAGCAGTATTTTTAGCTGATAGGGTTGCGGTCATGACTGGCAGGCCTGGGATCATCAAGAATGTTATTGATATTCCAATCTCCAGAAGTAGCCGGTTATCGAACGATTTGAAGATAACTGCTGAGTTCGTCGAGATCAGGCACAAGTTATGGGAACTTTTAAAAGAAGAAGTTTTCAAGACGCAAGAGATCCACTCAAAGTGCTCGATCGAAGAATGCAGTTTCGGAGATGTGAGAAGTGTTTAAAAAACGGCTGGCTTGTCGATATCTTTTGAGAGTCAGTCGAAGTGATTAAATGGGAGGGAATTCCAACTCAGTGTCTACATACAAATCTTCAGGTTTCGATATTATTAATTTTTTAAAATCATATTTTCGTCAATCGATAGCTATTATCCTATTCCTGCTAATATGGGAAGCAGCTCCAAGATTTGGATTAGTTAACATCTTGTTCATATCTCCTCCTTCAGTAATTTTTGCCTCAATAGTGAATCTGATACTATCCGGAGAGCTAATTCACCAGACCATATCCAGTCTTATAAGGGTGACCATAGGCTTTGGATTGGCACTCCTGGCAGCATTACCGCTAGGATTCCTACTTGGAGGCTGGTTCAAGGGATTTGAAACATCTGTTAATCCGCTACTGCAAATTCTTGGTCAGGCAAACCCATTCACTCTGTTTCCGGTCTTTATGGCACTTCTAGGAATTGGTGAAATCTCCAAGATTGCCATTATATACTGGGTATGTCAGTGGCCGATACTTTTCAACACTATTACTGGCATCAAAAACGTTGATCCTATATTGATAAAAGTAGCAAGAACAGCAGGGCTGAGTAAACTGAAAATGTTTTGGAAGGTACTGCTCCCGGCTTCGTTACCGACTGTATTCACAGGCATACGTATGGGAGCTGCATTCTCATTCTTCATGCTCATTGGCGCAGAGATGATCGGTGCACACTCTGGGCTTGGATTCATGATCATTCAGGCACAGGCCACATTCCAGATTCCAAAGATGTATGCAGGTATAGTTACAGTCGCCCTGCTTGGTATTGTTATAAACCGTGTTATGTTGAAGCTAGAAAAGCGTTCGATGAAATGGAAAGAAACTATCGTGATCTGATTTTAATCTGATCTTAATTTCTATTTTGAAAAGTTTTGGTGTATATCATGAATGATATTCTCAAAAAACCAAGCAACAAACACATATTAGCAATGGGAATAGTAGTTATAAGCATTGTGTTATTAGTTTTTGTGACAGGTTGTATCCAGAACAAGACGGATGCTATCGGCACGGCAGTGAAAACAGATCTTCAGAACCTTTCCCAAGCTCCTAATATTACTATAAAGGCAAATGTCAACAAAGATTGCGCAGGGACTCCTTGGTACGTTGGTATGCAGAAAGGTTTCTTCGTTGCTAGCGGTATCGATTCTCAGGATCAGGGGCACCTTGACTGGTCATTGCAACCAACAGCTCTCATTTCAGGGCAAACTAATGTTGTTGATGGACATCCAAACACTATTACTAATCTCTTATAGAGTGGTGCAAAAGTGAAAGCGGTAGTTCAAGGTGGTTCTGAACCATTCGAAGGAAACATCATGAAATATCACATGCACTGGCTTGTACTCAATTCGAGCTCATACCATACTTTCCAGGAACTTGTGGCTAATGGGCATAAGCCAAAGATTGCGATTTGTGCACTTGGTATCTGCTCGGACCTCGAGAATGATTTATCAAGAACCATCCTAATGACGTACGGGCATTTACTAAAGCATATAAAGATGCTGAAGATGGTCAAATGATCATCCAAAAGAATCAGGTGAATTGACAGCAAAAAACGTTGGGCTTCCTACGGCGAATTCCCATTATTACAGCTACTCTGGCGCAATCAATGACAGTGAAATCCAGCAATGGATCGACGTGATGGTTGCAAATCGAAGTTGCACATCAAGATCCACAACAAAATCTGCGACTTTATCAATGGATTTGTAGGTTTTCTCCTCTTCCTTCGCAGTTGCATCACTAACATCTATCCCCAATGCAGTACCAACCTTTTCCAGGAATGAATTTGTCTCAGTAACTCCTATTGGAAGCGGATTAACAATATAAGGTATTTTAAATTGTTCTTTCAACTTTTCAGCTGCTCTAACACCCACCCAGGGTGATAGTACAATATTTAAAACAGCAGATGATAAGTCTTCGATTTTCTTTCCATTAAAGAGTGTGTTAACTTCTAAACCAATACTATTTAGTATCCGCTCTATCTCAGTAAGGTTACCTTCCCAAAATACATCTTGAGACGGTACTATTCCAAATACATTTACAAGTCCTTTTTTTCTGGGCTTTTCTTCAACTATCTGATTTATGAATGCTTCCAGCAGAATTTCATAACCTATATAGCTTGAACCCCTGAAACCTGCAGTTTGAGCATAGATGACTAACTTATCTTTAAATTCATTTAATACTGAACGCACATCATCCCCAATAAGTTCTGCTGTACAACCAGTAAGTACCACATACCTATCTCCTTCAATAAACTCAATTGTTTTTTCAACTTGCTCTTTTAGCCGTTTTTCTCCTCCAAACACAACTTCTTTTTCATATGTGTTTGTGCTTGGAACGCTCACTCCTCCAATCCATCCAGATCCCCTAAAACCTCCAGCAAAGCTCTGTCCATAGAAAATCTGAACACCACAGCCAGGTCCAGCATGAATAATCGGGACATAGCTTTCTATTGCGGTTATAGTGCTCAAAGCACCTCCGAGGGCACATGAAAATCGAGGACTTTCGATAATTTTGCTCATTTTAATTCCTCCCCTTTATGGTACTTGAATGGATTTTCGTTTAACCAACTTTCACGATATATTGGCTTTGAATGTTCAGCAAGCTTTTTACTGAATGAGGGATTGTTAAGCAAGTTAAGAATTCTATTTCCAAATGATATAATGCCATTATAGCCGGCATAGATAACTGATAAATTGTAAATCATGGCTGTAGGAAATCCTTGTTTTGCAGCCCAAATTGATTCTCCTACATGACCAAAATAAAAATCAGGCTGTTCTTTATTTAATATATTTGTCTGCTCAAATGGCTGTACATTTGCAACGTTGGTACAGAAGTTTCCACATCTCTTCGCTAAATTCGCAAAGCTTTCAAAAATTACTTCATCATAGTGATATGCGGTAATGCCCACTATATCCATTCCCAAATCTGCAAGAAGATTTGGAATTCCTATTGCCCTTGATTGTCCTGCACTTACGAATACCCTTTTTCCCTCAAGTTTTTCTCTAAGTTTTTCTATTTTTGGTTCAACTCTTTCTCTCTCCGCTTTTATGACTGTTTCCACTTCATCCTCTTTTCCAAGGAATTTTCCAATTTCTCTAAGCCACAAATCAGTATTATCAAGACCTACAGGCATTATTTTTTGAGTATAAGGTACATGATAACGTTCTTCTAATGATTTTGCAAAGTATTCACTGAAAGTTGGACACATACTTGTAGTAAGGGCTGCTTCAGATGATTTTCCAATCTTCTCTGTAGTAGTAAAGTTTGGGATGAAATTTGCTTTAAGTCCTAATTTATCCAGAAGCCTTTCTATTTCAACTTCATCAAGCCTTCCTACTGTAAGTGGGTTAATTACATTGATTAAATCAGCCATTCTCTTTTTAGGTTTTTTAATTAGATGATTCAAAGCGCCCTGAAATGATCCATCGTATCCAGATGCCCATACTTTTGATTTGAATCCATCACAGTATACGGGGATCACTGTTGCAGATACTCCTTTTTGAACCTGTTTCATTATTGCATTAATGTTCTCACCTATGATTCCAGCAACACATGATGAAAATACGAATATTGTATTTGGACTGTGTCTTTTATCTGCCTCTAAAATTGCTTCTTTAAGTTTGTCTTCTCCTCCATGAATAGCCTCTGTATCAGTAAGGTTGGTAGAAATCCATTTTCCATTTAAAGGTGTTTCTCCCCTTAGAATTTGCCCGAAACGCTTGAATATATTAATAAATGGCAGTGAGCTGATGCATCCTACAGGCGCATGAGTAATTATAACTGCATCTTTTATCGTTGCCAGTGTAAATATCGCCAGCCACTCTTGACAGAAAGTTGTCTGAGAGAATGCACGATTTTTTACCTTCAAACATTTTCTCTTTGTTAAATTCACAAGCTCACTTGCAGTTCCACAGTATGTGATTGTGGTGTTCAATCGGTCTTCTCTTACAGGAACTGTACTTTTATATTTGATTTTCGCCATCTTAATCGCTCTTTTATAATATATATCAATATCATGATCATACAGTATGATAAATAATCAGATTATAGGATTTCTGGACATGTACGCTATGGGAAAAATATTTTTACCTTTAAACTATTTGTTGGTGATTATTCTATTCTAGTGAGAAGAAAAAGAGGAAAAGAAATAAGTTCAATCAACAACAACAGCATGAGGAGGGGAAAAATTTAATTAAACGAGAAATCAAAGGATTAGCTGATTTGCGATGCTTTAAACCTTTTAAATTCATATTTTGACCTGTTGAATTCATATTTTCTTTTGCTTTAAGATTCAAGATTCTTTGAAGATTCAAGATTCTTTGTAACTTAAAAGTTCCATTTAACACTTGTTTACTATTTTCACATTTAGCACTTTTTAGTACTTAAACCTACATTTTAAGGCAAAATGTGCCTAATCTTCTGTATTCGTATAATATGGAAGACTGCTTATTAGCTTAAAGAAAAATTAAATACGGGAGTCACTGATATTTAGTGAACAAATCAAAAACAGTGTTTTTATAATGGCAAAACCTAGCAAATTGACCACATAAATAAAAAGTGCGTCGACGCTAATGTCGCACTCTGGATACCTTATACACACACACACACCACTGCATCGAAGATTATTTATCAAATTTATCATTCCTGGATTAAATGGAGAAAAACAGCCAAATCTGATGTTTTATAAGCTGCATGGTGAGACCCAAAATTCCATTGTATTTTAGATTTGCTTCATTTCGTGCTCCTTTTACAAGATATACCATTTTCGGTTAGATTTCTCCACCTTTTACAATATCAACAGTTTGATGATTTATCAAGCTGTCAAATGTAGCTGTATCTTATATTTACTTAATTCTATTTGCAGTGAAATCCCACACTATTATTTACTCACTTTAACTTGCTTGCTAGGTTTATAGCCACTCACTCCAGGTGTTTATGTGGATTTAACCAATTGATGATCTAAGATAGCTACACTTGATTCTGGTTCTCTGCCAAATGAAATTCTCAATTCAATCCGAAGTATAGCATTTATGCGTTTCAGATTTTTTTAAACAATCAAAGATGGAAATAGTAATAAATAATATTCCACGGTGGGAATTCGTGGGGTAACATCCATCATGACAGTCAAAAAGTAGTAAATATAATATTAAATTTAATATTTATAGATAGTAATGAACGTTATTTCTGCATCTTTAGCTCTTAAATTTTGGATATAAGGCCCAGTGATTCTCTATTATTTTCAGATAAATTACTTGATGAGAAATTTCTTTGTTTTGTTCAGGCATTAAGGAACAATCTGTTTACTAAGGATGATCTAATTTTAAATCACGTTCTAAGACTTAAATAATGCGGATGTTTCAAAGGATTGTATCCAATTTCAAAATCGAGTCATTTTTTATAATTATGCCACGTATTAAATTTTGATACTATGTCTTGTTTATCAAATTTTTCAAGCTAAATCAATGCTATCATACAAAAAATGAATAATCAGTTAATTGTGCATATAAACCAATTACAAGGCCACAAAGACATTTGAGGCGTTTTTTGCCGTTGGTCTATCAGTAATATCCATGTGCCACCCTTCGCCAGAAGAATTTGATACTTTAGCAATAAACAGTTTAAATCCTAGTTACTAGATAACAATTTATTAGTTTGGAGGCCCTTTAGAATCGCGAGCTATACCCATACAAGCTTGATTTTCAGAATTATTTTGTTGTTGCTTTGCAATTTGAGGTAAAAATTCTAAAGCTGAATACGTATAATTAACGAAACATAAAGATAAACAGCGGAAAATGAAGATATTGTTTAATCTTTCAATAAAGTTATATTAAACGATATCTCCATTTTGTGTTTTCTACACTTCGAATTTCTAGCTTTTAAGTCCGTTTGAATACCTGTTTTGCTATGGCGACCCTCTCCTCCAGATCAGGTCTTTCAAGTTCTTCTACAGCGGATTCGAGAATCTTTGGGATATCAAGGTGCTGGGGACATTTTTCAATGCACTTTCCACATTGTACGCACTGGGATGCAAATTCGGGCCCTCGGACGGATAGGATGCCACCCCCCAACCTTGCAGCATAGAGGAACTTTGTCTCGTCAGCATTGTCGGACATGTACAGGTTGTTGTACGTTTCGAAACATAATGGAATATTCACACCTTCTGGACAGGGCATACAGTACCTGCAGCCTGTACAGCTTACTTTCATCAGTTCACGGTACTTCATCTCTACTTTTTTTACTAGCTGCAGTTCAGCTTCAGTCAGAGAATTTGGGTATGCTTTGTCTGCCACTGTAAGATTCTCTTCAATATGTGTTTCCTTATTCATCCCCGAGAGGATAACTGTGACCTCAGGATGGTTCCATACCCAGAGAAGAGCCCATTCTGCAGAGGTTCTCTTCGTCGGAGCCTCGTCCCAGATTTCTTTCACATCAACAGGCAGCGGGCTTGTTAGGTTCCCTCCACGGAGGGGCTCCATAATGACTACTCCAAGGCCTTTTGAAGCTGCATATTCCAAACCCTCGGTACCTGCCTGGTTCTTTTCGTCCAGGAAATTGTACTGGATCTGACAAAAGTCCCAGTCATAGGCGTCCACTATCCGTTTGAAATCTTCAGCAGATCCATGGAAAGAAAAGCCTGCGTTGACGATTCGTCCATCACTTTTGGCTTTATCAAGGAAATCAATTACACCCAGCTTTTCAACGTTATCCCACAGTTCACCAACGAGAGCATGGATGAGGTAATAGTCGATGTGGTCTGTTTTGAGTTTCTCCAGTTGAGAATTCAAGAAATAGTCCATATCCTCTCGCCTTTCCAACATCCAGCTGGGAAGTTTTGTTGCGAGTTTAACTTTCTCGCGGTATCCGTCAGCAAGAGCTCGCCCTAAAAAAGGCTCACTTTGTCCCGTATGATACGGCCAGGCAGTGTCAACGTAGTTGACTCCGTGATCGATTGCGTAGCGTACATGCTCAGTGGCTATTTTTTCATCTATACTCCCATCTTCTTTACCTGTAAAGCGCATGCACCCAAATCCCAATACAGAAAGTTCGTCTTCATTCTTAGGCATTTTTCTGTACAACATTTTTCATTCACCTGGTTTCTTCAAACTATTTTATGTATCTGGGGTGATTTTCTGATTAATTGGATATTTTGAGGGAAGTCAGTCCATTAATTTTCATATATGAGTGACTGCTCACTCACAAGTGGGATGAAAAAATTATTCCTTAGCTAAACCTTTCCAGATAATCTGAAATCCATCGTCAATAAACTTATTTTGATCTTGTGATGAATCTGAATCAAGGATCAGATTCACTACCGACCTGCTAGCATGATAAAACATTGCAATTGTCAACTCCGAGGAAAAGTCTCTGATCACTCCCGTATTTATTCCTTCATTCACAAGATCATGCAGAAAGACATACTCTTTCATCACTTCTTCACGCGTAAATTTTGTTATATAAGGAGAAGAGCAGAACTGCCCAACAAAAAGAAACTCTTCCTGATTATCTACTCCCCATTTGATTAAATTTGACCATATTTTTCTAAACTTATCCTGAAAAGTACTCTGTGTTTCAACTTGTTTCCCCATACTTTGACTTAATTGCCCTTTTACGTTGAAATATATGCTATTTATAAGGTCTTCCTTTGTGGGAAAGTAATTGAAAAGGGTGTCTGTGGCTACACCCGCTTCTTTTGAAATCTCAGCAGTGGAAGTACCGTGAAAGCCTCTTTCAGTGAAGAGCTTCAGGGCTGCATCCATAATGGCTGTTTTTTTGTCTTTGACCTGCTCTTTCATGCATTATCTCGATTATTGACTGATTAGTCAGTTATACAAAAATTTTACCTCGTTAGTTAAATACTTTATGGTGCTTTTTTCTTTACTCCAGCTAGATTGTAATCCTTCCGTCTAACTAACAAATAGAGCTGTAACCACCTTTATTAAAAATACAGCCAAAGATCCCTACTAAGGTCACCCAAACATATACCAAACATTCAGTCTACGCAACTAATCCCACCTGGTACACCATGCTTTTTAACTATCCAATTAATTTAGAGATGCTATGATCAATTTTATGGTAGTTAGATTCTCCCAATGCCACCGTATGAAAACTTTACCTTGGGCCTTTCAGATGCCTAGCCCTTTATTATTTTAGTCGCCATTACCCATCTGATATACTGGCCAGATGTTCTATGGAAAGGCCAGCTAATAAGCGATTTGGTACCTTTTTAGGATTGAAATATTGAAACTTTAATCAATCAAGGCTTATATTATGAAAACTGAGCTATTGAAAATGAAAGGTGCTTTGAGCAACAAATTCTAGCTCCAAAAGTATTTTAATTTACAAAGCGAATACTGGCACAGCCCTACTCACTGCTTCAGATGTAGATGCCCTACAGTATAATCTTAGTACTCAATACAATCAGTTCCTATCCGCTATTGGGCGAAAGGATTCAATGATGCTTAAACTGAAGAATAATCAGAGTTTGCGAGCTCCTTTAAATTGCTTGTGACAGTCGCTAATCATATTGACTATAATATAACATCAGTAACTGTTTCAACCAATAAACACTTTTGAGTTCCATCTGATGAAAAATATGAAATATGATCCATCGTCAATGGTTTAGGAATTTCAGCCCACCGAAATTTGCTCATTGAATTTCATTAAATGGATATGTGTATTATTTTTGTCCAGGCTGAATAATTCCCATATTTGTTGTAGAATAAGGCATGGTATCGAAAAGACTCGCTTATTGAAAATGCCACCATCAAAAAAATTCAATTACAAGCAGAATGATCAGAAACTGAAGCTTTGCAAAAAAGTATAGAGGAACATTGGTACAAATGCAATTAAGCTAATTTCAGTTCTAGAGTACTCCTTTTGCTTTGCAACAGCGAAATATAATTTCACATTATTATTTACTAATTTATCATCATCTATATCTCCAATAGAGCTACCCTTTTTATCAGCCTTTTGTGTGAGATGATGATGGCACATTAAGAATTGAAATCAAAAAAGCCAAGAAAAAAAGATCGGATTTAATTGGCCTTTTTATCTGAGCAAACAGTTCTAGAGTACCTTCTCATTGATCTAGGTCACCATTTTATTTTCCTTACTCGCAGTTTTTTCATTCTCCTCTTCTTCAGTTGATCCCATCAATCTAGCTAGCCATTTTGTTTCATCAAAACTTTCAAATACGATCTTCAAAACCACTGTAAGCGGTATGGAAAGCAGCACACCTGCAGTTCCAAGAACATAATTCCAGTATATAAGAGAAAGAAACAAAACGCCTGGAGATAATTTCAATCCTTTTCCTGCAAGTGAAGGAAATACTACATTTTCCGCAAGCATACTGACAATCAATACAACGACAATAACTGCAAGAGCACCTATAGGTCCATACTTAAACAGTGCAAGCATTGTGGGTGGAATAGAAGCTAGAACGAGACCAATGTAGGGTATATAGCTGAGCAGGAATATGAGAACTCCCCAGAGAATCGCAAAGTCAATGCCTCCTATGAGGAGAAAGATAGTAATTCCGACAGCTGTGATAAGATTTGTTTCTGCTCTTATGACAAGAAACCCTATCAGATTTTTGTCAAATTTACTTATGCTCATCTGAAGCTTGGATTGAGTTTCAAATTTTGAAGTTATTTTTTTCGGAGTATTGGCAGCGTCTATCAACAAGAACGCTGTTGTAAGGATTATAATTCCAGCTGTTGTCCCTGCATTCAAAAATCCATTAATAATACTCGACATCAGGGAGATCGTAGTTGATGCAATATCGCGTAATATCGAATTCAAGGAAACATACTCTTGTGAAGGAATGTAACGTGTAAGAGTATCTATAAATCCCATTAAATTAGTTTGGTAGATAGGGATCTGGCTTTCAAATTGGATTGCACCTTTTACAACAAAAATGCTGAAAATTGCGACAATTAAAGCAAATAAAATAATTACAAGAAGAACGCTCAGTCCACCTGGTATCCCCTTTCTTTTGAGCCAACGAATATGAGGTGTAAAAAACAGTGCAGCAAAAACAGAGAAAGTAATAGTTATAAGTATGGGAGCTATTTCCTTCATTCCGATAGTCAGGATAACAATAAAAGTGCTATAAACTAAGATTCTGGCTGGTACCGAACTGCTGTTAATGTTCATGATTTGCGACTCCACTTCATAGGTTTACAATAAGCTGCAATTTTTCTTTTAGAACAATTTTGTGCATTATTTGATTGGTTCATGCCTTCAGTGTTTTTATCTACACCCACCTTAAGAGTTTTTCATTTATGCTCGGTGAAGGAATCTGTTTAAAAGCCAAGACGGCTACTACGATAATTGATTCGTCTCAATTTATGTTTACATGCTTACAGAAAAAAGCAGAAAAAAATATTACACTCCTTACATATCGTATCTTAACCGAACTAATGGTATCTATGCCGAAGACACATAGAAAGTAAGATAAATAAAAAACAACCAAGTCAACAAATAGGATTCTTGGCTGCAATATTATAGTCTTCCAGTTTGATTTCATGGTATCAAATTCCAAATACAGCCACTTAGAAGTATAGTTTGTAGTTGCTTGGAGCTCCTAGTCTTGTATGTAGTCTTAATGTGGGTGTTAATACCAGAAACTAGTTGTTTACAAAGTTCGCCTGAATATGGCTCTTAGGCCATATTATCCGCGGGAGAGCCACGGTCAAATAGGCCTGCGAATAATTGAAGGTATTGGACTTCACACCGAGTGTGGGTATTATCTTCTCGCTAGTTAGTGGATTTAATTTCTCCTGAAGTTTCTATTTTACAGTTCCTTAAATTAATTTGTTATCGGGTTAGACTGGCTATTGCTAGCTGTAGAAACAAGATTTCTGTATCCTGATAGTCATTCTAAGCCGTCAATATAACTTTTCAATTCTTATTGCCGGGCCATGACAATACGCATCTCAGCTTCCTTGTCCTCTATCAGATGGTTGCCCACTTCCACAGTCACACTATGGATCTCGCCTGTGAACTCAAAGGGGGGACTGTAGTCTGGTGTGACTGGTGATCTATGAGCTGAGCCACAGGTTACTCCACCAGTTAACCCTAATGCAAATGGAGTAGTCACAGGTACATCAATTTGACCGACTAACTTCCCATCTATAAAGAGCCTAGCTATTCCAGGTGAGCCCTTGCCATTAGTAAAATCTGGCTGACCGGTCACCTCGAACTCGAAGCCGAATTGATGTCGTCCTTCAGGAATATTATCACTGGAGTCTACATGATAGAAAGCACTCGCTACATAGTTATGCACCCAGTGAAGCATTCCGTCTTTAACATAGAATGAAAAGCCCCCATCGATACCCCCATGAGAGAGCAAGATTCCTTCAGCACCTCCTGCAGGGATCTCAACATCGGCAATAATACTGTGCGAACGGTTGAGAACTTTGACTGCTACATTTGTGGGAATTCCCTGAGTTCCAGGATAATAGGTGTAGTGAGTTCGATTAATCGCTATACTTGGCCTCTCATCGGCAACACGCTGAACTCCACGACCATCGATAGGTAGTACATTATATTTCCCCGCCTCTGCATACCAGGTAGCAACCATCTCGATCAGCTTAGGACGATTATTTGCGGAAATATTTTCATTCTCTGCCCAATCCTTTTCAATGTGGTAAAGCTCCCAGCTTTTTGCATCCATCTCGGTCAACATATCTGCTGTGATCGGTTTCCCGAAAAATTTACCTGCTTCTGTGAACGACGGACCAGGCCACGGACACACGGCACGCCAGCCATCATGATACAGGGAGCGGTGGCCCATCATCTCAAAGTATTGGGTGTGGTGCTTGGTTGGTGCATTAGCATCGTCGAGAGTGTGTGCAAAACTCACGCCTTCGATAGGAGATTGAGTTACACCTTTTATAACCGTAGGAGGTTCAATACCCAGACACTCTAGTACTGTAGGTACCATATCGATAGCGTGGGCATATTGAGTTCGAATTTCTCCTTTAGCTTTTATTCCCTTTGGCCAATGGACAATAAAGGGATCGCTGACACCACCACGGTAGGTCTCTCTTTTCCAGCGGCGAAAGGGTGTGTTTCCAGCCCAGGTCCAGCCCCAAGCATAATGGTTGAAGGTCTCTGGTCCCCCAAGTTTATCCAAGGCTGCGAGATTTTCCTCTAGAGACTCAGGCACATTGTTGAAAAACTTGTTCTCATTAATTGATCCCGTAGGACCTCCTTCGGAGCTTGCCCCGTTATCAGAAATTACCATGATCAACGTATTTTTGAACTCATTAATATCTTTTAGAAACTGCAACAACCGACCAATGTGATAATCTGTGTGTTCTAGGAATCCGGCAAAGACTTCCATCATACGGGCATATAGTTTCTTCTCCTCAGGGGAGCATTTGTCCCAAGGTTTAACATCAGGATCATGGCGAGATAGCTTGGTTTCTTTTGGGACAATACCCAGTTCCTTCTGCCGGGCTAATGTCTTCTCTCGATAAGCGCCCCAACCACTATCGAACTTACCGCTATATTTATCTGCCCATTCCTTAGGAACATGATGAGGAGCATGCGTGGCACCTGGACAGAAGTACATAAAAAAAGGTTTGCTGGGTGCGATTTGTTTGGAATCAGCAATGAATTGGATAGCCCTATTCACTATATCCTCATTCAAGGTGTAGCCCTCTTCTGGAGTTTTGGGAGGGGCTATGGAATGATTATCATAGATCAGTTCAGGATAATACTGGTTTGTATCACCTCCTAAAAAACCGTAAAAGCGCTCAAAACCTCTTCCCAAAGGCCATCGGTCATAAGGTCCTGCTGCAGAAACCTGTTCTGAGGGCGTCAGATGCCATTTGCCAATTGCATAGGTGTTGTAACCGTGCTGCAGAAGCATCTCAGACAAAAACCCATTCTCAAAAGGTATATTACCATTATAGCCTGGATAGCCAGTTGAGCCTTCTGTGATGCAGGCCATGTTGTTAGAGTGGTGGTTTCGGCCAGTAAGCATGCACGAACGACTAGGAGAGCACAGAGCCGTAGTATGCATGTTACTGTAAGCGAGACCATCCGCAGCCAAACTGTCTAGATGAGGCGTCTCAATAGGACTGCCATAGCAACCCAATTGTCCAAATCCTATGTCATCCAGTAAAATAAACAATATGTTAGGCGTGTCCTCTTTAGCACGCAGTGGTTCCGGCCAGGCTGGTTCTGACTCGTCCACTGTGCGCTCTATTACACCTGGAAAAGTGGTTCCAAATTTATACTCTTTCAACGACATATCTATTCCCTACGATCTCCAATCGACATTTTGGAACGCTCCAAAATAGATGTTGAAAGAGTATATATCACAAGGAAATATATAATGAGTGGGATTTTTTGTCGAATTTCACTATTTAGCTTTTATGGGGATGATAAAAGGACATTAGAAGATTTGGAAATCTTAATTTTGAATGTATCCTCTTTACTATTCAATTCAGCAGGGTCGTTGCTTATCATATACGGAGGACTCCAGGCTATCTTAGGCATCGTTTTTTGTGAAATTTTGAAGAAATCTTATAGTTACCAGCAAATGAGAAAAGAGCTTACGGATAAAATTGTATTCGGGCTTGAGTTTTTTATTGCAGCCGACGTATTGGAGACAACAAAGCATCCTACACAGGAAAAACTAATCGTTCTGGGCACCATCGTTTTGATAAGAACAGTTCTTGGTTATTTCCTCAGCAAGGAAGCTTTGGAATACAAGCTGAATTAAAATAGGGCTAAGAAGCCTTACAATACGCTTTAACACTCTGGATTTCATTATAGCCAATATTCTCTGTCTTTTCTGTGACGCATCTATTCTTTAGCATTAATTTTCTTTATTAACTCCACTCCTTTTGATACTGATTAACGATTAATGGACACAACTCTAAATTTCATGTATAGAAATTTTCCAACTTGAATGACAAATATTTAGCATGAAAAATAACATTTTTAGACATTTCGCACCTTAATCATTTTCGATTTTTTTTGTCCAAATCTTTTTTTAGCCAATCTAAAGCCTAAATGGCCGTTATCTCATCCCCAAAGTTTCAAGAATAAAGGAGCGTCATGAATTGGAAATAATAGATTTTTAATCAGTATTACTAAATATTCCAGTACATTAGTATACATGGACTTGTTGGTGAATCTTAATCCAAAGAGAATCCAGCAAACTTGGCCTGGTGCAGGGAGCGGAATAGGAGAAAAGTTACTGACCTCGATGCTCACCAAAGTGAGCTCCATCAATTGAGCCTACGGCTGGCTCTACCAGCCTATGGCTCTGGGAAGAGCGGGCCTGTATCTTCATAAGGGCGCGGAGAGAAAATACTGTACTACGTTTTAAGCTGCAAGTTAGGTGACTCATAGAAAACAAAGAAGTTTCGGAATTACACCGAAAATCATTTTTTTCCTGAATATGAAATTTTATATGCCAGAAATGAAGCCTCTCCAGAGGCTTACTCATTGATGCTTCGAGTGTTATGCGTCAGAAATTGATTTGTTTTTCTTTTGCTGGTGCAGCACTTTGTTGAAAAAATCAGCCCAATGCGACCTGGAAAATTTATTGGTCAGAACCATTGGACTTTCAGTTACAGTAAACTCCTTCCAGAGCACTACCAGATAAATCATGAAGACGTTATGATTCGGAAAAACGAATGAAATTGATTCAAACAACCAGATGAAGAGAGTATGACGAAGATCCCTAATTTTTTGGGCCTTTTTCGTCCCTTAGAGCTATCAACTAAAGTAGTCTTATATGAATTCAATTGCACCAAATGATGAAGCGTTGCGTACCCATGCCTCAAATCCATATGAGGGCATCATTGTTGAACTGCACATGCTGAAGTTCAAGTATGAAGGAGGATCAGAAGCATACGATCGGTACGTGAAAAGCGTCTCGCAGATACTTGATGCACATGGAGCACGCAGTCTATACCGGTAAAACGGCCGAATTGCTTGTGGGCGATGATATATGGGATGCCATTGTGCTGGTAGAGTATCCTTCGCGCAAAGTCTTTCTGGAGATGGTGAACAGTCACGAATACCAAAAAATACATGTGAAACGTGAAAAAGGCCTGTAGCGTACTGTGTTGTAAGCAACGTCACAATGGGAGAGCGGAACGATTCTCTGAGTAAAAGTCGTCAACGTTTCCAAGATATACTTCTACAATATGGTGTTAGTACCCGTCACTTGCGACATATTCACACCAAAGACGGCTGGGCAGCACATCGCTTTTACTGAAATAGACTCTCGTTCTTTTAGATAGAGATAGCAGAGCAGATGAGCTGCCTGCAAAACCCGCGAATGGTATGGCTATGTTTGGCACCGAGCTGTTACAGGACACGACGAATCTCCTAACTCTAAGTTGGGAAACCTACAATCAACGGCACTAATACCGTCGACCAGGTGCAAACAGTCAATTATGCAGCAGGCTATCTTTTCAAGCAGGAAAGTCGCGTATTGCAATGACAACTCACGGAATGCGGCGAACAAATGCTCACTGAAATCATAGTAGGTGTCAGGACTCATTACTGCATATCACTCCAGTTCAGAGTAAAGGACATCTTCGTGGTCAAGATTATGAGGACGCAATCTGGACGCGTAAGGCTATGCTCTCAGAATCTGCAGACCTGAATTCGGCTTTCTATTCAGGAGGATACCGTTGAACTTGACCTCCAACCTTACTGGAAGTTTAATGGTAAACTCGATAGCTTGATATTGGATGGACACTGGGGCTGATAGAGGATGGGGAAGTTTAAACTGGTTTATATATATCATGTCAATAAAATACATAGCAAGCCAGTTTAGAGTCCTGATGCTACATTTCAGGCTATTATTGCAAAGATAGGAAGAATGATATTAACATCAATCCTTGCAAAGGAAGTGAAAATGGCACAAAACTATCTACCTACACGCATTCACGTACTGGTAAAGCCAGTAGGATCAATTTGCAACCTTAAATGCTCATACTGCTTTTTTCTTGACAAGGAATTGCTTTATCCCAGCAGCACGTTTCGCATGTCAGACGAAGTGCTTGATAACTAGATCCTACAGCTTATCGCAGCTCACAGCGCCCAGCAGGTAACAGTTGCCTGGCAGGGGGGTGAACCCACGCTTATGGGTATTGAATTTTATCGGCGTGCCATTGAACTGCAGGAAAGGTACAGAAAGCCTGGAATGACTTTCGAAAATACGATGCAAACCAACGGTACACTCCTTGATGACGAATGGTGCCGATTCTTCAAGGAAAACAATTTTCTCGTAGGAATCAGCATCGATGGCCCGCAAGAACTGCATGACTCCTATAGAGTGGACAAAAAGGGAGAGGGGACTTTCGACAGAGTCATGCGAGGACTTCGTCTGTTGCAAAAACACAATGTTGAATACAACGTCCTAACCACAGTTAATCGGATCAATGCCGACTACCCGCTTGAAGTCTACCGCTTTATGAGGGACGAAATAAGAACAAATTGGATTCAGTTTATTCCAGTTGTAGAGCGAATTAATGAGGAGGGGAATTCCATTTACCAAAAAGAGGACAAGATTTCTAATCGTTCAGTACTGCCTGAACAGTTTGGCAATTTTCTGAGCCTCATTTTCGATGAGTGGGTGAGAAATGACGTGGGGAAAATATTCGTGCAAACTTTTGAGGCTTCTGCACTCAAATGGCTTGATATGCCTCCAGGGATGTGTGTTTTTGAGGAAACTTGTGGAATGGGGCTTGCTCTGGAGCACAACGGGGATCTTTACTCTTGTGATCATTTTGTTGAGCCCAACTATCTGTTAGGCAATATCATGGAAAAAGAAATTATTGAGCTAGCATGTTCCGAAAGGCAGTACAAGTTTGGACAGGATAAGCGTGATTCTCTTCCGAAGGCATGCTGCGAATGCGACGTGCTCTTCGCTTGCAGAGGTGAATGTCCCAAGAACCGTTTCTTAACCACTTCTATTGGAGAATCGGGTATGAATTATCTCTGTGATGGATGGAAAGCTTTTTTTCATCACATTGATTTCCCGATGCAGATTCTCGTAGAATTGATACGTAGGGGTCACCCTGCATCGGAAGTTATGAGAGTTCTGACTATGGAAGAGGCTTTTGCTAATGCCGGACGAAATGATCCGTGCCCTTGCGGGAGTGGAAAAAAATTCAAACGCTGTCACAGTAAACGAAATGGTATGGGTCAGAAAAAAAGAACTCATATTACTGTGCAATAAATGATTGATACTTAAAGGAGTTGCAATTCATGAATTTTAATAGCAATTCTATACCTGGTAGGATTTTAGTATACAGTACTTTTGCTGTAATCCTGACGCTTGGAATGCGGGAGCTAGCTCCTATCCTCACACCCATTTTTTTTCTCCATTTTTGCTGCTTTGATCTTTAGCCCACTTATCTTCTTGCTCAAAAAAAAGGGGATACCAGGTGGACTGAGCATTCTTCTAGTAATTCTTTTATTTGCTTTCATGGTCGCGATTTTCAGTGTGATTGTTATAAAAGGTGCAATCCAATTTGGAAACCAGACCCCTATCTACCAAACTAATTTAATGGGGTTCATAGATACTTTTACACGTTATGTTCCTTCACAAGAGTACATTTCCTTGAATTCAACTTTACGTAGTATTACATCAATCCTGATCTCTCTTATGAGAAGCAGTATTAGTGGACTTGTGAATATTGGTACAACAGCTGGAATTATAATACTTGCAACAGCGTTCTTGTTGATAGACGCTGCCAATACTCCTAAAAAAATAACTTCAAAATTTGAAACTCAATCCAAGCTTCAGATGAGCATAAGTAAATTTGACAAAAATCTGGTAGGTTTTTTGGCTATAAGGGCCGAAACAAACCTTATCACATCTGTTGGAATTACCATTGCTCTTCTTGTAGGAGACATCGACTTTGCGATTCTCTGGGGAGTTCTCATATTCCTGCTCAGCTATATTACCCTACATTGGTCTCGTTCTGGCTTCTATTCCACCCACAATGCTTGCACTGTTTAAGTATGGGCCTATAGGTGCTCTTGCAGTTATTGTCGTTGTATTGATTGTCAGTATGCTTGCGGAAAATGTAGTATTTCCTTCGCTTGCAGGAAAAGGACTGAAATTATCTCCAGGCATTTTGTTTCTTTCTCTTATATACTGGAATTTTGTACTTGGAGCAGTAGGTGTGATTTTGTCCATACCTCTTACAATTGTTTTGAAGATCCTACTTGAGAGTTTTGAGGACACAAAATGGTTAGCCAGATTGATTGGTCCAACAGATATAGTAGAAAATGAAAAGTAGTGTAAATTGACTTTCAGTAAAAAAATATATCAGGAAAGTAGTGAGAAATACCCTTTCGCTTGTAGCGGGGTTCTACAGCGCAATTTTGAGTACTGTTTATGGTTCTTGCTTCCAGCAACGATCTTGAACCTGACATTTTTTTGTGTGGATGTATGCAAGGCATCTTTATTATAACAAAGTTTATAAAAATTCATGTATGCTGCTTACACCTTCACCCTTAAATAAAGTTTCATGGATGAAATAAATCAAAAATTCTTTTAGAGATTTCTTAGAAATTTTTGATTGGAAACTTATAACTGATTTGTCTTCGAAAAGTAATAAATTAGTTCGCAAGCAAATTCTGATATCCTTCAGAATACAGGATATACTTCATCTTGATCAGTATGAAAAGTATTACGATCCAATAAATCTTATAATCTGTCTTTCAGGAAGTGGGGAGATAAAAAGGGAGGGAAATTATGGAAAATGATTATGATATTGTAGTTATCGGATCCGGGACGGCTGGCAGAGCTTTTGTGGATAAAGTTGCGCGTTCTGGATTAAAAATAGCCATTCTTGACTAGAGAAAATATGGGTGTATTTCTACTCCTGGAAGATGTGATACAAAAAAGATGTTCACAGATTATCGCCGAAGTAACTATTGGAATAATCGACTGATCGGGAAAGGGGCAGGCACGCAAACTTCGTTAAAAATTAACTGGTCTTCTCTGATAATGTTCAATAAGACATTTCTGGAAGAATGTCCTAGGAAAATCGAGAGGCATTATTTGGACATAGGAATTGATACATATCACAGAAGAGCTCATTTTAAGAGTCAATAACTCTATAATGGTGGGGTAAGACAAGCTTAAAGGGAAGTTTATTTTTCTTGCTACAGATTCAAAGCCGCGAAAACTCAACATTCCCGGGGAAGGACGCATCACCACAAGTGAGGAGTTTCTGGAAGCCGAAAAACTTCCTGAAAGAATTATTTTCATTGGATGTGGTCACATATCTCTAGAGTTCGCTCACATTGCGCGAAGAGCTGGTTCTGATATTACAATTTTGCATAGAAGTGAACGCCTCCTGAGATCCTTTGATTCTAATATGGTGGATTTACTTACAAAAGCATCCGAAGCTGTAGGGATCAAAATCCTTACAAACAAACCAGTAATTTCGGTCGAAAAAAAAATGACGGCTTGCTGGTCAAAACTGAATTTGGATCCGAAATTCAGAGCTTTCAAGCTGATATGGTAGTGCATTGGGCAAGCCGTGTTCCGGATGAAGAGGATTTATGCCTTGAAAAGGCAGGGGTTAAGATCTAAAAGGGAGCTATTGTAGTCGATAAGCACATGCGGACCTCAAATACCCGCATCTATGCAGGAGGGGACTGTGCATTAGAGGATATGCAGCTTACTTATGTTGCAAAACTTCAGGGAGAAATTTCCGGGATATGAGCAACTGGCAAACTACAAAGGCAGTAGGAATAGAATTTGCGGCTTCAAAGATAATTCTTGATGAAGCAAATGACCGCATAATGGGAGCTCATATTCTGGGTCTTCATGCTGAAGAAGCTATCAATATTTTCGCTTCAATGATACGGTTTAAGCTCAAAGCATCAGATTTACAAAAGATGATATTTACTTATGCAAGTGCGTGTTTCGATATACAATACATGCTCTAAATTTACTGCAATGTCAAAAAAATGGACACTTGAATCTACCTCGTGTTACCTTATTTCAGAAGGTGCAAATGAATATTTAATTTAATGAGTTATATATACTAAAAAAGGTGCAATGGAGCTTCTGACTCTATATCAATCATTCTATTTATTTTTGCGGTTGCAAATTACTCTGCACCTTGAAAGGTATATTTTTATCCTTACGAATTATGAAACGAATATATAATTATACTTAAATTATTTTGCTTAGGTCCTAAGCTTATTTCCTCCCATATATATCAACAAATATTGGCTAATATGGGGATAAATTTATATGTAGGCTTTTTATCCATACATCTCAAATTTATTTGATATACGAGCCAACAATGATCTTTTATGCATGATGCTATTTAAATTCTTTTTTTAAACCCTTTAACATTTCCAAAGTCATCTTCTATTTTACTTTCAGTACTTTAAGTTATTTATTTCTCAGTTTAACTACGCGAATCCTAAATTAGAGGGACCCAAGATTTTGTATATTGGACGTGTGTTATAAATCAACTAGGACTCTCTCATACTGAAAATACTGTTATATCCTCCTATTTTTGTCGTAAAAAATGATTTCGTCATAGTTATGGTCACTGGATTCAGTGAGTTCTATACCTACCGAAATTTCATTATCTTTGTCCAATATGAATCACCCGATAAGATCAATGCCGACTAAATCTTCGAAATATTCAAAAATTGCTTTATCGTTTCCACAATTCTCTTTTGCAAATTTTAAAAGTTGATCGAAAACTTTGGTATTTCGATACACATCAGAATCGTCTAACTCAAATCCTGCCATGCTATATCACCTTCTAACGTATTGAACCAATTGATATCAAAAAAATTGTTTTTTTAGCAGATGGTTCGCTTTACTACCTGCAAAAGTGTGCTCCACTGTTAATCAGTTCATAATATTGTTTTGTAGGCTCTTCCCAATCCATGTCCTTAGCGAGGAGGAATGCTTCCATACACAGAAGTTTGTACTTAACTCTATCATCTATGAAATTTTGCGTAAAGTAACTAACTGCGAGGGCATAATCAAGGACTGCTTCATAATAGGAAAGATCGACGTTGTCTACGATTATTATACCTCCTAAGCCTTCTACCAAAGGCTCAACAGCCTTTATGGCATCACTGAAGCCACACACCCGGCTGACCACGCTTGGAGTCCCCTCCTTTCCGGCTTCAAGTCCAGTAAGCAGGAAAGGATCATAACGCGAGGGAAAGATGCCCGCACAGCAGCCGGCCATAAAATCCCCAACTCCCATATTAAGTCCTCCATCGGATATTGAGAGAATCTGAGGATATAGAACTGCTGCGACTGAACACTTTCCTCGTCCCATTTTCGAAAAATCCAACCCTTTTTCTTCGATCATCTGCTGAATCCTCAGTTCGTTTCCTGCAAGTACTTCTTTTGGTATATTGATAGGAAAACCTTCAGGCAGATTTTTCTTGGGACCTTCTGCAGTAATAAGAAAACAGACCACCTTAATTCCTTCTTCCATATGCCCTTGCAAAATGCTGTTCTTTATTATATGATCAAGAGCAACAAGAGAATCAAGGAGTTCAGGATACCCTTTGTTTTCCACTTCTGTGCGGGAAATTGTAAAAATAGGGATTATTTTTTCGGGTTTTATCCTTTCCCCTCCATGATACTTGTACATGTTTTCGGAAAGAAATTTTTGAATATGTTCAAGGCAATGTTCTTTCAAATTCCAATCTATTTTGTCGGATTCTATAGTTATCCCATTTCGGATCACAATCCCATTAATCCCGTAAAAAAGCCTGGCTTCTTGCAAGGTTGACTCTCCTACTGCAGTAACTGTGTCTGCATATAAGGCGAGAGCTTCGAGGGCAGCCAGATTTTCAGGTACTCCAGGAGACCACGTACTGTCATTATTCCTCCTTTTTAGGATGGAATTGTATCCTGCAGCTCTTCCAGGAAGAGTAGCATGCAGAGTCGCAATACTATCTACCGGAATACCAAGTTTTTTAAGTCTGGCTGCCGCATAAAATACCCCAAATTCATGGCAATGCAGGGAAACACCAGCACAGGATATAAAAATTTTATTTGAGATTATATTTTCCTTTCCAGTCTCAGCAATTTTCGAAACTGAGCTTACTAGAAACCGAGCAAACTCAGAAATTGCGTAAGAAAGGAGTAGATAATGAGTGTATTCTGAACCATTTGACATGCTCTCATACTTCAAGGAATCAAGTCCAAGGATTTCATATGCTTCAGCTTTGACCTTGTTTTCGAGTGTCATCTCCTTTCCCATGTATGTTGTGGATATTTTCCCGAAATCGCAAGTCTGAAACTGCAGATACACTATTCCAATTTTTCCTACCCTTTTTTCTCCTGTAAACACCTTTATACCTGACTTCTCAAGGGATTCTAGAATTTTTTGGAGTTCAGCATCGATATTTAGGGGGGTAAACTCTTCCATATTTGTAATCCGATTCATACCCCGGTTCCAGTCTGCACCTCTATGCCCATAATAAGGGCCTACAACAAGAATTTTCGTATCATTCTTTGGTACCACTGTGCCAGAATTGAAAAGCTTAGCAAGGGTATGTGCCTCACCATCAATGACATTCCATATTCCACCCATCTTATTTGATCTAGGTCCTGCTTCTTCTCCAGTGATTATGAAATAATGATTTCCCAAGCCAGAATCCTCCGAAGTATTTTGTCATCCAGTTCTATAATTATATTTTAGTTTATTTGTAAATATTATTAAACCTATCAGTTGAGAAGTCTTTAACGGGTTACGAGATGTACTTTGAATTTGATGTGGTTGGTACTGATGGTGATCATGTACATCTTTTTGTTGGAGCTGAACCAACATAAAAACCTATATTGTTTATCTAGGGTCAATTCTATTAAGTTAGTATGAGTAATTCAACGATCTTAAAAGATTATATAAGGAAGTGTCAAGCAGATGGACTGACGGAAGAGACAATTGCAACTGCTGAATATACACTTATAAAGTTCATAGAATGGTGTGGAAATCGAGAATTAAAGGATTTTACTACAGACGATGTTTACGATTATCTGGATTTTATAAATGCCTATACGTACATCAAGGCTGGTAAGGCTGTTAAATACTCACCTGGTACACAGCAACGAATTAGAACTGTTTTGAAAAAATTCTTGACCTTTATTAATAGTGATCTTGGAGCCGTAATAAAGTTGCGGACGCTAAAAAATGGGAAAATCCCCGAAGATATTTTGACTCGCGAAGAAATTGAAAAATTAATTGATTCATGTCGAAGTAACAGAGATCGGGCTATAATTGCTACTTTTTATGAAAGTGGAGCTAGAAGGGGGGAATTACTAACAGTTCAACTTAAACATGTGACTTTTGACGAGAATGGGGCAATCCTCAATATCCAAAAAGGAAAAACAGGACTTCGACGCGTTAGGCTTGTATTAGCTTCATCTTATCTTAAACAATGGATTGACACCCATCCATTAAAAAATGATCTTGATGCTTACTTATTCTGTTCGACTAATTCTCCTTTTGGAGTTATCACATTTGTAGGACTTGCAGATCAACTACACAAAGTAGCAAGTAGAGCAGGTATCCAACAAAAAAGGGTTTACCCACATGCTTTTAGACATGCCAGAGCAACTCACTTAGCAGAACAATTGCCTGAACAACTTTTAAAAGAATATTTAGGTTGGACTAAATCAAGTAATAAGGCGAGTGTATATGTGCATATGTCAGGGCGAGATGTGGATAATGCTATACTTAAATTGCATGGAATCGAGACTGAAGAATCTCACAAAAAATTTACTTTTAATAAATGCCCACGGTGCAAAGAAATAAATTCAGAAAATGCTTTATTTTGTTTTAAATGTGGACTGCCGCTTACTCAGGAAGCTTCAAAAACTGTAGAATCCGTAAAAACCGATTATATGCAACTTGCAGATTTAGACGAAATTAGAGAAATGAAAAATACTTTAAAACAAGAGTTAGAAGAAATCTCAAAACTAAAGGAAACGATGCTTAAAGCTGGGAAATGATAGATATATTAGTAAAATGGGCTTTTGGTTTAAAAGAGTTCTTATCTTAGCCCATATTTTTTTGAGAAACTTAGACAAATTTCTTTATAATCACATTCATGACTAGCTGGACAATCAGTACAATCATCCTGTGGACAATACTCTGGTACATAACCTTCTGACAAATTCTGGTCGTCAATATGTAATCTCTCATAAAATTTTTGTCCTGCTTTCACAAATTCTATTTCTTCGCTAGAAACACTACCTTCCAAAATATCGTCTTCAAAGCAGTGGTCGAAAAGCATCGTAAAATTTCTTACTTTTTTTAAATTATCTAAATATGGGATATGCAATATATCAAAAAGTTGCATTTCCCAATATTTTTCGAGTAATAGTAAGGCTCTGTTAAATATATTCTCAGATAGTTTTTTAGTCATGTTTTCTAGTTGTTCGACTAGTATTCCATTAGTTCCTTTAATATATCCGATATGTTTCTTTTCATTTTCAGATATTTTTTTAGTTACTATCTCAGATGCTATCTTATTTGAAATATATTTAATTATTTTTTGTACGATTCTTCTTTTAGTTCTTCATATTTTTTTGTCAGTGCTTCTAGTATTATTTTCTTAAATATTTTTTCTGATATTTTGAGATCTTCAGAAAATTTAAAAGATTTTTGATGAATCTCTGATTTCAGAGAATGGTTTATGAATTCATTGTAAACATCCAGCCAAATATTAGGCTCCATTTCAATTTTTTCCATGAGTTAAGTATAAAAGATCCTTAGGTGGGTCTATATATGATATTTCATTCCAGTAAATACCACTTCTGGATAAATTCAAAATTTCTTCAGATTTGTTATATAAAGTTTCAATATCGTTTTTTAAGCACAAATCAAAAAAGGAAAGTGATGCGAACAACTGAAGACGGTATATTTTGTCAAGATCATCTTCTATTAAATTTAGATCATCTCTAACCCTATGATTGTCACTGATTATTTCTAAGGATTTTTGGTATTTGTTTAATTTAATATTTTTAAAATATTCTCTAATTTTTTTTAAATGTTCAATCTTTGTTTATTCCATAAATTATACTTGCGCCGACCTATTTTACCAGTTTCGAATTGGATACATTCATAATCACCCTGCAACTCATGTAAATCCCTATTAACGTTTCCCTGATCCACTTTTGGATTTTTTTTCTTTAAATGTTCTCTAATTTGAGACCCTTTTACCGCCTCATCATTTTCTAAAATGAATTCTATAATAGTGTCTTTGGGTCCGTTTTTAGGTAATGCTCTTTCCTTTAGAGCCATATATATGATATATCTGAGAATATTTAAAGTATATGTTTCATAATAGTTTTTAATAATTAGTAAAATTAAGTATGTATTAATTTAGAATTAATCACATATATGTATTTTATTTTCAAAATCTACAAAAATACTTTTTATAGTTATAAAGTGTATATTTTAATGATGATTCAAATGAATATTTTATTCGGTAAACGTAAAATTCAAAAAACCGCATATAGTTATATGTGCCCTTTGCCTGTGATTTGGGCAAAGAACGCAAAACTCGTTCAGAGTAGCCGTGTGAACATAGAAATGTTTG
The DNA here is from genome assembly GCA_963833425.1 of uncultured Methanosarcinaceae archaeon. Taxonomy (GTDB): domain Archaea; phylum Halobacteriota; class Methanosarcinia; order Methanosarcinales; family Methanosarcinaceae; genus Methanosarcina. Next base: position 238,944 of record CAWHXP010000008.1, on the reverse strand, counting down.
AAGACGGAAGCTTAAGAATAACCCCAGTTCCACAGGCCTGTCAAAACTCTGAAGGAACTAGGGGCTCAACACCTAACACCAATGGAGAGATGCTGGCATGACCGCAAGGAGTCCAAACGATAAATTTTTTGTCACATGGCAAAACAAACAGGTTCTAAAAATCCTGAAATTTTAGAATATATGAGTAAAAGTGTCTATCCGTTGGAAAGAGCAATAGCAATTATAGCTGGCATCACATATCGTGCTGTTTGCAGTGACACCAAAGAATCTGACTTTGTTGAAAAATCAGTGTAAACATTCACAATTAGGAAAGTTAATTATTCTCATCACCGGAAAACTGATGCACAAAGTGAATAATTATAAAACTGCAGAAATATTATTTTTGCACCAGAACCAGTTAGGTGATTTATGAAATGAATGATTTCCTTATTTTGCTTACACTATTATAGTAGATTGTTCTTCCCTACTTATTTTTATTATGTGGTTTAATTGTAGCTGGAGCTACCAAAACTTCCAGAACGGATCCTTTTTCCCCTGTAGCTCCTATTGATTTTTGAGTAAGTAAGCTTGAATATAAATATCTAGAAAGTGCAAAATATCTGCAAACTTATAATTTTTTTATTTATTTATCGAATATATTGGCAGATCTAGATACATATATACTCAAGTTTAAAAATTAATAACTTCGACACCTTTCTATAGATGAATACAAAAATACAATCTATTTTCTCAATATGAAAGTCGCTTAAAAGGTAATATAATTTTCAACGAATAATAATGGACAAACAGGCAAAAGTCTACATATGTGTTTCAAATAAGGTGTTGAGCCGAAAAATCAATAGTATTTTCAAGCAAATACTGTCAAATAGATATAAATAATAAGAAAATTAAGAGTCTCACTCTGCGGTCAATGATATTGTATTATACCGGATCAAACAAGCTTACTTAAGCAGTGAGACTCTGATCTGTATTTAATCTACTATTTTATAATTCTTGTTAGCTTTCGTGCTGTTATGTCGTGTAGTGGTACTCAGGGTTACGACACTCAACAAACTGGGGCAAGTCCACAAACAGGTACTTTGACAACGTCTTGGACCATTGTTGTGACAGGCACGTCGACACACTTTTCGACCATTTTTGTGACAGGTACTTCGACCTCTTTTTCGACCATTGTTGTGACAGGTTCTTCGACAATTTGTTTTTCCATTGTTGTGACAGGTTCCTGAACAACTTGTTTTTCCATTGTTGTGACAGGTTTGCAGACAACTTGATCAGCATACGTTATGACAGGTTGGACAGGTGGTGCACAAATGGGTACTCCACATCCATAGCCGCCGTAGCCGCCCCAGCCGCCGTAGCCGCCCCAGCCGCCGTAGCCGCCCCAGCCGCCGTAGCCGCCCCAGCCGCCGTAGCCGCCGTAGCCGCCACCAAAGCCGCCTCGACCGCCGAAACCGTGACCGCCATGGTGACCGCCATGGTGACCGCCATGCATACCGCCACGTCCGGCACTAGCTGCAACTGCTGACAACGACGTTACAAATAGTACTGCCAGTAAAATGGCAATTACCTTTTTCATTCTGAGTTCAAACATTTATATCACCAATTTTATTATATTTATAAAATTATATTTTGGGCATTATCTTTGAATCATTGCTTATCGATTCGTAGTGAAACAAAACTTAACTGGCCTGCTAATAAAAAAGCAATTATCTTTTTTACTGAGCAGTAATCATTAATAATGTTTATATTATATATTAATATTATTAGATTAATAAAAAGATAAATGTAGGGAAGTTCACGAATGAATCCACAAGTTTAAAAAAACACATTTCTGCATTGAAATGAAGAAAATTAAGGTATCAAATACCTATCAATAAAAATTCAAGAATGTAATCAATAACATAATTCCTGTAATAGCAGGCCAGTACAGGATCTTCATGTACTGTTGTCTTTTGCATCAATAAATGGGATACGCCAATTTGCCGCAAAAAATATTGAGTCCAGGGCAACAACCAAAATTGCTAGGTACATTATAAAATAGAAATACTCAAGGTAGTAATCTCATTTATGGAAATTCTAGTTCTGAGGGAAGAGTGGGCAAGGATAAGAGTAAAAAGAATAGATGTACGGTAGCCTAGGACTCCATGAGAACTGAATCCAAAATGAGTTCTATTTTCACCCTTGGTAATTATTGTAAGTATTGCAAACAGAAGAATGGTTCTTACTGTTATGGGTATTTATTTGTTTGAATCTGCGATTCGAAGAATTCGATTTTTATTTAGGACTATATTAACACTTAATAGAATAGCAAAAACGTATAGAAGTGTTTTCACCAATAAAAGGGTAATCTTAGGCTTCGTTTATTGGGGAATGAAAATCAGTGAAGTACTTAACTCAGAAAACTACTAATAATTTAAAGAAGCCGAAAAAAAGGAGCTTTAAAGATGCCTTTTCACGTAATGATTATACCTACCCTTGGTTGCCCTGCTAATTGTGGTTACTGCTGGAGTTCCGAGGAAAAATCTCCGATGATGAGCATTGAAACGGTAACAGAAGTTGTTAAATGGCTCAAAAGTTTTAGGGAAGATTCTGTTACTTTTACTTTCCATGGTGGGGAGCCTCTCCTGGCAGGAGCAAAATTTTATATGGAAGCCCTACCGATATTAGTTAAAGGTTTAAACCCGCGGAAAATAGCTTTTGCGATACAGACAAACCTATGGAAGCTCACTCCGGAAATAGCTAAAATTTTTGCTGAATACAATATTCCCCTAGGCTCTAGTTTGGATGGCCCAGAAGAGCTCAATGACTTTCAGAGGGGTACAGGCTACTACACAAAAACAATGATGGGATACGAAATTGCAAGGGCTCATGGACTTAATGTTAGATTCATTACCACTTTTACCTCTCATTCCGTAAAGTTCAAGGAAGAAATTTTCAATTTTTATCTTAAGCAAGGTTTAACTCTCAAATTGCACCCATGCCTTCCTTCATTAAAAGGCGAACATCCCAAAAAATGGACTATTGATCCGGAAGAGTATGGAGAACTTTTAATTTACCTTCTCGATAAATATCTGGAAAATATAGGTAGAATTGAAGTTATGAATATCGATCATCTGTGTAAATGTGTATTTACAGGAAGGGGAACTGTCTGCACATATGTTGATTGCATGGGAGACACATTTGCAGTGGGACCTGAAGGAAATATATATCCGTGTTATCGCTTTGTGGGCATGGATGAATGGATTATGGGTAATGTGTATAACCATCCGACTATGGAAGACCTTTCCCAATCCAATGCATGGGAACGCTTGAACCAGTTTAAAGAATATGTGGACAAGGAATGTGGTAAATGCGCTCATATTAAATACTGTAGGGGAGGATGCCCATACAATGCCATACTTCCCACAAGCGGTGAAATAAGGGGTATTGATCCTTATTGCACCGCATACAGGATGATTTTTGACGAAATAACAACAAGGTTCAACGACGAAATGTTCGGTTCCTGTGGAACGGAAATTTTTTTGCCACAGACAATGGGCTCTTCCAGGCCAGGCATAATGTCTCTGATGCTCAAGAAGATTTGAAATACCGGGCTATTGTCAGCCTTTAAAAACCATAAAGTCCGTTGGTTGCGTCTACACGACTTCGGTCCCCAAAAAATTTAGACACCCTCTTAGGCACAGCGAGCTCATGAATTATAGTCTCAAGGTGAAAAACTCTGTTCAAGCTGCTCTAGTATAGAGCTTACGAGATGATATGCATCGCCTCGTTCCCAAAAGTAGCTTACTCCTGATAATTGGTAGAAGAGTTCAGGAAAAGGTTATCTGGGCTGCCAAAAGATTTCTTTTTCAATTAAGCTTTTTACTTTCACATTTTATCCATGTAGAAAAGGATTTTGAAATATTTAAAGAACCTATTACGGTGGATGAGCACAAACACTGCATCATGTGTTCTGGACTTTCCTCTATCAGTTGAGGATATGGATAACAGGGCATAGGTGTTTCTGACCGATTTATTTATATATGGAAATGATGTGTATAGTGATCCATAAGCTAGTTAGAAACCGTTAATTTATGAGAATTTCTGGCCATTTTCTGGATAATAATTTTTATTATTAGTATCCGATAGCTGTTGCATGAAGTGAGAGATTCAGTTTTGGAAACACTAAAGATGCTGGAAATTTCATATGGAATATTAAGAACTTGAACTTGCTAAAAGCACAAATTGCAACGAGTAGTGTAAAATTTGTTCCGAAGTATTCGGATCATCATGGTATATTACTTAAGGAAAACTTACCTGATTATAAAAAAGAATAAACTAAGTTAATAGAGCGTGAAGAATCATCTAGTAGCATATAAAAATAGTAGTACCTATGGAAATCACTTTGGAGGAATTACTTGGCACGAAAGAAAGTACAGAGAAAGATTGATGGATGGAAATCCAAGGAATGGTATAATATTGAAGCTCCTGTTTATTTAAACAGGAGTATTGTTGGGAATACTATGGCGGGAGATCCTTCCTTGCTTATAGGGCGCAATGTTGAAACCACTGTTGGAGAACTTACCAACGATATGACTAAGAACAATACAAAAGTCATTCTCAGGATCAACAATGTCATTGGAGAAATAGCAACCACTGATTTAATGGGCCACGAGCTGACAACTGACTATGTTCGTTCGATTGTAAAAAGGCAGACTTCTAGGATAGACGCCAATGTTGAAGTTAAAACTAAAGACAAGTATGTCATTCGCGTAAAACCAACTTGTTTCACCATCAAGAGGGCACGTTCTAGCCAGATGCAAGCAATCAGGGAAATGATGGTTGAGATTGTCAAGAAGCGTGCAGCAGAATCCGATTTTGAGGCCTTTATGCAAGAAGCAATACTTGGCAGACTATCAGCCGCCATTTACAGACAGGCAAAGTTTATTTACCCACTCCGCAGAGTAGAAATCAGAAAGACTCAAGTGGAAGCTATGCCAGCAGTTGCACCTGCTTCGTCATAGCTACTTTTCTGATTAAAAAGCAAGGGAAAATTCTTTAAGGTTTTTCTTATTTCTCAGTTACGATCTAATTGTCTTTTCAGTTTTATTCCCTTTATAGTATACTTGCAAATAATGCGACATAAATTAGAAATTATAGTAAGTCCAGTAAAAATTAACATTTCAAAAACTTAGAACAATCGATTCATGGTCAGGAACATAGGCATCATTCTATTAAACTAAAAAGCAAAATTTAGTACAAAATCGTGCCAGGGCTATATTTCCAAATGGACTGTATAAACATTCTTGGTAGTTCTATGTAAATACTGATTTCAAAATGCTGTTAACATCTAATCACAAAGTGTTAGCTAAAGCAAAATGAAGGATTTTGGCATAAAAGTGATTTAACATAGAGCCTTTCCGAAAATTTTTGTAACCAGCTACAACTTTTCAATACACAACTAGAATAGGCACTTGAATGTTGTCGATCAATTATAACTTTTGCAGCATGTCACTATTGACGTTTCGAATAGGCTCCAAGTCAAAAATGAACGAATGTGGAGCGATTTAAGATATTTTTTGGATCCGATAAGGGTAAGATAAAGCAAGTAGTAACAGGACCTACCATAGGGGGTTTGATTAAGTCCTATACTCATAAGTTTTGTCAAACCAATTCGAGATAAAAAACATTGATTTTCATTAGAAATTAGTGAATATTATCAAACTTAGGTACCATAAACACACTGTTAAATTTTTATTGACGGTTTTTAACTTCTATTGATTATTCCTGATCGTGTGGACAAGGTTTTTAATGGCCTTAGCAACTTGATATTCCGAATCTCCCCAGTGGACAACAACTCCTTCAAAGTTGGAAATATTTACAAGTCCTGAATTTTCAGACCTGCAGCAACGCGTAATGAAAGGTTTTGATGGAGCCACTATTTCGGACTTTAACGGGCATATATTTATGAAGGAATATTCAAGTTCCGGAAAGCGCAGTTCAAAAATGGTCTTTGAGATCTCACACCCTACAAGAAGGTGTCCGTTTTCGGTGAGTATATCCGAATCCAGGCATTTTCCTTTGAGCCCAGAAGAACTACATGGAAAAACAGTATTTATCCCTTCAAAATATCGGAGGTCAATTACTTTTTCAACAAAATGGACTTGTAGGTCACCAAAAATTCCACTGGCTTCTAACCTCCTTACGACCATGGAAAGCCAGGAAGGCTCGGGGGGAACGACGTCAAGTACCTCTATATCAAGGATGCTGGAAGGATCAGGTTTATGAACAAATGTAACGTGTTTGTCCAAGCCTGTAAAAATTATAGTATTGACTTTGCCTGAGCAGAGGTTTACTGCAGTTTCGATCAGAAGGCTACGATTCTTTATATTCAGTTCCTTATTATACTTGTATACTTCTTCTCCAGATGCAATAAGTTCAAGGCATTCAACCTTTCTGAACAGTCCTTCCCCGCTTTTTTTTACATAATAAACCTCATAATTGGCATTGTAGGTATCATATTTTTCCTTTTCGACGATGAGGTAGTCAGTCAAAAAGTAAATAAGCTTTTCAGCAGCCAAATTAGTGAATCGTTTCACAGCCACATGTTTATATTCGTCAGGAAAAATCATGGATAGATACCGATTTAATTGGTTATCGAATTCTTTTAAATAGGTCGTAGATCTGGTTGCTCTTTACTTACCTGAAATTTCTTCCTATGAGCCACAAGTCCACCATTATTCAGTATTTCTAGTAGGAAATCCGGCAGTTTGTTTCCTTTGAATATACTTTTTCCGGAAACTTCAATCTCACCATTTAGCAGATCAACTTTGACCTCACACCCATCCTGACATTCGATATCTGCTTCCAAGAGAGGCAATCCAACATTTATTGCATTTCTGAAAAAAATCCTTGCAAAGGACTTTGCTATAACGCAGGCTATTCCTGCATGTTTCAGAGCAAGTGGAGCTTGTTCCCTTGATGAGCCACAGCCGAAATTGGTTCCTGCAACAATAATATCTCCGTGCTCCACTCTTTTTGCGAATTCAGGATCGATACCTTCCATTACATGGGCTGCAAAAACCTCCATCTCCTTGGTCCGCAGGTATTTTCCTGGGATAATCACATCAGTATCAATATCGTCTCCAAATTTCCAGACCCGACCTATGATAGGATTTATCACGAACCTTCACCTACTGATTATGTTTTTTTATAGTATATCTAACTTGACATTGCAAAATTAATTTCATTCTCATAATATCGAGATCGATTTTCATCAGAATGCAAACCAATTTAATAATTCTAAACTTGCCATTTTTGGGTAGTGTTAATGTATTTTGATCAATTCCAAAAAAACGATTCAAAATATGAATTTAATTAAAATGCAGAGAGATTTTTGTACTCACTGAGTTTAGATTTACAAAACAAAGCTCACATTTATTTCTTTAAACCTACATCCAGCAAATGACACACTTGTATCATTTATTTGCCGATTTGCCAAATATTCTTCCTTAAAGCGGGATCAAATTTTATACTACTTGAGCATTACGAAAATGGATATAATTTTTGCGGCTATCTGCAGAATGTTGGGTGTGACGTACCTTATAGGATAGTATTACTGAGAATACATAAAACTTGATCAACAGGAAGGGAACTTGAATAAAGGTTTACATGCCTGAACAAAGGTAGATATTCATTTATTTTTATTTATTGTTGTTTATTTCATTAAAATATCCCAAACCAGACAATTGTTTAACTTTGAGAGTGAAATTTCATTGAAATTTCTTAAAAATCCATTAAAGAATAGGAGGCGACCTCCCAGAAGTTTTCCTTTTCTTGTCAGGAATTTAATTACTTAATTCGACTGTATGAAACTATTAATTCCTGTATTTGTCTCTAAAACCAGAAAAACTTCTTTTTCGGAAATATGCGGGAAAATGTAGTAAAAGAGTTTTTTTCCAGGAATTATTGTTGTTACCTGGCCATCATACCCGGTAACTGCTCCATGAAGTAGATGAATTCTTTTTTACGGAAATCTTGTTAAGCCGCTGTCACATTTCGAGGTTATAAAGGGTATCGACGAAAATATCACATTCAGGAATTTGGGATTAGATATATGATTCCATAAGCATTTCTCCTGTGGTTTAGATCTCGATGTCAAAGTTTATATAAAGAAACTTTTCCTACCCCTCTTCCCCACAAAGAAGGATCTACCGGCTATATTTTTCACGCTTAAAATCATTCATGCAAAGTCTTCCGAATATTGATTCATTCTGGATATTGATTTTTATTTTTTCGTCACCAAGAATAATCTTATTTCTAGATAATTCAAATCACTCTCGGTAGTAATCAAGCTCTTTCTGCAGAACTTCTTCGGATGGCAAGAGACAAAACTAGAAGAGACTTTAATCATATGTGTACCCTGGGTGAGCACATAAGATTTGCTAAAAGATGGTTATTTTAGCATATAATGGCAGTAAAATATATCACCAGGAAAAGACATAACCCGCAGAAACATGTACCCTAAAATAGAATTTTTTTTTGAAAAAATTAAGTAAAGCAAGGCCCATAAAAATGGTGAGTTCATTTTTAATATTGTTTTAATCGTCTACGTGGCTCATTATTGTAAAATCCTCCCAGCGAAGTAAAGACGAGATGCTGAAAAAGATAAATTTATAAAGGTTTTGGATTTATGAAAGTTCTGGATTTAAAAAGTACCATCATCAGTATCAAACAGGAATTTGCAGGTTATTTTAAAGAAAGGGATGCCGAAATTAATGGATCTCTTCTTGCACTCCTTTCAAGCGAACACGTCCTATTGCTTGGCCCTCCAGGAACTGCAAAAACTCTGCTTGCAAGCAAAATCTGCGAAACTATCGAAGGAGGGAATTTTTTCCATTATCTTTTGACCCGTTTTTCCACGCCTGAAGAGGTATTTGGACCGCTTTCTCTAAAGGCACTCGAAAGGGATGAGTTCAGCAGACGAATAGATGGTTATCTGCCGACTGCCCATATCGCTCTTCTTGACGAAATTTTCAAGGCAAACAGCTCCATCTTAAACAGCCTGTTGACCGTGCTGAACGAGAGAAAGTACCACAACGGCAAGGAGATTATTGAGGTGCCTCTTTTCTCCGTTTTCGGGGCTTCCAACGAGCTACCTGAAGAAGATGAGAGTCTCGAAGCCCTTTATGACCGTTTTCTTTTCAGGTACAGGGTAGATTATATTCAGCACGAAGAGAACCTTGAAGATCTCATCTTCAAAAATACGGAAGATTTCGTGCCCTTAATGAAACTCAATATAGAGGATATAAAGAAAACCCAGAAGAAAGCAAAAGATCTCACTTTTGATCCTGAAGTTCGGACGATTATAAAAGAGCTAAGAAGGGAACTTAGAAACTCCAATATTTTCATTTCGGACAGGCGTTGGAAAAAGATTGTAAACGTGCTCAGAGTAGCTTCAGCCGTAAATAGGCATGCCAGCGTAAACAGGATGACTGCTGTTCTACTCCAGCATATGCTCTGGGAAGTGCCTGAACAGAAGGAAGCAATAAGGAAGCTTATCCTGGACAGAGTTGTTTCAGGAGGAACGGATACTGGAAAACTTAAATCGAATGTTTTTGATCTGAAAAACTCGATTTACAGTTGCCTGCAGCAGGAACTCCCGGATCTTCTGACTTGTAATAAGTGCTATGCAGAGGATAGGATAACAACAGGTGGTATGAAAAGCTCAAGATTTTCCGGAATAAAAACCCAGAAGAACCTGACATTCGATAACTCACTTGATCTACTGAAGCATCATACCGAGTTCCCGACCCATACCTACAGCTTTGGGATCGATTACAGCAATCTTAACAGTTCCCTGAGCTTTGAGTTGCTTGCAGAAAAACTCCACAGTAAATACGGGTTTGAATTCAAGATCAGCCTCAACTATGGAGATAAGAAGCTCTATGAAAAAGAGTTCGAAAACTTCCAGGAGAGACTGAAATATTTTAAAAAACAAATTCAAGAAGAAGAACAAGCTCTTGAGAATACCCTGAGAGAAAATATTTGGATTTCAGAGCAGGACATCCAGGAAATCCTAATGAAATACCGTTCCAAAAACACGGATATTTACGAGATTGCAAGCAGCCTAAATGAAATACGGCTCCTGCTGGAAAAGCCAAGGGTATTTGATGTGTCAATTAGAAAAGCAGGAGAAATGTCTTGAGACTATGAATGAAGAAATTCCAGCTAAAACGAAATAAGCCTTGATTAAAAATATCTCAAAAGCTTAAAAAAACTTAGGAAAAGGAAAGATATGCAGGAATTAAAAAACTTGAGGGATAAATATGAAGAAATACCAGGATCAGGTTCATCCTTATCCTTCAACCGGACATTCAATCCTTCTGCGATACTGAACACAGAACTGAGGGAAATCTTGGCCACTCCACGAAGAGTTCCGAGGCAGCTAAGGGAAGAAATTGCAGAAATTTTAATTTATGAGCTTTTTTCAGAAAAAGGGTATGAAATAAAAGATGAAAAATTGTTTATGGGCAAATTTGGAGTTTTTTATCCCATCTTTCTGAGCATGAGGGATTTTACGGTTTGGGCCAAAATAAAAGCTATTACTGAAGACAACAACATGGCAGGAGTCTTTATCCTAAGAACTCTGCTTAAAGAACTCTTTACACTTCTGGATGAATGTGGAAAAATGGAAGCAGAGTTTTCAAAGAAGTTTCCTAAGAGCTTAAAAAAAAGTATTAAAGCTCTGGAAGATCTGATAAATGAAACTAAAGCTGTTTGGGAAAAGAACAAGTTACAACTGATGGACCTAACTTCCCACTGGCAGGAAAAGCAGGATACGCCTCCGAAACATGTAACTGAAGAGAATAACAAAGAAAACTTCCTGAAAAGTTTAGAGGGCGAGGTCGGAAAAAATCTGGCCCCTCAGCCTGGATTAACTGTGGGATCCGAAAAACTCTTCTCACTGACTCAGGAGTTTATGTCTTCAGAAAATGCAGAAGAGATTCTTGATTCTGCGGTCGGAGAAAAAATAGCTGCAAAAATTGAAGAATTCATTCCTATCCTTGAAGACTACCTAGAAATGCTCGAAATCCTCTCAATGCTCTTTCCGGGTAGAATGTGGGATCACTCCCTGCAAGCTTTGCACAGGGAATACTTTGGAAACCTGGAAAAATATGCATCAATGCTCAGGAAAAATTATTACCTTCACGAAATCTTGAAACATATTGGAAGAATTGAACTTGAGTACGGCTCAAAAAAACTAAACCTATCACCATACAGCAAAAGCGAAGTACATTCAATTACTTTTTCAAGCGATATACAGACATTGCTTCCAGTAGAAACCGTAAAGCTAAAAAACCCCCTTCTGAAGCGCAAATTCTATGCTGATATGCTCGAAGGAAAACTCCTAACATATCAGCTAATAGGGGAGAACTGGAACTCTGATGCTTCAGGGAAGAGGAGAAAAGGGCCCGTGATCGCCTTGGTGGATACATCGGCGTCGATGCGGGGAAGCCCCGAGATTCTTGCAAAAGCCTTACTTCTAGCAGTTACGAGGAGAATGCTGAAGGAAAACAGGGATGTTAAAGTAATTCTCTTCTCTTCGAAGTGGCAGACCATTGAAATTGAGCTCACAAATAAAAAGCGTATGGGTGAGGAGTTTCTGGAGTTCCTAAAATTTACTTTTGGCGGTGGCACCGATTTCAATACCGCACTACGTGCAGGCCTGAAAGCTATGAAAAATGAAAAAGCTTTTGAGGGAGCAGACATCCTTTTCCTTACCGATGGTGTATCCGAACTTTCAGAAATACATCTTATCAGGGAATGGAATGAAATAAAAGCCGAAAGAAAAGCCCGGATTTTTTCCCTAATAATAGGAAACTGTAATGAAGGTGGACTAGAACAGGTTTCTGATCACACATATCTCATAAGGAATACAGAAAACTGGGTAATTGGAGAAAGCCCTGCGAGTTTTGTGAAGGCTATAAGCAAGCCCTTTAAATTTTGAGTTACGAACGTTTTTAGATCTGTAGGAACTTTTGATTAAACGCCAGCGCTTAAAAAATTTCTGCAGATTTTTTACAAACTCTTACAGTCTTTTCTGTCAAATTTTGATGACAGAAATGTTTGACAGAACAGAAAATGTTGCTGTTTACCCCGGAGAAACTCTAATAGGCTTGATTTCAATCATTGAAGCACCAATTCGGAGATTATTTTATCGTCTAAAGCTCTTCCGAATTAATCTTTCCATTATACAAACTATCATGATTAATTTACATCAAACTTGAACATATACTATATGGTAAGAACCAATTTCAGCAAGTTTCATTGCAACCGACTGAAGTCAGTTGTATTCTCCTTTAAGGCAAAATCATTAACAATTTTCATGAATAAAAATTATTGTTAAAAAATTTAAATTCTCCAACGCTTAAAAATAAGGGAATTCATCTAAATTCTCTATATTATGCCTTTAGCATCAACACTTTTAGATAGCTAATCTAGCCGTAGACATGGCTATTGTCCAATTCCAATGCGTATCGTATCCCGGTCAAAGGAGCGAATGTGGCATCATTTCTGCTCATGGTCCTTGTAACTTGAAGGAATGGAATAACAAGTGAATATTTTTGGAAACAGATTCCCAGAGAGGCAAAATTTTTTATTTGTAATTAGGTTGTTTGAGCTGTAAGAATATTGAAAAATTAAAAAAAGCTTTAAAGCTAAATTATTCCATAGTGAAATATCTGGTTTTGGAAATGGCAAAAAAGACAATTATGAAGCTTTTCAGCTTCAAAGTTCAGTCCCTACTTCCAGATGTCTTGAAGCTTGTATGCCTGCATTTTGAATCATTTCATTCCTTAGAATTTCTAGATAAGCTCTTGATTCTGAGAGTACCTTAATACTATCGTTTAGCCTGGTTAAGAACCCGATCTGAGTATCAAGATCTTCGTTATTTCCCTCTTCCGGAATTTCTTCAATTGGTAACAAGCCGCCATTTAATTCAATCGCGAAAAGCACATTGTTAATCATTAGATCAAATTTTGATATACTTTTATCCAGCACTACACTATGGTGAGTTTCATAGTTTTTAAGGCTCAGAAATTTACCGGAGAAGTCATTTATTCCTTCTTTGGTGGTGTTATGAATCGATTTTTTGAGTTGTTCAAGTATTTCAATCATTTTATGCACTCCTTTTCTAAAACTAAGAGGTGCAGATTTGGGGGTCTGCTTTTTTCAATCCTTTCTGAAATTCGATACAGATATTCCACAACTGGATAAAGAGTCAGAATTGGGGGTCTGTTTTTCTTTATCCTTCTTGAAATTAGTCATGTCCACGATTTACTGAAAATGGTGAACACAAAAATTTACCTGCATTTTCCTCAAATGCAGAAATAATACTCGCTTTTAAGAATTGTTCAGTAACTCCTAGATACGAGCTGAAAATCCAATATAAGAATATTTCACAACCGTATAAACCTTGAAGAAATTAAGTTCCATATTTCATTTGAGCAAAATCATTGGTATAAACATATTAATAATTTAGTAAATATTATTCAAGATAAACGGTCATTAAATTTTAGGCAACTGTTTAAGTAAAAATACGTTCTTACATGGAATTTTGCACATGAATCCGGATCATTTTATCAGTGATTATCACCTAATTCTCCTGACGGAACAAAAAGGCTTACAAATTTTAGTTAACAGTTGGCTAAAAATCAAAAGTAACTTAATCATGAACTATCAAATAGAGTAGTATTAAAAATATGGAGCTTCTCCTGGTATGGAAATTGATACAAGCATTCCCGAGGATTTGAAGCAGGTAATACTTGAGAGAATAAAACCTACAGTAGCTGAAAGAAAAAATCTCATTGGAATTCAGGAAGAATTGGCCACAGAAGTGAAAGCAGCAGCTGAGAAACTAGGTGTACATGATGTGCTTGTAAAAATGGTCGGTTCCGCAGCAAGAGGCACGTGGCTTTCAGGAACTCACGACATTGATGTTTTTATATGTTTTCCAGAGGAGACACACAGAAAGGAGCTAGAAACCTTGGGCATTGCCATTGCCAGAGAAGTGTCAAAGCTTGCAGAATGTGTCAAAGATTGTCACGCTGAGCATCCCTACCTGAATATTGTATTCAAAAGTTTTGACGTGGATTTAGTTCCGTGTTTTAGTGTTTCATCAGCTTCCCATATTAAATCTGCAGTGGATAGGACTCCTTTCCACAACGATTTTGTTAAAGCCCAAATAAAAGGGTTTGAAGACGAAGTACTACTTCTGAAGCAGTTTATGCGAGGATGCGGAGTCTACGGATCGGAGTTGAGGACTCAAGGCTTTTCTGGCTACTTGACCGAACTCCTGATAATTCATTACGGTTCATTTGAAAATACAGCCAAAGAAGCTTGCTTCTGGAAGCCTGGGGAGAGAATTGATATAATGCAACATTCAAGAATACAACACCAAGAACCCTTAGTCATGGTGGATCCGACAGATCCCAAACGGAACGTTGCAGCAGCTCTTTCCCTTGACAAATTTTGCATATTTATAGACTACTGCAGGGAATTTCTAAAAAACGTGGAAATTAAATTCTTTTTCCCTCCATGTTTCTTGCCTCTGAGGGACAAAGAAATTCTCCAACGGCTTAAAAATAGAAAGAGCACACTGCTTGTTGTTTTCATCAGGACCCCGAACCTAGTCGAAGATATACTCTATCCACAGTTGCATAAATTGGAACATTCGGCAGCTGCCCTTTTGATGGAATATGAATTTTCTGTGATTAAAACTGGGGTCTGGTCAGGGAAAAATGAAACTTTAATTATGTTAGAACTTATCTCAGGTACTCTTCCTAGCGTCAAAAAACATGTTGGTCCACCTGTCTGGGTCAAGGAGCATGCTGAGAAGTTCAAAGAAAAATATGAAAGAGCCGAGGAAGTTTTTGGAGGTTATATTGAAAACGGAAGATATACTTTTGAGATTAAGCGTAAATATCCAATCGCAAAAGAGCTTCTTGAAAAACAGCTTATTCACTGCTCCCTTGGAAAAAATCTCAAGCATTGCGTTAATGCAGGCTTTAAGATTATAGAAAATACTGATATATGCACATTAAAGGATCCAAATTTCAGAGTTTTTTTAAGTAAGTGGTTGTGAAAATGAACCATAAAATGTAAGAGCGGACTATATTCACGAAGTAACATTTAACGTCATATACACATGATTCACCAGCATCTAACGTTATTTGATCCTTAAAAATGTGGTACATTGTCCTTCATTATTGATCAGATCTAAAAACGAATATATCTCTTATTTTTGGGAAAATGTTGAGAGATAATTTTGTGTTCATTATTTTCAACAAATGATTGATAAAACTAGATTTCATATCCACTATGCTAGTTGAATCTACCGGTAGTTGTGAAGCAAAAAAAAAGAAAAGTTAGATGAATTATTTTTAAACAGAAGAATTAAAAAAATACTTCCATTACAGTTGTAATACTAGAATCTCAGCTCTCCAGATTTAGTATATTTTGAAAATCACAGTGATGCATACTAAAATTTTCTATTGGTGAATATTGGCTAACAAAAAGCAGTTATGTGAGAACTGAATAAAGCTAAGGTCAACTCAGCAATATTACACGTTTTATTTGTTTGTCAAAGATATTAATGCAATCCTTAAACGGTTTTCAATTTAGTTAACTCTATATATTTATATCTAATCAATTTTTGAGTCAGAGAAGGATAGAAGTGAACAACAGGGGAATTGTGCATAGCTTCTCTAAAACAAGCGAAGGTTTTCCCTCCAAACAAGCATTAATTCAAGCTTCTTGATGCTGAAGGCCAGAGTTCAAAAGCAAGGAAATAGTTCTTAAGTAACTTTTTGTTTTCTGCTCAATCTAGGGCATAGAAATACCAAGTGCCATATCGGTATTCCTTCCGTACATGCCCGTCCAGACAGATTCTTCGGATCTGCAATTATTTTCAAGGCTTCAAGAATTTCCCAAAATTAGGGGGCAAATTGAGCTTTTTTATCTTTTAGCGAAGTTTTATCGCCAGAAGTTTTCCAAGGAATCTGTTCTCGACCAGTTTCATGAAAGATTCGCAATAATTTCGTCGATTTCACCGACTCCTGCATTTTTCACTGTTATTTCTTCCCTGCTGTGAACCCCTAATTCAAGTTCTACAGCTCTTTTGATCTGCGGTTGGACCCACACAGAATGATTCTGAATCTTAGGAACGGTGCCAATGGTTTTTAGGAGGGCAAGACCCACAGCATCATTTGCTATCACATCCGAACTT
Source organism: uncultured Methanosarcinaceae archaeon (assembly GCA_963833425.1). Classification (GTDB taxonomy): domain Archaea; phylum Halobacteriota; class Methanosarcinia; order Methanosarcinales; family Methanosarcinaceae; genus Methanosarcina. The sequence continues at coordinate 222,677 of CAWHXP010000008.1, read as the reverse complement.
GCAAAAACTATTTCAGGTTCTATCAAAGTTCCTATGTTAGGTCCGTCGGTAACAAAGCACTTAGTAGCATCTGATATATAAAAGTCAGGCCTGTGAACAAGGTTTGACTCGGCAATCATTTTCCCAAAAAGCATGTCCCTATTCTGTCCATGAGGAAGTTGTCGTCGGTCCATGTCTGAGGTGATGCTTATCTGAGACTTGAGACCCATGGTAAACGTTGCAGTCCAGTGGGTTTTGATCACTGGTAGAGCGATCGTGTAATCAATTGATTCCAGGAATTCAGGTACTTCGAACCCATATTGCCAGGAGTGAGCTCCTTTTGGCTCCACAAGCCGACGTTTCATATGGTCAAAAGTCATGATTTCGTCTACATCTTCGGTTTCTGCGACCTCCCAAAGCCCCAACTCCTTAAGAACCCATTCAGTGTCCAGCAGAGTCATCGACTTCTCAGCAACAATTACCTTTTCAGGGTCATATTTACGCACTTCCCGGATAGCTCCCCTCAATACTTCGGGATTTGTTGACCCAGGAGGCAGGTCTGCAGTGTTTGCATTTGGCCGAATTAGGACGTTATATCCTTTTTTTATTCCCAACCCTCCAGCTAATTCCACTGCTGTTTTTACAGATTTCACGATATCCTTATTTTTAGAAAGTCCAACGATCACCATAATAAAGCACCTGAATAGTAATATATAGTCGGACTATAAATTTTACCGTTCGCGAACAGAGGCAAAAATACCCCTGAGCTAGAGAATAATCGGTATTCAGAAAAAAATTAAGGGGTTTCTACCTTCAGGAACGACCCAATCGTCCGTTGTCCAGTCAAGCATGCCTCCATGACATCAATCATGCTACACTTTTCCGCACAACACCGTGCCAGTTATTTATCTCAAATCGCGTCGTGGATAAGAGCGCGTTGCAGTCGCGGCAGCGGGCCGTGAGATGCGAGCCACAGAAAAGACTAGCATACTAAGACATTTCATAAGGCACAAATCCTCGATTCGGTGTTATTTCATCCCGATATCTTTGTCTAGATGGGTTTCGATCGGGTCTCTCATCCCGTAGAGTTCGTCCCAGCTGACGAGGTGAAAGTTCCCGATTTTCTTGAGTTTCAGCCCATCTGGTGAGAGGAAGGGAGTACCAATATATTCTTGTCCGCATTCGTAAATGTATCCTGAGTTATGTGTCCAAAGTGGCTCGTACTTTTTTATGGCTGATCCAGACGGATGATCCCGCAGATGGAGATATCATTTCCGGCGCTGCGACGACCTCAAAGATATCCTCGAACGTCACGTCATTTGTGGATTTGTTAGCCTTGGTGTACGCGTGAAGCTTACCCATGACGAGAACCAGGTATTCATAATCCTTTATCGTGGATTTGCAGCATCTATATGTGCTTTCGCGTTCATTAAGACTGTTTTAGGCTATTTGGTAAAGGCGTTGAACTTCTTCATCGTTCATGATTTCACCGATGAAATTGCACGGGCTGAACGGAGTATCTGGCTTTGATATCATCCATTTGCTGTTTTTTTGTTTCTGCAGAGCATATCTATCCCTTGCGATTGCCTAGCAATCCTGGGGAAATTACTGAGTACAGGTCTCTCAGGGACGTTATGCTGCACGCTATAATGTATTGTCGGATGCGTTATTGTAGTAGTCAGTGTATGGATAATAATATATGTTGTATTTTTTCTGTTGTTTAAAAAATGTATTATCCCCAAAATTATCAAAGAGAGGCATTTAGAGCGTATTTTGATCGCGCTGGGCAAATCATCTCTATTTGAGTCTGTAACTGCAGGTATTCTTATTAATTCATTACTATCTACATTCTCATGCAGCCAAGGCGAACATCAAGGCAAGATATCACCAGGGCGGACAACATTTTCATAATATAATGACCACAGGCATTACGGCCTCCATGATTACAACTAAATGATGTTTACGAAGGGAATATGAATGCGTATACAATTCTTTTACTATAGTATGGGACTAAACCTATGTATCTGTAGCAGTAGAAGTATAACTTGTAATAATAGACCAGTCCGTTGAAGAAGAATAACCATTTGAAGTGGTCACGACCTCGGCAGTTGTTGACTTTGGGACATAATTTTATATGGAGCACGACCAACTCGAACAATGACCTACAGCATGAACTCCGATAAGCTTGTAGGAGGTTAATGACGTAATTTTCAAGAGAACTGTAAAAATGATAAAAATATTTAACTGCTCAGATAACTTTTTCAAGGTTCAATTTTTCTTTGTTTTAAGAAAATTGTAATATAATTGATCCTATTTTGCTTGTTATTCATACTTACATGCGAAGAGATTCTTATTCTCCACGAAGTTGATTCAAAAGCCGTCATTTCTGTAATACATAACTTGAGAGTGTCGTAGACAAGAATCTATCCGGAGTGCTTAACTCGAAGAAAATGAAAGTTTTTGGAAACTAGCTGAATAAAAAAATAACAGTAATGTAAAGAAAGTTCGGTAAATTCGTTTTCTTTTTCATAACAAAAACAGAATTTATTATTTTTGCTAAGATAGATTTATCTGTGACAAAATTTTGGTGTTTTTCCATTTTTCAGGCGAAATTCTAGGACATTTTGACCTAATTATTTTGCAAATACCTGCTTTTTATTAAAAAATTTGTAGCAATAAAGAGAAAAAAAGTTTTGATATTTAGTTCGACGAATAAAAATGAATGAAAATTAAGTAACTACTCAACCTATAAATCGGATTTATTAAGTTTATTTGAAATCTTTCTTTTACTTTCCATAGTTTCTGAGTTTCGGGTTAAGTTCAACTGCTTTGTCATATGCTTTTGTTGCTTCATTTGATTTACCTAATTTTTCTAGAGCAATTCCTTTAGCGTACCAAGCACTCCAATCGAAAGGATTAATTTCAAGTGCTTTGTTACACGCTTTTATTGCTTCTTCATGCCGGTTTAAAATTTCAAGAGCAATGCCTTTTTTTACCAAAGCATCCGAAGATTGCGCTACACCTACGATACTTGTCAGCATTAAAATAATAGTTGCTGACACTAAGGCTATCGAACACATCTTTTGTTTATTGATCACGTATTTCAACTCTTTTACTGATGTTATAAATTAGAAAAAATGGCAGATCGTTCCATCTCAGGGGGAGTGTTCATCAATCTGAACCTAAGTGTTGTGACATATTAAGTTTTTATTATTAATAATCAAACTTCAAGATATAAAAGTATATAGGGCTAAATAAAAACTTATTAGATTAAATTTATTGGAGACTGCCTTTTTTATATTTTTAATTTATGTGTGTCATTTCTTGCAGTGAAAGAAAAGCTAAAAGAGCCATCATATTTTCCATAACTTTTGATACACTGCTCCTTCTTCACTATTTTTTTAAATTGTTTTCGTGTTAGTCATGCTAATTTAAACACCGCCGGAGAGGGCACGCTTAAAGGCGGTGATAAGAATTGTAGTAAATACAATCAAAAAATTTAAAATATTTTATGTTAAAGTTTTTTAGATTATCTATTATATTTTCATCTTGAGAGCAGAAGTAGCAGAAAGACCAAAGCTAAAGGAAGAGATGACAGTTATCACCTGCATGACAATAGTTGGCAGCCTCTATGGAGCTCCTGGGGTTGGTATCACTATGCCTGCAAAGACCAAGTTCAGGAGATAAAAAGCACAGAAAATAGGCGCTTATTTATGCATCAAAAATGCGTAATTCTACCCATATGAAAACATCCTCATTCTAAAAAATAAACTCTCGACTGAAATAAAGGAATTATGTTATTAGAATTAAATTTTATAATTTTATCAAAAGTTTAAAATTGAAACAGTTGGTATTTGATTCTACGAGTACTGACTCCTTTTCAAAAAAGATTTATTCAGCCTTAATATAATATGCTAAAAGAGTAGATTTCAATGTCAATCTTATTATAGGTTACATACCTGCTATCTTTGTTTCATCCTAAAACATCCTGGAAGAGCTTTAAAAATCCCCAAAACCTATGATTTTTGCAAGTTTTCAAATTTCTTAGGGTTTCTAAAATTGGTTCAGGGAAAGCTACAAGGTGACATAAAAAATGAGTTAAGAAGCATGTTCAGAGGGCGTTTATAATGGATCAAGATACTTTTATGACGTTGAATGTGATTGTACAGATAGAGAACCTACCTCCAAAATCTAAGGAAGTATTAGATGAGTTAATAAATTTCGATTTTGAAGATTATATATCCCTAGATAAAATTGAACTTAGGAAATTAATGACTCAAGTATTTCTAATTGGGTACGGTAGAGGGGATATTGACAGAAAAGAGGGGGAATTGAAAGAGTTTCAGAAATTGGAATAATATCAAAACTGGAGATCAATAGTTCCTTAAAATTATGAGACGGAAGAAATTCTAACAATGGATAAAACCGATCTGCCAAATATGAAACAACTATTAGGAAATTTGAGTTCGTTTCCAGGCTAGTAGGAAGCCTATTGTTAAATTTGAACGATTGGAATGCAAGCTGAAAGAATCTGAAATTCAGTATAGAATTTTACGGATATAATGAAGAGTACATAATTCATTAGGTTTGAGAATGTCCAGAGAAACTCTTTACGCTGTGGAAATCACATCTTTTCAGATATAACTGTAAAACAGATAAAGTTTAGTGCGAGGAGTGCGATTCGAACGCACGAACTCCTACGAGAATAGGCTCTGAACCTATCGCCTTTGACCTAGCTGGGCAATCCTCGCATATCGAGTTTACTTATTAAAAAAATATAATTATCATTATTCAATTTTAAATCCATCACCACTAGTCGGGCTGAAAAACCACCGTATGATATGACTATTTTGCAGCAGCAATAGTATCGTATTTATTCTTATACCTTATCCTTGAAAACCTTTTTGAAGACTAAACATATCCTGGATTTTCATATAATTTTCATTCCCCAGGAAGCAAAGTTTAAATCTAAAATCTGAAAATAGGCGCTTGGAAGTTTAAGTGAATTTATGAAGGTATTAGAAATTGATGAAATTATTCATTGCATCAATTTCAGGATAAGGGCTTTTTGGGAATGCAAGCGGTTTTCTGCCTCTTCAAAGATTGCTGAGTTCGGTCCATCCATCACTTCGTCGGTGATCTCGAGTCCTCTTCTGGCTGGCAAGCAGTGCATAACCATTACTTCAGGCTTTGCAAGGCCAAGGAGTTTGGTGTTTACCTGGAAAGAAGCAAAGTCTCTCATCCGTTTTTCCTGTTCTGCTTCGTCACCCATAGAAATCCAGACATCCGTATAGATTATGTCTGCGTCCTTTGCTGCAATTTTAGGGTCATCTGTGATCATGAATTTGCCTCCGAGAAATTTTGCCTTTTCAAGAAACTCGGTTTTTGGTCTATATTCCCTCGGGCAGGCTACGGTAAATTCCATTTCCATGATTGCCGAACCAAGTAAAGCCGAATTACAAACATTGTTTCCATCTCCTATCCAGGCAAATTTCAGGCCTTTGAATCTTTTTTTGTACTCCATTATGGTCATGAAATCGCCCAGGATCTGGCAGGGGTGTTCTCTGTCAGAAAGCGCATTGATTACAGGTATAGTTGAATAGTCGGCCAGTTTAGTTACTGTCTCGTGGCTCATAACCCTGGCTATTAATCCGTGAAGGTAACCGGATAGAGTTTTTGCCGTATCCTCAATAGTCTCTCCTCTTCCCACCTGAATATCCTTGGGATTTAGGTAGAGGGAATGCCCGCCAAAATCTGTCATAGCAACCTCAAAAGAGACCCGGGTCCTAGTAGAGGATTTTTCGAAAATCATCCCTAGACTCTTGTTCTTCAGGTACTCAGTAGACTCTCCTGCCTTTCGCTTTTCCTTCAGGTCAGCGGCTGTTTCGAGGAGTTCATATATCTCCTCCCTGGACAAATCAGTTATCGAAAGTATATCTCTCTTCATCATTTCAACCCCTGCTTGGTTCTAGCGGAATTATAACTTTATATTACGACATAGTACTTATTTGAAAGCCGTGCACTTGTATAACGTTTGAAACAGTCAGCTTCTAAGTTCTTTCATATGATCGATTCTTTTCTGGATCATAGCAGCAGTTCCAATGTCTTTCCGAAAAAAAAGTTTGCCACGAATATTTTCAAGAGCATCCTGGGCAATTTTTTCAGCTGCATCGATAGACTCCGCACATCCCACGATCGCAATGGAGCGGGAGCTAGTAGTATAAACTTTCCCGCCTTTCTCATAAACACTGGCATAATAGACCAAAGCGTCACCTATATCCTCTATAACTACCTCGCTATCCTTTTCAGGATTATCAGGATAGCCTTCAGGGACTGCATACTTACAAACCGTAGCTTTCCTGCTGAATTTTACAGGCAATTCATCCAGGGTTCCTCTCACCAGTGCGAGCATGATTTCTACAAAATCTGTTTCAATGATGGGAAATATATTCAGGGCTTCAGGATCTCCGAATCTTGCATTGAATTCCACTACCTTTGGGCCGCTTGTTGTAAGGATAAACTGCCCGTAAAGGATACCCACGTATTTTGTTTTTGTTTCCTCGTAAAGTGCCTTTACAGTACTCTTCATTATTTTTTTTGCCTTTTCGAGATCTTCAGCTAGCATAAACGGTAGAATTTCCCCTGCATCTGCATATGAGCCCATGCCACCTGTGTTTGGTCCAAAATCACCTTCATATGCTCTTTTGTGATCCTGCACCGCAGGGAAGAAAACAAGGCTTTTTCCATCCACCAGAGCTTGCAGGGTGAACTCCTCTCCTATTAAGCGTTCTTCGATAACAACGGATCCTTTCTCAAGAAGCATACTAGTGTAGGCCTTAGCAGCTTCGATGCCCTGAAGCTGATCCCCCATGACTTTTACCCCCTTACCTCCTGTCAAACCTGATGGTTTGACTGCAACGTCGCCCAGTTTCTCGATAAAAGCATGTGCAGGCCCTTCCTCTTTAAAAATTTCGTATGCAGGGCAACCTTCGATTCCATATTTTTTCATGAAATTTCGTGCCCAGGCTTTATCAAACTCAATAATTGCACAGGATTTTTTAGGCCCAATTACAGAAATTCCGGCTTCCCAGAGAGCATCTGAAATTCCTGCCGCAAGCGGAGCTTCAGGCCCTACAAATGCTATATCTATGTTTCTGGATTTTGCATACTCAACGACTTTTTCAACTTCTGTTTCCTTCTCGAGCAAAAAATCCTCGCAAAGAGCAGCAATTCCGGGATTCTTTTTTGCCATTACCGCATAGATGGAGGGATTTTGCTTGCTGTTCTTAATTCCTTCGGCGATTACGTGTTCTCTTCCGCCACCACCGATAATTAAAATCTTCATTTCCATTCTCCTTTTTATAAAATTACTTCACTACATTATAATTTGGTTGTAATGTGTGTCGATAAAAAATCAAATAAGGAAAGGTAACGAGTTTTCAGTCCTCAAAGCCTCTCGATATTATTTTGACCTACATTTGTACACGTGTTCATATGGATAAATTGGATGTTTATTTACATAGTTATATTTATAAAAGGCCAACTTAATTGTTAATAACCTAAATCTCAAGAAAATAGATAAAGTTCATATATATATCTGCATCAAGTGGGTCTTAGGAACATATTTTCATTAATAGTAGTGTATTTTTCATTACCAATACTTATTAATCTGGAAAAATAATGAAAGAATTTCTAGTTCTCTATTTGTTCTGATAAATATCTTTGCATTGTTAAACTTATATTTATATTTAAATTATGTTTTTTAACTCATTCCATAATTTGGCTTTCAGTTCCTCAAACAGTTAAGTTTTCTATATTTTTCTGCCAAAAATATAGCTGGGAATGTTCATAATTTAATACACTTTAAACAGATGGGTAAATGAATCAAATCCCATGTAAATTTACTAAAATATTTGTCAGAAATAATGGTATTGTTTAGTAATCCTATTAAAAATTAAAAAGCTATGTAAGGACAGAATGACAGAACAAAGCAGTCAATATAATCGCCAAACAAACAACGAATCAAAATTCAGAATATGCCCAGATCCGTATTGATAGCGACAAGTAAAAGTAAAAACTCTCTAAAATATTCTAATATTTGTATTGAATCTTTATAACTCAATCTCGATACAATCTTTTATAGCATTTAATACATCGATTAAAGGGGTAGAAGGTAAATTCTAAAAATTCAAAAAAATATTTAGAAGAATACACTTGAAAGCTGAAAAGATTTATTTGACGAAGTTATCCTTAAAATGGTTAAATATATTTTTATATTTATTATTCAGATTTCATCAATATAGAAAGTGAGCGGCACTACTTTCAGTTCAACAGGTCGCTTGCACTTACAAGAGGGAAAAGCTCTGCTCCTATTTCTCTCATCTTCTCCTTTGCCCCTTCTTCTCTGTCTACGACACTAATTATATGCTTCACACTAGCTCCAGCTTCCCTGACGATTTTGACTGCATCTCTGACAGAACCTCCAGTTGTAGTAACATCTTCGAGCATTACAATCTTGTCTTTTGGTTTAATATCACCTACAAACCGGCTTTCTGTGCCGTAGTCCTTCGTAGCCTTACGAATTAAAAGCAATGGAAGTCCTGTTTCCATCGAAACTGCTGTTGCCAGCGGCACGCTCCCCAATTCGATCCCTGCAATTGTGCTTACATCCATATTCTCGATTTTGATTGCTGCTCGTCTGGCTATAAGTTTCAAGGTTTTAGGATTAGTACTGGCTTTTTTGATATCTATATAATACTTGGTTTTCTTTCCTGAAGTAAGCTTGAAGTTCCCATATTGAACAGCTCCACATGCTTTGAGGGCTTCGATAAGTTCCTGTTTTTGGATATCTAACTCTTTTTTTGTTTCTGGTTTTGACTTGCTCATGACCTCACCTGTTGCAGCTTTCATTGCGCCATTAATTTTTATCATTATCACAAATGTTATTTCCTAATCTTCAGAGAATCTTATTCATTTTCTCATATTTTTTTGCCTCAAAATTTTATTGATTTAAGTGATTTTACCAGGGTTCTTTCTTTACCCCTATAGAGTATCCTATAATGTTTGTGGTAAGATGAAGTAGAGGTGTTATTAAAAGGACTATTATCATCACATTGGGAGTAAAATTGCTCATAAACCATTCTGGGGAGATAAGATATGTGAAAACCCAAGATCCCACTACAAAATCCAGCTGGTCTACAAGTGGAAGGGCGGCACCTCTTTTCAGATTCATTCGACGCTTGAAAAAACTCTTGAACATGTCTCCGAGAAGTGAACCGCAAGAAAGAGCGAAGACAACTTTTAGTGCGTCAGGGTAGTCCTGGCCAAAAGATGGTACCTCAATTCCTAAAATCTCGAAACCATTTGAATTGAGCCATATTTGAATACTGCCTGCGAGAACTCCAAAAAAGATTCCTGAAAAAAAGCCCCTGTATGTTTTCCCATCCCCTATGACTCTTTCTCCATCCTTTAAAAACCTGCCTCCATCAATAGGATTCCCACCACCAAAAATAGCTGCAAAGGAATTGGGAATGTAAGCTGGAAACATCATCCAGAGTGCTTTTATTATCAGATCGATCATAGTATGAACTCTTTATTTTAGTTTTATTTTTTTCTTGCGGGATAACTTAACTCATTTTTATATTTTTTCCAATTCACTGTGCTGTTAATTTCTGAATAGGCATCTATTTGGTAGTTAATAACTATTATATTTCTTCTTTGAGCAGCAAGAAGCTTAAAGTCTCTAATTTCTAGTAAAGAATACTGGTATCAAATTCCACGGATTTACTATGCAATCTCTAAGATTAACAACATGTTCCACTTTTGTTACTTTTTTTCTGTGCAAAAGGTAACCAAAAGGAGGTCATATATAAAGAAGTTTGATAAATTCATGATATTTCTTAGTTAAGTTTATACTTCATTTGTTAACATACAATAAAATTTATGAATTCGTTGAAATCATCTATGGTCAATTACAGATTTGAATACTCTTGATGCTATTAGGTATAGTACTATAATTTAAAAGTGTAAATATTGTGTGTAATAAATATTCAAAATTTCTAACTTAAGCCAAACTCTAAAACCGTAAAAACATCCATATGTCTGCAAGAAATCAATCTATATATAATTTCGAAACCGAAATTAGTCTTGCAGAAAGCGAAGCGCAGTTCCATACGATGGTTAACGCGATCCCACGATTGGCTTGGATCACTAATCCCGATAGATATATCGCATGTCTACGGTTCCAGCTGGTAACTTCTCTTATGACCAGTTAAATTGGTGACTTAAACTTAAAATGAATAAGTGGACTGAATTCATTATGAAGTCCGTATAAAAGATAACAACAAGCATCAATTTTTGGGTCCACCCAGTTGAATTGGAAAATAATTTCACCAGGCATATAGCTGTTTAGAAAGAATTTGCTCACAATGTCATTCGTAATGATTTTATAAAACAAGCGCTTAAGTACTATTTTTATAATGATAGTAGGCAAATCGACAAACAAATCATATCTTGTGCATATGGAGAATATTGAAAATCACCTAGTTCTTACGCCATTTCTTCGATTTAATTCCGTTTAACTTTTACTGATACAGAAATATCAATAAATACTTACTCCTTTAACTGAGGGTAGATTCAAGATCTGATCTACCAGGTCTCCAGGAACTTTACGATCAGTAATGATTGTAAGCCTTGGGTTGTCAGTAAGGTAGGGGTCATCTGAAACAGCCTGCCGGATACTTACGTTGTTTTTGGAAATAATACCTGCTACTTCTGCAAGGATACCCATATCAGTAGCATCTTTCGGGATAATAATTATCACTCCTAACCCAAGTGATGGGGCAACATCTCTGAGAAAAGGAATTGAATGAACATTTTTAAAAATAGCACTAAAGAACTCGTCTGAGATAATCGTCTTTGTTGTAGCGTCTACAACTCTCCTGTCCACGCCTGCTTCTCTTGCAAGCTGTGTATGCGCGATCTCAATACTTCCTGAAGTGACTTTTCCCTCCTCATTCACCTGAAATCCACGTTCAAATAGCAATTTAAGTACTTTCGCCTGTGCAGGGTATTTTTCAAATTTTTCTGCTAATTTATTCCACATATAAACTTAATTAAAACCAGTTCCTTGATATACTTTCGTATCACGATCTATTCGCTTCTGAACAAAATTTTCACGAATGGGAATTTTAGAATAACTTTGATGTCAATTGCTTCCTGCGTTAATTTGATGTATCTACAGTGATATGCACTTATTGTTCAATGTACTTTATTATATTTAAGTACTAATAGGACTTTACGATATAAACGTACAAGTCAGAATAGATACATTAGGTGACTCTGGAATGTCAAAAGAGTATATTGCGCTTATTAAATATTTTGTTCATAGTTGTTATGTTGAAGGTTTATCAGACCAACGGATCTTGGAATATGTTGCCACGTTAAAAAGTCTAGCACTTTTGCTGAATATGGACTTTGACAAAGCCATAAAAAGGATATTGAATATCTTTAGAGGATTTCGATAAACCCCAATTTTTTGCTGGTTGCTTATAAAGCCTATATAAGTAATTTGTTAAAATTGGAGGTTTCTCGAAACCCTCTTTAATTTTAGTCAACAAAAAAACGCAAAGTAAAGCAAATAGACAAGAGTATAAAGTTACACCTAAGAAGTTTTATAAATGGCTATCTAAAGGAGAAGAGTCTGAACTCACTAAATGGTTTACTATCAATATTAAAAATAAAGATAAGAAGCTGCCTGAAGATATGCTAACAGATGAAGAGACCATTAAAATGATCAACGTGCACCAAATACTCGTGATAAAGCTCTGATCCAGAAAGGGGGAGCCAACTTTCAGGGTGGCTCATTATATATGATTCCGGAAGGGCCTAAAAGGGACTCAAAAAAGTCTTGTTATCTCAAATAGTGGACTAAACCGGTTTTACAAAATGGATAAGTGCATTTTCATTAGGGCTCTCCACGAATTAGAAAGCTTAGGGATGATTACTGTTGAAAGACAGTCAGGGAAGAGCACAAAGTCACAATAAAAATTTAAAAGGATTGTAGGGGTTTAAACGAATTTTTGAGTTGGTTTACTTCAGTTTTTAATTAATCTCTTAGATTTTTTTATTAAGGTCTTCAAGTTCATGTCTTTCAAGATGTTATTTTGAGCTTTAAAGTCTGTAATCTCCATAAATACCAAAAAGCCTTTACCATTAAATCAAATACTCAGAAAAGAAGTGAGTGTATATAATGCAGCGCTTTGGAAGAGTTAGGCGAAAAGTTTGTTGATTGCTCTTGCGGTTTTGTTGCAAAAATAATATTTCCACAGTTTGATACTGTAATTTTTATCTTTGTGTGCTATTTACAGATTATGAGATTAATTGACCTTCAGAATTGTGAAGTTTTGCACAGATTTTATAACAAAGCCAGATTTTTTGCAACAGAACCATTGGTAAAGTGAAGAAAAAGGTTTCATCTTTTCCGAACCTTTTTCCGAATCAATCCCCTCAACTCTGGCAGATTACTGCGCCAGAATCACACGATCAATGCAAAGCTTGTTTATTCCGCTCTGTGGATCTGGACCAAAATCGCGATAGCCAACCTGAACATTGAGTTTTCGGAAATACGCTTCTTTCATTAAATCGTAGACCAGATTATCTGTGGTAACGGAACTTATCGTGGCCCATGTATGCGCATCGGCAATACGTACAAGCACTCCTGATCCATTTGCAGGTTTTACCGCAAACAAGTAGAATTGCTCTCCCGGCTGAACAAGTATTTCGTTAACCGTACCGGCCACCCACTTTAATGGAGGCAGAGACAAAAGTTTCATGTCAACAGACGCAGTTTCTACCATAGGAATCGCTCCTAAACCAAATAATCTCTTTGCGGTAGTATCGGATAATTGATTATATGAACTTTTGGTTCCGTTGTAAAAATCACAATATTGAATCAAAAATTTAGTTTCACAGCAAAGAATATAAAAGCAGAGTATTTCTCAGATTAATCTAGATTTAGGCAGCTATTCCGAATAGTGTAAGCCAAATAAGAAAACTATTCATCTCAAAAACTACCCAACTTAGTTATTTTTCATATAATGGGGATCTCATATTGAAATATCAAGAGCACAAATAAAACTTTCTCAAAATAGAGCTTTAAAATCCCTTCTCTGTCTGAAACTATTTAACACTACATTAGGTTTACCTATTTTTAAATTAAACTTATTTTCAATCCCATAATTTATCCATCTCAACTTTGAAACCTTTATTGATTAAAGTTTCAGTATTTTAATATTAGAAAGGCATCAACTCGCTTAGTAATAGTTCTTTCCATCCTATTTATGGCCACCATTTCAAATGGGTATACCTACTAAAATATAACACTTTATAGGCCATTGTTAGGCTCAAGGCAAGGTTTTCATAAGATTACATTGGAGATAAGCTGCCACCATAAAATCGATATTAGCGTCGCTAATTGGATTTTACAAAAAAGCATGGTATAAATGGTGGATTAGTGGTTTAGAACCGCACATTGTTATATGGTTTGGTGACCGTAGTAGGGATCTGAGCAGTGATTGTGATAAGGACCATTATGGTTTCTGTTGAATGCTTACCCTTATCGGTTTATTTGATGATTTCCCGCTAATTAAGGCTTTTTTATGCGAATTATTTGATTTATTTCGGTTTTATTTGACACTTTTATTGAATTAATGAATTGATTTTGAGATTTATTTGGAATTATTGTTTTAAGATTTTCTTTTTCGAAGAAAATATTGTTCTTGAGGAGATGAACTTTTTCTATGGTACTTCTGTCATTAAGAAATATTATATCCGACACTTCTCATTACCGAAGGTTGAGATTGGTCGATTTTTGGGGCAACATTTTAGAATCTATTCTAAAATGTTTGTAACACTATAACTCACACACTTGACAATAATATGATGAATATGTTCAGACATTATAGACCTTTATTACTATTACACCTTCCAGTTTTGTTTTTTTTCGGATAAATGTAGGCCATATTTGGCTAACAGTTATTAACTCTCGCTTCAACTAACTCGTTAATCTTTGATTCTAATACACTATTCACATTATCAGCAGGCTTTAACTTTTCCTCTAAATTCATTACAGTTTCAAGCGTCAAAGCAGCAGCACATTTATAGCAGAAAAGAGTATCCTGAGTATTTATGCTCCTACATCTGGGGCAAACCTTAGTTTTTTGTTTGTTTTCCTCTTTTATAATTTCAATACCATTCGCTATCAAAACCGCCTGATCTACAGCTCTCCAGACAAGTGGACATAAATACTAGGCATATTAGAACCCTGGACCCGTCAGAAGTGCATATTCATTTGAGCCTCTGTCAAATAATTTGCTATATATGTCGAAATTGAATGCCTGAAAAGACGAGCATGAATTCTTTTCTTACTTCCAGCTGCTTCTGCTATCCTTTGCAACTGCATTCTGATAGCACCTTATTGCATGTTTTCTAAGCCCTTTTTCCTACGTGAAAGATTGAACCATAAAGGAGCTTCGAGTTTTCTCTTTCAGGATGTTCTTCTAATCAGTTCATTAAATAAGAGACTTTCCAGACGGCTCTCACTCTTCTTGGACCAGTTTTCCCATTGACGAGTATAACTGCTCCATACTCATCAAATTTTACATTTTTAAGTTTTAGATTGCCTACTTTTCCAATTCGCCTACCAATATCCCATAAGAAGCCTGCCTGAGTTTCTGTATCCAGCTCCAGGGCATAGAAGGGATAAAGAAACTGATAAATTTCTATTTATAAATTCTTATATTTTAAAATAAATAAAATATTTTTACGATGCCAAGAACTCGCTTACTGTATAAAAAAAGTAATGATGATTATATGAATATCAGACTTCTCTAGAATCTTCATATCGCATCAATAGCACCTTTTATAGTTCTATAGAAATAATATTGATTACTTAAATTCTCAATTCAAGATGAGATTTCATTTACTTTTTTATTAGCTTGAACTATATTGCTAATCTTGTTACAGATTTCGTATATAGATTGGCACTAACTGGCTTATTCTCAGCTCTACCATTGAGTTTTTGTAATGCAATTATAACATTTTCTAACTCAAAAAAATGCATAGTTCGTCTCAAAATCGTTCCTATGAGAAACAGTCATTAGGGGAATGTTTTCAAAGCTATAATTAGTCTATAGTATCAGAATACCCGTCTAATTGTGTATTGAAAAGCTTCAGTATGTTCAGACTTTTTTAATAGGCTCTTAATAATTCGAATCTTGGTTTCATGCATCGGATAATGAAGAAAACTGTAAGTACTTAGCATCACATATATTTATTAAAAAATTAAAAATGAGATCAAAATGGCACGACCTTCAAAATTAACCCCTAAGATAAAACAGCAAATCGGGGATAATGTTACATTGGGACTCACTTATGCCCTTGCTGCAGCATCTGCAGGGATAACATATCAAACGTTCAATGACTGGATGAATAAAGGAAAAAATTCAAAATCTGGGGAATACTTTGAGTTTTATAAACATATTAAAAAATGCAACGCAAAAGGGACTTTGAAGTGTTTAAAGCGTCTGAAAGAAGCAGCTGACTCAGGAGACTGCAGGATTTGCATGTGGATTTTGGAGCGACGGTTCCCAGAAGGCTATTGAAGACATGAATATCGAAAAATTAATAGTGTTTCAGAAAATAAAAATGAGAATGTTGAAATAATAGTCAATGATGCAATATAAATTAAAAAACAAATTCAAGCGAAGTTTGCCCTGGTCAAATAAATAAATTAGCCACAAAATATTTTAATTTTTTGATTGGAACTCTAGTTACTTTTATTAAAAATTTTTCAATTCACATTCATCTCTGTAGTATAATCGCAGCAAACATCACCAGAACCGCCACCATGGCTTTTTGCTCATGGGACTTAAACTGCTTTTTGACTAATACGGGTTTGAACTTGTATCATATAATTATCAAACGTCTTTTTAATGTCTTCTTTATCCTAACGTGCTTGGTCTAAATCCATTTTCAATGTTTCATTATGGACATTGAGTTCATCAAGTCGCCCTTATAAAACACGATTAATTTAGCTACTCTAGGAACGATTTTATGATGGCTAGCTTCTCCAATGC
This sequence comes from uncultured Methanosarcinaceae archaeon, assembly GCA_963833425.1. Classification (GTDB taxonomy): domain Archaea; phylum Halobacteriota; class Methanosarcinia; order Methanosarcinales; family Methanosarcinaceae; genus Methanosarcina. Next base: position 206,562 of record CAWHXP010000008.1, on the reverse strand, counting down.
CATCGAATAAAAACTTTCGTATGCGCGTATTAGTGGCACATTCCCTGTTTATTTTAGTAGCCACTACCTATTTGGAATGGGGGCCAAAAATCGTATGGAAAGGCCTAATATTAAATGAGTTGATGTTTTTTTAGGATAGAAATATTGAAATTTTGATAACCATAGTTTATTTTAGGTAAAACTAAGCTATTGAAAATGAGAGGTGCTTTAAACAAAAAGTTATAAGTTCCTGCAGAACACGACCTTTTATATGGAAATTTTCAGTTCAGGCAGTAAACAAAAAAATAAAAAAACAAACTATCAGCTTCTTCTAATCACCAGCCTCAAAAAGGAAATAGAATCAGCTCTCAAACTTTGTCCAGAAGATCTTACAGCTGAAATCAAAGTGATCGGTTTCTCTTGTAAGCACTGTGGAAAATGCTGCAGACGTGCTTTTGGAGATAACAGGGTAATGTTAATACCTGCTGAGATTGAAAAAATTCGAGAATTCACGGGCCTACCAAAACTTGAGATCGCAGGACCATTTGGCCCTGAAATAGTTCAACTAGATGGATTGGAAGAGAAAAAAAACATAAATAAAGACTTTTTCGGAGCTTCTGAAGGAAAAGTAGTTTCTTTTTGCCCTGAGTTTCCTGAGCTCATTCAGGGAAATATCGATGGCGAAGGAAATATTCATGCTTTTGGATGGATGGTCAGGCGGAATAGTAACCTAGATTGCACCCTTCTTGAAAAAAGTGCAAACGAATGCCAAGTTTATCCGGTACGTCCGATGCTCTGCAAAACATATCCCTTTTATATAGAAGATCTAAAACTACGCACTTGTGAATGCGAAGGCCTTGGATATCCAATTTCTGTAGAAGATAGCCAAAAAATGGCAGAAGACCTCCTTTATAGGTATGTTTCAGAGCTTAAGGACATGCTTGCTATGTATAAAAAATTTATAAATTTCAAGAAAGATGAAAAAGGCCTGGAGCTTGCAAAGAAAAAATTGAAAAATAGCAAATGTACGTACATAATTCACGACAGTACAGGAAATCATAAAATTGTTTTTGACTTCTCATTTAATGTCACCTAGTTTCATTTATTTTAAGGATGTATGTTGTTTTTTTCACTATTTATGTGAATCTTTGAGACCTGGAGGGAAAAAGAGAACATCTAACATCTTCAGGTCTATACAAATGTAAGACGATCAGATTTTTGGTATCCAGAAGCGATCTTTATAACAAGCTTGTTAGGTCCAACACCTAACGAGCATGTAATTCTTTTCTGTCTCTTGAATTCGTCATTTATCCTGAGGTATATGTGGCAGCTTCGTCAAAATTCTTGATATCAGGTCCTGCACAAGATAGGTTTCATCCACACTCACATGCTCGAATTTTTCAGCAAAATCCTTTTAATATTTCTTTACATTTGCCGAAGCTCCTTCATAGAACTTCATGTTCACAGGTACAAAGGCTGCATCTGGACAGAGCTTATAAGCCTTTGAGATTGGCATTGCAGAATGTATACCATATTTTCTTGCCTCATATAAACAAGTACTCACCACTCTCCCTCCGTTCCTCCCTTTAATCTACACCTACCACAACAGGAAGCCCTCTCAGTTACAGCCTTCTCTGACCTCTGCGGATGCAAAAAAAGATCCATGTCTACATGAAGGACAATCTGCCTTTAGGTGCTGTTAGAATGAGGATTTAGTGCGAGCATCAATGCAATATTTGATTAAAAAATGATAACAAGGTAAAGGAAGCAAGGTGAAAGTATTAGCTTGACTATTTTTTACTTATTCCAAAAGAGCTTCAGAATAGTCTTGTAGGCTCATGAACTTTTGCAATAGTCAATATACACAAATTGACTGGATACGAGGACATTAAGATCTATTTTTTTATAAATGTCATTGATGACTTTTCGGATAGCTCTAAGTATATTGAAAGAGCGAAAGAACGAAGAGGACCCGCACATTTGTGGTTACATCACTATTTCTTAGAAATATCAGATTTGTGTGATTTTAATCTTAGAAATACTCTTAATGAATATAGAGCACTAATATACTTAAACTTTTATTTTCTATTGTCTTTTGAACGTTCATAATATCTAGTGTTTTTTTCTGAGTTCCTTTTTTCCTATATAAGATACCTACAGGGGTCAGTCAATTCTATGAAGGCAGGGCGATTACTGACTTTCAACTAGAAAATTTATTCTAGACTTGACAGAATATTTTTGATTTTTAGCTTCAAAAATCATAAATTCTAAATATAAAAACATGGTCATAATTGTATATAATTCAGAAAGTTGCATTTATTAATTTTTTCCACTTATAAATGATTACTTGGAGAGGCATGCGTATATTAATCTTTAAAATGATGGTTTTTATAAAACAATCAATGATTTCATGAAATCGAAACATATAAATGATAACGCTTTATCCCACTTTGGATTTCGCGATAAAAAAGGTGGCTTTAGAATGCAAGGCAAAAAAATCGTTCTGACGAGCGACCCCACCATGATGAGCACATATCACGGGGGTGCGATTCTTGGGTTTGCAGCGACGCTGCCAAAATCGGTGATGCCCGATTTTGCCTTCAGGCTGCTCTTCTGCCCTCCAGTGGCTGCAGCCTCGGACGGCTCAGCCCTGCTCGCGCCCTGCGGCATGAGAAAAGTGGAGGCAGCCCTCTTGGAGGCTGGTTTTGATCGATCCGAGGTGATGGTGGCCCATCCCGATCATCTTGATAAGGCCATCGGCCCAGAAACTGAGATCTTGGGAATAACCCACGACGATCCCCTCGGAAAAATCGCCTTACGCGAGATTGAGGAGATGATCGGGCGGGGTGAGCCTCATAACAGGTCCAAATTCCTGGCCCTGATAACCCATCCACTGATCAAAGAGCATATGCCAAGGTTGGTGGTCGGCGGTATGGGCGCCTGGGAGCTGGTGGGCGAGGATGTCCCGGTGGACCACATTTACCTGGGTGAAGGAGAGGCCGATTTTCCTAGAATCTGCCGATCTATTATTAACGGCTATGAGGTTCCAAAGGTAATTCGAGGAACGGCTGTGGCAGGAGGTGACATACCGGTGAACAGGGGTCCAACCATTGCCGGGATCGTAGAGGTCGGAAGGGGTTGTTGGCGGGGGTGTTCCTTCTGCTCTCCGACTATGCACACTCTCCGCCATAGGCCCTTGGATAGAATCCTCGATGACGTAACGGTGAATCTAAAGGCAGGTCAAAAGGACGTGGTTCTTCATTCCCAAGACGTCTTCACCTACGGTTCACCAGGCGCCAAGCCCGATGGAGAAAAGGTCAAGAAACTGTTCAGAGAGGTTAAGCGACTGGATCCGAGAACACTGGATGTATCCCATCTCAGCCTTGCCACGGTTCATCGAAATCAGGGCCTTCTTCGAGAAGTGTCCAGGATTGCAGGAGTTGGCAGAGATCAGAGGTACATGTCTGCCTGGATAGGGATAGAGACCGGAAGCTGCAGAATTCTTCAAATGCATATGCCAAGAAAAGCTTTGCCGAAAAACCCAGAGAGCTGGCCCGAGATGGTCAGAGATTGCTATCGGCTTTTCGGAGAAGAGTCCTGGCTTCCTGTCGCCAGCCTTGTGCTTGGCCTCCCTGGCGAGACTTCCGAGGACGTTCTACAGACCATTGAACTCGTGGACTCGCTGAAGGATTACACCGGACTGATGATGCCGCTATTCTTCAGCCCCATTGCTGAAACGAGGCTTAGCGGCATTACCGGCTTTGGAAAGGATCAGGCTTTTCCTGAGCACTGGGAGCTGGTGGGACTTTGCTTGGAGTACAACCTTCGGAATCGAAAGGCTCTGTACCGGTTTTATAGCGAGAGGATGACCGCAGGACCTGGGGTCCATGCAGCTCTTAGCGGGATTAACCTTATTGCGGATGTGGTATTGAACAAGTATTTGAAGAGGATGAAAAGAGGTGAGCCCCCGAATTGATTAAAAAACAGAATTAACGTTTGCTTAAAACCGGATTATTAGTTATCCAGAACGTACTTTACCACACTCGTGAGATCGTCCTTGAGGGAGTATAAATTGTGATGCCCGAGCGTCTATGCTATGGATGCTCAGGCGGTTGTTCGTGAACCCCACTATTGCAGAGACCCCCTATAACTGATCTCGTAGCTCTCTTTGTCCAGGAAGGTGAAGACTTCCTCGGTTGTGTAAAACCCATTACTTTTAAGATATTTGATTGATTTTAGAATTACACTTTTATCTGAAGCATTTCCTGAATGCGTATTCATGAAAAGAAGTATCCCGTTTTGATTCACAATCGAGCTAAGAACAAATTGCTTGAGGTCTCATCTTCCGTTTTTTGGAATCCAAAAAGTAATATATATAGTCGGTTTTTTCATTCTCATAATCTCCATACACGCTTACACTTGTAGTATCAGCATGCAGACAGTGAACAGGATAGTAGACGAGTCATACTGAAGAATGATTCCGTTAGTAGTTTTGTAGAGCCATACCTTACGATTCTATCAAGAGTCTCTCCAATTACGTATTGATTGCGGTCTTCTTTTGTTACACCTTCCTAAAAGAGCCTTTCACTTGAGAGTTCTTGAAAAAATCCGGAAACAGATACAAACGCTCTCCTACGAAGCCAAGATCATTAGTGCCATAGCGAGGATGCAGACTGAATGAGGATATTATGACCTCTTTGGGAAGTTTCTCCTCAATCAGCTAGTCAACTTCAAGTTCTCTGAAAGCTCCGACAATAGAGCCGAGATGACCCAAGAAATTTGCGCGTTTAATTGAAATTCAGCTCTTAAAACACTGTTTTTTCCAATAATGATTGAATAATAATAAATATAAAAATAAAGTATATTAAATTGTACGTTTAACTGTCGAATGAAAGTTAGATATTTTCCGCATTTCAGAACAGTTAATCCACTTATATATAAGTTTTTTTTATACAAACTTCCGATTCTAGCCAGAATTACTCTGACGGTAAAAGATTTGAATTCGCCTGAGAAGAAATGAAGAACTCGATCTTGCCTTTGGTAGTGGTTGGGCCGAGATTAAAGAAAAAGATATAATTGAAGGAGATATAATTGAAGGCGAGTTTAGCTTTCATCAAGGAGATAGTTCAGCCTTTTCAGCAAGTAGAGTAAATCAATAAATTAAGTTATGATATCGAATAATGTTCGAGAGTTAGTTTCTGACAAATATATTCTGGATAGCCTTAAATTTCATAAAAAGGCAACAATCGAACTTCGAATTTATTTAGCTTTCTCAACAGCTTTATCACATATTTTATAAAAATATTTAGACTTTTTGTCTCACTTATTTTGCTTTTGAAAACAGTTATTTAACATGGGAAATGCTCATTAGCTTTGGCACATGTTTAAAATATGAAAACCTTTTGACGCCTTAAGTTTCCCATAAGAAAATCTAAAAAATAAAGAGGACAATCCTTAATCTTTATTATAATAAAAAAGGAATACTCTTACTGACAATCTTTTTTGTACAATTATTGAGTTGGCAGAACTTCATCTATCAAACGTACAAACTGAACAGAATTTACTCTGGAAAAATAATTAAAATTTAGGCTTCTTTTTTAAACTTTTCAAAGAAGTCCTAAAAACCACATACGTTTAAAACTATTTTGATTTTAACTGTTCACAAATAGTATCATTTCCCTTCCAAAAGCATGAAGGTCAGCAGGACTCCTTGATGATATAAAATTCACGAAAATAACAACTTCCTTATTTTCGTAATGTCTCTGTAGATATAGTCGACCCATCCCTAGCGAGCAGGTGCTTCCTATCTTTTAGACTCCTGTGAAACAAGAATCTAAGGACTGTGGCGATCGCTTATCAATCGGGCCCAGAGTAAGTCTATGGAAACGGGGTAGACTGTTGGTACGGAGGTGTACTCTTCGATCATCATAGTATCTGCAAGTTTACGGACGGGTACCTGATGAAATGAGGTATTAGGTAGCCTCTATTTCGGAAATAGCAAGTTAGTTAAGCTCTTTGACTGGTTCTAGCCCTCCTACTACTTCAAAAGTATAATCTGCCGCCAGCCCCATTAGTGCATCCGCTCCCAAGCTTTAACAGCCTCATAAGGAGTTCCATCTTGTTAATTTTCTGTGAAATTACAAACTTCAAAAAAGCAGAAAATTCAGTATCATTAGAACCTTATTACATACAATATGCAAAAATTGATTTCAAATTTACAGTAGTATCATTAGAACCTTATTACATACAATATACAAAAATTGATTTCAAATTTACAGTAAATTCACTATATTATCTAATTATTTAGTGTACTGAAAATTTTGTAAAAAATACTGTTTTGCACCCTTTTTTCTCATTATGCAACACGGTTTAGCGTGTTTACTGATGCATAGGTTTTATGGCAAAAGCTATGAATCAATGAAATAATAGATCCTTTTTGTGAAGAAGAAAAGAATCTCGAGTCAATCAGATTTTACATTAAAAAGCTGCAATCAGCGAAAAATCATCAAATAAATCGCTACTCAAGCATTCACATAAAGCATCTTGATCTCTACAGAGGTCTAAATGTGCTGTACAAACCTCTAATTCCACCGATACATCCTGCTTTTTTTAAAATACAATTTAATTAGCGACGCTAGGATCTATTTTGTTGTAGCCAGTTTCTCCTTTTTCCAATACCATCGTATGATAACCTTGCCTTGAGCCTATCAGTGGCGGATCCTTGTTTATTTCAGCAGCTATTACTCTTTTAAACGGTGGCCATAAGTTAGACGAAAAGGACTAGATACTAAGCGAGTTGATGTCATTTTAGGATTGGAATACTGAATCTTTGATCAAGCAAGTCTTATATTAGGAAAAACTAAGCTATTGAAAATGAAAGGTGCTTTGAACAAAATTTGGATCTTCGGAGGCAATAGTATAAATAGTCAAGCTGGTCAATATAAAAAGTTGTAGCTACAATGAATTTGAACTTGCTTTGGAGACTTGGGGGGGCATCTTCCTTTAAATACAAAATGTGCTAGCAGTGACAATTTTACCAAGGTAATAAATCAATATTTATGTATAGAATTCAGAAAATTACAGCTCTTTCATACATCTGCTGTGACATCTAAAAAGGTCACAAAATAAATAACATAGTTATTATTTTACAGGAGAAACAGCAATTAATTTCTAATCACTGGTAAATGATTATTGTAAACAATGTAGGTAAATATACTAGTTTCTATAAAATAAGATATCAAATAATTTTTTTTCGATGAAATCTCATGAATTTCTTAGACTATTAAATAAAAATTATTTGTTATCATCATTACTTTAAATTGGCAGAAAATACTTTTTTGAGTTTGATCAATTCATGCTTACAGAGTTCGTTTACATCTTTGCGCTGATTCTGACCAAAATATTTTCCCTCAAGATTGCAGGCTCTTAGAAGTGTCAGAGTAGATAAATTTTTAAAGAGCAAGACAGATTAAAAAAAATATAGAGTGGCAAACTTTGGAGTGATGGAGAATCATTGGAAATTATAGTGATGTCAACTTCCGATGTCATAAGTAATATATCGAAAATTAAGGGAAATTGGATAAAAAAAGCACAAAACTTAGTGAAAATATTTAATTTTAAATAATTACTTTAGATCCAAGTGATGGCGAAAAAAAATACTCAGTTGCTCGCAATTTTGAGAAACACCTATATTTTGATTTATGCATTCTGAACCATCAATTAGATTTATTTAATATAACGAGCCAGTTAATCCTTATGGGCGAAATATCTGGTAATGAAAATTGGCCGATGACAGTTTCCGAAAAAATTTTCTCGAAAGCCGCCGGAAATCCAGTAAAAGCCGGGGATTTCGTGTTGGCCAATGTAGACCTCGCTATGATGCACGACATTACAGGTCCTCTGGCAGTTAAGGGATTTTATGAAATAATGAACGACAAAGAAGAGAAGAAAGTATGGGACCCCAAGAAGATAGTGATAATATTCGACCACCAGGTTCCTGCGGATTCTATCAACGCCACAGCAAACCACATAATGTTAAGAGAATTTGCTGAAGAACAAAAAATTTTAAATTATGATGTATACGAGGGAGTATGCCATCAGGTTCTTCCAGAAAAAGGGCACGTCTTGCCAGGAGATCTGATAGTGGGCTCAGATTCACATACTTGTGCTTATGGAGCTTTAGGGGCATTTTCCACAGGCATCGGGTCTACTGATATGGCGGCTGTTCTTGCCACAGGCAAACTTTGGTTCAGGGTACCGCAAACATTTCATTTTGAAGTGGAAGGCACTTTACCAAGGCGCGTTTACTCAAAAGATCTAATCCTCTATCTGATAGGTAATATTGGTGCAGAGGGAGCCAGGTATATGGCAGCTGAGTTTGCGGGTCCAACAATCCGTTCTCTCTCAATTCCTGAACGCATGACTATGTCTAATATGGCAATTGAGATGGGAGGAAAAGCAGGAATCATTGAAGCTGATGAAGTGACTACAGCTTACCTTAAAGAGCGGATTTTATATTACGAATTTGATCCATACTGGAAATCCGACGAAAATGCTGAATATGCCGCCTTCCGGCACTATGATATATCAGATCTGGAACCCCAGGTAGCTTGCCCCCATAGTGTGGATAACGTAAAACCTGTAACTGACGTCGAGGGCACAAAAATTGATCAGATCTTTATGGGTTCTTGTACTAACGGCAGGTTCGAAGATATTAAGATTATGGCAGATATCATTGGCGATGAGCCTATAGCAAAGGGTGTACGCCTCATAGTCGTCCCCGCTTCAAGGACAGAGTACATGAAAATGTTAAGGGCAGGATATCTCGAAAAGCTTATGAACGCTGGTGCAATTGTAGAATCCCCTTGCTGTGGGCCATGTATGGGTGGCTCTTTTGGTCTACTTGGCGCTGGGGAAGTGGGTCTTGCAACTTCAAACCGTAACTTTAGGGGGAGAGAAGGAAGTGCCGAGTCCTTTGTATATCTCTCTTCCCCTGCAACTGCAGGTGCATCAGCCCTCACAGGAGAAATAACTGATCCTAGGAAGGTTTGAAAAACGTTCTGTTTACTTTTGGATATTTCCTCGTATGCTTAAATAAAAAGGTGTTTGGATGCAGAATGCTGATTTGTCAATTTTAAGTAGGGTATATGAAATAATATTGGATCGGAAACAGAACTATGATGAGTGTTCATATGTCTGCAAGCTTTTGAACAATCAAAAGGGTATGAACAAGATTCTTGAAAAGGTAGGGGAAGAATCGATTGAAACCATTCTTGCGGTCAGGAATGAAGACCACACAGAGATCATTTCGGAAATTTCGGATCTGATCTTCCATCTCCTGGTATTGCTCGCTGCGAATAATATTACTCTTGATGAAATTGCAGCTGAGATGACTGCCAGACATGAAAGCATGAAAAGAGACTGAAGGTTTTGAGAATTTTCTAAGTATAAGTGTATGTGCAAATAAGAAAATACTTTTAAGGAATAATCATTTTTATATGCCTTTCTTGAGACTTTTCCAATCTTTAATAAACTACGAAACTTTAAATGATTTCAATAAATTCCAAGTTTTAATATATTTTTATAAATAATATAGATATGATTCGTTAAGAATCATAGATCCATCAAAATTTGTTATATTCTCAGTTGATTGCAAGCTCGTTCAAGACATCAGTTTTTGACAGGGTTCCTTTTGGAATACCATTTATTGTTACAATAAGTTTTCCTACATTATACTTGTGGAAGAGTTTTACGACATCATAGAGTTGCAGGTCCCCATCAACTGTGATAAGTTCGGTTGTCATGATGTCTTTGACTTTTACGTTCGGTTTTCCTTGAGCAATGGCATGGGCAATATCTGTATAGGTAATTATCCCTATAATTTTTCCCTTGTCTTCGACAGGTGCTCCATGAACGTTGTTCCTTATGAAAAGCCTTGTTGCTTCCTGAATACTAGCATTCATGTTAACAAGTAAAGGTGGGTATTGCATGTAGTGTTTAACGTGTTTTTTTGGAAAAGATATCATTTCGGTAATATTGAAAAGAATTGAGTTACTGTTATCGTCTCGTCCTGTCACTTCTCCGCGAACTATCAGACGGTTTACAGGCGTAGGACCTACTTGAATCTTATCATCTACCATAAAGTCTTTTATGTTTCCCAGTACGCGTACTACTCCGCTACAGGCATCTGGATTTCTGACGGTCGTAAAACTGATTTCAGCAGCTGTTGCCCCATCAACTATTGTAGTGTTTCTGTATAGTGGAACCACTGATTCGTTCTTAAGTTGTTGAATGCGTAAGGCGCTATATGCTGACCCTGTAGGTTTGTAACCTCCTTTTGGTCCAGGGACCCCTTCCACTAGTCCCAGAGCTTTCAACAGCTGCATCTGATTACGAACGGTTCCCGGGTTGCGCTGAATTACCTCGGCGATTTCTTCTCCCTTTATTGCTCTATTCTTTTGTCTTTGCAAATTGATTAATGCAATAATAATATCTTTTTGAATCTGAGTGAGTTCCATACTTCCACCATCAATTTCATATACTTTTATCAGGATGGTGTATAACACCTTTACATCGATAAATGTATACTACCGTATATATTTAACATAATTAATTATTATAATTCATATTATAACTTACTACTGCAAATATAAAAAGAGTCCGGTTGTGCTTTGAGTATCCAGCTAGTTTTATGTCAGGTGTTAAGTTTATTATGAGAATTTTTAGTAACAAATTTAAAACTTAGTAATAAATTTGGAGAACGTTTAAGACCTGATGAGATTTTCAAAATTTTGAATTAATTCCAATGCCAATTGAATGCAATCATTAAAAAAATAAGTTAATTATAAGAAATCTTTAAATTTGCATTCAGTAAATCGCTCTCATAAATTTTTGCGAAACTTTTGCCCGCACTTTTTGTTTTGATAAAACTCTTGGTCAGAAAAATTAATTATATAGCTCAACTAGAACTCAGAGTGTTAGACTATGATTATATTCGAAAAAATTCACACCGTTCCCACTTCCGAAGAGTTAATTAATAAAGCTTTTAAACGAGCAGCTAAAGCGATGTCCATGAAAAATAGTGAGAATAAGTATGATCGGTTAAGGGCCAACGAGGCCATGATATTGACAGCTGCAAACATCTTTACAGATAATCTTGCAAATATAGTTAGATGGTTTCCGAGTTTTGATCAATTACCCAAATTTTACTATAAACTTACTGATATTCTAGTAGGCATCGAAAAGCTCAAGATGTCTCTCGCATCCTTGGACTGGGCTAGTAAGAAAATTCATGAGGTTGCAAGGTTTTACGTGGTAAAAATGCGGGATTCAGACATTCCAGAGCCTGTTCGAAAAGAGGCTTTGGGAAGGGTTGCATCCATTATTAAATCGATCAACAAAGATCTTCTTTTTCTCAACGAAGCTAGAAACATATTACGGAAACTTCCGGATGTAAGGGATGAACCCACGATTGTAATCGCTGGATACCCGAATGTAGGGAAGTCAAGTTTTGTAGCAAAAATTACTGGTGCACGCCCAAAAATAGCTCCCTATCCCTTCACAACAAAAGGAGTAGGAATCGGACATTTTAGCTGGGAAGGTGTACGGTATCAAGTTATGGATACACCTGGCCTTCTTGACCGGCCTATGTCTGACAGAAACAACATCGAACATCAGGCAATAACTGCAATACAGTTCCTTGACGCGGTTGTAATGTTCATGATTGACCCCAGTGAAAGCTGTGGATACGTGATTGAGGACCAAAAAAATCTGCTTACGGAAATTAAAAAAAATTTTAACCTTCCCTTGCTTGTTGTTGCAAACAAGGCTGATAAGCCGGAGTTCAGAAAGATAGATGAAGTATCGTTGAACATTTCCACAATTACCGGAGATGGAATAAAAGAGGTACTAGACAGGCTTCTGAAGATGATTGAAGAAAAGCGCCTTTCGTCCCACTCTGAAGAACTTGAGAAGAGTCCTGAATCTGAGTTCTGATCCCAAAGTATAATAAAGTCCTTGCAGTAAAAATTGACATTTCAAAAGTTTGGGAAAATAGATTTTTATTCAGGATATACATTTTTCTAAGCTCTTAAAGCATTAATTTTTACTGCGCAGGCTGTAATTCAGACCTTTATTAAAACTTCAATTTTTGTCAGATAATTCTAAGCTGCATCATTAGAGCAAGGGTAATAAGTATGACTCCTGTCGTCAACCTTATTCCCACTCGCCTTTTTTCCCTGAATTCAGTGACCTTGTTTGGGCTTAGCCCAAAGGAAAGCAAGAGTCCGAGAGACACAATAGGAAGCAGAAGGCCAAGGTTGTAAAGTCCAGCATATGCTATTCCTTCCATTGTATCGGTTTTTGATGCGAGTATGCTCAGGACAGATAGGTAAATAGCTCCTAAACAAGGAGCTTTGACTATGAAGTATATGCCTCCTGAAAGGAAGGATAACAACAGCAATTTTTTTTTCCCCATTCCACTCATAAAGTTCTTCAGGAAATCTGGAGTCTTGAATGTTGATCTGGAATGCCTTTTTAGCCAATATGCATCAAAAATATGCCAGAAGCCGAGGAGAGCTGTTAGCATAATTGTAACTGAAGTGAAACTTTCCTGGATTTCAGGCATCATGTTGACAGCCGAAAGTACACTTAGCCCTATAAACATATGTATGGTCAAAATTCCTGTAGAAAAACCTAAGGTAATTTTGAGCATCTCTTTTCTTCCTCCTTGCTGCTGAGCAAGAGTGACAGATGCCAAAAAAGCAATTACTGCAAGTAGGCAGGGATTGAAACCTGCAAGTATGCCCGCTGCTATAAGAAGGAACGGGCTCAGTTTTTCAAGGTGTCTATTTACCTCGTCTCTGTTTTCGGTAGAGGGGAATGAAATCTCCTGCCCAAAAAGCAAAGACGGGATTTCGATGGCTTCTGTCAAAAGAGCTTGAAATGAGTATTTATTTTCTTTGTGAAAACATCCAGTTAATGAATCCTCATATGAAGCAACAGAAGCTGAAGCAAGGCTCAGCAATGAAAATATACATATTAGTGTAAAAGCTCCTTTAGTTACAAACAGTGAACATAAAAATTGCTTTTTCATATCCTTTTTCCCACAACTATTTTTTGGAGTTATCCAGAACTTTACCAGATTAAGGATTAAATAGCTGTGATGAAATACAAAGTTATTAACACACTCATTTCCGCAGATTTACACAAGAATGTCATCGATTTTCTCAATATGACGATAGATTAAAAAGTAATCCAACTTTCAATGGGTAGTGGTGGTCAAATAAGCAAACAAATTGCACACATGTGCATATCTGCAAATGTCGAATCTTTTTCGAGAATTTTGATCATTTTCTGGGCTTGCATTGCAATAATAGATTTTTGCGATCCCATGTATAGCAAAAAGTTTTTTTAGTCAGACTATATATGCTCAGGCTCAAGTCAGTTCTTTCATATTAAACCATTCGTGGGGGCTTAATAAATTTTTGTCTAAATTCAGAATTTTTGAATATCTAGGTTTCGAAATAATTCTAAAAATCAGAAAAATTTCAAAAAAATTTATAAATTAATGAAGCCGTTTATTATGATAAATAAAAATGACTCCACATCTGGTATAGACACTGCTATCTACCGTCTTTATTCTCTGGATTATGTACAATCGTTGGTATTATAAATTTATCCGATGGGACAAACTGTAATTTTTAAAAAATTCTTAAAATTTTATTCCAGTAGAATATCCAGCTACTTCTACTGAAATGGAAAAATCCTAGAAAATTGTTATCGACTAACTGATTGAAATTTGAATATTTTTGTACATAAAATTGGGACCACGTCATTTGAACTATTGAACCTTAAAACAAGATACCATTTACTTTTGGATGAAATATGTAAAAAAAACTTCTTTGAGAAAGTGATCTAATCAATTATTTAAAATTTATATGTTTTTAAATTGTAAAAAGCTTTTTTGAGTCTAATCAATCGATAATAGTGGAGATAATGTATATCTCTTCATCGGTACTAACCAAAATATTTTACTTCAAGTGTAATAGAAAACTATAAGAAGTATCATAAAAATCTTAAGGAATATGCTGAGATTAAAAAAAGTTGTGGGATATTGAACTTTGGATTGATGGAAGTTACATTGAAACTTTGGATGATAGTACTGCTTCCGATGTAATTAAAAAAGATTTTGAAAATATAGGAAACCAGGGAGCAAAAATGCATATAAGTACATGAAAATATTTGATTTTGGATAATTCCTTAATAGCTGGAGCTGTGAAGAAATCTATACGTTGCTTGCAGCACGGTGCACCAGAGAAACTTTAATTTCATTCAGCAACGCCTTCTGTAAATTGTCTGTGATCTGCAATCAACAATATAAGATCAAAAATAAAAAAATAAAAATTTCTGAGCTGATAATATTTGAATTATGGAGTATTTCGATTTATGTCGAATTTTTTTTCTTCGCAGAAATCATGTCTACTTTTCCTGCTAATTTCTGTACTTGGTTTTCATTTTCTATTCTAGTTCATCGTTCTTTGATTTTAAAGACAACTTACTCTATCCTTAAAATACTTCTTTTATTTTCAAAATCATCAACTGATAGAGATTATAACAAAGCCATGCCTAAAATCTTTAGAATCGCTCTTTGAGTAGCAGTGAAAAAAAAATTCCTGAAAGAAATTCGATAAATGCATAACTCTTCAAGTTCAAGGTCTGAAGACCATGCCAGTACTGCAAAAAGCATTTTAAACATCATGATTACTTTAGCTTCAGGTGTCCTCAGAAAATGATTTTGTTAAAATATACGGACATCGAAAATGATATGACATGGTTTCAATCAATTAAAGAATAAATTTCGTAGAGTTTGTCTCCAACTACTAACGAGGCTGCGTATTGAAAGTCCTGTTAAATATGATTATCTCTGTGTCTTTTTTTCGCTACAAATTTCTTTTATAATTCCCCAATAATCTGTAGCATGATTTTTCTTGTCTTTTCAATTTTATCAAAGTTTAACATGCGATCTGCCGCCATGTTCTAAGCGTCAATTTTTTCAATAAGTTGGACTATAAAACTTAGGTCGATGAACCATGCTCTCAAATGAGATCCTCCATTGTGATTACCCCTGTTTATTCATGCCTTAATCGTTAACAAAAAGGTTGGGCTAAAAATATGGGTTGAGGCCTGGTAGAAAACAAACTTCAAACTCCCTTCTTCTCATCTAATTTTCAAAATATAATAATACATATAAAAGAGTCTACTTTATTAATTATTTTAATATCTCTGGCCTCCTAAATCAAGGA
The DNA here is from genome assembly GCA_963833425.1 of uncultured Methanosarcinaceae archaeon. Lineage (GTDB taxonomy): Archaea > Halobacteriota > Methanosarcinia > Methanosarcinales > Methanosarcinaceae > Methanosarcina. Next base: position 191,281 of record CAWHXP010000008.1, on the reverse strand, counting down.
ATCAATTCTTTTATTCATCTAACTCAAAGGGTTTTTCAGAGACTGAAGGATATATAAATCTGACATGCTAATTATCGTTTCATGCCTATAGAAACACGAGAAATTTCAGTCGCTGGAAAAGAAGACTGTGGAATTGTTGATATTACTGAAATGATATCAAAAGAGGTTAAAAACTCGAATATAAGAAGTGGGACAGTTACTGTATTCTGCGTCGGGTCAACCGGAGCGATAACCACAATGGAATTCGAGCTAAATCTTTCAATAGACGTTTCGGAGATTCTTGATAAGCTAATCCCTCTGGATAAGGATTATCATCATCATAAGACTTGGGGAGATTTCAATGGAGGATCTCATTTAAGAGCGCTACTCATAGGCCCTAGTCTTACGGTCCCTTTTGTTGAAAAAAGAATGACGCTAGGGGCATGGCAGCAGATTGTATACATAAACTTTGATAGGGTTGAAAAGGTTAGAAAAATCGTGCTGCAAATTATCGGAGAATTTTAAAAGGCTTAGTTTCTTTAGTCTCTATAAAATGCTCATCACCAAAGACTTCACAGTATAAAAACCCTTTTTTTTTGAAGAAAATAAAGAGTCAATAATGAAATCATTAATCCTATTTTATTCAAAAACCCTCATCAATAGACACAAGTAAAAAAAGAAAATTGACCTTTATTTTTCTGGTTTTTTTAGGGTTTAGGCGTTAAATCTGATGATTCAATACCTAAAGCTATACAGCCTCGAATAAGTCTGTTTTCTAACTCTTCAAGGCCTCCCATCCAGTCAATTTTCTCCATGATTTTCCCTCTAGTCTTTTCTTCCTCTTCCTCAGTGTAGGTCTTCGGAGAATAATAACTATCAACTGCTTCTGCCTGCTTCTCAGCAGATAAGAAATGAATTTCCGACCCTCCAGACTTAAAACGCTTCTATTTTTAACTTAAAGCTTATATGGTCCCGGATGCTCGTAAACTTCACCTACAGCCATTAGCTTATAGAGGATACTATCCTCAAAAATTTTTTTTGCTTAATAACTCATTTCCAAATTTCATCAGTTCTGACTTTTGCCACCATTTCTACCGGTAAGACAAATATTTTACCATCACCTACCTTTCCTGTTCTCCCAGCAGCTCGTATTGTCGAGATAATAGTATCGACATCTTGGTCTTTTACCACCATTTCGATCATGACTTTAGGCAATGTATCAACTTCAACTTTTTTTCCTCTATGCTCTAAGGTTATACCTTTCTGTTCCCCTCTCCCAGTTATCTCAAAAATGCTCATAGCTATAAAATCCTTTTCTTCAAGCGCTTTTTTTACATTATCCATTCTTTCTGCCCGTATTATTGCTTGTACCATCTTCATTAAATCACCTTATCTTTACGTAACCATCATATATCTCAAAGAACGTTATTTTCAGTTATAATTCTTAGCATATATCGTCAGGATGTGATATTCCAAACTCGGTTTGCGCCTAAGCTAACTCTACTTATATAGTTTACTTACTGTAAAAAATTATATCTTCTCGATTTTTCGGAAGAATAGCAAGATGTGGGAGTTGCAAGTTGAATCGATAAAATCATGGTGAAATTATCATTTTTGATATTTTTTTGTATTTCTGAGACAGTCAAAAATTGGCGTTACAATCTCGTGTAAAAATTAACACGTATAAGATTTAAAAAATATATCCACTCTAAGTTGTACTACTTTTAAATTCGCAAATATGCACTCAAAACTGTATCTACCTATGAAAAAATTTGGTTAATCGAGAACGAACTGTATATTCCCATCTCAAGCCCGATCTGAGCGGTCTCGTCCCGTCACTCTCATTAGTCTCAATTCTTGTTTTTAAGTTTTTCAAGTAGTGCTGAAACTCTTTTTTTTGCAGCCTCTGTTTCTTGCAAGTCCCTAGTAATGGCAACATCTAAAATGTCGCCTTCCTTGCTTCCAGAAGGCAATAAAATTAGAGGGATATTTATTTTGATTTTTTCTTCGTCCCTTACTAGCAATACTGCAATATTTTCTTCAATTCTATCGATAGTAACTTTGAAGCGTTCCATGCAATCACTTCTCCACGCTCACTGAATAGGAAGATCCATCAGTTGTTACCGTGATTGTGCCGTCCAAATCGGTTCGATATACCTTTGAAACCTTCTGCAATCTATCAAGAGTCTTTTGATACGGATGTCCATAGTCATTTCCTGCACCAACTTCTATAACGCTTATCTCAGGACTCACTGCACTTATAAAAGAAGCTACACTTGCCGTTCTGCTGCCATGGTGCCCGACTTTCAGGACATCAGCATCTACATTGTAGCCATCTTTCATTATCTCATTTTCTGCTTCAATCCCCGCGTCACCCATCAGTAAAAAAGTCACTTTTCCATCAGTAATTTTTAGCACAACCGAGTTCTGGTTGACGTCATCTGCAAAGTATGTACTCCCCGGATTCAGAACTTGGACATCGATATCGGATGTGAAGTTTATTTTGTCCCCTCTCTTTGGAGTCTCAAATGGGATATTCTTCTTATCGATTGTTGTCAGTATATTCTCATAAGTTTTGGAGGAATAAGTGTAGCCGCTATCTACAAAATGCTTTATCGGGAAATCATTAAGAATAGCGTACATCCCTCCTATGTGGTCGCTGTGAGGGTGCGTAGCAACAACGTAATCAAGCGACTTGATACCTTCGTTCTTTATATATGTGGCTACATCGTCCCCTTTGTCTATTTCACCAGAATCAATGAGCATTGTGTCATTACCGTGTTCAAGTAAAATAGAATCTCCTTGTCCGACATCGAGGAAGTGAACTGTAAGGTTCACAACTGCAGATTGGAGCTCGTTATTTTGACTTGTTATTTTAGAATTCGGCTGCCCAGCTGTCGGTGTTGGTATGAGTTGTTCAGTTGACTGTGTCGTCTGCTCGGAAGCTGCTGTTTTTTCTGTAGGCACTTTTCCTGGAGTATTCATTTTTGGATCACTGCAGCCAGCTGCTACAGTCATTAATAATAAACAGATAACGATGATAAGAATTCGTGAGAATTCCATGAGGCTAGCAATGCTATAAAAGTATTATAAGAATTCGATTTTATTGAGGCCGTTCATAGGATTACCGGCAACAAAGTAAAACAATATCAATAAACTTGAAACTTGAGAAGTATTTTATTATTTATTATAAACAGTTTCTTGACAATAAAATTTTTAAAATATTTAGTTATTTTGAGTTTCCTGATTCGTAGATTTCCAAACTGGCCAATTTACATATTAATGATTTTGTCGAACATCGACACATTGTCGGAAAACATAGATAATAATTTTTCAGATTTCCCAAAAATAGCCGATAAACTTATACCCAATAAATACCATAGTATGCTGCTGTTTCATAGAATTATATATAGGCAATAAGGGCTCGTGGTCTAGGTGGTTATGACGTCGCCTTCACACGGCGGAGGTCCTGAGTTCGAATCTCAGCGGGCCCACTAGATTTCTTTTCTGTTCGAATTGTGCATTAATTAATAAAGTGGAGGTGTTTAAGCTCAATTTAGCACCTACAACTTTTTTTATTCAATTGCTTATTTATCATATTTTTACCTATTAAAAAAATATGTATATATCTTTTTAACCGAATTTTTAAGAGTAGTCAATTAAAGGCAAACTTATCTAAAAAAGAGGCACCAAATGGGAGATGAGGACAGGTTAGCGTAACTATTCAGTGATAGAGAAGACAAGCAAATACAAACTATCAAGAAAGTCAGATAAATCGTAGAAAAAGCAGGTGATCAGGAAACGGGTACGAAATTTGATCAAATCTACGGGGTAATAGAAGTAGAATCAATAAGATCGCTGAAGAACGAAGAGGAAATAGCGTATCAGTTACGTGAAGATTCCTATCTTTACGTTGTTGAGAATATTTCGAAAGATCCAAATGCATTTCCTTATATTATAACTAATCGTTACTTCAATCTCGGGGAATATCTGAGAGAAATGCGGATTGAAGATTACGAGATGGTTTTGAATAAATCACCTGATATGGCGTATCCAAAATAAGCGCAAAAATATGAATCCTTTAATTCTAAGCTCAAATTATACACCACTATATCTTTGTTACTCTCAACCAGCCCTAAAATGTTTTTACTAGATTATCCTTCCATTCTTTCTGGTCTGCTGCAAATTAATTACCTTATATCTCAGTCATATTTTTAAACCAGTCTTTCAGAAAGTCGTTGAGCTCCTGTTCTAGTTTATGGTAATATTTTCCGGGCTTTGGATCAATCTCTTAATAAAAGCCGTGTAATCATTTCAAAAAGTCAAAGCTTCAGCCTTTTAGTTTCTGGATAAATCTTATTTTTATGTCAGGATCTGTCATTGCATCCTAGTTTTACTTTTCTTTATGTACCATTGAAATTATATCAGATGTGAGCTAATCTAAGTTAAAAGTACTAAATCGGAAATTTCAAACCTCACATAAGAGCTTGCATTTTCTCTGAATCGTCAATATTTCCACAGCTGAAGTCTGTCTAAATCATTTTGTATACCGTTCTTAGCATTTCTTCACCTTTTCTATCGTTCAAAGCACAACAAAAAAAACAAAAGTCCAGAGTAGAATGGCCTCAAAAACATTGGATCAACATATTCCAATGCTCTATCACCTTCAAAAATTATCTCAATCTCTTCTCTGGTTTCTACAAGAGCATATTTAATTTTTTTGGGTGCCTACTAATATCTAATTGTTCTATTCTTGCTGACCTCCTCATGAAAGAGATGTTAATCGAACTAAAAATCCCTATTTTAGCTATCTGGTCGGGAAAAATCAAGTTTAAGTAAAAAGCTTAAGTAAAATAAAGCAAACATTAAACGAGATTTCATGACTGAGTTTGAACATATGCTTGTAAACTCATTTAATGCATATATTGAAGAAAATGGGCTGAGAGCCGTCTCCTACAGGCTTAAACAACACAGGTTTACTCCCCAGTTCCTTGATGTTCTCGTTGATTCTCTGAATCCCGACTTATATATGGGAATCGAGTGTAAAAGTATCTCCGTGGAAAAAGGAGCAAATGCACTTTACTTCTCACAACACTTTACTGTGGACAAAAAAGGAATCCATCAGATAGAAAGGATTTCAAATTACCTGAACAAATCAGGAAGACGAGGATTTCTTGCGGTGGAACTTCGCCTTGGGACAGGACATAGTAGGGAAGCATATATAATTCCCTGGGAAGAACTTAAGACAAAATATCTTACTCAGAATCTTAAATTCACATTACAAGAAATTCGGAATTTTTCGGAAATCAAAAGAGATGGAAAAGATTACAGAATCAACCCAAGTAACTGGGAATATAAGCAAAACTGATAAAAAGAAAAGAATCTGGGACAAATAAAAATCTTGGAGAGAATAATGTCTGTGGCAATGAAGGCACTTATGAAAGAAGCAAGTAAGTGTGCTGATGAAATCAAAAAGCAGAAATCAGTCCATGTTGTATCCCACATAGATGCCGATGGGCTGACTTCTGCGGGAATTATCTGTACAGCCCTTGAGCGGGGAAAGTTCGAATATACAACACGTTTCGTAAAGCAACTTGATGAAAAGGTTCTTGATGGCATAGCCGATGAAAATCATAAAATTGTCATCTTTACTGATCTAGGAAGTGGAATGTGCGAATTGATAAAATCTCGTGGGATCGATGCTGTGATATCAGACCACCATCAGCCCAAGGGAAATATTCAATTTCACATCAATCCACACCTTTTCGGAGCAAACGGCTCCTATGAATTGAGTGGCTCAGGAAGTACCTATCTTTTGGGTTTGGCCATTGGAAAAAACACTGATCTCTCACCCCTCGCCATTGTAGGAGCGGTAGGGGATATGCAGCATCTGAAAATGGGGCATTTGATTGGGGTTAACAGAGAGATTCTGGAAGCAGGAGTGAAAAAGAACATCCTCCAATTCAAAAAAGATTTGACGCTCTTCGGAAAGCAAACACGCCCAATTTATAAGTTGTTTCAGTACTCATCAGACCCTTATCTTCCGGGACTTACGGGTAACGAAGAAGCCTGCATTGAATTTCTTCATTCTCTTAACATTCGCTTCAGCCAGGATGAACGCTGGAGGCTCTGGATTGACCTTGAAACCCCGGAGAAACAAAAAATTGTTTCAGGACTTATTCAGTACTGCCTCAAATCTGGGATACCTTCATACAAGATTGAGCGCCTGATAGGCGAAGTTTACGTCCTCCTTAAAGAAAGAGAAGGAACAGAGATGAGGGATGCTTCAGAATTTTCTACACTTCTCAATGCTACTGCACGCTACGACCATGCGGAAATCGGACTTTCAGTATGCATGGGAAATAGAGAGAATTCATATGAATTTGCCCGTAAATTGCTTGCAGAACATAGGCAGAACCTTGTTAATGGGCTCATGCATGTTAAAGAAAAAGGAGTTATCCAACTAGAAAATATTCAGTACTTCGATGCAGGTTCGGAGATAAAAGAAACCATAGTAGGAATTATTGCAGGCATGAGTTCTACAATAGTTGAGAACAGAAACCTTCCGATTATTGCATTTGCAAAAGCCGATGAAGGAGTTAAAGTCTCAGGTAGGGCAACACAGGACCTTCTTCGCAGGGGAGTAAATCTTGCAGAAGCCATGTCTGTGGTATCAGCAGAAGTTGGAGGAGTGGGAGGTGGACATGATATTGCAGCGGGAGCGACAATCCCTAAAAGTACAACGGAAGAATTTACCCAGAAGCTTGATATATTTATAGGGAAACAGCTACAAAAAAGGACAACTTCACTGTGAACATATCATTTAGGCAGATACTTCGAAAGGCTTAATTTATTATAATAGACTCAGTAAAAATATAAAAGGGTTTTGTATAGATCAATAAAAGAAGCTTTAAGATACGTCTTCAATCCTGCTCATTTCTTTGAATGAAATTAGACTTGACATCGCGCTCGTATCTATTGAAATTCCATATTCCTGTGCAACAGCCATAGGATTTGTCCCTCCAATGACAACTATTCCAAGATGATCCCTCTCAATTGGGACATCTAGAACTCTTTTATTTGGTTCTCCCACTTCTAGAATTCCACTGAACTCCGCATCTAGAAGGTCTGAAAGACAAATTTCGATCGCGTCTCTTGCAATCATTGGAGCTTCTCGGAGGTTTGCAAGAATCTTGCCTGAACCTGTCCGAAGCATTTCCGAGACGGATGTAATACCCTGTGACATTAGAATTTCAAGTGGGTCTACTGTAGTGCTTACATAAGTCAGCACATCAGTGAAGCGCACTGGGCATCCATTCCGTATCTGAACAACTCCACCAAGTTTTGGATTTACAGGAATCCCTGCTTTAAGCAGTACACCGTCGATTGTTATGCTGCATACTGTCCCGATACCTACCTTTCCAAATTCAATGGTCAAATCTCCTATCGACTCACCCTCTTGAAATATTTTCACGTAAGGTGTTACCGAAAGCCCGCTTGAGATCACCATATTAAAAATTCTAAGGACTTCATCTAGATCTTTCTTATCAATGATGGAAAGATTAAGTATGATGTCTCCGTCCATTTCCTTAGGAGCAAATGTAGTCCTGTACATGAGATCCCTTATTCTAGATGACATAAACTGAAGACGGTATCCTTTTTTCTGCATTCGAATCCTCAATAATTGAAGGTATTTATACCTATTATAAGTTGTGTATAATTGCTAATCTGTATTTTCTGAGACTTTGTCGTCTCCTGGCTCGGGCTCCTAAGTGAAAGCTTTATAATATTGACATTAAACAGATATACAGATGTAGCATTTATCTGCCTATTTACCTATTATTAGTCATTGAAGGTCAGATTAATTTTGACATGAAAGTACAATTTTGGCACGAAAGTAATGAGATTATCTTCTCATGCAATCTCTCCCATTTTTCCCATAATAAGATCATCAAACAAATGATTTTCATAAGTTTATCAACCAAAAAGATACTAATTTTCCCAATCTTTCTGTTTTGAATTTTTTCGTACCCATCTCATCTTCGTACATCTATAAAATATCTTCAATAATAGCAAGTTGAAGCTTTATCAATGAATCATAAAATAGAAACAAAATTCACTTGTTGATTTATGTACAACAACATCGGTTCCGTTGCAAAAACTTCAAAAAAATATGTAAATCTATAAGTAATTAATAAAAACAAAATATTCAAGGAAAATATACTAACATTATAAAACTATGCCAAACAATTGATTAATGTATTTGACTTCATTAAGAACAGAGAAATTTAGATCGATTACTTGTCCTTTTTTGATCATATTTATAGCTTCAATTCCTTTTAAAGTCTTTAGCAGATCGAAAAGACTGAAATCCTAACATTGGATTAATGATTCTCTTTATAGATCTGTGATCTTGTTCTATAATGTTATTCAAATACTTGATTTGTCGAATGCCTATGTTTTTAGATAGTATTTTATCAATTTTTAGTTTATCTATAGCAGGTGGATAAGCTGGATTTTATCAACGGTTATTACTCTTGGAGTTTGATTATGATTAGAACTTAAAGCTTTTTTAAAAAATCTCTTCGCTGCTTTTCGGTTTCGTTTTGAACTTAACATGAAGTCAATTGTATCTCCATTTGAGTCAACTGCTCGGTAAAAATATTCCCATTTACCTTTTACTTTGATATAGGTTTCATCAACTCTCCACGAATCATTTGTTGGTCTTAAATATCTTCTTATTTTTTTTTCTATTTCAGGGGAATATTGATGTACCCGTCTCATGATTGTTGTATGGTCGACTTTTACTCCCCTTTCTGCCATCATTTCCTTTAAATTTCTATAACTTAATGCATATTTTAAGTACCATCTTACATTCAATAGGATAATTTCTCCTTCATAATGCTTCCATTTAAAGGAATTAGATAGCAGTTGCTATCTTTGGTTTTCTTTTTATTCTATTGTATCATTAGAAAGGATTTTTTGCAACGGAACCAGCGGAAAAATCTCTAAAGTTTATTTATCTGAACATCCCATTTAAATACATTAAAAAATTTTGTGGGGATGTCAAAAATTCAAGTTTTTCAATTTTATGTATGAGTGCATATATATTTTCTCCAAAAATCAGTCCGAAGCAGCTGCAATCTAGAGGTTTAAGATAACGAATGGGTAAAAAATTTCTGTAGAGGGGATTTTTGGCAAAGCCATCTTTTAGAAGGAAATACGACGCACCAGAAAGCCTTTTAATGGGCTCATAAATGGAGGAAAAATCGCTGCAAACCCAGTTTGCCATTTTGAGGGTATTTTCAGAAGCATTTATGGTCACATGGCCATATTCTGGTGGTACAAGCACTAAATCTCCTTTTTCTGCTGTGATTACTACAACATCCAAGAGTGCATCCTCATTTTCATGCTCCACTTTTTGCAGGAGATAAGTAGCATAGCCTTCAAGTACTTGGTAGATTTCAGGATAAGAAATATCTGCCCCAGGAACTTTAGGGTGGTAGTGACCGACAGTTTTAGTATATTCTAACCCTAGCATTCCCGGAGGGATTATAGTAATGTCATATCTGAGATGATGGCTTTTAATCACTTCAAGATCATCGTCATTTTCAGTGAGACCCCTGAACATGTAATATATATCTTTATTTATCTCCTCTGTTTTCTCAAACCATTCCTTATCAAACAATACGTCTTCCATATCATGAAGTTTTCTCACATCTGCTACGGCTACTTTATCCCCGAACTTCAGTGTCGATTCCATTAAATTCCCCTTTTTACCAAATATACCAGTAGGATCAGCTTACAGATAACAGTTGCTAAGAGACTGACAATGTATCTTACAGTCAAATAAAGCGAACATTTGTATAACTACATAAATTATTAATGTAGTATAAAGTACATAAATTATTCAGTCGAAATTTCCACAGTTTTCTGTTGAGCTGGAAACTTTCTCGAACCGTCATTAACTAACGGAGTTATATTTTTGAGGATTTTGATGAACTTCAATCTATACATGGTTATTTATAAAGCCAATATAACATTTTGTTGAAATCCAAGGTTTATCGAAATTCTCTTTAATCTATTTTGGTCCTATAAAATGAATTACGGGTCCAAATCATTGTGGTCATATAATAAAACCTCGCATAGATTTTAATTGCTGTATGATATTTACAAAATTTTTTTTGGACAATGGTATTATCAATTGAGAATTTAGATAAACCTTTGACTTAGACAAATAACTTATATAGCCTATCTAAAGATCTCGAAGTTTATGAATTTATCGAAATTTTAGATTATTTAAGATATCATTGCTTTGAAATTTTTAAAAATTACTGTCTTGAATTTAATTCGATCGTTACTCATAATATCGCGTCCATTTTTTTGTTGGTGAAGACGAAATGTTCTCCCAGGTGTAATACAGATAATACTGAATATTACATCACGAAAAATTTTCAAAGAAAATCTAATATTAAAAATATTATTCATTAGTGAACTTTAGATTGAGGTAGGTTTTACGGGAACTGTTATCAATGGTACAAATTCCGATGTCATCAAAAACCATGTTGAAAAAAGGGAAAAATAGTGCAGGTAAGAAGCAAATAAACAAATTAAAATATTTAGTTTTGAATAATCTCCTTATATCATAACGGTAGTAAGAACATGCCCAGATGCTTGCCGCTTAGCAGCAACCGAAATTTTGATCCTTCAGACTTTTATCTGGCTTTACAGTTTTTTTTCGATTCCTCAAGCTGCTGGTTTTCAGTTGGGATTAAATCGCTGTAGAAACGTTAGAAGCTTCTAATGTGGATAGTATAGATTCACATATATTTGCTTAAACATGAATATTTTTAAAAAAACTTTAAAAAGACTTAAAAATTAATTAGAAATTTTTCCGAGCAGAGCTTCAAAGGTATCGGGATCTCTGAACTCTCAAGAAAACCAAAAACTGAGGTTATTCAATGGGGTATCTTCTCGAGTTGCTAAGACAATCGTCCATTTTATTTCATTCGAATGCCCTGTAGCTTGCAGGGGGTGGAAACTACCCCAATAACTGTTGCTAAATAACTGATTTATATCCTTAAAACACCGTTTGATGCAAATGAAATTAAGACATATAAACCGTTGTGTCTATTAAATTAGATATCACATGGTTTTTTTGTTGAAATACAGTAAAAACCTTTTAAATGATTACACAGTTAATTTTTTAAAAAACGTATTCTCTGAAGTTGGTTAATGATACTTTTTTGAATTTGATGTGATTGGCTGTGATGGTGGTCATGTACATCTTTTTGTTGGAGCTGAGCCAAAGATTTCTCCATCAATAGTGATCCAGATTATTAAAAGAATAACAGCCAGAATAACCGTCAAAAGATATCCTGAAATTAAAAAACAGCTTTGTGGTGAAGACTAGGGAGCTAGATAGGATATATTGAAATAGTTGGAGACGAACCACTTCCATGTTATAATAAATTATGTTCAGAATCAGGGGGATAAGGGATAGAAGCAAGGATATAAGCAAACGAAAATAATTGACTTTCAGTAAAAAAAACTATATCAATAACACTAGCGCGAACATGCCCCGTTGTCTGCAGCGGGGGGCACCAGCGCAATTTTGATTTAGACAAAACCTAATCTCATTCTCTTCTTTGCTCACAGCTGCAGCCAGAATAAGAATCACATACTATTTTTTTATCAATTGTAGGCAGATACTTACCCTTTGTCGCAAATACAAGATTTACAGCTGAACCTGCTGGTAACTTTGTACCTTGCTTTGGCTCTTGTCTGATAATTTCTCCAGCCATGACACCTATAGGAAGGATACCTTTTTGCTCGATCACCTTTCCTGTTGTGAGTCCTGCTTCTTTCAGACTTTTCTTGGCCTCCTCAAGGGACTGTCTCACGACGTTTGGCACATCTATAGTATCTTCGGAAGTTAAAACTGCTTTAATCAGTTGCCCGTGTCCCCCCTCACTTTTTTCCAATACCTCTTCGAGTAGATCAATTGCTCCACTAATTCGAAGGAGGGTCTCATTCAGTCCATTTTTTCTTCTTTCAAGTTCTCCAAGCTTTAACTCTATATCTCCCACTATTTTTTGCCCGGCTTCGTATTCTTTCCTGAGTTCAATTAAACGCTGTTCAAGTTGTTCTTTCATGCTCTTGAGATCCCCTTTTGTTAGTTACTCTTATCCATATCAAGCGTAATTTTGCTTCTATCCAAACCTATCTTCATCACTTTTTTACTTTGCCTTTTTACTTTAAACAACAGAGAATTTCGATAAAATCCTAAATTTCTTCATATATTTATAAGGATGCGTAATGGACTAGAAATATAAGAGATTTATCGAAGTCCTCTATATTTTTACTTTAACCTTCTACAATTATTTATTGTTTTTACTTAGTTTTTTACCTTCATGTATGCCACTTTTCATCGATGTACACAAGAATGCTATCCATCTTCTCAATTTGACAGCAGCTTAAAATTAATTTAACTTTCGACGAATAATAGTTGCTAAACAGGTAAATGAATTCTACATCTATATAATTAAACGTAATGTCAAATTTCATGTGTCCTTCCACTCTTTTGCTTTCACAGGAAAGTAATTATTCAACCTAAAAAACGATATATTTAGCTACCTTTACTAAAATTGATTAACGGGTTTTGTTGGGTTTATTTCCATTAACTGTAGGCTAATGATAATTCTTTTATTTTCTCATTAGTAAGAAATCATAAGTTTCTGTTGTATCAAAATAGGTATTATCAAGTGATTTTTGTAGGCGAATAGTTAATTTTCATTTGCTAGCTATTTTTGTATTCAACTTTCTTTTATTTTTCATACAATTCTAACCAATATACTTTAAAAGTTGTATTTTTTCATGTTATTAAACCAAGTGATCAATAATTTTTTTGTCAAGAAAAAAACGGTCTTTAAGAATGCAAAAATTGAAAAATTGCGCCTCTTAATTCCATTTATTTAGTTTGTCTCAAATATTTGTATAACCAAATTGCATTCTACCACCTCAACCTAAAGGATGGAATATGCTTTAAGCGATTCGCTTTGCTTATCGAAAAATGACGAAATTCTTTTGTGTGCTTCAAACCCTAGGTGTTGCTCAGATTGAGGGTCTTGGATCTTAAAATTAAAGAACTCCCTAGAAGGTCATTTCTCTTTTAGAGTTTCGCTTAAATCAAAACCGTCGTAGCAGTAGTAAGCATTCTTCTTTTTATTTTATTTGTCAATAAAAAAATCAAATCTCAAGAGTCACAGCAAAAGGGATGGAAAGAAACCTAATAGTGAATACAAACATCTCCAGTCAGTTGGAGGCACACTGCTGAAATTAATTTCTTAATTAATTGGAAGAAGCTTTTCGCACCACTTTTAAATCTATGTATTGTTAACAAAACAGCCTCATTAGCTGATCTGAAGCTGAATTAATCATTATTTTCGATGTGCTTGTTTTGCAGTAATGCCACGTTCTTTCAGACTTAGAACTTGAAAAATATATTGACTGAATTTCTATCAGAATATTTCTTGGTTTTCGTGAGTATGTATAAGACAGTGTAACAGTCTGGTTATTTAGGAAAAAACTATTGATGATTATAAAGATTATAAAGAAGATTAAATTTGGGACAGTTGCATAGCAACTTAATTGCGTTTGTTTGAAAATAAAAGAAGGATCGATTTAGGATTCTATTGTTATCCATTCAAAATCCTAAGTATACAAAAGCGGATAAATCCCGAGAAAGTGAAGCAAAAACAAGAAAAGCAACAAAGAGTTAATCTGGAGATTTTGTGCATTATTTTTTAATAATCTCTATCAGTTGATAATATTGAAACAAAAAAATATTTTGAGAATAGTTGAAGCTTCTTTAAAATTAGAGAATAATGAACCAGAATAGAAAAAAATATGGTCAAAATGAAATAATCTTGTTCCAGGGCGTGAGTTTTTCCAAATATATAATTATCTGCGATGAATTTAACAACGGGGGATTATAAAAAGAGTATCCTTGGTAGTAATGTGGACTCACATGCAGATAGCTAATTCAGCAGGAAGAAAAATGGAAAGTTTAAAAAGTATTTTAACCGAAAGAAGAAGTCAAGTATATATGCAAAGGTAACTATTGCTCTGTCAAATGAAATTGTCACAACTATACGGCACATAGTTATAAATGGTTAGAATATACAAAGACGAGATGGATATCAAAGTGGGAGAAATTCAAAAGTGGAATTTTTTGAAATTGAGATATTCTAAGTTAAAAAATGTGTACAATTGGTTGGTGGGATAATTGCAACTATAAGAAAAGAGGAAATGAGAGCGAGTGCTATAGATGGTCTCGTGTATTTTTATGCTAAATTTTTAGGAGAAGATGGCGGAAAAATTTGGATGTATTTTGAAAAGAGTATTTACTGATTGCCTCTAAGTTTATTAGGAAACATTGATATAGAAGCTGAAGAGAAGAACGAGAAATCAACTTTATTCATCCACATTGTCGCAGTAAGTTTGAATAAAGGTGCAAATGAGATAGAGGTAAAATACGGTTCAATTGTAAAGTGTTTACAGAAGGAAATGGATTCTTCGTAGCAGTTATAAAATTTTAGTTGGTAGAAATAGAAGTATTTCGTTGTTGGCAGTGAGAGTTTTATCATTATCAATTCGAGGAAGGGAAATGGAGAAGAAAAAATTATATCAATTGAAATCTGAAGCGAACCAAATTGACCCTGTTCTTAAAATAGGAAAAAATGGGGTAACCGATACTTTAATCGAAGAATTGAATAAGCAGATGAAAGCTAAAAAGCTTGTGAAGGTAAGGGTACTGAAGAGTGCTGAAGAAAGAAAAGACTTGAAAGCTATTGCTGAAGTAATTGCATGTGCCACAAGATCAACACTGATAGAGGTTCGTGGAAGGATCGTGGTACTTTACAAGTAATGAAATCAGAGTTAAGAATTATTTTCGTAGAACGGATTCGATGTGTGGCCACAACTCACGTCTATAAGGCAATCTCAGTAATTCCAATTTGCTATATTTTTGAATGACTATAATTATTTAACAATTTTTTTCAATAGTTTGTAAGAGAAAACTTAATATATAGTATCTGAGTTTATTTTTTGTAATTGGTTCCAAAAAAGTAAATATTCTAGAGTTCTGGAGTCGAAATTATGTATATCGTCCACGAAACTATTTTATAGTTTTTTTTTCTTGAGTATATATTCGAACTTATCTATTTATTATTCGGTTTCGAAGCTCGGGATTTCTTTCTCAATCAAATTTTATTGAATATTTAAGGAGTAATTTTAGCGGAATATTGCATAATGCCTTGATTCCGTAAGCTTAATATTTTGGAATATATTAATGATTACTGATTTCAATCTACATGCTGCAACAACAAGAACTAATGTTAATATATTAAAAATATCTTGCACTAGATATTGTGTTACAAAAAATAGTGCCTTTGCAACTGGTTATTTGTAAAATGCTCGTATCTTAAAACTTTTTGTTACTTAATATTCAATGTAATTATTCAAGGCTGAGGACAAAAATACCAATACTCCTATGTACTAAGACTCACTGAGCAAATCTGGGTGAGCTGATTTTATTTGATTATAGGGTTTGATCATGTTTTCTATTTTTCATCAATTGGTAATCAAATATATTATTAAAATCAAATTAGAGATCTAATAACTAATTATAATTGTTTAGATAGTTCCTACGCAAGGTATATTTTTTTCTTGATCTAATATTGACACAATTTAGGAAATTTGTCCTTCGCCCTCGAACTCATATTCAAAGACATTAGAAGTATTTATATCATTTTTCGGGCGACTTTTAAAAATTCCCTTAATTTTTTATTGGCTTTAGTTGCAATTACAAAGTTCAGAGGATTTCAATGAACATCTGTTTTTTCACTAATAAAGTTAGATGCTATTCTTTTAAAATATGCTCAGATTGAAAAGCGATTGAAACTTACAAGATAACAATTTTTAACTAACTAATTTATATTTTTAGCTATCCCTTTGAACCATAACATGAAACTACTTAATTTGGACCAGTGTGTCTGTAAATAAGTTATTGAATTGTTATTTTTTGAAGTATCGTAACCAAATTCTTTAAGACCAAGATATTATCTACGATTTGAAATATTCATATTTTGAAATTAATGAGGGATGCTGCTTTGAATTAGATACAATAAAGTACTGAAGATAATTATGTGCACTTTCCAGTTTTACTGCGGGAAATTTATTTCTTCGGAATTACGCTGAGAATAAATTGTTACAGAAAGAAAAATCTTTCAAAAATTACTGTCAATTAAAAAACATTTGTTGAGTGATGAACTATGGAGTGATGGGAGTTACATTAGATTTTTGGATTATGGTAGAACTACCTATTTACTTTAAACTATGTTGAAAAATCAGGAATTCGGAAGAAAGGGAAGTATCAACCAAACTAAAATATTTGATTTTAACTAATTTCTTAATATAAGGCTAATTGGGGCTAATATCCTCAGTTATCTCTACGAGTTACGACACCAAAACTATGATTCTGCACTTAATAAAATTATTTATCGCAATTTTCGATTTAACGATATAGTAATCTTTTCCAAATATTAAAATAAATAGTATGGAAAAAAATGCAACTAATAACATACTCATGAGCAAATATACTTTGTCAAATGAAAAAAAAACTATAATCACACTTAGATACTAAATATAAAAATTAGTATAGATTATTATCATTAGAAAAATGAGTATTATGAATCTTCAGTTCACACACGGATTTTAAAGGACTCCGATACAAGTTATTTTTTATCTGATATTTATGGCAGTGTAAGGATCGTTACAGTTGATTATTCGGTCCAACTAAGCAAGTTTTACCTGCATCAAGAAGTTTATTTGGACAGATAAGTTTGGAAAATATTATATGTATTTGTTATTATTTCTTAAAGTTCGATGCTCTTATGCTGATCCGCAAATTCAAAATTGCTCATCCAAATATCGTATTGTATGATCACCAAAGTTTCTGAGCGTATACTCAGATGCAGACCTTAAGCAAAAAAATAAATTGCAGTGGCAGGACCAGAAAACCATGAAGTAGATTTTAGTAACAAAGTTAACATCCGTTTCTGTCAAAAGGAGATGACAGATATTTGGCAAAACCAATATCATGTGCTTATTAATCTTCAGCCATTTTTAGAATAATTTCGCTATAGATTAATCCGAGTTTGTGTCATTTAACCAGAAGCCTTGAGCCGGTTATAGTCCATTTCCTAGATATCCACGTACATGTGATCTGCTCAGAACTCCCCAATATTTAATCACTTCTAATAAACTGGGTAACACAAAGGGAGGAGATGTGGTACCAGTAAATCCAATGCTAAAAAGGGCCATAAGCTTGAAGTCAGCAGTTTTTTGCCACAGGGTGTAAAAAAACTCTGGTGGCAGATCAGTGACTTCTCATACAGTAACTAATCCAAATTAAAAGAGGGACGTGAATAATACTGATGCAAGCCATGGTCATGAACAGCTGTTTAGACATCCTATTTGGTCTTCACATCACATCTTTTCGTTGATTTTCATATTTTTTTCAGCATGTAGGCGTACTGAGAAAGTTTTGCCTGTCGATATTCTCTTTGGAAAACCTTCCCACTTCATGGGTATTCTTCATGAGATCCCATCCTGTTGTGTACTTCTGGATAAGAGATGCATAAGTAGTAGTTATAGTTCAGTTACTAAAAGGATTAGACGAAAATTCTCTTGTCCGATTACAGAGAGTCTGGAATCTAGCAAGTTCCCGATTTAGTTCCCTTTAAATAGACCAAATACCTTTCCGAATATCATTATCCCAAACACAAGGGAAAAAACAGACAACCAGAAAAGATCGATGATCTGCTTTTTCAATGTTTCTGAATTAGAATCGTTCTCCTCATTTGGGTTCAATCATAATTAATCCTTCAAGTATGGAAGAATCGTAATAAATATGTCCTTGACAATAAATTAATCTTTACAATCTTAAAAAATCTTAAATAGCTCATACATTATGGGCTGATTTAAGATTTTTACATCGGAAAGTTCTGATTAACAAGTTTTATGCTTAGATTGTAACTATTGGTTCTGCGAGTTTATCTGTTGAGCCTATTTTGAAATTACATATATCTGATGTTCAATTGGATCTCAAGCAGGTGAACTCCGAAATCAGTAGCATAAAACCTAACCTACAAAAACAAAGAATCTAATTTCACTATATATCATAATTTTGATCGTATCTTAGAGTGTAAATCACAAGTAAAGGGATTTTCGATAAACATCTGATTGAGTGTCTTGTAAAGAATTCCATAGCTTTACTTATCCAGAGATAATTGAATTGCCAGCGACTTCAAGGATTGAGGGGTTAAATTGTAGGCAGAGTTGGGCCTTTAAATTAAAGTGGACAGGCATGAAAAGAGCTGATCTTTTTAATAACACAGAAATTTTCGATAATACTAATGCAATTATTTTCAATGTAGGGATAGAGACTCGATTTTTTTTGACCTGAATTATCTGCTATAAACAATCTAATTCTAGCATACCAAAATAAATAATCGGACTCTCTTCCATAGATAAATTTGCTATTCAAACTCGATCCGAAAGTAAGTATGTGTACAACGGGCAACGTAGATAATAATAATATAATCATAGAGGACATGATAACATAGCCACTGTCAGAGGACTAATTCAAGAAATGAGAGAAAATTGGATCTATAAAAAAAGGCTTTTTATTGAGGATGAGCAGTTAAAATGAAAGATTAATAACATTAAACCTTTAATTATTTAAAAAGCAAAAGGATTATAACAAATAATACAAAACAAATTTAGTCAGATAAAAAGTTAGAATTGGATAAGGGAATTATGTGTAGAATTCGTTGAAACTGAATTAAATCTTTGGAGGGGCAGATGATCAAACTTACAGCAAACGAAATCCTTGAAATTGAGGATCTTATAGAACAATTCTCAAAAGAATCTGAATTCATAAATTGTGCCGAAAGAGTAATTAGAAAATTGGAATTCAACGGGAAAAGCTTTAAGATAAAGGTAATTATTGAAGCCGAAGAAGATTATTTTGAGGATATTTTTACTGATTGATTAAAGATTAGTTAAAAAGTACTAGTCTAAAAAAAATCAAAGATCTATTTTTCTGAAATTATCGGAAATTTGCATACGAGAAGAATAACGAAAGTTTTTTAGAAAGAACCGGTAAGTTGGAAGAATAGTGGGCATGAACACCCACCTTTATAGTTTATTCGTGCGTCTTTTGTGATTTAAATGTCATAATGCATAAGTTTATTTTGTGTTTAGATATTTATTATTGATCACGGGATACGGAGGGTTAAGAATACATCGGACTTAAGGCAAGTTATGACGTTAACCTTCTCACCTCAATTTGTTTTTTTTAAGCACTAATTCATCGCTTCATTATAAAATGGGTTGTACAATCCAGCATAGGATCGCATAAGCATTATAACTTTCATTTACATTTAGTTACAGTTTTTATCTTTTCATTGATAATTCGTGTCATAAACCATTAGCATATCCAGATTTCCGAGTGGTTGTGAGGGTTTCAAACATGCCCATTACGAGGTAAAGCCATTATTATAGCCCTAAAAACAGTATTCATTACCTTATGAGTAGTAGACGACCTCTGGTTAAAAATAGCATATGAGTCCCCGAGTGCTCTGCATTAAGGTGCATACCTAGGAGAAATAGGTCGTTCTAAATATCCTATGCTAAGACAATAAAAGTTGCAACAACACCAGTAACCTAACAGAAAACATCTTCAAAACCGGAAGATTTTGCATCAAAGTTGCTGTTTCTATGCATTTGCCAGAATTTTTAAAAAAATCTTCGCCATTTTCATATGTTTTTTCATCAGATATTTTCTCTGTTGCTATCGCAACTTTTAAACACTCAAGTTTTACTGTATTTTCCCATAAGTTCCCCTTCTGCTATGATGTGGCCTATCATCTCGCTTTCAAGCTCTTTTCTGCTTGTTCCTGCTTTTAGTCCAAGTTGCTTATCCAGAGCATACACTCTGAAGAAATACCTGTGGGTGCCTGAAGGGGGGCAGGGACCTCCATACCCTATTTTCCTGAAATCATTTATTCCCTCAACCCCTGGGATACTATCTTCATCTATTTTTGCAATAGGTACTATATTCCAGACAATCCAGTGGGTAAATATCTTCATGGGAGCATCCGGATCGTCCATTATAAGCACTAAACTTTCAGCTTTTTCAGGAATACCTCTGAATTTCAGAGGTGGATTTATATTCTCCGCGTTGCAAGTGTACTTTCTCGGGATAGTATGGTTGGATTCGAATGCGCTGCTAAAAACTTTTATGTTCTGGATGTCCATATTTTCATCCTCTTTTGCAGTATCAGGAGTTCCTCTAATTTTAATTATTTTCTTCTCATACTGAATACCTACAGAAATTAAGAGCATTCCGCAATTAAGATTATCCAAACTAATACGTCTTTCTGTTATGGATTATCATACCTTAGATGGCTGGAAACTGCTCAGAACTATAGAAGATTTCGATAAACTCTAATTTTTGGCTGTTTATTTATAATGCTTAAATAAATGTATATATGGAAATCAAAGGTTTATCTAAATTCTCTATAATATTAAGACTAAAGAAATATAGCTTTAGGGCTTAATATAAAGTATCTCCTAAAATTCAATCCCAAAATACCTCAAGTTTAATCCCAAAAATTGATCCTTGCAGTTCAATCTTGCTACTTGATTCTAGGCTCAAAAGCCAGTCTCAAACTCAGCTCCATTAGGTACCAAAGTTTGAGAGACGGCAGATTTCAGATCTGACCTTCTGGTTATCTGTTTTAGCTGACTTTGTCGAAAATACATTCACGAAACATTCTTTGTAGCCATTCTCTGAGACCATAGCCCAAATCATGAGGTTTGGAAAGTCGGAAATCAGTCTTCTACTTCAATAGCTTGAATTACATCACGGACTTCCAGCTCTCCTTTTGCCACACGCTGAACTAGTGGATAAATAAATGAACAATCATCGATTGCTGCCCAGCGTTCTTCTCCTACCGCTCTGACAACTTCATCTAGTATGTCGCCACAGGTTTTGCAATACTTTTCATTGCTTTCTAATCCACAAGATTCGCATTTCATTGTAAATACCCATAAAACTATGGAACTGCAGATAATAAATAAATTATGGTGAAATGGGAGTATATTTACACAGTCATTAAGAAATCAGGATTAGAGTAAAAGAGGGGGATTAGTCAAACTTTGAATATAAACTTCATAGAATAACAGACCGAATTATAAGCTGATACGAAGTTTCAAAACAACCATTGCTAACCTCATGATTCTCATGTAAATTTATCGGATAAGGAATGACGTTGTTTTACAGATGTAGAGTATACTTTGCAGCAAAATCATAAGGTTATGAATCAATATTGAGAAAATCAGTAAAAATACATATCTGGGAATAAAAGATAATATCGAGGATAAATAAGATTAGCTCAAAAAAGGTTCCTAGGTAACGACTTTATGTAGTAACTGAAAAACTATTCAAAGGAAAACAGGTTCCTATCACTACTGTTCTAAGAGTGAATCTGAAGATGTTATGCAAGTCTTTTTGTCATTTCAGTTTAAGTCCTGCATTTTATGATATTAAACTGAAATAAATTCTAACTTAAAATTATTAATAAATCTTTTTCAGAAAAACTATATATTAATGCTTATAACTATACTAAGAGTCCTATCGAGTTAAAAATTGAAATTTCGCGATCAGATTTTCTTCCCCTATCCTGTCAAAGCTGAGAGAAACATTATTTCGAGCGCAATTTTTTTTTTCTAGGGATCAAGGATAATTATTTACCCTCATTTACCCTACTTTTGCCATGATTTTTGATCCTATCACAATCTGTAACATGGATATCCAGAATAGATTTGTGAGATCTGCAACACACGAATTCATGGCTGAAAAGGATGGAAAGCCTACTCCAAGGCTAGGAGATCTTTACGAGGCACTTGCAAAAAATGAAGTCAAGTTAATTATAACTGGCTATTCTTATGTTCTTCTTGGAGGCCAGAGTGATATTTTCCAGCAGGGAATCTATGAAGATCGCTTTATTGAAGCCTACCAGAAGATAACTGAAATAGTGCATATGTACAGGAGTAAGATAATACTCCAAATAGTGCATGCAGGGAGGCAAGCAACCACTTCTGAAGAATACTCGGTTCCAATAGCTCCTTCCGAAATAAAAGGTATACACTCCGCAGTTACGCCGAGGGGAATGACCGAACAGGAAATTCTGGAAGTAATCGAAGCCTTCACAAGAGCAGCTTCCAGGGCAAAAAAATCAGGCTTTGACGGTATACAGCTCCACTGCGCCCATGGTTTTCTTCTAAGTGATTTTATCTCCGCATATACAAACAGAAGGACTGATCGCTGGGGGGGTTCAGTGGAAAACAGAACAAGAATAGTTACTGAGATTGTCAGACGCATAAAAAAGCAAGTTGGAGCTGATTTTCCAATTCTGGTCAAATTGAATGCAACAGCTGGTCTTCGGCCTTACTCCCAGAGGGAAGAGATAGGAGTCGAAATTTCACAAGCCATTGAGACTGCAAAAATTTTGGAGAAAGCTGGAGTTTGTGCAATCGAGGTAAGCGGAGGGATATGTAAGACAAGTGGGGTAACCATAAAGTTAGCTATTAACTCTCCGACCAAAGAAGCATATTTTAGAGAATATTCTAAAGCAATAAAAAAGGCTCTGGATATACCTGTAATTCTTGTAGGTGGCATTAGGTCCCTTTCTATTATGGAACATCTTCTCGAAAACGGATTTGCTGATATGATCTCCATGAGTAGGTCATTTATCTGCGAACCTGATCTTGTTTTGAAACTTAGATCCGGAAAAGCTACAAAAGCAAGGTGTGTGTCTTGTAATCTCTGCTTTGATATCGAAGGGATCAAGTGCAACTTCGAGTTTGATTGAAGTCTAGATACCAAAGACAATTTATCAGTCTCTCTTTTCAGCTCTATGAAAGCTTAATTTCTTATTTTTCAATTATTTTTTCAACTAATTTTTACGTATCTTTTTTATAAGAGAGAGGAGCAAAAGAAATAAACATGTAAGGCTAGTAAGGGACTTTATATTATACTTTTCTTAAGGGTCAGCTACTTAGAATCAGGTATGAGGATCATAATAATGTCCAAAGAGAACCATGTTGGCAATAAGATACGGAAGCTTAGAGAAGTCCAAGAGATGAGCTTGGAAGAACTAGCTGAAGCCAGTCAAAGCAGTGTGGAATTGGTTAAGCAGCTAGAAAACGGATCCCTGGCTCCATCTTTAACACCTCTTCTGAAGATTGCCAGAGCTCTAGGTGTCCGGTTAGGTACTTTTTTGGATGATATACCTCTGGGTGGACCTGTAATTGTTAGGGCAGGGCTACTTAGAAATGTGGTACGCTTTTTTGGCAAGGCAGAATTCCCAACGAAAAGTTCTCTTGAGTTTTATTCGCTTGCATCAGACAAAGCAGATCGTCACATGGAGCCTTTTATCATCGATATACATCCTTCTCTCAAGGAAAGCCACAAACTCTCTTCTCATGAAGGAGAGGAATTCATCTATGTCCTTTCAGGGGAAATCGAAATCTTCTATGGGAAAGATGTTCAAAGGCTAAACTCAGGAGACAGCATTTACTATGACTCAATTGTTCCGCATGATGTACATGCAGCAGGAGAAGAGGGTGCAAAAATTATGGCTGTGGTTTATACTCCTTTGTAAGTCACAGCTGGAGAGGGTAGGTTAAGATCTGAAAATAAAATGTCTGAAATTTATAGAGTTGCAAAATATCAAACTATATCGTATTTCAAAGCACAGGGAATCAAAAATGTTCAGTACAATTGTTAGTCCGCGATTTGGGGACATGGACGGGCTTGGGCATATAAATAATACTGTCCTCCCAATATGGTTTGAAACAGGGAGAAACCCTTTATTCCGTATATTTTCACCGGCTCTTGATCTTAGTCCTGATGTATGGCATCTGATCCTCGTCAGGACTGAGTTTGATTTTCTTCGTCAGATGTATTATAGGTCTGACGTGGAAATTAGGACTTTTATCGTGAAGATAGGGACCAGTTCCTTTACTGTTGGGCACGAAGCCTGGCAAGAAGGCGAACTCAAGGCAAAAGGTCAAGCAGTACTAGTCTATTACGATTTCAAGATCAAGAAATCAATGCCGCTTCCTAATAAGATACGCGACATTCTGAAAGATCACTGCTTTCCTGCCATCGATACTGATGAAAAGAATGTCGATTCCTCAGCTCTATTTGAACGTACATGATATAACACCCGCAAAATGAGCTTCACAGCATTAAAAATATTTTCACTCCTTAGCCAACATTTTGATCATGTATTTGGTCCATTAATAAAAAATGGAGAATGAATATGTCTATAATTCTTTGGAAGATGTGGAGAGGGTCTTAGTATACGGTTTTCAATAACTAAAGGACACAACAGACAGTTTCTAAAGGTAGATAATACACGTGAGAGGTTGAAATCATGCATCTTATTAAAAATTCTCTCGGGGAGTACTATGAAAAACAAGCAGCTTTAGATCCTGACCACGAGTTTGTCGTTTATCCGGACCGAAACCTGCGTTTTACATACGGGCAGTTCGACGAAAGAGCTAATAACCTTGCTAAAGGGCTTCTTAACATTGGAATTAAAAAAGGAGATCATGTCGGGATCTGGGCAAAGAATGTTCCGGACTGGCTTACTTTTATGTTCGCAACTGCAAAGATCGGTGCAGTGCTTGTTACTGTAAATACAGCGTATAAGAGCTATGAGGTCGAATATATCCTCAAGCAATCTAATATGAAGGCACTGGCTCTTATAGATAGTTTCCAGGATGTTGATTATCTGAGAATTATCTACGGACTGCTCCCTGAGCTCAAAAATTTAGAAAGGGGGCGCCTGAAAAGCAAAAATTTTCCATGCCTGAAGAGTTTGATTTATATAGGTCAGGAAAAACACAGGGGCATGTATAGTACCAGTGAGCTTATGCTTCTTGGCAGTCACTATTCCAGTGACGAACTTCGAGAAATACTAGCAGGTTTGCACGGAGATGATGTTATCAATATGCAATACACTTCAGGGACTACGGGTTTTCCGAAAGGGGTTATGTTGACCAGCAAGAATATCCTTAACAATGGTTTCTCAATAGGCGACCGTCAGAAGTTCACCCAAAACGACCGACTTTGTCTACCTGTTCCTCTTTTCCACTGTTTTGGGATTGTACTTGGGGTTATGGCAGTCTTAACTCACAGAGCAACGCTTGTGATGCTTGAAATTTTCGACCCTCTCCAAGTGCTATCTGCAGTTCAGAAAGAAAGGTGTACAGCTCTCTACGGCGTGCCTACGATGTTTATCGCCGAGTACACCCATCCTATGTTTGATATTTTCGACCTTTCTTCCCTCCGAACCGGGATCATGGCTGGCTCAATATGTCCTGTGGAAGTTATGAAAAGGGTCATGATAAACATGCACTGTTATCAGATTACTAGTGTCTACGGACTTACAGAAGCTTCCCCTGGTATAACCCAGACTACGGTGGATGATCCGGTTGAACTTAGAGCTGAAACCGTAGGTACGTCTTTCCCTGGAGTAGAGATCAGAGTTATTGACCCGAATGCCAATAAACCAGTGCCCACAGGTACGGTAGGAGAGATTTGTTGTCGTGGGTACAATGTAATGAAAGGGTACTATAAGATGCCTGAAGAAACTAAAGAAATTATCGATGAAGATGGCTGGCTTCACAGTGGAGACCTCGGAACCTGCGATGAAAACGGTTACTATAGGATCACTGGCCGAATTAAAGATATGATTATTCGAGGAGGTGAAAACATCTATCCCCGAGAGATTGAGGAGTTCTTGCATGAAGTTCCAGGAGTTAAAGATTCTCAGGTAGTAGGTATTCCTGACAAGAAATATGGAGAAATAGTGGGAGCATTCATAATTCTTAAAAGGGGTGCAGACCTGACCGAAGGTGACATAAGAGATTATGCTTCTAGCCGAATATCTCGCTATAAAGTTCCAAAACACATTTTCTTTGTGGAGAATTATCCTCTTACAGCAAGTGGTAAAATCCAGAAATACAAGCTTAGAGAATTGGCTGTTGAAATCTTAAAAAAAAGATAAAGAGGTAGCAGTTAATTCATTCTATCGGCATAATCTCGATATCCTTTTTCCTCTAAATTATCAACGAATTCATTTTCTTGCTCAGCTCCAAAAAACGAATAATTTTTTTCAATTAGCTGGTAAAGGCGGATAGAGTATTTTTCACCTTATCGGCTATCCAATTGATTTATAATTTGAGGCAAAAAAGTTGTCCATATTTAGTCTTTTAACCCTTTATAAAATTATCAATGAATAGTCTTCAAGGGTTTAAATGTGACATTGATCCAAGATATCAAATTGCTTTTGAAGTAATTTCACCGGACAAACAAATTTGGTAGTCCAAAATATCAAAATAAGTACCAACTGTGTTGTGGCTATTCCAACTAAAAGAAAGAGGATACGTTCACTCCATCGTTATGGGTATGGTGGTACTGTTCAAAATCTCATATATTCATTTGCTTGCATGCTTCTTTCGTAGTTGCCTTGAAAATAATGAACATTTTCAAGCTGGTGTCGTCTTCTTAGAATTCCACTTTTGTTTCCCAATTTTAAAATATTTTTGGAGAATGTTATGTAACTATCCAACCACTTGGTTGTGCTCTTTTTAAGCAGGCTGTCTCAAAACTCATAGCACTTATACAATTATGCAATGGAAGATTTCGACTTTAAATCAGATGGGAAATGATCCCCGAATTTAAGAATAAAATTAACTTTGATTAA
Organism: uncultured Methanosarcinaceae archaeon; assembly: GCA_963833425.1. GTDB lineage: Archaea > Halobacteriota > Methanosarcinia > Methanosarcinales > Methanosarcinaceae > Methanosarcina. The sequence continues at coordinate 164,393 of CAWHXP010000008.1, read as the reverse complement.
AGATTATAAAATTAGGAGTATTAATGTATGGTTTTTTTCCTTTAAAACCTTCATAAGAATGTTATCCATATTCAAACCTTACTCCATAAAAACAGTTTTTAACGATTCAGCATGGTAAAGCAATATAATGATCCTCTTTGTGTAGTTGAAATTGACGAATTTAATAGCTGATTTTCTTAACTATTGGCTTTGCATCTTTTTTATGCTGTTTTTAGTATGGAAAACGCGGAGAGACTTAATTTGAAGATTTTATATAGGTTAAATTATAAATAGCAAAGAAATATTTATTAAAAAAAAAAATGGATAAATCGATTTATTTTGTGCTTATGTCCACAAATCTAGACGAAAACAAAATTATATTAATATATTTATTGATATATATCTATATAAATATATATGTATATATATATATATTTTTTTGTATTTTTAAAATTCTTCTCTATTTTCCTTCGGTATTTATATTTCTGAAGAGGAATTCTATAGTCTATATATATTTAAAAATTAATAAAACAACTAATCTTGTCCTATCTTTCCTCTGTATTTATACAATGAATAAGATTCAAACGACAAGTAAAGCATATATAATAGGGGGTAAATAAATGACAATTAAACAAAAATCATATAAACTAGCCTTATTTTCAATAGCTCTGGTCTTAATGTTAGTAAGTACCGCCGGAGCAGCGAGATTTGGAAATGTAATATTGAAAACCGATTCTAGTACCGGGATGGTAGATTTCTTAAAGTTCCCAGTCTGTGGATGTGAAGATAACTTCTGTGGATGTGGATCTTTCATGGATGTTTTCAGAGACTGCTTACCTTGCCACGAAAATTGCACAAAAGAATGTAAAAACTCTAAAGAAGGATGTAAACACTCAACAGAAGAATGAAAAGTAATTAAGTATTTTTTTAATTATTAATTACTTTTTTGAATTTTTTTATATCATCCTCAGGTTAAGACCAGGAAGAAAAATTCGATACTTTATAAATTCATTTTTTCATTTAATAAAAATAATGATTAATAGAATATACTTACATACATCGATTTTGCTATAAGACCTGTGCATCTATTAATATCGTAATAAATAGGAATCATGCGGTTGAACTGATAAATCATCATCATTAAACATTTGACTGTTCAAAATTCAAATTTAAATCACAGTATTTATTACACATGATTTCGTGCCTAATGGCGTAAGTCCTATTTAGTAACAGGAATTCCTCTGGATAAATTTTATTATTACAATACACTCTTAAAACCATCTTCAGTAACACTAAAATAATAAGTAACCCTGCAACCACTTCCGTTACAAATATTTTTAAATTATTTGAATGGGCAATCCTAGTAATTATGGTTCTTAAGTACATTGTTTCTCATATGCACTGATTGCGATTTTTGAAGATTATCCAATCTCTCACAGTATATAACAAAACTCAATTCATCCATTCAACTAATGATATTTTATTAGAGGTTAACCCGATTTAAACTTCCAAAATAATTGCTATCGAATTCGAATCAGGCTAGATTCATATCCTATTGAAGAATTAAATGCAATTTTGAGACAAATGTCATCTATTCCCTTGTTTCATAACTGATTGGACCTTCATCGTAACCAACATCTTTAAGCCAGTCTTCGGGATAATCGACTTCATGCATGATGTTATTCTCAGTTGTAATGAAGCCGTTATTGTATTTGAAGATAGCATTTCTGATAAATTCCACCATTTAGAGATTATCTTTTCAGCATTACTCTCACAGAAAGCTGTTAAATCATTACTGCCCTTTTTACTTAGCTCCTTTTCAAAATCGGCCACAGCACAATAAGAATCGTTTTCCAATTCTTTTTGTGTTTCGTAAATATCCTGCATATGTATGAATATTTAATGGTAGCATAATTTGCAACAAAATTGAATACCCACCAAGCACTATTGCGATCTAATTTACTTAGGTCCATTGTTTTAATTGATTTTGGCAATTTATTGATGCCAACATAAAATGGCATCAAACAGTTAGCTTTTGGCCTGTCAAGTCCAATCCAAGAGACACCACCAATTGGATCCGGTAAAAACGTTCTTCCCTGATTTATCCATAGTATGCCGCATCGAACGATAGAAATGGGACGCTCCCAGGCGCCCTTTATGTGGTACGTATTTAAATTAAATGAATCACCTTAGTCTGGATTGTTTTCATATCGAATGGGGTCATTAAAGGGACCTGCTGCGCGTCCTTTAGACAGATCAAATTCGATCCCGTCATAATGATCACGGTAAATCGCTGCCACATCGGCAACTGAGAGCTTCTGGCTCGGTTTTACCGAGAAGGGATAAGCGTGCGTATAACCATCCTCAACCCAGGTAGATAGTTTCAAATTAGGAGCCATCTTGCTCAGCACTCGCCAGACTCGGGGAAGTGAATAATAAGCATGTCTATATTCCCCTCAACTTACTGTAGAGACCCAATCTAGCTTAGTGGCTGAAAGCTGCAGCCAGCCCTGGTTTATACATACATCGAAGAGCTTCGAGGAATGTATCAAGATCCTCTGAATTCTTGTCCTTATCTTTATGAATATCACGGATGCGGAACTGATTAGCGGCGACAAACAAATCGGCATCTGGAACCCTTGCGCTACCCAGATACCTCCTGTTCCGTTTTCAGAGAATTTACTTCCTATTTAGTCTTTATATCCGCACTTCTCCATGACCCAAACTTCATCGGGGTCTCCAATCAATAAGGTTTCCCCAGTACCGTAGAGGCCATATTTCTCAATTAACTCCCCGAGAAGTTCAACTGCTTCTTTTGCTTTGGAGCAACGTTCCAAAGCAATACGAGAAGTTAAGACGGATATAATATATTTTTTCTGGGTTCAGGTTCTGGGTGAATTTTAGCTCCACAGGTACATTCCACAATCATCAGTTGTTTTTCATTCATAATTCCGTAAATGTGATCAAAATAAGCGTATGTATGCCTGACCTGAGGTATTTTCCCTAATGGTCTGCTTTCCAGATAATCCTCTGTGTGATAACCGGGTCCTCTGGAGATTCCTACATAGCGGCCTAGCTCGGTAGCATTGCATCGAGGATTGTGTCCCAGACTGGTGGTGTCGTAATAGACCTGGCGCATAGCACCCATCGGGGTAATTCAGCTGCAGGAACATAGATTACGCTCTCGTCACCAACATCGTCATCGGAGTGAGCCACTATAAACCGAGCCATTAAAAGTTGCATCTTTTCCAACAGCAATGGTGGTACACGACCAATGACTCTGCTTAATTTTTTTCTCATCAATATTCTCATTACAGTAGTTCATACAATTAATCTCTAAATTTCAGAGTATCGTGGCACGTTCATCGTCGTTAGTGCTGTTAAGATCAAATCCCTTTTGCTCTCAAGGCGGGTAATATCCACAGTGCTGTTAAGATTAAGCTTTTTGCCTTTAGAGATGGCAATTCCAACAATAGAAATTGCTCTCTTTCACTTTCTACTCTATTAATTAATCTTCAACCTCCCTGATTTTGTCTCTGTTAAATTTAATGCCCAAAAATTTAAGCCATACAGCAGCGGGTAAAACTTTTATCGTAATACTAATCGTATTTTCAAGACCAAGCAATTTTCTTATTTACAAATTTTGAGGCAAAAAGCAAGCAGGCCAGATGTTGTCTCATATATAATTTCTTGCATCTCGTTGTATGGAGGATGGAACGGAGTTTCTAATGAGTCTAAACCCCATTCAAGGGTAAAGGCCAAAATTTTCTCTTTATTGCCATTAACAAAATGACGGCTGTAGGCATAATCAGTGGAGGTACCTGAAGTCGGATATAGATCTACAGACGGTTTGACAGTGTAGGTGGTGCCTCTAACAGCCTTAATTCCATCCCTGAAAGTATTGGCGAGGTCAACAGAAACACGACGATCCTCCAATGGTATGTATTCCTTATAATCTGAAGCGTATGGTTTTTCAGATACAATTCCTCGGAGGCCATTGTATTTCGGGTTTTGAAAATTCATATTTGGATCAGTCGTCTGATCATCGTCGTCACCCCAACCATAAAGAATAACCCCGCTATAGCTGTGCAAATCGATAAAAAAGCGGATATTGGGGAAGTTATCGAAAATCCACTCGGCGTTCTTGGTCTCTGGTTCAGAGAAAGCTGAAGGCCCACAATAAACTTGGTAGTCACATGGATCTGTAGAAGTTTGAACAGGGGCCATTGGATTAAAATATCTTGGGAAATCGCAGAGAAAATCGTAGTTACGGTTTATATCGACACCGACACAGGCACCATTACAAGTATTTACATTTGGAGCTAGTGTGCGACGGTTCTTACGCCACATGGGATCTACAGTCATACTATAGTTGCGCCCATCGGGATTGGCTTGGGGGAAAACAACTATATCGAGTGTGTTAACAATGGTTTTGATGTCAGCGGCAGAAAAAATTTTATTGCCGAATGTAAGACCTTTTTCATTCAAGTAGGCTTTCTCAAGCTGTTGGACAAAGTAGATAAGTATATCCGGGCTTCCCCACTCACGTGCGTGGACACCGCCTAGGAAATATACACCGGACCGCCCAGAATTATTACCGCTTGCAATCTTTATGGCATTGCATTGACGGGTTTCCCAAGTAAGATTTGGTAGAGTGATAAGTTCAGTGAAGTTTCTATAAGGCGCAGACGTCGCAACCAAGAGAGCAGATTCTACTTCTTCGACGTTATGGTAAGGCATTAAGACTCCTCCGAAATATACCGATTGCCTCGCCCTACTTCTTTCTGACGGGCTTTGCCAACTTCATCAACATCCTCGTGACGTTGAATGGAATAACCAGCAGCTTCGAGCAATTGAATCTCATTCAGCTGCGCGATGGCATCAACAGCATGACCAGTGTCTTTACTGCGAACGGTGTTACGCAAGACATGAATTTTGTGTTTACGAACTAAGTCAGCCATGGCCTCTTTAGTTTGTCCGAAAATTGTAATGCGATAGCGTGTCATCTGATTCCACCTTGATCTTGTAGCAGCTTCATAACTTTGCAAAGAACTTTGGTAATAATACACCATGTGATGATAAAAAGAATATCACTAGTTAATTTTTATCCTTTGTTTCCTCCAGTACTTTCTCCGACCGAAGTAAAATCTCCACAAAGTTTGTTGCGCCTAAAGAAATATTATGCTATAGTAAATTACTATAAACTCAATATTTTGGTTGATCGTTCATAGATACAATGTTCAATTACCCTCTTAATTATTTTAAATTAATTATACAAAAAATAGTTTCTGAATAAAAATTACGATCGAATTAAATTCAATTATGCAGAAAATGACTTTTGAACAAAAATTACGGCTTCATAAAATTCAATTAAACAGAAAATAGCTTTTGAACAAAATTTACTTTTCAATCAAATATTTTAAAATCTAACAACAATTTTATATTAGCTATGTTTTTATTATTTTAGGAGGTCTTCAGGAATTTGACATTGAACTTTTCCCTAAAAAGCAATACGATTAATCTTAGATTAACTTCTAAATTTTAAAGGCCTGATAAAAGCTATTTTCAACACTATATAGTTAAATTAAAATTTATTGAATGTATGATTGTATCCTTGATCATTGAATAAATCTGATAAACGATTATTTTATCCTTTTTGGGAAATCTTAGTTCCACTGCAAAAATGAATATTTCAAGATTTTTGCCTGCGCTTTTCAAATACTTTTTTGAATTTACTGGACTTTTACTAGAGGGCATAACAAGAATATCCTTATGATATTGAATAATCGAGATTACAGTCACACGAGCAAAAATTTGTTTTTTCGCTGTTTATGTAGGTTGAAATAATAATCCAGTTGAAAAGCGATCAATAAAAAGAGATTAGCGTCGGATAAAAACTTGATTTTCCACAAGAAATTTTTGAACGCTTATGCAAATTGCACATTCATTTCTAAAGTGAAAGTATAATTCTACATCCTAAATAGCAAAGAGCTTAAAAAATTAATATATCTTGCTTCTTTAGGAAAACATAATGCTAATTCTAAGAACTTCGGAAATAATAAAAAGCAATTTTGATATTAAATTATTTTTCGATTGTGAAAAATTTTATGAGGAATTAATTTTTGTTTAGAAATCATTTTCCTTATAATTAATTTAAAATAATTGCAATGATAAAATTAAATGTATGTATGCATGTACATTACCAGTACATATAAACGGAAAACGTATAAATGAATACTAAAGTGAAACCATATAAATGAATACCAGAATTCGTAAATTATAAGCGAGAGTAAAAGTAGGGATACATTATGAATAAACAGCCAGTAGATCTAAAGATCTGTTGCGATCGTGTCTTACCAGACTATCTGCGTCCAATCAACAGAATGATACACCAAGCACACATCTCAGCCGCATTACACGGCACGGATTTCAAGTCACCGCGCGAGCTCTTCCATGATCTCGACCGAGTCAGCCAATCGGGATCGAACCGATAGCCATTATCACTGGGAAAAAGTGGCCTGGAGGCCATTCGCTCAAGTGCCGTTTCCTCGGCGGCTCGGAAGTCCAGCATGATAAGACCATCAAGATGGCCAGCGAATGGATGGACTATGAAAACATCAACATCACCTTTGTGGATACCCAGGACGAAGACGTCAGGATCGCGTACTTGGGAGGGGTATAGTTCGTGGTCTACCGTAGGTGTGGAAGCGTTGGGTGTCCCCCAGGGACCGGCCGAGTATGAACTTTGGCTGGCTCAACTAGACGACCGATGATACGGAATGGCGGCGTGTGGTCGTCCCGAATTCGGGCACTTGTTGGGCTGCATCCACGAGCACCAGAGTCCCAACGAGCAATTCAACTGGGATAGTGATCTGAATATGCTTACTTCGAGGGGCCTCCTAATTACTGGAAGAAGAAGGAAATAGACCAAATATCCTCGAGAAATATTCGTTCGAGGGGGGATATGCGCCTCTTTTCGACCCAAAATCGATAATGTTGTACCTGTTCCCGGCTCAGCTATTCCTGGATCACAAGGCGACGAACAATAATACGGATCTTTCGGACATGGACAAGGCGTTCATCCGGCAGATGTACCCGAAGTGATAGTTCTTTTCATATTTTTTTAATTTTTAGTAGACCTATGCGAGGCTCACAAACTAGAATTTTGATTTAAAAAAGTAGTCTTTTTTTCATTAACTTCAGTCTTCATCTTCATTTCTACGATAGTGAAAAATTTTAATACAATAAAATTGGCTGTTCTCGTGGCGGAGGAAAGTATAATATATATATGGAAGTTCTCTTCGAGGATTCGCTTGCTAATTATCTGAGCAAGGAAAGTACCACAATGGGCCCATTCTGTACTTTTTCTGCATTGATAATATTGCAAAGCACGTAGAACGTACTTTTTACACCAACAAAAGTTAGCACTTTAAATACAGTGTTTCTTCTATGATAGAACTCTTTGTTGTGAAATGTTTTAAGAATCTTTCTTAAGATAAAATCGTTTATTCCTCAACAGAGGAAGAGGCTATTCTGTGATTCTTTTTGATGGAAATGACCAGATAAAATTTCCTTCAGTTGGGAAACTTCTTCATTTTGTGAAATATAGGCTTGCAGAGGAAGGAATCAATGAGGTCATGATGCTGTAGGCTAAAAAATTCTCAAACTCCATCAGAAAAGGAAGCGAAGATTGATTCAACTCCATTCGAAGCTTCAAGATACTATAAGCATGCTGATCACAATCCTCACTATGAAAGTAAAATGGATAAGGCACACATTACAATGGTTTGAACCCCCTATTTTTATGACTCTTACAAAAGAACCTGCTGGTTAATCTCCAGAACTTATCAACCATTAGAAGCTTTAAAGAAAATGGATGAAGATCTCGATTTTTATTCTGCAGATGGATCTATGATTCATTCATTAACCATTCTGATAACAGGTATAACCTGAATGCAAAACCGATCATCTTACGCTTCAAACGCTGTGCTCAATAAGGAGGGAAAGAGAAAAAATTGATTATTTGGTAAATAAAAAAATGAAACTTGGAGAAGATGTACATGCATCAACGGAAAACAAGTACAGACTTTTACTATAATCCGTTACACAGATTTATCACATGACTATTTTTTTGTCATCTTGCAAGCATATGAAAAACAGCAGGCAAATATCGGATCGAGAGCATTAATCCGCATTATGCATTGAGCTTGATAAAATCATTTGGTTTTTGTATAATTTTTGAATACAGTTGAGGGGCTATGATCTGGCAATTATGGGAACACCGAAAATTGTTTTCCTTTGTTGCGAAGTGATTTATCCGTCAAAGAAATTGAGGAATTCGATAAAAAAGCTTGAGACAGTTGAATGAAAAAAATACTCCGCTAGATAAATCTAATTGCAGATTCTAAGTAAAAAACTGGAAGAGTTGCTGAAATTTAGATATTTGAGAACAGCAATCACATAGTTGTAGAAGACAGAAATATAAGTAAAGAAAATTTCGATAACCTCCATGCTCTTGAGCATGGTTGACTTTAAATTTGTCAATATTTATGTATATTCATGAAAATTCTTACTGATTTTACTCTTAAAGAAGAGTATAAACGTATTGAATCTGTTGGAGATAAGCTTGCTGAAATTGATTTCTTAATTGATTGGAAAACGTTTCGTATTATTCTTGAGTCTATGTATATTAACAAAACCGTTTCAGAAGGGAGACCTGAAACTGATGTCATTGTGATGTTCAAAATGCTTGTTTTACAACAATGGCATGAGCTCTCTGATTTTGAACTTGAGAAACAGTGTATAGATCGAATTTCTTTTAGGAAATTCCTTGGATTTCCGGAATACGTACCTGACAGTACTACTGTATGGCTATTTAGGGAGAGAATTATCGAGAATTTCAAAGAAAATATAGGGAAAGTTGCAAAGCCAACTTGATGCTCTGGGTTTACAGATAAAGCAGGGAATGATTCACGATGCTACTTTTATCCATTCAGATCCAGGACATGCAAAAGGAGAGAGATGAGGCAAAAACAAGAAGAAGCAGAGACGGAACATGGACAAAGAAGGGAGGTAAGTCTCACTTTGGATATAAGCTTCATAATATAATAGACAGAGATTATGAGCTGATCAGAAGATTCAAAACAACAACTGCTTCAGTACATGATTCGTATGTAGATTTGACAGAGGAAAATGAAGTGGTTTATAGGGACAGAGGATACTTTGGAGCAAAAACGAAAGGGTATAATGCAACAATGAAAAGAGCGGTCAAAGGACATACTCTGGGAATAAAGGATTTATTAAGAAATAAGGGAATTGGCTCAAAAAGAGTCCCATGAGAAGGAATTTATTCAGTAACTAAAGAAATTTTCAAAGCAGGAAGAATTTTTGTTACTACTGTTAAAATAGTAAATCTAAAAATGTTGTGTACGGCTTTTTGTTATAATCTCCATCAATTGAGGACATTGAAAATAAAAAAAGTATATTGAAGATAGCGGAAGCTATCTTTAAAATCAAAGAATTGAGAATAAGTAAAGCCAAAAAGAGGAATTAAATAGAGAAATTGAGGGAAGATCTTAGAAATTTCTGCTAAGAAATAAAATCCGAAGTTTATTGAAATCCTCTATATTTTTTATTTCCGCGAGATAAATGTAGTAACTTATAGCTTTCAACATGACATCTATCTTAATAAAAACTATATATTCTCCGCATAATCACATAAAAATATTCTAATTTCAGCTGAAAATTATGAAAATACATATATTTTGATACAAAAAAACTGTGTATATATCGAGAGGATATTATTTTCTCAAAAGTGTAAAATAGATTTATAATGTATCACAATTTTTTACTGTTTTTAAACTTGAAAATGAAGCATGGAATATACAAAAAAGAAAGGAATAAAAGTTTTTTCTCTGTTTTTCATGATTATAAAATTTTGAGCACCTTAAGCGTAAATAATTACAATAATTTTTTAGTTTTACTTAACAAATTCTTTAAATTGCTCATCTGTCCGTAGTTTTTCAAAGTCATTTGCTTACTTTGCTTCTTCTTTATGTGATGAGTCTAACTGAATAGCTTTTTTTAAATTTAGGATTGATTGATCCTTGTTATTGATGAGAGAATAAAAACATGCACGATTGTACCAAGCATCTGAATTCTTCGGGTTAATTTCAATTGCTTTGTCAAATGCTTTTATCGCTTCATCGTGTGGTTATCACAAGACAGAAATAAAGTGACTCCTTTATTTTCCCAAGCTTTTGAATAATTCTGTAGGTTAATCTTATATATAGGCACTAAGTTTGTATTTGCTTTTTTAAACTTTATATGAGCTGTTTTTCCTATAAACTGTCCAAAGGCGATAGGGCCGGATCCGACACGTACTGTGGCTGTAACCATGTTTGTATCTGCCTCAATTACAGAAATGTTGTCATCGTCATTATTTGCTACATATATCTTTTTTCCATCTGGAGTGACTGCAACTCCATAAGGCCTGTTTCCTACATTCACAGTAGCTGTAATAGTATTTGTGGATGTGTTAATTACAGAAACAGTGTTGTCTGGGACTGTAGTAACCTGAGTTTGTTACATATGCACTTTTCCCATCTGAGTGACTGCAATTCCTAAAGGTCCGTCCTTACTTGCATTAAAACCAAAGCTGTTGAAACTAAGGCTATCAAATACAACTTTTGTTTATTGATCATTCATTCCAACTCATTTACCATTGTTATTAATTAGAAAAATCAAAGGTCGTTACTTCTGATGGAATTGATCAAAATATCAGAATTTGGAGAAAGCATCGCATAAGTTCAATAAATACCAAAAATTTGAAGTGCATATAACTAACGCAATAACTAGAAACAGTTAAGCAATATATATGTTTTACTCTCAATATAAATTTTAAATTATAGATATATTGGCAATTCGATTACATTTTTCTTTGACTAAAAAAACAGGAATTAGCACCTATGATATATATATTGTGCATAGGTTTTATAGCAAAATCTATCTCTAGAAAAGAATTTCGGAAATGCTTTTCCTTCTCTCATCTCATTGAAAAGAAGGAGTTCCTTAAAAGTAAATGAGTTTGTTTTTTGAGATTACGGAGTGCATGGTAACATTAATTGGGAAAACAAAAGAAGTTATCTTCGATGCCCTATAAGAGAATATTACTTTTTATTATATAAACTAATGTTGGTAAAGATAAATTATTATGCTTTTTAACAGTATTGTGAATAAAAGTACATAAAAAACAGTAAGGCATAAAAGTCAAGGTTGCTCATTATCCAATTGAAAAAATTTATTTAATTTTAATCCATGCTCTTATTTAACAGATTGCTATGATTCTTGATCCTTATATCTAAGCTCTTTTAATTCTGGAGGCTACTTTCAATCAGTTCTTCAAATGCGATTATTTCTTCTTCAAGCTTAACTTATCTTTTTTCCACGGCATCGGTTGAATATTAACAGCGTGCTTACAGCATCGTACTTAGCTTTATAAAAATAAGTATTTTGAAAAAAAATATAATAGTATTTTCCAATTTAAATAAAGGGGTTTTAAATTTATTATATTTATTCTATATATTGTTGTTACTTATAATTTTTATATATTGTGATATAGTTTTAAAATTTTTATTAATGTATGATCTTTAATTCATATGTTTTCTCATAAATTTATAGTTAATTATCAGACAACAAAGAAAAATTATAACCCAGTTTGGAAAGTTTATTAATATCCGTTCATTCGTTAATTTTTCGAAAATAGTGGGGTAATTGTGTTCTCATCTAAAAAAATATTCAAGTTCCTAAGTGCACAATCTAACATAGAAGAAATTTAAGATTGAACCTATGAGTTAAGTCTTTTGATTTCATCCCTTTATTACAATGAATTGATTTTAGCAAAGTGTTACATGGGGCAGTTTTCGTGGAATAGATCGCTGCTATGTAACAGTAGATGAGAACAACAAGTTATATAAATTCCTAAAATATTTAATATTTTTAGAGTGTAACGTTGTTCTAACTTTATGCTTATGCTATATGTCTCTAATCTTTTTTGCTTCGACCTAAAACGAACAAAAAATTTACTGAATTTAACTTTCCTTTCACTTCAAAAAGTAAAAAGTAAAGCCAATCTTTTTACCTACAAAACTCCTGCTTCGGTTGTTTTCACTAATGCATGGAGTTTGTAACAAAAGCGGTGCATTTTAGTTATCTCTATGAATTCTGGAGTTTTTGTTATCATAGAGCTTATGGAGCTCCTGGAACACCTGGAACTAATTTGGCTAAATAATAATCAAAATAATTATATTCGGATAAGTGAATTGAATACTAAATAGAATATCAGTACAAAATAAATCCAGGATCCCTTACAATATGGTGACAAGAAATTATATACCCAAATGAATCATATTATATACATGGGTAGCTGGGATTACTTCAGTAAATTTTCAATAATTGTTACTATATTTTTTATTGTCATAGCAGCGTATATAACAAAACCCTTTTTTTCTACAATACTTTTTAGCTTTTTTGTTGCATACCTACTTGTCCCATTATATACATTTCTAGAAAATAGAACAAAACACAGAAGAATAGCAGCCGCATCTTCAGTTTTTTTAACACTAATATTATTTTTTCTAATTGGCATAAGGATAATTTATTTTATTCTTACTCAGATTTCAAGCTTGTTAAACTCGCCTGAGAGTGTACAGGCATTCATTATAAATGGTACGAATGAAACAATAAAAATTATAGAATCAAATTTTCCTTTTTTTTCTTTTAACGTTGGAAGTGAGATTAACCAATTAATTTCAGATTTAATAGATGCTTATTTTCCACCAATAAAAAATGTAATTATTTTTTTTACAGCAACTTTATCATATTATATCATAGCTTTTATAATAGGGCTTATACTTTCTTATTATCTTCTACTCACTGGAAACAGGTTAATTGATCAGATTTTTAAATTTGTACCGGATAAAAATAAAGAAGAGGTACACTTGTTTTTAAAAGAGCTAGATACTATCTATTCCGGCCTGTTCAGACAGCACTTTATCTCAAGTGTTATTGCAGGAGCTATTGCTTTGCTTGGCTTTTATCTGCTAGATATACCTTATTCTAGTCTATGGGCTTTGCTTATATTTATCCTGTCAATGTGCCCATTGATTGGACAACCGACTGTGTACCTGCCTCTGGCAGCATACTATGCTTTACTTCATGATTACAGGAAAGCTTTACTAATATTGATATTCAGTACTGCCCTACATACACTGCAGGATTACTATTTGAGACCTAAACTTGCTCAGGAAAAAGGTGAAGTACATCCAGTAATTACGATACTCGCATTTGTATCGCCTATTCTGTCGATGGGATTAACAGGATTGGTTATCGGACCTGCAGTTTACGGGTTTTTACTTGCACTTTTCAGAACAAAGTTAAGACTTAAAGAAAGAGAAAACGAAATAAAGGAGAAAATACTTTTAGATACTAAATTGGACGAAGAACTTCTCATATAATTAAAGGAAAATATCCTCTCCCTTTTGAAGAATCTAACGAATGAGTGGATATTATCAAAACTTCCAACTTGCTTTATTATTTTTCTTTATTGTCTGATAATTAATGCATAGGTTTATAGCAAAATCTATGCATAGTATTAGATTATGAAGACTTCGGAAATAATAAAAAAATAATTATTAATATTCATTTGTTTTTTGATTTTGTAAATTTTTATGCTGGATTATTTTTCGTTTAGAAACTACTTTTCTTACAATTAATTTAAAATAACTACTGCTACAAAAATACGCAACTATAGGCATGTATATCATTAATATATAAAATGAGATTGGACAATATTATCGAAAGGTCGCAATCCCCTGTTATCGATTTTGTCCGGTTCCAGAACGAGCCTTTGAGAGATCAATTTAATAGCTAAAGGCTACCCGACATTCAAGATCACCTTTTCCGGGAGCCGCATGAACTGTCAGCTTGAGAAGATAGGATACGATGGCTTGCGAAAAATATCAGAAATATGAGCCTACCCTCAGATCGGCGGCTCCGAACAACATAGTGCCGGTACCACAGGAGAGCGAAACGATCATGGATATTCTGGTCGACAGGCTGATCACTTGGGATTTGAATACGATCTTCTGACTGAGCGGTGATACAGCTTCACCATGCTTATGGGCGAGAGGGGGCCACTAGCCTTTATGCTGACCTGCCCATCAAGGTCACCTTGCTGAAGAACAACTATCTGGAGATGGTCCGCTTCGAGCAGCAGGGGAAGGGCAATCCGCGTTATGGCATAAGTCTCCAGCCCATTGATTTCACCGGGTACGCGCAGGCCTGCGGAGCGGAAGGCTACCGATGTGCTGGTCGAGATAATGGTAGCTTAGACCGACTACGTGGATGCCGCTGCAAAGATATTTTAACAGTACTTGGCTGGCACGAAGATTATAGCTACATTTCTCCAGAAAATCTATACACCAGAACTGGGTCCGCGAACTGAGCAGTCGTAGGGAACAATGTGATCAAGAACCGGTTATGCATCTCCAGCGAACCGAAAGTTCACGCGAAGTTCGCACAACGGTTCATCGATGCAGGCTTTAACCGGCTTTACTTTCATTCCGCAGGCCCGGATCAGTACGAGTTCATCGAGGGCTGCGAACGGGATGTGCTGCCAATCATCCGTGAAAGGAACCATCCGAGGGATGCAGCCACTGTATAAAACTTGAATAGGGGCTATGAGGAACTTGCATGCTCGAGCCTTCAGAACGAGGGGAAATCCGTGATCTTGGGACATATACAAGTGGCATACCCTGTCCAACGGCGTAATCAACAAACTGGTCATACGGGACGACTAGCTGACGCTCAAAATGCGGCGGGAAAACGGAAAAAATTAAAGGAAACAGGATTGAACAATATATTAGGAAAGCGTATGGCAAAAGTCTCAATGTACACCTTAAGCACCTGCCGAGAGTGCCGGAAAACAAAGAAATTTTTCCGGGCCAGAGGCATACCATTCGATTTAGTCGATTAAGATCTCGCTAGCTAGAGCAAGCAAAACAGGATAGTGGCCGAGATGATGAAGGGCGCTGGCCATATCGTCTTCCCATTTGTCAGGATCGGCGATGTAGTGGTCATGGGTTCATTCCAGAGATGTTTAAGCAGCTTTTGAAATCGGAGAAGCTCGAATCGGCAACCAGCCAAGCTTAATGAGATGGTCATCCTGCCAGGAGACACGGACCTTTTTTCACAGTATCGGATGGGCGACTCACGCTGCCAAACCGCATAGTGATGGCGTCGATGACCCTCTGCCTCGCAGGTGATGCCGAGATCTCGGTCTCACTGACGGTTATCTATTATGTGCAGCGAGCCTCGGCCGGCATGATTATCACCGAGGGCTCGCAGGTTAGCCAGCAGGGGGTGGGCTACATGCACACACCGGGCATATACTCTGCGGCACAAGTTGTCAGCTGGAAGAAGGTGACGGATGGTGTCCACCGGGCTGGCGGCAGAATTTTCATCCAGTTCGGCACGTCGGGGCGGGTCTCCCACACCGACTTCCTGGAGGGCGCTCTGCCGATCGCGCCATCCGAGCTACCCGTCGAAGGCTTTGTCCACACACCCGGTGGAAAAAAGCCAATTCAGGTGCCCAGGGCATGAAGACAGGCGAGGTGTCGGACATCTTCAGGCAATTCCGGCAGGCTGCGGAGATTGCAGAACCTCCGGCTTCGAAGGTGTAGAAATCCATGGCGCTAACGGCTACCTGCTGGACCAATTCCTGCGGAGCGGGTCCAACGAACGAACTGATATTTACGGCGGCAGCCTTGAGAATCGAGCCCTTCTACCACTTGAGGTCACGAAAGCCGTCATAAAGATATGGGGCGGCGACAGTGTCGGCTACCGCATCTCACCGCACATGACCGTGCATTCTATGTCGGACGCCAATCCCCGGGAAACCTTTTCCTATTTCACCAGAGAACTGAACAAAATAGGTCTGGGCTACATTCATTTAATCGAGCCCATCGGAGACGGGTCGGGGCTCGTGCCACCAAAGGCACGGCTTGGGCCTACCCATAGCGAAATTTTTGAAAGGACGTTCATACTGAACGGCGGCTATGACTTCCACAGCGGGAACTAGGCCGTTGCCAGCTGTGAGGCCGAATATCACCTTCAGAGTGCCGTTTCTGGCCAATCCTGACCTGCCAGAGCGCTTCAGGAATACCCTTTGAACGAGCCAGACGTGGCCACCTTCTACGAGAGCGGCGCGAAAGTCTACACGGACTACCCGTCCATGGTCTATAGATAATATGGCTCAAAGCATGGACTGTAAAGTCTTCGGGGAATGAAAATTTTTTTCAGCTAGTGTAGACCTATAAATATACCCCTCCTCCGAAGAATTTACAATACCGAATGTCTGAATAAACAAAAAAAGAAAATATGTAAAGTTGGACCTATACTCTGAAGCTAGCTTCAGGTCGCGTCGCGGATTCCTGACCATCTTCTTCGGATCCACAATCCTGTCAAAATCATCCGCGCTTATGAAACCTCCTTTCACTGCAGCCTCCCTCAGTGTAGTATTCTCATTCAGTGCTCAGTGGGCAATTGCAGAAGCTTTGTCGTAGCCTATAACAGGACTCAATGCTGTCACAAGCATGAGGGAATTGCTCACAAATTCATTGATACGGCTCCGATTGAGCATGATTCCCTTGATTCCATACTCACGGAACTTGATGAAAGCGTCACCGAGAATGCGTGCAGAATGCAAGATATTACTTATGATTATAGGGCGCATAGCTTTAAGCTCGGAATTACCATGTGAACCAGCACATGCGACGGCATTGTCCCCCCAATCACCTGGATGCTCACCATTATCATGGCTTCCTCCTTAGTCGGATTGACTTTTCCAGGCATAATTGAGCTGCCTGGCTCGTACTGGGCAGAATGAGTTTGTGGAGACCTGACCTTGGTCCCGAACCAAGCCAGCGCGGATCATTCACGATCTTCATCAGTGCGACTGCTAAAGCAAGCAAGTCCGCGCTTGGGCTACCATCGCATCTAGGATCCTTGGGCAGCGAATTTATTTGGAGCTGTGATGAATGGATGAACGGTGAACCTGGAGATCTCGACGGCAACACTTTCGCCGAAGTCTGGTGGGGTATTCATGCCTGTTCCGACAGCAGTGCCTCCTATGGCCAATCGATATAATCCTTGAAGGGATTGCTTGACAAGTGCCAACGCGTCATCGAGCTGTGTGGCGTAGCCAGACCACTCCTGTCCCACTGTAAGTGGTGTTGCGTCCTGAAGACGCATTCGACCGATCTTGACGATGTCCACCCATTCCCGTGCTTTAGTCCATCTGGACTCTTCAAGAGCGGTAACTGCGGGAATTAGGCGGTTACTGAATCGAGCACAGTTGCTGTGCATGGCTGTAGGAAAGGTATCGTTGGATGACTGACTCATGTTAACATCGTATTTGGATGGATAGTAAGCTTGCTGCCAAGGCTTCCACTAACGAGCTGGATGGCGCGATTGCTTATGACTTCATTTACGTTCATTTCGACTGAGTTCCAGAGCCAGTCTGCCAGACATAGAGTGGGAATTCAATGTCCAGTATGCCTGCGATAATTTAGTCTGCAACCCTGCTATCAATTCAGCTTTCCACTGAGGTATTTTTCCGTAGGCTGCGTGTTGACAAGGGCAGCTGCCTTTTTCACGTATCCATAAGCATGATAGACCTCCTTAGGCATGTGGTCGTCGCCGACGGAGAAGTGAAGCAGAGACCTCTGGGTTTGGCCCCCCCAGTAATGGTCGGCGGGAATCTCAACTTCCCCCAATGAATCACTTTCTTTTCGCTTGCCAGTCGCTCCAGTGCCGACAGACAGATCGAAAATTGAAGGCACTTGTTCAACATCTTTTCTTTGTATATCCACGTCAATTGGCAAACTCTCCTCTCCTATAAATGCTAGTCGCTGTATTATGTTTGTAGAGCATCACTCGTAGCCAGGCATTGACGCACTTTGGCTTATCGACTCTCGCTAGATCACATTGAAAATTAAAGTAGCAATTCGTACGGCTGTGCGTACTTCGTTCTCCAGAATATTACTTTGAGGTGGGAACAGCAAACCTTTCTTGAGCTGTTCATCGGTCACCTGGTCTGCCGTCGCTTTCGCGGCCTCGATGAACATTTCGTAAGTGATGCTCTTTGCTCGTGTGACTTGGGCTGCAAGGCCGATCGCCGGATATATGTAAAAATTGTTCGCCTGCCCAGACAGAAAGATATCGCCGTTGTAATGAACTGGAGGGAATTGGACACCGACTGCATAAATGGCTCTGCAGCTAGACCATCGGTAGGCCTCTTCAGCAGTATATTCCGCCTTTCAGTCGGATTCGACATAGCAAAAATGAAAGCCTTCGATTTATCTTGGAGATAGCTTAAATGACGGCTTGATTGAAAGATTTGCCGACGGTGCTAACGCCGATTATTATAGCAGGCTTGATTGAATTGATCGCCGTGAGAAGATCATTAGTCGGAGGAAGTGCATGCGCATACAGCTTCTGCACTTGTATCAGATCATGGCGTGTATTTTCAATCAAGCCTTTGCTATTGAACAGCCATATGCGACTGTGGGCTTGTTCTGAGGATAGCCCCTCAAGTTGCATTGCAGAAGCAATCATATTGGCAATTCAAATACCAGCTAAAACCCTTCCCGAAAAAGAGTCACGTTGGTCCTTGAGCTTCTGGTTAGTGATACGCGTAGCATTTAACAATCCTGCGACAGTTACGCTACCTGTGCCCTGGATATCATCGTTGAAGCAACATAACTTGTCAAGATAGCGATCAGGTAGTGAAAGGCGTCTATTCCCCTCCAATCTTCAAAATGGATACAGCGTTCTTTGAAGTGCTCCTGGACATCCTCTACAAACTCATCCACTAAAGAATCGTCTTCTCTAATGCGGGCCTCGTTTGAGCCCGAAATAGAGTGGATCGTTGAGTAATTCGCGATTGTTCGTTCCAAAGTCTCGCAGGATTGGGAGAAGCCTTTTGGAGATACGCCAGCACAAGCTGCGTACAGCTGCAGTTTGCCGATCGGGGTGCCCATACCTTTGGCCCCGAGATCCCTAGGCCTAGAATTCGCCCTCTTGAGCTTAAGCATATGACGCGCACATTCTCAGGCCAGTTGGCAAGGACCTTACGGATTTTCCCCTTATCTTTTATCGAAATGTACATTCGGGGTCGACGGTAGATGTGGCCAAACTTCAGGCAAGCTTCGCCGACGGTCGGATCGTAAACTACAGGCAAGAAGTATGCAGGATAGGACATCAAGACCGGTAGAAGAGAGTCTCGTTTGAGTCAACAAGCTGAATCAAGTTGATATAGCGATCGAGTTCAGTAGTCTTGAGCACTAACTGCCGGAGTACACGCTGTTGTTGCTGATAGATTGTCTCATTGAAGGAGGCAGTAGACCCTCTAGACCGAGCGCAGTACGTTGGGTGTCTTGAATGCTTTACCTTTGTTTAGCTCGGAATCCTCGAGAAGTTTCTGCCCGTACAAAGCGGAAGAGAGAGCAAACCCCATTAAATGTTCTATTTTTGTCCCCCTCTTCCTGAGTTTTTGACGAAAAGCTCATCGTACCATTCTCAATATTTAATTATATTATTAAACTCATATAATTACAAATAATATTATCGCTCTTAGTCCTTCAAACGACGAGCATTTTCCATAAATCCATAACCCCTAAATCCATGATGCAATCAAGGATAGATTGACAGTTTTTTTCAAACAAACTGACACTGTAAACTATAATACAGTATCAGCAAGTGTTTCAGTAAATGTGATCAATGGAACACAGAGTCAAAAATACTGGTCCCACATGTTTCCCCGAATTTATTAAAAAACGTTTTATTTTTATATGTTTTTTCATGGTTCGTTTTCTTTGTATAGATAGCTCATTATTAAACAATCAATTTTTGCTGTATTTACCCATAAGTTCCCCTTCTGCAATGATGTGTCCTAACATCTCGTTTTCAAGCTCTTTTCTGCTTGATCCTGCTTTTAGCCCAAGCTGCTTGTCTAGAGCATAAACTCTGAAAAAATACCTATGAGTGCCTGAAGGAGGGCAGGGACCTCCATATCCTATTTTTCTGAAATCATTTATGCCCTCAACCCCTGGTACACTGTCTTCATCTATTTTTGCAATAGGTGCTATATTCCAGACAATCCAATGAGTAAATAGCTTCATAGGGGCATCAGGATCGTCAAGTATGAGCACTAAACTTTTAGCCTCTACAGGAATATCGCTGAATTCTAGAGATGGATTTATATTCTTCCCGCTACAAGTGTACTTTCTCGGGATAGTACTATTAGATTCAAAAGCGCTGCTAAAAACCTTTATGATCTGAATGGTCATATTTTTATCCTCCTCGCCGCCTTTACCGCCTCTGGAGCTTACTGTTGTAACGGCCAAAGAAGCCACAAAGCAAACTATTAACAAAATTACGATCGTTCTCCCAAATTTCATCCCTCCCTCCTTTATCCACAGCAGGACCTTCGCACGTGAAGCAAAAATCACATAGATTAAACTCTCTGGGATCGTCAAACCCCAGACTCTCGAAGAAATTTCTCGATTTTCGAGTCCAGATCCCGAGCGACAGCAAGTGCGTCGGGGTTTCTGTAGGGGGCCAAAAGACTGGCCATCTTGTCATATGACAAATGAACCCCGTCGGACCGCTCATCCACCAGAATCGTAGTCGGAGCGCAAGATCCAGCGTCAGGAACATGCTTTACCATTTCTTTCATGATTAGCGGATTGCCGATCAAAAAGCGCACGACTTTCGGAGTGTCGAGCCCAGTCTCCTTACGCAGAATCACACCATGATCGAGTTTCATGAACATCATCAGCCCAGTTCTGCCAAGGCCCTATGGACCATGCTTTACATTTCAGCAAAGGTCAATGCATCCTGAGTTGCCTTCAAGAACTCATCCATATTTGGATGGCCAATCGCCGCCTCTAGCGCCGCCACGACCACCTCAAACGGCTTGGAAGATGTCAAGCTGAATCGATCGATTTCGACCTTTCTGATCGTCATGTTTTGCTCTATCTTCATCGAAGCGAATATATGAGATTACAACATCGGTGATCTGAATTAGGATGGCAATCGGACTGGACATGAAGGGTCCGAAGGAGATTAGCTGAACTCTCAGAGGAGCGTTGATCACACATTGATGAAGGAATTCAACAAGTTCAGTAGTAACTTTATTGTGTCAACTACTATCACTTTATCTCATGTAGATGTTTTAAGTGATTTTTGATTAACTCCTAGTTTTCACAAGTATTTCATATAACATTTGCAAGCATCTGACAAGGTTTAGGTGCTTATCAAAATTCTTTTTAGACTACACCATGTAATTACCTACTTAGTTATTTCAAATTAATTATAAAAAATAGTTTCTGAATAAAAATTATTTCCAAATAAAATGTTTTAACATCGAACAACAATTTGATATTAATTATGTTTTATCAGATAATCACCAAATTGGAAGAACACAGCATGATATGCAATGATTCCATTTGAAGATCTATTGAAATTTCCTGGGTCCAAATTTGCATATGAAAATTGTCAATTCTATTTGTGAAATACAAACAGGAATCTGCAAATGGATTTGAATTATTGTAGGTGTGAAGATTCCGATATCTCAGATGTCTTGCTTGGATTAAACCAAATTTCGGTGTGAGAAATTGTTTTAGAGAAATTATTTGAGCATGTGAACTAAGAGCAACTAAACTTATAGCATACCTTTATTGACTGTTTTTTATAGTAGCTCCCACTACATCAACGGCATCTGCAATTCGTCTAATCTGTTTGGAAGCTTTGCCATTTTGAGAGAATCCGACGGTATTATCAGTAATGGGCCTTAGGAATCCAACACAGAGATAACACCTGTAGTGAGAGCATTGAGGTGGATGCAATAGAAATTCCACAGATCTCTTCAAATTCACACATTCCTCTACCGAACATGCAGTCTAAACCACTAATCACACAAGGTACACCCTGATTTTTTCTAAAATCCAATTAATTTAGCGACGCTAGGATCTATTTTATGGTAACTAGCTTCATCCAATATATTTGTATGAAAACCTTGCCTGAGCCTTTCAGTAGCCTATTCCTTGTTTATTTTAGTATTATTACCCATTTGAAATGTGTCCACAATTTGGATGTAATGGACTAGATACTAAGCGATTCGATGTCTTTTTAGGATTGAAATATGGAACTTTAATCAATCACATCTTATAGTAGGAAAAACTCAACGTTAGAAATGAAATATAAGAGCAAAGACTAGTCAAAGTTTTTGTTCATAAGCCTGCTAATTAGAGATAAAATATACAGAAATATAACTGAGTAACTAAATCATTTTCCAGCCTTTCGGGTATTATCTAACCTATGGTAAAACTCTCTCTATGCAAAGAATATTAAATTTTTGAGGCACTTAAGTTTAGAGTATTTGGAGCACAGTGCGTAAAGTTTTCCTGATAGCCCAAGTGCACATCCAACAAATGAAAGAAGCATGCCCTCAAGGATATCATTTCACCTACAGCGTTGGATAGATGCAACAATTAGCGACATCATACCGAGCACCACAATAAGTGACTAAAAAAGAATGTTGCTGTATTAAACATCACCTTGCTCTCGAACTTGAAGGGCAAACCTGTGCGAATCACTTCCTTTTGTGTGCCTGATACATTTAGGGAATTTATTTTTTGTTAAAATCTGAAATGCTTTTTTCATGATACTTAATTGTGTTTGCCATGAGAAACAAACACAGACAGACAAACACAAAAACTAAAATCCCGACACCCTCACCATAAATGCAGAGATTCCACCATACTGAAGGAGGGGCACTGCACCTGCAAAAATTGTAACAAACCAATATGTAACCAACCAGCGAATCTGGTTCCACTGAATAAAGTTGTTATAAGCTTGTTCCTACATCTTCATGGCAAGCTCAATATTTTCGTTGTGCCTCTGCTCCCTGGCTGTGATAAAAACTGGACGCAGAATAAGATACCTTTTGTCATAAATACTTTAGTCTTCCGAAAGCCTGGGGCCGGCGATGTTCAGAACCTCATAATGCCCTTTAACAGCCATACCATAATCTTGTCAATGCACTCAGGTATATTTTGCTCCTCAAGATTTATGTGAAGATCTGACCGCGTCAATTTGTTTGCAATCTTTAACGTTAGAGCCGACCCTCTTTTTAAAGGTCCACTGGAAATGAGCAGTGTTGTGTGAGAGTCACGAACGTTCCACTCCGTCCGAAGAGCAGCGTCGTCAGAAGGAGTTTAGATCATCTTGTATCGCGTTGGCAATGGTCCATCTTCAGCGAGTCGCCCTTTAGGAACCCACCCACTAGCGTCAATTCCGAGGTCCATTGCTGAATCAGGAGCTGCTCTGTCAACGCCAGTTTGTCCGCCATTAACTATTCGTGCAAATAAAAATTGTTCTCTCCTCATGATGATTTTCCCACATACTGCATCTAAAAGCGCCGCCTTCTTGCACCTTGTATCGAGAAACTACAGATTGTCATCAAAATTCTTCTGTAAAGTTTTCAGATTTTGGTAAAAGATTACTCTCAACGCCTAAGGGCAGTCCTGAAATAATATTATTTGCAGCTCCTGCCTCAGAGAAAGCTGGGACGCCTAAAACGCTATACTGGAAAATATCTTTTTAAATTTATAAAAAATTACACTAAATTTATTGAAGAAAACAAGATTATTATTTTTGTTTCCCCACTAGAAATCTGGGGATTTTGAATTTATTATGTATTTTCTATTAATTTTTAGTTTTCTATAATGTTTATGCACCTACCCTTATTAACTTTTAATATGTAGAATAACTAATTTGGGTTTTTATAAGATGAGTAATTTCTTTATTTGCTTACACTACTACAGGAAATTTCCCGTTCAACGTTCTGAAACGCATTGTAAATTTCATCCCTTTCTTTGCACCCTAGCAAAAATATGTGGATTTTTTCAAAACAAAGAAAGGGATTTCCTTTGACTTCAGCTAGTTATAAAGTCAAAGTTATATCATCATTTTTCGATTTAGATACATTAGGATGCTATTTAGTCGCAATCATCTCTGTCTAACATATATTCAGTTTAGATCATATCAATTTTTTACCTGCACCTGGACCGGGAGAGCACTGATAGACATCACTAATTTTGATTTCTATTAGCTTTTTTGCAGGAAGTCCGGGTTTTGCTGCATGCACAATTTCCTTCATTTTTTCAAATTTTTCTCCAGCACTAATAATTTCCGCTTTACCCTTTATCTGGAAGCAACCGCCTGTATCTGGACCCCATATATAGAATGCAACAACAGGATTTTCTTCCAGATTTGCCAGCGATTTGATCATGAAATTATCTGCAATCCAGACGGTCTCGTCATCTATGAGCCGGCAGAACCCTATAGGTACTACATTTGGAATTCCATCTTTTGAGGCAGTAGCCACAGGAAAGATCTTCACCATTGAGAAAGCAATTTTCATTTCTTCAGTTAATTTTACCATGGTATTCACCATTAATATGGTGGCAATATAAATTTATATATTTAAGCGTTCGACTTTTATATCTGATATTTTATTTATATATTTTATGACCTTTCAGGTAAAAAATACTCTGAAAAATATCTTTTAAATAGAAAAAAGGAAGATTTTGTGGTTTATGCATAACATTTAGGATATGGAGAAAGAAGACTATAAAAAGTAGGCTACAAAAAGAAAAATATTAAGAATTCGATGAATCTCTTATCTTCACGAAGCCCATATATACCGTTTATATGCATATGACGAAATTTAAGGTTTAACGAAATTTTATTGAGACTTGGACAAAATTAGCTATTTATGACTCATGCAGCTTAACCGGGAAATCGTAGCGAAAAGTATTAATTTGTCGAATATATTCGATAAAACATAATTTATATTACCCCTTATTTTGGGCTTTATCGCGTAAGTCCTGCTATTTGTGAATATAACGAATCTAAATTGCGGAAAAACTATAATGAAGGAAAATATAGCTGAAAATATATTCGGAAAATAATGTTTTTGTGGAAGGATCATGAAAAATACGGAAAGCAAGGTTCTTTGTCACCGGGATAAGAAGGCTAAGTTCTCCGATCTTAATCTATCTAGGAGTTGCAGGTGCTTTGGAAATAGTACTTGCAGATTTTAATTAATGGATTCTAGCAATCTAAGCAAGTAATTCTCAATCATGAACTGCATACCGGAAGAGATAAAATAAAATCCGTAGATGAAAAATTGCATTCTCCAAATTCGGAAAATAAAACTGAAACAATCAAAATAAAAATAATTGATGAGAATGCAAGTTAAATAATTACTACTTGTGACCTGAAAATAGATGCTAGGGACAATTAGGACATAAGGGTTTTTTGAAAAACCTTACTCTGGAGCAAAAGAAACTCCTGATTCACGGAGCATTCTAATGGTATCGAGGGCGGAATATAACAATATCTTAGAAATAACCATGCTTCTTTGCTGTGTTTTTCGAGTTACTTCAAAAAAAGAATATTCATTAATAGTGAACACAATACCAAGAGTATAAGTACCGTTCAGGCAAAAAAGCGATTTAATACCTATCCCAAGCGGGGCAAATTTTTGGAAAATAGCCTCTTGCTATAGAAAATTTTTAGAAATCTTTTCGCGAATTAAATGTTGATAAGGCAAGGAATTGTACAGTAAGTGGAATTGGAAAAAGAGAGTAAAAGATTGGAAAACAGATTTTCTGCAGGTCTACCCCTGCATTTTGAGGAACAAGATTATTATGGAAAACCAGAAAATTGCAGAGGAAATAAACAAAATTAAAGAAGAGAAAAATGCAATAATAATTTCACATTTTTACACACGGAGAGAAGTTCAGGATGTTTCAGATTTTGTTGCAGATTCCCTCGCACTCTGTAAGGCAGCATTGAACTCAAAAGCTGAGGTTATAGTTTTTGCAGGTGTACATTTCATGGCAGAGTCGGCATCAATAATTTCTCCTGAAAAGCTAGTCCTTTTACCAGTTCCAAATGCCGTATGCCCAATGGCGGACATGGTAACTGTGGAGTCTATCAGACGTGAGAAAGAAAAAAAACCTGATGCAGCAGTTGTATGCTATGTAAATAGTTCAGCTGCAGTAAAAGCAGAATCTGATATATGCTGCACATCTGCAAATGCGATAAATGTGGTAAACTCTATTGAAGCTCAGGAAATCATTTTTATCCCTGATAAAAACCTGGGAAAGTTTGTATCCCTTCATACCAATAAAAAAGTACATATTTGGCCTGGATTTTGTCACGTTCATGACAGCATCAGTGATGGAAATATAAAAGAATTACAAAAAATATATCCGGATGCCGAATTCCTTGCACATCCTGAGTGTAGGCCTGAAGTCCTGAGCCTTGCAGACAATATTCTCAGTACCTCAGGGATTATAAAAGAAGCTGGAAAATCAGATTCAAAGGATTTTATAATCGGAACCGAAAAGGAAATTGTTCAGATCCTGAAAAGAAAATATCCGGATAAAAAGTTCTATCCTGCATCTGAGAAGGCTCTTTGTTACAACATGAAAAAAATCACACTCGAATCCATTCATAATAGCCTTCAGAATATGGAATATGAGCTCCATGTACCTAACCAGATAAAGATGAAAGCGAAAAAAGCACTGGATAGGATGCTTGAAATAAGTGGAAATTGAAATCGTGAAGAAAGCGAAGAATCCTCTCATTGAATTTTATGCGAAATTTTTCCTGAATTTAGCAATCATTCACCCAGCATTATATCCAATGAAATCACTATTTACACCTGAATAGAACTCGTGAATATTTGATCACACTGTAATTTGTGTCGAATTGCTGGATTTCAGGATAGCAAACTGGCTATGCATCCCGCTGCATACTGAAATACATGATTTTGATTCACACTTACTTGGAAACTGTTGAGAAAAGTATAGTAAAGAGATTGTACAGGTAGTATTGTATCGAAAACTTTTGAAGCCTTATTTCTCTTTAAGATAGGAGAGAGTTTTTCAGAGAAAGTTTACCTACATATCTTAATGTTAAGGAATGCCTTTATTTTCAGCACAAAAAAACACTTCCAGATGTACAGGATAAGAATAAAAATTTGGATTTCCGAACCATGGTAAAGTTTTGTGGATAAGATATTGGTATCTTCTAAGTGATTCTGGATGCCATGCCAATTGTCATCGTTTTTCCAAAGAAGTTTTCCCCTGAATTGATTCAGGCGAGGGGATTTTCTAAGTGATGAGCTTGACTCTTGTGGAGATGGATCAAGCCTATGATATCTCCCTTCTTCCCCATAAGAGTTCATCATTCTCAATGGCATTCATGTATCTGATAACCGCTTATCCTTCTCACATAGAATTCTCCTTTCTTCCCCATAAGCAGTTCATCATTCTCAATGGCATTCTTGTGTCTGATAACAGCTTATCCTTCTCACCTAGAATTCCTGGATTGTTCCGGAAGACGCCAGTGAAATTACATGTTCGCATACCTTCTTTCCTGTGATTTTACAGCTAACCTCCCTTACACTGATATCCTTCCCAAAATAATCAGTCAAGTAACCAGCAAAGTAACCGCTCATAAAGGCACAAACAGGCTGGTCCGCAGATCCATAGACATCGGCTATAAACGAGTCTTTCACGATGATTTTTCCTTTGTAAATCTTTGGATCACATTCAATTTCAAGGATTCCCCAACCTGTAGCTCGGTATACCTCCTCAAGAACGCTTGCGTAATTGCTGTCATCAATCTGCATGATGCTCTTGAAGTATTTTGACACATGGATCCCTTCCTTAAGCCCTGAAATGGTGAGAAGTCCCTCTGCACCCGGTACATTTTCGATGAGATTTTTAATGATATCAACAATCGTGAATGCTCTTGCTATGACTCCCCTAACTCCTGCTACATTAAGGGGAAAGTTCACGGAATAAATCATCCCATATTTTGAAATCCCGTACTCTACTTCACTTACAACTTCCAGACTTTTTATCTTTCTGGCTAGATTTTCAGGATCAATATTTTTTGTAAGTTCAGAGAATACCGAATATTCCCCCATTTTTTGTGTAAAATTATCGAGATGACCAAACATGATGAAAGCATTTTCTTTTTCGAAAAAATCAGTTATTAAGGATAAAGATCCGAGCTCTTTCGAATAAATAATCTTGAACCATAAAATCTGTGAATTTTCATTTAAGCCTGCAAACATAAATAAATCTCTAACCATATGACTCAACTCCTAAGATTGTTATTTGGCATTAAATTAAGCTATTGTTCCAAGTTTCCTAAGTACATAGGCTTTGAAATCCATGAGTACTACCACAAAATTGACTGCTGCACTAAGGGTGTGAATATGCGCTGAAATAGGAACGCAAACCTCATCCGGAGTCATTTAGTGGGCACCTAATAATAAGATCTCCGTCATTAAAGAAGGTCTCCATCATTAAGAGATTGATATTTTTCATGATTAAGTTTCCATTGGAACAAATGTTTGTGCTTTCATTCACTGAAGCATGTCTTCTCTAGATCACTGAAATGTGGATCAAAAAGTCCTTATGAATTGCAATAAGTTTTGATGAAAAAGTGAAAAAGTTTGTTACAGTCAGAGATGATCTAAAACTGGTCGATTACGAGTTAATTGGAGAAGATACATATCATTTGTCAAGTCCGATGAATATTATATCCGCTTAATCTATTCTCTCGGAGCAACAAATAAAAATAAGTATGTCGGCTTTTTTGTGAAGAGATCGTTTATGCAACAATTTTCATGGGATATTTTTTATTTGAGGGTTCATCCTAAAATTCGAAATTTGCTCCTCTAAATCTTGTCTATGAAAAGCCTAAATGATTAAAACTAAAATGAATTTTGGGCTAGTCTCAATGATAAACTGCTAGTAGCACCAGCAAAGCGGATAGGATCACATATAAAATTCCAGGAATAAAATGAGCACAAAAATCCGGACGAATCAAACGCTCTTTTTGTATTCTATCTTCATCTGTGAAAAAAGATTCTGAATATCTATGTAGAAAAGCTTCATATATTCTGAAGTAACCAAATTCAAAAAATGAACCCAAGCCGATCGAAGCAACATTTAAAATACCGTTAATTGTCATATCTAATCGAACGTCAATTAATCCTAGAAGGACAAATAAGATTGAGAAATGCAATAGTGGTACGATAAACAAAATAATCCATGCCGTTAATAAACGTTTTATATTGTGAGACTTTCCCTTCCAGGCGTTATAAGTGTCCCAAGGTTTATACATTTCATGAGAACGGTCTATTATCAGAGCGAAATAAACTGCAAAGAATAATGAAAACAGTTCTTGTGCTTCAGTGAAAGACATTCTCTACCACATTTTGAATCTATTCAGGCTCAAAACATCGATTACTCTTTCTTCTTTGGAGGGGCCATCTGTCCATTGTTTAGGCAGTCGCACTATCCAACAAGTGGCCCAACTAGGCAGATGCTTCTAAAAACCATAGCATAAGGCCATCATTTTGCTTCATCCATGCGCCAATCAGCTTGAAGTTCTGCACCAATTGACCACCAATTACGCACCTTCGCACCAGCCTGGGCAATAATGGCTATGGTGGCCTCGCATTCAAGAAAACTCACTGCTCCACTAGCACCTATGACCGCATTGACGTCAAACCCCTCAAAAACCGGATAATTCGTACAAATACTTCTTGATTCTGGAATATCTTGGTAATTTTTGGAATGGAGCCCCACATTTATTTGTGATTAATAGGCGACAAAAAAAACCGGAATTCTAAGATACTCTCTAGCTTTTGTCGCTTTTAAAGCTGCGTTTTTGATTGTGTCTTGTCTCCTGAACTGACACTTTTAAATATCGCATGTTGGTGGTCTACAGGACCAAAAAACTATTTTTATCCGTTAGCAGCTCGAATTTTTCATCTTTTAAGTTCACCAATTTTTCGTCCCTTTAGCAAGACCTAGCTTGCACAGACTATTTAGGATTCGAATCGCTCTCTTTTGTTGTTAGGCTTCAATACTCTAGAAACGACCTAGCCTAACTCTAAAGTTCACCAAGAACCAAAAGCTTACGCCATGATGCAATATACACCAGTGATACTTAAGTGCAGTCGAGATCAAGTAATTGTCAAAAGATCATTTGAGGAGATTTTTTGATGGTGTTGGGATGGATTGCCAGAGCAATTACTGTAAACAGATGCCAACAGAGATAAAGTGTAAATTCAAACTCCTTTTGCACACGCATTCATTTTTTCCATCCTTCTCAGATCTGCACGTGACTTCCATCACAGAAAGGTTTGTTCTGTGATTTCCCACACCTGCAAATAGTGATCCTATTCCTGATCTCGTACAGTTTACCATCTGCGGATTCTATCGGGATGCCACCACGTACCCAGACGGGACCATTCTCGCCACGGTGAGGGGCCTCCATGACGACTATGGACTTTTCAAGTTCAGGCTCAATGGTCTTTCCAGTGACAGTGTCAATGATTACCAGTCTACCAGAAGGGCAGTTGCATGCTTCTTCAATAGCAATATCTCGAGATTCAGAGTTTTCGGATTGTTGAAGTAGGTTCCATATTCTCCCTGCCCGTGTGCAAAATCCCGCATGCACACAAAGATGCTTATTGTCATATAGAGTTAGCTTAGAGCCGCTGATAACATCTGCACCTTCACTATAAGGTACACAGTCTCCTGCCTCAGTTCCTTCAAAGTGTATCTTTGAATGTGTCCCATCACAGAACGGGTTATTCTCGGAGTGACCACATCGGCATATAGCATAATCTTCCTTTAGTGGATATTTCTCGACTTCACGCCACATTAGGCGATCGTTGTCTTCATCTTTGCAAATTTCCGAGGTACTCAAGGGGAACTCCACAGGTCACTATATATGGGCCATCCTTGCTCACAGTTATCTTCATGGAGTCGGCTTTTAAATTCGATTTTTTTTCCCATTTCTTTCTTCATGATTAAGTTGAGCCTCCTCTATAGTCCATCTCTCAAAGCTTTTTATGGCAGAACCACCAATCGTAGCAGACAATGTTTCCACCGGTTACACGCATCTTTGCAGTCTTCTCGTCTGATGGTGGAGGTATGATTACCTCGTCCTTTATTAGATCACTGTTGGGCCAATTAGCCGGCGTAGACACCTTATTTGCATCTGAAACCTGTAGTGCCTTCAACCCGCGCAGAATCTCGTCCATGTTTCTACCTATCTCTTGTGGATAGAAGAGTATGATCCTAACAACTCCATGGGGATCTACTATGAAGACAGCTCGGACAGTGTTTGTTCCTTTGCCGGGATGAATCATACCCATCCTAGATGCAACTTTGCCCAGATCATCGGCTATGAGGGGGAATTTAATCTCCACGCCCAGCTTTTCTTTAATCCATTCCGTCCACTTCATGTGAGAAGACACCTGATCAATGGAAAGACCTATAAGCTGGCAATTGAGTTTTTCGAACTCAGACCGCTTATTTTCAAAAGCTACTAACTCAGTTGTGCAGACTGGTGTGAAGTCTGCTGGATGACTAAAAAGAACGAACCATTTCCCAGAAAAATCATCCGGTAGCTTAACCATCCCATGAGTGGTTTTAACTTCCACATGGGGAATCTTATCCCCTATTAAGGGAAGGCTTTTCAGCTCAACCCACCCCATTTGATGTTCCAGGCCCGTATGATGGCCCATATACTGCATATCCTTATATCCAGATCCCTTATTTTCTGAGTTCATTTTGTCTGCCGTACACATAGTTTCGTTCTCGCTGTTTTCATTTAATACAATAATTTACTCGTGCTAGATGCCCGATTTGTTTGAAAGGCTGCAAATCAACTGCTCAAATAACATAATCATTTATTTATGGAAGCCGAAGGCAACGATATGGCCTTCTTAGTTGGCGGCTTCCATCACGTATCCCCTGGGTACCAATAGCATAGCGTCTGCTATAGATGATCCAACCATGCTATTTAGGGCTCCGACACCAAATTTCCACAGCTCTTTGCTGATTTAGGCATTAAAAGTCTTGAAGATTTTAGAGGTTACTGTAATAAATTTTTTCTTTATTATAACAGAAGGCCTTGCAAAGACTTTTTTTGCATTAAAAGCTCAGTTATCAGCATTTTCACATCAAACTGATATGTTTCATCAGCTGAATCACATAGTAGATGAGCTTCTTCTCAACAATCTCTCCATTGGTGAGTGGCGACGGCACAAAAACGCACCTACAATGATTTCAAGCACAGTTCAAGCGAATTTAATGCTTCTTCCAACTGTAGGCAATTAGCTTGAACAATTTTTTTTCCTCCACGAAGCGTTGCGCTTTCGGCGCTCGATGAAATATTCTACTCGCTCCAGGGTTCTATGGGATCGAACAAAATTTGCTTGAAAAGCTCCACTTTTTCCTTACGGATCCAGTCGCGCTGAAGCTCACAGATGAGTTGTACCCAGCTCACTAGTTTCCCACTTTCCTGGACTATCCGCTTCAGCCCCGCCCGGTGTGCTTCGACGTATGTGCCGGCAACCGCATCAACTACTGCATAGATCTCGTAGCCGTTGTGTATTGCGTCAAGCGAAGAAACATGAGGCATGCTTCAGTCCACAGTGCGGTCATAATTAGCTTCTTGCGGCCCGTTGCCTTGAATACTTGAACAATTCGTTGTCTTCCCAGGCATTGATCGTCGTGCGGTCCAGCTGCTCGATCCCGGTTAGCACTTCTTGCAACTGACGGATTGTCGGTTTGTTGATACCGTTGTTCACGTTCACAGTCGACAGCACTATCGGTAATTCGTATGCCTGCGCTATTTTAACCACGCGAACGATGTTGTCGACCAGAAGCTCACGGTCCATAGAGGCTATAGAGGCCATCTGAACCGGCTGGTAGTCAATTATTATAAGCGCCGCATTTTTCGGAGTAAGCAGCTGATCATTCACCTGATCACGTATATGTAGACTTGTCATTGCAATTTCTTCCTATGAAAGAAATTTGTATATATAATAAAATAAAAGCATTTGTTGAAATCGAAGTTTTATCAAAACTGTCTACAATTATTCCAATGCGCATGCAAACTAGCAGTTATACCTCATTCTCTTTTGGTCACTTTAAGCTACAATGTAGAATTAACTCCTTATTTATTTCAAATGAATTATACAAAAAATCGTTTCTTAATAAAATTTATTTTCACATAAAATTTTTCAAACCCGAACAACAATTTAATATTTACAATGCAATTTATAGTCTCAGAATTAATCCAGTCACTCATAAAATGTTGTAAGACCCAAACATAATTTTATATTAATCATGTTTTTATTATTTTTGGATGTCTTCACAAACTTTATTCTCTTAGAACAACAAATAAAAATAAGAGTGCCGGTTTTTTAGTGAAGAGATGGATTATGCAACTATTTCCATGATATGTATTTTATTTGAGGATTCATCCCAAAATTCGAAATTTGCTCCTCTAAATCTTGTCTATGAAAAACCTAAATGATTAAAACTAAAATGAATTTTGGGCTAGCCCCAATGATAAACTACTAGTAGTACCAGCAAAGCGGATGGATCACATATAAAATTCCAGGATAAAATGAGCCCAAAAATCTAGACTTTGGAAGATGCCTATATAATGCTATATGGAAAACTCGTGAAAATCAGAGAGTTGTCAAAATCCTCTAAAATATCTTGTTAATTAAAAAAGATAAAATCTTCATTAAAATAGAATGGATTAAACTATATAATGTTAAAACTCGCATGTATAATTTCAATCTACACTTTCTCAAAAATAGAGAATATATTAAGTTTTCAAATTTAAATAATGATCCAAAGACATAATCCAAATTTTGTTTTGTGTATATATATGAAGAGAAATATCTAAACATGCATGATCCGCAAGGTTCTGTTTCTGCACCCGCAGACACAACCTGGCGCAAAGAAGCAGAGAAAACTTTAAAAAATGCGCATGTTTATTTAGGAAAACTAGTTAATGAGTAAAAAAGTTGCTTGAGAAAGCTTGCAACTCGTTAAAGGACAGATAGAAAAGGCTTGTTGAAGCTCAACAAATATCCCAGCGAGCAGGTGGAAAACGTGATACAAAATGAGCGTGAGACACTGAATCGGGAGGAGCGCGAACAACGGACCTCGCTGGAGAGCCGAGCAAGAACTCATCTCGCGAACTAGAGAACGTTTCTCTCCTGGCTTCGAACTGGAATTGCCTTAATTAGCCTTGGCCTAGTAGCTGGGCTGGTGGCTCTGCTGGGACTAATGGCAATCGTTTTCATCCTGTTGCTCCGCAGGTAGTGTGACCATCATTTTCACAGCGACCTCAAAGGATCTCTACCTGTTATCATCTATGAAGCATCAGGTTTAAGTCCATCCGGATACTTGGTGATGCCTCTATTTGAGCCATGGAACCAAAGGCTAATGGTCTTGCTGAGGCTGAATTGCACGAGTAGCCATCTATGGCTCGGGTTGTTTGAAAGACTGCATATGATAACAGAAAAAAGCAAAATAACGACGTTAAGATTACAAAGTGTCTGTTAATATGTATTCCAAAAGCAGTGAGGGGATACCAACATGGCATCAACAACAGACAACGGAATCATCAAGAAACCGAGTAATCACTCGGTCGAAAAGACAGTGGAAAGGCTCAAGAATATTCTGGAATTCAAGGGAATTACTCTGTTTGCGCTGGTCAACCACAGCGGAAAAGGTGGGAATGAGCATGCTACCCACCAAACTGCTGATTTTTGGCAGCCCCAATGCAGGGACGCCTCTTATGATAGCTGCTCCCAGTACGGCCATCGACCTACCTTTAAAGATTCTAATTTGGAAAGATGGCAAGGGAAAAGTTTGGGTTTCGTACAACAGGTCTGCCTACATAAAGGAACGACATGGTTTGCCTCAGGAGTTGTTACAAAATATCGCCATCATAGAAACATTAGCTTCAAAGGCAGGGGATAGGGGGTGAAGCCATTGTTTACTTTGAGGTCTTGAAATCATAAGTGAATCTGAAGTCCCAATTAGAGCCTATAGATAAGTTTTGTGATTACTTTGAAACTTTTATAAACGGCAATATTACAACCAGAATGGATACTTGACACTATAGACTCATTATAACTTTTACAAAATGCCCTATGAGTTTTCGGATAGGCTCTAAATAGATAATATTGCCGCCAGAGTTATTATTATATACATATAGCGCTACATCTAAATATATATTCATCAACATTAAAATTATAGCTGTTTAAATTAAAGCCATTGTATACAATTTTTGTTTAAATATAATTTACTTTTTCCTTTTTGGATATTATGATTTGCCTAAAATAAGGCTAATACAACATTAAATTAAATAGAATATTTATAAATTTATCAACTTAATTATTTTTTACCTTGATCTCTATATAGATAGTTTTATTTTCATACAGAATTTGCCAGTT
This sequence comes from uncultured Methanosarcinaceae archaeon, assembly GCA_963833425.1. Classification (GTDB taxonomy): domain Archaea; phylum Halobacteriota; class Methanosarcinia; order Methanosarcinales; family Methanosarcinaceae; genus Methanosarcina. The sequence goes on along the minus strand of CAWHXP010000008.1, from coordinate 128,914 downwards.
ATTCTTCTATTTTGTAGATCTAATCCATTAGTGAATCTTTTTTTGATTTATACACATACTTTTCTTTTTTTCAATTATTTCAATCAAAATACGTTTAAAATTATAACAAATGAAATTATATCAATAATGATCTTAACAGATCCAAGAAACTCGATTTTCACAGGATCGGCTACCATTACTATTGAGTTTTAATCCTGTAACCTATACTTGTTACAATGCACACAGGAGCTATTATTACTGACTGCTCCCACCAGAAAGACCAGCTGTTGCTGTAAAACAGTATTTTGAAAATAATGATTACTTTAACTCCAAGCCTGCTTCAAAACTGTTTGTTAAAATCTGAACTCAAAAATGGTACAAAAAGATTCGAATTAATTAAGGAATAAATTTCAGTAAATTTGTTTCTAATTGACTGAAGATAGTTGTATATTCTTTTCAAAGAACAAAGTTAATAAGAGTTTTTCATGAGTAAAAATTATTGTTAGGATATCAAAACCACTCAATACTCAAATGTGGAGGAGTTTATGAAATTCTCGACAGTAGTTTCTTGAAATGGATATCTGGAACCAGTTCCCTTTTTGAAATCAATACCAATGCCAATAAATCTGTCAAAAAATTGATTTCTGTATGGCAATATATATTCCCATCATTTTCAAGGCAATTTTCATGAAAAATCGAGTAGATATGCTCAATTAACATTTTTAAAGGTTTATCTTAGGGCATAATCATTTAGGTAAAACTTACTGTTTGGTGAATCAAGTACTCTTTCATTTGGAAGAATTTCAAAGTATTGAAAATAAATATAATAGTGAATGTAAGTGAAACAAGGTATTTCAAAGAATTTATTTTGCACATAGAATGAGCTAAATTATGCTTCCAAAGTTTTAGCAGCACTTCATCAATGTTCCAATTTCGAGTTCACTATAAATGTCTAAAAAAATTCCATCGTAATTAAGGGAGAGTATTATGCAAATCACAAGAAAATTTGAATCAAAACTCTATATATTTCAAATTTAGTTATTTTCATCTGAACATAACTAAATTTGTCGGCATCTCAGAAGGCCATTTAGCACACCATAGCTTCATTTTAAAGCTCAACAATAGATAAAATATATAAAAGGTTTTTACAGGATAATCTTTAAGTATAAATCATATTAAATATAGATCAGAAACTAAATCGTTAATCAAAAATTGAATTCTGGTCGAAGGGATCAACTTGACAAAGAAACAATTTACGGCACAAGAGGCAAAGGCAGTTGGGGATGAACTGGGAATAAAATGGGATCAATTTGATGTCGATCAGTTCCGCAGGGGCATGGATGTAGAGTTGGAACACGGGACCAAAGACCCCCTGACAAACGTTACTAATGATGATCCTATAATAACAGGAAAAATAGCTTTGGCTCATTTAAATGAGTTTTCGGATTACTATGACAGGCTGGAAGAAATGGAGGAAGAAGCCGAGAAGTTCTGGGAAAAAAATGAAAATCAAGCTTATTGACTTTGGTATTATTTTTATTATAATAATTGCCATTTTATTTCTATAAATTAATCTTAACATGTATTTTTATCGAGCATCACCTATTCAATAAAATTAAAACCGGTTTAGTCCTTTTTCTCTGTTAACAACGGATATTACCAAGTTAAGATACCTTTTGTTATTCCAAGAGTCTACTTGATCTCGAATATACAACCTTTTTTGGGAAATGAAGTGAACTACGTTTTTTGTTTTCGGATAATGCTCCAGATCACAGCTATTTGTAAAAAGAGTATGTTCTGGCTCCTTGTCAGATATAGTGCCCTCAACCGCAGGGAATATGGTAACATTTGAATAAAACAATTTTCTCTATGGCTATGGTTAAGTCGTCTATTACACGGTGTTGATGGATGAGTATTATACTATATATTTACTATGATCTAACTAAAAGTCAGAAAAAGTGATTCGAGCATGAATTAAGAAATATACGGCTATTCGATGTTTTGAGTGGGTAATTCAAGATCATTTTCTAAATGCGACGCACATAAATTATATTTGGAAAATAGTTATTTAAGGAAGTCACATTCATTTTCGGTGCTTATTAAGATAGTAACTTTTCAACTGAAAAATTAGCTCCAACTGCAAAGTCTATTGTGGTTAATTTGGTACCACATGTTCATAATCTAATCGATTGAATGTTTGTGCTATTCGATCCTTGGTTCAATCGCGTAAGTCCCGACTAAATGAGAATATCATTTATTCTAAATTGGATTTTTATAAAAGATCTTAGCCAAAGTAGATAAATATTATAATTTTCATAATAATTCCTATACAGACGGAATAAGTAAAATTAATCATTGTACCGGCTAAAAAATATAGTGTATTTTCACTTTTCATATCTTCAGCTCTGACAATCGTTTTTGCTGTAAATATAATTGCTAAAGCTGTGTAAGCATCCAAGATTATTAAGGTGGGTATAAGTAAATTTTCACATTTACCAACTATAACGCCCGTATCTCTAATTTTAGAATCATCGGGGATAACATCGTCTTTGATTTCGTTTTTTCTTTTTGTTGAAACATAAGACAGAATAAACTTGAGAACATACCCACTTGTTAAAATCAAAAATAAATAAGATGCTGAGATCAGCAAAAAAACTTGCCAATAAGTACGCATATAGTCCAAAATATTTTCAAACCCCATCTAAATCTCCTTCGTTCAAGATGGAATCATTGTAGAGTTCCAGCACATGATTTAATTCCTCTTCCATTAAATTGATTTCCTCCCAGTTTATTTTTCTAAGAGAATCCGACACAGCTTGTTGGGTTATTGATAATTCTTCTGCTACAATAGCCTGGTTTTTATGCACAGTGTAATTTTCTATTATTTGGTTTCTTCTCGGTGTCCATTTGGCCTTATAAAAAATTAAAAGATTTATCTGCCCTTTTAGAAGTGGGTCAATAATGGCGTTCCCTGTATCAATGTCAAATAAAAAACTCGATTTTTTCAACTTCATAATTCGGTCTGCTGCTTTATGCATCGCTGGGCCATCCATTTTTTCTACATTCTTTGAATCCACTGCAGTATCAATATACCCGTATACTACAGTAAAGCGAATCTTTTGAGGATAAATTGATTTCTGGATTATGGTAATTATTTTGTAAATGCTTGATATCTTCTCCAAGACTCCTTCAATTTCATCTATACCCTTTATTATTTTTAAATTTCCGTGGATGTCTTCTTCAAAGTTTGTATTTATGCGCTTGCAGGCAGAATCCAGTTTATATTGAAATTCATCCCTATCTTTTATTTTTCGGGAATCTATAATATCACCTTGTACAACAAACAGTTTCTTTCTCATAATGATACAACGCCATTATTGTTTTTTACTTGTTATTAATCATATGAGTTATTTAATTGTAAATAACAATACAAGTTAAAATAAATTTATTAAATAATACATATTATTTTACTTGTAATTCATAAAACACATTAAATTACATGTAAAAATAGTTTCAATTATTTATATTTGTATCGTCTTTCTTTTGAGATGGGTGTCTTTTTATTCCTAACGCTGCTTTATGTACAGTTCTTTCAATTGAAATTTTCTACTTAATAACTTCTTTAGAGTCATGGTTTTGCAGAAAAGTTGCACATAACTTTTTTTCATAATAGGCTTATAGTCTGAAATAGCAAAATATATATTGTTCAGCATGTAGGATATCTCGGGCTTAACATGTTGGAACTTAAATTTGTACGTAACAACCCCGATATAGTTTCGAGGGCTCTTATCGATAGAAACATGGGCACAGAGCTTATAGATAGCCTCCTCAGGTATGATGTGGAATGGAGAGATTGTCTTGCCGAAGGTGACAAACTAAAGCATAAGCGTAATGTGGTCACCCGCGACATAGCGAATCTTAAGAAAGAAAATATAGATGCCTCACCAAAGATAAACGAAATGCATGGTATCAATGATCGCATAAAAGCGATAGATGATAAGATACGTGAATGTAAGTCAAAAATAAATGAAATAATGCTTAGTATTCCCAACATCCCATCACCGACTACCCCAATAGGCAAGGACGAGAACGATAATCCAGTTGTAAGGATTAGTGGAGAGCCAAGAAAATTTGTGTTCACTCCAAAGCCTCATTGGGAGATAGGAGAAGCGCTGGATATACTTGACTTTGAGAGAGGAGCAAAAATAGCAGGCCAGGGCTTTACAGTCTATAAAGGCATGGGAGCAAAACTTGAAAGAGCGCTCATAAATTTCATGCTTGATGTACATACAAACCAGGGTTATCTAGAAGTATTCCCTCCTGTGCTCATAAACGAGAAAGCTATGACAAGCACAGGACAGTTACCAAAGTTCAAAGAGGACATGTACGCGTGCTCTGACGGTTATTATCTTGCACCGACTGCAGAAGTTCCGGTAACCAATCTTTTCATGGATGAATACATGGAAAAGTTGCCAGTATTTCTTACAGCATATACCGCCTGCTTCAGACGGGAGGCAGGAAAACATGGTCAGGATACAAGAGGCATTGTTCGCCAGCACCAGTTCAACAAAGTTGAGCTCGTAAAGTTTGTAAAACCAGAAACTTCCTATGAAGAACTGGAGACTCTCACTGTTGATGCAGAAGAGATTCTCAAACTCTTGAAGCTACCATATCGCGTCGTAAGCCTTTGCACAGGAGACCTAGGATTCTCAGCTACAAAAACTTATGATATAGAGGTATGGGTTCCTGCCCAGAAAAAATACAGAGAGATATCATCTTGTTCTAATTTCGAAAACTTTCAGGCTAGAAGGGCGAATATTCGTTTCAGAACTCCCGAAGGCCCGCAATTTGTCCACACGCTCAACGGGTCAGGCCTCGCTGTCGGTAGAACCGTCGTTGCTATACTAGAGAACTACCAACGTGAAGACGGCAATGTAGAGATCCCGGAGGTCCTTAGACAATACATGAGCAAGGTCGAAATAATCAGTAAAGAAGCTTGAAACTTAGAGGAGTTTGTTTTATCCCTATTTTTTTAACTACATGAATCAGTAACTATACTTTGTCATAGTATACAAAGTTGTCATTATTATTGAGTACTCCATCTGAACAATCCTAAAAATAATATATAGTAATATAAATAAAATGGCATCTTTGTACACACATATCTAAAAATTACAAGCTTTCTCAATTATTGCAATGTAATTTGCATTTTATTCAAAAATAGTATGGGGATTAAAATCATCCCCACTTATTTAATATTTTAGTGGAATTTTTATTTCTCTTTCGATGTTATAGAAATCGATTCAAGAGCGTGGACTGAATTTGCCGGCGTAACTCCTTCTATTAATTTTTTACCATATAAGTCATAAACATCTACTGTCATTTTGTCTGCAGCCTGATTTTGGCTTATAACATTATTCGAGAAAGCAGCCCTATATCCAGTTCGTCTTTCATTTTATGCCCCCAATAAAGCAAGATTTTGCACTGTTTGAAAGTTGTCAATATATTTAGAAATATCTAAAACTTATTATATAGTTTATTGGATCTAATGCACAAATATCATTTTGAGAATTCTTGCATATACATTAAGATCTTAATATCTATGATCTAATGTGCTGAAATAATTTGAACCACAACGATTTTATGACACTAAAATTGATAAATTACGTAGCATCGCATTTAGATTTTAATTGCTGGAAACATTAAATTTTTGTGCAAGAATTTAAGAATGAATACTCAGGGATAAATAAAGACTTGGATTTGTCTTCTGGTTTAATGACAGCTTAACTTGGCAAAACTTCTGCCATGCCTTACTTGTTTCTGCATCAGCTGGAAGCAGATTGATGTTTACCCTCTTATTTTAAGGAATTAAACTTTGAATATGCACAGCATTTTTGTAAACACTCTCATCCAGCATTTCTGTCTATTCAATCGAAGTGTGCAGCGGCTCCCGTAACATCCAATTAGCCATGAAGTGGTTGGATGCGAGTTTTTAGATCGTCTATTTTGGCTTGTTGAGTTAATCCTTATCTTGACGTCTATATGATTAACATTGACTTTGTCTGCTCGTGTATCTCCCTGATTCAGGCTTCTTGCAGCACTATTGGATCCGACTTACCCTTAGAATTATTAGCCGCTTCCTGCATAGTCAGGACTCGTTCAAAGCCTTTGATTATCGCATCTGTCAACATCTACCTGATTAAATATAACATAAGTACAGATCTATTGGAAGATATACATTATCGCGTTTTTGTTTTCGAGTATGTACACAAAAATGAATACGACTCATGGTATAGGCAATTTTGTGCTTGTGTACACACATGTACTCAGTGCTTAAGCAGTACTGGAAAAAATGATCTGTGATCCCCGAGGACTAGTTCGATTTCGTAAGCTAGACATTTGGTATCATTACTGTACAAAATCATTCATTGTAACTGAGCAGGAAAAAGATAATCTTTTGATCATGTGGTACAACACTGCATATTTTTATGCTAAAATATTCTAATTACCTAAGTTTCATATAGATTAAAGAAATGTTGCTGATCCAAGACTCATGGAACTTATGGGACTCCTAGAACATCTGGAGCTCATGGAAAATCTGAAACTAATTAAACTGAATCATACTCTACATTCAATTTTTTACTACAGTAAACAGATTTGAGAAAGAATTCCAAAAAAAGTTTTTAATGTTATTTCTATACTTTATCTATAAGTTAAGACCAGTAAGAAAATTTTGATACTCTCAAAATCAATTTTCTCATTTGATAAAAATAGTGATTAATATAATACAGATACATAAATTTTGCTATACACGTATGCATCAGTGAAACAACAGAGAAAAATTTTAGTCAAGGATACTTATAAAAAAAATATTTATATCAAATTATTGTCCGTGTTAAAATATCTTATAAGGAAATAAATTTTATTCAGGAATTATTTTTCTTAAAATTAATTTAAAATAACTACTTAATATCAGTAAGTGTTGAAGATTGTCAAAATTTGTTTGTGCAATTTTTTGGAATGCGATTCTATGGGATATCTTATACTTGTTAGGCATGGGGAGCCATTTTTGAAGCCCGATGACAGATTTGTAGGCTGGATGGACATTCCTCTTAGCAGAAAAGGAATTGAAGAAGCTCTTGATTGTGCGGTAAAAATTGAAGATAAAGAAATGGATCTTGCTTTTGCCTCAAACCTTGTCAGAACACAAGAAACTCTTTTAGTCATATTATCAAGGCAGAAAAAAACAGGAATTTTGATCCATGAAAAGGTAGGTGATGAAAACGGAATAGGAAAGATCGAATGGTATTCTTGCCCCAAAAAACTCGACAAAAGTCTTATCCCAGTATACTTTACAGCTGCTTTAAACGAACGTTATTATGGAGAGCTTCAGGGCAAAGAAAAGCAGAAAATGGAAGAAAAATATGGTCCTGAAAGGCTTGCTTCCTGGCGCTGGGATTTCAAGCCAGGCCCACCGAAAGGTGAGAGTCTCAAAGCTGTGTATGAGCGTGTTGTGCCTTATTTCGAGCAAAAAGTTATGCCTGCAATGAAAGACGGAAAAAATGTGATAGTTTGTGCCCATCTGGGCAGTTTGAGATCTATAGTCAAATATATTGAAAATATTTCTGACAAGGATATAAGAGAAGTCAGCTTCTCCACAGGTGAGTTTATAACATACAATTTTTCAAAAGGCAGGTTGGTAAAGGAAAATACTAACATAGCCATAAAACGAAACTAAACCTCTAAGAGTTTGTTTGGAAATCAGATCAATCTTGAAAAACAGATTGTTCGTAAATGTCGGAACAAAATGTATCAATTAGGGCCTAAATTTGCTTTTTTTAGAATCGATCTGATGCTCATCTCATTTTCCCGTTTTTCTTCATTATTAGGCTAGTGCCTAATTTGATCTAATAGCAATATTTTAACTTTTCATTATGTAATGGCTTCAATAAATCTTTAATTTATTTAAAATTCAGATAAAAATGGTCTTAAAATTTTTGATTAAAACTGAAAATACAGAGATTTTATACAAAAACTGTGCAGAAGGTAAAAACTTTAATACTCCTCAGGCTTTACAGAAACATTGTTGCCTTTAAATATGAGACCAAAAAAGTAAAAACGGTTATGATATTATTTTCTGGATTTTGAATTATTTTAAACAGTAGGTATTAAAGCAGATAGAAACAAAGCCGAGATGATAGCAAGTATAACAAAGATTATTATAAGCCGTTTTGCGATTTCCATCGAAAAACCTCAATCCCCTGTGCACCTAATATATACGAAATCAGAGTAAATATTAAAAAAAATATTGCAAGGCCTATTAAGTCAGGTATATTTAACCTCCCAAGAGATAATTAATTATACGTCAGCTATTTGTATAAAGCCTATTTCGCTTGTCATTGCGGTTATTTGCATTCTACTTTTCGAAGCTTCTATCCATCTTAAATCCTTTCGGCTATTTTGCTAACCATTGCTCTTTAGAGTGTTTGCTGACAAAAAAGTGTAAAATTTATTTTTGAAGTTTTTAAAATGGCTATTATGTTGTTTAATTTCATACACAGTAGTGCTTAGATTCAGTGATTGTTTTGATTAGATATATCATTGATGATGGTGGTGATGATGTCCACCATGATGGGGGCAGCGCTTACTGCCACAGATGTCACTGATACTACAAAACCACCACCAGTAAAAAACCAGTATATTTTTTGTTCTGTTTAATATTTGTTTTCCCATTCGATACACACTCTAATTTATTTTTATGAATCAGCTGATGTTGTAAATTTTATTCTTTTTTCATATATTGAAAATATACTTACCGAACTAGAGTTATTTTTATTATCCTAATTACTTCAAATTAATCATACGAAAAACAGTTGCTAAACGAAAAAGAATTGAACATAAGATTTTTCATAATCAAAAAAAAATTAAATATTAATAATGTTATTACTATACTTTGGAATCTTCACAAATTTAACATTGAGCTTTTTCCTAAAAAAGCAGCACATACTAACCCTATATTCAATTCTAAATTCTAGGTGGCCTGATCCTTCTAGGACTATCAAAATATTTTTAATAGTCCTAAGTAAATATTATTTCTCAAAGTTTTATGGATTTTTTTGCTTTGACATTGGAGCGTGTTGGAGCGGGAGTAGGAGTTGATAAACGGGTACTAATAAATTGCCTAAAAGTAGTTTCATCGGGTTATGCATATTCATCTGTAACTATATATCTATTTAATGATGATCAAAAGATAACTACAAATCCAAGTGATTAGAATTTGATTTCTAATGGGCTTAAGTATGCGTATAGTTCAACGATATTTAATAATTCGTTGGTCTATCAGGATATAGAAATTGTTAAAGGCAGGGACATTGAGACAAAAAAATAGTAAATCTATTAAACGCACATCCAAAGAATGCTCAATTGCAATATGATAGAACTTGGTATATGGGTATGAGTGTTGTGAAAATTGACTATTATGTAAATCAAAGTTCATCATGAATTGGGTAGAGAAATACTGTTGATGTTGAACACACCAACAGTATCTAACTTATTTTTGAAAGCTTATCGATCTGTTCTGCATAATTTATTAAATCGTTATACTTTAATATTTTTTTTTATTAACTCATTCCTTATATCTTCTACCAGCTTCGCTGCCCAGACTACGCCGATAATCTGAACGAACCTGTTTTCTTTGCTTTTCTTTAAGCAATGATTCCAGAGAATTCTTATTAAGTTCTTCCTGTTCACTTTGATCTTTTTCCTCTGCCATATTAAAATCACCCCTTATAATAGTAATGATGGACGTGCCATTGTGAACACCGTTTTTTATTTTTTATGATTAATATTAGCTAAGCTTGTATTTAATATTGAGTTATTTTTGTTCTGCATGCAAGCGGGACTTATATGCGTCGAATCAAATCAAATATGAGCCATTATAAGGTCGTTAGAGACATTTTCTAAGCCGGGCAATTATTACATGAAACTCTCAATAAAAGTCTCACAAATCGCCTGAGAATAAGTCGTTTCCCGACAAAACTGAATCCCCATATTTTGCCGGCTTTGCACGGTAAGTACCCACGAGATATTGTTCGTATACTTTTATTACTTTAAAATAATATAAATCAAGGTACTAATAATTGAAAAAAAACATAATAAAATGTAAATTCTGGTAATATATAGAGCATGAGAAGAGCGATTGTGGGGCTATTTATGGCACTTTCTCGAGTGAGTTAGGGCGATTTTCACTTAAAATTAATTATCAGTCTGTTGTAGGACATGAGATTAAGTCATTTATTGCTAACGGTTGCCAAGAACCAGCGGAGGGCGTGATTTGCCAGGTTTGTGAATTATCGGAGCCTCGTCGATGGCCAAGAAGGACTGAATGAAGTTTTTTCCCGGCGCCGAGGGCAATGGGCCATAAAAACTGTTCGCCGTCTCCGCAGTGATATATCCAGACTCGGTGCAACTGGGCTCTCGGTTCAGGACTGTCATGATCGTCGACGACGAGTATAGAATGGTCCCAGCTCCGCACTTGAGCTCGGCGCAGCGACCGCGTTTATCAATATTTTCTATCATCGTTTTCAAACTAATAGGACGAGTCATATTGACATATGAAGCACCGGCACTCATACTGTTGAGGTTAGTGCCTGGACGAAAGTTTGATAATTCTTGCAGGGCAGCTTTTAGACTCTCCATTGAAACCCTCCAATCACTGTAAAGATACTAAAATTGGTATAATATCTTGTCCAACATCTAACTGCTTCAAAGACTTGCCAATTACCGTACCAAACGATCTTGTAGGATCACTTGCTTTCATAGCATGCCCTGGTTTTCTGAGGTTGTTAGCAAATCGCCAACTTCTACCCGATCATATTCTGCGTCTACTTTGCAATTCACCAGTCCCATCAAGGCAAGTGGTACTCTATCTACATGGCCTGGCTGCCTACCCAAAACAAGGCCTGGTTTGAGATCACCAGATCCAGAAATAACTCCAGCTACGCGCTTATCATATGGATGTTTACTTTGTACCAATTTACCATCATCATTGAGAACCATAACCGTACCTGGATCAACTTTTTCTGCTAGCGAAATTTCAAAATCTTCGGCACAGTCTTGACCTCCAACATAAACATCTTGCGAAGCGTTAATAGTGCCATCAACATCCAGCTTTGCTTGAGGATTTGATACCCCAATGCCAACATTACCTGTCGATGAATCTATTTCCAGAAGACTTTTTATTACTGGGTTTCTGTGCTCAATATGAACAATTATAGTCTCTAAAATTTTTAAAATTCCGTGGTCATCAATTATGCTTAAATACTTTGAACTAAATTCACTAGATTGGATACTGTTAAAATCGATTTCACCATTTGATCCGAAGGATCCTGTAATAAACTTTCCATTGGTTTGAACATCATCTGTATAATTAGGCATATTTATTCTCCTTAAATTGGCTACATAATTAATTTTCTTTATTTTTCGAAACACATACACAAATTATTGATTCTCTCGAATTAATAGTCTTTTAGGAAGTCTCAAAACTAAAATTGATTCTACAATGGGACTAAGATATTCTATTATATGGTCAATTTATGCCTTAATTTTAGAATAATTAATTATCTAAATTTAAAGTCAACAATGCCTATTATCCAATTATAAAAATGGGTCAATTTTTGTGATAACCTGTTTGAATAACTTTTCTCATCTCATTTTACACCATAACTACTAATTCATTAACTGTATCATTTTTCGAAAATTATCTTCTCTTATATTCAGTAGAATAAGTTATTCTTTGAGACTTTTCTTCATATTTTGAGTGTAGGTTGTTTCGAAACTTGATTCATTTTTAATCGTGAGACAATAATATTTAATTGAGCTTTGTTTATTTATACAAAATATTATACTATTAAGAATTAATAATCATTATATATAAATATAAACAAATTGTTAAATATATAAAATGTTATGAAGTGTGCAGTTTAAATCGGTAATATACCAAAAGTTCTGTAAATTTTGACTGACTAGGTACAGATTTTTCTTCACCAAATAAAACAGGATTTATTGTTTTTACTGATGCACAGTTTTTTTTGTGTCTAAACTTCTGCATTTAGTTTCATTTTAGCTAGTATTGGAAAACATTTATCGCTTTAATTCCGAGAAATACATCTGTTTTACTGAAATCGTTGTAACAATAAAAGCTAATATGTTGCTATTTTTATCTCTAGAAAAGTAAAGATTCCAAAAAATTCAATGGAAATTTTTAAAAACTGCAACATTTTTTATCTAAAAGTTGCTACTTGGAACTAGAATACAAAAGTTGTAAAGCAAACAAGATATATTTATTATTTAGTGAGTGTGGGGAATCACTAATGCACTGTCTTTGAAGTGTTGTGCACGCAGCAACATTTGATTTAAGAACAGAAAGGTTTTAGACAATATAATTTAATATTTATTAATAGGATGTTAGAAAATTGTGAAGTAATACTATGGCAGTTGCAGTTGAAATTGAAGCTAAGCACAAAACATAGCAGGTATTTGGAAATATGACAAAAAAATATCCAGGTACTTATCATCGATGGAAAGAGACACTGAAGTAAAGAGATCGGTCTTGCAAAAACAATTGGTGGCAAGATAAATATCATATCTCCGGCTGAAGGTAGTTGGAATATCAATTTCGAAGAAGGGAATGATCCAAACATACCTGATAATACTTTTCAGGAAAATTATAGATTTAAAACAGTTCATATAGTTCCTTTTCATCATGACAATATGGAAAAAAGATTTCTTGTTCTAAATTTTAAATGGAATGAAAATCTCGATGCAACTCTGAGAGCTCATTTACGTCTTAACATCCATTAAAAAATATATCAAGGAAATTTTAAGGAAGAAATAACTATTACATGCAATTGAGTCAAAGAAAATAGTATACAGAGATTTTTATTAAATTTTATTTCAAAATGGTATTCCACTGAGTAAATACAATTTCAATTTTATTACTCCATTTATCTAGCAATATTTCTCTAAAAGTTAATGGTTCTCCAAGTTCACTAAAAATTGATGCTTTTAGTTTGGGTGTAGCTTGTATTCGCTCCAATCATCTGTCAATTTTTCCATTTAATCTTTCTTCAGCACGTCAATTATCAGGAATTTAAATTATCGTATTAAACTTTTTGTAGGCATTACATTGATATTAATAAAAATTTAGTATTCCCCATAACAATTAAGTCAAAATTGTCTCTAGTTGGGCTGAAAATGAGAAAATACATCTAGTTAGACACAAAAAAATGCGTATTTAACAATCATATATCAAATTGGACTCATACGATCGAAGTAAGAATTTCGATTTCAAGTACTTAAGCTTAAAAATTAAAACTATAGAGAAGTATGGAAAACCTACAACCTTTTACTCTTGCCTTTCTTTTTATAACTAGCATAGTATTCTTTCAACTTGTAAGCTGCAGCTGCTGTCACTGCTGCCGAAGCTGCCACTGTTGCTATAACTACTAACGCCATAGAGCCGTTAACTCCTTAATTTAATTTTTAGGAACGAGAAATTTTGTATAATGTATATTTAATTCTAAATAAGACCAACATCTTCCAAGCGATTCTATTCTACCGGATGCAAATTTTTTTGGTCTATTCACGGGTATTATTGTGGTACAATATACAATTATCTCCGTAGTTATTTTAAATTAATTATACGAAAAATAGTTTCTAAACAAAAAAAATAATCCCATCAGATTTTTCACAACCAAAAAACAATTAAATATTAATAATGATTTTTTATTATTTCCGAAGTCTTCAGAGTTCTAAAAGTAGGCAAATTACGATTATTTAGGCAGTGATTTCTAGAGTATCCACCTAGAGCCAATCCACAAGCTAAATGATCATCTTTTAATGAATCTTCTTGCAAATTTGTGGATTATTAATACTCAAACATTATCTCAATATTTTCACTTTTTTTAATTGTTCTAATTCACCAATTCCTTCTTAAGATAAATACAATAATTAATATGGGTATTGAGCCTGCTACATAAAATCCCGGAGTATTGTGAATGTGTTCTTGCATTGGTTATGTGATAGTCGAGGATAGTGTAACATCAAATGAGCTATCTTGACACAATGTACTCAAGTCATTTTTATTTTTATCTTGCCAATAATTTACATTGGGATCCATAAAGAATGTGCTCGTTTTCTCTCCTATAATATACAAAGTGACTGTTTTCGATAATCCAGATAGCACGGAAAAATGCTCGTTTACACTACCTACTTCGCTTGATATGCTACAACCTTCTGAATAAACGTGGATGTCGGAAGAACACTAAAATTCATATCAACTTTCAATGTTGCATTATTAAGACTTGGATTTTTTTAGGAAGATTTCACAGTTCCATTTTGCGTTGTATTAATTTAAGAATTAAGAGATTAAAAAGTAACCGTTGGTTCAATTCTAAAAGCCTGCTCTTGTATCTTGATGAGTGCTGATGAATTTTCTTGCAGCTACGACTGCGATGCTTGAAAGTACTAAAATCAGAGCTTCTGACACTAAGCTATCGAATAAAACTTTTTTTTATTTGGCATGTATTTTCCAACTTTCCATACATAATCTACAAAAAAATTAAAAGAACTGTAGCCTATGCTGAAAATATCGATAGCTAATATGATACGACCGATGACCAGCACACCGATGCAAATAGTAGTCTTTAAAAAATTTAAATTCAAAATTTTAAAAATAATTACAACTTGAATCCAGGTATCAATAGTCTTTATAAAACTCTCCTACTGCACTACAACTGTTGAGTTTCCTGTATATCACAATGAAGCGGGCATTTATAATTATAAACTCAAGGTGTGGTAAACTGGAACTCATACTTTGCCCTGGGACATTATACCAGATTTGAAAATAGACCTTCTACCCACATGGTAAATTGTGTCCATGTTCTTCCATCTTACTGTATCACCTACAGATATTTCAACTAATTTAGGATTATAAGCAGCGTACTTCATGCCAACATCTACATTCTTATCGTCGCCAGAAACGCCATCTCTGCTTCTTACATTCGCTCCGCTGTGTCACTGATGCTACAAAAGGACTGCCAGCAAAATACCAAGTGTCTTTTTTATTCCACTAGATGGCTGTTTCAACATTTATTTCACCCCTTTATGGCTAAACTAATACTTATAAAGGAATTTGTTATTGGTAAAAATTCAAGCTATCAAAAATTAGTTGATTGTATTCGATTCTATTACAACAAAAAATTTCGATAAACTATAGAGGATTTCGATAAACCCCAATTTTTTGCTGGTTGCTTATATAAACCTATATAAGTAATTTGTTAAAATTGGAGGTTTCTCGAAATCCTCTATAATATTCACCGAGATTGCTAGTTATTTTAAATTAATTCTAACAAAAATAGTATATGAATAAAACTTTTTTTTAAACCATTTTAACATTAAATGATAATTTTATATTATTACTGTTTTATCTGGGCTGAATTTTTAAGAGTACTTTTCCTTGATTAATGTCTGAATATAAACAACTTTGTTAGCCTAATAATTGGCTTGCTATCGTAATAAACCGCATTAAAAAATTGATGTAAAGACCAGGAAGAGTTGTGGTTTCCCCCATTTCCCATATAAGGCATTTCCGATGCGACCTTACTTAAAGTTCATCTATCCGAAACCTAAAGTTCATCTATCCGAAACATGATCTCTACCAGGCGGTTCAATTATCACATACTCTTTTATTTAATTTCCTCACTCCTCTTGACCTATTCACTTCCATTAGAAAATAGTATGCTCCCATTGTTATTTTAAATTAATTCTATGAAAAATTGTTTCTGAACAAAAGTTATTTTCACATAAAATGTTTTAAAATTGGACAACAATTAAAAATTAGTTTTTTTATGGTACGACAAAATTTCCAAATAAAGCAACCAGCCTCCCACCATTGAATGGTGCGCAGCTACCCATCCATCGGCCATAAAATTCACGCTGCCAGGTCCTTTTTGGTTACAAAATACACTCACTAACTTAAATCTTAAATCTATTCATTGATAGATGATTTATCCTTCCAGTGTGGATTCACTTTTGAATCGACACACTAGTCGGTGTCAAAGTCGAGCCAATATTTTTAAAACCATGACTTCAAAATGAGCAGCCTATTTTAAAGTCGAGCCAAACAACCTTGGAAACTGCGCAGCACTTATTGCAGTTCCCGTGCAATTGTTCAGCGTTACCGAGGATAAAAGCCCTATTACTTTCCCTGCTTGAAGTATAGGGGCACCGCTATCCCCCGGCTGCGGTAGATCTGAGATTGAAAAGAGTAGATAGAGCAGCGAAGCCCCGGCATTAATTACTTTGCAGTTTATAACATGCATATCATTGACAAGTGCAGCGGTTTCCAGTACTACTGCATTGCCGAATTTGGTGACTACGAACATGCAGTCAGTAGGAAGCTCTATCAGAGCCAAATCAAAATCTCTAAATATGGTCTTGACAACGAGTTTCCTACCATTCACTTTTACGAATTCTCCTGTCCCGCGAAATATATGAGAAGCTGTAACTATGTAATGTGATCCTTTGAATGAGATAACAGCGCCGATAATACAGCGCATATCCTTATAGAAAAAGTAACCGCCCGATTTTATCATATGCATATCCATTTGCTTATCTCACTTAGACGTATTTTATTGTATTCCTGATATCTATTTTAAATTATGCTCAATTTATATTGAGTCGTAAACGGCAATTAAAATCTAAATTTTAATGATCATGGCTCTTTTGAAAAGAGATATGGTCTTTTTGCAAAGCCTTCCTTTGAATAAAATTTATGAGCAGCCTCCAGGTGAAAAGCTGAATCAAGCTCAACTATTTTGCCTCTTCTCTTCTTTGCGGCAGCAATAGCGGCTTCTAGCAACTCAGTGAGAAATCCATCAGCCCGAGAGATCCGTCGATAATCAGCTCATCAACAAACGCAATAGACCTTCTACCCGGAGGCTTTCTCTGATCACAAGATAGCAAAATCCAATTATATTACCATCAATTTCGGCACTAATATACATTTTATCTGGAGAAATGATGCCGGTTTAAAAGACTTTCAGCAAAGTATTCAAGTTCAACTCTTGCCCGGCCATAGCTGCTCAAAAAGCTCGATAACTTTCTCAAAATCACTTAATTCAGTTTCACAGATATAAGCAACCATTTTTCTATCCCCGGTTTGCTAATTTGCAAAATGCTATCTTTTTCAGCTGCCTTATTTCAACAACAAGTGTATAGATTGATTCGCTACACAAGCTAAATATTACGGCCACAAATCTAAAAATGGCAAGAATACTTGCTACGTAGTGCTTCAATTTCCAAGGCTATCATAAAGCTAAATTTTTAGTTTATCCAATGATCGATAATTCTTTCTTAAACGATGGATTCATTTTGTAATTTATAAACTACCATAAATACCTGTATTGTTTACGGCCTTTGTTTTTATTACTTAAAAAGCAAATAATATATCTTTAGTAATATAATAACATTTATTTATTCTGTGACTTTGCAAGACAGCAAGTAGAATAGATCCATTCAATATCTCTCTGAATTATGAATTTCTGGTTGACAGTAATAACTGGTTCAGTTTGGTTAAGATTTATGATGACAAAACTATAGGATAGGTTTCATTTTCTGTTTTGTGCAGTTAGGATTGATTTTCTCATTTTTATCCTGTCTTTCTTGTAAGAAAAGAATAATTTTAATTAAATGGATAATGTTGAATACACAAATACAAAATTTTCTCCCCGAATTCAAGTAATGTAATTATTGCTGAATACCTTTGCAATAACGTATCTGATTTCGATTGCCTTAATTCACTTAACCCATCATAAAATAGTTGGATGTCTTTATTTTTTGGAATTTCATCAATTAAAGTTCTCATCTCATCGAATTTTTTAAGCCCATCTTCTATCAGATCATTAAGTTCCTTCGTCTGTGAACTCAATTTATCTATAGCGAGCGTGTTTAGACTGCATGTTTCAGTATTTTTTTTCAATTCTCTTTTTGTAAAATCAAGATTTGGAATAACGAGATTAGCTAAATATAATTTGATTTTGGAAACATCGTAGCTTATGCAACTCAATTTCTCTAATTTCTTTTCGACTATGTTTAAATGAGCTGTCATATTCAATTGAGAGGGAAATTTACTTAATATATTATTTATGAGATATATTTTATCTTCAATTGATGACTCTGCATATCATTTCAAGCAAGTCGCATGCTTCACCCTTCTGACCTTCAGGGAACTGGGAACAAATAGCTTTCAATGTTTTCTGCATAATATTCACCTGTTTTTTAAATCCTAATGGATCTCTAACCTGTAAAAGAAACTGACTGCTCTTATTTAATTCGTTGCCCAATTGTTCAAATTGTGTTCCTTTTGTTTGCTCACTAAATACTTTTGCTTTTTCTTGAATCTCTTCTAGAAGCCCTTTTAGATTTCTGCCTAAGATTG
Source organism: uncultured Methanosarcinaceae archaeon (assembly GCA_963833425.1). Lineage (GTDB taxonomy): Archaea > Halobacteriota > Methanosarcinia > Methanosarcinales > Methanosarcinaceae > Methanosarcina. Next base: position 110,436 of record CAWHXP010000008.1, on the reverse strand, counting down.
GTAATCCTTTTCTCAGAACTTTTGTCGCGAACGGTGCTTTTTCATCAGTATCTTTCATTAGTTCTGCAGCACGATCACAGTATTTCCTATAGAAATTTAGTTCATCTTTTATTCCCTGCAAGTCCAGTTTTCCTAAATTATGGACTTCTTTTAATGCCTCTGCTAGGTTTTCAACAGCTTCAAAAAGCTGTTTCTTGCTCTCTGAGCCTTTAATCGCAGCTTTAGCTTCTTCCAGATATTTGTCCACTTCTTCTTTAGCTTCTTGTTTTTTGAAAATTATTGCATGAAATGATCGATAAAAAGAAAGACAAAATTTTGATGGGTTACTACTTGTAAATGATTCCTGTGCTGCAATTTCGAAAAATTTAATTGCCTTTTCCAATTCCCTTTTGTAATCTTCATATGTTTCTGCCTGGGAAGCCTTAAGTATAGAAACTCTTCCAAGAGAATGATTTGAGGATGTTCTCACAAAACTGTCTTCATCATTTGTCAGTCTATGTAAGTCATTCCATGCCTGTTGTTTATCTAGCACTTGAGAAAACGCAGAACCAAGAGCATAGGTAGCACTAGACCTCACATAACAGTCTTTATCATTGATTAGTCTATGTAAGCTATTCCATGCCTGCTGTTTATCTGGCACTTGAAAAAACGCAGAGCCTAAAGCATCGGTAGCAATAGACCTCACATAACGGTCTTCATCATTGGTCAGTCTATGTAAGTCATTCCATACCTTCACACTTCTCTTTTTTCGTTGAAATTCGGCTTCAATAACAGACTTTTCTGTCTCCATAAACTCTGTCTTAGCCGCATCAAGGACAAATCGCATATTTACAGGCTGTAACGCATTTGCTGCAAGGAACTTAGCTTCAAATTTTATGTTATCCCATACTATGGTATTATTTCCCAGCTTTGTCTTCAATTTCAAATAGATCAATCAAACAGATGGGTACTCAGATAACGCTCGCCAGTATCCGGTAAGATTACAACAATCATTTTCCCGATCATTTTCTCCCTGGAAGCAACTTGTAATGCCGCATATATAGCTGCACCTGAAGATATGCCTGCAAGGATACCTTCTTCTCTTGCTAATCTTTTGGCAGTAACAGCGGCATCGTCTCCATCTACCTTAATTATCTCGTCAACCAGGTCAAGCCGGAGTACATCAGGAATGAACCCTGCACCGATGCCTTGGATTCGATGGGGTCCCGGACTTCCTCCACTGAGAACTGGAGACTCGGCAGGTTCGACTGCAACAACCTTAAAAGTAGGTTTCCTTTTTTTGATGACGCTTGCAACACCTGTAATGGTTCCCCCTGTTCCCACACCTGCTACAAGCACATCTACCTTGCCGTCAGTATCTTTCCATATTTCCTCGGCAGTCGTCCTGCGGTGGACTTCCGGATTTGCAGGGTTCTGGAATTGCTGAGGTATAAAATAAAGCATAGGATCTTCTGCAGCCATTTGTTCTGCTCTACTGACTGCTCCTTTCATTCCTTCGCTTCCGGGTGTCAGGACGAGTTCTGCTCCCAGGGCCTTCAGTAGCTTTCCCCTTTCGAGAGTCATTGTCTCAGGCATGACCAATATAAGCTTATAGCCACGGGCAGCACATACGCTTGCAAGTGCTATACCCGTATTACCGCTAGTTGGCTCAATTATGATAGTACCATTTTTGATCTTCCCTTCGCGTTCAGCTCCTTCGATCATTGCCAATCCAATTCTATCCTTTACACTTCCCAGTGGGTTAAAAGACTCCAGTTTGACTACCACATCAGCATACAGATCTTCTGTCATATGATTTAACCTAACAAGCGGTGTGTTACCTATTGTCCATGTTATGTCGGAGTATATTTTTCCCATACAATTACCTTCTCCTGCAGTTTTTTCCAGATTCATATAATTTAATTCATTCCAGAGTATATCCAGAATTTCCAGTAATTCATAATTTTTCACTCAAACCTTTCTCAAGCATAATTACGGAGGATTTCAATAATCTCTAATTTATACGAATCATCTATATATCATTTGTAAGCATTTGACAAAATTTGTGGATTATCGAAAGCTTCCAAAGCTTATTTTAAGCATTTCAACTCGCCGGAAATTTTGCAATTCTAAGCTACCTTTATATAGCTACATAACGCGATTTATAATTGATTCACAATTGTGAATTTAACTTATGTTAAATATATAGTTATCGAGAAGCTCTTGTATTTCAAATATAAAAATGAGTCAAAATATATATGCTCCAACCCCCGTAGCAAAATGCGGAGATGTAATGAAGATATTCCTCTAAATAGAAGGAGATCGGATTGCAGACGTGAAGTTCCAGACTTTGGGATGCGTGGCTGCAGTCGCATCAAGCAGTATGGCAACCAAACTAATCAAAGGAATAACTCTGGAAGAAGCTTGAAATCTTTCAAATAAAGCAGCTGCAGAAGCGCTTGATGGGCTCCCTCCGGCAAAAATGCACTGTTCAGTGCTTGCAGAAGAAGCAGTCCATGAAGCTATTAACGACTATCTCAGGAAAAAAGGACTTGAGCCCTGGATAGAATGATTTATTATAATTATTCAGTATACCAGAAATGGCATTTTTGTGTACATCTGTTGAAAGTTGGATGAGAAAGATTACAAAAAGAAAAATTGGAATTAACTCAAACGTGATAATCCAAATTACAGATCTAAATTAAATTAAAAATAAGATAATTAAGTTGATGGAATAATTGTGAAAAAGACTATTTTTGAAGAAAGATCTACAGAAAGTCGATTCTAGGATCTGGATATCTTTCCAAGACCTTTCACGAATAGCCTAATAAAAATGCTTTGCTTTGGTCAAAATTTATTTTGATATATAGCTTATTATGGACCAGCCATGTGTTTTTTAGACAAACCTATGGATGCAAAAATGTTTACTTAATTAGCATCTTCGAGTGCTATAGGTCAATCTTGGACATATTCTTTTATAATTTAAGTAATGAGGATAATTCAGTATGGCACCAATGGATATGGTAATATTTTTCCTGGAGATCTCTGTGATGCTTTTCGTAGCATTTTTGTGCGGTCATGTAATGAGGAGTCTTCGTTTTCCTGCGGTCCTGGGCGAGCTTTTTGGCGGCATCATTCTCGGTCCGACTGTCTTTGGATGGCTTAGTCCAAGTAATTATCGATGGTTATTTCCAGCATCTGGTACTGTTTTTGAGGGCAGAGATGCACTAATCCAAATTTGTATTCTTTTCTTTTTATTCATTGCAGGTCTGCAAATGAACCTGAAGCTCGTTAGGAACAGCGGCATTCACATAGCATGGGCTAGCTTAATGGGTTATATTGCTACCGTTTACATTTGGCTTCGGTATGGTCGTCATGTTTCCAAATATGTGGGAGGGGTATTTTAAGGGCGAAACATTTTTTTCCGCGATGTTCATGGGAACAGCGTTGTCTATATCAGCTCTCCCGGTTATTGCGAGAACTCTCATGGACCTAGACTTGCTGAATACAGATATGGGGATGATAATTATTGGGGCAGCAACAGTAAATGTATAGGGATACATGCTGTTTTTGGCGCTTTTTTGGTAGGTCTTGCATTCTCCCAGAACTTAGAGAAACTGGATGAAGCACATGAGATAGTCTATCAGTTCGTCATGTATTTTTTTGCCCCACTTTACTTTGTTTCAATTGGGCTACAGACGAATTTCGTAGCATCATTTGACCTAAACCTGGTGCTTGCAGTTCTTTTAGTTGCATGTATATGTAAGGTGCTCGGTGTGACGCTTGGCCTAAGGGTAAGTAGGATGTCATGGAGACAATCTGCAATCATAGGTTTTGCTTTGAACGCGAGGGGCGCTATGGAAATGATATTAGCTACTGTAGCCAGGGATGCAGAACTTATCGATGACCGCTTGTTTGTGGCTTTGGTTATCATGGCAATGGTTACATCCGTTCTAAGTGGCCCAATAATGAGTCGATTAAATGTTTCTAACCTCACGATGGACTGAAACACTATAAAATTTCTGGATAATGGATGCGTATGTTTCATTTCCGGTTTTAATTTGCTTTGATTTTGGACTATCAGGGACATCAAAGATCAAAAATAACAGCAATCGTTCATCAAAAGGTTGATGCATGGCCCATGGGACTATATCTTTTTTTGCATTTAATCTGTATGTAATCGGTAGAAAATTGCATTTTTCTAAACTATAGAAAATCAAGTTGTCAAAAACATATGTAAAAATTCTGAAATTTTCATTTTCGCGGTAGAAATTAAGTAAAAATCACATAATGTAAAAATTGTAATCGAAAGTTGACGTTTAGAATACAAAATGTTTACTTTAAAACGTGTGCATTTTCTCGACCTCATGGAGAATAGTTATTGCACTTACTTACAAAATTTAATTTAGCATGAAATTTAGGGTCAAGATTGGTCATTTTATAGGATTTATTGTCTTAATATCGTCAAATGTCTTTTATAAATAGCCTATAACTCCAGAACAAACACACTTTCTCCCAAAACATCGATGTTAAGAATTTTTCTGGCAAATTTTGCCCTGAAATGGAGGTTTAAATATTGGCAGTAAGTATAGCTGTTGTTAATTCACAATTGTGAATAAAACTATGCAAACTATTACATAAGACAAATTTCAACTAGATCATTTTTCCTCTTGGATATTCTGTAGAAAGCTGCCCAAATATGAAGGTGCTTTGAACTGAATTCAGTAAAACGTACAAATAGAGGTCATTAAACAATGAAGTTTCCTGAGATTCGCCACCATTGCAACGACCATTCTCATAAGGATGAATATAGTCATCAAAACCATCATCATGGTGGGAGGAACTTCGCTGATTATACAGAATCTGTAGCTGAATATAAAAAAAGTTTCCCGACAAAGAGAGATGTATTAGAGAACACGCCTGATCCCGCAGTTAAAGAACTGCTATTACGAATGGAAAAGCTCGGCTGTGAAACTCCTTTTGATCGTTTTGATCAGCAGAAGCCACATTGTAGCTTTGGTATGGCAGGTATATGCTGTCGCAATTGTAATATCGGACCTTGCAGGATCACCAAGAAAAGCCCTAGAGGAGTATGCGGAGCGGATGCAGACCTTATTGTTGCAAGAAACCTATTAAGATGGGGTGCTGCAGAAGCGGCCGCCCATGGTGCCAGGGGACGCGAAATAATGCTTACCCTAAAGGCTGCTGCCGAAGGCAGCCTAAATCTACAAATTCTAGGCGAAGAAAAATTAAGAAAATCTGCTGCTCAATTAGGTATCGATATCGAAGGAAAAACAATAAAATCAATCGCATCGAAGGTTGCTGATGTCCTTCTCGAAGATTTATCTAGAACAGTACCTGATAAACATAAAACATTGCATGCTTTTACGACATCGGAACGGATAAAGGTATGGAAGGATTTAGATATTCTCCCTGTTAGCGCTTATCACGAAGTAGTCGAAGCCCTTCATCGAACAACCACAGGAACTGATGGAGATTGGAAAAATGTCATGCAGCAGTTCCTGCGATGTGGTCTTGCCTTTGCTTGGACCAGTACCTTTGGATCTTCAATAGCAATTGATAGTCTTTTCGGATTGCCGGAAAGAAGCACAATCAAGGCAAATATTGGAGCCATTAAGATTAATGGAAATATTGTTGGTCAACCTTCAATTGATCGGATTGCTATATTTCGGAATTTTGGTCTGCTTCCCTGGAGAACAGTAATCAAGAACGTGGAACTGGGACTGGAGTCAAAGGGATTTGATGAGAAGAAGTGTCTGGAAATAGCTGAGGAATACCTCAAACTGGTCGGATTGTCGAATTACAAAAATCATCATCCAAACCAACTTTCCGGAGGCATGAAACAGAGAACTGCTATTGCAAGGGCCTTTGGCGGTTGATCCTTCTGTTCTTTTAATGGATGAGCCCTTTGGATCCCTGGATGTAATGACACGAATGACCATGCAGAATGAGATTGAAAGAATATGGCAAGAGAAGAAAAAGACGATCATATTTGTTACGCATGATATTGAGGAAGCAGTATTTTTGGCGGATAGCATTGTCATCATGACAGCTGGCCCAGGGAAAACGAAAAAAATTATTGATATACACATAGCCAGGAAAAGGGATAGAACAAGCCCTGATTTTTTAGCAATACGCGAGGAGGTTTTTAGAGAATTGAATCTGAAATAGATCCAATGCTGTTTTAAGATTCTACCTAAATAGAAATAACCTAATTTATACAACTCACTTTCCGCAGAAGTCCAAAAAAAATTATCTTATAAGGCAGTGGATTAAAAAACTCATACAACCATAAATGACAAATATTGGAAAACTAGATGTTTTTCGCACAAGCTTAAATACTTTTTTCATGATATTCATAAAACAAAATTTAGATGAGGTCTGCGATATAATTGGATATTTTTGGAGAGTCTACGGAACATAGGGCATTAATCAACGGCTTAAAACCAGAAATAAATGCTGAGCATGAATGCTAGTATGCTGGAAAAATTATGCAATGGATTTCGTGTTCATGTCATCCCGATTCGATTTCGGGTCTTAGCTTATAGATTTTTTTATGTATATTAAGAGTGCGTAGAGATAATTTCATCCTTGAAATTTATTTAGAAAATATTAAATAACTACTGGAACATAGAAGCAAAAATCGCTAGGACACAAAATCTCAAAAAAGTCGAACTAAATTGGACTTTAAAATGATATATAATAATAAATTCGGTTCCGTTGCAAAAAATCTTTTATAAGGGACAATAGAATAAAAGAAAACCAAAGATAGTAATATGCTATCTAATTTCTTTAAATGGGAGAGCATTAAGAAGGAGAAATTATCCTATTAATGTAAGATGGTACTTAAAATACCCATTGAGCTATAGAAATTTAAAGGAAATGATGATAGAAAGAGGAATAAAAGTCGACCATACGATAATCATGAGATGGTTACATCAATATTCTCCTGAGATTGAAAAAAAGTTGCCTAAAAATGTTGAAATTAGACAAGTAAAGTATTTGAGTAACATTATAGAACAAGATCATAGATCTATAAAGCGGATAGTTCGTTCAATGTTAGGCTTTCAGTCTTTTAGTTCTGCTAGTAAGACTTTAAAAGGAATTGAAGCTATGAATATGGTTAAAAAAGACAAGTCAATAATCTAAATTACTCTGTTCTTAATGAAGTCAAATATATTAAACAATTGTTTAGTATAATTTTATAATGTTGGTATATTTCCCTCGGATCTTTTGACTTTTATTTATTACTTATAGATTTACATGCTTATTCTGAAGTTTTTGCAACGGACCTTCTTCTTATATGATATATTGATTTAATTGTAGCTTGGTTTATCTAACTATTCACTCTACATACCTTTTTTCTACAATGCACGGGAGCAGCTTGATGTTTAGCCTATAATTTCCATGAATTAAGCTTTGAATATGTACAGTCTATTTTTGCATATTCTCATTTAGCTTTCTATTTGCTTGTCCTTAATGCTCATCTGGCCATAAAATACTGAGATTTGAGTTTTTAATAATCTATTCTGGCCTGTTGGAGTTCATCGTATCTTTGACACCTACCTGGGTATCTTTGATTTTGATCTGCTCTCGCAGCTTTATTATATCGTATTTATTTTGTTGAGAAAAAGCATCTTCTTTTATTGTACCAGCTTCTGAATACTGCGGGTTAATTTCAAATACTTTGTCAAATACTTATATTGCTTTATAATATTTATTTAAATTATCTAGATCATTTCCTTTATTGTACCAAATTTTTGAATCCTGCGGACTGATTTCAATTGCTTGTACATACTTTTTTGCTTCATCAGACTTGTTCAAAATAGAAACATTGTTGTTGCTAGAGCTGCTACTAGGATTAAAAGCGCAAACATATTGATTTCTAAAACCGTTATGAGTATATACCAGTATTTGCTTTATCACTACTAATTTTGTTCATTTAAACTCTTAACGTATATTTAGAAATATAATACGAGGAATAACTGTAAAACAAATATGAATAATTATACTTCACACTACCAATTAAATTTTTTTACTAAAAAATTATATTTAATAATTAATCAAAATAATTACCTTATTGCTTTAGGTAGTCAAACTCTTAAATATTTTAATAATATTGTCAAGGCAACAACATTTTAACTTGCAAAACACCTATTCTGGATAAAATTTTGAATCTATATCCCAACACAATGCCCAAAAAAGTATAATGTACGATAGAACATAGCTACCTAAAAACAGCAATGCATGGTTTTCAAGACAATAAAATTCTGCATTGATCAATATAATAGAAGATTTCGATGAACCTCTAATTTTCTCGAGTCATTTCTATTTCATTTATAAGCATATGAAAAATTTAGGAGTTTATCGAAATTCTATACTATTTGTGCTGTTCAGTTATTTTAGAAATTTTTATAATTTTTGCCTCTTCTTCACTTAGCCCTGCCCAGATAACTTTATACCCGAATTTTTCGAGAATAGGATAATAAAGGCTGCTATCGAACTTAAATTTCTCAAAAACCTTTACCGCACCTGCATATGTCTCTGCTGCCCCAGGCTTTTCAAATTCTATTTTGATTCTCTCAAGCAACTGTCTATGGATTAAGTAGTTTCCAAGGAGCGCATAATTTCCCCATTCCTCTAACTCTCCAGACACCTCGAATTCTCCGCACTTCCTGGATTTAGTATACCTGTCCACAATTACTTCTTTTAAAGCTTCAACAAGTACTTTTTTCTCAGCTGCGATTTCCTCAAGGTTTACCAGTTCTTCAAAAAGCAGGATGTCCATTTTCTGCAGTATTGCATAGTCCTCTGCAAGTCTCTTTTTCTCATATTTTTTTAGAACCTGCATGACCTTATTTATTGGAATCTTCCTGTCAAAGAAAATCACTTCCTGAGCAGGGAAGTCTTTTTCAGAACATTTAAGTCTTTTGTTAATCAGGAGAATAACAGGTTCCTTTATTTCCTTAAGTTTTTTAATTTTTTTTATAAGGTATTCCGGAGTCCAGAAGCCCACGATTTCCAGATATGCTTTCATGCTGTCTCTTTGCAGGGAAAAATCTGGGACAAAAGCATATTTTCCGGCTTTGAGAATTGTAGGTTCCCGTTTTATTTTCCAGCTCCCTAATCTAAAACTGCTGAAAATATGTTCAATTGTACTATCATATGTCTCAATTTCAGCATTTTCTTCTAGAGTTTCAGCTTCATTTTTTGAAAATTTAGTTTTGACTTTTTTCCCTGTCTCCTCACCCTCCTTTTTATCTATAAGCTGAAGTTCTGAAGAACAGGTTTCCATGTCTCTGGTCTTTTCGGATACAGATTTGAAAACTTCATTGGAGTTTTCAAGGGTAAATTCGAGGATACGTTTTCCTTGGGAACCTTTGTAAAGAATTCCTGCCTTCAGTTTCCAGTCTTTTGATTTCATCAAGATCGGGAAGATTTTTGCAAAGGAATTTCCATAACGCTCAGACATTCGGAAAAGTGAGGCTGGCCCTTCAATATGAAGATGAATATCTTTTAGTCCTTCAGACCTTTTTTTTTCATCATCATTTTGTTCACTAGCCTCCTTCTTGTCCGTAGTATCTTCCGTATCCAGGTCCAGTGAGTACATAAGCCCAGAACGAAGAATCTTCCTTAAAATAATTTGAAAATCGCTCTTTATCCATATATCAAAATCAATTGCACGGAAGAGCAGGGTCTGGGTTAGGGAAATGTTGTATTGTTTGAGGAGTTCTGCGGGAGAGATATAACAAAAGCTTTTCAGAACCTGATTCTCTTCAAGATCTGCCCATAATGCTTTTTCAAGTTTCGGGCCAGAAATTGAAAGTTTCTTTGCTGCTTTTTGCAGTGCTTCGTTTTTTTCGGCAACATTAAGGGCCATTCCTCTACAGGCTTCAAAGATTGTTTCTCTGGCTAAAGAAGGGTCGACAGATGCATCTGTTTCGATCATAGCTCGCCTTCCTAGTAACTGTGCTAAGCCCCTGACAAAGCGATAGTTCATTTGTTCATAACCCTCAAGTTTGACCAGAAGGTCTCCATAGGTTTTCCCGATGTTCTGTTTGAATGTTTCGATTAGGAGGCTGGAAATTTTCAGGTTTTCGGAGTTAAAAGCTGCATATGATGGCTTTATTTTCCCCTTAGAGATGCGGGTTATAAGAAGGTCAGATGTGAGCAGAAGAGTTGCCTCCAGAACTTTTAGGATTTTTGAGAGTTTTCAGCACTTTTTTCCTCTATATCGGACTTTTTTCCTGTGTCCGGTGAATTTTTTGTACCGAAAAAGCTTCTTTTCTCTTCCTTGCAGTTCCGGTTTCGGTCGTTTTTTCAGAAATAATTTCATATAGTATTGCTTTCTTTCCTTTTTCTTTTCTCAGGATCCTCCCGAGGCGCTGGACATATTCCCGTTTGCTGCCTGTCCCACTTGCTATAATTCCTATATTCGCTTCAGGGACATCGATACCCTCATCAAGTACCCTTGATGTGACAACAGCCCTATATTTTCCTGCCCTGAACCTTTCAAGAATTGAACTTCTTTCTTTTGTAGGTGTCCTGTAGGTAATTGCTGGGATGAAAAATTCTCTAGAAATCTGGTGGACAAAGCGATTGTGTTCCGTAAAAATAAATATCCTATCTTCTTTGTGTATCTCCAGAATATATTTAAGTTTTTCAAGTTTTGAGTTGCTATTGAAAGCAAGGTCTCTAGCCTCGTTTCGTGCAAGTAAAGCCTTTCGGGCTTCGGGGTCTCTCCCGCTTTTAATTACAAGTTTTTGAAAATCTAGTGGCCCTTTTAGAGTTGTTCTAGTTTTTCTGATATAATTAAGGAAAATAGAATAATGCTTCTCATACTCTTTCCGTTCCTCGTCCGTAAGCTTCGTAGTTACCTGCTTAATCATGTAGGTGGCAAGGTGTCCACCCGCAAGTTCCGATACTTGCTTTTCATATACCTTCCCACCGATAAGCCTATTCAATTCCGAGTGTAGATCATCTTCTCTTTCGTACGTGGCTGTCAGCCCAAGCCTGTAAGGAGCTGCGGAAAATTCGGCAATGTTCCTGTACCCTGCTGCTGGTAGATGATGTACTTCATCAAAAATAACAAGGCCAAAAATGTTCCCAAGATTTTCGGCTTGAATATAAGCAGAGTCATACGTCGAAACTGTAATGGGAAGAATTTTTTTCCCCCCACCCCCCAACTGTCCGATTTCTATAGAAAAGCTCTCTTCAAGTTGCTTTTTCCACTGCTCAAGCAAGTCAAGTGTAGGGACGATCACAAGAGTAGGGGTATTGCACCCTGATATAGCTTGAATTCCAACAAGGGTCTTTCCGCTTCCTGTAGGCAGGACGATTACACCCCATTTGTCATTCTCACCCCAGGAAACAAGAGCTTCCGCCTGATAGTCCCTCAATTTCAGTTTTTTTCCTGAAGCTTCATATGCTGCTGCAAGGTCAGGACAGGGGAGAAGACTAAGCACCCTATCCTCTAAGCACCCTATCCTCAAACTGAATTTTTGAGTTTTTCAAATAGTTTACCGTATCCCTGTAATAGATAGCAAGAGCCCTTAAACTTCCACTCCTTTCGTCCCATGTTGCATTTGGGACCCTGACATTGCCCATTATTAGCAGAGTTCCCTGCTTGAAGCTTATTTTGACCATTATTCATTAAAAGCTTGGACATTATATATAAACCGAGTTACTCCGCATAGTTAAGTTTCTGCAGTTTGCTATCCCACTTGGTACACTCACTTAAATGGATTTAAAAGTTATGTAAATACAAATTTTAAAGTGGTTGATTAAGTTATCCAGATTCTATGGCTTAGCATCTGCATAATAGACGTGCTTGGATTACATGGTAAACTATTTTTTACCATGCTAGTGAGTCGCTGGATAAAATAGAAATTGAATTTTTTTGCATTTTCCCCAAATATATTAGTAGTAATTTTTTTAGATTTGATCAATGAATCACTGAAAGGCATCGAATATTAGTATTAATTAAGGTTAAATTAATTTAAAACCATATTAATAAAAAGATCTGCTAAATTGTATTAATAGTAGGTTAGTAATAGGAGGTATTAAAAATTACCCAAAGATTCAGTTTTTAAAATAAGGCAAAAATTAAAAATTTTTTGATCGGAGTTCGCCACTAGGGGAGTTAGTTACAACAGATAAAAAGAACAAAAAATTGAAGGTTATAACCCTTTTCTTACGGAAAGCAGGTATCATGCACACTTTTATGTAAAATCTTCACTCGATCTCTTAATATTCTTTTTTGATTATTGTTACATTACTACAACTACTGTTTTCTATTATCCAGTCTTCATATATATCATAATATCTTGATTTACTTCTGACTTTTTTTCTTTGTGGAATAACGTCCAAATCTTCCAGTTAGTTTTTGTATTTGACTTCATTTTTTAATTGTTCATTATTTTTTGTAGGGTTTCGATATTCAGTCATATGACAAATGCTTATATCATGATCGTCATGATACTTTTCCATATATTTTAAGGCCCATAGGAGTGATAGTAATGTGCACATGAGTATTGTTTGAGTATCCATCATTTATCTTGCCTCCCTTGGAAAAAGGCAAAGGTAACTAAGATTTATACTAACAAATATAATTAAATTTATACTTAATATTTATTTAGTTCACTTTGACGGAGAGTCAAAATTTCGATTATCGGAGTCAAAAATGGACGATTGTGGGGCGATTTAAGCCACTCCCTTGAGCATGGTAGGGTTTGTTATATCAGCGCAATCAAAAAAACTCACTGGGGGGTTAGATTAAATCAATTTTCAGATCAACATCATCTAAGTTGACCCATTTGAATTTTCTATATATAAGGCTTTTCATTTGTTATTTTATTGGGGAAGAAAATATTTGATGACTAGGGGACTTTTCAGATTAATTATCATTTACAAAATAATAGTTACTCACCTGAAAATCTAGAATAAGGATTATCTAATTGGAAAGATACTTCTGATTTTAGAATGTTTAAATAAGTTATATCTATATATAATATTAAAATTATATAATTTATAATTATATTAAATTTTTTAAGTTATGTTGTTATGCCATTTATAATTGGTTTTCGCTAAATGTTGATACTTGGAATCAAAAATGAATATAAGTAGTAAGATAATAAATTATGTGGTTGTAGCCAATACTAGTTTATTTTATATCAAGAGCAAGCGATGTTATGATAATAAGAAGCAGATAAATAAACATTCCATACCAACAGAACATCTTCTAATTTTGCTCTATAATCATTGTATGGAAAAGGGGAATAACACTTGTTAACTAAACGAAATTTGTGTTCTATAGCCTTATTTTCAACAGCTTTGGTTTTTATGCTGGTAAGTGTCGCAGGCGCGGCGCAATTTGCATATATCACGGACTCGGTAGGCAATACTGTCTCTTTAATTGACACAGCCACAAATACTGTCACGCCAAAATTCACGTAGGTAACATGCCTTGGGAGTTGCAGCCCGGATGGATCAAAGGTATATGTTGCGAACTCTGGCAGCGACAATGTCTCTGTAACTAACACAAACACAAACGCTGTTACAACTACTGTGAATGTAGGACAAAACTCGCAATCTAACGGAGTTGCAGTCACACCGGATGGAACAAAAGTATAGGTGGTGAATGAATGGCCGTCACCCTGGTGGCCCCCCAGATAGTTCCATCTCTGTAATTAACACAACAAACAACACTGTTGTAGCCACAGTACCTGTAGGAGGATCGCCAATTGGAGTTTCGGTCACACCAGATGGAACAAAGGTATATGCGGCAAACGTGGACATCAATAATTTTTCTGTTATTAACACAACCATAAACACTGTTACATCCACAGTACCTGTAGGACAAGGACCCCCATCCAACGGGAATTTTATTGGTGATCCGGTACTACAGGTTGCTGATTTTTCGGCATCCCCAACAGAAGGAAATGGTCAACGGTGAAATTCATCGATAAAAGCACTGATCACCTACATCATGGGAATGGGTATTTGGAGACGAGAGTTCCAAGACCAGTAAAATTCCAGTAAACCCTGTACACACCTACTAGAAAGCAGTGAACTATACTGTAGTTTAAAAGTAACGAATGCTTAGGGAAGCAATAAAAAAGTAAATCCCAACTATATTAATGTAACTGCCTAACCGTCTGTTGCAACTTCAACGCCAATGTTACAACAGGAGCAAATGTTGCACAGAAGCCTAGGTAGAAAGAAAACACAAGAATGCCTGAAGTTGAAATAGTTCATGGTATCGTCTGTTTGCTTGGTATATTCTTGTATAAAGTAAGCTAAAAAAGAGTAAATCATGGTATGTGGTGTTGGGTGTTTGATATAATCTGATAAAACTAGTTCTTTAGCCTTGTTTTGTCAGATTTTAGAACCACCTTTCTAATTACATTTCTGGAATTCATTTCAATAACTTTTTTGAATCCGTATAGCTTGGACGGGAACCTGAAACAGCTATTTTTACACTTTTAACCTGAGAGTTGTGCTAGCTAACTCACACATCTATCTCGCACTTATATCCCGAAACAACGCAGGGTTTCATAGATCCTGTGCGAGCTAGATGGACCAAATATTCTTAGACGACTTTTTGAATAACTGAAAAGAATTCTTTTTATGATCATATAAGTATCACAACAAAAAAATCTTTGAAGAATACTCTGAAATTCGAAAAAAGTTATTTGTTGATGAATTGATAGTTGATTGCAGGTTCAGGAGAATTGTTAGAAGATGTTGCAGCACGAAATAAAACCTTGATAACTTCTTGCGGACTATAATTATGCTTTATTAGGTCAGCTATTATATCTCAACCAAACTATCTAATTCGTAGGATGTAGACGGCAAACGGGTTGTGTCTATTATCAGAAATGGATCCATTTTTATTTGTCATACTCAACGATTTCATTACCTTAATTTTTTGATATTCTCCTGATCTGTAGAAATTGTTCAGGAAATGACTTAATTCGGCAACACCATATCTCCCGGAACTAATATATAATACAAATGACAATTAATACTTGTTGTGGGTAAGAACAATTACTGTTGCGCAGTTAAGGGATTAGTAGCCCCAGGACGGAAAATTCTAATCTGCTTATAGGAATCCTATGCAGATGCACTGAAATTTCAAACCGAACTGAAGAGTTCATATCCTGAGGGAATGATTCTAACCTGCATATCAGCGCAAGCATTGAAGAGACAGGAGGAAAAATATGAGTGAATTAAATAAAGAATGCGTAAAAAAAAGAGAATACGGAAATAAATACCACGAAGACGGTTACCACACCGTCATAAAGGGTTGTACAGACAGCCTGAACTCAGATGAATTGGATATTTACCGCTTTATGATAGGCGGTATGCAGGGTAAGTAACCTGCACAAACTTTTTTTATTTCTCGTTCCTAAAAGCTAAGCATGTACGATGTATATGTGGTCCGTAAAGATTTTCCTGTTTTAAAAGAAGTCGTTTATCTTGACAGCGCTGCAACTACCCAGACTCCGATACCTGTAGTTGAAGCCATGGTTGATTATTTCTATAGATATGCTGGTAATTATGGGAGAGGAGCCCATCGCCTGACCAGGGAAACCACAAACCACTACGAAGACGCTAGGGTAATAGTTGCTAGCTTTCTAAATGCAGAGCCTTCAAATACTATCTTTACGAAAAATACTACAGAAGGGATCAATCTCATTGCTAATAGTTATCCATGGGAGGTAGGAGATCACATTGTCACAACTCTGCTAGAACACCATTCGAATATTCTTCCATGGATGCGTTTGCAGAAAAAAGGTGTAAATATCACTGTTATAAACCCTGACAGCAAGGGTAAAATCGGCAGTCATCTGCTAGAGAGCGCTTTCACAGAGAAAACAAAACTTCTTGCCATAACCCAGGTTTCAAATGTCTTCGGTTCCGTACAGGACGTAAAAGGCATGACGAAAATTGCCCACAGAAACAGCATAAAAGTTTTGATTGATGGTGCCCAATCTGCAGGACATATGCCAGTCAACCTTAAGGATACAGGATGTGACTTTTTTGCAACTTCTGGGCATAAGGGCTTGCTTGGACCACAGGGCACTGGCGTACTTTATGTTAAAGAACCCGAAGTACTCGAAAGTGCTTCAGTTGGAGGGGGTACTGTTTCGGATGTATCCGAGTCTACCTATACTCTAGAGCCATCTCCAGCATGCTTTGAAGCTGGCACTCCCAATATTCCAGGAGTCATAGGGTTAGGAAGAGCAGTAGAGTATGTAGCGAAAATAGGGACTTCTGAAATCAAAAAACATGAAATGAATCTTTCAAGAGAGACTGCAAAAAAACTCTCCGAACTCGAGCATGTGGAAGTTTACGGGCCCGAAAGCAGTATGGGAATAGTACCTTTTAATGTGAGAGGGCTTAATGCCCATGATGTTGCTCTAATTCTTGACCAGACCAAACGAATTTGCGTTAGAAGCGGGTACCACTGCGCAATTCCAATTACTCGATTTCTGAAAGTAGATGGTACTGTAAGAGCTTCTTTCGCACTATATAATACAATGGAAGAAGTTGATATCCTAGTAAAGGCAGTTTCTGAGCTCAAAGCACTTGTTTCCTAAAGAATAGTAGCTAAAAGTTGTAACTAATTTATCATGATAGTACGTGATGAAATTGCTTTATCAAGTACTTTCTCCATCCTCTATCCACATAATCCGATTATCCCATTAATTATTATACGTCTATTAACAGATGCTACAAGTTCCACCAAATTTTTTTGAGTTTCTCCCTTGTAATAATCTCCTACCTTTCGTCGATATACACAAAAACGTTATTTATTTTTTAATATGATGGTAGCTTAAAAATTAATTTAACTTTTGATAGTAGCTTAAAAATTAATTTAACTTTTAATGAATAGTTGATAATAGGCTAACAGATGTACATCTGTGTGTATTGACATATATCTACCGAGTGAATATCTTGTTTTATCTTCACATAATTTTTTATTCTCAGTAACCTCTTAAATAATTGGTGATCTTCAGTGCTAATTCAATAATTGTTTTTGCATTTCTAATTGATTTTTTTCTTCCGTTTAAAAAACTCTTTTAACTTGTTATTCATTTTTTTGTTGCTGCCTGAGCAATCCTTTCTATCTTGGAGCCATTTTGAGATGAGTACATAGCGAATCTATCTGCAGATTGGTACGCATTCGAGACAGCCCTAATTTATAAAACAAACTGATCTCCTAAAGAAAATTATATAATATTTGGCTAGCCAAATATGATTCTACATGTCACTAAATCTAAATTTAGTAAATGTTTATCCGGTAAATAGCATGGGCTTGACGAATTACAGATTATAGCGGAAGTTAATGGATTCAGTGACCTACGATAAAGCATTTCACCGTTTCTTTTCTGGAAAGAAAATATTTGGAGACTGGTTATGCTCTAAGGATAATCAAGTCATATAAACACTGCAACTTATATAATATTTCAAATGATTCATTTATAAGTATTATCAAAAATATTATCAAAGATAACTGTATAACGTTGTTACTAATATTTGGTGTTTATTTATTTATTTATTTATTTATTTATTTATGCTGTGCTTTCACCAATGCTGATATTTAAATCAAAAATTAATGGATGAGTCGGAAAATGACAAATTTCTTGGTTATAACAATGCTAATTTACTTGATATCAAAATCAAGCGACGTTACGATACTAAAAAACAGAGTGATAAATATTCTATACAGAAGAGAACCTATCCTAATTTTTTCGGTAAATAATATATGGAAAATGTGAGAAATCATGATCAATGAACACAAATCTTTTTCGATTTTTTTAGCCTCAACTGTTATGATTTTAATATTTGTGAATATCGCAGCTGCTACGCCATTTGCATATATTGCGAATTCCGGTAGCAATACTGTTTCTGTAATTGACACAGCAACAGACAATGTTAAGCCACAGTAAACGCTAATGGATTCAATTATCCTTATGGAGTTGCAGTCAGCCCAGATGGAACAAAGGTATACGTGACAAATGAAGGTAGCAATAATGTTTCTGTAATTGACACAACCACAGAGAATGTTACAGCCACAGTAAACGCTAATGGATTCAATTATCCTTATGGAGTGGCCGTCAAACCAGATAGAACAAAGGTATACGTTGCGAACTCAGCTTACCCAGGCACTGTCTCTGTAATAGACACGGCCACAGAAAATATTACAACAAGCGTGCCTGTAGAAAGACAGCCTTATGGAGTTGCAGTCACACCAGATGGAACGAAAGCATACGTGACAAACGAAGGCAGCAATAATATTTCTGTAATTGACACAGCTACAGAGAATGTTACAGCTAAAGTGTCTATAGGAAACGAACCTTATGGAGTTGCAGTAACCCCAGATGGAACAAAGGTATACGTGACAAACGAAGGTAGCAATACTATTTCTATAATTGACACAGCCACAGACACTGTTACAGCCACAGTAAACGCTAATGGATTCAATTATCCTTATGGAGTTGCAGTCAGTCCAGATGGAACAAAAGTATATGTAGCAAACTCTAATGACAATGCTATTTCTGTAATTGACACAGTCACAGACAATGTTACAGCCGCTATTCCTGTAGGATACAATCCTTATGGAGTTGCAGTCACACCAAATGGAACAAAAGTATACGTGACAAACGAAGGCAGCAATAATGTTTCTGTAATCTACACAGCCACAAACAATGTTATAACCACCGTACCTGTAGGACTCAATCCGCAGGGAATTGCAGCCACACCAGAAGGAACAAAAGTATATGTAGCAAACTCTAATGACAATACTGTTTCTGTAATTGACATAGCCACAGACAGTGTTACAGCCACAGTGCCTGTAGGCAGCAATCCTACTGCCTTTGGGCAGTTTATAGGTCCTATACCATTGACTTATAAAATTACTCCTACAATTACCTGGAGCAATCCTGCTGACATAGTCTATGGTACACCATTGAGCAACGTTCAGTTAGATGCAAATGCTTCAGTCCCTGGAACTTTTGTCTACACTCCGCAATCAGGAACTGTATTAAGTGCTGGTAAACAGACATTAATTGCTTCTTTCACACCAAGTGATTCTACAAACTATACTAGTGGAAGGATAATTACTAATTCGATCACTGTAAACCAGGCGATTCCCACAATTACCTGGAGTAACCCTGCTAACATAGCATATGGAACAGCACTAGGCAACACTCAGTTAGATGCAACTGGATCTGTACCAGGAAGCTTTTCCTATAATCCAGTAGCAGGAACTGTATTAGGTGTAGGTACCCAAACCTTGAATGCTACTTTAACACCAACTGATACTGTAAACTATACTACTGCAACAAGGTGTATTCAAATCAATGTAACACCGGCTGCTCCTATAATTACCTGGAATAAACCAGCTAACATAACATATGGAACAGCACTAAGGCACCACTCAGCTAGATGCAAGTGCTTCAGTGCCTGGAAGCTTTTCTTATAACCCGTTATCAGGAACTGTATTAAGTGCAGTTTCGGGTCAGAAATTGAGTACTAAGTTTACTCCAACTGATACTGCAAACTATACTACGGCATCAGCAAGTGTTTTGATAAATGTAAAGAAGGCGATTCCTAAAATTACCTGGGGTAATCCTGCTGACATAGTTTATGGAACAGCATTAAGTAGCACTCAGCTAGATGCAATTTCTTCGGTATCGGGAAGTTTCGTTTATACTCCAGTAGCAGGAACTTTACTAAGTGCAGGTACACAAACATTGCAGACAGTATTTACACCCAACGATACTATGGACTACAGTACAACATCAGCTAGTGTTCAAATCAACGTCCTGACTCCGGTGCAGAAAATCCAGCAAATGACTACTTTTATCCAGAGTTTGGTCACTTCAGGTCAACTAAATAATGGGCAAGCTAACTCATTAATAGTCAAACTGAATGATGTGACTAAAAAAATAAATGATGGGAATACAAATGCTGCAATTAATCAGCTCAATGCTTTCATTAACGAAGTAAATGCTGACGTCAAAACTGGGAAGCTTTCTTCGACAGACGGGTTGACACTGATTGATGGAGCGAATGCTGTTATTAATGCAATTAAGAAATAATGAATGTTGATATAACCAATCAACCTGAAAAAACAGCTAAAATTGAGGAGTTCAACAACTTCTCTTAAATTATTTATCTATATTCTGTGATTAGATATCTTTTTTAAATAATTTGACTCATCGCATAATTTATTGAAACTTCTTTCAATTCTATTAAGCTCATGTCACTTTTTTAGCCTATTCTTTTGGAAGTAGTGTTCTCTACCGATTATATCTAGTAAATGCAAAAAAAGTATTTAAAAAGCATAGACAAATTCGACCGAATCCTTATAATATCAATTTTTAATTGGGAAAGAATTTTACAATTTTACAAGTCTAGGCATGCGAATGAGATCGAAGATTTCCAGTTGAATCAATTTTATATATTAGGATATATTTTATATATAAAAAAAGTATATATTATTAGTGCGATATACATTATGGATTAAAAATCAAAAATAAGTAAAACGAGCTCATTAACATGAAATATATAAACCAATTCAAAAAAATAACATTGTATCGCTAACATCAATCTTATGAAGTTGTGGGAGGCTACTAGATGGAAAACAGCTTTGAGGTGGACACGAAGCTTCTTACTTTGAACTTGAAAGATAACTAATTGTTCAAATTTCTTTCAAAAAATGCCTTGTTTTCTTAAGCATATACCGACAGTACCACAGTCTAGTCATTTAGAGAGAGACAGTAATTGATAACTGCTGAGGAGAAGGCGTATAGGGACATTGCAAAGCCAACTTGATTACCTTAGATCGAAAATTTAGATCTAAACTTTACAGCATAATGGACAGGGAATATGGACTGATCAGAAGTTTCAAAACAATAATTGTATCACTTCATGATTCTCAGATCTTTTTATCAGAACAATTCTGGTCACATACAGAAAGTCGCGAGAAATATTTGAATGATACCCGCGAAGAAAAAGATTAGAGGTAAATCGGAATGTTAGGCAGCATTTCAAATGAAATCAAATTATGAAAAAAAAAATGGAATTACGATATACAGATGAGTTTTATTCTTGTGAATCATTGAAAAAGATTGAAAATGAATACCAGTAGTCATATGGAACGATGGAAAATCAAAACTAATAAAAAAACGAATTAATAAAATCATTATCATTGATAAAATAGTAAAAATTCAAATAACAAGTTTCCATAATGCATAGATTACATTGAAATAATAAGATGAATTGAATACCAAGTACTTAGTCAAGATCAAATCTACAGGAAAATGAGAGAGCGATGATTGAAAACTATTCGATTTACCCTGATAAAAGAGAAGAGTTGTGTTTCCTTTGATTGCAAAATCATCTTTGAAGGTGAATTTTGATGAAAAAAAATCTTATAGATATTCTAGCTTGCCCTGTCTGTAAGGGTGACCTGATTTTGGACGTTGTTGAAGAAAAAGAAGAAGTGGTCGTTTCCGGAACCCTTTACTGCACGCTATGCAAAGAGTACTATCCTATAGATGAGGGGATTCCAAATTTTCTTCCTTCTGACCTAAGAGACTGATGTGAGGGTTAAATTTGCAGCAGATATTCCAGAATGTTATTATCAACCGACAAGAAATCAATTCAATTGAATTTGAGAATGAAAGCCTTGAGATTCCTCTTTATCCTGGGGGAGAAAAGACTTTTGAAATCCTGATTACAAATCAAGGATCTCCAACCCATATACATCTTTCAGTCAGTGAAGAGTTAAAAGGAATGATCACTTTTTTGCGGAATAATCCTTACGTGCTTCAAAAAGAATATGTTTCAGCAGTTGCTAGAATACCAGGGGAAGGTAGAGTACTTACAAAAGGTCAGATTTTTATCACAGCAGGTTATGGATCACGAAAAAAAGGTTTCCCAGTACTTTTGGGAAAAGTCGAGGCAAAGCTGCAGGAATGCTTGGGGGATGCAAGTTATAAAAGTTTAGATCAGGAAGAGCTAAATTCTCGAGAGTCACCAATTATACCGATAAAGAAGGCCTCTTCCCAAAGATCGTGGAATAGAGAACTTAGTTGGCTGTCATCTCCCTTTCTTGAAAATCTTAGAGGTAACTTTTTTGCTTCCACTGGGAAAAGAGCCCAAAAAAATATGGGAAATGATGAGAGAATTCGCTTGAATATAGTATTTGGAGGTTTTTTACTGCTTGTAATCTCATTCTTCCTATACTTTATTCTACCAGAGAGCTTACAGTTCAAAGTCAGTTTTCCTCAAGCCCTTTTATTTTCAATCTTTTTTGTTATCTGTATCGCATATATCTTGCTGAAAATATTAGAGAAAGGTTGAGATCCTAACAAAAACTAATTGTTAGTTCCTTTTTACTTGATAAAAACGGAGGTGAATATCGATGTACCCATCTCATTATATTAGTGTGATCAATTTTTATTCCTATTTCTTCCATCATTTCCTCTAAATTTCCATAACTCAACAGATATTTTAGATATCATTTAAATTCAATAGAATAATTTCTCCTTCATAATGTTTCCATTTAAAGTAACTAGATAGCATATTACCATTCTCTTGATTTCCTCCTTATTTTAATGTATTTTTCTTATGAATTTTTTGCAACAGAATCCACAAAAGAACGAATCGTTGCCATACCCCAAATAGTGATTTTTATTCTAACCGAGGTAAGGATGTATCATAACATTTGTATGCTTGTTTTAGAGATGTGCAGAATAGCATTTAGCAACCTTTTCATATTCAAGTGCCTCGAAAATAGGCGTTCCCAATACGGTTAGTTTCCCGAGGTTACATTAAACACATGTGCCTACTGAGCTTTATTCCCTAAAAAATAATTTTTCCCAATTGCCAGAGTGAAAGATCAATCGCATGACCCAGGCAAGCGAAGTCAGTGCGCAAGCACCGCTGTGAACTTCTCCCAAGGGCCGATATTCTTCGTGTCGGTATGGATCGGAACGTTGTTCTGCCCGCCGATGCCGACCTCTGAACACTGCCCAAACTGGCTGTAGACAATCTGGAAGAATCCGCTTTCTCCCCAGTCTTCACCCCAACTGTTCTTGCAGATGAAACACTGGGAGTTATCGTCGTAGCCAACAACGAGCACTTCGTGAAAACTGTCGATGGATTCGTGGTTCCCGTCTATATTCCGCCGTTGTAATTGAAGAAGTCTTTCAGGAAGTTCATGCCGGTGACGATAGGCCCGAAGCTAGTTATGAACGTTTTGACATCGCCGATCGGAAGGGATTGTAGTAGTTGTGTGCAATCACTTTATAGGTTTGGTCTTGCCTCCAGCCGACGGGCCCTGGCGCTCCACTGGTAGCACGCCTCTGAAGGCAGTCCAGTGCTTTGCAGGAATTCGGGCGACCTAGGACACGGGTAGAGCCCACTGTTGCACGCGGAAAGGACGCGTTCTGAAAGGTCTATGTCGTTGTCGTGGAAGGTTTCGGAGCGCAGAAAGCAGGATTCGACAGCGCCCGTGTTAGCAAACGCCACACAAGTCCCTCCAACCTGCATTCTTACAGGCGTCACATAACTTTGACCGTTCACATTCCGCCAGTCGAATGAGGTCGGCATCAAAAATAGTGGAAGGTGAGACAGTGCCAAGGGCTCTATCTTTCACTTTGAGGGTTCTGCGCGGGTTGGTGGTGCTGAAAGGAGAAGTTGCCTGCAGGCTTCTGTGGTGAACCGGGAGATGTTTGCTTCGCCTGCCGTCCATCGCACCCCCGTTTGTGAAATGACAGTGCGCAGCGCGTCTAACTCGGATTGAGGTACTTGATTTTGCATTTTATTTCTCAGGTTTTTTGTTGTGGTGAAAAAATAAAATTTCCGCAGTTTGATTCAATAATTCTGATCTTTATATACCATTTTTCCCGGTGTTGAGATTGATTAACTTTCTTAATCGTGAAAGTTTACACCGATTTTCTAACAAAGCCATATTTTTTGCATCACTCCCTTTGACACATTTCATTTTTTTTTGTGATAATTTATTTTCTTAAATAGTATCTACTTTCTGATTTTGAGTTATAGACAGGTATATGTTTTATGAATTAATTGGAACTGAGGGACTTAAAGGTCACTAGTTAACTCAATACGACAACATAACCTTTTCTGATTTATAATCCTGTTTTTAAGGGCTGGAATACAGCCATCATCTCTATCCAGAAGTTGCTGTTATTTTTCTCCGAATATACTGGTGATGATGGCAGTGGAAAATATTTATGAATATCTAAAGCAAAATAATTTTCTTACTATTTATGACAATTTAGGTTACAAAATTTATTTTGTCATTTGTTTTGCTCAAAGGCAACTTGGATCCAGATCAAAGTCATATTTGAGCTTCGATGACTATCCATGATCCTTTTTTAAAGGTTTTTAGGAAAAATTGCGGACAGCCTTCCTTCTAAAGTTAATGATTAAGATGATCAAAAAGGTTAGCTGAAATGCATTTATTTGTGAATGTTATCAGAGGATTTCATGTATGTGTTTATTATTGCTAAATCTACAGTTTTTATCTTGACAGAAACTACTATTTGATATCCTTCTACAATTGCCGCTCTTTAAAATGATTGTTTTAATTATCTTCTTCAAAAGCAAATATCACATATAGAACTTTTATGAGCTGAAGTAAAGAAATTTTAATCCTTAATGAAGTTTACAGTGATTGACTACATATTATTAAATGAATATCAGAAGATTTCGATAAACATATAATTTTCCCGAGTACTTATATATCATTTATATCATATGATCAAATTTAGGGATTTATCAGAATTTTCTTCAATTAAATAATGGAGTTGATTGCAGTTGGTTACATCGCAACTAAGGAAATGCACATGTATAATCTACATTACTGCTGGAAATATGAATAATGCATCCGAGATCGCAAGAGAATTGGTTTCGAAAAGATTTGCAGCCTGCGTAAATATTTTTCCCATATCTTCAATATATAGGTGGAATGAGAAGATAGAGGAAGATAATGAAATAGCTATGTTTGTAAAAGCTGATTCTTCGAGTTTGGAGGATATTATAAAGCTTGTGAAATCTCTACATACCTACAAAATGCCTGCGATTGAATTCTGGAAAATTGAAGGAGAGAAGGAGTATCTTGACTGGGTTCATTTAAATAGTTCAGGAGAAAGGTTTCCAACATCTCGTAAAATCTGAGGTTTATGGTCGAAAATTTGAAGTGGAGATCTGAAGTGCGAGGTAGAATAGAATATTAGTACTTCGATTCTGATTCATATCTATACACAGATATGCTGCTTTAGGGTCTTTAAAAATTGGTCCACTTTTTACGGGCTAATTATTCTTATTTTTCATAGTTGATATTATACATTATTCTCCAAATACAAATATCGATGTGAAAAAATTTATTTTGCATTCAAATAGAAAATTGGTCTTAGTTTTTCTTTAAAAGCTTACTAATCCTTTTTTAACATTTAATTTAGCATAACAGGAAAAATATAATATGATGCTCAATTACAAATAAATATAATTAATCAAAAAATAAATATCTTATTTAACTCAGATATCAATTTTAAAGCTTCTTTTATTCCAGTCGAATACAAGAATCAAGCTATGGAGTATTCGACTGGAATAATCCAAATTCTTAAAGCATCTAAAAAAAACTCTGTAGAAATCCTGTAAATTGGATTTTTACACTATGTTTTTTATAGGTATCATATATTATATTTCTTCTTATTTATTCTCCACAAAAACGAAGGAATATTCAACATTTAAATCGAATAAATGCATTAAATTTGTTGGTACTAATCTTAAAACGGTCCAATTTTCCAACTTGAACCTTTATTTCAGCAAATATTCAAACATATTTATACTCAGCATCAGCTTCTTGTTTTAGTTTTATTAAAAAAGAGTATATAAGCACAGATTATCGTGATTTTTTAGAACTTATTGACCTTATGAGCCATATAAAAAAAGACTTGATATTGATAAAGTTCTTCGTTAAGTCAAACTTTTGGAATAATTTCCTTTGCTTTGGCCCAAGTTTTCTGTGCTTCATTGGACTTTCCTAATGCGCTGAGAGCAACTCCTTTATAGTGCCAAGCTTTCGGATTCTGTGGGTTAATATCAATTACTTTATCAAATGCTATTATTGCTTCATCTAACTTACCTAATTTCCCTAAAGCTAAGCCTTTGTAGTACCAAGCATCTGAATCATGTGGGTTAATTTCAATTGCTTTGTCATATGCTTTTATTGCTCCATCGAATTGATCTAAGTAAAATAAATCATTTCCTTTATTGTACCAAGTTTTTGAATCAATTTCCTTTGCTTTGATCCATGCTTTTTGTGCTCCATCTGATTTGCCTAGTTTGTTTAGAGCTACTCCTTTATAGTACCAAGCTTTTGAGTACTGCGGGTTAATTTCAATTGCTTTGTCAAATGCTTTTATTGCTTCATCTGACTTACCTAATTTCTTTAGAGCTAGTCCTTTATTATACCAAGCATCTGAATCTTGCGGATTAATTTCAATAGCTTTCTCATATGTCTTTACTGCCTTTTCGTTCTGGCCGAATTTCGCAAAATCGGTTCCTTGATTGACAATAGTCTGTGAATCAGTCAATGCGCCTACTAGACTCACTAGTATCAAAAACGTCAGCACAGTGATAACTATAAATATTATAAAGTTATGCCTTCCGCTCATTTTAACATATGTCGCTTTTTTCATTTTCAGCATCCTCATACTGTTTAGATATTAATAATGAAAGAACTACAAAAATATGAATAAATAATATTTCACTCTACAAAGTAAACTTTTCTAATGTAAAAATATATTTACTGAATATTTAAACTAGATGCTGCATTGCTTTTAGTTGATTAGATTCTAAAAGTTTTAATAATGTACAAATACACAACATTTTAACTTGCAAAACGGCTATTTTGGGAAAAACTTTTAAGCTTAATTCACAAAAGTTCAAAAAAATTGCAATGTATCAGTAGAACATAGCTATCTCAAAACGATCTTGCATAGATTTTTATTTTAAAACCCATGCATCCGTGAAAACAACAGAAACAGAAAATTTGTCAGTAAAACTACTGACTTCTCAATAATTTCAAAAAGGGTAAAATAATAAGTGCTGCAGAAGACTCCAAAAATAGGGCAATATCTACCACCTTAAGAAATATCGTTATTGCCCTGAAAATTAGGTGAC
Organism: uncultured Methanosarcinaceae archaeon; assembly: GCA_963833425.1. Taxonomy (GTDB): domain Archaea; phylum Halobacteriota; class Methanosarcinia; order Methanosarcinales; family Methanosarcinaceae; genus Methanosarcina. The sequence goes on along the minus strand of CAWHXP010000008.1, from coordinate 83,205 downwards.
AACCCATTTAAATTATACATGGAGATTTCAACTATCAACATGAAATTAACAACAATAAAATATTGTTTGTGTAGTTAGTGAGATGATCAACCCGATGCTTTAAAGTTTATTTTTCTCTTACTGTTGCCTAATTTCCACGACTATAATGTAGGATAATCACTACTTAGGTGTGGATACTCTACATTATAAACGTAATTTTGTCCGTATGAAGCCACCAACCACTGTAACAATAATAGTAGCAATAATACCGCAACCCATTGGAAATAATGGGTGATGAAATAGTGAATCTTTTTTAACTGTTAGTGTAAAAACAGTTGATGTGCTAGGTTTGAAGTTATTATTACCGCTATATTGAGCTGTGATCGAATGTGAGCCAACTGAAAGCTCTGAAGTAGTCAAAATTGTCTGTCCCGAATTTATAGCTTCAGCTCCTATTTGCGTTTTCTCGTCTATGAAAGTAACTGTACCTGAAGGCTTATCTGTTCCTTGTGATATCGTATCAACTTTAGCGGTAAATGTTATTGGCTGGCCAGATACATACTCAGTAGCTGCAGAAGTTAACTCAATCTTTGTATCCACCATAGGATTCTCTGGGGATCCAGGTAGTTGATCTGAACCAAGCTTATCTAGAACCACTAGTGTGAAAATAGATGATGTACTGGGTTTGAAGTTATTATCACCACTATATTGGACTGTGATCGAATGTGAGCCAACTGAAAGCACTGAAGTAGCCAAAATCGCCTGCCCCGAATTTACAGTTTCAGTTCCTATGGCCAGGGTCCCATCGATAAAAGTAACTGTACCTGAAGGATTTTTGACTCCTTTTGAAGGCGTACCAATGATAGCAGTAAGCGTTACTGTCTGGCCCAATGTATATTTATTAGCTGAAGAAGTTAACTCAGTCATTGTATCTGACATTGGACTAAAATTTTGACGAGAGATGCTGAGATGAGGAGTTTGACCAGAATTCTTACGAGGAGTTATAGGGTTAGGAGTCTGACTAGGGATGTTGAAATTAGGAATTTGACTAGGAACATTGGGATTAAGAATTTGACTAGGAACGTTGGGATTAAGAATTTGACTAGGAAAGTTGGGATTAGGAGTTTGACTAGGGATGTTGGGATTAAGAATTTGACTAGGAACGTTGGGATTAGGAGTTTGACTAGGGATGTTGGGATTAAGAATTTGACTAGGAACGTTGGGATTAAGAATTTGACTAGGAACGTTGGGATTAGGAGTTTGACTAGGGATGTTGGGATTAAGAATTTGACTAGGAACGTTGGGATTAGGAGTTTGACTAGGGATGTTGGGATTAGGAATTTGACTGGAAAGCTTGGGATTAAGAATTTGACAAGAAACGTTGGAATTAGGAGTTTGACTAGAAATGTTGGGATTAGGAGTTTGACTAGAAACCTCGGTATTAGGGGTTTGAGTAGGAATGTTGGTATTAGGAGTTTGACTAGAAACCTCGGTATTAGGGGTTTGACTAGGAATGTCAGTATTAGGAGTTTGACTAGAAACCTCGGTATTAGGAGTTTGACTAGAAACCTCGGTATTAGGGGTTTGACTAGGAATGTCAGTATTAGGAGTTTGACTAGAAACCTCGGTATTAGGAGTTTGACTAGAAACCTCGGTATTAGGGGTTTGAGTAGGAATGTCGGTATTAGGAGTTTGACTAGAAACCTCGGTATTAGGGGTTTGAGTAGAAATGTCGGTATTAGGGGTTTGACTAGAAATGTCGGTATTAGGAGTTTGACTAGAAATGTCGGTATTAGGAGTTTGACTAGGAATGTTGGGATTAGGAATCTGACTAGGAATGTATGAAGAAGCGGGGGTGTTAAGCGTAGGTTTCCATATATAAGTACCATATAAAGTTGACGCCTCTACTGGATGGGAACTTACCGGAAAAGAGGCCAATGTTAGTAAAAATGACACAGCCAACAAAATAGCCAGTGCCTTTCTATTGCTATCAAATATTTGTTTGCTCAAAATGAAATCTCCAAACTCCTTGCTTAATCTTATACTGATTTTTAAGTCTTATATATGGTATTTCCATAATGTCTTTTTCATTCACAGTATTTTATAAATATTTTTCCTTTTTTAAGAAAGGATTCGTTCTTAACCATTTAACATTTAATTATTTTGGCTCTGTAGAAATCCGTAACTTGATGCAAATTATTTCTATAACTTTTTTGTTTATGTTGTAATTATTAATTTATTTTAATCCCTTTTACTTGATAGCGGAATTTTCTTGCCCTTAGTGCTTCTCCTAATTTTCTTTTAACTACAGAAAATAGCGTCTCCATAATATTTCTTTGATTATATTTAATTTTGTCAAAGACCAGTTCAATTGTTTTCTGTATTTTCCGCTTATTTTCTTCCTTTTTCTCTCCTTTACAGGTATAATTGAATCTTCTTTGATTTCTTCTCTAATTATAAAATATATTTTTTCTGAATCGTATCCTTTATCCATTACATAACAATCAGAATTTCTAATCTTATTTGATTGTCTTATCAGAGCTTTGCATATTTAATTTCATGATCTGTTTTTGACTGATTTTCCATCCCTATATTACCTTTTTACTTCTATCTACTAATATTGAAGTTCTAAGGAAACTTCTTCGAAGCTTCCCTGTTCTTCTGGGATAATAATTACTTACATATGAATTCGTAAATTCTGTTGCATCAATCGCTGCAACAGAGACATTTTCTCCATATGAGTAAAAAGATTTAGAATCCTTGACAAAAAAAGGTTAAAAATAGAAAAGGGAATCCTAGTTTAAACTTTTGAAAGGCAGTGAAATGTGGAATCTTATCAAGAGTAAGTTTTTCTGTTATATCGCTAATAAGGTCAGTGAGTTCTACAAATCGCGGTAATCTGTGCTAATATACTCTTTCAATAAAACAGTGAAAGAAACTGATGCTGGGTATAAAAGTGTTTCGAATACTTGCAAGAATAAGCTTCAGTCTCGAAGACTGAACAGTTTCAAGGCTGATATCAACGAATTGAATGTACTTACTAAATTTCAATATTGAATGTTCCTTCGTTTTTAGCTAAAAAATAACAAAAAATTATAACGGAACAGTAATTAATATTATAGTGTAAAAGTTCAATTTAGAGCATTTCTACAGAACACTATAATCTCAATTTAGATTTTTAGGTTTACAAAAAAACAAAAAAGTAACATATTTCTTACATATCTATCTTTACCGAATATAAAAGAAATTAATTAAAATACAGAAGATTTCAAATTTGTCTCCAATTCTTTTTTTTCAGGAACCCTGTATAATGGATAACATTTTTAATGTGTTACAGTCAGTTTTTGAGAGATAAAGCCTTACATCTCGATTAATAGATATATGAACTAAAAGATAGATTTAAAAAAATTACAAAATAATATAATGGAGATTATGCATAATTTTATACTTTAGAAATCTACAATATTAAATTATCTAGACGAGGCTAAAAAATGGGACCCAGATATTTTGATAAAATTTTTTTCTTATTAGCTATCGAGAAAAAATTAAAAATTATTTGAATGTTTATTCTGGATTATAACAGTAAGAAATACTTTAAGTTATATCGTTGTTCTTATAATTAACTAATTTATGTAAATACATAGCTTAATCCTCACAATAAAAATCAACACTTCATATTATAAGAAAAATACATTTTATGGTCAAATACAAAAATTCCTTCACCAATCCTGAACTTAGATACAAATTGCGTAGAGCTAGAAATATACTGAAGAAAAGAAATATTGGAACAATTTTTCCTTGCCTTTTCATCATTTTAGGTTATAAAATTTCGATAATTTAAGTATAAGTAATTGTGTATTTAACCATTATTGATTTAAAGAAGTAAACTTTATTCATTCGTTCGCTATAATTATATATATATATCATATCCACACTCAATTATTGATGACGTTTATACAGCCCATCATTCCTGAAGCTGAACGCTCTCAAGAACCTCTTGATACTGATAAAATAATTTATCACCCGGATATGTTAAGGGCCAACGACTGGATTCTGAAAGAGTATGAAGCCCCTTTCAAAAGGCTCTGCATCTTCGTTCCCTGCTCAAAAAAAAAACCCTATCATGAAAGTCCCTCACACAAAAAATTCGATCGAGTAATCTTCGAGATCGCAAAACTTGAGGAGGTGCATATTGTCACTTTTGGAACTTGCGGTATTACTCCAAGAGAACTTGATACTCAATACCCTTTCATGCATTACAATTTTATGATGGGAAAATGTAATGTGGTGCATATTAAGAAAGATTTCATAAAATTGGAGAGCGAAAGGATTGCCGCTTATCTTGAAAAAACGAGAAGAAATTACAAGTACAGGATAGCTTACTGTATCGGAGATTTCCGGACTGCAATGGAAAAAGCCTTGAAAATAGTCAACATAGAAGTAAATGTAGTCCCCAGAGAGCCTACAATTCAGAGTATGCTTCAACCCTCAAAGTCCTTTATTTTTAATAGTCTCTCATCTAAAGAGTACCTACAGGATCTTGCAAATTCAATTACTGATGCCCTCAAGCTTCCCAGAAAGACAGTAGGTATCAAGGAAGATCTTTCGGTAGATGATACGGACTGGTATATCATCTAAAACTACTGAAAACGCTGTATTCCTTTATTGTCTTTCTAAAATGACATAAAAGATGAAAGATCTATTGTAAGGAAATAGACATATCAATCAAGGGCCATCTATTTCTAAATTATTTTCTACAGAAAGCATAAGTTCTCCATAAAGTAATTTTTCCAGTGTTTCAGCTACGTACTTCCTTTGCTGATATTTCTGAATATCCTCATGCATCCTAAGGTCGGAATCTACCTGGACGCGCAAGAGAGCAAAATGAAAAGCTTTTTCATTTTTTATATTTGCTACGTAGAATGTATCCAGTAGATAAGGTAGTTTGAGTGGATCCTCTATAACTTCACTTAAAAGCAGCATCTCTTCTGGAATCTCTTCACAATTTAGAGAGATATCTTTTTTTCCTGTTATAAGTTGCAGGTTTTTTTCAGAGTACTTTTTCTCGAGGATTATAATCTCGCCGATTATGCTTCCCACCTCATGTAAAGATTAAATTTCAGGTCTTATGAAAAGCTTTTCTATATTCGCAGATAAAATAATATGAACGATGGACATTTAGAGTAAGAAGAAATGGAAAGATATTATAAAAGCATTTCTTTTACAATAAATTAGAAAGTATCATATTCTTGTAGGCCAGGTACCATGAGAATTCCTACCGCTTTTTCATTCAAACAATCGATTCCGTATTCATCGATTACTTCAACCAGAGCTAAGCAACAATGACAATGGAATGCTTAAGCTTTCGAGTGATCCCTTATAACTCCTATGCGATCCGTTTGCCTCGGGTTCTGGGCGCATAGCACTCAGTATATTCCCAGAATTCCAACCCCATAGTATCGGTAATATCTAATGGGTTTTTGAATATGCTTTATAAATTTCCTACATTAAGAGATATTTTTTTCGAGTATTTTTATTTTGTTATTTTTTTGACCCACATACCTTCCGATTTCACATATGGAATTTTTTTAGAATAAATGATTTAATCAAATTTTAGATATCCCACAATTGCAGAAATATATGAAGAAAAAAAAACAATATAGTAGCTATTTTTTCCTCGATTGTTAACATGGTCCATCGGAATTACATGAATACCTCTATGAGGATCTTATGAGTTAGTTTCAGCATAATTTGATTGTAATTTTTCCCTACAAATATCCTAGAGTCTATTTTGTGGACTAACTTCACAGTATTAGGAAATTTTACAGTGGATAATTATTTTAATAGCTGAGTCGCCTTCGACCACAAAAATATCTTGATTTCCGAAGCTCATTTCTGGATCTTTTGGCGGCAGATATGCATAGTAGTTTAATCTTTACCTTTCATAATGGCCATTTTTTATCCCAGTTCCTTTTGCATTAAGAAATCTGTTTCCGCCCACCACAAAATTTGCGAGCTCGTGTCTATAGAGGACTGCAGGATCTTCCTCTACTATCTTATTGGTTGCGGATATACCTTCCAATTATTTGGAAGATACTTTTTATTATATTCTGATCTTTATATCCCAACTCAAAATCACGCAAAATAATCAAATTTATTATGGCACGCTACACTGAAAGCAACAGAAATGTTAGTGCCACGCTCTTAATTAAGGAACTATTCAAACTTTAAAGCTTTATATGCTTATGTGCTTTTTTCTTCCTGGCTTCCTTGATTTTCAGCATATCTTTTAAGGACATCGAAAGTCGTACTATCATCAATTGATCCGGCGTAATCTCATTCATACCAAATTCCATTTTACAGTACAAAAGTAGCCTGAAACTTAACTCAGTTATTAATAGTTGTTCTCGGGGAAATTTACATTCCTTCAATAAGCTACTGGATTTTTAACTGAAATAAAATTATTTGTGAATTATTTGACGAAATTTAATCTAGTCAGAAATAGGGTGCTTTGCTATCGATTAATAGAGATATCAGCTTAAAAATATCACACAAATAAATCAAAACCGTAAGTGGGAATTTACATAATTCGTACTCCAGAACTCTACAATATCTAATTTTCTAGAAAACAGTTGCAAAAAATGAGAATAGTAAAGAAAATCGAAGAAAGAAGCAAAAAAGTATCCCTTTTTAGAGAATCCTTATTCTCAGAGCACTTTACCCATGATACTCAGAGCTTTTTCAATAGCTTTCATTGAAGCTGAATAAGAAATTCTCATATAGCCTTCACCCTCGCTTCCGAAAGCTATCCCTGGAACAACTAAAACACCGTTTGAAATCAATTTAGAGACAATTGTTGCAGAATCTGAAATTTTTGGGAAGGCATAGAAAGCTCCTTTTGGGAAAGCACACTCCATTCCTAGCTCATTTATTCCATTCACAAGCATATCCCTGCGCTTTCGAAATTCTTCTCTCATTGCATTGACTGAATCTTTGGGTCCAACAACTGCAGCATAAGCAGCTTTCTGAGCTACTGAATTGGCGCATGCTTGCATGTACTGGTGTACTTTGAGCATCTGGCCGATATACTCAGCTCTGCCTGCTACATACCCTAGTCTCCAGCCAGTCATAGCGTAGCTCTTCGAGGTAGCGTTTACAGTAATTACATTGTCCGAGTAGCTGGCAGGGCTTACATGCTCTCCTTCGTAAATAAAGTACTCATAGACCTCGTCTGAGATGATAGTTATATTGTAGTCTTCTGCAATCTCTGTAAGGGCTTTGATATCCGCCCTGCTGGTGACTGCACCAGTGGGGTTTGAAGGAGAATTGAGAATAAGAACTTTAGTTTTCGGTGTAATTTTTTCGAGCACTGAGTCCGGCTTCATAGTAAAGTCTTCTTCTAGAGGGATGCTTATTGCCTTACCATTTAGAATCTCTGTAAGTGCGTTATACGAAACGAATCCTGGATTCGCGATAAGTACTTCATCCCCTGGGTTGAGAAGGGCTGCAAGAGCAATGGAAAGAGCTTCGGATGCTCCAGAGGTGACGATTATTTCTTGTGGGGAAACAAAGAATCCATTTTCTTCCTTGAATTTTAAGCTCAGAGCCTCTCTAAGTTCCGGAATTCCGGCCCCTATTGTATAACCCGTAAATCCCTCGTTTATTGCTTTTATTGCCGCAGCCTTAATATGCTCAGGGGTATCAAAATCCGGCTGGCCTAGCCCAAGGTTAATACAGCCAGAGCCTGCAGTTTCAAAAATTTTTCTAATCCCTGAAGTGTCTATTCTTGCTACATTTTCTGAAAACTTCATCTCCTTCAAACTGAACTCTCCTGTATCCCCTAATTCACTATTTCTGAAATATCCCCTATTTTTCTGCACATCTTCAGACTTTATTCGATGTTCGTGTGCCTTGATTTAAGTTCGGCTTCCGAAGCGCCTGTTAACATAATCAGCTGGCCAACTACAGAGTCCAAGAAGACAAGTGAAGTAATTTCGAAAGAAGTTCCCAAAGGAGGCATGTTTTTGTAGTCACCTCGCATGTGTCTTTCAAGGTAGCCGGCTTCATCCGGGTCATTTTTAGTTTTGCTAGGAATTATCACAGCAATATCTGAAATTTTACTCAGTGTAGAATCTTTTTTAGATGTAATCGTTATAAGGGTTGAGCCAATATCTTTTGCTAATTTTCCAAGATCAGCTATAGTACGAGTTTCCCCGGACCCAGAAATAGCAATCACGACATCCTGCGGCAAAACAGCAGGGGTTGTGGTTTCACCGACTACATAAACTCTAAGTCCAAGATGCATAAGCCGCATCGCAAATGCTTTGGCAACAAGTCCCGATCTTCCGGCTCCCATTACAAAAACTTGATTGCCATCAATTGTTTTTTGGAGCATTGCCTTTATGGCTTCCTTATCTAATTTGTCAATTACTTCTTCTATATTTTCTATGATCAGTCTCATTGATGATAATACTTCTTCGCAGTCATTTACCTTAATTTTTTTCATATGAGTTCTCCAAAGAACATTGGGTTGAAAGCCTGATTCATATAAGAATATTTGATTAGATCTTTATCTATCTGTCTGCATCAATGATTGTATAGCACTCCTGAAACTCTTTTTCCATAACCTGGCCATTTTTATGTAAATTAATATGGACTTCAGCTCACTCTCAGAAGCTGTACACAAGAATTCCATTTATTTTTTTCAATCTGACAGTAACTTATAAAGTATCTAACTATTAATGAAAATAATGGGCAAATAGGCAAACAAATGCTAGATCTGCGTAGATCCGCTGAATTTCTGTTCCAAGGCAAATTCCTGGATTTTCTTTTCATTTAATGGCATGCCAGCAAGTTACCTTTTTTATCTATTTGTTTGTGATTCGGTTTTATAGTTTATACATTTCATTTCCCAGTTCTCGATATTGTTTTTTAATTCTTGGTATAGCCTCTGAATATCACAGTCACTACCGTTCCAGTAAAAATCCTGACGCACGTCTCCCTTTTTGAGTTCTTCAAGTATAAATTTAGACATATGGAAGAGAGCTTTTTTATTGGAAAAAGGAATGCTATAGTTAACGCGATAACCGCCGGCTGTTTTTCCGTAAGACACCAATATATACCCCTTACTTTCATATTCCGTGATATCATCAAAATTGCAGATTGTCTCAAATTCATGAACCGCAGATTGGTCTATTTTCGAAATTCCAATGAGTACCTGCGCTATGATGTAATCAGGAACCTTTCTTCCAAACCATACAGCGATTTTCCCGTAGGTACACACCATATTAACGTCATTCCTGCCCATTTCAAAGGAGCTTAGGGACTGAGGAGAGGATATTTTTGCTTCCATGTCTTGGGTCTTTTGGGCACGCATCGCTTCCACTTCGTTCACTTACTTATAGAGACAAGTGCACTGATCAGGTTACTGATCCTTTTGAAGAGTTTTTAGCTGGTTTGCAGGACCTATTACTGTGAGTCTCCGACTGCTTTGTTTTTTGAAAAACTTTCCTAGCAGCGAATTGTCTGAATTCGCGGGATAACTTTGCATTTCAATGCCTGAAAACACATCCGGCTGGATTGCTGACATTGTCATCTCTATTAGCTTTGCTTCCTCCATAGGGTTCAGGCCTTTTTCAAGCACCAGGATTTTGCCTTTCCGCACCTCATCAATTATGTATCGGACTTTCTCCATCGAAGCCATCTGAGAGATTCTGGCTTCAGATATAAGATCAAGTTGAATTCCCTGCATATTGATCACCCGAACTGCTTCGCCAGAGCTTCGTAAAACGAATCCATCCCGACCCCTTCGAGTGCTGAAACTGGTACCATGGGATGTTGTGGGAAAGCTTCCTTAATGATTGCAGGGTCAGCATCAGGAAGGTCTACTTTGTTTGCTACGATCAAAAGTGGAAGGTTCCTGGCTTCCATGTTTCCTATTACCGTTACGTTGACCTGTGTATAGGGATTTGCAGTGGAATCCATAACCAGTATGACGCCGTCTAGGTCATCGAGCCATTTGACAGCTTCAATTACACCTTCTGTCGCTTCTTTAGATCTTTTCTTTGATTCAGAGTCACTCATTCCTTGTTCCATGAAATCGTGAAAATCTATTTTCGTGGCAATCCCAGGTGTGTCTACTATATCAAGACTGATAGTATACCCATTAGCTTCGATAGTGATTCCATTCTTTCTCTTTGCATGCCTGGTTTCATGGGCGATATGAGAAACAGAGCCCATAGTTTCTTCTGTCCCGACCCAGTCCTTAAGGATCCGATTGCTAAGAGTTGTCTTACCGGCATTAGGGGGACCGTAAATTCCTATACATGCTCCTTTTCTCTTGAACAATTTATTGAACATTTTTGAAAAGCTTGCCTTAAATCGTTTTAACATATTCATGGCTTCCCTCCATTGGGAAAGCATAAAACCTAAGGATTTCTCGGATTGCTTTCCTTTGTGGGTTGATGTTTAAAGTGACTTTCTTGTTTAATTAATCCAAGCATAAAACTATTTCCATTTGTTACTTTGAAGGAATCAGAAAACTTTGGGATACTTCCTTCTTCTTTCTGAGTCACCCGAGTATAAATAGTAAATTTCATGCCTTTTCTATAGTAAAATGGAAAGGTTCTCCGTGAAAATACCACTAAAATGTATAAGATTACTTTTGATCGCCTGATTCCCTTACCATATTTAATAGAAATGTTTGATCATATTTAATAGAGGTTTTTTTATAGTATGTCTTTTCAGCTCTTCACTAAATCGGTTCATTTGTTTTAAATTTTTTATATTCTGATGTTCTGTACTTTCCTTTATATTCTTTCCTATTTTGATACAATTCGAAATATATGGTGCAGCATATCGATTTTTCTCATCTTGCATAAAAAAAAGATAACTCGATGTGTTTCAGGGTATTTCACCTAGAGTTTTTATTCCTCTATCATCTCGAACTTAAGACAAATACTTTGAAATAAAAAACCAGTATTCAACCCTATTCTTCTGTAAAACTCATGAAAATTGAGTGAAACTTTAATTGGTATCTGAGTCAGTTGGTAAATACTGCATTTGGTTGATATTATTTCTTAACACGGTTAATATCATTTTCCAGACTTTTATGTCACAAACCTTAGTGATTTTAACTGAACAGATATGCTTCAGCATATGAAAATACAACTTTTCATTAAATTGGAAACTTAATTATGAAAAACATCATCCGCTGAATGACGGAAGATCTACAAAGGAAAAGGAATGAAATAAAAAATATTAGAGCTGCACATAATGTGCAACCTCACCCAAGTCTTCCTCTATTCTAAGGAGCTGATTATATTTTGCAGTTCTTTCACCACGAGCAGGAGCCCCGGTTTTTATCATTTCTGCCCCAATGGCAACTGCAATATCCGAAATGGTTGTGTCTTCAGTTTCAGCGGAACGATGGCTTACGACTACTGTATAGCCGTTTCTGGAGGCCATGCTTGCAGCATCAAAAGACTCCGAAAGTGTTCCGATCTGGTTAATTTTCAAAAGAAGTGCATTTGCTGCTCCCATGTCCACACCTTTAGAGAGTCTCTCGATGTTCGTAACAAAGATATCGTCACCAACAATGATCGTGTCCCACAGTTCATTGGTCAAAGCTGCAAAGTCTTCGAAGGATTCCTCAAAAAAAGGATCTTCGATAGAAAGGATTGGGTAAGAGTTAACAAGTTCAACATAATAATCCAGCAATTCTTGAGCAGTAAGTTTCTTTCCGTCGATTGTATAAAATCCACCTTCATAGAACTCAGAAGCTGCTGCATCAATCCCTATTGTGACTTCGGATTCTGTATAGCCTGATTCTTCAATAGCCTGCACAAGAGAATCTAGGGCTTCCGTAGATTCACTCATTTTAGGAGCATACCCCCCCTCATAACCTACGTTAATAGAAGATCTGCCGTATTTTTTGCCTAATGACTTTCCAAGAACATGATAAATCTCTACCCCTATCTGAAGGGCTTCGTAGAAGGTTTCTGCACCTTTAGGTTGGATCATAAATTCTTGGATTGCAAGCTCGTTACCCGCGTGTTTGCCTCCGTTGAGGACGTTCATTATGGGTATTGGCAGAGTGAAAGCATTCGCACCCCCTAAATAACGGTAAAGAGGAATATTAAGGGAATCTGCAGCTGCTTTTGCAACAGCCATAGATACACCAAGAATCGAATTTGCTCCCATGCTTGATTTGTTATCGGTTTCATCTAGTTCGATCATCAACTCATCGATTTCTCGCTGATTTCGCACATCGAGCCCAAGCAATTCTTTCTGGATAATAGTGTTTACATTTTTGACTGCAGTTAGAACTCCTTTTCCTTCGTACCTATTAGGGTCTGCATCCCGCAGTTCAAGGGCTTCATTGGTACCAGTGGAAGCTCCTGAAGGAACACTAGCTCTGCCAAATCCCTTTTGTGTGAATAAATCAACTTCAATAGTGGGATTTCCCCTTGAATCCAGGATCTCCCGAGCATGTATCTTTTGGATTTTATATTCTCCAGATTCCTGCTGTAGACCGATATACGACATAATTTCACCCTTTCATTTCTGCTCTATCATTATACATATATTTTGTTATTTGAAGCTTAACATTTAACTCAGCTTAACCATTACATGTTCGAATTGTATTTAATTCTTTATCCGGTAAAAAAGATAATAATTTTAAATAAGTTTTGCGCTTGTTTCTTAAGAAAATTTATTTTGGCATTTATAGATTACACTGAGAATCCAAATTCTGAAAATACTTTTATTTTAGGAATCCAATATTTAGCACTATACAATTTCGAGAAGTATCGGGCTTTGGAGTATTCAAGCATATTTGCTCATTAAATTGTTCTCTTTGCTGTAGTTCCGAATGGTTATTCTTATCCATTCACAATTTATTGTAACTATTCATGAAACCTTGCGGGTAACTACATAATTTTTCTTAGAAATGAGAAAAAGTTGAATGTAAAATGATTTTTATCTTTGGTAAAACATGACGAGATTATTGCTCTCTTTGCTTTAAACCTTGAATTTATTACTTATATTGAGAGTTTTGAATCTCAAATTGAAGAATTCACTAAAAGATTACCTTATTTGAACTAGCTTGAACCAAAATGATTCTAACAGTATCAATCCTCTTTCTACCAGTTTATTTGTAGAAGAGAGCTCCAATCCCTAGAATCGCTGTAAAAAGGATAGCAATAAATAGGAGAATCCGGATTCATGTAGCTCACAATTACGAATACATATGTTGTTTATTCAGTAAAAGAAGAGAATTTTAAAGTAATGGAAACTATGGGAATTTTTCTAAAATTTAACAGGATAGCGGTTCATAATGGATTGAAAATTTTAGAGCAATTATAAATGTGCTCAAGCTCTTTACAGTGCTCATACAAAGAGAACCTGATGGGATTTAAGAGAATTATAAAAGTAATAAGATAAAGAAAGATAAAGAGATAAATGAGTCTTTAACAGAAGACGAAAAAGTGCACTTTTGAGCAATTAAAGCTTTTGAAAATAGGTTTGATTCCTTAGTCATGAAAAGTATTAAAGAAAATTCGCATTCTCTAAACCACCCCCAAAAAAAGGAAAATTTGATGCAAATCAAAAAAGAAAGACAAGAAATCTACTTGATAGGTTTAAATGTAGTATAAAAAAAGATCGTGAGTTTTCTTATAGATATGAGAGTTCAGTTTGAAAATAATCAAACAAAAAAGGATATCATAATGATGAAATTATAGCATAAAATATAAGAAATCTTAATAAGTACAAGAGCTGCAACAGTTTTTTGCAGAATTATAGCCTCTATTTCTACAATCCCACTTCTTCAGATGCATACAAAAATGCCATTCATCTTCTCAATAGGACAGTAAATTAAACTAACTTTCAATGAATCAATGAATTAATATTGAGTAAGTTGACAAACAAATTTTACATTTTTGTACATTTACTGAATGTCAGTTAGTTTATCTTGAGGATCATTCTAATTTTATCGGCTACTCAGCAACATTTTATATCGCAGTTAAACAAGCCTCTTAAACATGCCACTGATATGGTATTAAGGAACATCTTCAGCTTTTATGCCGGAATCTAGCAACATTTCTCTATCTATAGGCAAATAAAAATCTATGGTCTCCCTCAATCCGCTTTTAGGGTAAGCTCCATAATGAAAACTCATGAAATGATATTGTAAAATTGACTAAATTCAAAGTACTTAATTAACTTATTGAGTATTCTATAAAGATTACCAATAGCAACTCTGCAAGGATAAAATTGATTAATGATCGTGCTTGTACTTAGCTAAACTAATTTGAATCTTGCTAAGGAGGTCGAATGAACATGGAGAAGAACGTTATGGACGTTCTCCTTGAGGCTATCGAAATACGAGCACTGACGAATAGAGCAAGGGTTGCTATGGGAATAAGGGATCCAAATTCCAAGGTTCTTGAAAGTGCGTGGAAAGCCCAGGAAAAAGGATATGCTCAGGTTATCCTGGTAGGGAGCAAAAAGGAAATAAATAAAATTGGAACTGAGCTTGAGGTAGTGGATACCGAAGAACCAGAACAGGTTCTTGTGGAACTCATGATATCAAGAAAAATCGATGCAGCAATAAGGGGAACTGCAGAATCATCTGGAACCCTTGTACACCTCAAAGAAGCACTTGGAAAAAAAAGCGTCTGCAGACTTGCCCTACTTCTGACAGCGGACGGGAAGCCTTTTTTTCTTGCCCCTGTAGGAATCGATGAGGGTAGTACCATCAAAGATAAGCTTCACATTATTACTCTGGGTGCCGAATACATCAGTAGATTAGGAATCAAGCCTGTAATAGGTGTCCTTTCAGGAGGTAGGATCGAAGATATTGGGAGGAACCCACTTGTGGATAGAACCCTAGCAGACGGTGAATTAGTTGCGAATAGAGCTGCGAAACTCGGGATCAATGCGAAGCATTACACCATTCTTATCGAAGATGCTATAATAGAATCTAATTTTATCGTTGCCCCAGATGGAATCTCAGGAAACCTTATTTTTCGGACGGTTGCTTTCCTGGGCGGAGGCGACGGGCTTGGGGCTCCTGTTTTAATGGATGATTACGTTTTTGTGGATACTTCAAGGGCAGGCGGACATTTTACTAAAGCTATAATGCTTGCAAGCGCATTATCACACCTGAACAAAGAAAGAAAAAAGACGGCTCAATGAAAGCTATTTAGACACATTTACTGGAGTAAAATGTGACTGCAAGATAGAAAACAAAAAGTCCAATATCGCGATCTTAACCGTTGAAAGCTACATCAGCCCTTACCTAAAGCTGACCTGTGAGGAAGCTCATAAGCCGAAAATACTGAAGCTAAGAAAAAGTCGAAATAGAAATTTCAAATTTCAACAGCGAGAACATCCTAGGTTTGAGACTGAGCCACGAAATCATCTGGAAGGCCACGCACTGCCTACAATTTATGCAAATTAGATTAACTAACAAGGCAGATGATTAACTCAGGGAAGCAATCTCTTTCATAGAAAACACCCCTATAGAGAAAATCAGAATCCACCAGCAATAAGTTGTACTCCCTTTTAGAATATGCTAGTTGATTCTGAGTAAATCCTTGGGCTTGTTATCAAAATAAAAATAAAGGAAAAGCAGTTTCTATGGCTCTCTGGATGTATATTTCCCAAAAAGAAATAAATCTACTATTGTAGTTACTATCTAAAGCGACGTGATACTATCGGAAAAGTTAGTATGGACACAGTTATAGATATTGTTTACAAAGCAAGTCAATGATTCTTTGTTGGAAAAAAAATTAAATGTAATATATGGTAAAAATAAAAGGGTATTTTTACCTGAATTGTGGATAAATACATATGTTTGACTTAGATTATTAAATAATGAAAAACTAATACGCTACTTCATATTAAATTAGGGTGCATCACGGATCATAGTTAACAAGTTAGTAACAGCATGGTAATCAAAACAGAAGATTAAAGGGTAAGCAACAGATTTCACATAAAGTTAGGCACGCAACCAAATAAAGCACATTAAAAAATATCGAGTGAAAGATAGAAGACTGGCTCTACAGTCCCCCTGATACAGTAACTTCGAATGTATACTCGTATATATAGTGCTCAAGTTGTTCATAATTCAAAAAACCAATGTGTATATAAGTATGAAATAGTTAATAAATAGAATGAAAAATTATGTGGATGCCACTCCAGCCTTCCCAGTGGTTTTGTCTCTAACATTTTTCTATAATTTCTGATCAGAATAGGAGTCATCAAAGAATGACTGCAGCCCATCCGAACTCCATCCTACATTTACCGTGACTATAGCATTGTTAGTTGTTGTATTAATTACAGAAACAGTGTTATTGCCAGCATTTGTCATATATACACTTGTTGCATCTGGATAATTGCAATTCCGCACGGATCGATTCCTATTTTAAAGTGGCTTTAACAGTGTATCTCCTTTTTAGATATTTTATTTATCAAAAATCGGAAATACCATAAATTATAAAGATAGACTAAACTATTCTTCAAAAATCACGTTAAGTTGTGACGCTAGAGACTCGGTTCAAAAGTGTGCCACAAACCTAATGTTTGAATTTAGATCTAGGAAGAATTAATATGCATCACTAATAAGAACCCTACTAAACAATTCAGACATATTTTTATGCATACATCACCATTTTCACAAGCAGAATACTCTATTAAACTTCGACATAGTCATATGTTACCTAAGTTATTTTGTAACGAGTCTTGATAACTATTTTTTCTTTACTCTTTTTGATCCCGAAAACGAACAGTTTTAGCTGTTCATTATCAAGCAAGACAAAAGCGCCATCATTTTTTTGACCCAAGTACCTAGGGCAAGAAAAGATAGAGAGTAATTTCCCATCGAACCACCACTTGTACCCTTCTTTAAAGAATTCGTGCCCTCTCACGATT
This sequence comes from uncultured Methanosarcinaceae archaeon, assembly GCA_963833425.1. Lineage (GTDB taxonomy): Archaea > Halobacteriota > Methanosarcinia > Methanosarcinales > Methanosarcinaceae > Methanosarcina. Next base: position 66,291 of record CAWHXP010000008.1, on the reverse strand, counting down.
CTTTTCAGATTATTTGTCATTAAAAAACCGTATACAATGTCAGGCCCAAATTTCTTTGCCATGGAACCTCTATTTGAAGGAGTAAGGCCTAAGCTTTCCGTTGGGTCATTCCAAAGATAGGGGAAACATCCTTCCTTGTTAATAATATCAATACTTCCAGTTCCGTTAATACCTCCATGTACGCAGAAAGTGTGTCCTGAAAGTACAGCAGCTACCGGCATCTTATCGTATGTTTGGCCGATCCTTAAGAGTAACTCTTTATCGTAACCCATTTCCTTATAAAAACCATCGTAAAAGTTCATTTCTGCACTTTCGTGATTGCCTCTAAGGAGGAAAACATGCTCAGGATCATCAATTTTCAACTGGAAAAGTTTTAAAAGTACCTCAGTACTCTGCAATCCTCTATCAACATAGTCACCGAGAAAGAGAATATTTTTGCAATCTATTTCTTCTCTCAGTGCTATTATGAAATTGAGAGCTGGCAGGTCTCCGTGAATATCTCCAACAAGCATTATTGGCTCAGCATCAGTTCGGAGCACTGCAGGTTCTAGCGCAAAGGTACTAGATATTTTAGGGAGAAGGAGGACCAATTCTTTTTTTGCAGCCATTTTAATGGAATTCTCTACTGTTACCATGAGATCACACCTTTACAGAAATTTAGTCCGCTCAAAATTATAAAAATATATTTGATAGTTCTAGAAAAATACTGATTTTTTATAATATAATTTACTCATATCTTTGGTTTATACAACGAGGTGTAACCAGAAATTCCTTGTTGCCTTCAGAGCATCCTTTCTCAAATCGTTACTTTCTTCACTATTTTAAGAAAATGATTCGTCATCAATTTCTAAATATGGAGCGATATAATAATATTGAAAACATTATTTATGAAAATCACATTCAGAATCGATATTTCTTTTGAGATAGTCACTTTTCAACTGGATAATTAATTTAACCCACAAATTACGGATAGCCAAATTTGGGATCTGGAAGACTGTATTCGGTAGTTCACTAATTTTTACTTTACCTTTAAAGATGTCTAAATACCCAATATGTGGTGAAAAACACCTCAATATATCCCTTTTATCATACAATCTGGAACTTTAGCATCTCAAAAGAGATTTAAAAAGGCAGAATTGAGCTGAAAAAAATAAGCATTTAAAAATTTGGCTCGATAGATGCGTTTCTAAGGCAAAAATTTCTACAATATAGGCTCTTGAACCTAGAGCCTGGGACTTGGCTGCACAGCTCTGCACATTGATTATTATTGCCAACAAAATGTAGTAATCTATGTTTTACTCTGAATCTACGCCATGAAATAGCTTCTTGCCATATAGGAATTATGGAAATATGATTAAGCATTTTTCCTCCTTAATTTATCTCAATAAAATTAATAAATTAAATATAAATAATCAGAAATATAATTTGAGAATTTAGCTATTATCACCTAGGAACTTGTTGTGATCTTGAAAGCGCGAAAAAGCTAGCTTCAATTTTTGTCTCCACCCAAGTGAATATCACTAACCACAAAACAGCAAAATCTAATAGGACTCTGGGGGTAAGAATTGTCACACTTTCGAGAGAACTTTTTATTATAGAGATAACGAAAATAATTCAGCAAACTGAGTAGAGATCAAAACTTTTGTCCATGGTGCATGCACATGGCGTTTTGAAGTAGATGCCATTTTTCAGCTTAGCCATTGAGAAATCTGGAAACGCGGAGAAGCGTATCCAGCTATGCGATGAGAACGGAAGCTTCATGGGAAAAACTGGTTTGCTGCAGAGATTATGGGAAAATCTCTTCACAGTACAAAATACTAAAGACCTTTGTATGATGGAGCACATCCCAGAGCTTATTAAAGCCGGAATAAATCTCTTTGAATGGAAGGGAAGCTGAGAGTCCAGAGTATCTTGAAGCTGTTTCCAGTTGCTGTAGGGAAGCTATCGACGCCTTCAGAGATGGGAATCATAATCTAGAAAAAATAGAGGTCTGGAAATTAGAACTTTCCTCTGTTTATAACAGTAGCTTTTCTACAAGCTTTTCTTTGGAGTTCAACGTCTCGAATACCTTTCTATAATAATATCGTCGTAAACGCTGATTGATTGGACGATGTTCCAAAATAATATTACAGTTAACATGATGAATGAACAAAAATTCATCTGATGAACGTTACAGATTAGTAACAGATTTCTGATCTGTAAACGATTCTAATTGAGAATTATTTTTGATGGTTAACAACTTTTTAACCGATATACAGTCCGTCTACGCGACAAAAAGTTATCTAAAAGAAAATTATCCTGACAAGAACAATATTTCTGTTATCCAGAGTTAGAAAGGTGCTACTTTGATAAGTGTCAATGAAATGGGATCGTATGTCATAGAAGAGATGCTCGACTGGAGCGAAGACTTGAAAATCGAAGTTATAAAACTCAAAAATGGGGCTACAGTTGTCGACTGTGGAGTTAACAAAGATGGAGGATATGAAGCCGGTATGTATATAGCAAGACTCTGCTTAGCTGACCTTGCTGACCTACGATATACCACTTCTGATCTAAAAGGTATTAAGTGGCCGGCCATTCAAATAGCAACTGACAATCCGATGATTGCTTGTATGGCTTCCCAGTATGCAGGCTGGAGGATCTCTGTCGGAGATTACTTCGGAATGGTTTCAGGTCCTGCGCGTGCACTTTCCTTAAAACCCCGAGAACTATACGATAAGATTGGATATGAAGATGACTTCCAAGCCGCAGTTATGTTCATAGAATCCGATAAGCTACCTGACGAAAGAGTTGTCGAGTACATCGCTAAGCAATGCAGAGTGAACCCTGAAGATGCACTGATTGCAGTTGCTCCAACCGCATCTATTGCCGGGGCTGTCCAAATCTCGGCACGTGTCGTGGAAACTGGAATTCACAAATTCAAGTCAATCGGCTTTGACATCAATTGCATTAAGAGCGGATACGGTATTGCCCCCATTGCTCCGGTAGTCGGAAATGATGTTCATTGCATGGGTTCAACCAATGACTGCGTGATTTACTGCGGCGAAACCAGTTATACAGTATGCTTTGATGGGGAACTTGGCGAACTTGAAGAATTCGTTCAGAAGGTGCCTTCCACAAATTCCCACAATTTCGGAAAACCTTTCTATCAAACTTTCAAAGATGCAGGGTTTGACTTTTATAAAGTTGATGAAGGTATTTTTGCGCCCGCTAGGCTTAATGTAAACGACCTAAAAAGCAAAAAAATTATCTCGAGCGGTGGAGTTTATCCCGAAATTTTGCTCCAATCCTTTGGAATAAAGCATGTATAAAGGAATTTAACCTTTTTTTAAATATACCTTATTCTTCTTTTTTGGCTAACACTAACATGAAAAAATTTCTCATCTGTAATTCTACCATACTTTATATGATATCTTTGAAAAAATTACTTATATGAAAGATTCAGGGTGCAATATTGGGAGACGAGGTCCCTTTTTATGTATATGCTCTTGTACAAATTTGCAAGATAGCCTAAAATAAGATCGAAATTTTCGTTGATATTTTTTGAAGCTAATTGATAGTCTAACAATGCTATTAAGAGTAATTCTTGATGACTTCTAATCTAATTATGCATAAATGCTCTGGCCTCTTGCACCTCCAACCATGATGATTAAATAAATCAGCAATTAATCTTTAATAAGCTCCAAAGAATCACTTGTTAATCGCACATAATAATCTAATTTTTTTCTGATACAAAGAATTTTATGAGCTAGAATTCCGTCATCATCTCTATGAAATTTTGTTATTAGCCCCCATAAGATGTGATGAGAATTGTAGAAATCAAAAATTTTTGTGAGGGGCTAAACAACAAGAGCTGTTTACTATTCCTGAAAGTTTAAATCACAAATCTATTTAGCATTGGAATTACTTAAAATCATTTTGGCATACTTGATCAATATAACATTCGAGTCTTGATTTCAATTCGCAGATTAGTATTATAATGGTCTCAAAACAAAATTAATCGACCTTCACGACAAAGTAGTAATGAAATCAAAGGTCAACAAAGTAAAGGGAAAAGTACTTTCATTTATTATGCTTAATATTCAAAGAATTTCAGATTCGTTTTAAACTCACGAATTAGTGGTTCCGTAGAAATCCTTAATTTGATACAAATTATTTCTATAACTTTTTTGTTTAATAATGTCAATAAGTTCTACAAAATCTCGATAGTCTGTACTAATATATTCTTTCGACAAAACCAGTATAAGAAACTGATGCTGGGTATAAAAGAGTTTTGAATACCTACATAGTAAAGCTTCAGTCTCGAAGACTGAACCGTTTAAGGCTGGTATCAACAAATTTTATGTACTTATTAAATTTCAGTATTTAAAGTTCCTCTGCTTTTAGCGAAAAAATACGAAGAATATTATAACAGAATAGTTATAATACTCTAGTGTAAAAGTCCAATTTAGAGCATTTCTACAGAGCCGAATTAAATACAACTCTAATAGACATTATACTATTTTGAATATTACATTTAAGTCCTCTTCAATGATGACCACAAAAATTGCAGAAGAACTGAAATAAAAGAACAATTTCTTTTCTTATCAGCTTTATTGACCCTATATCGCATTTTTGATTAATAGAAAGATTTCTTGACTAGACGATAAATCCATTACTCTAAATTTTGAAGGCTCAATTTCTACTGTAGGCTCATACTTTGAAAAATAGATCCGGAGTGTAAAGATGTAGATGTTAATGCTATTTGAAAAAGAAACTTTGGATAATCTGATTTGTGAAAATTACTATGCCCAGACAAATCTGTTATTTGGTCTTCATAGACATCTCAACAAAATAAACATATTTTCAAAATATAAAATCCATTATTTTACTCTATGTCGAGTTGCTGGTTAAATAATTTTTATGATTACTTAATAAGGCTGGTGGATCACAGAGCAAAAAAAATATTTTATGATTGGGATTGGTTTGCAGTATAATATTTTTCTGTAAGTATTTAATCAACACTAACATTATAACTTTCCATCACACAATATTTATTTTATTCCCCATATACACATTATAATAAGTACAAGTTAAAAATTTAAGGATACAGAATTAATATATAATTAAAATAATAAACTATTTAATGGTATGGCGGGAAGAGATAAAAACCCACCATTTGTTTAGAGAGAAGGGACAGGATAGACAACCAGAACTGCTCCCCGCTGAAGTGTGGACCAAGACTTATTGAGAGGTCTAAATATATTTTTAGTGTAAAACTATTTAACTTTAAGTTTATACTTAAAGACTTCTGAACTTATAAAGAGGAGTCACCTTGCTAGTCATTGGTTCTGATTTGGTGTAGTGCCAGATAACTATTTTGATTAATTCTTGATTTTTACTTTAACGGTTCATAAGAAAAAACTTCACTTTTACACCCTAATTTTATTTTATGCAATCTCCTCTGAAAATTTAATATTTATAGCTCTTGAAAGAAATTATGTATAGTTACCATAAAATATTTTGTAATTTTTTTGATTGTAATCCTTACAATAAAAATCAACACTTACAAAAATTATGACGGATCATTCATCATCAAATAGGTGCAGATATGTGCTAACATAAATTGGAGTAAACGAGAAGAAAAAAAAAATTATATGGAAGAAAATTCTTTCTTTACTTCCTTTATTTTTTTGTTCAATATAGTTATTTTTTATGCTCTGCATAACTTTTGAAGGATAATATTTTGGTCCAGAACCGCGAAAAGATGTACATGACCACCATCCGCATCTATCACATTAAACTCAAAAGAGTATTTTTTTATCAAGTTCAAAGCATATATATCTCAAATAATCGAAGATATCTTTGTCTAACCTAAATTTTTACGATACTTAATGAAAAAACATGTGATGCATTATATTATAAAAACATGTGATGCATTATATTGTAAACACAATAGTCTTCATGCTGTATTTCCACTCTTTAGTATGAAGGTAGCTCAAAATATAAAATCAGTTAGTTGATGATATTTACGGAGAAGTTTTGATCTCAAGGGTTATTTGCATACCATATATATGCATATACCATATACCATATACCATATATATGCATATAAACATTTAAGAGCTCATCGAAATCCTTTCTCAATATAGGATATGGTATTTCCAATCCAGATGAAGACGATATCCATACTTGTGAAATAAATAAAACAAATATCCCTCAATTCTATTTTATCTGTTGACATTAGATCCATTGCCTCAGAGAAGGCGCAGAATATACAACTTGAATCTTCCTTGAGCCAGTTTTTCCCGTGAAATTATGACTAATGAGCCACTTTCATTGAACGTAATGTTTTCAATTAGTGTGGTTAAGAATTCACCTTTTTTGCAACTTTATTCGTATAAAAAAACAATTAATCCCGGTCTTGATTATCAAGATTTGAAACTATGAATTTTTAGATTTCCGATGACGTTAAAATTTGCAATGATTCTGTATTTTTTTCCGCTGGATTCTTTTTTGTTTTGGGGGAAATGAAGTAAAAATATCATAATATTGTTCTTTAGAGGATTTCGATAAACCTCGGATTTCAACAAATTGTTTATATACCCTTTATAAACTATCTACTAAAAAGTGGTGTTTATCGAAATCGTCTTTAGTTATATGTATTCGTGTTTAATTACCACGTATCTCATCAGTTCACTGAAAATCATGGATTAGGAGTATCAAGATGTATTTGACAACTAACTTATCTTAATTTCCCTATATTTGTCTATTCAAGTAACTGAATCAAGAAACATTTCTCATTTTCAATAGTTCAGTCACTCATATCAAAATTTTTGTATTTTTGAAAAAATTCATTTAGTATAACTGCATTACCCATGTGTATCACAAGGATCAGAAAATGATGAAGGATACAATATCATAACTTTCCTTCAGAATGAAGGATTCTTTGTCAACTTTCAATCAACACTAAGAGATGTGATTATGCTCAAGATTTCAAATTTAGTAAAAATTTATGATGTGTGTTCCAAAAGCATGAAAGTATTGGACCATATCAACCTCAAAGTGGAGGATGGTGAAATCCTTGGGATTACAGGACGAAGCGGGAGCGGAAAGTCCACGCTTCTTCGCATCATTCGTGGGGTGGAACCATTTCAAGAAGGAACTGTGGAAGTAGATGGGAAAATTGTAACCCCAAATTCCGGTATTGAAGGAGAAAAATTCCTGAAAAACGTAACAGCAATACATTTCCAGCGAAATTTCAGTCTATGGAACGGACCTGCAATTGAAAATGTAATCCGGAAACTAAATTACCTTAAAGTTGGGCATGAAGCCCTTCCAAATAATGAACATTTGCCACACAGTATAACTAATGATTATGATGAACTTTTCAAAGAGGCAATGAAATATCTGAAACTTGTTGGCCTCGAGCACAAAGCTCTCCACTCCACTAACCTCCTGAGTGGAGGGGAAAAACAGAGAATTGTAATGGCAAGGCAACTTGCTGCGAATCCAAAAGTTCTTCTTTTGGATGAACCAGTAACGATGACAGGACCCGATACCAAGCAGGAAGTACTTGATATAATTAAAAACCTAAAAGCTAACTTGAAAATAGCAATCATAGTAGTTTCTCACCTTCCGGAAATTCATGCTTATCTTGCTGACAGGCTGATTTTTCTTGAAGAAGGGAAAATAGTAGCCGAAGGAGAACCATTAGGTGTACTTAAAAATTTCCTTAGAGATATGAAACCAAAGAAAGATCTTAAGAAGCTCGAAAATAAGGAAGTTTGCATGAGAGTAAAGGAAATTTCAAAACGTTATTCCATCATCCGGATGGGAGAAGTCCTTAACATCAAAAATTTATCGTTCGATGTCTACAAGGGAGAGATTTTAGCTTTTATAGGCTCTTCTGGAGCCGGAAAAACAACAATTATGAAAATTATTGAAGGGCTTGTCAAACCAAATAGCGGTACTGTAGATTATTTTTGTAACGGAGACTGGGTAGAAGTTACCGAATATAGCAAGAAGCGCATGGAACTCCGTAGGATTATGAGCATCATGAATCAGGAATTTTCCATGTCAGTTAACTCCACAGTTAGGGACCAGATCCGATTTAGGTTAAGTATCAAAAAGAAAGATGCAATAGAATACTCGAGGAATAAAGCCATGGAAATGGGGCTCTCTGATGAGACCCTTGATAATGTATATCGGTTGTTAGATACGACCGAAGAAGAAAAAGCAACTGCATTGCAAGAGTTGAATCTGAATGATACCATTTATTTTGAACTTTTTCCCATAGTTCCGTTAAATGATGTTGATACCTATGCAAAGCCAGTATTTGAAGCACTTGATCTACCATTGGAAGTCCTTGACAAGACTCCTTCCCAGATCAGCGGAGGCGAGCATGTTAGAGCTTTTATCGCCCTGAGCCTTTCGACATCTCCAGAGTACTTAATGCTTGATGAACCTTTTGGAGACCTAGACCCTATAACTCTCAGGGACGTCACAAATTCCTTAAAAAGGATCAATGAACGCTTCAACACGACCATCGTTCTTGTGAGCCACCACATGGATTTCGTTCGGGAAATTGCTCATAGGGCTGTGATGATCGAAAAAGGAGCAATTGTAATGGTTGGGAATCCAATTGAGACCTGTCAGGAATTGATCAACAGAAGCAATGCTCCTTATTTGAAGCAAAGTCTGGAAGATCTGATCGAAGGGATACCGAAAGTTAATTAAAAGATGCTTAAAAAATAGCTCAAATGTTTCAACACACTTCTCACATTGTACAGATGAATGACATCTATTTTCTTAATGCGACAGTAGCCAAAAAATTAATTTAACTTTCAACGAATTAATAATAGCCAAATAAGCAAATAAATTTTGCATCTGGCACATCCATAAAATGGATGTTATAAGGGGACTAAAACAGTTTACTCTTGCTTTATCTCATAAAGGATGCCACAAATTTATCTATTAACTAACATCTAAATTTTTCACATCTATTCGTGGTTATCCCTACCAAGTTTCTTTTATCTTTACCAGTTCCTCTCAATCTACCCTACCTTCCTCAAGCATCCGATCCCATTCATCATTTCCGAATTTTATATACAGACTTGGCGGCAAAATAAATTTTTCGAGACCTTCATTTGTTTTTTCTGAAATTTTATGGCTTTCGACTATCTCTTTTCCAGCACTTCTGAGATATTTGTTATACTTTCCGAGTAACGGCTTCAGAATGATGTTGTCTTTGCCCCTGAAAATTTCCCCTTCTCCTCTGTAGATTTCGCCAATAAGTTCTGTGTGAAAAGTTCTTGCGAGCCTCCTGAAAAAAAGGCTTTCAACTTCAAAATTTTTCTGGCTCGGTAGACCAGCATTCGAAATAGCAACTATTTTCGGTAATTTCTCATAGCGTTTTGCATGCCTATACTCACCTTTTTCGTCTTCCTCAAAATGGGGTAAAAGGATGGGTGTAAGTCTGTCTATGAAGTTTTTCATTACAGCCGGAACATTGTCAAAATATACAGGGCACGCAAAAACAGCAATATCAGATTCCAAAAATTTCTGAATTAAGTCTTCCATATCATCATGAATAGCACATTTTCCAGGCGTATTTAGCCAGCATTCGAATTTTCCCTTGCAATATTTTATATTTTTTTCGGCAAGGATGATATTCTCAGTATCTGCCCCGGCTTCTTCTGCCCCATTCAAAAATTCTTCAACCATGCTGAGAGTATTTCCTTTTTTGCCTTTATGGCTTCCGCTAAACACTGTTATTTTCATATAATAATCTCCTTTTTGTCTCAACTAAAAATTAAAAACCCTATGCTTGAGTGATTAATATTCTGGTTTTAGACATATAAATTGAACCGAATATAATTTCTAAAATTATAAATGTTCTGTTGTAATTTTAGCTAAGTCCAAAAATTCGAAAAAAATAAGAAATCCGACTCAAATTAAGTAGAAAGCTCTTCACTTTACACTTAATTCACTTCTCCCTTTGATTAGTTGAGCCACAGATAACATACCAAATGTCTTTGAAGAAGAGATTTTTGATCCCTATTTCCCTGGTACATTCAACCAAAGCAGAAAGTATTATATTTACATTCCTAAAATTATTTAGTAAAGTAGAAATTATGCAGTTATAGTTTCAGCATATTTTACTTCTTTTAATTTTTTTAATATCAGGAAATTCCGTTTTTTTTCATTGAGGGAATTCTGTCTAAATATTTACCTTTGATTTCTGTTTGTTACCTTATCTCAGTCGATTATCCCGTAGGTTGCACAGGGTATTGAAAATTCTCAGAGAACCATTCTTGGCTAACTAATTTATATTTTAAGTTATTTTTGCGTGATATGATGGAACTACATCATGCAATTATTGAGTCTATAAAAAATATACCACTTAATTTTATGATGCAGATTATTATGATAGATCGTAACAAAAGAAATCATCATAGGATACTCTAGAATTGAAAAACGGATTTTGGACCCTGAACTGTGGAATTATAGAGTTATATTGGGACTGTGGACGAAGGCACGATTTCCAATGCAACTACCTACTATGTTGAAAATCAGGGAACCCAGGAAAAAAAAAGCATATTGGCAAATTAAAATACTTGATCTTTAATAATTCCTTTGTACCCAGAGCTGTTAGTCACATACCCTTGCTTGAGTGGATTGTGATACTAAACCTTGATTGAGGTAGAAAAAAATAAAATAAACAATATTTAAATCTTTTACCACTTACGTCCTTAACTTATATGCATAAGTAACTGAAAATTCTTACACTAATAAACATCACATAAAAATGCGTTTAGACTTTTCTTGAAAAATTTCACTTGCTGTTTTTTTAAATTTTAAATAAATTATTTTAAATGAAAGTCTGAAGCTCTTGTGACAAATTTAATATCTTCAAATTTCTTTCAATTTCATCCGAAAAATCTGACACTTTTTGATTTCATTCAATTGGTATAAAACTTCAATGAGTTGAGCAAACAGTATAAATAAGTATATTTTATATTATGGTAGTGATATGTTATAGAAAAAGTTCAAGTCTAGGTTTGAAACATACTAAGCTGCTGAAAATGAGTGATATGACCCTCAATTATTCATAACTGTGAAATACTTTAAGCTGTCTTGTAGGGGCTCAAGTGTTATTGATACTAACATTATGCCCCTGTAAACTGCGTACCTCATCGCAACAAAATTTAACAGTGTAGGCTGTATAATATTAAAAATGCTTTTAATGTACATTACAAGGAGAGGGAGACTTTGGGAAAAAAAAATGACAGTAATCCTATACTTTTTCCAAGTGTTTTGCAGAGCCACCAGATCTCTGCCATATATAGCAATACTGAAGAATTGACTGAGTTACTTATTACATATTTCAAGCAAGGAATTGAAATAGGAGAATATTGCTTATGGATTTCCCCGGATGAACTATCTGCTGAAAAAGCAAAAAATGAACTTAAAAAATCGGGAATAGATGTCGAGCAATTTATCCGCTCTTCTCAGTTGGAAATTTTGCCAGCCAAACCACTCCACAAAAATATTACCACTTTTGAATCAGGGATAACAGAACTTGTAGAAAAAGGATATGAAAAAGTCCTCTCCAAAGAATTTAAAGGATTCAGAACAAATTTTGATATAAAAAATTTAGAAATTACTATTGAAAATTATTTTGAAATATATCGAAAAGCTGTTCAAATAATTGCTCTCAATAATGGCAAAAATCTAACATTTCTCTATACATTACCGCTTGATGAACTTTCCGGTTGTATACTGCTTGAGTTGATGGAAGAAAACAGCATAGTTGTTAAAAGAAAAGGAAAATGGAAATATTTAGAAAATTTGGAAGTACAAACGGAATTTAAAAAAACCATTATCAAGGAGAAAAACGATTCAGAAGTTTTAAACAGGGTCAAGAATGAGTTTATTATGAGCCTCAGTCATGAACTTAGGACTCCCCTCAATTCTGTGATAGGTTTTTCCGATCTACTGCTAGAAGGTGCTTTTGGATCCCTGAACACGAGACAATCAAAATATATAAATAATATCCTCATAAGCGGGAAAAACCTTTTGGAAATCATCGACAATCTGCTTGACATATTGAAGTTCGAAGTCGGCGATCTAAGTCTCAATTATGAAGACGTAGATATTGCCAGCCTTGTAAGAGATATCAGAACGAGTTTTCTTTCATCTGCTTCAAACAAAAAAATTGTTATAGAACTAAAAGTTGATGATTCTATCGAAAATATTCGGGCTGATAGGACTAAATTGAGACAGATTCTGCACAATTTAGTAAGTAACGCTATAAAATGCACTCCTGAGAAAGGGAAAGTTACAGTTAATGCCTTCAAAAAAGAGGGGATGCTCGAGATCATGGTCTCGGATACTGGGGCAGGATTGCTAAAAAAATATTATGACAACATTTTCTTGCCTTCTACCCACATAAATCCTTCCACAATCGTGGGATATGGTGAAGCCGGAATCGGACTTTATATAGTCAAAAATTTAATAGACCTTCACAAAGGAAAAATCAGGGTGGAATATAAAACAGGAAAGGGCAGCACATTTATCTTTGCTCTTCCGATAGATTACGCTGAAGACCCACTTTCTCGAAGGTGAATCAAAAAGTAAAATTTTCTTCCTTAAAGCCGCTTTCCACAGATGCGTAAAAAATGTCATATATTTCTTGGTCCGTTGCAAAAAATTCAAAAAAATATGTAAATCTATAAGTAATGAACAAAAATCAAAATATTCGAGGAAAATGTACCAATATTTTAAAACGATATCAAACAATTGATTAATGCATTTGACTTCTTTAAGAACAGAGTATTTAAATTATTGACTTGTCTTTTTTAATCATATCCATAGCTTCAATTCCTTTTAAAGTCTTATTAGCAGATCGAAAAGACTGAAATCCTAACATTGGATTAAAGATTCGCTTTATAGACCTATGATCTTGTTCTATAATGTTATTTAAATATTTTACTTGTCTAATTTCAATCCTTTTAGACAACTTCTTTTCAGTTTTCAGTTCATCTATAGCAGGGAGATAAGCTGGATTCTTATCAACGGCTATTACTCTTGGAATCTGATTATGGTTAGAACTCAAAGCTTTATTAAAGAATCTCTTCGCTACTTTTCGATTTCGTTTTGCCTTAACATGAAATCAATTGTATCTCCATTTGAATCAACTGCTCGGTAAAAATATTTCCATTTACCTTTTACTTTGATATAGGTTTCATCAACTCTCCACGAATAGTTTGTTGGTCTTAAATGTCTTCTTATCTTCTTTTCCATTTCAGGAGAATATTGATGCACACATCTCATTATAGTACTGTGAGCAACTTGAATTCCTCTTTCTATCATCATTTCCTTTAAATTCCTATAGCTCAATGGGTATTTTAAATACCATCCTACATTCAATAGGATAATTTCTCCTTCATAATGCTTCCATTTAAAGGAATTGGATAGCATATTACTATCTTTAGTTCTCTTTTTATTCTATTGTATCATTAGAAAGGATTTTTTGCAACGAAACCCGCTATTTCCTGGATAGGGAAAAATTTTGGGGTGAATCAAAAATTTACAGTACAGCTGAGATCGAGTCATTTATTGATGCGAGGGAAAAAACGCAGTCTGTAATAATTCAGAAGATCAGAATCACATAATTTTTAATTATTTATTTTGAGTTATTACTATATAGAATATATGCAAAAAGTATATAATGAGTTAAATCTAATTTCAATTTATAGGTTTCCAACTGCCTTCAAGTAGACTTGCTATCGGGCTTCAGGCATTCCTTTACCTGCAGATCATAAGATAATTTTGGACATCTAAAATCTGCTGGATCCTCGAAGCTAATAAAAAGAAAGGAATTATATTTTGATCTTTGAATCAACATCATTATTATCATAACCCAGTCAAATTTAGTGAATGCATAATTTCTGGTTAAAGATTTAATTTAATAAACAGGATACATAATTTTTTTTGTATGTAAATATGTATAAATACAATGTTATAGCATCTTTACACAAAAACAAAAAAAATTAAAAATAAATAGATTTAAACTGCAATAAAAATCCATTAATGAAATTAAAAAATTGATTGAGGATACAGGCAATTTATTCATAGGAGGAGTTATCAAGAATTTGAAAATTGACTTTTTAAACTTTAGTTAAGTACTCTCACTCGATTTGCCATAGAATCTAACATGGGCATATATCATTACATACATTATTTTTTTAATTATTTAGGCTATTTAATTTTTTGACTTGGGCGCAGACCATCTTTCCGGAGGTGTTAAGAAATTATGTCAGAGACTAACCACAAGCAGTCCTTCCAAAGAATGACCCCAGAGCTTCTTGAGTTACGATGGAATGAATACATATTTGAGGAGAAGAGATATGAGAGCTGCTGGAAACAACTTAAGGGAAAATTTGAAAAATGATTCTTTGAGGCTCAACACTTATAAACAGGTGATGTAATTTCTAGCTCTAACTTGAAAACTCCCTGTGCAAGTTTAGAGAAATAAACCCCTTTTTTTCCATGAGGTTAGTAAAAGTAAATCTAGCAAGTTGATTATGAGAAATCGCAAAATTTTAAAAACCAACTTCAAAACAGCTGAAGAAATTCAGAGAAAAAATTCGATGTTTTTCTAAATATATCCGTTTTTCGTTCCCTTATTGAAAAAGCTTCAGCTTTTATGGCAGTAAGCTTTTTCAATACGGATATTGGGCTAAATATCACTTTCTCAACGGTATTTATTAAGTGAGGTACATATAAAACATATGCATCAGTGAAAACGATAAATTCTGTTTTTTATAGTGGGAAAAAGGATACTGAGTCTTTAGAATTTAAAAAACTTTTGATACTTTGCCGACTAACAAGTGCCTGGTTACAATTTGATTCTTGTAGCGTAGAATTTCACACCAAATAATTTTTTGAAATTTGTGATTTTGAAGAAAACGAACATGAAATTCTTTAGATAATGATATAAATAAATGAAGGTATTTGAAAGCATTTTCATGCCAAAATCGGCACATTGCCAAACAACTTATATTAAAAATAAACTTACTATTTCTTAAAAACACGATTATTTGTTCGTTTATTCACTAGCAAATTTTGGATCCCCTTTTTTATTGTAAATTTTCGTATAAACTGCATATTTTTAATGCTTTTGCTTCGGTTTACCACTTTAATGTACAATTTTGAACATTACTTACATAGCTTTTTTGACTTAAATTCTAAATTAGTGCAGAAAATAACACTTTGAAACATTTTATACCTCTACTGGATACAAATGACTCTAATATCGTTAAGTTTATTTTTTTAAGTTGTCAAAAAATTATGTGAAGCCTTCAAATTTGTGCAATTTTTTCGGCATTTGCTAATAAAATTGTCATTAACTCATAACCTTGCACGCATCCTAATGAACCTTTTATGAATTCTTTTTATCAAGGCCTTCTGTTCTATCAAAGTCTTCCATAAATTTATCACTGTTGGTTAAAGGGACAAAATGGTGTCTATGCACCCCGACAACTGATGGAGTGGACTGTCATCAGCAATAGTCACATTTCAAAATGCATTTTTCTTATTTTAGGGAGTAATTTATCAAAATCTTCAAGAGTCTTTACTTTTCCTATAAAGTCACTATCTCTCCCTTAGTATCTTGATTTTTATAGTGTAGATAAAAGAAATTGTATTTCTTATAATTATCCTTTAGAATACAAGCTCTGAATGTGAATCTGTCACACCATGTAGTCATAACAACGAGTTTTGCTATATCTCGATATAGCGGGTATACTGCTATTGCTGCGTCATTTAAGGAATAAACCTATTGAAACTGGGTAAGTCTGAGAATGTCGAAAATCTTCTAAAAATAATACCATTTCCTTTTTCTGATCTTTTAATATATTAAGGGCTTGCTCAGTAATCGAGTTCACAATATCGGTTGTTTTCTGCTGCTGGAGGTTCTATCACACTACCACCCATGAACATAGTAATTGGTTTGCATCCAATATAGGGGGGTCTACTCCTTGAGGATCTGTAACAGTATCTTTTTCTCTAACGAATTCACCTAACTATGGTAAATTAGCATACTGAAGCTCTGTTAGATCACATTTTGGATGTGATAACCACCGAGCCCGTCTATAACAATCAATGGAAATTTTGTTCATTATGGAAAGAAAGGATTGGTAAAAGTTCCATTGATTAGTCCACATATATCCACGTCGTTTCCAATAAAGTGTAAACTTGTGGTATTATACGCACTTTTGATGTCATATCAAATATCAAAGTTAAGATTTAAATTTGAGGAAGTTTCGAGTTGAATACCATTGATCTTGTACTTCAAGTACATAAGTCCTAAAGTATTTAATCCCAGAAAATATTCGGGAGTTGAACAACTTTAGATGTTTGAAGTTAACTTAAAAAAACTCAAAAATAGCCTCTTCAGTCTTCAAGTACATCCAAATTATAATTTTCCAGCTTTTTTTCTTGTATGTTTTTTCTTAGCAGATCTAGAACTTCCTCATCCGTGACATCGTACCATTTCGCATAAGCCTACGCGACAGCCCTGAAGTATCTAGAAATTTTAAGCACTACAAGTTCATTGACTTTACTGCTGATCTTTTCCGCTGCCTCTCTTCCAGCTACGGGTACTGCGACCACAATTTTTTTGGCTTCCCTATTTTTGCAGAGTTCGATGGCTGCTCTCACTGTAGAACCCATCACAATGCTATCATCGATGAGTATCACGGTTCTTCCTTTCATGTCAGGCAAGGAATTTCCTCCTCTGAGAGCTTTTATACGCCTATCGATCTCTACAATCTGCTGCTGTCTGATTTTCTCAATATTTTCCCCTGCGAGCCAGTAATAAGCATTTTCAAAGATGAAAGTGCTTCCATTCTCAACTATTGCTCCAAACCAGGCTTCAGGGTTATCCGGAAAAGGCAGTTTTCTTACAAAGATGAGGGAAAAATCCATGTTTAGTTTCATTGCAACTTGTAATCCCACCTCCACTCCCCCTCGTGGAATAGCAAGAATGATAGGGTTTTCAGCCTTGAACTTTTCAAGAGCCAAGGCAAGTTTTTCTCCTGCATCTTTACGATTTTGGAACATACTCCACCTTACATTCATTAATCGTTCCACTTTTAGCAGTGCAAATCGGTGTGGTACCTACCTAGTGTTCGCCTTGAAGTGCGTTTAGGCGGTGTCTGCATTTCATCTGTGTCGCTTACTACAGTAGTTGTCATTGAAATTGCTACAAGAAATACTGTGAAATAGCTAGTGTATTTTTTTCTGTCAAAAACTTGTTGTCCCGTTGAATGCACATTTAAAGATGATTTCGATAAACCTCTGATTCCAACAAATTGTTTATATACCCTTTATAAACTATCTACTAAAAAGTGGGGTTTATCGAAATCGTCTAAAGTTTATTTTTGAATTATATGTTGTTGCAAATTCTATCTCTTTTTACACACTGAGGATGTACATGCCTAGTTGGTTGCGTTTTATCACCAAAGTTATTTTAAATTAACTACATAAAAATTAAGTTATAAATAGAATTTATTAAATTCTGATATTTTTTAAAATAAAAAAATAATTTGATATCAATTAATTTTTTAAAGCAAATAATATATATAAATTTTAATAGGATTCTGAAAGTAAGAAAAAAAAAATCATATTCGAGATTTTAGGGGCATTTAAAAAAATTTCATAGTAAAAGCAAAAGGTTGCAGAGTCGATTAGATTTTACAGAACTCTCGGTACACTGTATGAAAAATTAGATTAAAGGGAAATAATTAGATGAAAAATATGGTGAAATTTAAAAATATGAATCTTAATATAAACCCGCTGATCTCACTGAATAATCCAAGGCAGTTATGGTTTGTTTTACTAACCATATGTCTAGTTAATTTCATGTTCAACTTTTACATTGGTTTGGTTAATGTTACCTTACCCACGATAACAGAATTATTACCATACTGATGTAATGACAGGCACCTGGATATCTAACATTTATTTGTTAACCCTCACTATTTCTGTAATATTTTTAGGTAGAATTGGTGGTTTATGGAATCGTAAGAAATTTTTCATGTTAGGAACGTTGATATGGATTACCGCTTCGTTGCTTTGTTACTTCTCAACATCAGCAGAATCACTCGTTCTATATAGAGCTATTCAGGGGTTTGCTGCAGGTTGCATGGAATCGGTTTATTACGCTATAATGGATCGAACATTCCCCCATGAAAGACTAGGATTTGCTTTGGGATTCTTACTTCTAGCATTAGCTGGAGGTTACGCAATCGGACCACTGGCTGGTGGTTATATTGCAGCATACATCGGCTGGTAATATGTTTTCCTAGCAGTAATCCCATTTGGATTAGCGAGTATGATAGTATATTTATTTACAACTCAAAAACCCGACGCAGATAACGACTTTGAATTGTTAGATAAAAAACAACAATATAAAAATCAACTCCCTGATGCAAGTGACGCTTCTATATTCGCCAAAATTATAGACTATAAAGGAGCAATTTTACAAGCAGTAGCGCTATTTACACTTACTTACGTTTTAATATGAGCACAAAAATTCGGCTTTAACACTTATGACATTACATTACTACCATTAGCGACAATTTTTGGAATTTTGTTTTCTATGTGGAATCAAAGCATGAAGAACCTTTATTCAGATTTACTGTATTCCATAGCCTCACTTTCGCTGCATATATAACCGGACTACTCGTAAATTACATAATATTATATATGGCATTCTTCACCTTACCATTTTACTTCCAGAAGGTTATCGGTACCCCAGTTAACGTAACAGATATCCTTATTAGTGTCGTATGGTTCTCCTCCACGTTCATATCTATCATAGCCGGCGGGCTTGCAGATAGAACAGGTGTGAAACCACTGGCTATTACAGCAGCCTTGGCTTGTATTGTAAGCACCATTATGATACATAGTTTCCAAACCATAGCTAATTGGATGTACATTATACCATCGTTGATTATTCTAGGATTGGGGTATGGTTTTTATCAATCTCCTAATAATAAAATGTTGCTTTCAGTAATTCCATTAACCTTCAAAACACAAATTTCCGCGACAATGACTCTAACCAAAAACTTAGGATCAGTTTTAGATAATGCTTTTGCCGGACTTATAATTGCTACAGCTGTAGCGCAAAGTTCACTTAGTTGTAGAGTTGCATTATCCGCGAGCCAAGCAGCAAGCTTCCTTTTAGGGTTTCAAAGAATCTTTCTATTTGGAGCTATATTGAGTGGGTTACTTTTGTTCTCCGCCTTAGACTTAGAAAAATACGCAGGGAAATATTTATCAAAATATTTTACAGGTCTTAAGGAATATGACGAAGAGGGTAAACCCGGAAAAATCTCTGAAAAACCCCTAAAGATGGTGATGGAAGAATGAACTTCAAAAACAATTATTTAAGAATAGGTTTAATTGTTTTGGTAGTAATCGTTAGATTGTTGGTTACTCAGTATTAACTGGTTGCAGTACTATAACTATTGCTGGTTCGACTTCCGTAGCGCCCCCGTAGCACAGGCATTAGCCACTGCTTACATAGTAACCATACTAGTGTAAAAATATCAGTAAGTGGTGGCGATTCTGGAGTTGGTATAAACGATGCACGTTCAGGAAGTGGAGATATTGGTACTTCATCGCGGGATTTAACTAATTCGGAAGCGCAGAGTTTGTCACAGTATGTTATTGGAAAAGATGGTGTTCTTTAATTTTGGACCCATCAAATTCCGTGAATGATCTTTCCCTGGATCAAGTGGCGGGTATTTATACAGGTAGCATCACTAACTGGAGCAAAGTGGGTGGAAGTAAAGGTACTTTTGTACCCAAGATTAGAGAAGCTGGATCTGGTACTAGAGCTGATTTTGAAAAATTTATAAATATTAGATCATACGGCAATCAAGTTCAAGTGGATACATTTAACTACGGACTTTTACAATCAGTGGTTACAATTTCAGATGCCATTGGATACATCTCTCATGCATATTTGACTAATGAAGTTAAAGTACTATCAGTGAACAACATCACCCCTACACAACAGACCGTTCAAAATGGAAGTTATCCACTTAAAAGAAATCTGATATCTCTAACTAAAGGAACACCTACTGGGACTGTTAAAGACTTCATCAACTTCTGCCAGAATCTCGAAGGACAAACTATAGTGAATAGTACAGAATGGAATAATTCAAACAATAGAGTATATAATCCAACCTCGGAAATCGGACTTTCGGGAGGTTAAATCCTTCTACCATTTTATTTAAGGATCACTTTTATTGAATAAGTGAATCGATAATCAAATAAGGTTTCTTTCACATTACAGACTGTTAAATAATTTTTAAATTTTAAAAAAACCCAATTTTAGAAACCAAAATTAAATTATAAAAATTGATTTGATTTTTAACTAATTTATGTTTAAAAAGAATATATAAAAATTTACTTCACAACTATTTCTATTGATAGTATATAAGCGATTTTAATACTTATCCAATTTCAATTAATTTAACTAAAAAAGCTAATTAGATAAGTGGTTAACGTTGTATTAAATAATTTTATCTAAATGATATATATTCAATATTAAATATAATTCAACAAAATTCCTAGCACAACTAAAATTGAAACAATTATGAAATTTGGGAGAAAAATAAAATTTATATCTATAAATTTCATTAAACAAAAAAACTGTTCTTAGAGGCCTGATGAAACAGGAGGGTGACGAGATTTATACAGAGATTTACTTAATAGTTTGATATTCATAAATCATTTGCGAAATTAACAATATCGAGAAAATTTTATAAGTTGAGAAGAGTTTTGCATGAAAATCAAAGAGAAGATGCTTAAATAAATGGTTTCGGAAAAAGATTTGGCAGTGGCCCGAAAGTTCTGTAAAATTTTCACTCAATCCCATAATCTCCTTTTCTGATTTCTGTTCCCTAACTAGATACGCATTACTTTATCTATTTCATATTTATATCTATGAACTTTGCCTATGATTTTGATAACTCGATGATTCCATGACTTATAGGCATGTACAAATTTCTACCGATCACATTTTCTAGTAAATGGGAAAAAAGTATAAGAAACACACAGATAAATTATAATGAACCCTAAATATATCTATTTTAGATTAAAGACAATTTCGAGAAAATTCTTTCATAAAATTTAATTTTCTAAGTATGCATTGTTATACATCTAAGGTCAAAATATTCTTTTTTGCTAAATTATTCCGAGCGGGTACATATGTATAATAATGCACATAGTTAACAAACATTTTCAAAGAGAATAAATATATACTTAATATTGAATTTTTATTTGATTTCGGACTATTTTATGAGAAGTCTTTTTTATTACTATATATAATATATACGATAACCATATTATGGAGAATATATATTTAGGATCTTGATAACAATATTTCTTTTTATTTACAGTTGATACAAGAAAAACAAAAATTTGTGGAAAAAATAAAGGAGCTATGGTATGCAGGAAATTCTAAAAGTTAAAATAAACCGGGCTAACCTTAAAAGAGTTAACCTTAACGAGAGTAACTTTAATAGAGCTAATCTTATAGGTGCTGACTTTATAGAAGCTAACCTAAAAGAGTCCTATCTTAAAGGGGTTAATCTTAGGGAAGCCAACCTTGGAGGTGTAACCTTTAGTGGGCTAACCTTAAATGGACGAACCTTAGAAAAACTAACCTTGAAGGAGCAGATCTTAGAGAAGCTAATTTGATTGGGATCGACCTTAGAGAAGCTAATCTTAGAAAAGCTAATCTTGATGGAGCTAAACTTGAAGGAGCCAATCTTAGAGGGGCTAATCTTGAAGGAGCTAACCTTAGAGAAGTTAACCTTGTAGGAGCTGAGCTCAATTGGGCTATACTCAAAGTGGCTAATCTTTTAAAATCTCACATGGTATGGACTAATTTTACCGAAGCTGATCTTGAATGGGCTGATCTTATGAAAGTTAACCTTGAATGGGCTAACCTTAGATGGGTAAACCTTGAAGGAGCTAATTTTGAAGTAGCTAGCCTTAAAGGAACTAAGTTTAGAGGAGCTCACTATTTAACATTAGAACAGCTTTCTAAAGTGAAAACACTTCATGATGCGAAACTAAACGATTAACTTCTCCAAAAAATAAAATAATAGTGCCCGTATCTCTTTAAATCACTAGACCAACAGTTTCTAGAGTCTCAGAACAACCTTCTAGGAACTAACGCAGACAACAATTTCTAGAGAAACTAATACTATAGAGGATTTCAATAAACCCATTAATTTAGCCACATGCTTATAGTTGTATATAGTAATTCGTGAACATTAGAGGTTTATTGAAAAACTTTATAGAAAATATATAGATTTACATAGTGAACATTGTGAACACAAAGATTCTCCGAATGGAAAAATGTAATTATCAAGGGAATCTAGATGATTAGTGCAAGTATACACGCAATTGTAAATTTTGACTCTCTCAAAAGATATTTGGAAATCTACTATTTTTAAAAGTATGGCCTTTTTTCTTCTGGTAGAATAAAAAGAGAAGCAAAGATAGCAATTGCACCTATTCATGAAGTGGTTGGATGTGCAGAAAGAAGGAATGGACGTGAAAAGAAAGTGGACTGAAAATTTACACCCTAGCATGCTAATGAGAAGCTGTTCAAGTGTTATACCCAACAATTTGATTGTCACAAAGTAGTTGAAAATGAGTAGAGAAATTTACTTTGAGAAGTACATAGGAATTAATTTTGGGGATATTAATTCAGAGGATTTTGAAGAATGTTTTAATTCTTCATCGGATTTCCCCATCTAGACAATGAAAGCTTATTTCTACAATTATAATTGTTTCACATTTCGAGTTTCATCAGATCTTCAGCAAGAATCACTTCTCCTTCGAAATACCCTCGCAGACGGTATATTGCCTCTTTTTCATGCCCACGCATGTTCGGATAAAAATGAGTGAGGCAAATGCTTCCGATCTCATTTTCAAATTCATCTAGAATTTCGGCAAGTGTACTGGGAGTCGTATGGTTTGTGACTTCTGTGCCTGGAGGGAATGAGCATTCATGAATCAGGAGATCGGCTTCAGCTGCAAGGTCCATTACGCTCCTGCAGGGCTCAGTGTCCCCAGAGTAAACAAATTCTCCATCTTCAGCAGCTATACGGTAAGCCAGGTTTGGAACGCTGTGAACTGTGTCTACACAGCTGATCTCGCAGTCGAAGCCTTCGGGAGTAAAGCCTTTTCCAGAAAATAGTTCAATAACTTCTACATCTACTTTATCCAGAATATAATCATAAGCTCCAAGTACCCTTAAAAACCATTCTTCCGTTCTTTTAGGCCCGTATATTCTCATATCGGTCTTCCCGCATAGCAAATTTGCCTTCAGAAGGCACAGTAAGTCAGCCACGTGATCTAGATGAAGGTGTGATAGCAATACTGTATCTACTTTAGTGTGCAAAATTTCGGCTTCAGAAAGTCTGCTCAATACACCACTTCCACAATCTATTAGCAGTAGCTCTTCCTCAAGCCTCACAAGAACTCCGGACTGTACACGACCACGCTCTGGGATCGCAACTCCAGTGCCAAGAAATATAATTTCCATAAGGTAAAGAATAAGCTTTAAATAATTTAACTCTATTTAAAGCATGTCTGGATAATGAGTCTTTTGCTCTAAAAGCGAAATACTTGTTCTAAAGTGTGAGGATTGGTTAATCTGGTCAAAGGTACAGATTTAAGAAACAACATATCAGATTAAATAATATGTTAAGGTAATTCCAAGAAGAAAAAAAGTAAACAGATTTAAGAACATGCAAAAATCAAAATATGCCCTTCAATTTGCGAGGGTTGCCCAGCTAGGTCAAAGGCGCCAGACTTAAGATCTGGCTTCGAAGGAATTCGTGGGTTCGAATCCCACCCCCCGCACTTTGCTAAGTAATTAATACCTCAGATTATTGTACGCTAATGTGTTATAGTTACAGAAGCATTTTTTCAAAAGTCGTCTTGCCTAAAAACCAATTTTTACAAATTTTATTTAATTAAATTAGAATTTTGGATCGGGTTCCGTTGCAAAAACTTCAGAATAAACATGTAAATCTATGAAGATAAAAAAAGTCAAAAGATCCGAGGGAAATATACCAACATTATAAAACTATACCAAACAATTGATTAATGTATTTGACTTCATTAAAAACCGAGTAATTTAAATTATTGACTTGTCTTTTTTAATCATATTCATAGCTTCAATTCCTTTTAAAATCTTATTAGCAGATAGAAAAGACTGAAATCCTAACATTGAATTAACGATTCTCTTTATAGATCTATGATCTTGTTCTATAATGTTATTCAAATATTTGATTTGTCGAATGCCTACGTTTTTAGGTAGTATTTTATCATTTTTCAGTTCATCTATAGCAGGGGGATAAGCTGGATTCTTATCAACGGTTATTACTCTTGGAATTTGATTGTGATTAGAACTCAAAGTTTTCTTAAAGAATCTATTCGCCGCTTTTCGACTTCCTTTTGAACTTAACATGAAATCAATTGTGTCTCCATCTGAGTCAACTGCTCGATAAAAATATTTCCATTTACCTTTTACTTTGATATAGGTTTCATCAACTCTCCACGAATCATTTGTTGGTCTTAAATGTCTTCTTATCTTCTTTTCTAATTCAGGGGAATATTGATGTAACCATCTCATTATAGTACTGTGATCAACTTGAATTCCTCTTTCTATCATCATTTCCTTTAAATTTCTATAGCTCAATGGATATTTTAAGTACCATCTCACATTCAATAGGATAATTTCTCCTTCAAAATGCTTCCATTTAAAGTAATTAGATAGCATATTATCGTTCTATTGATTTTCTCTTTATTCAATTGAATCCTTATTATGAATTTTTGCAACGGAACCAACATTCTGTTTTTTATGTTCTTTGCTGTAAAACTAAATTATTACTTCTTAATATGATTTTTTGCAACAGAACCGCATTATTATCATTGTCTATGGATACAGGCATTTTTCGACCATGGATCTCTAAGACTCTCTAGAAATCATGCAGCTCTATTCTTGTGAAATTTCTAGAATTTATGATTACAACCACTTGTGGTTGTCAAAAAGTTTTTCCTGTGAGCTGTGGGGGGGGATGCCACAGCCATTGGAAGACTGTTTTAAGGTACTTGAAAACCTCTAAATGATAACTAAATCCAATTTGTTATATATCTTATGCATATATTCTAAATAGTAATAACTTAACTAAGTAGATCTAAAATTACGTGGTCCTGATTCTACGAAACATGACGGTGACAATAAATATCAGAAGCCGCTTTTATTAAATGGTATCAACTGCCAAAAATTGTCTTGTGAGCTGCAGATGAAAATGCCTGCAGCCAGATAAACGAGTTGGAGGGCAGATCCTCGATAAATTGGCGCACTGCCTAAAAGTACCAATGCGTCGATTTTTCTGTAAAATCACAAATCTTAATAAGTTGTTGAGTAGAAAATTTCACTTCAGAAGAACTAAATTTTATGCAACATACATAAATTTGATTCCCAATTTACATCAATTTCAAGGCACTGCCCAAATTTCAGCAGATCACGTAGAACATTGCAATTACCTTTCATTTGCTCCTATTACATAACTGGATTGTTTTTAGAGTGGAAGAAGTTCTGTTTTTGCAGCCTTTCTATTTGGAAAACTTTCCAGCTTTTTTTTAAAGCTCAACATATTCTGTCTGTCTGGTACCTACAATTACCTCTCCAATTTATCGTCGTAGACGCATTTAGCATCAACAAGCAAGATTTTGTGGATGTTTCGTAGATTTTTTTCGAAAGCTTTTTATTCACTTTTCCGCTTCCCATCCATCTGATAAAGATACCATCTCAAAGATCTTACTTCTGACGGTAATCGAATCTAAACTGACTAAATTTATAATCGGCCTCATTGCTTTCTTCTTTCATAATTACCCATTTCTTCTCTTTTTTCACATTATTCTATCAATTTCTGCCCTTGATACCGAAGATTTCGATAAACTTCTGATAAAAGAGATTATTTATATATTTTTAATAAATAACTAGCTAAAAATCTGATTTTATCTAATTTCTCTCGAAATTTAATCCTAAGGAAAAACAAAATTTATCCTCAAGCAGATTTTTTTCGTTTCCATACATCCACCACTTCAAGTAGTTCTACAGGTTTTTCGAACGTCACCTCAACTTTTCCCTCATAGACTTCCCCCCTTGTCCCATCCAGACTTATCAAGTCTCCTTCCATGAACTCTTTTCCTCCTATGGTACATTTTCCTGCCTCCTGGATCAAGTTTGAGCTCCCGGCAGTTGACAATGCATACTTTCCCCATCTAGCGAGCTATAACGGCTGCATGAGCATTTCTGGCTCCGCTGGACGTAAGGAAGCCTGTAGAAGCTTGAATTCCTGGAAGATCATCAGGAGACGGGATTTCCCTAACAAGAATTACATTTTCTCCAGAAGTGTGGCTCTTTGCCCTCTCGCTGCTAAACGTGATCTTCCCTATAGCAACCCCACCTGACGCAGAGTCACCTTTTGCCAAGCTAGTTTTATCAGTCTGGATTCTCTGCACTGAAATGGAATTCAGGTCTATACTTCTAGCTTTAGTAGAGCCTCGTCAGAGGAAATGAGTCCTTCATCTACAAGGTCAACTGCAATTATCAAGGCTGCCATTAGAGAACGTTTTCTATCGCGACTTTGAAGGATGTAAAGTTTTCCTTCTTCGACCGTGAACTCAATGTCCTGCATATCCCTAAAATGGGTTTCGAGCTCTTGTCCGATCCCTTCAAACTCCTTGTAAACGACAGGAAGAGCAGTTTTCAGTTCAAATCCTAATGTCCCAGCTCTTGAACCTGAAGCAAAGTCCTCTCCCTGTGCTTCGAATCTGAAATCGAGTACGGGAAATTTTTCTCCTGTCCAGGGGTTCCTTGTAAAAGCTATCCCTGAACCTGATTTCAGGTCCATGTTTCCAAAAACCATGGCCTGGATAATAACTGCCGTGCCCCTAACACCCTTGACATTGTGGATTTTACGAAACTTCGTTGCCTTTGGGCTCATCCAGGAATTAAGAACTGCCCTGACAGCAAGATCCAGCTGCTCGTATACATCCTCTGGCAAAAGTTTTCCGCTTTCGTCAAAGAAGAACTGTTCATAATTCTCTGCGAGTTTCCTTAACTCCATGTAATCCAGCTCTTTTTCTTCCGGAACTCCCGCAGCATCGATTGCGGAATTTAGGAGGTCCCGATACTTGGAAGGATCTTGTAAAAACACTATTCTTCCAAACCCTTCAATTAACCTCCTATACGAGTCCCAGGCAAAGCCGAGGGTCCCTGTTCTAGCAATGAGGGATCTAACGGCATTTTTCGAAAGCCCTACGTTCAATAGAGTCTCCATGGACCCTGGCATGGAAGCTGCTGCCCTAGATCTGACAGAAACCATGAGGGGAGGAGAGCCCCCAAAAATCTTCCTGGTTACGCTTTCAATGAAAAGAACGCCCTGCCTGAGGATGCCAGGGACATCATCAGGAAGATACCTTGAATTTTTGAAGTAATCTTCACATACAGAGACATTCAGGGCAAAACCAGGGGGCACCGGCACGCCAAGAGAAGACATTTCTATTAGAATTGAACCCTTGTTCCCAAAGGATTCCTTGGGAGCATATTCTCTCTTTCCAACCCCAAATTCAAGTATCCGTGCTTCTGCAGTTTTTTTTCAGCTCTCAGCACATTTTCATGCATTTCAATATCCCTCCCTAATGTGTACTTCAAAAGTCCTTTCACTGATTGTAAAGGCTGCAAGCGTTAGAGAATTTGAGGCATCCTCTATTTTTCTCGCAAGTTCACGGGCAAGCATGGCTTCTTTGAAGTTGGTGCTCTCTTAGAAGATTACTCTGTTTGTCTCGCTGAAGGCCTCATCACCTGTTCTTTCCAAGCTGATAACCTGTGCAATAGACGCAAAAAAGCTTGCATTTCGTCAGGGGTGAAAATTTGAGTGCCGTACTGGTAAACGTAAACGGTTTTCAGGAACTCTCGACTGCTTCCCAGGACAACCATTGCCATCGTCTCCAGGATTTTTAGAATCTCCAGGGATACATCTACTGGAGGGATGAGGCTAATAAAAAAGACAACATCTTCAAGAGCGTCAATAACGTCATCCATATGGAAAATCAGTTTTTCAAAGAAACCTACATTTTCGATCCTTTTTGAAATAGTTCTGATCCTATTTACGAACTCTTCAGCCTGGCTTTCCCAGATTTTTGCCCTGTTTGAAGTTCTAAGGACAAACTTATTATCTTTTTTATAACTAATATGGAAAAGAGAGTCATTCACAGCCCTTGCAGTTTCCACAATTAAAGATGCATGTTCCGAGCATATATCCATAAGGTCCTCCTCCGCAGAGTGGAAATATCTTAGAAGCTCTGCCCTAATCTCATCCTGGATTAGAAGAAGGGGATCTCCACCAAGCAGCCCCTTTGAAGCCCTATGCAGGACCCACTGGAAATATTCAGTCGCCCTCTCCCTCCCAATAATCTGATAAAGTGGCTCACCATAGGGAAGAGGTACCCTAGAAACAAGTTCAAGAGCTCCAAAGATAAGGTGTTCTCCGCCCAGTATCAGGAAAGCCCTGTGCCCGCATTCATTTTCGGCTGCCCAGCGAAGTATTTTTATGCAATCTACATTAGGAACAAATTTTTGTAGGCTTTTCCTGGCACGATTCCAGTCGATGAGAAAAACGATTCTGGAACCTAGAAGAGCTAGAAAGTTCTTCAGCTCTTCCCTATTCTTTGCTCTGAAGCGACCTACTGTAAGGTGGTAGAGATCGTCTTCGAACTTCTCGCCTGCAACTCTGGAGACTGTATCCTCCCAGGAAATACCTGTCCCCTCGAAAAGGCTTTGGAAAAAAAGCAGCCTTCTCAAATGAACATCGGTATAAGTAACGGATACCTCAAGCCCCATAACATGGATCACGAGCACATGGGCCTCGGTCTCTCCTATATCGTTCTGGATCACAAGCTTGCCGGAAATGCGGGTTGCAGTTGTCCCAAGCCCTGGATGGTCAAATTTCAGGGAAAAAGTCCGGTTCACGCCAGCCATGAAAGCAATTATCAGCTCTCTGTCCTCTTCTAACACCATATAGATTTTTGCCCCGTAGAGATTTTCAACAGCAAGTTCTTTCTGCATTTTATTTAAGATCCTGTGGATGTCCATGACCAGAATGTGTAGGCTATCGCTTTTATCTCTGTCTCCGGAAGTTATAGCCCTTATGAAATCCCCTCTCAGAATTCCTGGTTCTCTAGCCGAAATTCCTGCTTGAATTTTGACTCTCTAACTCTTTAACTCTTCAAGCCTTGCCGCAAATTCCTTCCCCCCTCACCCCTTCCATTAGCAAGCAGAGGTTTCAGATTTCGTCCATACAATCCCATACTCTGGAGAGAATTTCTTCGGCAAAAGGAACAAAATAAGTGTCTTGCTTTTTTTTAAAAGTTTCAGAAACAATTGTATCAAACTTTGAGTTTTCTTCTCCGGCATTTTCCCTCTCGGTTATGATGGAAGGAAACTTCAGCTGCGGGTGTTCAGCCTTTTCTCTGGCAGTCTGCAGGAGAGTTAAATAATATTTAATTCTTTCATTTGCGGTGAGAGCAGAATTCACAAATTCTGGAAGGAGGAGTACCTCTTCCCCGAGTTCCCAGATAATCGATTTTTTTTCAACCATGTCACATTCCCGATTGAAGCTCATCGCTTCAAATTTCTTTGACTATAACCAGGAAAAAGAAAACCCTAATCTGAGATTCTAATGTCAGTAAATCAAAATTAGCTTTAGAAGATATATAACAATTGCCAGTGAAAAAATCCAGAAGAGATATATTTTAAAGAGAAATAAACTACACTGAATAAAAAAAATAATATTAGTAGAAGATAACAATCTGTAGATGCTGACTGAGAAGAGCACCTATCACTCGATCTTCCTTTATGAAGCCGTAATATATTTTCCTTTTAAAATTTATAGTTTTTACTTATTGAGAGGGATGTAACCAACTTTTTTCACAACATCCTGTCCTTTCGGACTCAACTCAAAGTCGACGAATTCCTTCGTGAGTCCTGATGGTTCCCCATTTGTATAGACCTGGAGCGTTCGGTAGAGTGGATATTTTCCACTTTGAATACTGTCAACAGTTGGCATCACTGCACCTTTTCCATTATCAACGCTTAAGACCTTTACGCTTTTATCGACATATGCAAAACCGATATACCCGATTGCGTTGGGGTTCTGAGATACTTCGCTGACGATTCCTCCCGTAGTAGCCTGGGTAAGAGCATCAGGTCGGTATTCAGCAAATCCAATATCACTCTTGAAGTCTACATAAGTTCCAGAACTGCTGTCTCTAGAAATTACGACAATTGATTTGTCCTCACCACCAACTTCCTTCCAGTTGCTGATATTACCACCATAGATGCCACGCAGTTGGTCAAAGGTAAGCTTTGTAACAGGATTCTTTGGATTTACAATCACTGTAATGCCGTCATAAGCGATAACGTGCTTTACTGGGCTGACTCCGTTTGAGTTAGCCTTTTTGATTTCGTCAGTTGTCATTTCTCTTGATGCATCAGCAACGTCTAATCCTTTGTCAATTAGAGCGGCAATTCCAACGCCAGATCCACCTCCAGTAACTGAAACACTTTTTCCGGGGTTTTCTTTCATATATTCTTCAGCTTCAGCCTGTGCAAGAGGCAGAACAGAATCAGAGCCTTTCACAGAAACACTTTGTGTTTGAGAAGAAGTAGCTTTCTGCTCAGCAGCCGCTACACTACACCCAATTCCTAAAACTACAAGTCCAATAGCTAGTAATATGAAGATCGTTTGATTTGTAAATTTTTTTACCATATTACATTTACTCCTTCCAATAATTAATAGTATGTGATCAATATATAGATATTTTATTTGTGATCTATATTAAATGCGAATTACAATAGAATTATATATAATAATATCCCATATACACAATATAGAGATATATTTAAGTAAATTATTTATCTTCAGTAAAGAAATCTATATATTCAATATATAATATATAATTCAAAGGTTATATCCGGGAAGATTAAAGGAAGATTAGAATAGATAAAAAGTCAAAAGTTTGTAGAATTGATATCCGGAGTTAAAAAAGCCAGAAGATCTGATTGTCAATTTTATCATTTAACTAGTTTAACATTAATGCTATTTATTTCTCAGTCAAACTTGACAGTATAGCGAATTTACTGTAAATTAAAGTTAAATTTCAGTATACTAATGTTATTAGGTTCTTCATACATGAAATCATCTACCACTAACTTCTTGAAATTTGTAATTTTTCTGCAAAAAGTGGCAAGTTGCCTTGAGATGCCTATTTTCACACACTCAGCAAAATTCGATGACTTTTTTTACCTCAGATGGGAGAAAACATAGCTTTTGCTCAAATAAGTAATAAATAAAAAAAAACTAAATGTTGCTATCTTTATTTTTTGAATGGGAAAAAAGATATAAAATTTGAACGTAAAATCCGAAAAAGAGAAATTTTGTGATTTTCAATAATGCTCTCATCCTTAACCATTAATATTCTGAAGCTCTCTTATCTCGAAGGTATATCTAGAGATATGAAATCGTAATCTTTGACCATACAACAGTAATTGATAACTGAGGACTTATGGTCACCAACGACGTACCAAAAAAGTAGATTGCATGAACTGCAGGAAAAAGATACCTGCAGCCTGCGGACTATTTGTTGGAGAGCTACATGACAATTTTCACTGCCAGACACATAAATCACTAAACCGGTAAGAGATACCTGCAGCTTGGTAGATTATCTGTCGGATAGATCCGGACAATTTTTCATTGTCAGACACATAATTGCACTAAAACAATTCATTTAGGGTTTTTTGTTGGTAGCGTACTTATGAATCGTAATAGATTAGCTGAAAATGACTTAATATCTATTTTGTGTATATATACAATATAGGAATAACTTTGGATAAATAGTATATATAGTAATTAGTCCGGATCTTGCGAAAAATGTCAGCGATTCTTTTGTGAGTGAAAGATTAATACGCCACTGAAATCCTAATATAAAATAGTGTAGTAAAACATAGTAAGAAGTTTTTTATACTGAACGTAAATGGATAGAGTTATTTTTAACTCTTTTAAGTTAGACTATGGTACAGAAAAAATAACTTTCTGATTCAATTTATTCTTGCTTTTAGTATTGTTCAGAAGCACTATACATATTTATTTCTGAAATCTTCTGTTATGAAATTTTCTGTTATGATTATAATCTAGTTCATCATTTTCAAGTGTTCCATGAGCTCCATATGCTACACATGCTCTTTGGGTTCCATAAGCTCTCGAGTCTTAGATTTGAAAAGGTTTCTGTATTTCGGATGGAACTAAGAAATTCATAGATTTTGACGCAAAAACTTTGTCAGTAGAACATTAACTCTAAATTCTGTTTTTTGTTGCAAAAGAAAGGTATTAAGAACCGATCATGTTTATAGAACTTAGGCACACTGCCAAAATCAATTCATCATTGCTTTTTATAGCTATGTTCAACCTTACAATGTAGCTTTTCTTGGCTTGTCTCTGCATTCAGACTGAATTCTTTTCTGAATATCTGCCTTGAAATTTGAAAGAATGTAGTAGAATTGAAGCATTTGAGAGGTTCTGCAAAGAAAATGATACAAAGTTATTTTAATACATTACAAAATATAATTTTTAAGTAGAAATGTTTAATTTATAGAAAGATGTATTAACATTGTATATTTGTTTAGTAGTTTTCCGTCATTAATCTATAAAAACTACCAGGAGACTGAAAATGAAAAAAGCAACATATGATAAAGCAAGTAAAAGGCATACCGTTATAACGGTTTTAGGCATCACTGTGGTAACTTTTTTAATCTTAGTGAGTATCGCAGGCGCGACGCAGGATTCAATGTTTAGAAATAATAAAGGAAACGTTGTAACTGATTTCAATAAACTCGATGACTCATTATCAAACTATAGTAAAAAAATGATGCAAGATTCAAATAATGGAGTTGCTCTAGATAATTTGGATAAATCCGATGCAGCAGCAAATGCATACGAAAAAGCATATAAAATTAAACCACAGAATGTAACAAAATCAGATGAAGTAATAAAAAAGTATGAAAAAGCTATCGAAACTAATCCACAGAATTCAACGGCTTGGCTCGGCAAAGGTGAAGCTCTAGAGAGATTAGGCAAATCGGATGAAGCAATGGCAGCATATCAAAAAGCAACTGAAATCAACCCACAAGATTCAAAAGCTTGGAACAATAGAGGAGACGCTTTTTCTCAACAAAGCAAATACGATGAAGCGTTGAAAGCATACGACAAAGCCGTGAGACTTGATCCTAAAAATCCAGATGCTTGGAACAAAGAAGGCGCAGCTCTTGCGAACTTAGGCAAGTACGATGAAGCCAGAAAAGCATATCAAAAAGCGATTGAACTTAACAAGTAGATTACTACGTTTGGCACATCAAAGAAGTTTTGACTGTGCATGGAAATTTTTGTAAAATTTGTTTGACTCTGTATCCTTTAATCTTCCATCATGAAAAAATGTGCAGAGTCAATAAATAATATTTTCTCACTTAGAAATATCTTATTATAGATCAGAACGATGGAATTCACTAGCTAATTACGTGGTTTTTAAACTTTTAAATAAGAGGAAGCCTTTCATCAATCTAGTGCTAAAAGCCATTAATAGAATCGATTCCCTATAAATTAGTAGAAACTGCTACAAATCCAGAACTCTTCGAGCTAAATATTGATAACTCGCTTTCTATAGTTTTATAAGAATGTACAAGTTTTTACAATTAAATTTTTAGCAAATATTGAAAAGATAATAAGAACTGTGTAGATAATAAAAAATAGTCGTCTAATAGATTAATTTTATGGATACAGATTAAAATTTGTAGTCAACCTGCCTGGATTTGCACAAGAGAATTCTTTAAAAAATATTCCTGAATTTGATAGAATTATCCCAAAACCCTTTATTCCTGATCAGTAAAATAAATGATTCTCGTTGCATCGCTCCAGAAGTAAAAAGTTAAATAATATCTCTTTTCGTAATAATTATTCTACTATCCATAAGACAAAATAGTAGCTTCACAAAACCGTCTATTTAAATTCTCTGGTATTAAAGAAGCTATAATTTTTTTATTCCATTAAAAATTATGGGAAAGTGGATACGCAAGCTGAAGAGAACAGAGTATAAATGATTTATCCTAAAATTCGAATTAATTTCATGAAGAAAGTGGGCATAAACTTGCTGGAAATACGCTGCATCATGATCATTCGGAAGATCAAGGAGGAGTATTTTCCTGGGAATTGGTAACCCTTATCTACATAATGCTTCTCGGGCACTGGCTAGAGATGCTTCAGTAATGGGGGATTCAAGAGCCCTTGAGGAACTTATAAAAATAATGCAGGTGGTTGCTCATCTGAAAAATAACGGAAAAATCGTTGACTTTGGTATTGACCAACTAAAAATAGGGGATACGGTTTTGGTCAAGCCCGGAGAAAAAGTGCCTGTGGACGGGACTGTTGTAGAAGGAAAAAGTAGCTTCAACGAATCAATGCTTACAGGAGAGTCTAAACCTATCACAAAAAAAACCGGAAGATAAGGTTATAGGTGGTTCTATTAACGGGGAAGCAGTTTTCGTGGTAAAGATAGAAAAATCCGGGAAAGATGCCTATCTGAGCCAGGTTGTCGAGCTCGTCAGGGCTGCCCACGGAAAGCAAATCAAAAACCCAGAACTTGGCGAATAGGGCTTCAATGGACCTTACAATCATAGCTCTGACTTAGGGAACTCTCACTTTCATTCTCTGGATTTTATTTGGCCGAGAATTTGCCTTTGCCTTGGAGAGAGCAGTTACTGTAATGGTAATAACTTGTCCACATGCTCTTAGGCTTGCAATTCCTCTTGTGATTGCAGTTTCAACATCTATTGCTACAAAATCCGGGCTTCTTATAAGAAAGAGAGACATTTGAAAGTGCACGTAATCCCCAGGCTCTCATTTTTTACAAGACAGGCTCCCTCACTGAAGGAAGATTCGGGGTCACGAATATAGTTTCTCTTTCTGGAGAGAAAAAAGAAACTATCCTGAGCCTGACGGCTTCCTTAGAAACCAGTTCTGGACATCCTATTGCAGCAGGTATTCTGGAAAGCGCACAGGAAAAAGGATTTGAAACTAGTTATGTGGATGAATTCAGTTCAATCCCCGGGAAGGGGATAGAAGGGGTGGTTGAAGGAAGACGATTCCTTGTTGTGAGCCCGGGGTACCTTGAAGAAAAGGGAATTGTCATTAGAGACGAAAAAATTGAAGAAATCAAAGAACAGGGAAAAACCTTTTGTTCCTGCTCGAGGGTGATAAAGTTCTTGGAGCACTTGCTCTTGGGGATATTATCCGGCAGGAATCGAGGGAAGCTATATCGAAGCTCAAAGGCATGGGAATAAAATGTATCATACTCACAGGGGATAACCATTATGTTGCTGCCTGGGTAGCCAAAGAACTGGTACTTGACGATTACTTCGCAGAAGTTCTTCCTCATAACAAAGCAGAGAAAGTCAAAGAAGTTCAAAAGCAGTATATCACAGGAATGGTAGGGGACGGAGTTAATGATGCCCCTGCATTGGCCCAAGCTGGTGTCGGAATTGCTATCGGAGCAGTTACGGATGTTGCAGTCGAAACAGCCGATATCGTACTGGTTAAAAACGATCCAAGGGATGTACTGAATATCATCGCGCTTTCCAGAAGGACTTATTCCAAGATGTATCAAAACCTTCTCTGGACAACTGGATACGATGTTTTTGCAATTCCCCTTGCTGCTGGGGTACTCTATGGATACGGAATTTTACTAAACCCTGAGACGGGTGCCGTTCTCATGAGTCTAAGTACCGTAATCGTGGCTATAAATGCAAGAACTTTAAAAATGGGCAACATTGGATGGTCTAAATTTCTGATGAATTAAAACGAAGACTAGCGATATCGGATATGTATACAGGGGTACAGTTGCAAAAAAATCATAACATTTTACAAAATCGTTGAAAACCTTCACAATAAGGCAATTTTAGTGATCAAACTGGGGTCAAAACAGCATTTAAGGAAATTATAATATCCTCAAAGTACAGAAAAATTATTTTTGCAACGGAACCTGCAGAGCTTATATAGCAAATCTATGTAGGTTCCGTTCAAAAAATCTGGCTTTTTCACAAGATCAATAAAAATATCACAATTAGGGAATTAATCATTTTTATTTGGTATAAAATAGCATAAATGTGAAAATTATAGTGTCAAATTACAGAATTTTTTTTGCAAAGGAACCAACAAAGGAGATATGTATGCTTAAAAAATACCATTTTGCCAAACCAACAGCACGACAGTTGGCGACTTTATTCGAAAAAATATGCAAATGTTCCTCACCGTCTGCACACAAAACATATAACTGCGACGCGTCCTCGCCGGTAAACGCTGTGCTGAATTCGCCCCAATGGGGGGAGTTTTGGTTGTTTATCCGGGAACTCTCGCCCCTCCGGAAGATAAAAAACAATTGCCTCCATTGGGGCCGCGCTCTTTTGGCATTCCCAACGAGCTTATTATCCGTATGCAGCAGTTGAATTCAAAAGGAGATCCGGTCAGGATTTTTGTTATGTGCGACGATGAGACCCACTTGCCTTTAATTATTAAAAGTCTTGAGAAAACTGCAAAGTCCTTAAAGATCGCATTTGATCCCAATCTGATACATCTCGTTCCATGGGACACCGATACCTATGGACAAGGGACTACGGCCCCTGGTGGATTAAGAACGAAAACCGGATGTTTCGCCATTGCAAAACATATCTATACCTCCCTTGGCGGCGGCTCTGTAGGCATGATCGAAGGAGCGGAGGGGGGTGACCCGCGGAAAGGTTCCGGGATAATCAGGCCGAACGACGATGCCGGAGCTACAAAGTTTTCCGATTGGCTGAGCACCCCATCCGAAAATGGAATAATGCGGGTGGAAAGGTAAAAAGAACGGTAAAAAACTGCCCCATCCATACCCACGACTGGTATTTCACCGGACTCTTGACGTTGGCGGAAATTATATGGTTACGGGGGACGAGATTATCGCTTCGTCTCATCTAGTCGCCACACAAAACGAGCTCCCCGTAGAGTCGGAGGAGCAGGTTATGAATCCCAATGAGGCTACCATCGAAAAGCGCATGGAATATATCATGGACCAATGCAACCGCTTTCTCGGCACCAAAAATATCTTGTTCTGTCCGACCCTACTGGCATATATATCGGTCATCTTGACTATTTGGGGAAATTCCTCGCGCAAAATAAAGTGTTGATCACTCAGTCTCAGGACAAGAGAACCAATGAGACTTTTGACGGCATCTCGGATTTCTTTAAAAAAGAGAGGTTTGAGATTTTCCGGGTAATGTGCCAGGACATTTATGTCCCGATAGCCGAACCCCGCCAACCACAGCCGCTTACACCAACAGCCTCATCCTTAACGAACATGTGTATGTGCCTATAGTGGGCGGCGAATACAAAAAATTCGATGACTAAGCCCTTAATGTCTACCGCAAAGCACTCCGGGTTACGAAGTTGTCGGCATACCTGGAAAACCTGAATTCCCATGGCTGGGTACCGATGCTTTGCATTGCAGGACCATGGGCGTTCCAAGAGAGATCGTAGACAACTGGTTGAAAAGCCAGACACAACCTTTAATTTAAAACATTTAATAGAGGAGAAAATGTATGGAAAAGACTAAAACCGCACAATACCGGATTGGAGAATGGCTCCCCTCTGATCAGAAAAATTTTAATATTGGCTGGCCGATCTCATCGACGAAGTAGACACTGAAAAAAAGCCATTTCATCCGGTCATACAGGAGCTTCAGGAGCTTATTGAATCAGACGCTGAAATTACGCGCTCGTAACCATGATGTTCGACCAGGTGCCGAAGAAGTATGAACATAGCGTGTATGGAAAACAGATGAGAGACTACAAGCATTTTTTAGATCTGCTGAACAACATAATGACAAAATCCCCGACCTATAACGACACCAGCTGTATTGGTTTTCCGATTAACGCGATTCTAGACTGGGCGATGTGCACTGAGGGCGATTTTGCGACGTTCCTTAATAACAAACTAAACGTACAGTTCAAGAAGGTGCTGAACCATTGGGGGACGTTCCTGAAATCTGTGGACTCAAAGTATGTCCTATTGGCGGAAAAAACCCGATCAAAAGGACGAAAAACCGCATCCTTAGACCCGGCGAGCATGACAAGGCGAGATCAGAGTTTATCGAGACATTTAAATGTGACCCGGAAAAACCGCATTACGGCTTTGCCTGCTGAGACTATTTTTTCACCAGGAAATTCCGGGACGGAAAGCGTCCAATTGCCGGAAAGGGTGATGATTCAATCATTATTAACGCCTGTGAATCCTCTCCATATAAAATTGCATAGAGTGATGATGAAGTATAACTACGCACAAAGTTTTGGATCAAAGGGCAGCCATACTCCCTTGTGCATATGCTTGACTGTGACGAGAGAACCGAACAGCTTGTGGGCGGCTCTGCCTATCAGGCATTTTTGAGTGCCAAAAGCTTCCACCAATGGCACAGCCCTGTATCGGGGAGGATTGTTAAAACAAAGATCATTGACGGGACGTATTACTCCGAGACCCCCACGGAAGGTTATGACTCGGCTGCGCCAAATGACTCACAGGGTATATAAGCGAAGTCGCAACGCGGGCGCTTATTTTCATCGAGGCCGAAAATCCAAAGATCGGCCTCATGTGCTTTATGCCCATCGGCATGGCAGAGATCTCTTCTTGCGACATACAGGTTTATGAAGGTCAAAAGGTCACAAAAGGCCAAAATATCGGAACATTCCACTTCGGCGGTTCAACGTATTGTCTCTTCTTCCGAAAGGGGGCGGATATTGAATTTGATTTGCCGAATGACAATACGCCGAGAATGAATGCGTACAATCTTTTCGTTAACTCAAAACTGGCCATCGTTAAATAACAAAACCCAAGGGATGAGGGGAGTGTCGTGAAAAATCTGCGACGCTTCCTCTCGTCTTATTGATAAAGGTGAGAGTATGTACACAAGCTTATTGGCAGGCAAAAAAGCGACATGCGACGGAACAATTTTGCTGTCCAAAAATGAAGACTATACTCGGAACAACTGGAATAAATATATGGTCTTTCGTCCATTTCCGGAGTACTACAACAAGCAAAACGGCAACGCCGCTGTTTCGGATAATGTCTGGACTTTGGGAACGGCCTGAAAGTCTCTGTCCCGCAAAAAATGTACCGATATAACGCAATGCCGGAAGCTGCGGTTTATTAAGAGGCAAAATACGCTATCGTAAGACATTTTTTCTTTGAAGAGCGTGGTATTAACGAACGAAATGTTGCCATTTCCGCGACAAACTCCCTTGCCATTAATGATAAAGCAAGAGGCTTCGACCCTCTGCTCGCTTCGGGAGGCATTGCTGAATCGGTAATACAAATCCTTCTTCTGCCGCAGGTTGAATCGGCAAAAGAGGCGGTAAAACTTCTTGGCAGATATGTAGAGAAGTATGGCGCAAGCGAGGTGAACGGTATTTTAATAGGCGACTCCGATGAGTCATGTACTTTGAGATAGGATCATGTCATCACTGGATTGCTGTTAAAATTCCCGAAGATTCATACCTCTTAGTGGCAAACGATATGAGGGTGCACTCTGTTGATCTTGACAACGAAGATGTTCTGAATTCAAAAAACTCTTTGAATTTGTTTGCGAATACAAACTGCTTGAGGCACCTGACCGGCATAACTTTAACTTTGCCGAAGCCTTTGGCGTTCCCGGTGATCCTACTAATGTCGATCGCATATGGCTCGCCCAAAAAATCCATACTCCTTCATTGGAACAAAAACCCCGTGAATACCAGTATCCGCTTTTTCTCAAGCCGGACAAAAAAATCCATGTCCGGGACGTTATGAACGTGCTACGGGCCACCTACAAGGGAACGGAGCTTGAAGGCAAAGCGAAGCGGGCGATTGGGGTGGACAGGAAGGCTGAAAGCCATATCATGGTTCTTGATCCAAAGATGCCTCCGGAGCTAAAAGGTTTGATATGGCAGGTTGTAAGCACCCCTATGGGCGCACCCTACCTCCCACTATATAGCAATATGGGTGATATTCCTCCCGGTTTTAGCCTTGAAGGAAATCAGTACAGTCCGTTGTCGCCTATTGGTCTTTCAGGGGGCTCTATTCACTCTGCAAAGTAAACCATGATAAATATAAATTCCTTGTCGAGGAGTTGTGGCGAGACTATGAAGAGCAATCTTTCAGGGAATATGATCCCATTAAAGAGACGTTAATGAAGATGTATGCCAGCGACCCTGCTACGGCAAAAGATTTCGCAAAACGATATAGCACTGGAATAGCCAATAGGGAGCGGGACCTTCTCATGACGAAAATCACTACCTATACACAGTAGTTCCGAATAACCCAATTTCCGAACTCTGAAGTCGGAACATCAATAAATATTTCGGTTCCGTTGCAAAAAATTATGAGTGGGATTTACTGAAATAAGTAGAAATTTAGGAGTATATATGGTTCTGGTGTAAAAAGTCTGGTTTTGTTACAAAATCAGTATAAACATTCACAATTAGGAGAGTTAATCAATTTCATCACCGGAAAAAAGATACACAAAGGTAATAATTATAGTATCAAACTGCGGAAGTATTATTTATACACCACAACCAATATTTTTAGCTGAAGCAGATATAATAAATGTTTAAAGAAAAGCAGCTTCAAATAAATGTGATGGAGATGATATATTGGCAGAAAACCCACTTCAAACAATAATAGACGAAGATTCGGAATTATTTAACCTTCTTCAGGATTCATACAAGCTTGCATTTGCAGAGGGGAAGATCCCAGTTAAATACAAGATACCTATTGCCATGTCTTTAGATGCGGCTCATGGTGCAGTAGACGGAGTTAAAGCACTTGCAAAGCAAGCTATGCAGGCAGGTGTAACAAAAGAAGAGGTAATGGAGGCAATAAGAGTAACTTATTATATTTGCGGAGCTGGTGGTGCATATCCAGCTTCGATTGCCTTAAAAGACATCTTTTAAATTGGACATGCCTGTCAAAACATTGCACTTGATGTATATCCAAGCTAAGTTTCTATAAAATCCAAGTTTTAGTTCAAAAATTGGAATTTTAATATAAAACTTAATCAAAAGGAACGTTGGATATTTTATCAAAACACACCAATTCGATATCATTAGAAGATCAATGGTTTATTTCATCAGAAAAGAATGAGGCTTTTTATCAATTCAACCCATTCATCCCGTGTAATTTTTGCATCTTTTATTATTTTGGTGATCATTCCCCTTCCGATTTTTTCGGTAGGATGCGTCGGGACTATCGTGGTTCTTCCTTTTGGATGGCGTAAAAATAAGTGGCTGCCTTTTGTCTCATCTGCTCGAAACCAATATTTTCAAGTGCTTTTACAACTTTTTTTGCAGGAAGAGGTAATTTTTACTCATTCAAATCTCAACTTTAACTTGCTGTATTCCGATGAAATCCAGATGTCTTTCTTCCCCTTTCTGGGCTTCAACTTCAATGTAAAGTTCGATTGCCTCTTTAATTCTTCTGTTCAATTCGTCAAGCGTTTCAGCTTGGGTATGGCATCCAGAAAGTTCTGGAACTGAAGCTATGTAAATCCCATCTTCGTCCTGCTCGATGACGACAGTAAACACTCTCATTCTGTGGTGGTCTCCTTTTTATGGTATAAATAATATCCATATGATTTTATTTATAGCTGTGGAGAAATGCTCTGTGCCTGATTTGCAACACTTTTGCTGAATAACTAGAAAATGCATAGATTTTGCTATAAAAACCTGTGCGTCAGTAAAACGATATATCTTATATTTTGTGGCAAAGAAAAGGGTATATAGTCGATCGGATTTTACAGAACTTTCGGTACACTGCCGAGATATTTTACATTGAAGAATGATTGTATATTACAAAGTTTTTATTTTCCCATAAAATAGTATAGTTCAAATCATTAGCGTATCGGTTCTTTAAGTATCTAAGCCTAATAATATCTTCATTATCGTTGTCATCTTCATTATCTTTGATATCTGCGTTTGGAAATCTATGATCCATTCCACTCACCCTACTATAAATAAATAACTTTGGTAGTTCTTTTTTTTCCTCTAATTCTCGCTGTATTTCTTTTGTCGCATCAAGAGGTAATGATTCAATCCATGGATTTCCAAATGACGGTTTTGTTTCTGTTAGATAATAAAATGTTGGGATGTTATTAGCTATTAAAATTTCGTCATTTTTGTCAGTATGTTTTCTTATCTGATATATAAGCTCATCTACAGCTTTAACCCTGTCAGCTGTAGAATATAATCCCTTAAGTGATGGATCTGAAAACTCTGTATTCAAGTCCAAACGGGTCTTATCGTCTAGATAATTAATATAGGTGATATTAAAAAAAATGGAAAAACATAATAAAGAAACAAGTAGTATCGGTATTAAAGATAACATTGATGAAATTCTTGTATATTTAATAT
Source organism: uncultured Methanosarcinaceae archaeon (assembly GCA_963833425.1). Classification (GTDB taxonomy): domain Archaea; phylum Halobacteriota; class Methanosarcinia; order Methanosarcinales; family Methanosarcinaceae; genus Methanosarcina. The sequence continues at coordinate 23,621 of CAWHXP010000008.1, read as the reverse complement.
CTGTTTTTATTTTACAGATACACAGCAATACAAGAGGTAATGCTAACCACATTCCATAAACTGCCTTAAATAACCCCCCATCAGAACCGATTGGATTAATTACCATAATTCCTATGCTTGAAATTAATAACAAATCTATATTTTCATTCATCAATTTATTAAATGCAAAATATATGATTGCTAAAACAATGATTATTCCAATAAAAACATTTAATAGAACGATAGCATGATCTGGGATAGCAAACAAATTCGTATATAAAATTGTCAAACACGTCAATAATATTACTAACGTATTAAGTTTTCTTTTCCCAATTTGTTCTTTTATAATTGATAATATATAAATGCTAACGATCAAGTTCAATAAATTAGTAATTATTAGTTTCGAGTCAGATAAATAACTATTAACTAACTGTACCATTGAGTGTCCAGAAGCTAAAGAATATTTATTTGTAACATTCCTTGTTGATAAAAATATATTTTCGGCAATATTTGAAAAATAATATTTAAATATATCTAAGTACCATAAAAAGAACCCAAACAAAATAATAGAAAAAAAGATTCCTATTATAGTAGGAAAAATAATTTTTTTGAAGCACAAAACGTTTTTTTCCCTCGCATAATAATAAATAATAAAGAGTATAGGAATAATAAATATTAGCAGTAGAGTGATTCTACTCAGGATTATTGGAAGTGCCATGAACCCTAGAAAAAAACTATATGTGTTACTTTTTTTAACCTCACTATCAAATAAAATCACTCTGTTGAATATCCACAACTCAAGGTTGATCAAAAAAGCTGGAAATGTAAAATAATGAATATACATTTGTGGATATATAGACACAAATATACTTGATACAAATACAACAAAAAAAACTTTTTCCTTTTCAAAATAGATTTTTAAGATAGAAAAAATAATTGCAGCATTCAGAGCTTCAAGAAAAACTCCCCCCAATCTTGCCCATAGAACATTTGGATGCCCAATTAAAGAAAGCCACATTCCTCCTATAAAATCAGTTAGATAAAACATAGGCTCTATGCATTTTACATCAGGTGATAAGGTAAATGAGAATACCTGATGCGTCATATGGTATCCAAAATCTGTTAGATCAAGTCCCTGAAATATGAAAAGCAAATGATATAAAAAAATAACTATGAACATTAAATAAGCATTTAAAAATTGGTCATACTGTCGAGTGAATATATTAATTCTATCTTTAGGATTCATAAAGAATCTCCAATTTATTAACTCTGAAATGAGAGAGTCACAAATATGCCGACACTCATAGTTTGTCTGGAAATTGCTAAAGGAAGAAACTTTTTACTATAAAATTTGTGTGTTACTTATACATTGATTAATTTTTGATCAAAATATCAAAATTTAGCAAAAACACCGCATAACTTGGATAAAAATTAATACTGTAAAACATAAATGATTTTTTAAATATTAAAAATTGGGAAAATATATATACGCTACTTTCAAAAAAATTCTAAAATACAACTATTTTTGTGATTAGGGCATCCTTGTGGAGTCAAAAAGTCGCGGAATTTTAAGGATCAATAATGAGAGTGCTCTTTTAAATAAGGGCGTCTTAAAATTAAATCAACTTTTGTGGTTATAAATGAGCAATCTTAACTTTAAATACGAATAGGAAATAATTTTAGATACATACAGTGATTGCTTCAATTCGTATTCCAGTATAAAGTTGCTACACATACCTTCTTTACCATTGTATCTTCTGCAGTTTTTGTTTTCATTGAAATGCTATTACCACATGACCATGTGGCATATTTTCATATTCAGATATACGGGTAGCCGTTTTCGGGGCAAACCCATCCACCATTCACCCATCCGCACCTTAGTAGCTGCCATAACCAGCCCAGTAACCACTGCTGCCATTACAATCATGATATCCATAGTCACCATGATCACATGGCCAAATCCACCATGGTCTCATCTCGGTTACCATGACCACCTTTATCGTCAGTACCATGACCACTACTACAGCGGTGCTTATATTCTGACTATAAAAATAGGTGTATAATCTTGCTACTCTATGAGACTGGATTTACGTGCCCTTATTGGAAAAACAACTACTTTAGCACTACCGGTTGTAGAACAAGTACAACCCCTTGAAACACAATCAATTGTAGCAACAAAATCCCCTATATCAACATACAGACCACCTAAAAAAACTGATGAATCGCTAGACTGGAGATGGATCATATTGGTGAGAAATGAAAAGAGATATTGGAAGCAAAACCGCTGAACATTTCAAGGTAAGCTTTCAAATGTATTTCTTAACAAAAAAGCAGGATTTAAAGCTGATGGTTATGCTGCAAAGTCATGTTTCTACTGTTTAATTGATATATAGATTTTGCTATAAGACATTGAATCAGTAAAAAACGATAAATCCTATTTTTGTGGCAAACAAAAATAGATATCAAGTGAATTTTTCAATTTTACCTATGAGTTTCTAATAATTTTTTTAATTTACCGTGATAAATCGATGAAAATATGCATATTCCCGCACTGATGGAATGATTTAGTTAAAAAAGAATAGGAAATTTTGGCTCTGTAGAAATGCTCTAAATTGAACTTTTACACCATAGTATTATAACTATTAAGTTATAATATTCTTCTTATTTTTTTCGCTAAAAATGAAGGAACATTCAATATTGAAGTTTAATAAGTACATTAAATTTGTTGATACTAGTCTTGAAACTGTTCAGTCTTCGAGACTGAAGCTTTATTCCTGCAAGTATTCAAAACACGTTTATACTCAGCATCAGCTTCTTTCACTGGTTTTATTGAAAGAGTATATTAGTATAGACTATCGAGATTTTGTAGAACTTATTGACCTTATGAGCGATATAAAAGAAAAACTTGCTCTTGATAAAATTCCACATTTCACTACCCTTCAAAAGTTTGTAACTAGGATTCCCTCCTCTCTGTTTAACCTTCTTCTGCCAAGGATTCTAAAGCTGTTTTACTCATATGGAGAAAATGTCTCTGTTGCAACGATTGATGCAACAGGATTTACGAGTTCATATGCAAGTTGTTATTATTCCAGAAAAACAGGGAAGCTTTTTCGAAGCTTCCTGAGAACTTCAATGTCAGTGGACACAAGTAAAAAGATAATATTGGGATGGAAAATTAGTCAAAAAACAGACCATGAAATCAAACATGCAAATGCTCTGATAAGGCAATCAAATAAGATGAGAAAGTCTGATTGTTATGTAATGGATAAAGGATACGATTCAGAAAAAATACATTCTATAATTAGAGAAGAAATCAAAGCAGATTCAATTATACCTGTAAGAGAGAGAAAAAGAAAGAAAATAAGAGGAAATATAGAAAACAGTTGAATCTGGTCTTTGACAGAATTAAATATAATCAAAGAAATATCGTGGAGACAATATTTTCTGTAGTTAAAAGAAAATTAGGAGAAACACTAAGGGCAAAGAAATTCCGTTATCAAGTGAAAGAGATTAAAATTAAATTAATAATATACAACATAGATAAAAAAGGTTGTAGAGGTAATTGGCATCAAATTGAGGATTTCTACAGAGCCGAAATTTTAGCGTTGAGCAATAACTTGTAGGCATTATCTATTTATATGTATTTTAAAATATAATTGGGTTGTTGATCTCCAAAACTTTAGCTATTTTTTAATATTTATTATGTATTCTTAAAAGTTTCCAGTTATTTAATTGCATTAATCACCGCATTCGCTTCATCAATCAGTGTCTGTCCATCTGTTGAAGAAAGTTTGCCAGTTTTTATGTCAGCATTTACTTCGTTAATGAAAGCATTAAGTTTATTAGTCGCTGCTTGTGTACTTTTATGATCTATATTTTTCTTCGCAGCGTTAAGTTTAACGATTAGTGAATTAGCTTGTCCATTATTCAGTTTACCTGAATTGACTAAACCTTGGATAAAAGTAATCATTTCCTGGATTTTCTGTACAGGAGTCAAGACGGTGATTTGAACACTCGCTGATGCATTAGTATATTTTTTATTATCAGTTGGTGTGAAAAAAACATTTAATGTATGCATACCCGTGCTTAATACAGTTTATGATGGCGGAGTGTAGACAAAAATTCCGGGTAATGTGGCTCCAGTTATTGTATTTGATGCAGTTGCATTTAGTTAAGTACTGCTCAATGGTGTACCATAGACTATATCAGCAGGATTATTCCAGGTAATTGTAGGAGTCGTCTGTCCCTGACATACGATACTTACTAACCCTAGAATAATAGCTGTTGAAACTAAGGCTACCGAAAACAATCTTTGTTTATTAATCATTTATTTCAACCCTTTTTCTGATATTATAATATATGAAAATTATATGACAGTAGTTCCCGTGGTACGTATCCTTCAATCTGCTTTTAAGAAGTCAGAGTTTAGCGAAAGTACAGTATACGTTAGATAGATAGTGATATTTTGAAAAACATAAACTTTATATAAATTAATAGTGAGTTTGCACTTTATATAATTTATCCAAGAAGCTATTTCCCACAAAAGAAGTCTATATAATATTCGATTAATCTTATTTTGCTTTTTCATGTAGGTCATAACTATTTTAGAAATAATAATTGATCTGAAAAATTGATCGTCTTCTATCTTCTAATCTTTGGTTAATGTTAATTTTTGGAATGTGTAAATATGAAAAAGATAGCTTCTATCTGAATTAGTATTTGTAAAACACGAAGAATATGGGTACAGCAACTTTTTGGCGTTTTAATACAGCATATATTTTAAAAAAAACAACGTATTTCCTGCACAATTAGGTAAAAATATCCCATGATTTGGGCTGAAAAAGTAGAAAAATACATAGGTTTTATACACAAAGCTGTGCATTTATGAGAGTTAGATCAATTATATTGTCATAAAAAAATTTATTCTGCTTTTCCAAAAATAATGGAGTCTTTTTCTTTGAGTAATGCTCGAAGAGATTCATCTAGCTCTCCTTTATAAAGTGTTTGAATAGTTCTGGAAAAAACGAAGAAACGACTCTTAATCCAGGTAGCAATATGAGCTGATTTAAAGGCTTAAGAATATCTTTATATTTTTATTTACAATTATAATATGATTGATATTAAATTGTTGTTCAATTTCAAAATATTCTATGTTGAAGTAATTTTTATTCAGAAATTATTTTTTGTAGAGTTAATTTAAAATAAAATATAATGTTTTTTCATATAATTGTAGCATTGCTACCGCTGAATGGGGATTCGAGTACTATAATGACGGAATCATTTGGTTATGCAATCAGATACTTAATCAAAATCAGTATACTAGGGTAATTGATCTAGGGTGTGGTACTGGCACACTAGTCGAGATGCTTCAGCGAATTGTTCCATCAATCGATTACGTTGGAATAGATATTAGCAATAAAATGCTTAAGATTGCAAAAAAAATCTCAAAAATCTATATTTGTAAAAACAGATTACAGATGTCTTGATAGATGGGAAATATATCTTGACAATGAATATAATTATATAGTTGTGAGTTCGTATTCACTTCATCATATTAATGACAAAGAGAAAACAGATTTGATAAACAGCATTTTTACTGTAAGCAAAAGACAGAATTTTCTTTTTATTATAGTGGATTTCGCTTTTGTAAATTACTCTGAACGAAATTTTTTGCTTGAAGAGCAAGTTAAATTAGAAAATTATCACATCAAAAAAGAAATTGAAACAGAATATTATGCGGATTTGAGTGTTATAAAAAATACTTTATCAAAAAGTAATTTAGATTTTTCATTTGAGAGAAATGGGATATGGGATTGGCGCATTATCGTGCAACGAAAATGATAATGAGGTACAGTCCGCCTATAAAATCGTTTTCTTGAACCTGGATTTCTAGACTTAAAGAGTATATAGTCAGTTCAACTCACATGTCGTATCAATTTGTTCATTTTTACTTGGTTCCGTTGCAAAATATACATGATAAAATTGATAATATGTCTAATTGATACATATATTTTATAGCAAAAACTGTGTATTAAAAAGTTGCACTTTAGCATTGACCACTGCTTCTTAAATATTGTGAAATATTGACTGCATTCGCTCAGCATTCCACATTACTTATGTGTTTTTTGATTCTTCTATTTTTGATAATAACCCACGGATCATTAATAAATAAGGTTCCAGGCATATGCAAGCAGAGGAGACTAAATCATGTGTTTATTTTAGAACAGTCAAAATAAAATACAATATGTTCATATAAAAGCTATATTATTATATATTAACAGAAGAAAATTTATTTGGATAGATTTAAAAAATGAAGACGGTTTTTTTATATTATACACTAAATGGAAAAGAAAGCGATTATATCCAGTTACTAAAAAACGAACTAGAATCACATGGAATACAAATATATGATACCAACGATTTTGAAAAAAAAGACAATAACATAAGTGCATTACATAAATTACAGATATATCCGAAAGTACAAATATATGATACCAACTATGTGGGAATAGAATATGATAACCGAATTGCTCTTATTGATACTATAAAAATATGTGATATTCTTATTGCTTTCATGAAGGAAAATGATGATAGTGTAATATACAGCATTGGATATGCAATGGCTAAAAATAAGAAAGTTTTAGTTGTCAGAACTGATGATAGCGAAGCACCCTCGTTCTTAGAGCTGGTATCTACTATCCCATTACGTGATTATTTTGATATGTCCCGAGATATATTGAATTTTGTTGATAATTGTTGAAGGCAACAAAGCTCCTGAAAATATCACGCCGGTTCCATTGCAAAAAATTAAAAGAAGATTTACCGAAATAAGTGGCAATTTAGGAATATATATGATGAATAGTTAACAAATATATAATTCCTTATCTCGAGGCTTCGTAGAGTTTAGGAGCTTTTTTACTGCTTTCTGAGAAAATATTATGCAGAGATTATCATGTTAAACCTGTGTATCTAAAAGGGTAATCACTTATAAAAAAAGTTTATAATGGATTAGAACAAATATTGTTTTGTCGAACAGACAAACAAATCCTCATACAGTAAATTAGATACTGTTGGTGTGCATCGCCAATAGTATCAACCTTTCCAATTCACGATGAAGTTTGATTTCCATAATAGTTCATCTTTGCAACATTAAGACCCTTAACCCAAATTCCATCGTATTGTAATTGAGCATGTGTTGGGTGACCTTTTTAGCTTTTTATTATCTTTTTATCAACATTATTGTAGGCATAATAATCGCCAAAGAAGAATGATTAGGTTCTACAGAAGCCTATCCTGTCAGATCTCTCATCTCTTTAAAAGAAAGCTTTATTCAAAGGTTCTGTCTTCAAGTATCTTTTCAATAGCCATTTTTAGTTCAGGTAATCTTTCATTTGCAGTATTCCAGACAACATTCAAATTTACACCAAAGTAAGCATGAATTATAACATCCCTAATTCCAGCCATTCTTCTCCAGGGAACAAGTGGATACGCCTTTCTAATTTCTTCAGGAATATGTTTCGTTGCTTCCCCAATAATTTCAAGTGCATGGTTTACGGCAAAAATTGTTTTTTCATCGGAAGCAAACTGATCGAAATCCATTCCTGCAATAAAACGTTCACAACTTTTAATTGTCTCAAAGATATCCTGCAAATAATCTACAACGTTACGCTTGATCATACCTGCATGACCTCTTCAAGAATCCTTTTCTCAATTCTCGATTTTAACGCATTTTTCATGACAAGATCCACTTCTACGCCAAGTATTTCTGAAAGCTCCTGCTTGAGACCTATGAATTCTAAGAGATCAGGTTCTTTAGAGAATTCCACAAGAATATCAAGATCACTATCCTCTTGTTGTTCACCGCGAATGTAAGAACCAAAAATACCCAGATAGCTAATATTATACTCTTGTATAAGTTTCTGAAGATGCTGCCGTAAAATTTTTGAGAAATATGCTGCATCTTTTGTTTTTTTATCGCTTGATTTAATGGCGGTATTTACTATCATGTAGCCTCATGGTCCTGAATTTAAGCTATAAATCGCGGAATTAGTAATGTAATATATTTTGTATTCCATATTTAAAATTAAGGCTCGATTAACCTGTGAAATTTAATAGTAAAATGCAATAAAAAGCAGTGTGCATAATTTTCTGTAGAATTAAAAGCTATAGCGATTATAGCCAGGAAAAAAACTACACATTAGAATTCCACGCTGAAATAATGCGTTTTAAGCACTCATGCTGCAGGCCCTAGTAAACATAAGGCACCAGAACTAAATATAGAATTGTATGCATGCGGTCGCTAAATTGGAAAACGCAGATGTTTTGCTATAAAAACTGTGCATTCATGAGAGTTGGATCAATTGTGTGATCCGAAAATTGATTCCTTCAGCTGCAGACAAAAGGATGGAAGTGGTAAAAGATTTCCAATTTTACTTAATAATTTCTTTACTTTCAAATTTGGCAAAAAATATTTAATATTATTTTCCCTAATGTACTTAGCGAGACAATCATATAAATCGTTTCTATTATCGAAATCATTTTTACTATCGTAACGCGAGATACAATTCTGTATTGCTTCAAATAAGTTTATTAATTCAGTTTTAATATCTTTTTTTGATAAATTTTTATTCAGGCAATATATAAGAACACTTTCATCATTTATGTTTTTGAAAAATACTATACAAGGTATTTCCTTTAATTCAATACCAATCGCCCTTGCAGTTCTATAAGCTTCACCGCTGGATGATGTTTCGGATTTTGAACTTCTATCGTGATAAAAAATTAAACAATCCTTCTCAGATAATTGACTGAATTCTTCACGGTAGTTCTTAACATAATTTGTAATTTCCCCATCTTTCGAAGTATACAAAAGAAAAGCATAAAATGCGAATTTTTCTTTTTCCGTGCTATTAAAACACCCTACAACATCCCCATAATGTTCCACCCGGTTCATGATACCACCAAAATCAACAATTAGTAACCATCCTTCTTTTGTAATACTACGCTGCATTATATTTATTATTTATTGGTTCAATATTTTGACAGTATATCGAAGGTTCTGTCAAAATGACTGTTCTCCATCCTTTTCTTTCATTACAAAATAGGATTTTTTTGGTTTCGTTGATGCATAGATTTAACCACAAAAACTGTGCATTTCTCAAATCCGCTGAAAAATAATTCTGGCACCGATTTTTGCGAGAACAACAAGTATCATCATATCACAATTTTCCAGCATTGCGGGTCTGTTGCGTAATAATTATGAGTATAACCATAGGCTACTGCAGGGCAACCGCGGCAGAAGCGAAGCAGTTCGCACTTAGAACATTTTTCAAACTTTTTGTACTCTCTATATTTATCCATCTCGCTGGCGAGAAACACATCATACAAACGGGTTTTGAAAACGTTGCCAACTTCACTTTCTAATCTACGGCAGGCGTATATGTCGCCATTTGGCAAGATGGTTAGGTGGCAGTTACCACAGTTACATCCATCATAGATCATATCGTCGTCCAGTCCTTCGGGAATATTGAAGAGCCCCTTTTCATAGAGAAACAGCGTCCAAAGGTGATCTTTTAGCTTGAATGTAGTGTTACTGTCTTTGTATTCTTTGAATTTCTCCCAGCATACTCCCAACAGTGCCTTATATTCCAGTGGCATAATGTGTGTGCTTTTCTCAAAACTAGTAGGACAATAGCGAGCAAAAGCAAAAACGTCAACATGATTTTCCACTACAAGATCAATGATATCGGGAATCTCCTGGATGTTAGTATTAGAAACTGTTGTCATGATGGCACAGCGGATATCAGCATCACGGATACAACGTATTTTTTCGATGGTAGTATCGAAGGAACCGGATTTGCGAATTGCGTCATGAGTTTTCCGAAGACCGTCGATGGAGAGTTGGTATCTCTCACAACCTAAATATTTCAGTTTATTACAGATCTCAACATTCAGATGGAATGGGTTACCTAAAATACTGAACGGTATATTCCTCGATTTCAGCAGTCTGAGGATTTCCAAAAAATCTTTATGTAAAATTGGATCACCGCCTGTAATATGAAAGTACGGGGTGCGATTTAATTTTTGACACATCTCTATGCAGTTATCAACTATGTCCTCGATCTGCTCAAAGCTCAGTTCTTTGACTAGAGCGTTATTATTCTCTGAAAAAATGTAACAATGTTTGCAACGCTGATCGCAACGGTCGGTAATATGTAATTGAAAAGCAAAATATTGTTCCATATATTTTTCCCATTCGATAAAATAAGATAACTCCAGCTCCATACATCGTGTTCAGAGCCAAAGACATCTACTGTGATTGTTTAATAACCACTTGCACATGAGAAGCTGCAAGCACATGGTTTGGGCGCGAGCTTCTGATCCTCAATTGCACCGTTCTTAGATCCTGCACTCACGCACACGGGCTGCAAGCACCGGCAGCCTCTACGTTTTCCTTTTCTTGCAGGGGACTTGCTATGTAGTTCTGAGCGCTTCTCTTTGCACAGTAGTCGCTGTTGACTTGAGACCAATCATGAATCTTACCTAGATTTTGCATTTTGTTTACCTCTAATATTTTTTGCCTACTTTTTGTATTGTATTCTAGGCCATCAAAAAATTTCGATGAACTACAATGCTTACTGAGTTTGTTAGTTATTTTAAATTAATTATTAAAAAAATAGTTTCTGAATAAAACATCTTTCCCCATAGAATATTTTAATATTGGACAACTATTTAATATTAATATTGTTTTATTAAACAGTCGGGTGCTGACCCAATAGTTATACTGACAAAACTTCTGTCTTTACTACCATCTGAATAATCTCTTAATCCTCTACGAGCTCTATTGCGTTTGTAGAACAGACCTCTACGCACTGCTCACACTCTGTACAGTCTTCAGGACGCGCTACTAATGCTCTTTTTCCTTCGGTTTTCTCTTCTACATCAAACACACCCGCAGGGCAGACATCATAGCATTCAAGTAAACCTACACATTTATTATAATCAATTTTCGGATGCACTATTTTCACCACTTTTTAGAATTTGTATTTGGCTTTTAATAAGTTCGATCACATTTTTAGTACAAGCTTAAACACAATGCTCGCGTTCTATGCAATTTTAAGGATGGGCTACAAAACTGTCTTTTTACCTTATCAATTTCTTCATATCGAAAACTTCTGCAGGGCAAACTTCATAGCAGACAGGGTCCCCTACATATGTTGTAATCAATTACTGGATACACTTTCCCCATCGTTCCAGATCCACATGAACTAAAATACCTCAAATTCCGGTGCTGGAATATATTATTATGTTCCTATTCAGATTTTCATTGAATTTTGACATTCACAGTTCATATAGCTTCTCTATAAAACACTGTCAAATATAGTAGGAAATGCGCTATCGAACTAAGAAATATATAACTTACACTTAAGGATCGAAATCAAGCAAAATAGATGTTTTGGTCGGATTCATTATTAAGACAATTGAACTGCGTAGATCCTAAAATCAATAAACTTTAAACCTAAAACTGCCGGAATTACAATATTTGTGACATGCCTATTCATCATCTATTTTGCTTCTCAAGCACGTAAATCTTAATGATAGAAGAAAAATCTATCATATTTCAAAATAAAAGAATCAGGTCGCTCTACCGTTATTGCAGAAGTACATTATCGTGTCTGCATGCTCCAAACAGTGCTCTCCCCATACCGAGCAGGTTTTACAAATGCAATCTCTGTTTTGGTCTAAGTCACTGCAAGTAGCAGTACCTGATGAACAGTAGACTCCAGGAACCTTTTGAGGTTCTGGGACTTCATTTTTCCCTAAATTTTTCATTTCATTTTTTAAGTTTCCAATTTTATCCAATGTGCACACACTGTCAGCTTGGACAGGACATTGTGGACACATGCATTTTTCAATATTGTTTACGGCATAAGGAACTTTCATTGCTTCAGATGTACACTTTTCACTCATTTCATTCCCTCCAAAATAATATTAATCATGTATTTTTCGTTCACTGGCTAGTTAATTCCACAGTTAAATATCTAATTATCCAGACAGTTTATATCTAATTAATGATATGAAAAATAGTTTGTGAACAAAAATTATTTCCACATAAAAAAATACTAAATAGAAAAACAATTTTATATTAATTAATTTGCCATATATTGACGATTTTTGTATATAACTTCGAAGGTTCCGTTGCAAAAAATCCTTTCTAATGATACAATAGAATAAAAAGAAAACCAAAGATAGTAATATTCTATTTAATTCCTTTTAATGGAAGCATTTTGAAGGAGAAATTATCCTATTAAACGTAAGATTGTACTTAAAATATCCATTGAGCTATAGAAATTTAAAGGAAATGATGATAGAAAGAGGAATTCAAGTTGATCACAGTACTATAATGAGATGAGTGCATCAATATTCCCCTGAAATAGAACAGAAGATGAGAAGACATTTAAGACTGACAAACTATTCGTGGAGAGTTGATGGAAACTTTTATACCTATTTTAATAATATGGCATTGATTTTTGATAATTTCTACTAATTTCGATTTCATAATTTAGTCCTACACTAAACTTTGAAACGCTTCAGGGATACAGAAGACAAAACTGTGCAATTCATTATACAAAAGTAAATAAGTAGATGTAATTATAATAAGCGAAGTCCAAATTATCCAGGAACGTTGGTCCGTCAGTTTTCCAGAACAACAGTCCTAAACAAATTAATGCATGGCCATAGTTTTATAAATTAATTCCCAGACCATTAATCTTACACAAATGTTGCATGTGAAAATGGCACAAAATTTGAATTGCATTAATAATGATTATAGTTATTTAAAATAATTTATATTTATTTTCTAATTATACTCACTATGCTACCAAAGTTATATTCCTATTATTTCATTGATGCATAGGTTTTATAGCAAAACCTATGCATAATCAAGTAATTCACATTCAAACATTGGTCCAGAAGAACAGAAGGTTAAACATTCAACTGCTTTCAGAAAATCTAAAAATAAAAAAACTATAATGGAATTTATAGTAATTAATATAAAATTCTTTCATATTTGCTAGGTGTTTGTTTAGCAGTCAGAATATCGAAAATGTATAATGTAATTATATTTTAGACATATTATCTAAATTTCTATAAATTGGTTTTTCAGATACAGTCACATGTTTCGTTTGATTGACCCAATTTTCTCATTAATTCACGTCTATGCTGAACAATAAAATCTGATGTCTTTGAATTTGGATCTGCTACAATAGCTACATTATAAAGCTTCAGTGAATTATTATAATCTCCAGCTTGTTCAGATAACATTCCAATATTATAAGTTAATCTTTGCAAATATTGTCCAGTTGGTTTCATTTTTGCTGCTTCTCTGTAAGATTTAAGGTTCTGTTGCAAAAATAATTTTACTGCTTTTTTAGGCTATAATTATTGTTTTTTGTATCATTATTGACCTGTTTTTGGCACATAAATATCCCATTTGTGATGTTTTTCACTGGTTTTGTAAAATAGCCAGATTTTTTGCAACAGAACCGGATTTTGTGTCTAGTTGCGGTGGAACGAGTCTATCCCGTGCAATGAATAGTAAAAATTTAAGAAGAAAATTGGACGATTTAGAAAAAAGAGTACAAATATTAGAAGCAAACTTTCAATGAAAAAATTGCTCCTGTTGTAATAAATCTGGCTCGATTACAAAATCAGTGAAAAACTTCACAATTAGGGAGTTTAATAAAACAAGTATCAGGAAGTTAAAAAGAAGCGATAAGGGATATTTCAGTTCTCAGGATTTCAATCAAACTCGTAGTTGCATCTGATACCCTCAGGATCAAAACACAGATTACAGGATATACACATTGCCTTTTTAGCCTCTCCAGACTTAAGTTTCAAAATGAGATCGGGCTCACGGATAAATGGCCTACTCAAGGAAATCAAATCTGCAAATCCTCCCTCAAGCAGATTCTCATAACAGAAAGAGACCGAATACCCCCACAAGCATTACAGGGATATTTACTGCTTTTTTTATTGCTTTAGAATATTCCCTAAAATGTGCTTCTTCAGTAGGAGAATTAATTTCTGTTCTTACAGTTACTTCACCCGCCTCCTTGATCCCACCGCTAACCTCGATTGAGCATATTCCAGCTTTCTCCAGAAGTTTTGCAGTCCCCACAACCTGCAAAATAGTAATTCCAAGCTCTGCTTTTTACGAGCCCGGCTGAAAACTATCCGTTGCATTCAATTTGACAAGAATCGGGAAATCAGACCCAACTTGTTTTTTTTATGCGTCTGACAATTTACGTGACTATTCTTGCCCGATTTTTCACTGAGCCCCCCCAGCGATCAGCTCTTCTATTTGTATAGGGAGAAATGAAATTACTTAAAAGAAAACTGTGGGCACAATGAAGCTGTACCCCATCAAAACCTGCTTTTTTTGCTCGGATAGCTGCTTTTGTAAAAGCCGCAATTACTTCCAGTATTTCCTGTTCAGTTATTTCCTTAGATACAACTCCCGATAGTTCATCTTTGATTTCCGAAGGAGCCATGGGGACCGGGTATTCTTCAGAAGTGGTTGCTTGCCTCCCTGCATGCACTATTTGGAGTATTATCTTACTCCTGTACATATGCACTATTTCTGTTATCTTCATGTAGGGTTCAATAAAACGATCATCATAGATCCCCTGCTGGTAAATCATACTCTGTCCACCAGGAAGTACATAAGAAAAACCTGTTATGATCAACCCTACGTCATTTTTTGCAAGCTCCGCATAGATGTCTCCGATTTGGGGAGTGGGCTTTCCATCTTCTTCGGCCATAAATTCATGCGTTGCAGACTTTTCAAAGTGATTCTGAAGATTCAAATTGCAGACTGTAATAGGATCAAAAATCATGGAAAATGATAAGATAGAGCAAGATAAATAATTATCCAAGATTCCTGGGAAAAGATAATTTTTACCCAATAATTTTTTGATAACTGGATCATTCCTTATATGCTTCATTCCAGTCCAAAATAATCTTCTCACGACTAAAATTTAGTTACCATTTTGATATTTGACTACATGAAATACCTAGCTAATAGTAAGGTTCTTTATAAACTTACTCGTCGATGCGGATTCCCAACGCGTAAGCTGTGATAATGCTTGGATCTGAGTATATAACGTCCTTAGATGCAGCGCTGAAACTCTGAGCTTGTGAAGTAGAGGGTGCTAATTTCCAAAGAAAATTTCCCCACTCATTCCAATGAACTTCAGCTCCACCACCCACTAAGGCAAAGCCGGGCTTCACTAAAGCAACAGCTTCTGGATGAGGTGTTTGGTTAGAATCGGCTTTTGTGATGGCTACCGTGACTGTGCCAATTGCAATATTTTTTTTGATACATATAGCAAATACCTGAAGATTGGAAGGGTCTGAGATACCGTGATCCTTAGAACAAGCCTTCCAAGAAAACTCTGTTATAGGGAAGGAAGCTGTCCCAAGGTTCCCATCGCCATGCCAGTCTACTCTGAACCCCCCGCCAACTAGTACAAAATTATCAGATGGAACACCAGTTTCAGCTTCAGGATGCGACGCCACTCCACTAGCAGCCGTACTGACGTACATTGACTCTAGCAACTGCTGCCTACTCATTCCCTTAATCTTGATTCCAATTACATGGGTGATTAGCTCGTGTGGATGAGGATACTCGTGATCTTTAGAACTAACAACCCACCCAGATAGATCATTGTTCGGGTAAGAGGCAGTCAATAATGCTCTATAAGGAGATTGATCAGTAGTTTTGCCACCACCGCCGATAGCTAGCATATCATCGTCACCGACTAATATTTCTTCATCTATCCAATGTTCTTTCGGAGGACTAGATATGCGTGAGAATACAGACACGGTGATTAATCCTGAAGTGTCATTAAATGTAATGTTGTAAGTTCCTACTGAGCTCATGTTGAATCCCCTAGTTCTGTTGTAGTGATCTCGCGCTTATTCTGCTTGTATTTTTTAAAATTACTATTTTTGAACTATTCCCCATTATGCAAGGTGGGATATGAAATCTTTACTTATTTATAACACTCATAAAAGATTACCTCTTCGATCAGGAAAATGGAATTCACAATTTCATTACTAGTTTTTAAACTTCGCATTGATAAAGGAAGCTTTTCTTCAATCTGGTGTTGAACGTTTTGATAGAACTTATTCCTTACAAATACTCTCTTGCAATTCTACTTGTATATTCATATTTAATATGGAATGATAGAGTTTACAGGCACGTAGGTGAAAATCAGGTTTTTGCGGCTTTGTGTGGATTGAAAATAATTATCCAATTGAATAAGGATTTCTAAAATAATAAAAATCATTATAAATATTTAATTGTTTTGTTGATTGTGAAAAATTTGATATGATATCGTTTTTTGTTTAGAAACTATTTTTCGTGTAATTAATTTAAAATAATTGTAAAGCTATTATAAATAAGTGTGAATCAAATACTGAAACAACAAATTAGTAAATAAAAAAGGCATTCTTACTCTTTTAATCAGAAAAATATATTTATATACATAATTTTGGAGAATGAAATGAAAGTTCTTTATGTTTATGCACATCCTGAACCTAATTCATTTAACTCTGCGCTGAAAGATATCGCTCTTGATACCCTGAAAGGAACAGGGCATGAAATAATACTTTCCGATCTTTATG
Organism: uncultured Methanosarcinaceae archaeon; assembly: GCA_963833425.1. Taxonomy (GTDB): domain Archaea; phylum Halobacteriota; class Methanosarcinia; order Methanosarcinales; family Methanosarcinaceae; genus Methanosarcina. The sequence continues at coordinate 6,953 of CAWHXP010000008.1, read as the reverse complement.
CAATGAAATTTAACCCTGTTCTAACAGACGCAGACTTTCCAGAACGCAAAAATTTAAAGGTGTTTAAACCTTTCTTTGAAGCTATCAAGGCATCAAAGGAAGGAACTTTTGCTCCGGACATTAAAAGAGAGATGGAAAAAGTTAAAAGGTCTGACATGTTAATTTTTCAGTTCCCGATTTACTACACAGCCATGCCAGCAATTATGAAAGGCTGGATAGATCGCGTTCTGGCTCCTGGATTTGGTTTTAATCCAATCACTGACAGTATCTATGATGCCGGTCTTTTAAAAGGCAAATGCGCAATGCTTGTTACCACCACCGGATCTCCAAAAACGATGTATTCTGAAGGAGGAGCACATGGAGACCTTAACAAACACCTAGAATCATTAACTCACTGCGTATTTGAATACATGGGATTGAAAGTTTTTCCATCTTACATAATTTACGAAGTAAGTAGTATGTCCAGAGAAAAAGGAACTGAAGAACTGAAAAATTACAAGACACACTTGCTTAAATTTTGACTTTAGGAAAGAAAGCTTAAAACACATCATCACAAATGCGTAGTATAGAAACAAGGAGAATAAACTCGAAAAAATGGTTACATCGCGAATTTGTTTTAAATTCAAAACAAACGGTGACTGAAGAGAAGTTGGTTTAGTTCTGGTATGACTGGCTGTGAAACCCTTAAGCTAATCAGTGAATATGGACCCGCTATCTAAACATCGGCTAGTTTAAGTTTTGGACCTTGCTCGGGGGGAGTGGTTACTCACATAGCTCTTCAAAAGAGACTTTCAAGTCAACATTTGACGGAGTAACTCTAAAAATTCCAGGTTTACAGATCTCGGCATGGATCAGTGAGATTTGCCACTATCTCCACCACAAAATACACCCATTAGACCATTCACAGCATTATTTGAAAGTTGTGGAGGGAAGCTATACTGAAAGAGACTACTGTAGCTCTAGGGATCCTACTAAAAGAAAGTGTTGGATTGTATAAATGCACTTTTGAATGAAGTCAAGGATGTAGCTAACAATCTTGATGTTCCAATCAGAATTTACGCGGATTATCAGCTCCTTAAAAATAATTTATCGTTTTCACTGATGCATAGTTTTTGTGACAAAACCACTGTCTAATTAGCTTTTTTAACTAATTCTATATTAGGTTAGATTATTCCCATCAACGCGGAGAATAGAACGCTACTTGCTAATATAGTCACTAGCATCAAAACAAAAAGTCCACTTAACATACACAAAAGCACTATCAATTTAAATATCCTAAAATATTATAATTATTCCTGGATATTTAACTCAATGGAGATTCATATTCTTGTGACAGTTTTTGATATATAGTCTTTGTATGAAGACTTCAGCATCAGCAAAACGATAAATCCTATTTTTTGTGGTGCAAGAAGAAGGACGTAGAGTCAATCAGATTTAACAGAACTTTAAGCACGATGCTACAGAATATATCTTTCTAATATGGTAATTTCATCCAAATTAGTTGATAAAGAACTAAATTTTCATAATAAAGGAAAATTATTATTTAATCATTACTTAAATTAATAGAAAGTCAATAGTTTTACTGACAAATATTCTGTTCCTTATTTTCCCACGGATGTAGAAGTGTTAATGTAAAACATGCATATTCTAAACGTCAAATTTCCATTATCATTTTTTTGCATGATTACCATAACACCCACAAACTTAAGAGTGGGAAAAAAGGTACTTATGTTCAATTTTAACCAAATGAAAGCATCAGAATTTTCAGATGCTTTACATCAATGTGGATACAGCACATCCATCTTTTGCATAACAAATTTATGTTGTGGGAAACTATTTTTGTGACTGTTATTTCAGAATACTTATATTCCCGTCATCGTAATTAACCTGTGATCGACGCAACAATTTTCACCACTGTTACTGAGACACTTGTTTTCTTCGCTATGTCATTAATCGCATCTTCGAAAACATCAATTACAGAGCCCAATTCGACAGTATTGTTGACTTTATATGTTGATTTGGTACTTTGCACAAGTTCGTCCCAATTCTGTCTAATTGATGGATTACTGCCAACGATATGCCATTTAGGAGATGAGCCTGTTTGTGTGGTGCGTTCGGTGTTGAATGTCCGTTATGCACAAAGGAAACGGCTTTGCCAGTCTTCCCGGCGACTATAACGGCAACCGCAAAATCTTGGGGTGGAGCCGTCAGAATCGGTATATCCCCACTGTTTGTGTATGCTCCATCAAATGTGTATGAGCCGTCGATATTCAGTGTTACAGATAGAGAATCGAGACTTGCCTTGGTAGCTCCACTTCCAAAGTACTTAGCCGGAAAAGTGAACGATATTTGGGTCGGTATATTTTTACCATCCCACGCTTGTTGTTGCAGAGATCCATCGGAACCTATGACGAATACATCTATGCGATTGGGGCCCCATGAAACTGCTGCAGGGGCAGAAAATGGCAAACGCCTCCCAAACTATACCAATCGTTCCAAATTTGGCCATCCCATGCTTTCTGTTGCAGAGATCCATCAGTTCCAACTGTAAAGCAATCCAACCTGTTTGATCCCCAAGAAGAAACAGCCACGCCCTTTTTACATATTCCACCTAGATTTCGCCAATCGCTCCAAGTCAAGTATCTCCAACTCCTTATTTGCAATTCAATATAATACAGTTTAAAGTGATCTTCCAACAATTCTTTGAAATTGATATATTAACTTTTTATAAATGACATTCGTTTAACTAAATATAAATATTTTTTTAATAATAATTTTAATGGTTTTGCGAAAGTTCTGCAAAATCGAATTTGTCGTTTTTACCAATGCACAGTTTTTATGTTAAAACTTATGCATTTTACTGGCAACAGTCTAAATAAAAATAGTATATAATCTGCGAAATTATAGCTATACTTAAATTTAGAGCATAAAAACGTAGAATATTTAAGAGAAAATTATAGGGATCTAAGCAATTTTATGATTTTAGAATTACCTAGTTTATGAGAAGTAATAGAATTTAAAAATAAATGAAGTAAAGTACGTGAATCAAGGTTTCAAAATTAAATAAAACTCTATATCTTTGATACGAGTGTATGTTTGTTGCCTTGAATTTGAATCTTTAGTTTATCAAACGATCCAGAGTTTACTGATTTACTACATTCATCTGGTACTTCAATATCGGATACTAGTTGATCTACCCCAGGTTCAATACTAACAGTAATGTTTTGCGAAGCTTGTGACAACGGAGAAGATGCTGAAATTATATTACCATTTTTGTCATATAACACATTGATTTGCATAATATCACCTTGTTAACCTACTGTAATTCCTTGTACAGTGAACACTACTCCTACGGTTCCATTGTTTTTGATGTCCACAAATACATGATTTGGGTATCCAGCCCCAGTATCCACAATCTCCAAACTAGCTCCAGCTACAGAACCTGAAACTGGACATAAGGCAATGCCATAATATTTTGTACAATCTACACCATTTATACTTAAGTGCAATGAACTATTTGGCCCTAAATACCGTGAACCAGTCCACCAACAACTGAGATTACATGTCATGATATCCACCACTATACTATTCAATCCTACCATCTTGTACCAAAACTGCTTAATTAATTGAGTTTTGTTTCTTTGTACAAAATGAAATGCTAATTAATATTATTTTAAATTAATTATACAAAAAACAATTTCTGAATGAAATTTACTTTGTCATAAAATTTAACTATATAAAAAAATAGTTTCTGAGCAAAAAATATTTCACTATGGAATATTTTGGCATTGAACGTTGGTTTTATATTAATAAAGTTGAGCTTATTCCTGTATGAAACAACTTAAAAAATTACAACGTTTTAATATTTGCTTTATTTTATAATTATTTTTGTATAATCTTCAAAAATTATAAGCAAATTCCATACTTTAAAGATAACAACCATTGTCGCAAAATATTTTTATTTTTCAGATTTTGCATTTAATTTTTGTAGTTCGTTTTAATAGTGTAGCTAAAGTTCTGTGAAATACGACTGGCTCTTCAGCCTTTTCTTTCACCGCAAAAAGTAGGATGCAGAGTCAATAGCTATGCTAACAAAGTTATGCTTTTGTCATTTCATTTTTGCATAGTTTTTGTGTCAAAATCTATGCATTTTCTTAGTTCCATCCGAAAATCGAAAATGATTTTAAGTTTGATTATAAGAATGGAGATTAAAATATAAATAAAAACATGGAGTGAAGACAACTTCCTTATTTGTTGGAATGTTGCTCGGCATGGTAATTAAGACAGACGACATTTGCTCAATCTGAAAATAATTAATAGGGAATAAAACAATAGGTAATGTGACTACGGAGAATACAATAACAGAAAGTGCTATTGGATGGGACTTAAATGATTGTTTAAGAGATGAAAATGACCAACTCGAATAAACGTAGAAAACAAGCAATTTGTATTGCATCCCTACTCTGCCTACTTAGTTTTTTGCTATTGATACATTTAGGATATGAATACAAAAGTGGCCAGACAAATGAAATAATTCTTGAAGATGCAAAGGAAGATGCGCTCCAAAAAGCCAACTCTGTCATAAAAAACATTAATTCAGAACATAATTCTACTAGCTCCCTGGCTGATGGAGTTGCAAAGGATCTAAGTTCCGGAAAACTAAAAAATGATTCCATACTCCGGGAGCGTCTTCTGACTGAAATGAAGAACAATCCAAACATTTTTAGCATCGTCGTTGCATATTCTCCTGCTGCCAATGCCGGAAAACTTTATGCACCACATTTCAAGCGAAATGGTTCGGAAGTCGTATATGCTCCGCTCACATATAATTACACGAAAGACAGTAAACAAACCGAATGGTACAATGATGTCCTGAAAAAAGGATCCCAAGTATGGATTTCACCTTATTTCGGGATTGCAGACCGCAATTATCAGATAGATTATTCGGCTCCTTTTTATTTTGCAGAATCCGGAAATAGGGACAAAGCTGCAGGAGTGGTAAGTGTAAGTCACTCTCTTGAAGAAATAAGAGAATATCTAAATAGCCTCAGCATAGGAAATACGGGTTATGGTTTCATTATCTCTGGGAAAGGGGAAATTATTTCTTATCCCATCAAAGAGTATCTTAATGGAAATATTCACGAGCTTGCAAAAAAAGATCCCAATCTTTACTTCATAAATGAGAACATAAAAAAACAGAATTACTTGGCGACAAATTCCTTTACAGGGAAATCCTACTGGGTATTTCAAAAAAATATTCCTTCTACAGACTGGACTCTAGGGTTTGTCCTTCCTCAGGAAGAAACTTTGCTGTACAAAAAAACAGGGCAGATCCACTCTATTATTCTTGTAGTGTTCGCAACTTTTGCTTTTTTATTCTTTCTGTGCCTGCTTTTTGTATCCATTTACATGTATGACCATAAAGGACTCTGGACACTCGCGTTTATTTTTTCATTACTTTGTATCCTGGGAATAGGCTTTATGTGGCACGTTACTATGAATAATTCTTCTCTTGATGGCAGGAATGGGGACTTTGTTGTTTTCGACAGGGAAGATTTTGAAACGGTGTTGCAACACGTCAATATGAGCTCGACAACACCCAGGATTCCTACAGGATTTTTTATTAAGTCAATGGGGTTCTTGAATGCTGATGATGTCTTAATAACAGGATATATCTGGCAAAATATTTCAAGCCTAGGGGCTTGGAAGGATGTTCCTGACTTTTATTTTCCGGATTCAAAAGAAACCATAATTGAAAAAGTTTATGTGAATAGGAACAAAGGTGTTATAGGCTGGCGTTTTAAGACTACTCTGCACCAGCAGTTTGATTATTCAAAATATCCTTTTGACAGGGAAGATGTATGGCTCGGGTTATTGAGTAATAATTCTGCAGAAAACGTCTTGGTTCCGGACTTTGATTCCTATAATAGCTTGATTCCAGAAAGCCTTCCAGGTTTGGGACCCTCTTTCAAGCTTGATGGCTGGGAGCCGCAAAAAACCTTTTTCAGTTACAGGGTTAATTCTAATAATACCAATATTGGATTAGGGAACTTTGCAAATTCCAATATACCGGAATTTCACTTCAACGTTGATGTCAAAAGGGACTTTAAATCTCCATTTAATTCCGATCTTCTACCTGTAATAGTAGTAATCGTTCTTCTATTTGCAATCCTTATGATAATTACCAAGGGTGAAAACAAAATTCATTTCGGATTCAGTTCTCATGGAGTTCTTGGCTACTGCACCACAATTCTTTTTACTCTTATCATTGCCCACTCTTCTCTCAGAGCTAGACTTCCCATAAATGGGATCATCTACCTTGAGTATTTCTACTTTGTAATGTACATTGCAATCTTATTTATTTCCATAAATTCAATAGCTTTTGCGTCAAATCGGAGTATCCCCTTTATTGATGCAAAAGACAACATGTACATGAAGGTACTGTACTGGCCTGTCATCATGGGAAGTCTGCTATTCATCACGCTCTTGAATTTTTATTGACCTGTGTATACCATATGGAATTCTCAATAAGCTTCTTGATATTTGAAAATCGGACAACAATTTAATATCAATTATTTGTTATTATTCCCGGAGATGGACATAGCCTTAGAGTATGTATTAAATAAGTCAGAAGTATGCTAATTTATTTGTAAAATCACAAATCTCATAAAGTAATTCAATAAAAAAATTCCACACTAAAAAAAAATCATCCGATAGCCTATCTTACAATTCGATCAATTATGGGCAATCTAGATGTTAAATACCCAAATGATGGCTGTAAAGCCACTTGTTTTATGGAGTTATATCATGATTGATGGACATAGCCTACATATAATAAGCCCATACCTTATTGATGGAATTCATTATTAGGTTCATAGTAACAAAAAAATGAATGAGCATCAATTAAGATCAGGTGCACAGTTTTTATCACAAAAACTATGCATCGATGAAAT
>CAWHXP010000007.1:0-355583 GCA_963833425.1 uncultured Methanosarcinaceae archaeon | reverse complement strand
TGCATAAAATGTGATACCACATAATAATGCATCACATTTCAAAATGGAGTAATTAAGATGGCTTAAGCTTGTTATAATGCTCTATAAGGAGAACTAAAAAAGATATTAATGAAGCTGCTTCGGCAGGTATTTGCATTAACGTATCTACTGTCAGTAAACTTTACTTATTTTAGAATTCAAAGGATCTTTTGCTATGACTCCTATACAACCTACAAAAAATTCTACTCCCTATCTTCCCGAAGATTATGACGCTAAGATATCCAATGTTATGCCTTATTATTTATCTTTCCATCAGGAGATCATCAATCTTGTGAAATCGCTGTCATCCAGCCCAAAAATGTGGATGGATACTGGATGCGGAACCGGGTCCTTAATCAGTAAGGCCATTGCGGAATTTCAACATACAAGATTTATTTTACTTGACCCTTCAGAAGGTATGTTGGATCAAGCAAGGGAAAAAATGTTTTCATACCCCATAGGAAGGCTTGAATTTTTGAAAGCTTCCCCTACGCAGGAATTCTCTCAGAATTTGAAGGAAAATCCAGATGTTATCACTGCTGTACAGTGCCATCACTACCTTAGCCGTGAAAATAGGGCCAAAGCAACCAGAGTATGTTACGATCTTCTAAAAGAAGGTGGAATTTACATCATATTTGAGAATATCAGACCATTAACAAAAGATGGCACTGCCATAGGGAAACAATATTGGGAAAATTTTCAATTGAGCCATGGAATCGATGAAAAAGAAATACAGAATCATTTGGAACGCTTTGATACTGAGTATTTTCCTATAACTGTAGAAGAACATTTAGAACTGTTGAGAGCAACGGGATTCAAACAGTAGAGTTATTTTGGTATTCTTATATGCAGGCTGGTTTTTACTGCATTAAATAATGCAGCTCATCACTAGCAGGTTTTCATCCATGTGCATTTCTGATAGTTAAATTCTAGTTCTAACATAAATTAAGTGAATCATATTGAAGTTATAAATAAAAAGTATGTGCATCTTTTTAAAAGGTAAGTATTCATATCAACTTAGAAATCTTTAAACATCTTTTTTTTCATGAAGTTGTCTCAACTCTTTAATTATAGACATAATCTATTTCTTTCATCATGAGAATTTAGTTCTGTATCAACTAACTAGAATGGGATTACCATATCAAAAAATATATCTGCAGCAATGTATCAAGAGTTTTGTAAAATCGGATTGACTCTAGGATCTTTTTAATTTTATTCATTACTTATAGATTTACATGCTTATTCTGAAGTTTTTGCAACGGAATCCTCATGAGTGTATTGATATGTACATTTTTAGGTGAATTAACCGTTTTTCGCACTGGTTTAAATATCTCAAGGTTATGCATTGATGTATAGCTATATATCCGTACTACATCGAAGTAAAAAAGACTATAATTTAGTAAGGCTTTACTATAACTCTATGAAATCCTCGATAAGTGCAAAGATTCCCACAAAGCTTTATGAGGAAGTCCAGGCAGCTATAAAGGCAAGAAATACATAAGTAATACAGAATGTATTATTGAAGGCCTTAATTTACTACTGTATACTAAAGATCAAGAGGACTCAGAGTTTAGGATCTTACTACAGGAAAAGGAAAAAGAAATACAAAACCTGCAAGATGAAGTAAATAGTATAAGGTAGAAATACAGATCTTACAAGATGAAGTAAACCGTAGTAAGGATGAAGTAAAACGTAGTAAAGTGGTATACACAGACCAGATAATGAGTTTGGAGGAGAAGTTAAAGGCAGCTCCGGATATCGCTGAGTTCTCACGCCTGCAGGCAAGAGCCGAAGATTTACACGACCATAACGAGACATTAAAGAAAGAGCTTGAAAATGCAGAGAGAGATAAAGAGGACCTTAAGACCACATATAATAACTACTTCCTGCAGGTCCAAACGCTCATAAACCAAAAGTCCATTGAAGCACCAGGATCTAAAAAACCTTGGTGGCGATTTTGGTAAGTCTGGCTGAAATTATACCAAAGGACAAAATGAGCAATGAGATATTTTATATTAAAAATATATTAAATTGGGTTGAAAAATCTTATTTAGTCAATGACTAGTTGCTCTCCTAACCCTATCGAACTTCTCTAAAATCTGTTTTCTAAGTATATCGGCTTCCTGGACTGTTATCTCGACATTTGTGTTTATATTTTCTGAAACAACATTTGCTTTTCTATATATCCGCCTGCCAAAGTCTTCCGGGAAACGTCTCTCCAAAATCCACGCACACACCGTGCAGTTTCCTGCTTTTGCCGCATCATTCAGCTTTTCGAGTAGTACCCTAGCGCCGTCAGCATTGCATTTATTGATATACCGTGCAAACTCAAAATATTTCCCAGATGTTGAATTTTTGCCCTGCTGCATCCATGAATTGAACGTTTTATAAGTTACACCGGCTGATTCGGAAGCCAAGAGCATAAGTTAATCCAAGCGATATACCGTCACCGATTCTCTTTTGTATTTCAGGAGTAAGTTTTGAAGGACGAGCCACATTATCACCGTTTTTACTTTATAATTAATATTAATTAGTATTGTATTTTAATATTTAGTTCGTTTTGTTTTACATAGAAGCGGGGTTCATACACGTCAGATCAACGATGAGCCATTCTCAGGCGTTCTGGGCTATTTTTTATAAAAGGTAATGATAACCATCGAACTTATTGTAAAAGTCTCTCTAGTGAGCTCAGGTTAAGTCGCTTTTCGACCAATTTAATTCCCCATAATTTGAATTTGGATGTACGGTAAGTACCTTCACGATATTTTTTTGCATATATTTATTACTTTAAAATTATATAAATTATATATACCATATAAGTGCTTTGATTTGAGATCTGATTGGGTTTGGAATTATAGGTATTATGTACTAACTGCCTAAAGTGTTAAACTCATTAGTTTAGAATAGTACTATTTAGAATATATGCAAAAACTATATATTATCCGTAATCTTATTATATATTAAAGGTATTCCAGTACCTTGCAATAGACTTTTCGGCATGCTGCAGGATTCTTGACCACCCTGCAGCTACAAGATCAACTTTTTTGACATTTTAGATCATTTGGATCACTTATTGGGATATTGAATGAATACAGACACGATTCTAATAGATTTTATGATAGGTATGGCAAGAAATCAATTAAAGGAATTACACCACTAAATACGACCAATCATATACTGCCGATTTTTAAAGACTATTGAGATCAATGACAATTACACAAATTATACATTTCATAGACTAAAAAATACACATGATTTTGAAGAAAATAAAGATGCTGAGACATTAAATAAACAAAATTACACAAATTACACATTTTAGATATAACATATATTTTCCGTATAGAAACTAGAATTAAGATATTGCATTATAGGTATTATTTTTAATCTGTGTAATTTGTGTAATTTATTAGTTATATTAGTTCATTAGATATTGAAAAAATGATTATATGACTTGTGTAATTTCTGTGTAATTTCTGTGTAATTCTGTGTAATTTAAAAGATTTGTAAATAATTGGAATTATCTATAAAATTTTATTATTTCTTGAATGAATATTTAATAAGTCTTCCAGATCATTGACTTTTGTAGTCCATCTAACCGTATTTTAGTTTATCCTGTCATGTTAGTTAGAAACCCAATAGTTCCCATTATTGACTTCATTTTTCGTATTGTGAAGATTATTGTCTTCGTCAGTATCTATATCATTAAGGCCAATAAGTTCTTCTGCAATTGATCGAATAATCCTAATTCCTACAAAAGTTGCCTTGTCTCTTGTAATTCTGTGAGTACCGGGTCTTTCTTTGTCATTGGATACTATGATTCCGTGATCCAGCCACTCCTGTTTAATCTTTGATGGTGAAAATCCTTCATCTTTCATCTTTTTAGTAAACTCAGTCCCTATGATATCGATATACTCGTCTGTTATGTACCCATATCTTCTGCTTCTATCCCTTGTCGTAATGTCATCATACTCAGTGTTAACTTCCCCAAATCTTCCATATTCAGAATGTATCCAGTCCAAGATTAAGCGCAGAGCTCTGATGTACTCCAACTCAATAGGATTATCACGGATACACTTTTGGTAATATTCGTTCACGATCGGAACAGGATCTTCATTTGGAATCCCTATGTCCGTAAATACCGATTCTAGAATCTTTCCAGCAACCATTATACACGCAAAAATATTCCGGGATCTACCTTCAATATTGGAAATGTGTTCGGGCAACGAATCTAAACATTCGTCATACATCGTATAAAGAGAACCATTTTCACGAAGTTCAAATATCTTTTTGATATACAATTCAACGACATGACCGTGATGATCTCGGATCACCTGTTTTACTTTATTAATCTCTTTGGCTGGAATATCAGGAAGCGTACCACATAACTCTATAACTCTATATTGTTGGCCAGAATTTATAAGGCAGTCTCTGATAGGTCTTTCCCCTGTAAACATTACAGTCGTATGGTATTCTTCCCCACCATCCCTGGCACCCGTTACAGTACTCTTAACTCTACCTTTGTTGCTAGTCAGGGTATAAACAAGATCTGCAAGGTTATCACCAGCGTCGGATGATTCGTCGATAAGAATAGGTAAATCCGAAAAGTCCCTTCCATGTACAAGAATACCTTTTTGTGTACTCTTTGCCCCTATAGTCAACTGCTCTGCATCTCCAATCATAGAAAGAGCAATCCAGGAAGAGAGTGTTTTTCCACAAGAAGTGTTGCTATAGTGATCTGTGCAATGAGATTCTACACCAAGTATGGCTTTCAAAGGTGCTGTCATGGCGTCATACTTCTTAAACCGAAGAATCTTAGTGGTATCATATTCCAAAAACGATTTTATTCCATTTACCCATCCTTGGACAGTTCCTTTCTTATCGAGTTCAGGAAACCCCTTTTCATCTACTACAGCTAACACTGGCTGAATGCCTTTTGCAGTAATCCCCCGGTTTCCAAGTACAAAAATGGATTTGTCGGCATTCCATCCGTTCCTTTTTGCAGAGAATTCTTTTTTGAAGGCTGGACCAAATTCAGAAATACTTCTACTTATATATTCTATGGTTTCTATTAAGAGACTGTTTTCAGGACAATTAATTCCTTTAGATAGAAATAATGTTTTAAGCTCTCTTCGTGACAATAAAATACTCTGACCAGCCCAGAACTCCTTTTCCGTTCCGTTATAAGTTTTATACCTTATTTTATAATAAATCGAATCATCATTAAGGGGTTCGCTAATTCCACAAATCACAAAAGGAGTTCTGCACACATCTTTAATCAAAGACTGATTTTCTCCTTTTACAGCGTTAAAGATTTCAACAATCCGGAATACTCCGGAACCGCTTATCTGGTAAAATCCCTTTTCAGCCGCAGGAACGTCGTAATCTTCCCATTTTCTAACAATGTTATTTATTTTTCTAGATTCTTCGATTACTGTTTTTATGTATTTTGAATCTAATTTTTTCTCCAGCGTAATAACCCATAATATCTATTATTTGATCTTCTTCAAAACCATATTCAATATCTTTTTTTCCATTTGTATCGATTGGTTCAATGATGGTTTTCAAATTCGCAAGGGCATAGATTTTTTCTTCAGAATTACTGTCACCATTAAAAAATACATTTTTTAATTTAGGATATATCAAAGACCAATTGCTTAATTCTGAATCAAAACCAGGACATTTATTAAATTTGTAGTCTACATTCATTTAAATCCCGATCCAGTCTGCTGATCTTTTACCCTATTAAACTGACTGTGTAGATCATGCAAATATTGAAATCTTATATCTCTGATGCCCAGAATAATGTTCTTTAAAAAAATAATCGAAGGCATTTTCACGCCTTCTTTTCTAAATTATTAAAAATGTTTGTTAAAAAATATTCTATTCCACATGATTGACTTGTTTCATATAATTTTGACACTTCTTTGGCTATCGAACTGAGTGCTTCGTAAGCTTCAGGTTTCGTCAATGGATCGATTTCAGACAATTGCTTTCCTACCAGCTCATGTAGAAACCGGGTGGTTTCGTTGACATGCCGGATAAGTAAATATGGTTTGTCTATCCAAATCTGGTAATTAGCACGTTTGGGATCTATTATCTTCAGAAATTCTGGTATCGGTAGATAATAATCTTCAAAGTTATCTTTTTGTGTAATCATATTAATCACTCTAAAATTTTATTTATTTAGAGAATAGAATAGCCCAGGAAACCAAAAACCACAATTTTGACTAGTGTACAATCTGCGCCAACAAGCAAAAAATTTTTAAAGAGAAATCTATAAGTAAATGAAAACAGAAATTGATATGGATACAATATCCGTTATCATTACATTTCTCTTTGAAATTTTTGATAACCTGGGTCGCAACGGGTTGTTACGGGCAGCCCGTTGAACGTTCCAGTATTAATTTTACTATCATCTTCAATTAGTTGAATATTGTTTACTTAATCAGTCACCTTCCAGTCCAACTGTAATTCTAAGACTTTTGTCTTCAGCCATTTTTATATGTAGTGTATCCCCCTTTTCTATATTCATATTTCTGATCCAATTGGTTGGTAGAGGGATCATATACGAATAACCAACCTTTTGGATTTTTCGTGGACCTAAATTGAAACTCATGCTTTAACTCCAGCTAAAAATTATGAACGCATCTATATTTAAATATTTCTTGGTTATTGATAACCATGATAAATGATTTTTCGATAGACGTACAGCTAATTTATAGAAACTATTTTTACCCATATCGTAAATTATAATACATGGCAAAAATAAAAGGAGATCACATTAAAATCAAAGAAGTTGAGAAAAAAACAAAAGGGGATCACTTTAAACCCAATGAAGTGAAGATGAACATCCTTGAATTTATACTAAAAAACATTGGACCAGTCTCAGAGTCATCTATAAGAGAACATTTAAAAAACAAATATGGAGTCTGCGATCCAAGTACCATCAATAAACATATGAATAAGTTGAAGGATCTGAGATGTATTAAACTGATTTTGCGTAAAGAGATTCGAGGTAATTACTGGGATATAACAATATTCAGCCATTTAAAAAATATTCTACATGAATTTCCTGAAATCCAATTAAACAAACATGATAAATCTATCCATTTACTCCTTTCAGAACTTCAGCAAATTTTCTTCCCTTTTGAATTGTTGAAATTCCATACTAATCTACGTATGTCGGTTTCGTTGTTCAATGCATGTATAGAACCCGGTATTGAAACATTGTATAAAGGAGCTTGGAAAGTTTACACAAATAATAAAGAATCTCATCAACATCAACTTATCAATAATCTTTTGAAATTATGTTATCGTACTTGTGTAAAATACTATCCAGATTTTAAAATGTCTAAAAAGCATTCATAGAAACTATGAAAGAACTTCCGTGGAAAATTGACCCAATTAGTCCTGAAGAGCATGTTTCAGAATATATCGAAAACTATTTACCTGGATTACCGAAAGGAATAAAATACTCACTATTTACAACAAGACCTAATTATGAAATAAAAACAGCACTAGATTAATCCAGATGAAATAGATAAAAAGGATCTTGTAACTTATTTGACTAACACACTACTATTGATAATGTGGAGAAAAGGATTTTTTTGTCGGATAGAGAAAATATATTATTGGAGCACTTTCTTAACCATGATATGTTAATGGGGATAGATTCTCAAGAAGAACTTGAAATTGCAGAAAAAACGAAAGATCATATCGCTTTACTTAGAGAATCAGTCGATTTGTCACAATTTTTATCACAATTAAGTCATAAAATTTGTCAGGATGTCATTTTGAATCGTCGATAAGTTAAGTCAGTTAATTAAAAACGGTTCCGTTGCAAAATATTAAAAGAAGGTTCACCGAAATAAGTAGTAGTTTAGGAATATATATGATGAATATTTAACAAATATATAAATTCCTTATCTCGAAGCTTCGTAGAGTTTAGGAGCTTTTTTACTGCTTTCTGAGAAAATATTATGCAATTTACTCTTAGAGCATTTCTTCAAGCATGATATTGTACTTAGAGTCGATTCCGAAGATGAGCGTTACTATGTAAAAAAACTAATCGATAATCACGCTTTACCTAGTGGTTCGATACAACCAGATAATCTGCTGCTACGAGAAAAAGAGTTTGCTGATTTGAAATTAGCCAGCGAAATTATAATAAAATATAAACAGCCAACAAAATTTAGTAATGTTTCTGCTGATTTAGATGAAGTATACCAGGCAGTAGTAAAATGTGCTTTATACTTTCAAGATAATCCAAACGAATCAGAATTAAGCTAATGTACTGCATTTATCTTTGATTTAATAAAATCTAGTTCTTGTATTTCAAGAGCCAACCCTTTTTTCGAATGATATCTTCTTAATGATACATAATGCAGAGATTATAATGTTAAACCTGTGCATAATTTAATAGAAAAAAAACACAAAAAGAAAATCATGTGCAAATTAAAAGTCTCATGCACATACGTGATACCTAATTATTCAACAACTGCACATGCAAAATGCCCATGTTCGTGAATCGGATATTCTTCTGTGTGTCTTTTAAAGTAATTTTCTTTGATGTCTTCTAGGCCTAAATTTTCTTGGAGACTAAATCCTAAACATGCAAGTTCGTCTCTTAAAGTTGACGGATCGAAGCCAGTAATCATCGGTTCGCTTATCTTCCTTAAATACTGTAATGTTTTTTGCATTTGTGGAGAAGATTTCTCAGGAATAAATGCATCGGCATCGAGATAATCAAAAACAATCATGCTGCCTGCAGGAGAAATTTCTTTGATCGAACGAAATGTTGTGAACACTTCATCTCGGGTCAAAAAGTAAGTGACACCAAGCCAATTAAAGAAGGTTTTAAGTTTTGGATCATAAGATGATGAATTAGTTAGTACTGAAATCAGGCTATCCTTCGTGAAATCTATAGGAATAAAATGTAATTTTGCTGGATGTTTCCACCCCAACTCAGCAAGACGATGAAGCTTAAATTCTTGTGTAGCGGGATGGTCAATTTCAAATACTTCCAACTGTTCTAGCGTTTCAGGTTGTCTGAAAGCAAAAGTATCCATTCCTGCTCCAAGAATCACATACTGCTTTACTCCTTGTTTGATAGCTATTTTTAGGGCGTCTTCTGCATACCTTGCACGGCTGTTGAAAAAACCTTCAAATCTACGAGTTGCTCGCATTAATGACTCTGAAGAAATTGTGTGCTCAGACTGCAATGTAGCATATTCAGAATCATTCAATTCTTGATCCCATATCATATTTTGTTCAATTAAATATTGTTCAACTAGTGCCCTTTTATCATCTGGTATCAACTCATAGGCCAGAAAATCATCAAAAATTTTGTCCGCAGCATTTATAGAATGATAAGCACGCATGTAGGCTACTGACATTGCAGTAAAGCTTGCTTGATTCTCTTTCATATTATTACCTTCATCTAAACATCTCTTTTAAATGTAACGTTTATAAAAAATATATTCAGAAAAAAAATTACAACGAAGGGAATTGAATTATGTTTTGCAGAACAGAACAATAAAAATTTCGAAGTAAATTAAATACTCTTGGTGTGTGCAGCATCAGCAGTATCTCACTCTCAAATTAACTATGAATTTTGATTTCCATGTGGTTAATTTGTTTAAAGCTCTGACCCATACCGACAATTGACTCTATATTCATTTTTTCACCACAAAAACAAAATCCATAGTCAATGAGTAGACTTACAAAACTGTTATTTTAGTGCAGTGGTTTATTATAAAATCTATGTATAAGTATCAACTATAAACTCGATTTTTTGTGAGTACCATTCAAGGTTGTTCAAAGTAGACATAGTTATTTCATATACTCATCTAGGAATGAGAACACTTTATCCATATTTTCAGCAGTTCCGAATGGGTATCCACAGTAACGTTTCCCATTAAGTAAAGTGACGGGGACTCCCCCGTGACCTGCTCCGTCAAGTAATATAAGGGTTACTTTGTCCGATCCTATTTCTTTTGTGATTGCAGCAGCAAGGTCAATGGATTGCTGCATTGGAACTAATGAATCCAGTGTACCATGCTGAATTAAAAATGGGGGGCACTTTGAAGTTATATAAGTCGTAGGGTCTGCCTGTTTACACAGGTCAGGTACCTTTGAGATATTTTGCCCTAAATATCGTGATGGGAAAGAACCTTCAATATTATAAATGTGAACTCCCTGTACTTTTTCTCTAATTCCACTTTCTGTGAATTGTTTATCCATAACACAGAAATTTGTAGGCCCATAACAATCAACTACTGCTGTTACATTATCCAAAACGTTTGCGTTGCCGAGAGAGGTATCGTAGCAATTGTTTGTACCACCTGTTGTGCCTGCAAGGGCAGCAAGATTTCCACCTGCTGAACTGCCCCATAGAGCAATCTTATTAGGATTTAAATTATATTGAGCAGCATTAACTTTAATAAAACGAATAGCTGCTTTTGCATCATTTATTGCTGCTGGGAATTTAGCTTCGTCACTCAAACGATAATCAACAGTTGCCACTGCATAACCATGATTTAAGCCCTGGAGCACAGGAGCTGCGTATTGTCTACTCTTATTACCTTCATAAAATCCCCCGCCATGAAATACTATAATCGTAGGAAAAGGACCATTTCCTTCATTTGGCAGATATATATCAAGTTTTTGTGTTTTTGATTTGGTAGCATAAGCAATATCAGTAAATCTATTTTTAGTGCTTGGTGACGGTGATGTTTGGTCTCCACGTCCACATTTTCCATTAGAATTTTCGTTGAAACTACCCTTATTAAAACTGCCTTTTCCATTCCAGCAATTAGCTGCATTTACTGTAGCCATCACGGATACAATAAAAAATACTACAAATAAAATACTCAGTATCCTTTTTGTTCTGTTAACAATTAGTTTCCCCATTCAAATACTCACCCCAAAATTACATGCAGTTAAACGGCCATACAAATTATTGTATTGTTAGTGGATGAAATCTGACGATTATTGATATTCTAATTCGCTTGCTAGTGGCCGATGAACTACATAAATATAAATATGAAATTGAAAAATCTAGATAAAATTTTTAGAGATAATTATAATTATAAACTCTGAAACTGGGGGATGTACATTATTAGTTATTATTTGATAAGTATACTATTTATTTAATACATAGAGAAATATATTTACTCATCTGCATTTAGTAGCTTATAAACAAAATGCAAGGTACCGAAGTCCTTTATAAACCTGATTGACTCTATTTAATTTCACTTTATCATAAGAATAATTTAGAGTCAATAGTTTTTACGGACAAAGCTTTTATTTTTATCGTTTCACTGATGCACAGTTTTTGTCACAAAAACTATGTATTAAACTTATCTAGCATTTGTCTTTTTTTTCTCTAGTTTACAGATTAAGAAAAAGCACCACATTAGATTATTCAGGAATTACCTTTGTGTCACTACTTTGTAAGCTAAGAATTATAATAGGATTATTTAATAGAAAGGTATCCATATCCTTTGAATACCCAATCTTTAACGTTTTTATCGGATGGATTTATTATATTCCCTGAACCTGAACCCATAGATATTTTACCAACGTTCCACAAAACATTGTCATGAAAAGAAAGAGAACCACTTGCATGACGTGGCTGGACTGTAGCGCTACCTGAAGAACCTATGTAATCATGGAAAATGTTATGATCTATTTCTATCTGAACATTCTCTTCCATTTCAGTACAACACCAACCCTTTCTATGTAGACCGTAAAAGATGTTGTGGTCAAGTCTAATACCTTTTGCATCTCTTACCCGGATACCAGTATTAACTCTGATATCAATATCATTATTATATGCTCGACAATTAGACGAACCTAAAAGGAATGATATTCCGTCATGTCCTGCGCGAATCCTACAATTATACACGGTGACATTGGTACCCTTTTCTATTCGTACACCATCACTGTAAAGGTAGGGGGTAAATAAAATATCATGTACTACACTATTGTTAGCTGAGTTTAGATTAATGCACTGCCGAGCGCCATGACCACCGTCTTGGGGGCCTCTCGCAGTACTCTGGAATTGAAGATTGCATATTTCGACGTTAGAAACATTTAACCCAAATATATACGCAGGTGCTCCCGTAGAGTTACAAACTGAACCATTAGCAAAAATTATTGTACTGTCGCCTGCACCTTTTAGTACTACATTGGATTTTAAAAGTATCGGGCCACTTATTTTATAAGTGCCAGCTGTAAGGAGAACATACCCAGGGTTACTTGATGTTGCATCTAAGGCTATGGAATTTATTGCATCATTTATTGTAGTCTGTGCATCTGTTGCAGATATAACATCTACGAATATTGTACTCTGTGTGCATAATGCACAAGGTATGATAGTTAAACTAAGAAATGTTAATAGGAATAAGTATCCTAAATATCTTTTAAACATAGTGCTACCTTTAGTTGGATCTTTCTAGAAATTTGGCTTTGTAGAAATCCTAATTTAGATTTAGGTTATAGATTTATATAGATTATATTATAAAAAACAACTTTTTAGTTTTTTTCACTAAAAATATCTTATTTATCATTTTTAATGATACATAGCTTTTATAGCAAAATCACTGCATTAGAATACCAGTTTTGTAAGTCTACTCGTCGATTCTGGATTCTGTTTTTGCGGTGAAAAAAAGGATATAGAGTCTATCATGGGGTATGGGTCTGAGAATTGCAAAAATTAGCTACTATGGAAATCAAAGTTCACCATGAATTGGAGAGATAGATACTGTTGACGGGGTTCCGTTGCAAAAAATCTGGCTTTTTGTACAAAATAAGTGAAAAACCGTCACAATTAAGAAAGTTAATTATTCTCATCACCAAATAATTAGCACCGGAAGGTAACTACTATAACCTCAAAGTGAAAGAAGAAAATTTTTGCAACACAACCTAAAAGATCATTTTCGAGCAGGTAACCAATACAGTAAACTGGTTTCTATAATATTAGACGACCAAGACTTCATAGAGCCTAACAAACCTCTATTTTTGATTCTTCCTTTATAAATTGGTTTATAAGTAAATCGATAAAAAGTAGGTTAATCAAAACCCTTTTAAAACCATTTATAATCTGATAGATCATGAAGATAAAGATTGTAGTTGGAAGCATTGAAGCTTTTGCCACGTTAAGTAACACAAGAACAGCCTCTGCTGTAGTTAATTCCTTGCCTTTTGATTCTGTTGCACATCGCTGGGGCGAGGAGATTTATTTTGAAGTACCTCTAGAGTTTGAACTTGAGAATGGAAAAGAAGTGCTTGAAATTGGAGACGTTGCCTACTGGCCGCCGGGCAAAAGTATGTGCATCTTTTTTGGCCCTACTCCTTCAAGCAGAGGCAATGAGATCAGGGCGTATAGCGCGGTAAGCGTCTTCGGTAAGGTAACCGGAGATGCTGGGGTTTTTAAAGCCATGAAAGAAGGAGAACGAATCCGAGTTGAAGTTGCAGATTAATTATGCAAAGCGACAAAATAAGGTTCTGTAAAAAAATAATTTTACTGCCTTTTTAGGCTATAATTATTGTTTTTTGTATCATTATTAATCTATTTAGAGCATATAAATATCCGATTTGTGATGTTTTTCACTGGTTTTGTAAAATAACCAGATTTTTTGCAACGGAACCGATTTAGTCATATACTTATAAATAGTAGATAAACAACTCGTGAAAATCAGAAGTTTATCGAAATTCTCTAAATTACTACGGTATAAATGCTTCACAAAGCCTTTGAATTTGATAAACTGGAATTACCAAAAAATGCTTTCTTAAACAGTTTGTCAGAACAAATAAATTTTGAATCTGGATTGGATTATTTGGTTTGTGGAATCTAGAAAATTAAAAAAGTTTCACAGCGAAATTATTCCAATATAAGATATCTTTTTGATGACTTTTAGATGGGTGATATTTTATTTTAATGAGTAGTATTGATAGGGAACTTTAAAAGAATTTTTTTCTGAAATTTGAATATTTTAACATTTTTGAACGCTATCTATTGAAAAATTCAGATCACTCAAACGTTCAACAGGAATCATAAAAGGGTGTTATGCATGGATACTGAAAATCAGTTTTCTGAGAAAAATGAGATCAATTCGGGGTATGATGTTATAATTATAGGAGCAGGGCCTGCTGGAATGTTTGCAGCCTACGAGCTCTCTATGACCCATTTGCTCAAAATACTTATTGTGGATATGGGCAGAGATATAGAAAAACGCCTGTGTCCAATGAAGGCTCATACCTACTGCATGCACTGTATTCCGTGTGACATTATGTGTGGGGTAGGAGGCTGCGGGACTTTTTCAGATGGAACTCTGAACTTGAGGCCAGATGTGGGAGGGGATCTGTCAGCTCTGACAGGAGATAATATTGAAGCTTGGGAACTTGTTGAAAAAGTAGATAACGTTTTCCTTGGATTCGGAGCTCCCCATGAAGTTATGCTGTCTGAAGGGTCGGATATCGAGGAGCTAAAGCGAAGAGCTGCAGCTGTAGGAGCTCGTTTTATCGATATAAAACAGCGACACATAGGTTCGGATAATGCTCCTGCAGTAATAGGGCGCTTCAAACAGGATCTTATTAATAAAGGAGTGGACTTCATGCTTGAAACAGAGGTAAAAGACCTTCTGATCGAAGAAGGAGCCTCAAAAGGCGTTATACTCTTTAGTGGGCAGCTAATTCCCGCTCATTACGTGCTCCTATCTCCAGGGCGAAGAGGCTGCAATTGGGTTTCGGAAATGATTGAAAAACATGGGATAAAAGCTCGATATGGTGGAATTGACATAGGTGTAAGAGTAGAAATTCCTGCAATTGTTATGGATCCAGTAACGAAAATCAACCGCGACCCTAAGTTTCACATCCAGACCCGCCGTTATGATGATTTTGTTCGGACTTTTTGTACCAATAAGCATGGTTTTGTAGTAAAAGAAGAATATGAGGATTTTATAGCAACGAATGGCCACTCTCTGACAAACATAGAATCGGAAAATACAAATTTTGCTTTCCTTGTGCGTGTTGAACTTACCGAGCCAATAGAAAATACCACTAAATATGCTCGTTCAATTGCAAAGCTTGCAACTACAATCGGCGGGGGAAAACCGGTTCTACAGCGCATGGGAGATCTTAGGCGCGGCCGAAGATCCACAAAAGAACGCATTGTTAAAAATCTTGTTGTAAATACGCTCAAAGATGTCACTCCCGGTGATATCTCAATGGCTCTGCCTCACAGAATAGTTATGGATATAATCGAAGGTCTTGAGACCTTAAACGAGATCATCCCTGGTGTTACTTCAGACTCAACTCTACTGTACGCTCCTGAAGTCAAGTTCTACGCAATGCACCTAAACGTAGACAGGCAAATGGAAACCAGTATCAAAAACCTTTTTGCTGCAGGAGACGGTGCAGGACTTTCAAGGGACATAGTCAATGCAGCTGCTACTGGGATTATGGCAGCTGAAGGGATAATCATGAGGGAGAAAACAGTAACGCTGAATAAAGGAGACCTAGAAAAAAAACGATTGAAAAATAATGACGGGGATACTAGATCTCCTACATCCTAACTGCTAATAGAAAGCCTATCCAAGATTTCATGAAACTTCATAGATGGAGCATTAAATCTCTAGCTTAATCTAATTAACTCTTTCTCGCTAACAACAGGTATGCTTTAATGCTACATGGTCCAACTCCAGAATCGAAAGCCGCATCTTTTATATATAGATATTAAAAAATGGCGTGAAAGTACGCTCTATTTCAGCTTTTGAAATCCGCCTGGGCCCGTAGTCTCCGGGCTCTTTATCCGAGAAACAGAGCATGAAATATTTGCCGCCTGGTTTTAGCACTCTATGTATCTGTCATACAAAAACTGGCCTTTCCTCATCCGTCATCACATGAAACAAACCCGAATCAATAACGATATCAAATTCAGCTTCTGTGAATAATCGTTCCATCTGTAATATATTTCCAACTACAAAATTCACCTTAACATTATGCTTTATAGCTTTTGCTTTTGCATCGTTGATAGCATCTGAGATACCGTGATCCTTAGAACAAGCCTTCCAAGAAAACTCTGTTATAAGGAAGGAAGTTGTTCCAATGTTCCCAGCTCCATACCAATCTACCCTGAACCCCCCACCAACTAGTACAAAATTATCAGATGGAACACCAGTTTCAGCTTCAGGATGTGACGCCACTCCACTAGCAGCCGTACTGACGTACATTTACTCTAGCAACTGCTGCCGACTCATTTCCTTAATCTTTATTCCGATTACATGGGTGATTAGCTCGTGTGTATGAGGATACTCGTGATCTTTAGAACTAACCACCCATCCAGATAGATCATTGTTCGGGTAAGAGGCAGTCAATAATGCTTTATAAGGAGATTGATCAGTAGTTTGGCCACCACCGCCGATAGTTAGCATATCACCGTCACCGACTAATATTTCTTCATCTATCCAATGCTCTTTCGGAGGACTATATATGCGTGAGAATACAGAAACGGTGATTAATCCTGAAGTGTCATTAAATGTAGTGTTGTAAGTTCCTACTGAGCTCATTTTGAATCCCCTAGTTCTGTTGTAGGGATTTCGCGCTTATTCTGAGATTTCTTTAAAATTAGTTTTTTTTAACTGTTCCCCATTATGCAAGGAGGTATATGAAATCTTTACTTATTTATAAATATGAGAATATTTTAAAAATCCACATTGTTTAAACTAACAAAAAAGGTAAGTTTTGATCTTTTATCAATGAAGTTTTTTTGCAATCATGCCAAATTTGGTAGAATCGTTTTTTCACTCATAAAAGATTATCTCTTCGATCAGGAAAATGGAATTCACAATTTCATTACTAGTTTTTAAACTTTGCATTTATAAAGGAAGCTTTTCTGGTTCTGTTGCAAAAATAATTTTACTATCTTTTTAGGCTATAACTAGTGCTTTTTGTATAATTATTGACCCGTTTATGGCATATAAATATCCCATTTGTGATGTTTTTCATTGGTTTTGTAAAATGCCAGATTTTTTGCAACAGAACCGGATATATTAAGAAATAAGAGAATTAGCTCAAAAAGAGTCCCAGGGGAAAGAGTTTATTCAGTAACGAAAGAAATTTTCAAAGCAGGAAGAGTTTTTGTAACTACTGTTAAAAGAGTAAATCTAAAAATGTTGTGTACGGCTTTTTGTTATAATCTCCATCAATTGAGGACATTGAAAATAAAAAAAGTATATCTTGAAGATAGCGGAAGCTATCTTTAAAATCAAAGAATTGAGAATAAGTAAAGCCAAAAAGAGGAATTAAATAGAGAAATTGAGGGGAATATATGAAAAATTCCTGCTAAGAAATAAAATCCGAAGTTTATCGAAATCCTCTATAGTCTATAAAATAAATTGGTATAAATGAAACATTCGACATTTCTGGATCTACTCTCGATACAGTTCTTGATGATTGGATATAAATAGGATTTAATGTACTGAAGTAGTTGAAACTGTTATACGTAGTTTAAAGAAAAATATGCAAAAGATCTTATAATTTTACATATATAATTATATAAAATTTCGATAAACCCATAAATTTCTTCATGTGCTTATAAATAGTAACTAAATAAGTCGTGAAGATAAGAAATTTATCAAAATTTTCCATAGGATATAGCAAGTTGTAGTTTTTTTTTCAGCATTAATATCTGAACAAAAATTAGAGGCTTAAAATGAACAAAGAAAAATATGCTAAATCAAGTAACAGGCATACCTTCTTATCATTTTTAGAGATTACTGTGCTGGTGTTTTTTATCCTTGTGAATATCACAGGTGCAGCACAACTTGCAGATATTTCAAACTCCGAAAGAAACAATATCTCTAATTTAAATAAGTCTGTTGAAGCAATAAAAACATATAACAAAGAAATTGAAATTAACCCACAGAATTCGATGGCTTGGAAAGATAAAGGAATTGCTCTAATTATTTTGAATAAATTCTATGAAGCAATAAATGCATTCGACAAGGCAATTGAAATTAATCCGCATGATTCGGTAGCTTGGAGAGATAAAGGATTTGCTCTATATAAATTGAATAAATCCGATGAAGCAATAAAAGCATTTGACAAAGCAATTGAAATTAACCCGCATAATCCAACTGCCTGGAAAGATAAAGGATTTGCTCTATATAAATTAAATAAATACAATAAAGCTAAAAAAGCTTATGACAAAGCGATTGAAATTAATTCGCAAGACTCAGCAGCTTGGAACAATAAAGGATTTGCTCTATATAAATTGAATAAATCCGATGAAGCGATAAAAGCATTTGACAAAGCAATTGAAATTAACCCGCATGATTCAATAGCTTGGCACTTTAAAGGAAACGCTTTATATAAATTAAATAAATACGATGAAGCAATAAAAGCATTTGACAAAGCAATTGAAATTAACCCACATGATTCAATAGCTTGGCACTTTAAAGGAAACGCTTTATATAAATTAAATAAATACGATGAAGCAAGCAAAGCATTTGACAAAATAATTGAAATTAACCCTCAGGATTCAATGGCTTGGAAAGATAAAGGATTGGCTTTATATAAATTAAATAAACAAGATGAAGCAAAAAAAGCATATTTCAAAGCGATTGAAATTAATTTGCAAAAGTTAAAAGCTTGGCACAATAAAACTTTATCTAAATAAATATGGTAGTAGGCGCTTTGTACAATGAAGGAACATTGCCTAAATAGATTGAATAAATCTTATTTGTTGGGGTAATAGCTGTCAATGAAGCTACAACGAATACTACTAATAAGAATCATTGTCTTTTAAAATTAATTTCTTTCTCACATCACTAAATTAGATAGCAAAATATGTGATTTATGCCGTTAAAAGCGCTTTAAAAAAAAGTCATATAACATTGATCATAGATTATTTAGCCAATTGAGGAGAATACATCTTCAACTAGCAAAGTGAAGTTAATTTTTATAGTCATTTTTGGTTTTGCATGTTTTGAAAGTGTAGCTAAAGTTCTGTAAAATATAACTGGCTCTTTATCCTTTTCTTGCACTGCAAAAAGTAGGATGTTGAGCCAACAGTTTGATTTATTTAGCTTCGGTTTCTTTTGTTCTGATTTATATATATTTTGAAGTAAAAGCATATCTAGTCTAGATCACCGTTTTATTACAATTTTATGCACTATCACCTTAACACTCACAAGATGATTATAGAGAACTAAATCAAAATTTGATATTAGTCAATCTTGATCTGAGATATATTTATTGGGTCTGTAAATGCTTTGATGCATATAGTTGCGTTTGGTATCACTGATGTTATGTCGTACCACGTAATTCCATCTGCACTTGCAAAACTTTCTCCCGTAGTTGCGTTTGCATTACTACTATAGCCTCTTATGGGTTTTGATATTGATATCGGGTAAGTATATTCAGGGGTCGTCAGTTCCAAGACTACGGAAAAATTTTGGCCAGCTTGGATATTAGCTCGAGAACTCAGGGGGATTGTGTGGTAGCCAGTAGTTGGAATTGTTCCAGTCTGCGTAACAATAGGACCAGATGCACTAATGGGTTTGGATCCCGTATTATTGTAGATACTAATTGTATAATTGGAGTTATAGACCGGAGTGTAGAAACTTATTGCTTTGAGAGTTTCGTTAGATCTTCCAGTAAAGACGCTGGCACCCCAAAATGTATTGATGGAATCTCCTTCTCCTAATGATCCGGTCCATCCAAGAGGATCGTGTTGGTAGATGTTTGTATAATCATTAAGTGGTTCAGCAGTGAATACTACATTTTCACCTTGTTTTCCTAAATTGGAATCATAATAGGAAATGTAAAAATATCCATTATCACCCCATTGTGGACCCCAACTATTTTTGATGATAAATGCCCCATTTCCTGGTGGAATTGTGGAGAAATTGTTTCTACTATAAGAATCATTCCAGCCCACAATGGTTACGTCATGATAGGAATCTAACGTTCCATTATAGTAATAACTGTATGTATTTTTGTTACAGTTTGTAGTATTATTATAATCCATATAAATTGAAGTTCCAACCCCGCCATAATTCATAATTGCCTCTTTTATCTCCTGATTATCTGTAGAATTGGACCTAAGTGCAAGATAAGTTATATTTTGTACATGTATTTGTATCGGAAGTTCTGTTGGTGAGGTGTATAGTTTTGGATTCCAAGGATCAGAGCTATTATTCATTGGTCCGGCCCAGCTAGTCAAATAGGCACTTGTCATTAAATAGTTTCCTCCGCCATTTGAACGGCGATCAAAACCATTTGTGTAGTTGTCAGAAAGAAGATTTTTCATATTCTGTTCCGAAAAGTTGTAGTTTTGTCCAGGCATGAGATTCGATTCCAGAGATCCGTAAGTTGCATATATCCAACATGTAGCTGAATGGCCCTGGTTTTTTACAGGGGTTACTTTGTTCAATGTCCGCAGATCATAGGAAGTTGGTAAAGGTGTGCTTGCTAAACTGTTTAAGCCTTTGTTGGAAATATTTTTTAGATAACTAAAATCTATAGGTGAAGGTACTATAATCTCTTGACTGTATCTGTTGTTTTTTATGTATTCGGCCAATTTAGGATTTTCTGGTGCAAGTCCAAACTTTGGATAAAATTTAATTTGTTTTACAATATTTTTGTGATTATCAGATGATTTGTTTTCTTCTGAAAATCCTACATATGCCATAGCGATTGACGAGCTTATAACCAGAAACAAAACAATAAGTTCACTGAAAATTACTAATTTTTCTACTATATTTACCTCATTTTTTATATTGTGATCTATTTTCATATACATCTCCCCAATTTTTTTAATATAAATTCATTTTGGAGCCTACTATTTCTAGTAATCAACACTATTAGTGCACACATTTTTTCTTTTTTCTTAAATATATTATGGTGATATCCCTGATCTCTACTTTGTAAGTATAATAATTATTTGTGTAATACATATTAATATTTTCTTATATTATGTAAATTGCTAACTTTTTAGGTGCTCATCTGACATGTAGAGGATTTAGATTGAACCTCTGATCTTCACGATCATTTAAGATTCCATTTACAAGTCGTGATAGTTATTTCGTTACTGTACCCAAATCTAGAATTCGTTTGTCCATTGCAAGCTATATATTCATTGAAAATTAGATTAAATTTTAATCTATTGCCATATTAAGAAAAATATATGCCATTTTTGTGTAATCTGCGAAAATTGGATTTGTGGTAACTTCACGAGTTAGTTACATCCTAAATTGTCGTAGGCTGATCCATAGAATTCGAGAAAATGATCTTGGTATCGAAGAGATGAAAAAATTCCAACGAAGACAACTATACAAATTTATCAAACCTTCATAGCTTAATCTATTTATTTATACACATTATATTGAGAGTTCACTGTTTTTCGATTGTACAATATTCATTCTAGCATCTTTTGAGGCCCGATTGAATTATGAAGGTTAGTGAATTGATACTGGAATCAGTTGCATCTTATTCGAGAATGGCTTTCATATATTTTGTAATATATATTTATGTCTACAAGCTGAATATTCTAAGTTGAAGATACTATCACTAAATTAAAGTACAATAATCTTCTTTTTTACTTTCTTAGAGCTTCTTGTTCTACCTTAGGGAATGACATTTTTTGAAAGCTGCTTTCTTTAAAAACATATGGGATTATACGGTAAAGAGGGTAGAGTAAAGAAGGCTTTAAAAGAAAGAGTAGGTGTAACTTCTATAAGTTTAACAAGCAAATCTTTACAATCCTGATTCTAGCTCTTTTAGTGCCTCTCTCAGTGAGCGCGAGCACACATACTGATGGGACAAAAGAACAAAATGCAAATCATGCTGGGTTTTCCAACATCATACCTAATGCTGTGACACCATGGAATCCAAAGCCCACTAGCCCTGTTATTGATCACACAGCTTTTGTCCATCCATGGTTTCGGTTATAGGTGCCGTGACAATCGGTGCGAATGTAATGGTTTCTCCATGGCATCTGTTCGCGGTGACGAGGAAATGCCGATTTTCCTAAGTAAAGATAGTAATGTTCAGGATGGAGTTGTGATTCACGGACTTGAGACAATTGACGAACACGGCAAGCTCGTTGAAAATAACCTTGTTGTTGGTCCCGACGGTAAAAAATACGCGGTTTACGTGGGAGAAAGGGTTTCTCTTGCACATCAGTATCAGGTGCATGGTCCTGCTTTGATAGGTAAAGATACATTTATTGGCATGCAAGCATTCGTTTTTAAGCCACATGTAGGAGAAACAATTGTGTACTTGAGCCAAAATCAGCAGCTATTGGCGTAACAATCCCTGAAGGTAGATACATCTCCGCAGGTATGGTTATCACTAAGCAGAAGGATGCTGATAATCTGCCAACAGTTTTCGAAGGCTATACATATCAAAAAACGAATGCAGCTGTAGTATATGTAAATGACAACCTGGCCAAAGGGTACAATGCGGCTCTTGCTCCTTAAGATTTTTTGAATCGACAAAATTTAGATTTTCCCAGCATTTCGTGGTCGCAATCAATCTAAATTCCAGAAAAATAATAAGAAGCATCTTGTAATTTAATAATTGAAAAGTAAAACTCAGCAGTAAAGCGAAATCAAGAAAATTAAAAATTTTTGTTTAACCTTGCCTTTATCTGGAATTTCTTTTGTCTTTATTCCAGGTAAAACTTATCTTTTTGATATCTCTTTCATGAGTCGCGTTCTTGAGTTATTGATCAATTCTATAAAAATGAATGCCTAATCTGCATTTAGGTATTGGTAGTTTAAATCTCGTAACATTATTTTTGCTCATGAAAATTTTTAATTATTTTTGCTTAAAGAAGAATATAAATGTCTTCAGTTAATTAAAACAAACTTGCTGAGATTAATTCCTATTGGTTGGATATCTACTTGTATAATTTTTGGATCCATTATATTTAGCAGAATAGTTCCCGAAAGCAGACCCGATTTTATTTAATAATTATTTTTAAAATGCTCTTTTCACAGCAATTTCATGATCTTTAGACTTCAAACTTGCGAAACAATTTGGTGATCGAATTCCTGTCATAAAATTTTTTGGTTTTCCTGAGTGGATACAATAAAGTACCACTGTTTTGTTATTTGGAAAAAGAATAATTGATAAATATAAAGAAAAATGAATAGTCAAAGTTCCAAAGCCAACTTGAATGCCTTGATTTAAAAATGGAACCCGAAATCACCAAGGATGCTACTTTTCTCCATTTAGATCCTGGACATACAAAAGCAGATAAATCTCAAGAAAATGAAGCAAGGAAAGTTAAAATCAGAGACGGAATATTATAAAAAAACATTGAAATCAATACTTCTGGTCTAAGTCACATCACATAAATATACAGGGACTATTAGATTACAGAAGATTCGAAACAACTACTTTATCATTTAATGATTTTCATGTAGATCTACCAGAATAAAATGAAGTTGTTTCAATACAGAGGGTACTTTGGAGCCAAATCAAAAGTTTATGATGCTACAATGAACCGAGTAGTAAAATAAAATACTCTTGGAATGAATTATGTATTAAGAACAAGAGTATCAGATTAGAAAGAGACATGGATGAATGAATTTATGCAAATACTAAGAAGAGTATTCAAAGATGGCGAAGTTCTTGTTCATAATGTTAAAAGAATGAATTTAAAGATGTTATGTACAGCTTTTTATTATAATCTTCATCAATTGATGACATTGAAAATAAAAGTAATACTTAAAGAATAGCAGAAGCTGTCTTTAAAATCAAAGAATAGTGAACCAGAAAAGAAAAAATAGAGCCAAATAAATAAAGCAGAGAGAAAAATTTGGCCCGCATTCCCGAGAAGAAAAAAAATGAAAGGCGAATTGGAATCCTTTCTAAAGCATTATTGTTTATCTGTCGCATTTCCAACGATCGATAAAGCTTGTCACTTGACCATAGACTCACGTCACAATATCTTTTTTTAAATTCAAGTTGAAGCTCAAAATATCTGTGAGATTTACCTCTTTTTAATTATTGGACTATATCGATAGAGAGCTGCTCGGATGAAATTCTAGAAATAATGAATTTGATTTTTTATCGCTGAGATAGCATTAATTTAGTCGCCTTGATCCATGCGAATAGCGGTAACTACAGACAATCAATCTTTTTTAATCGCTAATTGTAGGATATGTTGTATCGATACTCAGGCACCAAACGATTTGAAATACGTTATGGCCATAAACATGGATAAAGCTATTTAACTTCAATGCATATCAAATCCCGTGGAGATAGGGGATCTCACTTGACAATGGTGCCAAAAACTCATTTCACAAATAAGCGACGATTTAGAGGGTCAAAAGAAAACAAATAAAGGTCAATGTTCACTCTATCCACGACTTAAAGGATGGGTATTTGTGATATTTCCCACTCCAGAAGTAATAAAACCAAGAATAATATTCCCATGATATTTTGATAAAGCCAATATAAAATATATAAACTTAAATTCGTCAAGTTTGATACGTGGTATGCAAGCCTAAAGAACCTCAAAGCTATTAGGGAAAAACAATTATATCTTTTACAATATTGAAATCAAATTGTTTGATGAATGCTGATAATACAAAAAATATGCCACTCAAAAAAGTTGAAATCTCTAACAAAGAAATCAGGGTCCATCTGAAAGCATATTGATCGTGAGATTATTAGATAGATCAGAAAAGTGAAGATATCTGCAATACTAGGTTACGAATAGACCGGGCAATAGATGAATACAAGAGAAAATATCTTAAGGACAAGTTCTGAAAAATCGAAGAAAAAAAATCCCAAGTTGGAAGCAACATCAATCTAAGCCAACCAAGATGTAAGTCAAATTCAGTCTAATATCGAAAAAGTTTGTTTGAATCAATATGTATAGCCTGTTGCTGTTTAAGTTATAGAATTAATCGCAGCAAATTACTAGTGGAATTAATGATAAATTTTGGCAAGCCTAGAAGAATTAACAAGTTTTGTGAGTCATAGACGAAGCGATATGTTTAGTCTATGAATATATAATCCATGAAGTTATTTGAATTGTGAATATGTACATAAGATGAAACAACTTGAAGCGAAAGTATTTTTGGATAAAAGTGAAAGGGGAATAACTATGTATTTATTAATAAAAGTCCATTCGGTTTAGTTTTCCTGAAAGTGTAAAAAGTAAAAGATGTCTTATATGAACAGAGCTTCCATTCCCTTCAAAAGAGATAATTTCTACCACGGAATTCCTGTAATCCACATGCTATATTTTCTACTCATTCTAATAGCCCCTTTTGCGGGAAAGAATCTTGTTTTTCTCTTGTCGATTATACTTTTCCTAGCTATTAGGTCTTTCGGAAAATCATATTTACCATTACAGGGATGTCATTAGTCTTTGTTTTTCTCTATCTTTGATGTTATTTGTATCCTTTATTTCAGGAAATTCTTCATACACATATCCTTTATATATCGTATTTGCCGCTTTTGCAGTCGCAGCGGTCGGAAACCATAATTCTTCGTTTGTGGAAAATGAATCGGGTTCTGATTTTAAGCTGAAATGTAGTAGGATTAAAAGGAGAAGTTTCTCAATATTCTGGAGTTCGGCTGTCTTGGGGATTCGCATTGTTGCGGCATTCCTTGCGGCGTGCTGGATTGTTTACTGGGAAAAGATTTCGGTTTCATATAATATGGTATTCTTTATAGCCGTAATAGGAGCAGTCACAGGCTCTCTTTTCGAGTCGATTCCATCCAGAATAGAAAGAAATATATCAGTACCATTGGGTGCAGGGATGACGATGTGGATTTTTGAAGAGTTTAGGTACTGGGTCCCTCCTGAAAAAATGCTAATAGCTTTCACCTTCTCTTTTTTCCTTGGGGCGTTGGCCTATAGGGCGAAAATTGCCGACGTTTCGGCTCTTCTAAGTGCTGCTCTTCTTGGAGCCTTGATAATTGTCTTCACTGATCTTTCTTGGTTCTTGCTTCTGTTAATTTTTTTTATTCTAGGAGGGGGGTTTACTCGATATAAGTATAAATACAAAAAATCACTAGGAATTGCACAGAATAAGGAAGGAATCAGAAGTTACGAAAATGTATTTTCTAATAGCACTGCAGCCCTTATCCTGGCAATAGCATCTGGAATTTTTCCAGAACATAGTATTCCAATCGTTTATGCGTATCTGGGCGCGATTGCAACAGCTACCGGTGATACCCTGGCAAGTGAAATCGGGACAACGTCGAAAGAAAGACCGAGGATGATTACAACTCTTAAGTTTGCAAAACCCGGAACTGATGGAGCTGTTTCTTTACTTGGCGAAATTTCTTCAACTTTTGCCTCTGCGGTGATAGGATTGCTTGCTTACGTATTAGGGGTGTCTGACCACCTTCTGCTTTCAGTCTTTATCGCAACTGTAGGTGGTTTTTTTGGAACTAATATGGATAGTCTACTTGGAGCTACGCTTCAAAAGAACGGTATACTTTCAAACAGCGGAGTCAATTTACTGGCAACTTTTGCAGGTGCAGGAATTTCAGTGTGCCTTTACTTTCTTATAACTGGATAGTTGTGCGAATTTGCTGTGAACTCAAGTCAAATTTTTGCTCGCCGCTTGGAATTTGTTCTTGAGATACGATATTTATCTACTCAATAACTTGTTTATATTTATGATGTTACAGAAAATTATTAATGCTGCCATTTTATTTGAAATAGCTTTTAGATCTTACCAAGATATATGTTTTATAGATTAATTATTTATATATTTAAAGAACTATTTCAAGATATATAGGATAAAAGTATTATCACATCACTGTTTTTGAACTTACAGAAAAGGTAACTAAATGACATCACCGTAACATCAAAGTTGTGACGTCGCATCAGTCACTTGCACCTGGATGTGTCATCAGAACTTTATTTTGGAATGAAATTATTTATAAGATAAAGATTAATTACAGCTATATTCACTCTGCCAAGAGAAGGAAGAAGGTAATAAAAATTTACGTTAAAGCTAATCTTAGACTTTCTAATGTCATTAAAAAATGCAAAAAATTTCAAAAAAATTAATGGTTTTAACAGTGGTGAATTATAAGATTAAATTTACTAGAATCAAGGCTTTTATACCAAATTTATATTAAATCTAAAAGATTTATCGATGGCTTAAGGCATTTGATGTGACTTATATGAATATTATAGAGGTTACAGACTCATAATGAATGAAATGATTACTTGGATATTGATAACACTCTGTCTGATTCAGTCAGCCATTTTTGCCGGGCTGACTATCGGAATTTTTGGCCTTGGGAGACTTAAGCTTGAAATCGAGGCCGAGGCAAACAATAAAGAAGCTATAAAAATTCTGCAGATTCGAAAGGACTCAAATTTTCTGCTTACCACATTGCTCTGGGGAAATATAGGCATAAATGTTCTGATTACCCTGCTTACGGATTCTATACTTACAGGAACATCAGCTTTCCTATTTTCGACCTTTGGAATCACATGTTTCGGAGAAATTGCACCTCAGGCTTATTTTTCGCGAAATGCTCTCTCACTTGGGGCAAAACTAACTCCTCTAATTCGTTTCTATCAGTTTATTCTCTATCCTGTGGCCAAACCGACGGCTCTTATCCTTGACTGGTGGCTTGGGAAAGAAAAACTTGAACTCTTCAAGGAACATGCTGTAAGGATTATGCTCGAAAAGCATATAGAATCTGGAAAATCCGATATTAATGCCTTTGAAGGAAGAGGGGCCTTGAATTTTCTCTCCATAGATGACGTTAATATTTCAGATGAAGGCTCGATAATAGACCCAAGAAGCATAATATCTCTTCCTGTCAAAAATAATCGGCCAGTTTTTCCTACATTTAGCATGGAACCATCTGACCCTTTTCTGCAAAAAATAGAAGCTTCTGGAAAGAAATGGGTGATAATCACTAGTCCCATTGATGAGCCTATTATGGTTCTTGATGCGGACCATTTTCTTCGTGATGCGGTTTACAAGAAAGGTCCATTCCCTCCTCTTTCTTATTGCCATTTCCCGGTTGTGGTGACGTCTCCGAAGACCAGGCTTGAAAGAGTAATCCGGCAATTTAAGGTGTTTCCGCAGTATCCAGAAGATGACGTAATCGACCAGGATCTTATCCTCTACTGGGGTCAGGAAAAAAGGATTATAACAGGTTCGGATATTCTGGGTCGCTTGCTCCGTGGAATTGTAGTGGAGTGTGAACTTGGGCAAGAGTGTGAGAGAGATATCCACCCCTCAAGTCCTGGAGTCTTAAGAGGGACAACTTTGCGAATAGGAACAAGAACAGAAAGTGAAGAGCAAAAAAAAGAATAAAATTCAATTTTCATAATCAGAAAGAATTGTAACGCTGATTTCTGAAGAGGTGAAATAACAATGAGAGTAGAGATTCTAACATCCAAACTATTTAAGCTCAATGTCCTAATTAAAGGATCCGCGAAAAAGCATTCAATTTCGCACCCTATGAAACCATCTGCCTCTGCTTTGATGTATAGAAAGCAGGGAAATATATAAAAAGAAATCAATAACTCAAAGATATGATCCATTAAAATTATCTTTTGAAAGATTCATTTAAGTCTTAATCGAGCCCCTATTTCTTTCATAAAACTGTTGACACTGCTGAAAGAATCGACCACAGTAATTTTTGCTTTTTCTTCTGCAAGCTGTGGTTTCGGTTTTACTTTCCTGTTCTCTAGCCCAATCATTGCTTGAGTTTTCGAGATAATAGCCTCGATATCGATTAATTCAATAATTTTGGAATCATGAAGCATGAGAGCTTCTTTTCTGTCAAGGATTGAAAGCCAGATATTTTTCTCTATCAAGCATCTGAGATGTTCTCTTTCTCCTTCAAGCTTGCATTTTACGCGCATGATTCTATTGACCACGGAATTGATTTCGGTTTCAAAAACTTCCTTCTGAGCTGAGGTTAATGTGCTTTTTTTTCCTACCATTTCATTGATCGAATCAATTTCCGTTACTAGGTTATCGTAAGGATATATCTTAGAAATCCCGTCTTTTTTTAAGGTATAGCTGTGGGTCTTATGTGATAGATGATGTGTTTCGATTTCCTGTCTCAGTAGGAATTCTTCCCCGCAGCTATCACAGATAACCTTTACAGGGATTTCGTTTTTCAGAGCAATGATTGCTGCAGCGTGCAGGTCGTCTGCTTCTTGGCGCAGTTTCTCCGTGTTAATCCCTCCAGATACTACAAGTTCAAATACCTTTTTTCGGATATTTTCTTTCTCTTCAGGCAGATTCCAGAGCATATGCTGGAGCAAAAGTACCATTGTTCTGTCTACTGCCATACAGCCACTGCTGCAGGCCGCAACCTTTAGGACCCGGATAAATTTTTTCCAGCGTCTGTCCGAAATTTCAATCTCCTGAAACTGAATATTTTTCCTAAGTTCGAGCATAATAAGCTCAACATCAGGGTCAATAGGAATGCTTTTTGCGCTTTCTCGAAGTTTGTATATCTCCGAAACTTGAATATTTACAGAAGGTATGAAATCGTCATGACCTCTGAACAGAAGATCTCGGAAGTTTTCATCGTCCTGAATATAGGTGAGTCTGTACCTAAACAGAAAACGATCATAAAGAGCTTCAAGACCTTCGTCTTCCCCGGGAAACTCATTTGATGCTCCAAAAACAGAGAGCAAAGGAACATCTATAATCTCTTTACCATTATGATATTTGCGTTCATTCAGGACTGTCAGGAGACTGTTAAGTATTGCACTGCTAGCCTTAAAAATTTCATCTAGTAAAGCGATATGAGAAGTTGGGAGACATCCGTCTATTTTTCGGCGGAATTCGTCTTCTTCCAGAGCTTTTAATGAGAGAGGGCCGAATATCTCCTCTGGAGTTGAAAAGCTTGTAAGGAGGTAATTAAAAAAATTTCCTCCTTCAATGGACTGACATATGTTTTTTGCGAGCTGGGTTTTTGCCGTTCCTGGAGGACCAAGAAAAAGTATGTTTTCCCCAGACAGTACGGCAAGGAGAGAACCACTAATTTCAGCTTCTCGCTCTTTGAAATAGCTCATAAATGTGGATTTAATCCCTATAAGGTTTTCTTTCAGTGACAGGCCTCCAAGCTACAGGATGAAATGGGAAATAAAATATCTCAGCCATTCTCTGAAGTGTTTAGCCTGATTCTATTTATATCCTATTTCAAATCTTCCCATTATTCTTGACGTTATCACATTTATAGTTTTCAAGTAACTACCATAAATACATATATTGTTTGTAGCTACAATTTGCTACTAATTGAAAATTAATTAATGTTTTTGTCACATAATAACAAATATATTATTTATTCTGTGACTCTGAAAATGTCACGGCAATTGTAGGAAAGAGGTGTAATTTTCTAGATTTGATATATATATATTGAGTTTTTTGGTTCTGCATAGTCTTCGGTTGATATCACATTTCATTTTCAAGAATGAGTACCCAAGTCTCTGGAGCAAGTTCAGGTTCATTGTAGTCCCAAAATTTACTAGCATTTTTCCTACTCTGAATATCTCTTTTAATTTTGGGCTATATGTATAATTTCCTTTTTTGGTTATTAGATCTTTTATATTTTCTAGTCCCCAGATTTTTTTCCCAGGATTATTTTTAATTTGAAATCGATATAATTGGGATTTAATAGAATTGCTTATGTTTTTTCTTGCTATTTTTTTGCATTTACTTGGCATTTAATCGGTAACGACATTAATTTCGCGATAAAGGATAGAGGATTCCGTTGCAAAAAATCCTTTCTACTGATACAATAGAATAAAAAGAAAACCAAAGATAGTAACATGCTATCTAATTCCTTTAAATGGAAGCATTATGAAGGGGAAATTATCCTATTAAATGTAAGATGGTACTTAAAATATGCATTAAGTTATAGAAATTTAAAGGAAATGATGGCAGAAAGGGGAATAAAAGTCGACCATACAACAATCATGAGATGGGTACATCGATATTCCCCTGAAATAGAAAAGAGGATAAGAAGACATTTAAGACCAACAAATGATTCTTGGAGAGTTGATGAAACCTATATCAA
This sequence comes from uncultured Methanosarcinaceae archaeon, assembly GCA_963833425.1. Taxonomy (GTDB): domain Archaea; phylum Halobacteriota; class Methanosarcinia; order Methanosarcinales; family Methanosarcinaceae; genus Methanosarcina. The sequence continues at coordinate 324,515 of CAWHXP010000007.1, read as the reverse complement.
AGTACAAGGTAAATGGAAATATTTTTACCGAGCAGTTGACTCAAATGGAGATACAATTGATTTCATGCAAAGTTCAAAACGAGATAGAAAGGCAGCGAAGAAATTCTTTAAGAAAGCTTCAAGTTCTAATCATAATCAAATTCCAAGATTAATAACCGTTGATAAGAATCAAGCTTATCCACCTGTTATAGATAAACTAAAAATTGATAAAATACTACCTAAAAACGTAGGCATTCGACAAATCAAGTATTTGAATAACTTATAGAAAAGATCACAGATCTATAAAGCGAATCGTTAATCCAATGTTAGGATTTCAGTCTTTTCGATCTGCTAATAAAACTTTAAAAAGAATTGAAGCTATGAATATGATTAAAAAAAGACAAGTCAATAATTTGAATTACTCTGTTCTTAATGAAGTCAAATACATTAATTGATTGTTTGACATAGTTTTATAATGTTAGTGCATTTTCCTTGAATATTCTGATTTTTATTCATTACTTATAGATTTACATTTTTTTTTGAATTTTTTACAACAGAACCATATTTCTTAACATAGCATAACTTAAAAACTAATATAACTTACATAAATAACAATGGCTAAATAGACTAACAAATTATACTTCCTCATAAATTTGTAGAATGTAGGTCAGATTTTACCCACCTGAATTATTTCATGCAAAATTCCTACCAAGATGACATTCGAGATCGTTATAAGCTCAACTTCTTCATCCTTTCTACAGCTTCCTTAATTCTCTCAACCGGTTTAGTGAGAGCAAACCTGATGTAACCTTCTCCAGCTTCTCCGAAGCCGACACCCGGAGTTACAACGATTCCGGCTTCTTCAAGCAGGAGTTTTGCGAAACTGATTGAGTTAAAGGCCTTTGGTACAGGAGCCCATATGTAGAAAGTAGCTTTAGGCAGCTTTACTTCAAGACCCATAGCCTGGAGTCCTTCGATGAGAGCATTCCGTCTGTCCTCATAAATTTTATTCATTTCTTCAACACTGGTTTGGGGATAGTTGAGAGCTGCAATGCCTGCAATCTGAATAGCATCAAATACACCTGAATCTATGTTGGATTTAACCTTTCCAAGCCCCTGTATAATAGCTTTGTTTCCGACCGCAAATCCTAATCTCCACCCCGTCATATTATATGTCTTTGAGTGTGAATAAAGTTCTATTCCGATGTCCATTGCCCCTTTTGCTGCAAGAAAAGAGGGACTTTTGTATCCGTCGTAGGTAATCTGGGAGTAGGCGTTATCGTGTATTGCAATGATGCCATGTTTCTTGCAGAACTTTGCAACTTTCTCAAAGAATACCATGTCAGCTGTTGCAGTAGTTGGGTTATTAGGGTAATTGAAAAAGAAAAGCTTCGCTTTTTGCAGGACCTCCTCCGAAATAGAGTCGAGATCAGGCAGGAAATTGTTCTCGGCCTTTAGATGAAGAGGATATGGCTCCCCATCCGCAAAAAGAGCTCCAATTTTATAAACCGGATAACCCGGATCTGTATAAAGCACAACATCACCCGCTATTGATAAATGCGATAGGAATGTGGGCAATAGCTTCCTTTGAACCGATTAGAGCGAGCACTTCATTCGCAGGGTCAAGCTCAATTCCCTTATATTTCTCACACCATTCAGCTGCAGCTTTTCTGAATTCCTGCATCCCAGCATAAGAAGGATAGTGATGTGTTTTTGGGTCACAAACCGCTTCTCGTAGGGACTCTACAATGTGCGGGTATGTCGGAAGGTCCGGATCTCCCACTCCAAGATCAATAACGTCCACTCCTGCCGCAATCAGTCTATCCTTTGATTCATCGATAACTGAAAAAAGATATGGTGGTAATGCATTGATTCGATTAGAATACATTATTAAAGTCACCTGAATATGATTTTGAATGCATGATGCGTATTAATTAATGTATTGGCAATATTAAAAGGTATGGATGAAAGCAAAAAAAATCAAGATTTATAATGAATCTCAATACTATGTTGAAAATTTAATGAGTATCTTCTAAACTAATTTGAGTACCATAAAAAGAAGCAGTTATTAATTTTTCGAGTTCAGATTTTCGATAGTTTTAAATTTAAAAATAACTGAGATTTGTCCTTTTGTCCAACTTCAGTACTTCATCAACTGGCTTAGATATTCAGCAAAATTTTACCAATTTTCACTATTTTTACATAAAGTCAATATTGAATATTGTTTTTCCTTCAAAGTATTTTTCTTAATTTTTCCATCAGTTATAATTAGAAGTATTTATCGCATCAAAATAAATATATTCCAACTGATTTTTGGTAAATTGAATAGTTACAAATATACATAATGATGAAAAGAAAATGATATTAGTAGATTAATTGAGGCTCCCAGCTGGAGTTGGTGAATATGTTTCTGTTAAGTCTTTGGATACTGAGTAGTCCTAGCTATTTTTGAAGTTAGAGCGAGGGATTCTCAACATCTCATTGACTTTACAGAACTCCCAACAACATAAATTCTATAGGACCAAAGAAGTTGAGATGGGAAATCAATACAATTAAACTTTAAACTGTCTCACACGCAGCTTTAACCACAACTCATTATACTTAATTTTGTTCCTCGAGTGCATAGGTCAGACAGTATGAATAGAGCACAAAAGTGTAATTATCTTCTGAATTATGCACATGTTTGGAATCGATGCATTCAGTATCAAAATTATGAGGATTGAGAAGTATTTTCAAAGCAGTAAACTGAGTAAGTTCTAGTTTATAATCATAGCTCAAGAATTTCAGGTCCATCATCTGATTCCTCAAGCCACTTGCAGCTTTCTTCCCGGTTGACAATACCCATAGTAAATTCTATCCCACTTTTTTCCACGTATTCTCTTATTCTTCTCAGAGCGTGGTCTACCATACCACCGGCTGCAAGGATAAGGCAACGCTTTCCACAAAGAGCCATTAAGATCGATTTGTCTATAACGCCTGAGGTGACATCTAAGTGGATCCCGTTCTTTTCGGCAAAAGTTTTACTTTTCTTGCCCATTGCCCCTACAAAAACCATTTCCCCCTCTTTCAGGATTTGTCGTATCTCTTTGAGGGAATAATTGTCAGTATCATAAAGTAAAACTCCACCGGCTTTAATGCCCTTACGCTTCAATTCAACAATGGCTCTTCCATCGGGATGGATATGCAGAACCTTAGCATTAATGGCCTCGTAAGGGGAATGAGTTGCATAATCCCCATACATAACTCCAAGGTTCAGACTGTCTCCTTCCTTGACCTTTGGCGGAACATCAACCCACATAAGATCTAGTGGTTTGAAGGTATTAACAAGCTCTGGTACTGTTTTTGGGGAGTTTTTCCCGTAAGCAAGCCCTCGTCGTTCTATTTCATAATAAATTTCAAGAGTAGTTGGCTGACGGAGGCCTGCTTTTTTTAGAAGTTCCTGCTCTTTGAAAACTTCTGATAGGTGTTCCTTGGCCTATAAGTTTGCTGTTTGACATGATGTACACATAATCAGACCAGCGATATGCCAGATCCACATCATGAGTGGAGATTATGATAGTGGTTCCGAATTGGTTAAATTCGTTAAGCAGATCCATTATTTCATCCGCACCAATCGGATCAAGATTCGAGAGGGGTTCATCCAGAATGATTATTTCGGGTTCCATTGCCATAATCCCAGCAAGTGCAACCCTTTTTTTCTGGCCTCCGCTGAGATGATGGGGAGGCTTGTCCTGCAAGTGAGAGAGTCCAACTTGCTCAAGGGAATGCTTCACGCAGACATCGACTCTTTCTTTTGAATAACCCAGGTTTGCAGGCCCAAAAGCTATATCTTGGTATACAGTGGGAGCAAAGATCTGGTCATCAGAATTTTGAAAAACGATTCCGATGGATTTTCGGATTTCTCTGAGGGACTTTGAATCATATTTAAACGGAATTCCATGAAAACGAACTTCACCTTCGTCAGGCTTTAAGGTCCCATTCATAAGTAGAAAAAGTGTGGACTTTCCTGAGCCATTTTGCCCTACAAAAGCGACCTTTTTCCCTTTTTTGATTTCAATATTCAGATCCTTACAAGCTACAGTCCCGTCTGGATAGGTATATTTAAGGCTTCTAGTCTCAAGAATGATCACAATATGTTACCTCAAACAATGGATATATTTTTTGTAAAATAAAAGAGTGAAATAGTCGAGATGAAATAAACAGAAGTTAAAAGCAATTCTATTGCTTTTATAGGCTTTTGAACTTCGAAAACAGTCATTTTTCCGTTATAACATCTGGAATTCATTGCAAGGAAGAGCTTATCTCCCTGTTCCCAAGATCTTATAAAAAGTGTGCTTGTAAGCATGCTAATAGAATTAATGGAACGCCTGAAATTCGAGTATCCTAATCTTATTGTCTGGGCATACATTGTGGAAATGGCAATTTCAAGAAAGACGAAGATGTAACGATAAATTAGCATAGTAAGCTCGATCAGAGACTCTGGTAATCTGGAAGCTTTGAAAACAGCAAAGAGTTCGATCATAGGTGTTGTCAGTGCAAGGAAGTAAAGGCAACACATCCCACTTAAGGACCTAGAAAGGACTAGAAGAGCAAGCTCAAGTCCATCTGCCTTTATCGAAAAAGGATGACCTATAAGTTTGAAGGATAACAGCTCCTGTCCCGAACCTGAGAAAAAAGCAATTATAAGGATACCAGTAGCTGCAAAGCCCATAGGCGCAAGTAAAAGTTTGGAATAGAGTCTAGGAGACACCCTCCCAAAAGCAATTGTCGTAAAACTCATACAGAGAGCTATGAATACAGGAGTGATAGGTGATGTACATGAGACTCCTACAATTAATCCGAAGAAAACTATTGCCAGTTTCAACCAGTTGTTTCGGTGCCTTAGAGGGCTAATAAGAGCATAGTCGTCAAGAATATTGTTCATTGGGAAACCTGCGGATAAATGGATGAAAATTAAAAAATTATTCGCTGTTTCAATTGAGCTTAGCCAACTAAAAATTAAAGTGTATTTCGATAAATCTCTGAGCTCAATAAATTAAATGGATGCTCTTTACAAATAATCGACCAAAATTTAGGATTTTTTGAATCCTCTAAAGGCTAAATATTAAGGATAATCTATTATGTTTGAATTTCTTCGTCCCTTTGCAGCTTTTTGTCCCTTTGGATACCGAAATCGCTTTCAAAACGATTTTTTGCTCTATAATACCCAAGGAAGTAACCGATAATTATTGCGCCGGTAGCTGCCTGAAGGCCAAAAAGCAGACTTTCGATTTCATTACTTGGCGGTCTCCAGATAGGTTTTGCAATGGGTTTGTAAGCCCCACCTGTAATTTGATCAATAACATCTGCAGGTTTGTCATCAGCTCCTCTATAGTCTGCATGTGTGGTAGAAGACGTATAAAAGAACTGAGCTGCAAAAATCAGAATTATAGCAATCACAATAAATTCAAGTTTTCTGCTCATGAAGAAAGCCCCCTGAGTTTGCGAACTAAAGATTCGTTCAATACTTTCATTTCAACAAGGATATCACTCTTGACTTCAATCACGTATTTGAATAGTAGGGCACTAACTGCGCCTTCGACGATTGCCAGGGGTACCTGAGTAATTGCGAAGATTGCAAGAAATTTGCTGAATGAACTGAGGAAACCCATATAATTAAGGAGTCCTCCTGCAGGAAATGCCAAGGCAAGTTCCGTAGAAGTTGTAATATAAGTAGCCCAGTCTCCGAAAGCTGCAGCCAGAAAAACAATAAAATAAAAGTTAATTTTGGCTTTCATTCCGGCTTTATAAATTAGGTATGACACCATAGGACCAACGATGCCCATGGAAAATACATTTGCTCCAAGAGTCGTAAGCCCTCCATGGGCAAGGAATAAAGCTTGGAATATCAGCACAATAGTCCCCAGAACTGCAGTAATCGCAGGCCCAAAAATGATTGCACCTACACCTGTTCCTGTAGGGTGGGAACAGCTTCCTGTAACGGAAGGCATTTTTAGGGAGGAAAGTACGAAGATAAATGCACCTGCGACAGCGAGGACAGGTAATATCTCGCGTTTTTCTTTTACTAACTTGTTCAGTTTGTAAACACCAAATGCGATCATTGGTATTGATGCTGCAAACCACACTAAACACCAAAATATCGGTAAAAAGCCTTCCATTATATGCATAGGATCACCGAGAAATATCAAATCAAGTAAATATTATTTAAATTAAAACAAATTAAATTGCGTTTATATTAATAAAGTTTGTGATTTAAAAAAAGCAAATTCTGGAGAACCTATAAAGTAAATTTTAGGCAACAAAGCACTCAACGTAAAATTATTTGTAGATGAATAAAAGCAAATTTTGATCGAGACTTATAACCACTAAATTATGCTTATTCATATTATTAATACTGCATTTCATTAACAATATATTAATACTTAATATTTTTAACAAAATCAACGTTAAGGTGTCACACTTTTCTGCAAGCAACGGGTTTTTTTCCATTTGCCTGTTTAATATAAAATTGTTCAAAATTAAATATTTTAATTATCTTAGAACTCTTTTTTCTCTAGTACCCCTTGATTATCAAATAGTTTTTAATTACATGGAAAGAGTACCTATCCCCTCAGTTTCAATTTAGCCTCTTCATTCCAAAGCTCACCAACAAAAGCTATTTTTGGATCCGCAAATATCTTACCATTTGCTGCACTTGCTGCACGCATTGTCCTTGCTGTAGGCATAGGAGCTTTTGCGGTCCCTACTCCAGAAATGGGATCTACAATTTCCAAACGGCTTGTAATGTCCTGATAGGTGAATTCTCTGCCCATTGCATATATTTTGTTATTTAAACCAGCTACAGCAATAAAAAGACTAATTTGTATCATGGGTGCCTGTCTAGACCAGGGAATGCTTTCATTTATTTATTCCAGATGGCTTTGAAATTTTTTATTAGTTCTCTCATCTTAATTACCTCCAATTTTTAAATTAATACTCCTTAGCAATTTTATATAAGCAACTTCCCTCTAATCCCCTTGCCTTCAAAAATTTTCACAATATCCTGATGTCTATTCTGATCAAGAATTTCGAATTTTTGCTCATCAAAGCCTTTACCCATTGCCAAGTAATAATGTCCAGTATAAGGGTTGTATGGAAGCAGCTCTATAGTGTTCAAACCATATGACAACATTATTTCAGATATTCCGTGAATGTTACAAATGTCATCGGTAAACCCTGTAATTATTGGAGTTCTTATTATAATTTTAGAAGGCACATTACCAGCAAGAAATGATAGATTTTCCCTTATGCTATTAAAGTCTGCACCTGTCATGGCGTGGCACTTATCAACATCCGTCTGTTTTAAACCAAAAAGCCAACAATCAACATATTCAATCAGTTCCTCAAAGCATTTTAAGTCTACGGATCCGGAAGTTTCGACTGCAGTATGGACGCCCGCTTTTTTGCACAGCTTTAATAGTTCTTGAGCTTCAATATACTGTAGCATGGGTTCTCCGCCTGATAAGGTAACACCTCCGAAGTTTCTCAAGAGCTTTAGCTGAGGCATAATTTTATCAAAAATATCTTTAGGTGTATCTTCTCGTAAATTATATACCAGAGCTTCCTGACTACAATTCAGCACACATTTGCCGCACCTTGTGCATGCGGTTCTGTCAAAAGTATAACCCTTTTGATTGGAGCTGATGCAACCTGCCTTACAGACAGCCTGGCATATGCCGCAGCTTGTGCAGTACTCTCTATAAAAAAGCACAGGAGCATCTTTGGGCTGAGAATGCGGAGAATGACACCATTCACAACGCAATGAGCAGCCCTGTAAAAAAAGGACAACCCTGGTACCAGGGCCATCTTTCGTAGAGTTCCATAAAATATCAAAGTATTTCGTATTACCAATTACTCATATAAAGCTTATAATATTATTTAGTAATCCTGTTTAAGTATGTACATTGCTGCTCTTTTGGTATTGTTATAAATGGCGCGTTAAAACCTCCGACTCTGACTGCTATATGCGAATACGGACGCAATGCTTCCGAAGAAAGGAATTTATTTCGGACTCCTTCACACATCTGGAATACGTTTTTCAGTTCATCTGTATTTGCAAAAGTCAAAGTCATGATACTACCGTTTTCTTCTATGAATTCTCTTACAATGTTCTCAAAATAAGCATCGTCATTTTCGCCATTAGTATCATCAATACAATAGTCAACAGCAACACCTGCCGGGAATCTGCCCAATTCCAAATTCTTCAATGAAGCAAGGGCATTTCCTATCCCATTTTTCATAGTTCCGGTTACAGGTGAGAAATTTGCTGCAACAGGCTTGCCACTGCATCTGCCGTCAGCCGAAGCTCCTACACTCTTGCCCATCAGGGTGTACTGACCGAATGTACCGCAGCCCAAATTGAATATCATATTAAAATCATCACCGTATTTTTTATGCATTGACTGACCTTCATAATGGCAGATAGTCCGGTTGCTTTCAATTCTTTTAAAGTCTTTTTTCGGATTTAATATAAAAGTTTCATCACCTAGTTTTTTTGCTTTAAGCCCTGCATTATATGAGAAGTCCAATAATTGCTTCATTATTGCATCAACTTCTTTAACGTTATTTCCAAATTTGTTACTATCGTTCCAGAAGGCATTTTTCATTTCTTCATAGCCGTTGAAATTATTTTTCAGAGCATCGACAACTTGAGGCAGTGTATATTTCTTTTGCTCAAATACAAATTTCTTTATATTTGCAAGGGCATTTGCACAGTTAGGCATTGCAACAGCAAGAAGACCGGAAATGTGATATTGTGTACCGCCCCATGTCTTATCCATTCCTTTTTCAAGGCAGCCTCCAAGAAGTGAAGATAAAAAGGGGTCGGATTAACAGAGCCCTCTACGCTATAAAATGAATAGGCCTGGAGAGCAGTTTTGTCAACAAAGAACTGAATGTGAGTTCTCACATTTTCCAGGAGTTCATCAAACTTCGTTATTTCTGCTGGACTTTTTGTTATATAACTGGCTTTTCCACCTCTTAACAAACTTGAATCAATACTGAAGGTACAGCCTGAATTCAAACTGCATTCGAGTATTGTAAGAAAGTTTACCATTCCGAAAACCCAGTCACATTTAGCGTTCAAAATAGGCTCCCAGCATCCGTCAACCCCATAGTCGCGGCATTCTTCTATAGGTATTCCATTTTTGCTTAACCCATCTACTATTATGTCATCATTGAACACAGCAGGCATACCGTTTCTGCCATGCCTCAGTGACCTTACTGTTTCATTTATGATTTCTGAAGAACTTTTTTTATTTAGTCTGATATTTATTATAGGAGTTGGAAGACCCAGATTGCCGGATGCCTTCAGTATTAAAATAGTAAAAATAGTACTCAAATTTGATGCATCCTTTCCGTCCTTTGTAAGACCGCCTAATGCAATATTCTGAAGAAAATTATTTGCAGATGCTATCTGATCAAGGAATACGGGGCTGTCTCCAAATACTCCTCCAAATGAAGAGTGATCATATTTTAAGAAGTATTCGGGGTTTGTGTTCATTCTTTCAGCACATTTTATAAGAAGGCATTCGTAGAGTTCTAAACCTTTACTTTCCGAAATTGTACCTTTTTTTAAGTCCTTCTGAAGATATGGATCAAGTGTCTGGTCAAGCCTTCCAAGAGATATATAATCCAATGTACTATGTAGTGCCAGATGTACAAAATAAACGCTTTGTATTGCCTCATGGAATGTTTCGGCGGGATTTGCAGGCACTCTTCTGCATATCCTAGCAATTTCTTTTAGTTCTGTTTGTCTTGAAGCATCTTTTTCCGTATCAGCATAGCTGTCTGCAAGGTCAGCAAATGCTTTTGCATAATTTATGAGTGCCTCGCCGCAAATAATAACTGACTTGTAAAATTCGAGTTTTTTATTCTTTCTAGTTTCACTGGTTTCAGTACCATTTTTTTGTTTCATTTATTTTCTCTTTGCAATGCTGGATTATCCAGTTGATACCTTTATCCAATACCCTTTTATGATCAGGTATATTATGACCGAATGTAGACTGCATATCCCTGTTGGCTACAGAGATAAGTCTTCTTTCTTCCTCTGTAAGGTACTGAGGATAAACTTTTCCAAAGCCTACAGAACCCATTGGAAGGTTTCCTACAATAAGTTCATTTTCTTTTATTCTGTATGTATTTGTAGTTTTTGAGTTCTCTTTTGAAGCCATTGCCTCAAGCATTATTTTGAAGCTTATGGCGCGTCTTTCAATTACAGAAAGATTTTCATTTCCAACCGGAGGAAACATACTATCCTTAAACCATTCAGAAGATCTATCTGAAAATGCCTTATTTAAGAGTTCTTTTAAGAGTTCCTGCACGCGCGGTGTAGAACCCCTCAGTATTTCTTTTATAGCACATTCCATAGCGATCCCTTTTTTCCAATGTGCACCATAAAGGTGCATCTCTGTCATCCTTTCTGGGGTGATCATCTATCCATTCCCGTAGTATGGAGCAGAGAAAATCAATCTAACTCTCAGAGCTCCGGTCTTACCTTCCGGGAATGTAATCACAGTCCCATATTCATCAAGCTCTATGTTTTTGAGCTAACAGCCAGTTGTTCTCCTCTTCTGGCGCCAGACTCGTAAAAACAAGCTATAATGGCTCTATCCAGACTATTGCCGCCTGCTTCAGTCATTTTTACAATATCTTCTTTACACTCGATGTCTTTAGGAAGCTTCTGTCCTTTGAGTCGTTTGCATTTTATTTTTTCATGAAGCTCGTAATTCTTGTTCCATTTTAAGAACTTCCTAAAAGATACTTTTCGAGTTTCCTTTGTTGGATTAAAATATTTCTTTACCTTACTTGCCCTATCTGTGTAAGTATAGTTTTCTAAAGCATCAAAAAAGAGATACAGATCATCCTATGTAAGTTTTCCCAAATTGCACTCATGAATCGCCTTCGATATCCATATCATATTCTCCATATGGTTTAAAGCGGTTCTTTCTCTATTCCCTTCATGCCTCAAATATCTGAAATACTTTCTCAAAATTTCCAGATTACATCCTGAAAGCTCTTCAGACTTTAGGAAGTTTTCAGCATTCACTAGTTTAAATATTCTACTCGTGGTTTTCTTAATATTTAATTTATGTGACACTCGATTTTGATGCCTCAGAACTCATAGGGTTCATCATAAAATCAGCTAAATTTTTCATCATAGGCATCTGATTTATATTCAAATAACAAATGGTTAATATAAAGATATTTTGATAAACATCTGATTTACGGGCTCTGTAGAAATGCTCCAAACTGGACTTTTACACTATATTATAACTATTCCGTTCTAATATTTTCTTATTTTTTCACTAAAAATGAAGGAATATTCAATATTAAAATTTAATAAGTACATTAAATTTGTTGATACTAGCCTTGAAACAGTTCAGTCTTCGAGACTGAAGTTTTATTCCTGCAAGTATTCAAAATATGTTTATACCCAGCATCAGCTTCTTGTACTGATTTTATTGAAAGGGTATATTAGTATAGCCTATCAAGATTTTGTAGAACTCATTGATTTTATGAGGATATAAAAGAAAAATTTGCTCTTGATAAGATTCCACATCTCATTACCCTTCAAAAGTTTATAACTAGGATTCCTTCCTCTCTGTTTAACCTTCTTCTGTCAAGGATTCTAAAGTTGTTTTACTCATATCGAGAAAATGCCTCTGTTGCAGCGATTGATGCAACAGGATTTACGAGTTCATATGCAAGTTATAATTATTATTCCAGAAGAACAGAGAAGCTTCGAAGAAGCTTCCTGAGAACTTCAATATCAGTAGATACAAGTAAAAAGGTAATATTGGGATGGAAAATTAGCCAAAAAATAGACCATGAAATCAAACATGCAAGTGCTCTGATAAGGCAATCAAATAAGATGAGAAAGTCTGATTGTTATGTAATGGATAAGGATACGATTCAGAAAAAATACATTCTATAGAGAATTTCGATAACCTCCCTGCTCTTGAGCATGGTTGGCTTTAAATTTGTCAATATTTATGTATATTCATGAAAACTCTTACTGATTTTGCTCTTAAAAATAGTATAAACTTCTTGAATCTGTTGGAGATAAGCTTTCTGAAATTGCTTCCTTAATTGATTGGAAAACGTTTCGTATTATTCTTTAGTCTATGTATATTAACAAAACCGTTTCAGGAGGGATACCTGAAACTAATGTCATTGTGATATTCAAAATGCTTGTTTTACAACAATGGCATGGTCTCTCTGATTTTGAACTTGAGAAACAGTGTATAGATCGAATTTCTTTTAGGAAATTCCTTGGATTTCCGGAATACGTACCTTACAGTACTACTGTATGGCTATTTAGGGAGAGAATTATCGAGAATTTCAAAGAAAATATAGGGAAAGTTGCAAAGCCAACTTGATGCTCTGGGTTTACAGATAAAGCAGGGAATGATTCAGGATGCTACTTTTATCCATTCAGATTCAGGACATGCAAAAGGAGAGAGATGAGGCAAAAACAAGAAGAAACAGAGACGGAACATGGACAAAGAAGGGAGGTAAGTCTCACTTTGGATATAAGCTTCATAATATAATAGACAGAGATTATGAGCTGATCAGAAGATTCAAACAACAACTGCGTCAGTACATGATTCGTATGTAGATTTGACAGAGGAAAATGAAGTGGTTTATAAGGACAGAGGATACTTTGGAGCAAAAACTAAAGGGTATAATGCAACAATGAAAAGAGCAGTCAAAGGACATACGCTGGGAATAAAGGATATATTCAGAAATAAGAAAATTAGCTCAAAAAGAGTTCAACGGGAAAGAATCAATTCAGTAACTAAAGAAATTTTCAAAGCAGGAAGAGTTTTTGTTACTACTGTTAAAAGAGTAAATCTAAAAATGTTGTGTACGGCTTTTTGTTATAATCTCCATCAATTGAGGAAATTGAAAATAAAAAAAGTATATTGAAGATAGCGGAAGCTATCTTTAAAATCAAAGAATTGAGAATAAAGTAAAGCCAAAAAGAGGAATTAAATAGAGAAATTGATGGGAAGATATGAGAAATTACTGCTAAGAAATAAAATCCGAAGTTTATTGAAATTCTCTATAATTAGAGAAGAAATCAAAGCAGATTTAATTATACCTGTAAGAGAGAGAAAAAGGAAGAAAATAAGTGGAAAATACAGAAAGCAATTGAACCTGGTCTTTGACAAAATCAAATGTAATCAAAGAAATATAACAGAGAAGATGTTTTTTGTAGTTAAAAGAAAATTACGAGAGACACTTAGGGCAAGGAAATTCCGTTATCAAGTAAAAGAGATTAAAATTAAATTAATAGTATACAATATAAACAAAAAAGTTATAGAGACAATTTGCATCAAATTAAGGATTTCTACAGATCCGATTTACGAGTTATGTGTATACCATTAATAAGCATATAGCTAAATTTATGGATTTATCAAAATCTTAATAAGAAATACATTTCAGAAAAGTATTCTTTAGCTATCTCCTTTAAGCTCAGTATCAATTTCCTTAACAATCTCGCAAATAGCCTTTTTTGGTGATTCTGCCCTATAGACAATCCTTCCTACAATTACCCAGTCTGCTCCTGCAGAAATCGCTTTAGATGCTGTCCCTCCCTGAGCCCCCACTCCCGGGGCTATAATAGCAAGTTCGTCTCCAATAATATTTCGTAGCTTTTTTACCCTTTCAGGCCTGGTGGCAGGGGCAACAAGCCCGAAAGCCCCTGCTTCAGCGGCCATCTTTGCGATTATTTCTGCGCAGGCTGCAGAAATTCGGCTCCACCCGGATGGCTCATTTCGGTTACAACAAAAACATCTTTTCCATACTCAGAAGCTACTTCAATGCAGGCATCAAGGCTGTCTCTCCCAGTAAAACCCTGAACAATAATTGCATTTGCTCCTGCTTCAAAAACCTGCTCACAGATCAGGCGATTGGTGTTTGGGATGTCTGCAACCTTGAAATCTGCAATTACAGGAGCAAAATTGGCAAGTTCCCTGATAATTCCAAGCCCTGTAGCAAGTACTAGGGGATAACCTACTTTTATTCCATCTACAAATTCCTGAACATCTTCCGCAATTCTCAGTGCTTCTTCCCTCTCGAGTACGTCCAGAGCAAGAATTATACACGTATTCTTTTCCATTAAATCACATCTTTTACAAGACGAGTCCGCACAGCTGCGACAATGATCGGAAGAGTGATAGTTGCATCTGCGTATACCGTCACTGATTTCGCATTTTCTCCTACCTTTCCCCAAGACTTGGCTTCGTCAAGAGTTGCTCCACTCAAGCCACCTGTTTCCGGGTGATCCATTGTAAGTTGAATTGCATAGTCAAAAGACTTAGGAGTCACAAGCATGGACTGGAGAATATAGTTTTTTGGAACTCCACCCCCTAGCAACATCACACCAGCACTTTCAGCCTCATAGCATGTTTCCATGTATTCGTGCATATCAGCAAATGCGTCTACATGCAGAGGATTTCCTTCCCTGTACAACCATGCTTGAAGCCCCATCACAGAGTCCTGAAGAGCAGGGCAATAAATCGGAACATCCATCTCTGCTGCGATTTTCAGGATGGAAGAGTCGTCATCCAAGTTATTCCCTATTTCTGTAAGGACTTGCCGGATAGAGAGCTTTTCCTCCGGAAGCCCGGCATAAACTCTTTGCAAAAACTCCTCAAGATCGGCAAAATGCTGGTCAGGAAGATATACATCATAAATTCTGTTTATACATTCATGTCTCAGCTGGATATCGTTTGAACAATCTGTATCCTTATAGTGGTGAAGACCCAGAGCTTCAACTGTATCATGAACCATATTAGCTCCAGTAGTTACAAGGACATCGATGTGTCCATCCCGTATGAGATCCGCAATGATTATTCTCATGCCTGCAGGAGTCATGGCACCTGCAAGTCCAAAAAATTTAGTCGTTTTTTCGGAAGCCAGCATCTCATAATATATGTCCACAGCCTCAGCCAGCCTGCCTGCTCCAAAGGCACAACCACCGTATTCAGTTACAAGCTCATCTACAGTCATATTCGGGACTATTTTTGCACTTTTGACTGAAGTTGTAAGTTTTTTAGCAGAAGCTTGAAAATCCATTTTTTCCCTCTGAGATTACAAGATTAATTACAAGAATATTCGGACATAAGCTTTACCAATCAGACTATAAGCTTGTACATAAGTAATTACGTTTAAAGTAAACATTTTTTAAAGTGAGAGTATTCATCCTGAATCTTAAAATTTTTATTATTTTCTGTTTTTGAATTCTTTGAGCCGTAGAAAGTGGGAAATAATGATGAATTTTCCGATTCCTTATAAGATGCTCAAGAGTCTATGGACCTGTATTTCAAGATTGCATATTCCTTTATTTCCTGAAAAATCAATATAATTTTAGAATTATTCCTATTTCGAGCCTTGATTGAGGTAACTCCCATATGCAGAGTAAACATAAGAGGTTGCCTTATGTGAACACGTCTCTTATAGATAAACATTCTCTTAAGAAAAATAAAGAACATAAATCTCACTTGAAGAAGACAGAAAATTGAAAAACCTTAAGGAGAAAATTCACTTTATGCAAATGTGCACAAGAATACCATCTATTCCCTCAATATGACAGTAGCTTAAAAATTAATCTAGTTTTCAATGAACAATGGTGGATAAATAAGCAAATGAATTCTATATCTATGTACATCTGCAGAATATCGGATAGATGAAGTTTTCTCTTGTGAACCATTGAGGAAAAATTGGAAAAAATACCAGAGTAGTCTTCGAAACTACAGCAATTCGAGACTACTGTTTCCAATGTAAAATAGAGAAATGATTTAGAACTAAAGCATCAAAATAGTATAAAAGAGGAAGAAAATGCCAAGAAGCATAAATGGCTTCTTTTACTCTCCATTTCTTCCTTCAATGTAAATAGCAGGCCTAAGAGGCTCTGCAAACCTGGACTTCTTTTCAGGGTCATAAGCTGGAGAATCTGCACTGTGAATCTCAACAGGGACAGCCTATTTCTTTTTCCAGGAAGGAAGCTGACTCTTTCAGAAGGTCCTGTTCATCTAAACCAAGACCATCAAAAATCTCATATCTTTCTGCACCTCCGCTTTTGAACTCGGTAATAATCTTTTGGACTAACTTTGGAATTTCTTTTCCAAATACTCTTAGTTCAGGATTTACCATAAGGGTTTTAATAAAAGTACCTGCCTCAATAGAAGCTTTTAGGTTAATTTCACATATATATTTTTTTATGACTGATACTTTCCAGGCAGGCGCTGTATAGAGGTGGACTTTCTGAGGAGTCATTTTTGTTACTCGTATTATTTCTTCAATGTCATCCAGAAGTATCTTTAATTATTTCTTCAATGAGTTCTGCGCCATCGTTCATTAGATCTTCATTATAGAGAGGGTACTGTACAAGGGAAACAGGATCTTCATGTCCCATAGCCTCCCAAATTTCTTCACAAATATGTGGGATAAAGGGAGCTAGGAGCCTGACCCAATTATCAAGCACATAGTATAGCAGATTCTCTCCCCCTCTCCTTTGGTACCACTTTACATCGTTTATGAGCAAGAAGAAAGAATTCTGGATGGCTTCCCTTGTCTGGATGGAGTCAAGGGCAATATTTGTTTTATGGATGTAGCCCTGTATCCGCGAAAGCATCCAGCGATCAATCTGCTTGAGCTCAGAGCTTATGTAGCCACGTTTTCCACTCTCTATAACATCTTCTGCAAAGGAGTAAAACCTATCCATCTGCCTTCTGGTGGATTCGATTCCTGTCTTATGCCAGTCTGCATCCTGAGTCTGTTCAGCTGTGGAAAGTATGTACATTCTTGTTATGTCAGCACCGTAATCTCTTACTGCACTTTCCATAGTGAGGATCGGCCCTTTGGATTTGCTCATTTTTTGCCCCTCAAGGGAAACAAATCCATTTACAGCAAGAGCCTTGGGCCAGCTTTCTTCCCCAAAAAGGGCTACATGGTGGAAGAGGAAGAAAAGAAGATGGTTCGGAACAAGATCCTTCCCGGAAGAACGTAAGTCCACAGGATACCAGTAGGTAAAATCGCTGCGGATTTCTTCCAGGATCCCTGACTCAATACCAGTTTCTGCAGAAACAGCTGCATTATTACCTTTTCCGAGCAGTATGTAGTCAAAGAAAGAAAGGGTAAGCTGCTCCAGAGCCAGGTCGCCTTTCTCTATGAATTTGGCAATTATGTAATAACTCATGTAAATTGTCGAATCCCCTAGGGACTCGATTAGCCATTCCTTATCAAGAGGCAGACGGGTTCCAAGGCCTTTTTTGCGAGCGCATGCTTTGTCCTTTAGCCAATCAACCTTGTTTTCAAACTCAACCCTATACTCTTCAGGAATAATCCGCATCTTGCTAAGGCATTTATAAACTTTCGATTTCCATTCAGGATCTGAATAATTAAGGAACCACTGGCCTTTTACCATATTTACGACACATGGTGTACCGCAGCGACAAACCACTGGCTCACTGAGTTCATAAAATAGTTCTCCTGCATCCGAACTGATTAAGTCCCTAGTAAGGATATCCTTGATCTTCGAGACTGAACATCCTTCGTATTTTCCAGTGATCTTTTTGAGTATTCCACCATGGAATTCTCTCCTGTATACAATCTTCGTGGCTTCATCAGCTCTTTTATCACTCTGACTTGTTATTCCCATACTTTCTACGATTTCTTTTGCCGGGAATTCTCCAAATTCAGGTACTTTTATAAGGGAAAGTCAGTTTGATCTCTTTCAAGTCTTCGGTTATTCCATAATCACGCAAATCAACATCATAAAGGTCACGAAGTGCCAAGTAGTCAAAGGGCGCATGTGCAGGCACACTCATTACGATTCCGCTTCCGTTTTCAGGCCTGACAAAAGAAGCAGGAAGGGAAATTATTTTATCTCCTGTTATCGGATTTGTGAGTTTAATTCCTACTAGGGATTTTGCAGGTATATCCTCAATATACTCGACTTTCCTGTCCGTAAAGGTTAATTTTCGGAAAGCTTCCCTGCTTACAACCCAGAACTCTTCGCATCTGTTTTTTTCAACCCTGATTTTTAAGTAATCCACGTTCGGATTGACCCAGAGATTTGTTACTCCGTAAGTTGTTTCCGGCCTGAGGGTTGCACAAGGAAAGACTAGGTCTTTATATCTAAATTTGATGAGGGTATATTCCACGATAGTGGCGTCTTCCCCATGAAGTATGTCGTGGTCTTCTACAGGGTTGTTGTCGTGAGGACACCATTTTAAAGGGTGAGAGCCTTTGACTATTATGGTTTTTTTCCGCAAGACGTATGTATTGCCATTGTATAAATTTTTTGTAAGTAGGGTCCGTGGTTGTGAACTTCCGTCTCCAATCAATAGAATACCCTATCATGCGCATTGCTTTCTCAGCCTCATGTTTAAAGTAATCAACGACATTTTCAGGCGTTTCAAGGGTAGGGAGAATATCTTTTGGAATTCCATGGAGATGTTCGTAGACATCCATTGTTTGGGGATCCCGGCTTGCAATTAGTTCCGCAAGTCCCACGATTGGAGTACCGGTTACATGAAAGCCCATGGGGTAAAGCACATTATATCCTAGCATCCGTTTATGCCGGGCTACTACGTCCCCTATAGTAAAAGTCCTGGTGTGCCCAGCATGGAGATTTCCGTTAAGGTAAGGGTAGGGGATAGTTATGAAAAATTTTTCCCGTTTATTCGGTTCTGCCTGGAAAATTCGGCTTTCAGTCCAATTTTTTTGCCATTTCTGTTCAATCTCATGAGGTTTATAGTCATGCTCCATTCGTGTTCACACCCACCGAAAATTATGATAAAAGAACTTAATCTAAATGTAGAGTATAATAATGAATCATGTCAAAACGATTACAGGAAACCAGTAAGCGGTCTTAAAAAATATTATAGATTGCAGGTACTGGAGCCTTGTTACGCCAATTTCTTAACTGTTAAGATTCTGCACGTAAATATTCATCTTCGTATCACTCTAATTTAATTTATAATCCAACTTGTGTCGCATCCATGAGTTGTTGAAAATCTCCAGCACTAGACTCATCTACATTTTTCCATAAATACGAGAGCTACTCGTTTTTCAGATTTGATCAATGACTCAAGGACACGACACTAAATTGTTTTCTTTTTTACTCATCCTTCCAAGGATAGCTTCCCGGATAGATTCGATATTTGCATCCACTACAGTAGGCTCCTCGCAAATCTCACTAACAGAAGATATATCTTTTAGAAGATGTCCGGTAGTGATGCATACCACGGTTTCATCTATGTTTATTATGCCCATTTTAACAAGTTTCCTAAGTCCTGCGACCGATGCTGCACTCGCAGGTTCGACCCCGATCCCCTCAAGCCTTGCAAGATCCTTCTGGGCTGCGAGAATTTCTTCGTCAGTAACTGACTCTGCAGTTCCACCGGATTCCCGTATTGCTCTGAGAGCTTTTTTGGAGTTGACAGGGTTTCCTATCCTGATTGCTGTTGCAATTGTCTCAGGATTGCCTTCCGGAGTTATCTCTGGAGCTCCACTCTTTATAGCTTTTACAACTGGGACAGGAGCCTTCTGCCTGAATTCCTGTCATCTTCGGAAGAGAATTCGTTATACCGAGTATCTTAAACTCCTTGAAGCCTTTATAAATAGCAGTAATATTCCCTGCATTCCCTACGGGAAGGACAACTCTGTCAGGCACCCTAAAACCTAACTGGTCTGCAATCTCAAAACCAATGGTTTTTTGGCCTTCCAATCTATAAGGATTGATTGAGTTTAAAAGGTAGATATTTTCCTGGTAGCAGAGAGTACGCACAAGAGCGAGTGCGTCATCAAAGTTCCCACGGATGCTTAGGACCTTTGCCCCGTGCATCAAAGCCTGTGCAATTTTTCCAAGAGCTACTTTTCCTGCAGGTAGCAGCACAACTACAGGAACGCCTGCTTTTGCCCCATAGATCGCAAGAGCTGCAGAGGTATTCCCTGTAGACGCACAAGCAAATGTTTTCATTCCGAGTTCAAGTGCTTTCGTAACCCCGACTGTCATTCCCCTATCCTTGAAGGAGCCTGTTGGATTCATACCTTCGTGTTTTACGTACAGTTTTTTTATTCCTATTTTTTCGGCAAGACGGTCGCATTTGTAAAGAGGAGTCCCTCCCTCTTTGAGAGTTACTGGCATTCTTTTTACAGGAAGAAGTTTTGCGTACTTCCAGACTGAGGGGCATTCAGTCTTTAGTTTATCCATATCGATCTCGATTGAGGAATAATTATAAATAACATCAAGCAGACCGTCACATTTGCTGCAAGTATAGATTATTGCATCTTTGGAATACTCTGCACCGCATTCGATACATTTCAGAGAATACATTAAATTTGCTCCTGTGTCTGATTATTTTGAATTATTCAGATGTCGGATTGGAGTTGTATTGATCTCAGGTTATTAGACTCTGGGTTTTCATGTCAGAAATATGAATTTCGGATTAGTATAATATATTAGAGTTTAATAATATTTTGTATTGTTAACACTTTATTTGCTTTTTAAATAGTATTTTTGCCTCTTTAGTCCCCTTCTAAATATTAGCTAACAAATATCTGGATATGGCTAAATCCAAGAAAAAAATATATAGCCAAAAAGTACGAAAAATTAAAGAATTTCATCGAAGAATAAAGCAGCTATCGTGGGTGAAAAAGTGTCCGACAAGAAAAAGAGGCAGACATCACGTTTAAAGATATCTCAAAATTTTTTTGATGCATCATAAAAAACATATAATATATTATGTTGTGGATACAATAGTTTAAATAACGTAATACAATTTCAAAGTTCAAAGGTGACTTGAAACGCAAATAAGTTAGTTGATAACGATTCTCACGAAAGTTTCCATCTCCACAGCATTCTAAGAAATCTAAAACTGGAATAAAAAATGGATCTAATATACAAATCTGCCAAACAAATACCTTACCAATAAGAAAAAAATGGAATATAGAAACTGTATAAGAGGAAAAAGAGTTTTATATATGAAAAAATTCCAAATCACCCTATGAAGGGCTCTATTTTTTGTAATTCAAACTTAATGAATAACTTTTTGTGGATTGAAGTTGTTCTGAATATACACCAAGCAGCGGATAAATTCTACAATGACATAAGCACAAAAAGGGATCAAAAATAGCAAAATGAATTTTAATACTGATCGCCAAAGTATCAGCAAGAAAGAAAAACAATACATTAAAAAGATTTTTTAAATTGGGAAAGAAATTTATTAGACATGTGAAGCCAAGTTGCCATTATAATATAGTATCCTCTTATAAATGAGGAGATGTAAAACATAAACAGGATCCAAAAAGGAGAATTTCAAAAAAAGAAAATCTTTATAACTGATTCCTTGTCTATCGACTAACCTGTCTATCTATTTAAGAATGCACTCATAAAATTATTTGGGAAATAAATATTAAGAAGATGGAACTTTTTGAGCTGAGGAATCTTAAAATTTAAAGGCGATCAATTGAATATAGTTACTCACTTTCTTTTTCTCTTTTGAAAATTGCTGTCACTGCTCCATCTTCGTCGAGATCGTTTTTCATCAAAACCAACTCCCAACCCTCGTTTCCTATTCTTTCGAGATCTGTCATCTGCTGTGCCAGATGAACACCATGAATCCTGCGAGAATCATATTCCCATAATTTCATTACTTAACAACCCTCCTATCAGAATTAAATAGAAACTTTTTGTAGTTAAATATTGCGATGAAACTGTAAATAATCCTAACAAAATGCGAAATATCTGAAAATTTGCCGATTATTTATTCTCTTACTACCTAAAAAGATATACACTTACATTCGGAGCAATGTACCAGATTTTTCTGTAAAATCACACATCTAAATAAATCATAAGTAATGAAAGAACAATTATGACGAATCTAATTGCATGAAGTATACAAAAACTATGATGTCAAATTTGCAGCAAATCTGCGACATTGCTGCATTTCGTGCATAGAAACATAAAAGAATGCTTCGATATACATTAATGATGAATTATGGAAGATTTCGATAAACCTCGATTTTCAAGAATTATTCATATAACATTTATAAGCATTTGACAGAACTTAAGAGTTTATCAAAATTCTCCATAGAATACTTTTCGTTCAAGAGCGACTGAGACTTTAAAAAGCATATTTTCTTGATGTTCACTAGCAGGAATTACCTTTTCTCGCTAGTAATTGTCCCGCCAATGTAAACAAATATAACTCTAAATTTCATTAAAAACGATTGGATGGTGGAAACAAAATATTTTCCCTACCAATGAGGATATATAATCTGGTTCTAATTTTTATTGATCCGCCAGTCCAGCTGTAGTGACTGCGATAACAGCTTCTCCTTCTGGAAGGTTGGGTGAGTCGACCAGACGTACGATTCTTTTTTCTCCTTTGGATTTTCTTAGGTAAAGCCTGAAGGTTGCAGTGTGCCCCACAATATGCCCTCCAATGGGTCTTGTGGGGTCTCCAAAGAATGTATCGGGCTTCGACATGACCTGGTTTGTTACAACTACGCAGGCATTGAATAAGTCACCGAAGCGAAGCAAGCCATGCATGTGCTTATTGAGTTTCTGTTGTCTGTCCGCAAGGGTTCCCCTACCGACATATTCAGCCCTAAAATGAGCCATCAGTGAGTCGACGATTAACAGACGGGTAGGTTTGCCAATTTCTTTGAGTTCGTTTGCTAGATCTGTTGCGGAATCTACAAGAAGTATCTGGTGATTGGAATTATATGCTCTGGCAACATGAATATTCTGAAGGAACTCTTCAGGGTCAAGTTCCATACCGTACTTCTCGGAAATCCCTTTCACCATCTGGGTTATTCTTTCGGGCCTGAATGTATTTTCAGTATCTATTATGATAACAGAACCACTTAGACCACCATGTTCTCTGTCCATCTGAACGTTCACTGCTAGTTGGTGAGCCAGCTGAGTTTTTCCGGAACCAAATTCTCCATAAAGTTCGGTGATAGCCTGGGTTTCTATTCCACCCCCCATCATTTCATCAAATTCCGTACAACCTGTGGTCAACTTGCCTACCAATTTTCGCCTTTCAAGAACTAAGTCCCCGGTCTCAAAACCTCCGATATCAGCTGCCTGCCTAGCAGCATTGATGATTTTTGCAGCAGTCGATTCTCCGATTTCGACTGTTGTTGCAAGTTCAGATGGAGAAGCTACAGCCACTGCTTCAATTGTATTAAATCCGGCTTCTTTGAGTTTTTCTGCAGTTGCGGGACCAACTCCGGGCAACTCTTCGAGTGATATTTCGCTCATTAAAAATCCTCCTAGATGCACAGTTTATATAAGGTGCATAACGGTTGTTCCACTTCGTTTTGCATGTATATATAACTAGAGGAGCCAGAGTGAAAGTATTAATGGAGAGCCTGTGAAAAATAGTGGAATGTCCGAAAAACCTAACAAAAAGAAGTAACCTACTTCTAAATGACGCAACAATGCCATGTACTTTTTCAATTTTACATAGCTTCAAAATTAATCCAACTTTCAATAAATAACATTTGAAAAATAGGCAAGCAAATGCCTATGTGCACATCTACAGAATGTCAAAAGTAAAATAAGATGTCTTATTTTTATATTTGCAATTTCAAGAGGAGGAAATTAATGTCATCGTGCCTAATTTTCTGTTAAATCATAAACCTCAATAGGTCATTAAAGGGAATAATTCTAAATTATAAGACTTCGTCACACAAAGTACTCAAAAATTTAACTTTGAATTCACAGAAAATTTGTGAAAATACAAAAAATAGAGAATATTTTCAAAAAACCGTAACAAAAACCAAAACTTCTTTTTACTTAGTGGATTATCACCCATCATGCCAAAGGTCGCAGTTGGTGGTACATTTCAGTATCTTCATGATGGACATGCCAAATTAATTAAAAAATCATTTGAGATAGCAGGGGATGGAAAAGTTCATATAGGGCTTACCTCGGACGAAATGTTGCAAAAAGTACATAACATCGAGAATTATGAAAGTCGGAGGTCTCAGCTGCTGCAGTATTTAATGGGAATTGGATTCCCTGAAGACACATATGAAGTTACAAGGCTGAATGATCCCTACGGTCCCACTCTAGAAGAAGATTTTGATTATATAATTGTCTCTCCCGAAACTTATCCAGTTGCCCTTAAAATCAATCTTATAAGAGAAGAAAAAGGAAGGGAACCTCTGAAAATTATATACGTTGAATATGTAATGGCTGAAGATGGAATTCCGATTTCTTCAACAAGAATTGCACAAGAAGAAATTGATAGGCATGGCAGACTTTTAAAAAAAACAGAATCTTAATAAATTCCAATACCTGATTAGAATCCATAATTAGTTACTCCACTTGTCCATAGATGTACGCAAGAATTCATCTGTTGTTCCATTATGACAGTAGCTCCAAAATTAATTCAACTTCAAATGAATTAGAGTTGTTAAATCGGCAAACAAATTCTACATTTGTGTACATAGCAGAATGTCGACTTTTAATCACTCTCCAAGATTTCAAATGCTAGGTAAGGGATTCTTTTATGAAATCTTTTAAGGTATAAAGATATTGAGAATTTCTTCATTGCTTAAACATTTGCCATATTTATTGATGATGAAGTTATCAATTAGCTAATCGCTCACCAGGCCTATCTATAAAATTATATACCCAAACCATTCCTGCATGATTACGTAAAATCCCACAAAAATTAGATTTTTCATAACAGGATTAAAAACAAAAATAGATATGAGAGAAACGAATATATTTCTATTAGAAAGTATATGAAATTTTCTTTGCGTTGTGTTTATATTTATTTGAAAGAATAATATAAACAAAAGCACTTATTTTTACTCAATTGTTAAAGTTAGGTTCGAATTTTCAATAATTAAGATGTGTTCTACTTTCAAGGTTTCATAACAGTTTTGATTTTAAAAATTCATAGTTTTTCGGCTTACAAAGCCTTTTTAAAACGTTTTGTAACTTCCTCTGGACTAAGTGGGATATTTGGAGCTTTTGTGTTTCCTGGCTTAAGGATTACATGAATGAATGAAAGCTCTTGAATGACACGAAACCTCTTGAAAACCTCTATTAGTCCTTCTTTATTGTTTACCTTAGCCGTATTTTGGATTCCGCATGCTTTTGCAAAAATTTCGAGGTCTATATAACGCATAGCACATGTTTCCTGCGAACCTGTGGACCCATATGAACCATTATCAAGGCAAATAATTATCAAGTTTTTAGTGGCTTCTTTTGCAGCTTCAAGAAGGGCATTAGGATTCATCAACAGGCTTCCATCCCCATCAAAAACTACAACAATCCTTTCTGTGCGGAGTGCAAGGCCAAGGCCTATCGAGGAAACAAGTCCCATTGAACCAAACATATAAAAATTGAGATTTCTGTCTTTGTAGGCATAAAGTTCTTTACAGGGTATTCCGAGATTTGTTACTGTAATTTCGTCACTAAGTTGAGAGGCAACTGCGCAAATCGCCTCGTTCCTGAGCATTAATGGCTTGATATTTTCCATCTTGAGGTTAAATCTGCATGTTCTTTCCATAATCTTTGGTTTTTCTGGAATGCTGCTAGCTTCCCAGGTGCAGCAGCCAGAAGCTTCCCATACTTTAGGTGAGATCAGGGCAATATGAGGCCTTAAATTTTCAAAGGCATCTTTAATCGCGTTTTCAAGGAGGGAGATATCTTCAGCATCTTCAATTATTGTGTATTCTAGCTCTGCTCCTTTGAGGATGGCTGGAAGGTGAACCCCCAGAGGAACTTGCGCTTCAATATATTCTCCATAAACTCCACGCCAGCTAGTAAGTATAGGTAATGGAATTTTGCATATTACATTTAGGGATTCTAAAGCGTTAATCATATTCCCAAGCCCTGTACTTTGGATCAGCATCATGGGTCTTCCCCCTGCAAGGTAAGCCCCGGCACAAATACCCACGCCATTTTCTTCCCTAGTCAATCTGATTTCTGGAAAATTTTCTGAGACCAGAGGAAGCAGATTCTTGATTCGGTCACAGGGCAACGTTGCAGCGAGGTCAATATCTTCTTTTTTCATGATTGCTATAACTTCTTCTTCGGGATTTACCACGCACATACCTCTTCAGCTTTCTTTTATATTCTGTAGCTTTTATTTACAGGGCTTGTTCCTTTATTATGTGATGCTTGTTCTATAGTTCTCCACACTCAAATTTTTAGATATTCTAAGGGAACATCTGGGTTTTTGGCATGAGCTACCGGTGAGATCTGAAAAAGTGTGAAGTCTTCTTTTAGCCGTATGTAACCCCCACCTGCAATATTCAGGAGAATGATATCTTCCAGCCCAACATTTCCGGTTTTTACTGCTTTTAACAGGGAGGCTGCAGCAACTGCCGATGGGGGCAGTATGTCAATTCCCTCCAGAGATTCGAAAAGGGTCTTAGCCTCGAGGGCTTCTTCTCTGGTTATTGCATACATTACCCCATCAGTATCGACAAGTGCATCGTATAGTCCTCCTTTTATGCCATAAGGAGGAGTCCGATTTGTAAGGACCGATGCATAAGTTTCCTCTATCTGCTTCTTAGCATCCTTCATATCAATTTCAGAAATAATTTCCCTTCTTTTTGCCTGCCAGGCATTGTAGATGGGTACAAAAGGAAGGTTTTGAGCAAGCTGCAATTTTCGGAAGTTTCTGCCCGAATCGCCCGTCGGCCTTTAAGCGCAAGGAAGCTTCCCATGCCGAAATCCCCCCGGTCCCGCTCCCTACTGCCTGGAAATAGTGATCAGGCATTTTTCCTATGGTTACTGCTGCATCCAGCATCACAGTGCCCATCCCATCTCTTCGGGCGATATTTCTGGCGCCGCCTTCGGAGATCAATCCAGGCAGTTGTGCAATTCTTGCTGCAAGGTTGATAGCGTCAGTGTAGTCGTTCCCTGGGCTCATATCTATCAAATGAACGGATTCGATTCGGTTCTTCGGGCAGCCACAAATGTGAAATTCCAGAATTTGGCACTACTATGTAGACCTCTACCCCTGTTAAGACCGAGACGTGAGCAAATGCCCTACCAGTATTTCCGGCGGAGGCAAGGACTATAGCTTTTCCCCCGCTTTCTTTTAGAAACTGCATGGTAGGGTAAGCTTCAAGTTCTTTGAAACTGCAGGTTTTGATAAAAGATCCTTTTTCGGGCCAATAACCACTGAATCCTATGTAAAGGTTTAAAAGCCCGAGTTCCTTTGCAAAAGCCTCACTTTTGTAGGTAGTGGGACCTGCATCCGTAGTAAGTCTCTTCCTGGATCGGAAGCCAGGAATGAAACCTTCCCATACCTGGCTGATTTCGTAGATTCAGCATTTTTTCAAAATATTCCGCCCTCAAGATGGAGTCATCATTCTCACAAGTGAGCCTGTACTGATGACCATATTCTTTTCCGCACTTCAGACATTTTATTTTGAATTTTCCCATTGCTATCAAAGCAAATTGGGTTTCTCTTGTTAAATATATATTCCTGAAATATGAATAAAATTAAATCAATAGGTTTTTCAAAAAGAATTCGGCTGCTAAACAATCAAATTGAGCTTTAATGAACATATTTTTAAATTTTGCCGAGAGCACAGAGCACTAAAAATGGAGAATGAATTTTTGGAAAAAAAGATGCTCACAGAATTATTTGAAAATTAATCAATGTAATGGATACATCGCTTTCTGTAGACAACAATTCAATCCATTTTTCCGAATGACAGTAACTTAAAAATCAATCTAACTTTCAATGAATAATAATGAGCAAATGAGTAAAAAAATTTTATATCTGTATAAATGAGGGCATTTCGGAGAATTAAAATAGTTGTTAAATATAGATTTTTTTCTGTCATCTATTCAAATAACGGATCAAGTTCGTATATTCAGTCATTCTGAAAGGAAAAAAATGTTTATAAAAAATATGATTAAGATAAAATTAATGAGATAGAATCTATAAATTGCAGCTATGTCAATTAGGAGACAATTAAAACGAAAAACAAAATTGATGAAAAGACGATGCTAGATTAATTAAAAGTAATTTAAAGCTATGCCAAATCTTTCCTATGTATAGAAGGTATTCGGGGTAGATTTTGTATTTATGATATTCCTTCTTGCACCATCAGGATAAACCAATGTAAGGATATCAGGCCGCACATCGAATTTTCTGGATTCATGCAGGTAAAACTGGTCACTTTTCCGGGAAATATTTGGCACAAGAAGTAAAGCACGGTTACTTCCGATCTCAAGAATCTTTACATCCCTGAAATCAGCAAAAATCTCTTGCATCTTGGGTTCCAGGTGCTTGCTCCCAAACAGGAATATGTACGCTTCAGCGAAAGGGCTAAGGCGGTATGTTACATTGACATTCGCATTCGCTTTATTAAACTCGATTTCAACACTGTTAATGTGGATATATTTGCCTTCCCTGAACTGTTCAGTGCTGACTTCTTGAAAAAATTTTTCGGCCAGTAAAACAGCTGAAATGATAAGGGCAATTGCGATTATCAATTTTGTTTCCATGATACTTCCTTAGTTGTAATTTTCTTCTCTAATTATTTCTTTCTGCGAATATTTTTCTTGAAAAATCCCCCTTCCCTGCAAATTAGAACGTGAATATTTTTTGCTGTGCATGCTTATTTTTTTGCGGGGTATTTTACCTTAAAGGATTATTTCAGTTGAATACAATGCAGCTTTCTATATAGATGGAAACTTCCTGAAATCTACTATTAACTACGGTATTTATTTTTTAACCTACCTTTGCACTGTAAAATGAAACTACGATTTGCAAACTGTTACGCTTATGGATAAGATACACATGTTTTTTTGTTATAAAACTTATGCATTTTCTCATTTTCAGCCAAAATTATAGAACATTTTTAATTGATTTTGCAAAAAATAATTAGTTTTTAGTAAAACATGCGTTATGTTAAAAAGCCAAAAAGTTGCTCTATTTATCTCACGAATGATAAAAATTAAATGAAAATTATGTAGCTATTCAACCTACAACCGGATTTATTTAATCATTTAGGCGATAAGTGGAAGTTTTGTAAAATTCCAAATTTAATCCTCCTATATAGGGGTAGTACTTTTTTTCAAAATTGCCCAATAACTTTTGCACACGACAAAAAGGTTCTTTAATCTTAGTAAATCGCAAGTTAATTCATGATGTAGGTCTTGACGGGCTCCTTTGGATACGCTGCTGATTGTTACAATTAACATCTCTACATTATATTTATGAAAAAGTTTTACTACTTTGTGAAGTTAAAATGCCCCTATCAACTGTGATAGATACAGCTTGAATCATCCTCATCGACATATTAAACCTTGAATGCATAGTATGATAACAAAATTTTACCAATAATATATTTTTCATTAATAATAGGGAGCTATTAATCGGTAAATAACGTTTACTCAAAGAATAAAAACGAGAAAGTTGAGACAATCGTCATGTCCGCTGTGAAATTAGAAACAAATTCTAGTGAAGTTTGTTCAAATTGGGGTAGGTCACAGTCATAAATTGTTTAAATTTCTCATCCAAATTAGACCGGTTTACTCAATATACTTTGTTTTTCATATTCCATCTTAGTTTCTTTGTAGCATTGCTTACTAAAATATTAGCAAGAAGTTACTTTTTTCTGCAATAGCCTGAAGCAGCTTAATATTTAGCCTGCTATTTTTCTGGATTAAACTTTGAATATTCACAGCCTGTTTGTGCACATTCTATTTAGCTTTTCTATCTGCTCGTCCTTAGTATGCAGCTGCTGGTCCTTAATGATCATCTGGCCATAAAATGCTTGGATCTGAATTTTTCAGATCGTCTATTACGACTTGTTGGAGTTCATTAATATCTTTGATGTCTATCTGATTATCTTTGACTTTGATATTCTCTTGCTACTTTCTTTATGCTGGCTTCTAGAAGCACTAATAGATCTAATTTACCTTAAGTGCTATTGGCTGCTTTCTGTGGGGTAATGACTGGGTGATACAAAATCACAAAAAGTTAAAATTAAGTGGGAAAGCTGCTAAAAAAATAAGAAAATTTAGTTCCAAATTTAATATAGACATAAAATCAAAAATACTTAAAATCTGAATCTATACCTGTGTAGATATGTTGATGTCTGTTAAAGTAGAATTGAGGAATTATAACTATTTCTAAACGTTCAAGAGCGATGAACTGGAGGTCCGGCTCCAAGAAGGATAGTTGAGCTGAAAAAAGTCAATAAGGTCTTAAGTATCGAGAATGAGTGGATTAAACTTATAAGGATAAACTTAAAGTCGCAAGAATGCTCATCACAACCTTATTCTTGAAGGAATCAATAAGATCTTCAACATTGTGATCAAGATAATACAAAAGAGGATCTGGGAAATGAGTGTTCTTCTGTAGCGCTGGAAGTAACTGGAGACTAGCTCGTTTTCGTTAATTTAGTGGATGATGACGAGTTACTGCACGATATTGCGATCAGCGACATGGGATGGGGCAGTGTCTGATGTATGACAAGACTGGCAATCGGCCGTCCTGAGGGAAGTTTTATTCTTCATGGCTTGTATGAATATCATTAACAGTGAGAAAAATTTATTTACCAATGATCTAGTATCACATCTAGAAAGTATGGTATGTTGCATGGTCATCCCCAACTCACTTCATTTTTTGGCGTACCCCTCATCTTAGATAGGAATATAGTTGGCATGCTTGGGTTGCAAATCTTGAAGGTGGTTATAGTTGCGAGCAACAGAAAGATCTGGAAACTATGACTCCAGCAATTTTGCAGGCTCTAAAAAAGAAAAGGGGCAGAAAAGGAGATGGGGTTGCGTATTAATCAGTTGATCTTAGCACTGGACGCTGCAAATGCCGGCATTTTGGAATGGGACATCCGGATCATGGCTAGAGAGCTCGATTTCTTTTGGGACAATGCCTAGTTCTTTCTGCCGCGCAATGTCTTCTCCCGATAAACGCCTCAAACATCATCGAACTTACCTTTGTATTTATCTGCCCATTCCATAGGAACATGATGAATAGCCTGCGTGGCACCTGGGCAGAAGTACATAAAAAGTTTTGTTTGGTGCGATTTGCTTGGAGTTAGCAATGAACTGGATAGTCCATTCACTATGTCCTTATTCAAGGTGCAGCCCTCTTCTGAGTTTTGGGAGAGGCTATGGAACGATATCAAATCAGTTCAGGAAAATACTGTTTGTATCATCTCCTAAAAAATCGTAGAAGTATTCAAAACCCAGTCTCCAAGTCCATCGGTCCTGTTCTGCAGGCTTCAGATGCCACTTGCCGATTGCATAGGTGTTGTAAAATGCGGAGAAGTATCTCCGACAAAAAAATAGTTCTCAAAAGGTATATAACCATTATAGCCTGGAAGCCAGTTGAGTCTTCGGTAATGCAGGCAACGTTATTCGGGCAATGGTTTTGTGGCCGGTAAGCATGTACTAAAGACTAAGAGAGCACAGAGCAGTGGTATGCATATTTGGATAGGCAAGGCCTCACGAGGCCAAACTATCAAGGTTGTGTGTATGTGTAGAGCTACCATAGCATCCAAGTTGTCCAAATCCTGTGCCGTCCAGCAAAATGAACAGCTATTAGATGCGTTCTCTTTAGCGTACAGAGGTTCCAGCCAGGCTGGTTTTGACTTGTCCACTGTGCTTCTGATCACGCAGGAAAAGTGAATCCAGATTTATATCTTTTCAAGGAAATATCTATCCTCCAATTGCTAATCGATATTTTTGGAAATTGATTAACTACGATGTCTAAAACATTTTATTTTTATTTCAAATACGTGATTCCTAATTTATTGTGGATTTTTAAAGTGGGATACTCTTCATGACAATTGTCAAATAACACAGTTACATCAGAACTTTTATTTCGTTGTCTTATAGTTGTTTTACCCCCTAATTTTTCTAACCCGTCCAATGCTTTCGGAAAAGCCTGATTTGAAATAGGTATAAATGAATTGATATCTTTCGAGGTGACTACTAAATCGTTTGATTTTTTTTGTCTCTTTTAATTGCCAAATATACATAGCACCCTATATGTATGCCCCACTAAATTGGAAGGCAGCTTCATTATCCATTTTGAAGGCATTTGTGGCATGGAATATCTTTTTATTTTATCTTTAGAATTTAACAATATCATTTTACTCTATTAAATATGTCGAGAAAATCCCTATGAGGCTAAAATCCCTGTTGAGATCATTGTCTAACCGCAATTTTCGCTTGTTCTTCTTCGGCCAAGGCTTTTCGTTGATTGGCACATGGATGCAGCAAATAGCCATGTCCTGGCTTGTTTTTCAATTGACAAACTCTTCCTTTAAGTTGGGATTGGTTTTGTTCCTTGCCAGTATTCCCTCCTTGCTGTTGTCACCTTTCATTGGCGTCTTGATAGATCGTTGGAACAGGCAGCAAGTCATCCTTCTGACCCAAACTCTGTCGATGGTTCAGGCTTTTGTGCTCGCTTTCTTGGGACTGACAGGAACGATTGCCATATGGCAGGTTTACGTTCTTAGCCTCTTTCTTGGAGTTGTGAACGCTTTCGATATAACTGCCCGGCAGACATTTACTCCGGAGATGATCTCTCGCCGTGAAGATTTAGGGAATGCCATTGCCCTCAATTCATCGATGTTCAATGTCGCACGTCTGATTGGACCTTCCTTGGCGGGTCTTCTTCTGGCCGTAACATCCCCAAGCATTTGTTTTCTGGCTAACGGAATCACTTATCTTGCCGTTCTGGCAGCCTTGTTGGCGATGCGCTTACCTACTCGCCCTATCAAGGAAAGCCCTCACAAGAGCCTGCATACCAGCTTGCGAGAAGGCGTGCATCATGTTGTTACATGCGTGCCTTTAAGAAATATCCTGCTTCTGGCTGCTCTGGGCAGCATTGCAGGAAGTTCTTACGTGGTTCTTTTGCCTGAGTTTACAGTTAGAACCTTGCATGGCAATGCATCAACTTTAGGTTTGTTGAGCGCTTCGACTGGCTGTGGCTCTTTAGCAGGGGCCCTTTTTCTTGCAACACGAAAAAGCGTATTGGGGTTGGGAAAATGGATCGCCTTGGGTTCTATTATCATGGGACTGGGTCTTATTGGACTTTCGCAGACATCACATATGGAGTTATCCGCGGCTCTTTTAGCTACAGTTGGCTATGGTATGATTGTACAGATGGCGGCAAGTAACACACTCCTGCAAACAATTTCTGATGAAGACAAGCGTGGCCGCGTGCTGAGCTTCTACACTTTGGCCTTTATTGGAATGGCTCCCATCGGCAGCCTGTTCACAGGCTATTTAAGTTCAACCTTTGACACATCCCTTGCCTTCCAACTGAACGGCTTCTTTTCCCTGTTTGGTGGCGTTTTCTTCGCCTTAGAGCTGCCACGCATGCGAGAGGCGGTTCGCCAAACGTACGTTCGCCTAAAAATTCTTCCATGATTGAAAGATGAATCAAGAACATGCATTGCTTGCAAAATCGCTATCAACGACGGAGCATAACGGAGCAATTATTTTTTCCTTATGGGAAAACGCTGTACCACATTAAAGACTAGGCGAGTGAAAAACTAGGGTCGAAATGGTAGGGAAAGAAAAATAAGACAATCAAAAATCCGGATCATGCATTGTTAATACTAATGAGTTTAAGTTAGAATAAAATATACACAAAAATATATAATAAACTAAATCTAATTACAATTGATAAATTTCCCCGTATATTCAAGCGGATCTCAGATCGGGCTGTAGGTATTTCCCTTCGCAGCCCGCAAAATCAAATTTTTGCCGTATAAGATCGACTTATCACACAAATTAATCAAAAACTAAGTAACTGATAGCTTTCGAAGATGCCGTGGATGTTGTTTGCATGCTCGATGACAAAATTAAGATGAAGCAAGCAGTGCATTTTATGGTTAAAGTAATTAATGGCGATGTATTTTTTGGCATCTTCATAGGACTATTTGCTTTGTTTCTCTTAGTGAAATGGACTTAATATAAGGCACCAGAACCTGACTCGCTTACTAATTAGTTTAAGTAAGCACTATTTGGAATATATACAAAAAATTTATATTAAGTTAAATCTAGTTATATATTATAGGTATTCTCGTACCTTGCGATAGTCTTTCGGCAGGCTGCAGGCATCTGGAAACCTGCAGCTAACAAGATCACCTAAATTAATAAAACAATGTAGGAAAAATCTAATTTTAGAATTTGAGTGTATAATCACCCAAAATTATATTTTTTATATTTATGGGCCCGCAAAAGTCTGCTGTGGGTACTAATGCAGGGTATAAAGCAGACTGAGAGTCACACCATAACCTATTCACTTTCGTAACTGTAGGCAAGTTCTTGATATTGTTACATTATTTTTAATTTCTTTTGAAATATATAGTATATGTTCCAATGGAAGTTATTCTATTATACATAATTTCGCATAAAAAACATAGCTACATATATACTACAGAAAAATTGATTTGCGGGAAAAGACTCCGCTCATTTCTAGTTCATGAACTCAGTACCATAGAATAGTCTTAGCAATTAGTTTTGGTTAGTACTATATAGTAAACATGCAAAAAATATATAACAATTCAATTTAGTTATGTTTTATATGTATTCTGGTACCTAATCGCCTACCTACTCTCGGGCTGCAGGCATCTCTTCACCTGCAGCTAACAAGATCAACTTTTTGACATTCAAGATTAGCTGGATCTCTTAACTAATAAAAAACTGGATTTTGATTCTTTAATCAATGCTATTATATTTTGCAATCCTGTAAATTTAAAGATGATATCTAGAATTAAGCCACTAAAAAAGGTTATTTTGCGATTCTTACTCATACAAATTCTTTATTTAACTAAAAATATATATATATACTGGATTGTTAATCTAAAAATTCCCTGCCGACAGTCCGCCGGCAAGACGATCAGATCAATGCAGGACTTACGCAATTCATTGCAAAATCATATGCCTAAACTTCAAACAATTTCGGCCTTAATAATTATGATTAATAGGCTAGTGTTTTTTTGCACCTGAAGTGCATTAGTCCTAAGGAGAATTCGATATGAGAAAATATCTTTTACTAATGGTTTTATTGGTTTTACTTTTGATGCCAGCAGTTCTAGCAGCAGGCAATTTGAAAATTAATGATTTTTCTGTTAACGTTACAAATGGAACTATTCCTTTACATACACGGTTTACTGGTGACGTGACTGGAAACATCACTTCTTGGCGTTGGATATTTGAAAATATAGGGACTGGAGCTACGACTTATAGTGGTTCAAATATAACAACTCATCATAATTTTGGAAAACCTGGGATTTATAATGTTACATTGAATGTATGGGGACCTGATGGCAACGATACACTTACAAAGCCAGCATATATTACTGCAACGTCAATCAGCACAGAAACGAAAGCCAAAAAGAAAACTACTGACTCAGTCAGCACAAATACAGAACCGAAAAATGAAGCTACTGAGTCAGTAGACTTAGCTATGAGCCCAAAATGGGGATCAAAGGATAAACACCATTATTTAAATGGAAACCGAGAAGGACATACGGTTGCAGTTATAAACGGATATAATCATGGATATTATCCCGGAATTAAAGACTTGAAATACACCGGAACAGACCATATTAACTTTGCACCAAAAAGTACGACTTCCCAAGATATTGAATATGATGATGAATACAATGACGGATACGATATGCAGTTCCTTCCAGGATCAGATGCTGGATATTAGATATTATAAGTAACAACATTTAAGATGAATTCACAATAACATTCTGAAAACAGAACTGCATCATATCAGTTGCCAGTAATTAATTTATAGGTTTTAGTTAAAACCTATTTTTTTATTTTTAATTAACGGTATTTTGTAATAAAAAGTTGTAATCATTACAGAATTTGGATTAACTAGCTGGTTTTTAGATAGAGAATTATTTGGGAAGAAGGTGATTGTAACAGAAGATGTAAGTCAGGTAAGGCAGCGAAACCAAAGGAAAACAGGAGTCGAAACTACTACTAAACTAATAAAAAATAAAATATCTATATCTATAATCTATCTATC
Source organism: uncultured Methanosarcinaceae archaeon (assembly GCA_963833425.1). Taxonomy (GTDB): domain Archaea; phylum Halobacteriota; class Methanosarcinia; order Methanosarcinales; family Methanosarcinaceae; genus Methanosarcina. Next base: position 288,459 of record CAWHXP010000007.1, on the reverse strand, counting down.
TACGTCGTGTATTCCTATAGGACCATGCAAATTTCTGCTAAGATTTGTGTCTATTTCTCGGATTAGGTGGATAAGGTCCCTGTTTTCGACTAATTTGCTAAAACATTAGCAGTTGACCCCCGGATAAGGTGAATTAAGTGGATAAGGTCATTTTTGTATTGTGTTAAACAAGAAATCTATTTCCAAAACTAACCTTAGAAATGCTGAGCATCATTTTGTGTCTTATTCCAAATTATCCACCTAATATACCTTATTCAATAATCAACTGGCAGTGTTTTTAGACAGCTGCGTTCTACCTTCTAACATAGCTTTAGACTTGTATCGGAATTCAGTTTAACAGCTTTTTTTAGAATGGTTTTTTGTGATTCAAAATGCTTTTGTTCTGATGATAATATCAAGAATTATATAAATTGAACAACTAAATCCTGGTAAGACGATTTTAATAAATAAAATTTAATTTTTCAGTAGAAAGTTTTCTTTGCAGAGTGAAGTATTATCAATCCTTGTTTTACTAGTTATTTCTCATCATTATTATATAACTAAATATCAGGAGACGGAATATGAAAAAAGCGACTTATGATAATGCAAGAAGACTGCATATCATTATAACGGTTTTAGGAATTACTATACTGGCGCTTTTAACTCTAGTGAGTATCACATGTGCGATGTAGGATTCATATTCTTGGAACAGCAAAGGCATAGCTCTATATAATCTGAATAAATTCGATGAAGCTATAACAGCTTATGACAAAGCAATTGAAATTAACCCACAGTATTCATATGCTTGGAACGGTAAAGGAGCTGCTCTATATAATTTGAATAAATCAGATGAAGCAATAATAGCATATGACAAAGCAATTGAAATTAACCCGAAGAATTCAGAAGCCTGGTACAATAAAGGACTTGCTCTATCCAAAATCGGCAAGTCAGCTGGCTCATATTCGATCCCAAACAAAGATACTGTTAATAATGGACAGAAATGAGCGGTAAAAATATTACCCGATATGTCGGTGGTAACATAGTTGCGGGTACGGACGATAAAGCGGAATAGATAGCTGAAGCTTGGGCAGTGAAGCTACAGCAGGTAGCTTTGACAGTGAAAGTGGCTTCGGATTTGGAAATATCATCTTTATCATCAAAAAGTTTCGTTTTATTAACTTAGCTTCATGAAATCCAGATAATTTTGATCATAACTTTTCCCACATTGTCTGTAACATGGTTATATTTTTGTATTCTGTAAAACAAGAACTATCTTCCCAAAAATAACTTTAGAATGTTGAATATTGTTTTGTGTCTAATTTCACCTTATCCACCTAATCCATCTTATCCGGTCATCAGCTGCTAGTGTTTTGCCAGATTAGGTGAAAGCTATAAACCATATCCAGATAAGGTACAAGAAAAAAAATAGAAAGGAATAATTCATTTTTCCCAAGTATCACTTACTTTGAATTCTGCGATACATGGAAGATCTTTTAAAAATAGTGATCCGGCTTTTTCCATCTCTTCTTTTACGATATTTTTCACTTCATCGGCCTGGGCTTCTGCGCATTCAAAAACAAGTTCATCATGAACAGTATTTATGAATTTCACACTTTTAGGTTCAAGCTGCCGAAAAATATTTGTCATTGCTATTTTAATCATGTCAGTACACAGTGACTGAATAGGAAGATTTTTTGATTCCCGTCTAATATTACTTCGCTCTGTTTTAGTTCTCAAAGATTCAAATTTTATCAATCTTCCAGAAAGGCTTCTTACTTCTAAATTTTTCAACCCTTGTATACTGACATCTCTTAGATATTTAGCAACGCCAGGATAGGCCTTAAAGTACTGTTCGATTATTTCTTTTGCTTCATTTTCTGTAACTTCAGTTCCTGCTGCTTGGAGCTTTTTTTGCAAATCAAGAGCATCCATGCCATAAACTATACCAAAATTTACGGTTTTGGCTATGCTACTATCTTTCATATCGACTTCATCCATCGGTTTCTTGACTATTTTGGAAGCTGTAAGCTTGTGTAGGTCTCTATTTTCTTTGTATGCCAAGATAAATATTCGGCATCTTTTGATACCTGAGCTAAAATTCGCGGTTCAATCTGCGAAATAGTCAGTCGTTATTATTTTGTTTCCTGCGGTTGCTTTAAAAATGGTTCTCAATTCACGCAACGTTCTAAATGCTCACTGGTGCAGATGTGCTTGAGAAAATAGGTGATGCTCTGTATATTGATTGGGAGAAGATGGGGATACAAGATCTAAAATTATTTCATTACTAAACAATACCTAGAGCCTGAGTTAGGCAAACATTAGAGGTTAGATTAATGATCAGATATTTCTTGAACTACATTCCGCCCCCTCCCAAAAAAGACTTATTTTTTATTAATTAGGTTCGTGCCAATTTTGCTCTGTTCATGAATTAATTCTTCAATCTTTCATGAAATCTCGTTGAAAAATATGTCAACTTTGTGATATTTTTGCTAATTTGGCCGGAAGTTTTTGGAGAATTGTGGGATTCAGTCAAAATCATTGATTTTGTTAAGCATGTGTCCATGGCAAATTCAGAAGTTTTTTCAGTTACTGCAAAAGTCACCTTATTTTTAAAAGGGAATTCCAAATGTAAATTTGAACATGCGATAAATGTACATCAGATCTAAGGTTGTTTAACGTGTGGCTCAACTTCCGCGATATATGCAAGCAATAGAAATATTTGTACAACGAAGTTTAATGATGGACTAAAGTCCTGCGATATGTAAACCAAACAAATAGGTACAATTATGACACACCATTTAAAAGCTCTATCATTAGCAATTATCACAATTCAGTGTCGACATACCGAGAGTATGTTAATAAATTAAAAACAGATTATGATTAGAATCGTTTTGAACCATTTAATCGCGTCGAACGCATCAGGGGGGCACTGGCAGGTAATATGATCAGATCCCCTTTCTCCAGAATATTTTTATTGCCAGAGATTGTTATTTCGGCTTTTACATTTATTACCTGAACACTGGAATCGAAGGGGCAATTTGTTCACTCAATCCTTCTTCCTATCGAAGGCAAATATGATCACTGTTCCAGTAAATTGAGGGGTAATTTCTCTACTTACAGCTATTTCCATGTGATGTTCAAAATATTTTCTAACTTAGTTTCTTGGCTTTTATTTGTTCAGCGATTATTCAACTCTCAACGCAGTTCAAAAATCTAGTGATTTTTGTGCATTTTAATTAAGATATTGAATTTACAAGTTCTCAAGTGCTAAAACTCTAGCTCATAAAGATTTTCCAAATATCACATTTATTGTGCCGCATTTGGGGAATAATTTTAAATTCCCACTTTAAATATCGAAGAGCCTTATATTTATTTATTCGATCCTCCAAATAACTTTCTACTGACACGAATTAGTAGGTGATTTATGAGACGATTAGTTTCCTCTTTTGGCTCACATCACCTAAAATAGACTCCATAAATAAAGGGAAAAATAGAAAGATTATTGAAAGTAAACATCCTTTTATATTTTGGGCTTGCCTCATTATCTGGTTCATATTCATTTTAAGATTTATTGCTCATTAACCGGCTTTCTAAACTTGTTTGCACAAAAAACTCAAACAACGTGGAAAATAAGATTCTATATATGAGCATGTGAGTATTTCTAAAGAAATCATTTATTATTGCTGACTACCGAAATAGCTTCTCTGTACCAAATGGTCATTTATCGTTTGATTGGTGGATATGTTTGTGAAATGCTTGACTATAGTATGAAAAACTAGTTAATTTTTGTCTTTATGAATCCATAGTGAGGAATTATGATCAAAAAAGTGGTTAAAAGTTCATTGTTGTAAACATACGTTGGACTTACATTATAGCAAAACAACCTGTAAAAGCCCTTAAGCATAGCAGAAGTACAGATCTCTAAGTTTTTTTCAAGTTAAAAGATTCAGAAAACCTTTAAATCACAAAAAAAATACTTAAAGGATATATCATGCGCCATCCTTTGTAAACTAAGACTTAAAGGGAGTTACAGACGCACATATGTTAGCTTGATCAGCTTTTCCGATTTTTATAGTCGGAAAATGGTGATTAACAGGTTTCTTGGGTTGGATTAAGGGCCAATGGTTGAATATTAATAAATATTGTATAGTTATGATCATCCGAATCTAAAGTCCCGTGTGACAAAGTAGATTTCACATTTGTCACACAAAGGAGTGGAACCATGCATGATGCAAAACTGATCAGTGTACTTGCAGAATATCTCGCTAGGTGTGCAGAAACACATGCAAAGAACGAATCTATACCACCAGAAAGTTTAGAAGGTTTTATTGTCGATGTTGTAAGCTGCTTAAATGTGTTATACGATGATAGTGCAGAATTAGTTCCACTCAAGAGGGCAAGAGCAACTATCAAGCTTGCAAGGCGTGAATTTGAGTGGCAGTGTGACAATACAGAGCATCCAGAAGACTGGGAAACATGCCTACGGAATGCAGCATCAGGTCATGTATAAATCGGTTTGAGGTTTGTTTGGAAATGCCATACATTTATATGATGATGTTTTAGACGTAATTAAATGTAGATTAGGAAAAATGTATTTATTTTGAGTAGTAGCTACTCTTTTCAGTCAATCTATAATAATTTTTTTCTAGCCGAATACAACACAGCTTGCTGTGGGATGAAAAATTCCAAATAACTACTATTAAAGAACGGATTTATATTTTTAATCTACCTTTGTACTATTCAAAATGGAACTTAAAGACACAAATTATGGTATCTATAACATGAGATATTGCATGTATTTTGATTATTGAAATAAATTGCTAGTGGAATGTTTTAGCTTAATTATAGAATTAAACTTAATTTTAAAAAAGGTCTAAAAGCCTGTCGATTGAGTGAGTAAGATACCTGGACTTCACAAGTTATCCTCAAAAAGAGCTTGCACACAGGCAAATTAGCGGAAGCATCGGATGCTATCTGGTGGGGGGCAAGAGGGAAGTGAAGCCTACACAGTCTTATGTATAGCGTAAAGCTCTGTTCGTTTCTGTAAGTATTGGAGCTATTAATTCTCTAATATAGGATCCTGTTTCCATGAACAATGTCTGTATCCCGCCGTAAGTAAGGGAAAAGATATGTACTGCTAAGCACGTTTCAGGCTCTCTGCAGGGAGGCCCTACAACAGAAAAACTGGATGCAAAATTAATGCTGATCTTGCGTTTAAGATGTGAATCCTGCAGATTATGATGTCCTCTTGATCTTCAGAGGAAAAGAGCCTGAAAAGTGAATCTTGGCAAAAATACACTTGAGATTACAAGATACTTCTTCAAAGAAAATAAACTAGTTGCAGTCAATCTGTCGTAATAAATGATTTTAGTTTCTTAAGACATCATAAAAGGCAGGAAAGCCACCTGTTGGTTAGGGATAAGAGGATTGTTATTCTTTAAGAACAGAATCAGTAAAAGCTTTCACTAATAATAATTATTGTTAAGTGATTAAAATATCCAATACTCAAATGCATAGGAGTTTATCGAAATTCTCTAAGATATTTGATTTTTTATATTCAATTTATGCACAAAGCTGTGGATCGAACATGCTAGGTTGCTTGTGGCAGGGTGTATAACGGAAATTTTGATTTTTCATAAAATGGCTTCGCTTCTTTTAGCCTCATAAAATTATTGGGGACTTAGATAAATTCCTAAATTTCGTTTCAGCTTTAAATGACATGTAAAAGATTTGTTAAAATCTGAGCTTATAGAAACCCTCGATAGTTTACGACACAGGTGTATATTTTTCCCAAAAATATAAAAAAGATCCGAGATCGTGCACGTGCACACAAATATAGAATTTGGTTGTCTATTTGCTAACTAGAACTCATTATAAGTTATATTATTTATTAATCGTGTAATATTAAATAAGATATGATACTTCTCTAATATCTGAGGATGATTGAAATAACTAATCAATACAATCGTATCTAATTCATATGTTCTAAATTCACTCCTTTTGATCTATTTTATACAGGAATATAGCAAGTAGACATGCTATTAAACAAATCATTCCGAGTGCTGATATGTTACTGTTTCCTTTCCCAGAAGTGCTTGTACTTCCTTCTCGCTCAGATTTCTGTTTTTCAGTTACAGATTCCTCTGTTCTCAGCTTACCTGTTATTGCAAATGGAGAAAATCCCGGGGTTTTGGCTATGAAGTACAGATACCTGTCATCCTTTCCTGATGAGCTGGTTGGGAGCTGATCCCATTTATTATCACTGTATCTGTTCAGGGCTATAGAAGACTGATTTATATTTTTATCCTGTATCCACGATTTTTCTACCTTGAAGCATACGACCGGATTTTCGATATTATTTTGAATTGCAAGTCCTTTGTCCCCAACCAATATATTGAAATATTTATAGATTTCTCCAGACGGCAGCCCAGAAACAAGGGTAGATTTCTCTTTAAGCATCTCGATGATGTTTGTTGTTTTGCCAGTGGTTTTCTTTGAATCAAAGCTCACATATATGACAGAAGTAGTGTTCTTAACGAAATTAAACTTCGTAGGGTTTCCACTAGTAATGAAAGCCTGTGAAATTTCTTTAGTCAAAATATTACTTCGAGGCTCAGTAGAGCCATTGGCTCCACTATCTCCACTATGACCAGTTTGAACGCTACGATGGCTGCTTTCACTAATGATGCTTCTGCTACTGCTCCCAGTGCTGAGATGATTCGGCACTGTTATAGTAGAAGTTTTTGAGGGAATTCCATTTGCATTGCTCACTTCAAGAGGAGCATATCCGCGAGTAACATTTGATGAAATGTTTACCACAGGAAGAATTTTATCGTTATTGGGTACCTTGTGAACAATTATTTCTAGAATTTTGGAATTTGTGCCTTTATCATTATTTACTGTTAGATTAACGGTATAATTACCTGTTGCAGAATAGGTATGCTTTGGATTCTGATCTATAGAATAATTTCCGTCACCAAAGTTCCAGTGTCTCAAGGTTATGTTTTGTGAGAGATCGATAAACTGCACAGAAAGAGGAGCATTGCCGCTAGTGACATTTGCGCGAAATTTAGCTATAGGAAGCCCTGGGTCAACATGATTAAAAACTGTTATTGCAGATAGTTTTGAATTTGCACCGTTTGCATTTATCTCTGTAAGGTTAAAGGTATTGTTTGGGGTTTTGTTTAAATAAACTGGTCTCTTATCACTTGAATCAGTAGTTTCGTCATTATTAAAGTCCCAGCTTCTTAATGTCGCATTTTGTAAAAGGTCTTTAGGCGGGAACGAAAGATGAGCATAGCCATCACTAACATTGTCGGGAAAATTTGTCACAGAAAGGACTTCATCTTTATGTGGTAATTTATTCACATTTGTTTCTAGATTTTTTGAGACTTTATCTATTTCATCATTTACTTTCAGATTAACGGTATGATTATCTTTTGTAGGAAAGACATTCTTTTGATTTTGATCAATAGAAGTATTCCCGTCCCAGAAGTCTCGATTCTCTTGGGTTATATTTTGTGAGATGTTGTTAAATTGTTCAGAAAAGCGATCATTTCCATTACTAACATTGGCGCTGAAATCATCAGTTGGAAATCCTGATTGTTTTTGAACAATTATTTGAGGAAATTTAGAGTCCGTGCTACTTGCCAATATCGTAGGTGATAATAAAATAAAAACGAAAACAAAGGCTATTGGAGAACAAAATTTTGTGTTTCTCATTTCTTTTTTCCTTATTTTGTCTTGTTTATAATTCATAAAAAAATCTTAGTACTCATAACTTTCTAATAATCTTTAAACTTTTCTGTTCTACAGTAGTTTTGATTTGCTGGAGTTCCGATGGGTTATCCCATTCTTTATGATTTATTCTCATAGTTCAAAAGTAAAAATTTCATTCCAGAAGCTTAATTCCGATTTTTTTGTAACAGGCTCTAAAAAAATTAAGCGTTGCAAATTCGTAGGATATAAATTATATATGTCTCAAATAAACTATTTTTTGACTTTTTTTAGTATATTTTTTAGTATATTTTTTAGTATATTTTTTAGTATATAAGTTTAAAATATTAATAGAGCTTAAAGCTCTGTAGAAGCATTTATAATAAATTCCCCCAAGTAATCCAATATACATTTGCTGCAATTTAAGGACTTACAAGGATTAATACAACTTAACCCACTCTAATCTTTGGGATATCAAAGAACAAAATCAGATCACTAATATTCTTAAAGGTTTTTGGGGAAGGGTTGGCAAATTTGAGATTAGTTAGATGAAATTTTGTAAAATCATGTAATTTTTGTGAAAACGAAACATAAAATCGCAAGGCTACGTTGATAGGGGTGCATTTATTCGTGATAGAAATAGTAGAAGAAGCGTTTTTATTCTTGTGTTCATTCGACCAAATAGCAAGAGAAGGTACTTAATTTTACTCAACTGTCAAAGCCAATATGGCTACATGTCAGAAAGGGTTGATACGATGTATTCAGAGTAATTTTAACTGAATAGATTTAATTCTCCATCAACTAAACTTGGAAAAAATATTCTAAAATAAAGAAAGTTATTATTAAATTTTATTTTTCTGTAATAATCTGAAAAATGAACGGAATTTTACTGAGTATCTGAGTCAGTCGGTGATGTGTGGAACTCGGACTTGTTATTCCAGCATCCACTTCCATACAGATTTAACTATTACTTTTTTCTTTTCATCTTTGCCTTCAATGAACAGGACTTCTTCGTCGTCCATAGTTAAAATCAGTCCTTCTTCAAGCCCGTAATCTACCATAGCTTCCATAAGTCCAAATATTGCTCTTTCTCGGATTACCGGGCTTCCTAAATGTATCGAGGTTTGAATTGCTGCCGAAATTTTTTCACTATCTTTTTCCTTAATGAGGAAATCACATTCATTCATGTTCCTTGAATAGAAAATCTGTTTTTCCTGCCTGATCAATTCGAGATACACAAGGTTCTCAAATCTTAGCCCAAGGTTGTCTGGGTAGTTCGGGCAAACTGCTTTAAAGAAACCAGTATCAGATGCGTAAACTTTACATTGAGCAGCCATTTCCGAGCTGCTTTTAGAAAGAGGAGTGAGCTTCGGGATGCGATACAGCAAAAAATTATCTTCCAGAAAATCTAAATAGTTGCATATAATTTCCTTGTCCTCAATTCCACTCTCTTTTTTTAAAGTTTCCAGAAGGCATTCAGAAGCAGTGTTTGATATCAAAAATGTAGAAAGCCTTTTTAATCCACTTACGACCTTAGAATCACAACCTTTTACTGCTTCTTTTTGCAGGATATCTTCAAAATATTTTTGGCAGAGCTGAAAATCGTTATTTTTGATCACAGCTGGGAAACCGCCATTTTCAAAATATTGTAAAAACATGCACAATATTTCATCGCTTTGAGAAGCTGTAAGAAATTTAGACCCTGGTATTTTGGCATCTCTCAAGAGAATGTATTCTTTAAATGAAAATGGAAAAAGCCTCATAATCTTACTTCTGCCTTTAAACCTCATCGAAAATTCCTGTTCTTTTAAACGTGAGCAAGAAGATGTTATGAAAATTTTTGCCCCTTGCTTGTTGAGTCCATCAATCCAACTTTCCCATCCTAGGATATTATATATCTCATCAAGAAAATAATAGATATGTCCTGCTTCATTTCTCGATGATTTTCTTCCGTGAATTTCAGTTGCAATTTCTTCAATGACTTGAAAACTTTCGGATCCCAATTCCTTAATCTTGCTATCTTCAAAATCAATATAAATTTTCGAGCCCTGCAGGTTACTGGCAATTTGTCTAAGGATAGACGTTTTGCCTGCATATAGGGGGCCAGAGATAAATATAATTTCATTCGTTTCCAGGTAGGGCGAGAAAGACATCCTTGGGACTAAATCGAATGGGTTCTGAAAAAAAGTTTGATGGCTAAGTATTAGGGGGGTAATTTCCGAATTTTGCATATAATCAAAGAGCTTGTAAGTCGCACTATATAGTATTTCTGCCATGAATGCGTATCTTTGAGTGATTAATAAACACTGGTATTATCATAGAAAGTAAATCGCTTTGAATGAACATGTGCGTAAACTTTTGAATAATGGATGCCTTAGAGAATTTCGATATGTCTCTTGTTTCAAAGATTAATTTATACGTTGTTAATAAGTATGTGACATAATTAGGTGTTGATCGAAATACTCCTTAATTTATAATTTCCTTTTAGATCGAATTTGAATAAAATAATATTAGACAAATTCATCAAAAAATATAAATAAAGGATGTGTGCATAAATTAATAGTACGTTTTTTACTTTGTTGCAATATTTATATTTTTCTAGTTAATAAAATTTTTTCCCTCACACCTTAGGTGTACATATAGTTTTGATCTTTATATCATATTTGATTTAAATTATATATTAAGTTAATATATCTTCACTTAGTAGACTAGTGTGAACCAAAACCAAATGTGCTAATGTAACATACCGAATGAATCTTTGAATATTATTTCGTTGCATAGCGATGTAAAGTTGTCTATAACTATACACAGTGAGTAGATGACAAGGATGAAGCTATCTTTCCATGGTTGCAGCAGGATTTTTGTGATCGTACAATTACTATTTTTAATGTATTTTGTACTGATGGGTTATAATTGAGTTAACCATAAAAATATACTATTAAGAGACCGAAGGATTAAGGAAATTAAACAAAAATAATAAATTTAGGTTTACCAAAGATAAAAATAGGTCAATTGAGGAAAGTCAAAAAATAGTCTATAATATGCAAGGTAATGAGAATTATGGATGTGAATATGAGTAATTTTTGGACCAAGTTGATAGTGGCCTTTGTCATCGTTCCAAGAAAACTACATGTTATGAATACATTATTAAAGTTGACATTTAAAATACATTTCTGATGGTCTATTTATGCTTCTTTTATGGTACTTTTTTGATAACTTGTTTATCAGGTATGAATAACGAATTCACCTGATTAATCCAATAAATGATTCTCTGACTGCTTTCTATTTCCTTTATGGCTGTAATAAGTGATTAACTTGACATCTACTAATCTTCACTTCATGAAAATTTTACCCCAAGGATCCCGCATTAACTATCATTCATTATTTCAGTATCTACAAAAAGAGCCTGTTTTCGTAGTGAAACTTTTCCAGTGTTTAGGGATTTGAGGATCTTTAGATGTAATGGCTCTGGATTTCCACAATTTCAGTACTGTTTTTTGCAGTTGCATATTCTTCAAGAGGCTCCTTATTCAGCTCAATGAAACAGTGCCCCCAGTTAAATTTGGATAGGATTTTTTCGGCCTGCTCTTTGTAGCCTAGTATATAAAGAGCTGCTGCTAAGGCCTCTGCAGAGTTAAGTTTGAAGGGTCTTCCGAAGTTCACGGGATTGCTAGCAAGTAGGTATGGAAGAGCCCTATGCTCTAAGTTCAGCTTCCCAAGTTCAGGAAAAATACGTTCCACTTCTTTCCATGAACAGTCAAGTACGACAATTCCTTTTCTGAAATGATCGGCAGGTGAAATAGCTTTTTCTGAAATTGGATCCAATATAATCGCTGACTTGGGGGTCCTTGAAATCCGATTATACAGGTGAGCAAGGTTAAAGCGAGCCATTTTTAGTCCTGTGCACTTTTTTGGGTTACATTGCCCGGCATGATAGATGTAAAGGGGAATATACCCATGACTTGTAGAATTCATAAACGATTCCTTGAAATCTTGAATTCTATTTAAACAATTTCCTTATTTACTTGTTTCCTTGCTCATGTACTTCTTTGTGCATGAATGCATAGCTGTTATTTCTTGATGCAAATCAATTTTGCGATTTAATAATAATGTAGGATCCTTAATTAAATATATATTTTGATAAATTTTAGAAGAATATTGTTATTTGAGAGAGGTTAAAAATTATTTATAAAGTTTGGTTTTTCAAAGTTTTGTTGCTGGAATAAATTATACTAATATAAAATGAAAAATCAAGGCAATATAGCCCTTAAAGAAAGATACGGCAAAAACAACAATGCATTTCATTAAATATAAAACTTGTAATCAATTGTGACATTATTAACCTAGTAACAGACTGAATTGAGAAATTATATAATGTTCTATTCGGATTACCCCTAAATTATGATTAAATTTAATCATGACAGAAATCTAGCGTTCGGAGCTAGATTGAGATCTATAAACTCGAGAGGGTTTTTGGTGAAATTCTACATTTCGTCATACGCTTATAGCGCCCACTCTTCACAAATGCACACAAAAATGCCGTATGTTCTCTAGATATGTAAGTAGCTCAAAAATTGATCTACTCTCGATGGAGGGGAGCGGACAAATGCGCAAACAATTCTGTATCTAAGCAAATTTGTGGAATATCGTATATTATAGTGCATAAATGACTCATGGAAATCATAAATTTTTCGGGATCCTCTCAAGATATGTTCAAGAATATTCCAATTTATCATCATTTTTTTTACTTCGCTTGAATCCTGTCTAAATCTTTCTTGCTAATTTTTGTATTTGATCTTATTTTTATTTTTTCTTGTCTAGTATTCTTTGATTTTAAAGATAGCTTCCTCCATCATTAAAATACTCCTTTTATCTGGAAGGTCGTCAACTGATAGAGATAATAGAGGCAAAATTGCACACAACATATTCACATCCACTCTTTGAACAGTAGTATCAAGGACTTTTCCTGCTTTAAATACCGTTTTAGTAACTTTATAAATCCGATTCTCATTATCTCTTTTTGAGTTGATCTTTTTGTTTTTAAATTTATCACTATTCCCGAAAAATACTCGTTTACGCTTAATCTAATCATAAGTTATATGGTCGTTGTTTAGAATCTTCTTATCAGCTCATAATTCCTGAGTCCTAAGCTATGCAGTTTGTATTCAAATGTGACGTACAACCCTTTACGATATAAGTTCCATATCTTCTTCTTTTTGTTTTTGCTTCATCTTACAAATGTTATCCGTACTTGTATTTTTAGGATCTAAATTGGTAAAAATAGAATTCAGAATTATTTACGTTTTTATTTTCAAACCAAAGCCTTCAAGGTGGCTTTGCATCTGTCACCATATTTCTTCTTTGAAGTTACAAATTAATCTTTTCTGAATGATCAGACTGCGGTAATTTCTAGTATGTGCTCAGGAAAATCATGAAATACAAGTAACAAACTGTTTCCTAAGTTCAATGCCTGAAAGACCATACTGCAGATATAAAAAGAGCACTTATAACGTACCATTAATTCATCTTCAAGTCCGCCTCAGGGGGCTGTTTTGCTAAAATATGTAGATTCAAAAATGATACAAGTGGATTTACAATAAATTAAGAACTCAATATCAGCAAGTTATTCTCCAACTGACTGGAAACATTTTTATTCTTCTTTAATCATAAAATAAGCAAAATTTTTCATAAATAATAATTATTGTTAAGAGATTTTAATTAACCAATATTCAAATGCATCGGAGTTCATCAAAATTTTCTCTGGTCCTCAGCGGAATGGTTATGCTCCATAGAAGCTCTTATTCAAATTTTTGATGTGTTAATTATATTTAATAGGATTATGGACTCTTAGAAAACTTCTTAGCCCGAATGTAGGGGAAATCTGTAATAATTTTTGAATTAGGTGGTACGCAGAAAGCTATTCGGGCTAAGGCGCCCAATAAACTGTAGAAATTGTTTCCAGGTAGATCGAACGATTATGAAATAAACTGAATGAGTGGATTCCGACGAATTTTTAATTATACTTTAAATGGCACGCAAATGGATATGAAAATTGGATGCTTATTGATGATCCTCTATAGGCTGTTATCAAGAGAGAAAAAAGTGCAGGCCAAAGATACTTGGATCTAATTTTAATTACGGATGACAGTTTATTTTCGATTTTGATCCAAAAATTTATATCATAAAAAGAAACTTCAAGGAATAAAAGTCAAGATATGAATTAAAGGTGGTAGGAATTTGAAGTGCTCTTGTATTCCTCAGTCAAATTTAAAAAACTTTGATTGGAATTTTATAATGCACCTTATTACAACGGAGATCTAAATGTATCTTATTGTAACTGAGAAAAATATAGCAGCAAGGAGGATAGCTGCGATTCTGGCTCCAAAAAATCCAACGAAGGATAGAGTCAGCGGAGTGGACGTATATAGGTATGAGATCGACTCTGATGATAACGAGCAAGAGATAATAGTTATAGGGCTTTCGGGCCATATTGTAGGCATCGATTTTCCAAGTGAATATAACAACTGGCAGAAAGTAGATTCTAAAGCCCTTATAGATGCCAAAATTATAACAATTCCTATTAACCGGAAAATCATAACAGCTCTTAGAACTTTGGGAAAAGAGGCAAGTAGAGTTACAATTGCCACTGACTACGACCGAGAAGGAGAACTGATAGGAGCCGAAGCCCTCAATATCATAAAAAAAGTAAATCCTTATGTTCCTTTTGATCGGGTCCGTTACAGTGCGATAACCCCTAAAGCAATAGTCGCTTCATTTTCAAATCCTACTGATCTTGATTTCAATCTCGCTGATGCGGGTCACTCCAGACAGGTTATTGATCTTGTATGGGGAGCGGCCCTTACCCGTTACATTTCCATTGCCGCAGGTAGGCTTGGGAAAATGTTTCTCTCCGTGGGGAGAGTACAGTCCCCTACCCTATCTCTTATAGTTGATAAGGAAAAGGAACGGAATATATTTGTTCCTATTCCTTACTGGGAGATCCATGCAGAATTTGAATGCTCAAAAGGGGGAATTTTTTCTGCCCAGCATTCAACTCGTCGCTTCCTGGACAACAAGGAAGCAGCTAAGGTGTTCAAGAAACTTGGAGAAAAAGCAAAATTAACGCAGATTGAAAAAGGGAAAAAAACTGACCCAGCTCCCATTCCATTTAATACCACAGGTTTTATCAATGCAGCAAACTCAATCGGGCTCAGCCCTGTAAAAGCTATGCGCGTAGCTGAATCTCTTTATACAAATGGTTACATTTCATATCCCAGGACAGATAACACGGTTTATCCCGACACTCTGGATCTAAGGGCACAGATTGAAATTTTCAAAGATGGATCTTTTGGAAAGTATGCAAATGCCCTTCTTGAGAAAGTCGAACTTATTCCTATGAAAGGAAAAAAGGAAACTACTGACCACCCTCCCATTTTTCCTGCTTCCCTTGCAAAAGAGGCTGACCTGAAAGAGGAAGAATGGAACGTATACGAACTGGTGGTCAGGCGTTTTTTTGCAACATTTGCTGGACAAAGTGAATGGGAAACAATGAGTTTGAATATTGATATAGATGAGGAAGAATTCAGGGTAAAAGGAGCACGTCTGGTTGATCCTGGCTGGAGATGGTACTACCCGTACAACGTTCCTGAAGACAGAGTTTTCCCAGAGCTCCATGAAGGAGAAATCCTGAAAGTAATAAAAAAAGAGATTCTTGATAAAGAAACCCAACCACCAGGCCGTTACGGCCAGGGAAGACTTATAAACATAATGGAAGAATTGGGACTTGGGACAAAGGCAACAAGGCATGAGATTATAAACAAACTTTATTCAAGGGCATATATCCACGGAAATCCCGTGCAACCCACAAACACCTCTTTTGCCGTAGTGGATACCCTTGAAAAATACTCCCCGACAATAACAAAACCGGATATGACAAAGTTACTCGAAGAAAATATGGATAAGATTGCAGAGGGCAAGATCAAAGAAATTACTGTACTTGAAGAATCTCGAGAGATGCTGAAGAAGGTATTTTTTGAACTTGATAAAAACCGCGATAAGATTGTAGAATCCCTTCAAGCAGGCTTGAGGGAAGACAAGATTATCGGTAATTGCTCTTTATGCGGAAGCGAACTCATGATCCGCCGTTCTAAGAGAGGGAGCCGTTTCATAGGCTGTAGCAACTATCCAAACTGTACATTCTCTCTCCCCCTCCCTAAGAGCGGTCAAATTATTGTTACAGATAAATTCTGTGGGATACACGAAATGCACCATATCCGCATAATCAACGCAGGAAAGCGTGCCTGGGACCTGGGTTGTCCACAGTGTAATTTCATTGAATGGAAAAAGACACAGCAGGAAGAAAAGGCTATGCAGCCCAAAAAGGATAGGCCGAAGTCAATTAAAGACATTGAAGGTGTGGGTAAAGTTACTGCAGAGAAACTCGAGGAAGCAGGAATAAAAAGCGTAGAAGCCCTGATAAAGGCTGACGCCTTTGAGCTTGCAAAAATTATAAATATAAGTGTACGGAAGATTAAGAATTGGCAGGTTTCCTGCAGTGATGCAGTCGAAACAGCTAAAAACTATTGAGAATCGATTGGAAGAAATATATAAATGCAAAGATTTCTCTCTGTAACCCCAAATTGCGTCTCAGTAGCATTCAATTTTGCTTCACTATTTTAGTTCGTTCATGTGGACTGAAATCTAAGGTTAATATTGAATGCTTATTTTCACCTCACTTTCCGCAGTAAAATTTCATATATTTACAATTGCTATTGTACATATTTTCAAAATGATGTGAATTCATCGAACTTTTATGTAGGGGCTAAAAGTTACAAGGCGGTATGTCTAGAGATCAAAAAACATAGCATTTAATTTTCACTAATTTCCATTGAGATTTTCCTTGATTTGGAAATTTTTCGGAATGCCATTTGGCTTACGATTCATTTTTTAAAAATACTTTATAAATATATTTCTATAGATACGATTTTTCATAGAATTTTGCAAAAAAATATTTTTGCTAATTATAATATCTTCTACACACATGCCATATTTTTCGGATAGATATTGAAGTAATTAGCGCTTCGTGAACTTTACATGGTCAATTCTGTAGAGATTTCGACATGCTTATATGCAATTTAACTTCGTGAAGCTTAAATCTTTCAACTCTAAGACGAAATATTTCTGTCCTAGACACGCATCAGCGAGGCGGACGAAAATCACTCATCTGGGAATTCATCCGCAGATTAATATACATTCAGAAAAACTCCACTCTTGAAGTAAGCTTATCTCATGAAAAAGTTCTACTTCAGTAAATGGTAATGTTCAATTTTCTATAGGCGATTACGAATAAGAGGATCAACGAATTTTTCGATAAACCACTGATTTTCACAAATTGTTATACATATTAAATAAGCATACGGCGAAATTCAGGGGTTTATAGAAGTATTCTGAGATTTTTGGATGAAGTTTTTTTCTTGTGAACTATTGCGAAAAAATAAAAAAGAATAAGTATAGTCATTCTGAACTATAGCTAATACAATTACTGGGAGTTACTTTTCTAAGTACAGTAAAAATATAATCCCTTTCTGAGAATGGCCATGAACAACTGGATGAATTCAACACTTATCATTTTTCTTGCCCTTTTTGCAGTTTACCTGCTCCTGAAATATATCCAGCTAAAGGGTTCGGTCGAGTCTCGTGCCAGAGATTTGCATGAATTTTGGCAGGAGAGGGAAATGAATCGCCAGGTCTCTGAAAAAGCTGACACCCTCTTTCGAAAATGGAAAATTGATGAGGAGAAAAAGATTCGCCTGGATGCGGTAAAGAAAAGCGAGGCTGTAATAAGGGGCAAGGTTACTGAACACCTTATTCCTTACTTCCCTGAATTCGAGTACAACCCTAAAGATGCACGCTTTCTCGGTACCCCAGTGGACTTCATAGTCTTTGATGGCCTTTCCGAGGGAGAAATGAATAAAATTGTTTTTATTGAGGTCAAATCAGGAAAAATCGACACTCTTTCCAAAAGGGAAAAGCTTGTAAGGGAATGTGTAGACAGGGGAAAAGTAAACTATGAGATCATTCGCTGCAGGAATAATCGTTAATGACCATTGATGACTGTTGAGAGAGTGTTTATGCAAGGCTAATGGTAGTTATTTTTCGCGCATCATGTACTTATCAGCATTTTTGCGGCTGAATTATTAAGAAAATGTAAGTTTTTTGCATTTAGGAACATGCTTAAAATGCAAGAAATTTTTTGATACAAGATTTAAGTTTACAAAATTTGAGCTCCAGTGGAAATCTCCAGACAAACAGTTTATTGTAGAAAATCTGTTCGGGAATGTCTCCAGCTGAAAACCCTATTGAACCCTAGTAATGTTCAGAGGGAAAACGAAACGTGTCCAAATCTTTTTCGCTAATTTCGTATTTGATTTTATTTGTTCTTTTATGGTTTATTATTTTTGAGTTTAAAAATATTTTACGCATCTCCAAAATACTTATTTTATTTCCAAGGTCATCAATTGATAGAAATTATAAACTAAAACTGTACACAATATCTTCAGAATCACTCTTGAATACTAACGACAAGAATTTTCATGCTTTGAATGTCTTCTGATTAGCTCATAATCCCTGATCACTTACTACGAAATTTATATCCAATGTGACTCAAGATCTTTTTTATCTAGTTTTAGGCCTATGTTCTCCTTTTTTTGCGTTGTTTTCTTGAGTTTTATCCTTTTTTGAATGCCCAGATCTGGATGTCTAAAAGTAGCTTTCTGAATCATTCTTTTTTTATTTTCGAACAAAAGCGATTATGTTAGCTTTATAAACTGTCTCCATATTTTTTCCTTTGCAATTACCAATAATTTTTTTTCTTAATGATCGAGTGTGGTACTGTCTGGTATGCAATCAGGAAAACCAAGAAATTTTTAAAAGAAATTCTTCATTAAATTCTCTCAGGTTCCAAGCCTGAAAACCATGCAAATGCTGTAAAAAAGCAATTTTATGCATAATTATGACATAAGTTTAAGGTCTGCCTATTGAACACTTTAGTTGAAATATGTGGACCCGAAAATGATACTAAAGCATTTAAAATCAAGAAGGAATAAATTCCAGCAATTTTGTCTCTAAATGACTGAATCCATTTTTATTTTTTTCTACGAATAAAATGGTAAGATTTTTCATTGGTCTAAATTAATGTTAAGAAATTTAAACTCTACAATGCTCAAGTACATGGAAGGTTACCGAAATTTTCTATGATATTCCTTTATCTACTTCAAAACTGAGATTTCATTTATCCAGTAGCCTAGCAGCAGCGTATGCAGGGAAAACTCTTGATATTTTTTCATCCCAGTATCCAGAAACCAAAATGCATTCAAAACCGAGTCTTTCCGAAGCTTTTTTTATGAGAAACTCCCCAATGCCTGCAGCTACTATTCTCGTAAGCCCATTTCTTTTTGCAACTTCATAAATCACTTCAGTCAGGGTAAATATCTGTTTTTCCTGTACTTGTCTTGCGATTTCATATATATCTTTTTCTCGGATTTCTGAAAGATCTGCGCAGACTAGCCTTGCAATCCTACGCATAGCATCAGTTTTGCTCCTTCCTGCTCCATCCGCAGTTTCGCATGTGTAAATATTTTCATTGATTTCCCCAAGCAAGACATAAACATCTGCGGTTGTCGCAAAGAACTCTGAAGCAATTCTGCACAGTCTCTGTTCAATTTTCACTTTTTCAATAAGTGTAGCAATGTTTGTTCTGAGTGCGCCTGTATATACAAGTTCACTCCGCATCAGGCGTTCAATGTCAGTTATGCCTGCTCTGTGTTCCCTGGCGATTATTGGAATAATATCACTTGTGGTACTTCCTACGTCTACAAAAATGCAGTCTCCAAACTCTGCTCCCACTAGTACAACTGAAGCCACCCAGTTAGCAGCAGCAAGATCTGTTAGTTTGTCAGTTTCACCCTGAATTCTGCCCATGCAATTTATATACGAAACTTTTTGAGATCCAAATGCTGAATCAACAGCTTCCTTTATAAAGATAATACCTTGGTCTTTATTTTCAAAACAGTCCGCAAGTTCTCCTGTCATAACAACGGCAACTTTTTCTGGTTGTAATCGATATGCGATTTCCTTCAAGACTTCTGAGAGCCTGATATTTTTCCAGAGCGGTAGGTAGTGCAATTCTATTAGAGTTCCATTCGAGGATGCCAGCTTAGTATTCGCTCCTCCAATATCAAGCCCTATAACCTTCGCATTCATTTTTATTCTTTTTTCCTGGGTTTTTCAAATTTACTAATTGATTCTGATTTTCTGGCTTTTCAGACTATCAAAAAAGTTAACATTCGGATCCTAGATATTCTATCAATCTTCATCATCCAGCCTATAAAAAAGGTTCTTAGGAAACAAGTAAAATTTGTAATTCATTGTTTCGAATGATTTTTTTACAATACTCAAATGGTATATTAAAATATATGGGTACTCATAACATGATCTAGCTGAAAATAACCAGATACAAGAGAAATAACTATAGAACATGAAAATGGAATTGTTCATATTAATTGTGTAGTTTAAGTAGAAAATTTATGCTACTTTAAGCCTAAACTGTCTGAAATATCTGATTTGAACTACAGCCCTTCTTGCCCTTAATTTTGAACCAATATCATAAATTCTATAAAAGAAAGAACAGAAAATGAATTTTAGGGGGTATAGCAATCTTTGAAAAACATCATCCTGATTGTAGAAAAACAACTATCTGTGGCATTTAATAATGTTAATGAATTGGAAATTATCACATCATCAGGTTGGAATTTGTTCTCAAAGTTTGCTCTGGATCTCTTTTTTAAAAAGGTTTTCTAAAGCTTACATTGAAGCTCACTGGTACACTACTTTTAGCTCGTCTGATGCAACCGAAATCACTTGATTGTGTAAAACTGAAAAAATTACTAGATTTGAGTTGATATGATCTTTTTAAAATATCTCATAATTGAAGCATTGTAGTATCAATATCAAGCTTGATTGAAAAACACTTTCTCCTGCAGATTCAGTGGTCCAGTTCATCAGTCCAAAAATCACTGGATTTTAGTCCCTAGTAGTTTTCAAAATTTTTGTATCTTAAAAAAAAAAATCTTTAAGGAATCTATTTTGGCTCGGCAACAATTAAAAGTGTAAATGTTCGACATCAGTACAGATTGAATCAGACTCAAAACAGTACCCTTTATCATTGATATAATTGATTCTATTATTGTCCGAAACAAACTTTTCCATAAAACGTATGATATCTAATTTTGTAAGTATAGCGATTCGCATTCCGTAGTCTCATTTTTATGGTACAGAGGTAGTTTAAAATATAGATTAAATGGTTGATATCATTTATCTGAGAAGTTTTCTTCCAGAAGCAAGTATGAGGTATTCGACTAAATAAATTGCAACGTCTGCAAGAATAAGTTAATTAACAATTTTAGATTATGCGAATCTAGTATTCAACCATTTAGAGAGCACTATAAAATCAAGGTAAAGGGCTATTGCTTGGCTAACTAAATTACCTCGATACGCGGACAGATCATTTGTGGATATTCAGCTCGATCTTTTTCATTCTTAAGGTAAAGTAAAAAAACGTCATTTGCTCTTGGTCCTATGGAAATTAGATAATTGCACTTTAGGAGCATGCTCGGTTTTGTCCTAATGATATCTCACGAAGACGAATGTTCGTAGCAGTTCCCAAATTTAACCGGGAATTTTAAGAACTACTTCGTGTTCTGAAATAAACTCACAAGCGTTTGAATAAGCTTCAGACACACTTTTTTCATCCAATTTAGTATTTTTTAGAAATATTCATATTAACTATTTGTAATAAGAAATCATCGGACTTCTACATAATTTTTTATGGCATTCATGCGATAAATTTCTACTATAGTTAGTTTTGAGAGTATCATCTCATCCAGGTAGAGTCTTAAAAAGAAATTAACATCGAAAAAAATAAAAAAAGAAATTAATTTATGGTGATGCATGAGCATCGATTCATTTATTCTGGTTTCACGATATTGTTTGTTAATGATTGCGAGGTTTAACGTCCACGTCCGCCACGTCCGCCACGTCCGCCATACCAGCCTCGACCGCCCCAGCCGCCGTTGCCCCAGCCCCAGCCGCCGTTGCCCCAGCCCCAGGAGGGCCAGCCGCCGTAGACGCCATAGCCAAGACCGCATGTACCTAGTCCAAGACCGCAAGCGCCATAACCAACAACTGGATATCCGACGCCCCAGCCTCCGTAGCCGCCGTAGCCGCCCCAGCCGCCCCAGCCGCCCCAGCCGCCTCGGCCGCCAAAGTGACCTCCGCCACGACCTCCGCCACGACCGCCTCTACTTCCATCAACAGCCACAGCTGCCAACGTTCCTACTACAAGAACTATCAGCAAAATAGCTAGTGCCTTTTTCATACTAATTTTTAACATATTATTTTCCTCCGTTTATTTTTAATACGAATTTGCTTTTTGCTAACTCTTCAAAAATCAGTTGATTGATGTCTATTCTATTAATTCCAAAAATTTTGATACTGATTTCTGTCTAGTTTGTTATCTCTGTCTAACTTTTCATTTTTGGAGGATTTCTATGAATCTCTACTTTCTTTGAGTGTCTATAATGGTGTATAGACAGCTGTCAAAATTTGGATTTATATTGAAATCCTCAATCTAATACTATTCGAACAAACTAAATGTGTTCACAAAGTTTAGTGAACTACAATAAGTATTATAGTTTCTTAGTTATTTCAATTTTTTCTGTCTAACATATTAATAATTTAGTTATTTACTTTCATCTATTACCTCTTTACCAACATCTAGCTTAGTTTTACCTGTCTAACTTTTGTTCAATTAAGAGGACTCCAATAAACTCTAATTTCTACGAGTTTTTTTAAATACCAGCATATCGGCAGCTCACTAAATTTATGTGCTTATAGAAATCCTCTTTAAACAGCAATGCACGATCTAACTAAATGTATTTTCAAACGGCAGTGAACACAACTTTAATAAGCATCTTGATTATTTTAAATTTATTATAAGAAAATTAATTTCTGAATAAAAGTTTTTTCGACAAAAAATATTTTAACATCGAACAATAAAATTATATTAAATATACAATATTATAATTTCTGAATTAGATATATTTCAGTACGGAACATTTAAAAAGAATTAGCGTTTGAAATTTACAGTTTTTACAATAGATTCATAGATAAATTATTTTCGCATGAAGAATTTGAAAGCTGAACTACTGTTAAATATTATTTATGTTTTCTAATAATTTTGAAGAATAGCCAACAATTATCAACAAATATCATACTTACTAAAACAATAATCTAGGTTGTAAAATATTTTTATTGTCCTGATAAAGCAATATTTTATTTTTTGGCTGACAACCTATTGACCCACCAACAATAAAGTTTCAATCATGTCATAAATCGTGAAAATATGGGCTCTGTAAAAATGCTCTAAATTGAACTTTCACACTACATTATTATGATTGCTCCATTAGAATACTCTTCTTATTTCTCTGCTAAAAATGAAGGAACATTCAATATTGAAGTTTAATAAGTACATTAAATTTGTTGATAACAGCCTTGAAACAGTTCAGTCTTCGAGACTGAAGCTTCATTCCAGCAAGCATTAAAAACACGTTAATACCCAGCATCAGCTTCTTGTACTGATTTTGTTGAAAGAGTATATTGGTACAGACTATCGAGATTTTGTAGAATTTATTGACCTTATTAAAGTCATATGAAGAAGAAAAAAGTAATAAAGATATATATTGAAATCAATAACTTTAGAGATTACAGGAGTATATGAACCTATATCAAGTAATCAATGATCTTACAGTTTCCCTCACGCTCCTCTCTGACGTATAGGCAGGCTTCCATCCTATGGCCTTGAGTTTTTCGATGTCTAATCTCATCCTTGTTACATCACCTCTCCAGCCCCTGCTCCCCCCAGTGTAGTTAAACTTAATATCAGAAAGATCCATTTCTTCCACAATAATTTTTCCTATTTCTGTAGCACTGATGGTATCTTCTGAGGCAATATTAAAAATATTTACATCTTCTCTGCTTTTTTTTATTGCAAACAATATCGAATTGACGCACTCTGATACATGCAAATAGGACTTTTCCTGCTTACCGTCACCCAAAATCTCCAGCTGGGTAGGATTTTCTCGCAGTTTTCGGATGAAATCAACAATAATCCCATGAGTGCTACGAGAGCCGACAATATTTGCAAAACGGAAGATCCATGCTTGGATATCAAAAGTATGAGAATATGCGGTAATAAGAGCTTCACAGGCAAGTTTGGAAGCGCCATATAGTGATATAGGTATCAGGGGGCCGTAATTCTCTGGAGTTGGCATGATTTGTGCCTCTCCATAAATTGTAGAGGTGGAGGTAAATACTACCTTTTTTAACTTCGTTTTTTCTCATAGATTCCAGAAGATTGTATGTTGCTAAAATGTTCTGATCGAAATGGATTTTAGTATCTGAAGTCCCAAGCCTGACATCTGGATTCGCAGCTATATGATAAACTAGGTCAATATCTTTGCAAGCTCTTTCTATCCTTTCATGGTCAAGAATGTCTCCTTTAATCAATGTAAAATCAGTGTTTTCAAGATGTTTCTCTATAAATTTAATTTTTCCTGAACTCAGATTATCAAAAATAGTAATTCTGTTTCCTTCTTCTATAAGGCGATCAACCAAGTGGCTCCCTATAAATCCGGCTCCACCTGTCACAAGTATATTATTCTTTGTAGGCATAGGAAATCTCCAACTAGTATTTGTGTTAACATTAATTAATTTTATACTGTATTCAGGTCATCAAAAACTTTTTGCCTTGACTTTTTGTGTATGAAGGTCAAATATTCGGAAAAATTAAGATTTTACAGATAAAAAATAATTAAAATTCTAATTTTGATAGTTAAATAAAATTCATATCCATAGTCTTGTTTTATCGACCAACGCCCAAACTAAACTAGAAACTTATTAAATTACTCCTACCGACAATATATGATCTCTATCAGAATTATTCTTACCATTGAAAATATTATAAGCAACTTAATTTCCCCCATTTTGAGGTAAGCACAAGAATCAAGGAATCTATTTGATCCTTTAATTATATTTTTACTAAGCTATAAACTTACATTAGAACTTCGGTGTAAATCACACCCGTAAATAGATCAACCATAATGAGGTCTTGAAATTTTCCAATCTTGAGGAATCGAATGAAAGTATTCTGTATAGAACCCTTTAACTTTAGGTCGTAAAAAGAAGAGATAATTTTTGAGCTTTGCAGAAAACCTATCTAAATCAGCTTAAAGGAACTGAAAAGAAATAAGTAAAAAGTTATCAGATCATTAAGTTTAAACTATGGTGTTTCTCAATTCGAATAATTCAACTGCAACTGGAACGAGGGCGTCTAACTAAACCACACTCCAATTGCTGTTAACTATAATAATTACACTGCAGTACAAATCTGCTGAACTTTTAGCTGTGGCATCTGTAATGCTAATTTGAACTGATCTCAAATTTTCCTTGGTTTTTTAGCTAATACATTACAAAGCAAATACCAGATGCGTTTGCTATACACGCGATGTCGACATCGGTATGTATCTCCACGATATTTGAAATGATATTTACTGCGTTGACTTTACTCGATAAAACCGAAATTATAGAATGTTGAATTTCATATATTCCCACTTCGCTATATTAGCTCAATGTGTGAAATGAGTGTATATAGAAATCAAGAATAAGATCCACACGTAAACATTGGAAGATTTTGCGAGGAATTGTTGAAATAATATATAATGTAATAGGAGTCAAAAAAGGTAGGATTAAGAAGGAAATAATTCCGTAACCGATGACCAACGAATAACTCTTTAAGCAGCCATCCAACCTACCAAAAACAGCCGATTTATATTGATTTTGAAGTAATAAATATTTCTAATTACTAACTAATGGAAAAAGAGAAACAAAGTAATAGCTATAGTTAACAAAATTAAATTACTGAAATTTACCAATTAATCTTAAAAAAAGTATTTATTGATAGTGTTTTATCCAGGCTGAATAGTTGCCTTGTTAGAATACTTAAAACAATTTAGGCCTAATATTTTCCTCTCTCTGTCATTGTTTACAAGAAATTCCAAACACTCTTCAGCCTCCCAAGCGTCACGGTAATACAGACCACAATTTCCTTTTATGCAGATATTTTTCAAAATGTTATTCCACGCTGGAACGAGAATAGGAAATTTATTATTTAAAGCTATATATATCTCATTTTTATCAATCTGTGGATCAACTATCCATAAAATTTTCACTAGTTTCAACTGATCTTCTTGGAGCCATTCGATCATTATAAAGCGGATATTTAATTCTGGGTTTTTATTTAGAAAATAAGTTATAGCTTGAGCACATCTCGAATCAAAATTTTTGCCGATACATGCTACAACTATTTCGTCATCGCATTGGAGTTCCAACTCAGAATTTTTTAGATCATAAATATCAACTATTTTTTTAACCTGATTCCCTAAAGTATTATTTACAATTTTATTATATGCAACTTCTCCAAATATTTTCATTTTTTCCGGATGTAACAAAAACTCTGACATTTTCTGAGCAAGATCTTTCGGATTTCCTGGTTCAAAAAGATATCCCGTTTCCCCATCTTCAATGAGTTCTGGGACTCCACCTAAATTCGAACTAATAACCGGAAGTCTTGCTGCCATTGCTTCTGTAATTGTTACCGGCTGATTTTCAGGCCAAATAGATGGGAGAATGAGTACATCTGTTTTACGATAAGCATCACCAATATCATCAATTCTACCCCAAAAGGAAACGATATCTTCAAGTTCCATTTCCTTAACTTTATTCTTAAGATTCTCAATTAATTCTCCTTTACCTACAAGATTGACAGAAAAACAATTCGGATTGGTAAGGTATGACAATGCGTCAAGTAGCACATCGATACCTTTATGTTTGCCAAAATATCCGATGTAAGTAAATCTAATCCGTTTGTCATCAGGAACTTTTAAAAAATTCGAAAATTTCTGGACATCAATTCCATTCCATATTACATGAATTTTCTCTTCAGGTATACCAGCCAAATGATAATTCCTTGCAAGGTATTGACTTGGAGATATAAATTCATCTACATCTCTAAAGATTAATTTGAAAAAGTCTTGCCGGATTCTCATGGGAATGTTCTTGTTGTTCTCATCCGAAATATATGGTTTGCATTCTCTACAACGCATAAAATTCTGGCAAATCTCACCTTCACTCTTAATGATTGTATTTTTATAGCAAAAACCCCAATTATCATGGAGAGTTAAAACCGTTTTAATCCCCCTTTGTTTTGCAATGGAAATTAACCCGAGAGATAAACCTATGATATTGTGAAAATGTACAACATCCGGAGAAAAACTATTGATAACCTCTTTAAAATAATTTTCCACTTTTTCATGGTAAAAATTGATATATTCTGGTTCATAGTCTTCCGAAACAAGACGTATCCGAAAAACTGTCAAACCTTCATAGACTTCACGTCTTATTGAATGCCTCTTCCCAAATTCACTAATATCGCCGGTAAAAACTATTACTTCATGGCCATTTTTTTTCAACTCTAAAGCCTGAGAATGAGCTATTAACTCAGCTCCTCCAATAAAATTGGGGGGGTATACATTACAACAAAAAATTATTCGCCTTTTCATTATAATGACTCCATTATTCTAAATATTGACTAACTTTTTCATATATTTCCTTGCCAGTTTGATTTATTTCCAGCTTGAGACTGCGCCTGTCAGGCTTCAAATATGCTAACAACAATCCTCCTCGCATTTCTCCATGAGGAGTTTTTTCATTCTCAACTAATCTACCGAGTACAAAATCAACGTCTAAATAATGTATATAGAGAGATTTCTCCCAATTTGTTTCTAATATTCTTTGGCGACATTCTGGGTTGAAACTACCATAAAGGACTACAAAAAGTGGTTTTTGAGGAATATAACTGAGTAAACAATCTATAGCATCTTTGATCCCTTCAGCGGTATGATCTACGTCAATGAGAACAAACTCAATTGGGATATTTTCAGCAGCCAATTCCTGTAGCAATCTAGACAACGTAACTGAGTAAGGTCCAATCAAAAAAGTTATATTTCTCAAATTACTAAATTTATCAGGTAATCTTGGATCAATATCAAGGGAAAAAACCATTTTCGAATATCGTGAGATAAGGGATAAACACCCCCCTCCGTAAGTCCCGACTTCGATACTACATAGAGGTTTCAAACGTGACAGTAGCGCTGTCAGAACTAATCTCTCCGAATGATTCATTTGCCAATTTTTGCATAAGCATTCTGGATAAAGAACATCTTCCAAGTTTCGGTTATTTTGTGATGCAATACACTGATTTTGAGTTATAGTAGACTTCATAATTGGGTTATGCGATTGAAGAATATGTAGGAAGCTGCGTGCATAATCCTCCCATGTCTTAATCTTTCGTACAACTGCTTCTTTTGATAATTTAAGCAATAATTCTTTATCAATAGCTAATCGATATATGTCATAGGATAACTTATTCTCATCTAATACATCGGTAGTCAGGCAGCCGCCTTCGGCTGCGATCTCTGACATTACGCCCTCCTGATAACAGATACAGGGTTTCCCATGCCAAATACTTTCCAAAATAGGCATACCAAAACCTTCGATTATTGAGGGATATACTGTGAACGTAGCTTCTTTATAAAGCTCATGCAGTGTAGCATCATCAACAACTCCTAACCACGTTATTCTGGGATTTTGCTTTGAAATGTTCTGAACGTGATCTGCAATATCAAATGCACCTGCATAGCGATTACCGACCAATGTCAAAGTCCAATCCAGTTCAGGATGTTTTTCTTGCATTTGAAGGCAGGCATCAATAAGTTTTTTATGATTTTTTCGAGGTTCTAATGTAGATACACATAAGATACTAACTTTACTTGGTATTGATTCTTGAATGTTTTGAGTTCTTTCAAAACCACCAAATTCTCCAGGAAGTAAATTTGGTGACAAAACACAACCTTTAATATTATGATCTTTCCAGAAATTATCCAAGCATGAAGAAGAATAATTTGAAATCGGGATAATAATGTCGCATTCGGCAAGTCCAATCATATAACTGGCATGATTATTTCTGATTACTTCATCTTTACAAAATTCAGTAAACAATAATGGAATTGCATCATAAAAAATTGCTGTTAAATTAATGGCATGAGCCCTTGCATATCGGCGGACTAGCTTCCCATATGACTCGTCAAGAGTTTCGGTAAAGATAAGCCATTTAGTTGATTCATTATTAAGGTGAACTAAACAATCGTTAAGGGTAATTCTATGGTCTGCAGGTGATGTTCTATTTTTATTAGATAATAAGGGACCGTTAAACTGTCCTAAAGTTTGAAATTCTTCTATTGTGGGGAATACATAACAATTATCTTGTTGATTCCAAATCACAAAAATTGGATCTAAATATTTTTGGAATTCGCGGCTTAATCTGCGAGTTACACGTATGACACCAGAGTTTGCAGGGTCTCTGGCAGCATTTGTTACATCGATTATTAAGGAGATTTTTTCTTGTGCATGTGTATCATTTTCTGAAATCAATTCTTCCAAAAGCATGTTATATTCACGAATTACCCGTTCCCACTTAAAATAATTCATAAATTTATTCAATGAATCTCTTTTTATATCGACATCTAATCCCTTACCCCTTAAAATATCACAGGCTTTATCAACCATTTCATAATTATTTTTGCATAAATACCACGGATGAATAATAACTTCAGGATGTGCACCTATATTAAAAGCGAGAACAGGTCGACCAAGAATTTGCATCTCTGCGATTGGCAAATTAAACCCTTCCCAAAGAGAAAGTGAAATCCCTATATCAGCTTCTTCCATTATTTTTATTAACTCTTCGTCATCAGGAAAACCAATTGGAAGGATAGATTTTTTCAAATCAGTGGGAATCTCAACATCTTTAGAATTAGCAAGAATAAGTAAAACACAATTTGGGAAAAACTTAATTATTTGGCGCATTACATCAAAGGAAACGTCTGAATTTTTGTAACTACCGGGTTCCCATCGACCTAAATTTAATATAATTTTTTTCCCCTTGGATTTTAATGACTCAAGGAGATTAGCCTTATATTCAGAAGATTTAGATAAAAGTAGATCCTCAGAGTCCCAAACTTTCATTCTCATGTGGTCTGCACCCAATAGAATTACTTTTGTCGGCACTCTATTCTCTACGTCAATTTTACTTTGGGAATCAACTATAAATTGGCTTATGCCAATAATAAGAGACGCATCTGGCAGAAACATTTTTCTCAATAGACGCAGTTTTTCCTGAACAATTTTGGCCCCACCAGAAAAACCCTCAAGAGGAACTGCACCATAATCTATGAAAATCGTTTTAATTCCTACTTTATTAAAAAAACGAATGGCTGAAAAAAAAGGCCATCCATTAATTAAAACAACATCTGGCTTACTATTGGTATTGAAATGTTTATTCCAATTTTGCTCTAACCATTTAACAGTATACTCATTTGAATCTAGGTAGTCGTCTGTTAAAGCAGGAATTTCGATAATTTGGGACGAAATAGATTCTACGACATTTTTATCATATTTATTTGCCATAAAAGACACTATATGGCCTAGATCCTTCAGCCCCTTTCCTAAAATTAAATTTACTCTATCTGCACCAAATCGGAAAAGAAACCTTTCATTACACATGAGTATATGCATAAATTATCACTCAATAGCTCACTACAACTTTAAGCACTAAAATGCAATTGAAGATATATTCATTGAGCCAATCCAAAACTCAAAATTTCCTCTTTGAATCTAGTGTTTTGGATGGCAAATCGAGATTCGAATCATTAAATCAATTCAGAAATAAGTTTTGATATCAACTCATTACCAGCAACACATGAAATTGGTTGAACAAATTAAGCATTAGATAATTTTTTAGCAAGATGTATTTCATTTCAACTTTTTTTACGATTTATGATAATTATTTTTTCCCAAAGAATGTATAATCTTGAGGGCCATATAGTTGATTATTTAAAATGTCCATGTTTCGGTTAATAGTTTCAACAAGCATTTTTTCTCGTTCTCTCATCCCTTGATCTAATTGAATCTTTTGCAAGCGGATTTTATCTTCTATGGGCGAATAGAACTTAAGTTCAATCTCTCGAAAACCTACAATTTCAAGTAGAAATTTCATTGTTTCTGGATGTAATGGCTTTACATGAGACAAATCGATATAGAAATTGACTAATGACACAAATGAGAGGGGGTTCACAGTTTCTATGATTATAAAATAACCATACATCAATTTTTGGTAACATAGATTGAGCATTTTAATCAAATAATCTGGCTTAAGATGCTCAACCACTTGATTAATGAATATTCCATCCAGGCTATCATCTTCGACTTCATCAAGAAATGAAATTGCATCTATCATATTAACTCTTAATTCTTTTGACTCACAAAATTTAACCATATTAATGTCAATATCCAGTCCCTGTGCTTTAATATTGTTTTCTCTCAAAAGCTCTAAAAATTCGCCTCTTCCACAACCAACATCAATAACATTTTTGCAACCATTGAAATAATCCAAATACTTAAGCTGTCTCTGCTTGATCTCATCTCTCGATCCTCTGAATCGTTCTTCAAATACGAAGTAGTTTAATTCGAGATTTTTATCTTCAGAGGATTTTGAGTCTTCATTCTCCGAAATTTCCACTTCAAGATTATTTATCTGAGAAGATATTTTTTTATCAATTAAATTAGCTAACCAAGATTTTTTTTCAATATCAGAGTTAATTGAAGAAATAAAAGAATTTATTTGCATTCTTATTCTGTTATCGATATCTGATTTCATTTGCTCGATTTTGATATCGATATCTGATTTCATTTGCATTATATTGATATCGATATCCGGTTTTAGTTGTCTAATTTTAAGATCAATATTTGGAGCTATTTGCTCTAACTTGATATCGATATCTGGTTTTAGTTGTCTAATTTTATGATCAATAATTGGCGTTATTTGTTCTACCTTATTGTCAAGGAAAATAATATTATCTGCTACATTATTGAGTATATTGACGGTACTTTCATTGAATACAGTTTGTTTTTGCATAATTGGATTCACATAACGTTTTACTTCTCCATGAACCAACTCTCTACCTTTGATTAGAAACTTACCTACAGCTGGCCGATGAGAGCTAATTAAATAGTCGTTATTTTGAACATTCCAGTTAGAATTAATATATTCTAAGTCATTTTTGATAGTATCACAAATGTAATATTTTTTAATTATGGCGTCATTTTGAATTTCACAGAATTCTTTTGGATAGACTTCAATCCCATTTTTTTGAATATTTTCTCTTATTTTTTTCATTATTTCCTCAACATTAACTTCATCTGAATTGATTTCTAATATATCCATAAAATCTCACGTCCTGAACTTAGATTTTCCAATTGCAAGGTATCTCAAAAATTCCAGCATCTCTACAGGTTGGAATCACATCAAATGAATACTGTTTATCATGCCAATCATAAGGTTTTTGATCGTGAGTATGCACTGCCACTGTCACTAGGAATCTTCCTGTTATCATAGGGATTCTCTCTACCAAAAGATCAATATGGCCTTTCCCGTTAATAGAGTCAATTGAAACTTGTTTCAATTCAGTATTTGTGCCAAAAAGGTTTTCTCCATTTTCAGAATAAAGAGCAATCCCGAACACTGGGTCATATATTCTCATATGTGCGTTGTAAAAAATCCTTACTGTCATCGGATCAAAAGAGTTAAATCTGACTCCTTTGTTATCAAATTTATCATAAAACTCTACATTGGTAATTTCAATTTTCTTATTTCCCAACATAGTAGTTTTGTCCTCAGACTCCACCTCTAGTTCAGCTATCTCTGATTCCTTCAGTTTTTCAGAAGAATTAATTGCTTCGTTTCCGCCACCGTATACATAACAGTCAATAACCTCTCCTGTATTTCCTAAAATTACCTGTTCCCCCTTATTAAGAAGTAAAGTCTTATCACAGAACCTCCTTACTGCCCCAAGATCGTGTGAAACGAAAACAATTGTAACTCCATCTTTCCGATATTGACTAAGGACATCCAGACACTTTTGTTGAAACTCCATGTCTCCCACTGCCAGAACTTCATCCATCAAAAGGATTTCTGGATTAGTTTGGATTGCTGTTGAAAAAGCAAGTCTTACCAGCATACCTGATGAAAAGTTTTTTAGTTTCGTGTCCTTGAATTTCTCAAGTCCTGCGAATTCGATAATACCATCTATTTTATTATTAATTTCTCTTTTCTGCATACCCATGATAGTTGCATAAATTTTTACGTTCTCTGCAGCCGTGAGATTCATTTGGAAGCCAACCCCAAGTTCGAGGAAAGGAGTGAGTCTCTTCATGGTTGTAACACTCCCTGCTGATGGGCGTAAGATATTTGCAATAATTTTCAATAAGGTGCTCTTCCCACTTCCGTTCTCTCCAATAATTCCTAGAGCTTCACCCTCTTCAACTGTAAAATTGATGTCCTTGAGTGCATGGAAATTTTCATACATCGGAGGATTGAAGGCTCCTGTCAAAGTTTCAAATATAGTTGTTCTTTTTTCATGAGGTATGCGAAATGTTTTGTGCAAATGATTAACTTCTATTGCTACCATTAGATCTCCTCCGCAAATCTGGATTCGAATCTAAAAAAAATGATATATCCGACAACTAGGAAGACTATCGATGATAGAAGCATATATAATAGATCCTCCATTTTAGCTGGAGACGAATAAATAACAGTATCTCTTGCAGAAATAATAATCCGTGCAATTGGATTCAATAGGACAAATCGTTGGAAATTCGTAGGAAATACGTCGATGCTATAGATTATAGGAGTTAAATAAAATCCAATCTGCAAAAGTACCTGCCAGATAAACTGGACATCTCTATAAAATACATTTAATGCTGAAAGCGCTAGAGAGAGACCAAGTGAAATGGCGCACAGGAAGATCAGGATAAGCGGTGCATATACCAAGTTGATGGAGATTGGTATTCTGTAAAATACCATGAACATGATAAATACTAAAGACTCAAAGATACTCATGAGCAGAGCTGTAATGCATGAAGAAATAACAAAGATGTCCCGTGGGAAGTAAATTTTCTTAACAATACCTGCTTTTTCTACAATTGAAAACATCCCAGAGTTAGTAGATCTACTCAAAAAACCCCATAAGATAAGTCCAACAAACAAGAATAATTGGTAATGTTCTATCTGATTTTTCATTATGTTAGTGAAAACCTCATATAAGACTAGGAGCATAAGCAGAGGTTCCAAAAGAGACCATAAATAGCCGAGCATAGAATTTTTATACCTTAATTTAAAATCGCTCCACGCTAATTGCCAAATAAGGTTTCTGTAGCTGTATAACTCTTTTAGGTGCTTAAAAATCATTATTAATCACATTTTGTATATTTTTGCTGAAAATCGAAAGATCAAAACGTCTTGCTTGCTCAAGACAGAAATTCCTATAACTTTCAGGTTTATTTGATATGAATTTGACAGCTTCTATAGTGCTATGGAGATCTGCATTTATCAGTATACCCGTTTTTTCGGTAACAGTCTCTCTAAATCCACCTTCATTTACCGCTACAACCGGCTTTCCACTTGCCATTGCTTCTACAGGCGTTAGACCAAAGTCTTCGTCAACCGCTGTGCAGATTAAGCCTTTGCATCTGGCGTAAAGGTCAATCAATTCCTGTTCAGAAATTTCTCCAAGTATTTTAATATTCTGAGGCAGTCCTTTACTTATATTTTTTGCATACTTTTCAGCGTGATCACCTTTTGCATATCCACCCACAATGATAAGTTTTTCATCAGGCATTTTTCTAAAAGCATTTATTTGCAATTCAATCCTTTTTTCAGGGTAAAGTCTGTTTACCGAGAGCCAAAAATCTCCATACTCCTTATATTTAAACTTTGAAACATCAACTGGAGGATAAATTATGTCAGCAGTTCTGTGATGGTATTTCTCAATTCTTTTCTGGGAATTTTTTGAAATAGTGAAAATTTGGTTTATATTATTTACCGATCGTTGATCCATCCATCTGTGTCCATGTACCCAGGCACGAAAAAATTGCCGAGTTATCAAATCCTGTCTATGTAAGAAAGTATCGTATAGATCATAAAATGGCCTTACAGGCGTGTAACAGTACCACATATTTGGATGGTGATTATGGGCTGCATAATGGCTCCAGTTTCCTGTGAAGATGAAAAAATCATAATCATTTGAAAAATCGGAAGAATAAAATTTTTTTGTTGCAGAGATCTGTTTTAGTGGAGGGATTTTATATGTGTGTCCAAGAGATTTAACATCCACTTCTGTATCCAGTTTACTAACCGCATCTACATCTGTAGTAATAATATCAGCATTCAATAATTTTGCAAGGGTGATCGCAACTTTTTCTCCACCGCCGATAGCTCCGAAATAATCATGGAAAATAGCTTTTTTCATGTTTTTTCTCTTTTTTTAATTATTTAATATTAGATTTAAATCGAGAGTTATATAACTTTCGGAGTAATTTTTTATTGAGCACAAATTCTACAATTTTTTTGACATTTCAAAGATATACATATGTATATAATTTGTTTGGTTACTTGCACCCTATTATCCAGTGAAGGTTAGATCAATATTTTAGCCACTGTCGTATTCAGGAAATATATGGCTTTATCGCCATATCCAAAAAACAGAGTGAATCGGTAATCTTTGTTTCTTTACCGTGTATTTTGATTTTGCGTCCGAAGTGCATAAGCCTTAATGATGCAAAAAATGACTACCTAAACAAATACACAGGTTTCCGATTTAAAATATATGTATATTATCGACTTCAACTTGCCATTGCAATTTTTTGTAATATTACCCTAACTTACAAGCTTGAGCACATTAAGAGAAACGCAAATCAATTTGATTTTAAACAAATTCACTCTTTTTAATTCAATTTGCTTTTCTGCTTACAAGGCTTATACATATCTTGATAACTCAGAGAGTAATTGAAGCATCAGGCGTGGAGAGGCCTGGGTAGAAATTCTGATGATGAAAAAGAAAATAATCAAGTAACTTTGATATAAAAATTATTAGCTGTTTTATTATGTTCAGGCTGCTCAGATCTAAATGTCTGGTAAAAATAAGACGTATTTTCGTTTTCTAATAAAATAACATCTTCTTATTAAAAGCTCTAACCTAAGTGCTGATCATGTTTTAATTTTCCTGTAATCATGTAAGTTGTAAAGCAGTTGCTTAGCATCAGTTTAACCGTAAAATAACTCATTGTTAGCATTACTGTAAATAAAATGATGTAGAAATTTAAGCTTGTAGCAAAAATAGAAAATCGAGGGAATATGTATGAAGTAAAGAAATTAAGAAAAAACGCATGAACTAAAAATATTCCATAAGAATATTCTCCTATTTTTTGCAATATTTCGATATTGGGCTTGTATACTAACAACTGATGCAAACAAAAAAGAAATATTGATAAATGTAGTATATTTGCACTTATCAATGCCAGTTGGTAATAATATGGAATTGAAGTTGAGAATTGTGTGCCGCATCTTGCATCTACATAATAAAGCATAGAAAAGAGTGGAAGGCCTAAAATTAAAATGCTCAATAGTATAATTTTTTTCATCGAAATTCTTTCCAAACTTCGGCATATTTGTTCATAATTGTCGTTTACATATATCCCAAATAGGAAGTATATCAAATACTTAACGAGTGCCATCCTGAATGAAGGTATAAACGCTACGAAGAGATACGCTATTAATATGGATAAAAAAAGTGCAGTAAGCGTGTAAATTCCAAAACGATCTTTTATAATTTCGTAGTAAGCTACGATGGCAGGATAAAAAATATAAAATGCTAATATGAGGCGAATAAACCAAAACTGACCCGAAGCATTGAAATTAAAAATGCTAGAGATTATTGAATTTATGTTAAGGTTGGAAGTTAAACCTAATTGTGTATTCACTATACAATAGAGTACTGAAAAAATGAGGTATGGAATAAGTGTACCCATAAATCTTTTTTTATAAAAATCTTTCATTGGTAATTCTGATTTATACTTATTATATAGAGCAAACCCGGATATAAAAACAAACATTGGTACAGCGAACCGAACCAACTCTTCAATATAAATAAGGGAAAAAGTCATTCCGTTTAATTTATATACTGCACCTATGTGATCGGTGCAATGTATAATAAGCACTCCTATAATAGCCATAGCGCGCAAATAATTAATTTCACCAAACCAATTATTAGAAGGTTTAATCAAAATAAATTCTCCTTCAAAAACCAATCTAATCATACTGCCTTTAAATTTTCAGTTATACAAAGGGAATTTGAATGAATATCATTATAATCTTTTTTAGACTATATAGCTTTTTCTTCAAATTTAAAAGAATAATAAAATGAGATCCACATTAATTGAGTTCTTTTATTTTATTTCTTTTCGCTAAGGTTTACTTCAACATATCTTTTAGTCTTTCATGTTGTTGCTAAACTCCGCAGCCTTTGACATGGCTGGGCAAATTTCAAATATAGATAGAGAGAGTGGAAGATCTTAATGATTATCCTTAATCCATCTACAAAATATATAAATGTTTGAAATTAAATGTCTAGGATTTATGCCTTTAATAAGATATTAAGGTAATATTAGGGCAAAAAGAACATTAGTACTTTAAAAAAAATTTAAGCACTTATGAGATTTTGATAATAAAAACTTTTTTATTTTCCTTGTATTGTAAAATTTAAAGTGAGGCATACATCCCAATAATTATTTATATGTCTACTCTAAAATTGTATGCTACGAATCTAGGCGATCAACGATTTTCTACGGTTATGCTACTGCCTAGTACAAGTGATATAGCCATTGAAGGTGCTTTCTTGACAGATGAAAATCAAACTATAACTCAAATAAGTATACCTCAAATTAATAATTTAACGCATATAGGACCCACTGAACAAATTAAAAATTACAGTGGCTTTAAAAGAATTGATATTATCGATGCTTTAAAGGGTTATGCAATAATTCTTGTGATATTAGGACATGTTATAGCTTATCATAATCCAAATGAGCTTAAATCCAATTTTTTATTTATTTTAATTTATTCTTTCCATATGCCTTTACTACTTTCATTAAGTGGTTATCTTGCATACGGTAAATCCATTAATCCTATTTGGGCATTTATTGTAAAAAAATTTAAAGGTTTATTTATACCATATTTTAGCTGGATCATTATTGGATTATTAATTGCTGATTCTTTTGGAATAAAACAAAGTATTTTCCACACAATTTTTGAAAGTTTATACACCTACACAAATTTATGGTTTTTTCCAGTTCTTTTTTTTTCATTTATTCTTTTAATATTTTATGTGTGGACAGTAAATTTTTTATCAAAATTCTCTAAAAATTATTTTTCGATCTTAGTTTATTTATTTAGCTATATAATCTTCATGTGGATATTGATTGCTAAACCAACTGTTCAGGGTTTTCTAGCCATTCGGTGGTTTTCTCCATTTGTTTTAATTGGATATTTCATTGCTGAATATAAAGAATATATATTCAACTATAAAAATAAACTATTTTTAATTTCATTGTTTTCATTCCCTATATTGTTACCTTTTTGGGATATAAGGGTAAATCAGTTTGCATATGTAGGAATCATTCATTTATTAATTAATTTTATATTAGCTTTATTTGGAATAATATTATCATATTATGTTGTCAGATTATTAAGGAACACAAGACTTTACGATTTTTTTGTTTTGTGTGGAAATTTTTCGTTAGAAATTTATGTTACTTCAAATGCTTTGATGCTTCTTTTTCAGTTATCTCGGATTAATTTTTGGTTTGGAGATCGAACCTTAATTATATTAAGCGGAACAATGATAATTTTATCAACTTCACTTATTTGTTCGTTAATCCTTTCTCTTAATGAAACGTGTAGTACATTTTTGTTTGGAAGATGGACTTATAAGCACCTAGTGAGTAATGTAAAAAACCAGATGTTTTTGTTGTCAACAACCGTAATTTATATATATATATTTTCTATTTTCTTAAATATTTCAAAAACTTTTAGTTGAAGGATTTTATTTCGTCAAATCTCTATCAGCCGGCTAAATGTGGGAACCCCCCACAAGCCTGTAAACTTAGACATACAAATTGTGGATTCATTTAAATCGGACATTATTTAATTTAGAAATATTTGTAAAAAAACGCAGGATGTAATATTAGTTAATAATTCTAGTTTTTATATATCCCGAATAAAAAGTACAGCAAATACTTAAACTAAATTTTGAGCATCGTTCTGAATGAATGTATAAACGATACTAAGATATACATGGTTGATATGGATAAAAAAGTGCATTAAATGTGTAAATCCCAAAACGAATTTTTATAATTTCGTAGTAAGTAACAATAATTGGATAAAAAAATATCAAATGTTAATGTGAGCAAATAAATCAAAACTGATCCGATGCGTTGAAAATTAAAAGTGTTAGAGATTACTGAATTTATGTTAAGACTGGAAGTTAAATTTAATTGTGTATTCAATACGCAATAGAGTACTGAGGGAATAAGATAGGGTATAAGTGTAGCCATAAATTTTTTTATAAAAATTTTTCATTGAGAATTCCGATTCATATTTGTTATATAGAATAAACCAGGATACAAAAACAACCATTGTACAGAGAACCGAACTTTAGTTTTTTCACTTCTCTTCAATTTTAAAAGAATAATAAATTTAGATCCAAATTAGGTGAATTTTTTCTCTTTTTTTGATAAACTTGGCGGTGTATCGAGATGTCTGTAAAATCCGACTCAGGATGGATCTTTTTCCTGCCACCATACCAAAACGATTATATGGATATTTGTAGTGAAAGAAAAAGGATACAGAGTCTATCATATTTGACCGAACTTTTGGTAGATTGCCATTCTAGGCTATGATTTAATTGAAATCAATAGATCCTTTTTAAGATGCTGAAAAGTTAACAAGTGTTATATTTTGTATTGCTACACCTAGATTTCGAGGATCAGGGAAATTTAATGTTGGGATATCGCACGGTCTATCAGATCCATCCATCACTTGAAAACTAATGAGGTTTTCACCTTTATGCAATTTCACTGGGGTCTCAAAACTGAAAGTTCTGGATTTCAAGTCAGTAGGTACCTTTATCGTAGAAATTGACGAGTTTTCACTAATGATACTTAAATTTCTAGCATGATCAAAACTTGTTGCATTAAAAAGTAATCTTACATGATGATTTTCGCCTGAATAAACTAAAAGGTTGGCATTGCTTGCTATCCACCTTGTTGGAACTCCATTCCATTCTTCTGTATCATACCAATTATCTTTTAAAATCATGAATGGTTTTATAACCTCTTTTTTTACATGATATACAATTAGAGAATCGTTTTCATACATTTTTCTTTCTGTGTTGAGTGTTTTTTGTATGAATGTCTCGGCAAAATTGACTTGTGTATCATTCATATAATTTTTATGCAAAATAATATATGGTATATTATAATAATTGAAAATGGATACTCCAATTTGATTCATATCTTGGTTCAGGATATCAGCAGCATAGGGATGTAAATAAGTTAATTCTTTTATGACAGGTGTATTTAATTCAAAGTTTCTCGCATTTGCTGGCATTCTAGCAGCCCAGTTACCGACAACGGGTTTTCCATGTATTGTTTGGTAATAAATGATCTCACCACTTGCACTATAGCGTAAAGTCGCAGGTATTTCAAGTAGGGCATAATTATCTTTATCTTGTGAGATCTCTTTATAAAATAATGGTTTGTTGACAGCTGATACTGGGAAAGGAATCGCTAAATATTCAAAAATTATCAAACTACTTATTACAATTGCAACTATTTTTTTATTAGTATTGATGGTCTTTAAAACTTCTGAAATTCCATAACCGGCCAAAACTGCGAATGAGAGTGAAGCAATTACAAAAAACCTCCCAGTCGTTCTACAATTGTCTAGAAATGGGATTATATAATACAAGCCTAAATATGGAAGAGGAATCGAAGTATGGAACACTGTAAACGATGTGTTACCTTTTACGCGAAGAAGTGGACCAAGACTAAGTAACGAAAAAAGCAACGCAGCAATTGACCAAAATTTTACATATTTGTTTTCTTTTAGTCTACGAATCGCGAACAAAGAGAGTAATATGACGATGTATCCAATATAAGTTGTACGCTCACTTGTGTTTGAATATATGTCGTGGTAAATACCCTTCGTAACATTCCCAAATAAGGGATGTAAAAAAGGTGGAAGAAAAAAACTCAAAAAATCAGTTGAGAAAGTAACAGACTCAAAAGGGTCTAATTTTAAAAAGTTATTATTAGCACCATTTATAATAATATCGCCTAACGTGAGGGGTATTAAACCACAGAGTGAAATTGCTCCAAATAATGAGTACTTATAATATATTCGTACCAAACTTTCTTTACAATTTTTTTTCTCATTTCTTGAAAAGGTGTAGATTTCATACAAAAACAATAACATTACGAAAATTCCCATGAACATCATGTATTGAAGGTCGCTCATAGCTACAAGAATGAAGAATATTCCTGCAAAAAAACTATTTCGCCCCCCTCCCTCTTTAAACATTTTCATTAAATAAAGAGCACAAAAGGGTATCCACTCGATACTGGTTGCTCCCAAATGACCAGCAGCATGTGCAAAATGAAATGGCGAAAACGCAAACACAAGTCCGGCTATGAATGATGAATATTTGTTATTAGATAGATTATTAACAAGTAAATATGTGCCATACGCTCCAAAAATAAATGAGAATAGCCATAATAGAGTATATCCTACATCTATATCAACAATAATAGACAATACGTATGAAACGACTTGGTTAAATGCAGATTGAAAAGGTAATGAAGGTATTCCATAGGGATGGAATATTAAGTAATCATGTGTTAATTTTGTGAGAGTCGGATTGAATATAGCTACTGGTGTATACCAAAGTGTTCTCATCCACTGAAATGCATCACCACTTCCCGGAATAAATGTCCCTATTTTAAAAATTACAGGATAAGTGAATATAAAGGTTAATAAAGTATATAGGATTAAAATTTCAATATGTTCTTTTAAATCTTGCCTTTTTAAATACGATATCCATTTTTCAATTGGGCATTTTTTTTGTTCTTCATTTTTTTGGGTATCGACTACCATTTTACCTCTCCGAAATAAGAGTATAAAGAGTCAGAACAAATGAATTTGATACAGATATCAAAAGAACAATTACAAATATTTAATTGTGTTGGTGCTCTACACCTCTGTAATTATTTCTCTGAACATTTAATTCCATTAATTCACTCCTCGATTCGGATCTGATTTCAAATGAACCTGCAAATTTGCAATATTTAATTGACTGTCTTATTTATCTTTTCATTATTTTCGTTTTTGAACAATATCGCATTTCAGGGAAAGTTTTCGAATTTCCAATACAATTAAGTGGTATTTATTAATCGCTCGAATTCCCTTAAATTCAAATTTTGAATATTTTCAATGTCTTTCTCAAGAGGTATCAAATTATTACCTCTCCAAATTTAGTTGTCTGAAAATAAGGCTCTTTAGATAACTGGATATGCAATAATTTTAGATGCTTTTCTAATTTCCTTGAGGGTCGAATTCGGCTTTTTAAGATGGTCAGCAATTCTGTTGAGATTACAAGGTCAAAACTGCTCTTTCTGAATAGAAATCATATACACTTCCGTTGCACAATTTACATTTTGAATTTGAGTCTTTTGCAATTTTTAGTGCACTTTTGGAAATATAAACATCCGTCAATATGGCAGAACTAGACAATTTATGACAATACCTTCGCTACACCTGTACCTATGGTCTCATTTACGAATCCAAATGAGACCATAATTTCTTTTAAGTTTTTAATAAAGTTATGAATGACTCTACAGAAGCGAATTTTTAGAGTTGTATTTATTTATAATTTCTACTCTGATAGTTATTCATTTAAATTATCATCAATTATATGGATTTATTTTGAAATTATTTTATATTTAATAGTTCCAAATAACTTTTAAAATTTATGTTTGATGGTTTGTAATTCACATCATTTCTTGATTTCTTTTTGAACAATATCACTGAAAAATACAGCTTGGTTTAAGGTTCTGTTTCAAAGTAAGCAAAAATCCAAATAAAGCAGGAGATAAAATTGTCAATAAGTAGAGAATTACAGAACAGGAAAAACCATATTCTGAGTTCTCATTCAGCAAATTGAAGATTGTTACACTCACAAACTCTCTGACTCCGAACCCTGATATC
Organism: uncultured Methanosarcinaceae archaeon; assembly: GCA_963833425.1. Lineage (GTDB taxonomy): Archaea > Halobacteriota > Methanosarcinia > Methanosarcinales > Methanosarcinaceae > Methanosarcina. Next base: position 245,318 of record CAWHXP010000007.1, on the reverse strand, counting down.
GATATCGGGAAATTGCCCAAAACTATAATTATTGGCAGAGAAAATACGAGTATATTGTTTAAAGCTAAACTTAATGATTTAATTACTACCCAATAAACAACAATGTTTACTAAATAATACCCAATGGTCATTAAAAAAACGAAAATCAAAACTTTTTTATTCTTAGTAATTTCTCTAATGGTTCTTATATAATTCTCTTTATATTCTAGACTTTTAGAAATTTTTTTAAATATAAACGATACAAATTTTTCGTTTGTAATCAGAATAATTCCAGCAATGAAAGGTGCCATAGCTAGAGCCGTCAGATAAATTAAATTCCGGTCTTTAAAAACGAAAGCTATTGAGAGTGTACTCAATAACAGAAGACAGATAATGTCTATAATTCTATCCATTATAATTGTTGGTATGCTTCTTGAGCTATCAGAACTTAAATAAAAAGCTCTTGAGACTTCTCCGGCTCTGCCTGGAGTAATCGCTCCATAGAAAGTACCAATCAGAACAATTTCCAGTGACTTACGCATCGAAATTTCGATGTCAATGCAGTTAAGTAAAGCCTGCCACTTTCTTGCTTTTATCAAATACATGACAACAATAAAAGGTAGAGAGAAAGAAAGTAAAAATATATCCATTTTACCGAAGGCTTCATATATAGCCTTTATATCCAGTTTACTTATAAGATATATTATTAGTCCCAGACTAACTCCGATTTTGCATACTGTTTTCCAATTCATGACTATCAAACTTTATGATGTAATCGTCGTTGTTCCTGGAATTTGTGATCAGTTCTCCTATTAATCCCATCGATATAAATTGAACTCCTATAACTGTAAGTAATATTCCTAAACTGAGAAGAGGTCTATCCCCTATCTTCGCACCTACAATCCATAACAAGAACAAATATCCGGATATTAATATTCCTACAAATCCCAGTAAGAGACCTACCCCTCCAAAAATATGCAGCGGTCTTTTTTTGTACAGCATTAGAAATGTAACTGTGATTAAGTCCAAAAACCCTTTAAGAATTCTTTCAATTCCATATTTTGATTTTCCGTGAATTCTTGGATGATGTTCAACTTTTACTTCTCCAACAGTGTAACCTTTCCAATCGGCTAAAACTGGAATATATCTGTGAAACTCTCCATATAAGTTGATATTCTTTACAACATCACTTCTATATCCCTTGTATCCACAATTGAAATCATTAATTTTGATTCTTGTAACACAACTAGTTAATCTGTTGAAGAATCTAGAAGGAAGTGTCTTTGAAACAGGATCATATCTTTTGCTTTTCCAACCCGAAACCATATCAAATTCTTTTAATTTTTCAAGAAATTTTGGAATTTCTTTTGGATCGTCCTGCAAGTCCCCATCCATAGTAATTACAACTTCTCCTTTTGACTTGTTGAACCCACAGGAAAGAGCTGCAGCTTTTCCAAAATTTCGCTGGAACCTTATTATTCTTATCCGATTATCTCTAATTGACTTTATTTCCTTGAAAGTATTATCTGTAGATCCATCGTCAATAAAAATGATCTCATGTGTTATTTCAAGTCCTGAAAGAGTGCAGTACAATTTCTCATATAGCGGAACTATGTTTTCTTCTTCATTATGTACTGGAATGATAATCGATAGATCGAGCATGTCACATCCGTAATTTTCTGGGATAAAATTAGCCGACTGATAGACGGGCGGACTTTCCTTCGTAGAAATATCTCGATCGGTTAGTTGACATTTTGAACCGTACATAATAATCCGTATCACTCTAAAAATATGAAAGGTTATGTTTCTAATATTTTCTGGAACTAAATCAATCAGGAATCAAATGACAATTTATCTACAATTTCTTTTTTAGATTAGAAATCCTTTTAATCCTCTTTCGAGAAATGAGGTAAACATATAAAAATATTTCTATATGCAGAAATGTTATCTGGCTTCTATAAAGTGGTAAAGCCTATACAAAAAGGTTAATAGTGACCTGAGTAAGTTATAAATTCTCACTTGTATTCGATTAAATATAAAGACATCAAAAATGTATTTTTTATGATAAAACTCTAATATTGAGGATGGAAACTCATTAAAATAGTGTAAGCCAAATAAGGAAATTATTAATTTCATAAACAAGCTAACTTAATTATTCTACTATTATGAGCTAATTAAAGATAGATTCACAAAAATTATAAGAACCTAATCATTAATAGAACATATATAGTAAATTCAAAACAAGGGATTTCTAGTGGAAAAAATATAATCTTGTTTCTTCAATATATATGTTGTGATTTTTTTGTATATGTAAAGAGCGTCTGTACAAGTGCATGTGTGTGGAAGGCGTCACAGCCTTCTCTGAAACCACAGCTGCGACTATTATTATTTCAGGACTGCACATAAGTTTTTGAGATCATTTTTTTCTACAGCAGTGATCATTTATTATGTGCTATAATTTAGTCTCTGAACTTCGATTAATTGATTGGTAGAGTGAAATAAAAAGTTGAACCTTTACCCAATTCAGATTCTGCCCATATATGTTCACCATTCCTTTCTAAAATTTTCTTACAGATTGCAAGCCCTCAGATTGCAAGCCCTATTCCTGTTCCAGAATATTCTTCCCTTTTATTCAATCTTTTAACAATTTCAAAAATTTTCTTAAAATATTGTGTATCAATCCCAATTCCATTATCCTGAACCAAAAATATCCATTCATTCGCTTTTTTCTCTGCAGAGACACGAATTTTTGGTGCTTCATCACCGTGGAATTTTATTCCATTCATAATTATATTCTGAAATACTTGAACTAGCTGAGTAGAATCTGCCATTACATCAGGTAAAGGATCCTGAGATACGGTGGCTTTATTATCTCTTATCATCAATTTTAAATTGGATAATGCTTGAGTCAAAATAAATTCACAATTCACGGTCTCAGGTTCTCTAGTATTTCTAGCCACTCGAGAGAACTCTAAAAGATCATATATTAGATTTTGCATACGGCAAGCCCCTTCAACTGCAAAGTGGATGTACTTATCAGCCTTACCATCAAGATTACCCTCGTATCTTCTTTGTAAAAGCTGCAAATAGCTTGCAATCATCCTCAAGGGCTCTTGTAAATCATGAGATGAAACGTAAGCTAATTGCTCTAATTCTTCATTTGAGCGGTTAAGTTCTTTTAATTTCAACTTTAAAATTTCTTCTGCTTTTTTTTGCTCTGTGATGTCACGTGCTGCAGCGAAAATACCAATAACATCACCAAATTCATCCATATAAATTGAAGAATTGTATAAAACTGGTGTTATTTTTCCATTTTTGTGCTGAATTTCAAGCGCATAGTCCGACACAAATCTTTCCTTAAACACTTCTTGATACCCTTTCTGAGCTTTCTCAGGCTCAGTGAAATTTTCTTGATATCCTTTCTGAGCTTCTCAGGCTCAGTGAAATAGTTCGTAAAGTCGGTACCAATGAGCTCATCCGTGAATAACCAGTAACTTGTTCTGCAGCTTCATTTACATCAGTAATTTTACCATCATGACCAATGGTTACTAAAGGATCCAAGCTAGCTTCGATCAAACTACGATTATAAATATTGGATAACCTAATTTTTTCTTCAGCCTGCTTGATCTCGTGGATGTCTGTACAAGTACCGAACCACTTATCTATCGCTCCACTCTCATTTAAGAATGGCACTCCACGAATCAGCCACCAGCGATAGAAGCCGTCTGCACCGTGTTGCCGGCATTCAAGAGAATAAGGGCCGTTGTTGTGCACCGCATTTTGCCAGGCATTCCAAGCACGTTTTTGGTCATCTGGGTGAAAGGGCTTGTTCCAACCATGGCCATAGCTTTCTTCCAATGTAAAGCCTGTATACTACATCCAATTATGGGGTTTTCCGGTTTCAAGTACTTTATAGGATTCGCTGAACTCACACCGCTTTGTGAGTCCAAAACGATATCCATAACAGCATCTTCCGTCAGACTCACCGAACTTTTCGCGGAAAGCGCGGTTGGCAAAAGCGACATGATAATCAGGTGTCAACAGGCATATCATTGTCTGAAGAGTCTCTAGCACGTCAAAGAGCTGCTGCCGTTCATCGTCGATAGCTTTGGTAGCCTGACGCTGTGCTTCGCTCTCGCGTAGGACATCTTCCATTTGTTTACGCTCTGTGATGTCCATCTGAGCGGAAATTAGGCGGTCGCCACGAACAATATAAGATGTGAAAAATTCCTTGTCCACGTAAGGGCTATGGTACTGAAACATGACAGCTTTACTCGACAGCCGAGCCTTCTCGATCAAGGGAAGATAGAATGAAGGTGTCTCACAACCGAGCACTTCTGACCCCCTTTTCCTTTGGCATCATCAATATTTTTCAAACCGAGGAGCTTTAATCCATCCGGGTTGAAATCCTCGAAACCCCATTCTACGACGTTACCATCTTCATCGTAGATGAGCAGATCAATGTAGAAGACCTCCTCACAGTCTCGAATAGGTCGCGGTACTTTGCCTCACTCTCCAGCAGGGTTTCATATGCTTTGCGAAATTCCTCTGATTGAGTTTGTAACTCTTTGTTTTGTGCCTGAATTTCTTCAGACTGAACATGCAACTCCTCGGACTTCATTTGGAGATTCTCGTATGCTTCCTGTAAAGATTCCTCAGCCTGCGCCTTGGTAAGGGCAACGGACAAATAGTCTGCTAGCCGTTCCCACATTGAAATAGTTTCCACGGTAAACTGCTCTTTTGTCTATCTTTCAACTGGAGAAAAACCCGTCTATCCTTACCCACGCGTAAAGCTATCATGGCTACGGATTCATACTCTTCACCATTGCATCTATTGCGCGTGCGGGCTAGGTGATCAGCTTCAGTAGTAGTGGCCAACTGTACCACGGAACTGTTGGCCCAGAAATTTCCCCGCGCTGTGATGAAGGGTTTAGAGGGGTCGAATCTTCCGCAGATGACGTTTCATGCATGCATTCATGAATCTGATAGCCATCACTATCGCATATAGGCTGTCCAAAATCGTTCAGTACACAGAGACTGTTTCCAAACCTCATGAATACTTGGAAAAACCAGAAGTTTCGAAGTAAGGATAATCATTGCCATCTTTGAGTCGGATGCCTACGGCTTCGAAGCCGGAGCGATCTTGGAAGAAATTATCGGCAGAATGACCCAAATCTACCATCCCCGTGGTCTCGCTTATGAGATCCAAAAACTCCACCGTAGTCTCACTTTCCTGCTCTCCCCTCTTGAGCTCAGTGATGTCCGTATTTGTCCCAAACCACTGAATGACATTTCCATTGACATCTTTCAAAGGCAAAACACGCGTAAGGAAGGGGCGAAAAATACAATCGGCGCCGCGAAGTGGGAACTCCATATCAAACATCTGGCCAGTAGCAATCGAAGCCTTCAACTGCTCCAGTACTTTTGGTAGCACTTCAGGATCGTGAACGCTCTGCCAGCCCCAGTCTTCCATCTGCTCCGGTGTTGTGCAAGTATAAGAATACCAGCGCTCGTTATACCAGTAAATATAGCCATCTGGATGAGCATTCCAAGCCAATTGTGGGATCGCACTAACCATCGTACGGAACCGCGCTTCACTTTCATGCAAGGCCATTTAGGTTTTCGCTATATCGCTGATGTCGAGATTGATACCGGCCCAACACGCAATTTTCCCCGCGTCGTCCCGAACGGGGACGCCATGCGCCAATATGTTTATGTCATTTGTCGTCCACACCGTGGAAGCGATGCTTGATATCCCAGCTGCCTTCGGTCCTGACACGCTCCTGCCACGCTGCGATGGTGCGTTCGGCATCGTCGAGGTGGAATCACCCCATCCAAAATCCGAACATTGTTGTTGTGTTAAGCCAATCATCTTGAGAAAGGAAGGGCTGGCGTAAGTGTTGCGTCCATCTGGATCACATACCCACACGCCGTAGTCGATGGATTCGCCTATCGCACGGTAGATATTTTTGCCTTCTTTAAGGGCCTTTTCTATATTTTTTAGTTCGGTGATGTCTCGGTCAGTTCCAATGTAGGTGTTTGTGTCTAAAGGGATGATGATGGTGATATAGTAGCGGTCTGACTCGCTCAAGTACACTTCCGGAGTCCACACCTCATTTCTATCCATAGCTTCTTTAACAGCCTACAAGTGATTGTCCGCCCATTCTCCCCAAAGACCTCGCTAGAAGTCTTGGTACGAATCTAGTCTATGGAAGCGTATTTAGTTGTGCGAACAAATTATGGATTGCCATCGATCAGCCTGCGCTCGATGATCCTTCCCTCATAGTCTCGCTCTACCTCGTAAACAGTGATCATTTCCTGAATATTCTCAAATAGACGACGGTACTAATACTCGTTCTTTTGTAGTATCTCCTGTCCCTGTTTGCGCTCGGTAATATCCCTAATGATCGTAAAGGTTCTCATCGAGTCATCTTTACCCTTGAATAATGTAGTCGATACCTCGCCTGAAAAAATTGTACCGTCGTTCCGCTTGTAATTGAGCTCCCCCTTAAATTTGCCCGTCTTGGCCCTTTCCTCCAGGGCAGGATGGCGTCTTGGATCAGATGTATCTACAACCCCTTCTCTACCAGCTCTGATGATTTCTCCCTCCCGGTCATACCGAAGATCCGGCAGGCGTCTGCATTAGCTGCAACAATGGTTCCATCTGGTGATGTGAGAAGAACGGCATCAATACTATTCTCAAAATGCCTTTTATTGCTCCTCGCTTTCCTGCAGTTTCTTTTCGGCTCCTTTCCTATGTAGAGCTTGCACAATTGCTGGTACGATAGTTACAAGATCTTCCTGCTGCTCGCATCTATAGCTCCCTTCTCTGTTTGCAGCCCCCAGCATGCCTACTATTTTCTCATCTAAGATTTAGGGGTACGCCAAGAAATGAAGTGAGTTGGGGATGACCGTGTGTCACGCCGATACTATCTTGATGTGATAGTGGATCGTTAGTAAAAAATCCCTTCCCGTTTTTAATGACATTACCATACAAGCCATGCACGACAAAATTTCCCGGAGGACGGCGATGGCCAGTCTTGTCGTACATCAGGCACTGTTCCAACCAAATGTCGCTGATCAAAATATCGAGCAGTAGCCCATAATCACCCATTAAATTGACGAAACCGAGCGGACTGCCTGTCACTTATAGACCTACAGCAAGGCACTCTTTTCCCAGATCTTCTTCTGTCTTATCCTGTACTACAATGCTGAAGATCCGATTGATTGCCTTAAGAATACGGTTGTTTCTGAGCGTTATTTCAGCTTTTTCTGCCTTGCATTTAAAAGCAAGTTCATCATGAACAGTATTAATTAATTTTATTCAACGTGGCTTTAGTATTAAAAAGCAGATTACGCATCGCTCTCTTAAGCATGTCTGCGCAAAGTCCTTGAACTGGAAGAATTTTACCCAAGATCTCTGATCACGAACTTTATGGAATTGATAGTGATGTTATACATGAAATAATAAAAAAAATTTTGGTGCTATAATATGATTGTTTGTAAATTTATTATATCTAACATGCTGTATAAATCAGGAATACAGACAATAAAGTGACTAACTCCATACAAGGGTGAGTAGTTTTTAGTTATCACAAACTATAACTCCATTACTTTAAATAATTTTTTCGATTTTCATCTTATTTGCGAAGGTTCAGAAAATGAAGAGATTCGAAAATATTGGATGTATCAAATAATTTATATAGTTTAAGAAGTATGCTTTCTGCATAGGGAGTTAACTTTTTGATAAATAAATGTTCTATTTTCTGCAGGATAGATATAGGAGCAAAATAAGGTGATTCCTTGACAAAGATTGCACTGATCACAGGCGTAACAGGTCAAGATGGGACGTATCTTTCAAAATTTTTATTAGATAAAGGGTACGTCGTGCATGGAATAAAGAGAGAATCTTCTGCTACTAGCACAGGATCTAAGAAAGAATATATAATAAATAATAATCAACAGTTTCACTTATGTGACATGACAGATTATTCAAAAATTATAAGAATTCTCAAAGAGGTACGTCCGGACGAGATTTATAACCTAGCGGCTCAAAGCAATGTACCCACTTCTTTTGACCGACCGGAATATACCGCAGAAATAAATGCATTAGGCACCCTGCGCCTCCTAGAAGCGATTCGAACCCTCGGACTTGAAGACAAAACAAAGTTTTTTCAGGCTTCCACTGGCGAATTATTCGGAAACTCTCTGGAAACCCCAAAAAATGAAAATACTCCCTTCAGCCCCCTAAACCCTTATGCAGTATCAAAGTTGTATGCGTACTGGATCTGTGTGAATTATCGCGAAGCTTATGAAATGTTCGTCTGCAATGGCATATTGTTTAATCACGAATCACCAATAAGACCAGATAGTTTTGTTACGAGAAAGGTTACCAAGGCCGCAGTTAAAATAAAAGAAGGACTCCAGAAGAAACTGTATCTGGGAAATCTAAATGCAAAAAGAGATTGGGGCTTTGCAGGAGACTATGTTGAAGCTATGTGGCTCATGTTGCAGAAGGATAAACCGGATGATTATGTGATCGCTACAGGTGAAACACATTCGGTAAAGGATCTGGCGGAATTTGCATTTAGGGAAGCTGGAATCGAAATCAAATGGGAAGGAAAAGGGCTAGATAAAAAAGGGAGAAATGCTGCAACAGGTGAGATCCTTATTGAAGTGGATCCACAGTTTTACAGGCCTATAGAGTCAAGCTTATTAGTTGGGGATCCTTCAAAAGCTAGAGAAAAACTCGGATGGGTACCCAGGACGAATTTTTATGAATTGGTCAAAATGATGGTTAAAGACGATCTTGAATTTGCAAAATATTAGGACTTATATTTGTTTAATGTAGTGTGGTAAAATGTCTAAAGTAGCATTAATCACAGGTATAACCGGGCAGGACGGAGCTTATCTTACAGAATTTATGCTGAATAAAGGTTACACGGTGCATGGAATGTACAGAAGCGCGTCTCTGAGTAATACAAAACGTATAGATCATCTCCTGAAAGAAAATTCGCATCAAAATGGCTCTAATCTTTTATTGCATTATGGAGACTTGACGGATTCAGCGAACATTGTAAGGCTCATTAAAGACATAGAGCCGGATGAAATCTATAATCTTGGCGCACAAAGCCATGTTCAGGTTTCTTTTGAGACTCCTGAATATACTACAAATTCTGATGGACTAGGAACACTTCGTATTTTAGAAGCAATAAGAATTTTGGGGCTTGAAGATAAATCTAAATTCTATCAGGCATCAACAAGTGAATTATTTGGCAAAGTACGCGAGATTCCTCAAAATGAAGCTACGCCTTTCTATCCTCGAAGTCCTTACTCAATAGCTAAACTATATGCTTACTGGATTGCAATAAACTATCGTGAAGCTTATGGTATGTTTGCTTGCAATGGTATCCTTTTCAATCATGAATCTCCGTTGAGAGGAGAAAATTTTGTTACTAGGAAGATTACAATAGCTGTATCAAAAATTAAAAAAGGACTCATAGATAAGCTGTACCTTGGAAATCTCAATGCCAAACGTGACTGGGGCTTTGCAGGTGACTATGTAGAAGCCATGTGGCTTATTTTGCAGCAAGATAAACCCGATGATTATGTCATAGCAACAGGAGAGACTCATTCCGTTAGAGAATTTACTGAACTTGCATTCAAAGAAGCTGGCATTAATCTGGAGTGGGAAGGTGAAGGTGTTAACGAAATAGGTAGAGATGTTGACAGTGGAAGAATACTTGTTGAAGTTGATCCGACTTTTTATAGACCCACAGAAGTGGATCTGCTGATAGGAGATTCTTCAAGAGCCAGAGAAAAACTCGGATGGAAAACAAAAGTTAGTTTCGAAGAACTGGTCAGAATGATGGTGAAAAATGACTTGTTAGTAATTTAGATCATTTGAATAAAAAAGTTATTACCGCCCGATAATGATGGTAAAAAATGATTTCTGATAAATATTTGTGTGGTTGATATCTTTTTAATCGAAAAGTTAGATTTTTTAGAATAGAAATTAGATGCAAATTTTTAAAAGGGATTTCAAAAAATTCATTTTTTGGTCTGTTAATTCTATGGAGTAAATTCGGGGTTCATTGAGGTAAAAGGTTTATCAAAATTATCCTAAATTTGCTCAAATTTCCTTCAACTTACTAAATTTATAGAACGATATATTTTAAAAACATTTTTTAATACGAGGATTACTTGTAGTTCTCGAATTAATTTTTCATAGACACCGAGTAAAAATATATTTATTTGTAATATAATAAGCATTGTATTGAACAAAGGATTTTCTTTACCAGTTTAAGTTTTATATGTGTAGAAGGAACTTGAAAAATGAATGCTCATGAAACGTTGAGCGTCTCCATATGCGCCAAATTCCGGATTATGGGGGGATTTGCATAGAATCATTCAAATGTGTGCTTACTAATTGGGATTACATTTATGGTTTGTGTCGAAAAATATCGACGAAAATAAAACATTCAAGATATGAACCTGACGTAATTATTGCGCTTGCCAGAGGAGGCTGGTTTGCAGGGCGTGTAATCTGTGATTTTCTGGGTTTAGATGACTTGTCCAGTCTGAAAATAGAGCATTATATAGGAACCATGGCTATCTACAGCGGTGAGCCTTTTATTAAATATCCTCTCCCAGATAATGTTATGGAAGGCAAAAAAGTGCTTATAGTGGATGATATTGTCGATACCGGAGAGAGTATGCTAAGTGCTAAAACTTACGTGGAAAGCCGGAATCCTATAGAAGTAAGAACAGCTTCACTGCAGTATCTTGGAAGTTCAAAAATTGACCCTGATTATGTGGGAGAGCGACTCGAAGATTGGGCCTGGATTGTCTATCCTTGGAACTTTATGGAAGATATGATTAGTATCCTTACCAAATGTATGAAAAAATATCCTAAAAAATGCTGGAGCCTTGAAGATCTAAAACACAGCCTTTACATAAACCATGCAATTGATCCAATAGTCTTTGAAATCACCCAGCCAGGACGGATTCCTGAAGTTATGGAAGAGATGGAAAGAGTTTGCAGAGTCAGCTCCAAAATAACCGGGGGGAAACAGTACTGGCAAATTTTATAAAGAATTTATATAACTATCCAGCCCACAAAAAATCAGATGTAGTATAACTATTTTGATGCAATAGATACTTATGAACAGTGGGCAAATGGGCAAACAAATTATATAGACTTGTGCATCATCAGAATGGAGGCTCTATATTTGTCTACCGAAAAGTTAAGGAGATTTTACGATCGTATATGGTTTTTTTGCCTTTACCAGTGAGAATAGCTTTTCCTCTTAAAAGCAAATATTAAGCAGCAAATACAAATATAGATATCTGTTCAGAGTGTTTATTAAAAGTACAATTGAGATGTATAACATAGATATATCGTTTAGGATATTAATTTAAACTTGCTTTAAGTTACCGACTGTATGCTTATATCAGTTTCAACAAATTAGTTTATACTCATATATTGATCGGTGAATTCATGCCCCACAGATGCACCAGATGCGGAACCATTTTTGAAGACGGAGATTCTGTCATCTTGAGCGGTTGCCCTACCTGCGGCTGGAACAAATTCCTTTACGCTAAAAAGGAGTCAGAAAGCTCGGAAATCCAACGAAAGCCCGCTATGGGAGAACAGAAATTGGATCTTGAATCCTCTCTGGATGGAGTTGTTAGGAGTATTGATGAGGCTCTTGCCTCTGAGCAGGAAAACAAAAAAAAGGAATTTGAAACCGAGGGGATAGTAGAAGAAGAAAGGGTAGAATCTGTGAGGATTCTTGGACCAGGGTCTTATGAACTTAATCTTGATTCTCTTTTGGAAAGGAAAGAGCTAGTTATGGCAATCAGAGAAGAAGGTTCTTATGCCCTGCACTTGCCCTCGGTTTTCAAACAAAGGAGGTCTAAGCAAAAGGATAAATCCAAATTAAAGAAGCAGGAATGATTTTTGAGTTTCTTAGAACTCTTCGGAAATGTTTGCCTGAATTTTTTTGGAGAACACTTTTCAAATAGTTCTTGTTTCATAGCGAAATTCGATAGACGTCCGATTTCAATAGGTTGTTAGCATGTAGTTTATGAACCAACAGCCAAAAATTAGGGTTTATCGAAATCTTTTGTGGTTATATTAGTAAGTTACTGCATTTTTTGTTTATATTTCAAATTTTTCCATCTAATTCTTAGCAAGAGGTTTTGATTTAGTCAATTTTGTATATTCATCCCTTATTAGTTTTCTAAGTAGCGTAATTGACTAGATATATTTCTTTAAATGCCCTTCTTTAAATCTACCCTACATATTTCAAGTGGATTGAAATTAGGTGAGTGGGGGTAGCAAGAACACTAATATTATATTCAATTGTTCTGCGTTTTATAGACATATAAAAATGGATTTTTATCCAGATGATTATAAGCGTTAACTTCGCCCATGATTTCGTATGTAATTTTCGGCTGCTTCTTGCTAACATTCTGATAGGAGATATTAAGAGATTCAGAGTTTATTGCGGTTAATAATCAATTTAGTTATATTCTAACAAACGACTCTGCTTTAAAGTGTTGTAATTAACTAATGATAAATTTTCAAATTTTATAAGTAACTTTAAATTTTAATCGATATATTTTATAGTGCTTATGGGTTGAAATGCGAAAAAAGTAGTATGAAAGTTAAAATTATCTTAAGCACAATCTTTATGATAAATTTTCTCGCTCTTGTAGTGCCTTATTTTCTTCCTCAAACGCATAAGCATTATTATTATTCATCATATTCATGATAGATAAATAAAAAAACTAATGAAAAACAAACTCTATTAAATCCGTATATAGTATAATTTGAGTAATACATAGGAGTGAAATTGTTGAAACAATCAGCACGTATAATAAAAAAAGCACTGCCTATTTTGCTGGCAGTTTCCCTTTTGGTGTCTTTGACAGCTATAGCAACAATCGCATATCCATATCATGATGATTATGGGGGTCCAGATTGGGAATGGGGTACAATTGGCGTAGTTCCAGCGACTGCTGCAACCCCAGCGACTGCTGCAACTCCAGCGACTGCTGCAACCCCAGCGACTGCTGCAACCCCAGCGACTGCTGCAACTCCAGCGACTGCTGCAACCCCAGCGACTGCTGCAACCCCAGCGACTGCTGCAACCCCAGCGACTGCTGCAACCCCAGCGACTGCTGCAACCCCAGCGACTGCTGCAACCCCAGCGACTGCTGCAACCCCAGCGACTGCTGCAACTCCAGCGACTGCTGCAACCCCAGCGACTGCTGCAACCCCAGCGACTGCTGCAACCCCAGCGACTGCTGCAACCCCAGCGACTGCTGCAACCCCAGCGACTGCTGCAACCCCAGCGACTGCTGCAACCCCAGCGACTGCTGCAACCCCAGCGACTGCTGCAACCCCAGCGACTGCTGCAACCCCAGCAGTTGGCGCAATTCCAACCATTTGGATATGAATGTTAATGCAATAATCGTGAGAATGGATGGGAGTCTTAAAGTGATAATGGTGACACAAATTATGACGACAATAGTTGTATGTGATGGATAGATCAGAGTCTTTAATTCTTCTGCGCTCTAATTAAAAGACACAAGAAAAGTCATTACCTATCTGTCATAAAATTAAGGATAGATCCCTTAATTCATTAAAATCAAAAATAGTGTAGACCTCAAAAACGAAAGGAACTCTTCAAAATTGAATCTTTTTTTTGCTCATATCCCACTTCCAAGGATGTAACAAAAAATCCATATTTTTCTCAAACGTCTGTAGCTTACAGAACAAAAAACAAATAAAGATAATCTAAGCATCTGAAAAAAAGAGATGATAGCAAATATGAAAATCGAAAACACATATGTTTTTGTGAGAAAATCTAAGCTTGCTTGTGGAGAATCAAGAGCATTAAAAATTAAGCTGGAATCACTCAGTTAAACTGAAAAATCAATCGTAAAAAACGGTTTATGCTCACAAACAAAAAAATCAATTCATAATGCATGTGTACTTGATTCTGCGCGTCAGCTGAGTAATTTCTAGAATGTTCTTATAAATTTAGATTGTCAAGTGCTACATATACATAAATTTAAACTATTTTTTTTGGGCGAATTCGAATTTTATTCATAAGTAAAGCTTTATTTTCATTCCTGGCTAGTATTCTTTTATGATTTTAACCAGGTCTCAAAGACATCAATAGACTGCAGCTCACCAGGACAACTAATGATTTACTGGCTTAAATTCATTACATAAACAGGTTTTGTGATAAAACCTATGCATTAAACAAGATAAATCTTATTTTTTTGGTAAAGAAAAGGTACAAAGTCAATAGGAATTTACTGACCTTTCGATACACTGGCCAAATCAAAAATTGCTACCAATATTATTCATTAACTTTTATTTTACTTTTTCACTACCTTTTTTCCCCGATTAAAACCAGAAATTTCTCCATCTTACATATTTATCCTGCTAAAATTTTTTATATATAGATTATATAATTCGTATTATGTCTAAGAAATTAATTGCACTCTAATTTTGAGTGTTGTTATTCTCTAAGACAGCGACAAATGCCAACACAGGTTGTTAGGAACAAGATGATCATCACTATCATCATTACCGTGTCTCCATAGCCATTGCATTAACATTTTGATATACTAAAAAAATGGCGTTTATCGAACTAATGATAAAATTGAACAAGAGTTAGGAATCTAGACAAATGGGAAAGCAAGCACGCAACCAAACGAAAAAACTACTGGGTATTTTACTAGTTGTTTTTTTTGTAGCAACAATAATATCTCCTGCAATAAGCGAAAACGCATTCCATCACAGCAACAAAGGACACTAAAAATTTGTAACCTGTCATAAGTACTACGAGTGTTTTGATTTCATGCTAAAATGATTGAACAGCTGTAAAGTGTTGATCCATGAGTTTGAATTATCGGAACCTTAAAATGCATAGGTTTTTACTATAAAAACTATGCGTCATTGTTTTTTAGATGACTAGGTTCTACCTTACAATGCAGCTTTTTTTGGCTTGTGTTGGAATTTAGGTTAATTTTTTCAAAATACCTGTTTTGCAAGTTAAAATGCTGTTGTCCTGTTGGTAATCTTAAAATTTTTTAAAAATATAACAGCTAAAAGTAACGTAATTGATCTTTTAATTTAAATATAAATATATTTATTTAGTAAAAGGTTTACTTTGCAGAGTGAAGTATTATTAATTTGTCATTTGTAGTTATTTTTGAGAATTAATATCTAAATAAGAATCGAGAGATTGAAAATGAACGAAGACAAATGTGATAACGTAAGTAGAAAGCATAGAGCTTAGCGGTTTTAGGGGATATTTCACTGGTAGTTTTTATCCTAGTGGGCACCTCAGGTGCTAAGCAACTTGCAGATGTTCCAAACTCAGGCAGCAACAATCACCTTGATTTAAAAAATTATTTCGAAAAAGATATGAAAACCCAGGACACAGCAATTGAGATTAACCCGCAGGATTCAGAAGCTTGGTACCTAAAAGGACTTGATCTAGTTATATTACAAAAACCTGAAGGAGCACTAAAAGCATTTGACAAAGCAATCGAAATTAATCCGCAGAAACCGGATGCTTGGACAAGTAACGGACTTACTCTAATTGGTTTAAATAAATTTGATGAAGCAATACAAGCATTTGACAAAGCAATTGAAATTAATCTACAAGATCCCTCAGCTTGGGACGGTAAAGGACTTTCTCTAATTATTGGAAATAAATACGATGAAGCATAGAAGCATTTGACGAAATAATTAAAATTAACCAGCATAATTCAATAGCTTGGTGCAATAGAGGATTTGCTCTTAATACTTTAAACAAGCATGAAGAAGCAATAGCAGCACTTAACCAAGCAATTGAAATTGATTCACAGAATCCAGCAGCTTGGGACGGTAAAGGACTTGCCTTAAAAAGATTAGATAAATCTGATTTCTAGGTTAAGTAATTACTTATTTTTCATTTATTTCTATCCTTTCGATATAAATATAGCAACTTTTTGGCTTGGTAACATAGCATACATTCTAATAAATTCATCTTATTGTCTAAATGATAAATTCCCTAGATGGTCGTGATTAATATACAGATCGATAAAAATTTAGAAGCTTTCATGTATCTCTGAGTTTTACAAGTCATTAATATGCGGTTTTATAAACGTATGACTAAATTTATTGGCTTATCGGAATTCTATTTATATAAACTCTATTGATCAAAAAGTAAAAATTCTCTAATTTATCGACTAATTTCTCTTAGACCTTTGGATTATTATTTTTAAAACTATTGGGTAGGTCAAAGACAGCCTAGCTATTGACAGCAACAACATCTTCAGCTGTTTTTGTGCTATCATGCATCAACGATAATATGCTTACTGAATGAATGGTTTCCGTGTGCCTGAAATTAATGGCCAATAGCAATAGCCCGAAATTTGATTGTTGTTGCTTCGAATACTTCGATTTTTTCGGTAGCATATCGTTTTCTCAGAAGTTCTATCTCCTTTTCAATTCTATCACTTTTTTCCTGGAAATGATCAGCTTTGGTCGCAGGTTGAGATGCTAGTGTCTCAACGACTTTAATCCCACCTTGCAATTCTATGTAGAATTGGATTCTTTTAAAGCAAATTAGTGCGTATATTTTCAAGTCTTGCAATTGTGCCTGTGTAGCTACCCGCTGTTTTTGATGCAAGCGAATAAAACGATAAAAAGCATTCTCAGTAACTTGAAGTCTTGATATTCTTTGTCCCTTCTTCTTTTATCTTAATTGTAACTAGAAGCTTGTAATCAAAAATAAAGAGAACCAAAGCTTGAAAAAAAATATTTGTTTTTCTCCCTCAGATTCTCCAGTTTTCCCTAGACTCATACTTAATTCAAACGTATTTTCATATCTTCTTCGACGATTGTGTTTGGTCTTATGTTGAAATTATCTACCAACACTTTAAGAACTTGCGGAGATATACAGGCCGGAAGTGTAGGACCAAGGGTGATATTCTTTATTCCAAGGCTCAAGAGAGCAAGCAGAACGAGAACTGCTTTTTGCTCGTACCAAGCGATGTTATAGGATACAGGTAGATCGTTTATATCCTTGATACCAAAGGCTTCTGCAAGTTTCTGGGCTATTACTACAAGTGAGTAAGAATCATTACACTGGCCAGCATCAATAACTCTTGGAATTCCTTCGATGTCGCCAAGATCCAGTTTATTGTAGCGGTATTTGGCACAGCCTGCGGTCAGGATAACTGTGTCTTTTGGGAGAGTTTTTGCAAATTCAGTGTAGTAAGCTCTCTCCTTGTGCCTTCCGTCGCAGCCTGCCATAACTATGAACCTGCTTATTTTTCCACATTTTACCGCGTCTATTATTTTATCAGCAACTGATAGGGCTGCTTCGTGTGCAAAGCCACAAGTAATTGTTCCGCTTTCCAGCTGCTCCGGGGGCTTGCTTGTTTTTGCTTGTTTAATCAAAGGAGTGAAATCCTTTGAACCATTTTCTTTTTCATATATATGGGTAAGTCCTTCAAAACCCACTACTCCTGTAGTGTAAATCCTGTTTCGGTAGGATTCTCTTGGCGGGATTATACAGTTTGTCGTCAGCAGAATAGGTCCATTAAATTTCTCAAACTCTTCATTCTGTTTCCACCAAGAACTCCCATAATTGCCTACGAAGTTATCGTACTTCTTGAAAGCAGGATACGAATTGGCAGGCAACATCTCTCCATGGGTATAAACATCAACTCCCTTACCCTTTGTCTGCTCAAGAAGCTGTTCTAGATCACGTAGATCATGGCCACTAATAAGGATCCCTGGCCTATCTCTCACCCCGATATTGACAACAGTAGGCTCAGGGTTTCCATATGTTTCAGTGTTAGCTTTATCAAGCAGAGCCAAAGTTGAAACACCTTTTTTCCCGCATTCCAGAACAAGGCTAATAAGGTCTTTTAATCCCAAGCTATCATCTGTGGTCGAAATCAGCCCTTTTTCTATGAACTCGAAGATTGCTTCGTCCTTATAACCCAGCACGTAAGCATGGTGAGAATAAGCAGCCATTCCCTTAAGGCCGTAGGTCAGAAGTTCTCGGAGCGACCTTATATCCTCATCATGCGTAGAATGAACCGCAACATCCATATCTTGTATGCTTTCAAGGGTAACAGTAGCCACAGCCGGTAGATTTTTTTCGGCAGCTAACTTATCAGCAGGAATTTTTGCTCTAATCGCATCTCTTAAATTAAACCCTTTTATAATAATGTACTCAATTGCTTGTCTGTCAAAATTAGTATTTGTAAGGGTAGCAAAAAAGCTGTCCAGTACAAATCTATCTGTCGCTTCTTCATTAGTGCCTTCAGCTCTAGCCTTCAGGTTATAGAACGCGATGCTTTTGAGAACATAGAGAAGTCTGTCCTGAAGGTCTGCAACTTCCCCTTTTTTGCCGCATACCCCATTTTTCGTACAACCTTGTGAGTTAAGAGTTTCTTGACATTGATTACAAAACATATTTGTTTACCCTCAAAAATGATAATTCGGTTTAATCCACGTTTTTTCTTTAATTAAGTTTCATAAAATATTTCATTTCCATAATCAGTAATGTGTAGCTACATTAATAACAGAAAGATATTTTTTAGCATCGCTGCATTTAGGAGACCATTTTTCATATGATGTTAGATCATATATAGGAGACAGTTTCGATAAGGAAACCTCAATAATGAAAACTTGATTTTCAGAAGCTAAGGCTTGAGATTTTATTGGCTAGGTTGCAGACTGTTGACTCGTTTCCTTCTTTTCAGACTCTATTCCCGCTTCAACTGCTTCTCTTATGGTATATCCAGCCTTATGCAGGATAGTATCACCGAGCTGTGGATCCTTGTCCATACTCCCGGTACAGGGATAGGAGTGATGTGCACCTGAAATGGTTTCTTTATATCCTGGAATATCGGACCAACCGAGTTTTTTCGCCACAAACCACGTAGAACCACAGGGAGCATCCCTAATTACCCCTACTCCTATGAACATCTTCCCATCAAGACTTGTTTTGATCCTAAGTACAGGCTTTCCGAATCCAAGGTCAACAAAAGAATCTATGATCGGTTTTCCGGTTTTTTCGAGTGAACAGAAAGGCCTTGGTCCTTCAAACTCTACTCCCGTGGCCTCCAGCTCTTTCCTGAGTTGCTCAAGAACCCCTGCCGGAGTTTTCTTCGAATCTTCAGCAGGTGCAATAACGGCTTTAGCCTTAGTTTTCTTCACGACATCCGGAAGATATGCAAGAAGATCTGGATGGATGCCAATAGCAAGTATCAGGTCACATTCCGGAAGCTCTGTTGGAATATACTGTTCTGGTTCTTCTATAAATGTGGGCAGGTCTTCAGGAAATTCATGAATTCCCACAATCATATTTGCATAGGACTTTCTGGCTTGCCTGCAGTGGTTACATAGATCCCCACAGGACACGCAGAAATTGCTTGAGTTGATCAGATTCTGGATAACCTTTCTCCCAAGTTCGCCCGTATAAAGTACTAAGAATCCGCATAGATTTACTCCTTTTAAAGGGGATTTAAAGATTATTTTGTAATTTTTCTTTCGTTGTAGATGAAAAAATTCTAAATCTCATTGAATTTCCAACAAAAACCTCAAAGAATGGAAACCAATTTTCGCTGAACTGTTCGCGAAGATCCTTAGAAACTATTAATGCTTAGTTCTAGCAGTATTCATTTTTATTGCCAATTATTTTTAGAATTAACGCGGTTGAACCAAAAAACAGAAGATAAAGGGTATAGGCAGATTGTATATAAAATTATGCACGCTGCCCTACTTGAATAGTTATGGAAATTTGTTATTTCAGGGAATTTCCACATAGCTTAAATTCAGATAACATTCTTCTATTGGACTTATTTGTCGTGTTAGATCATTTTCTGGGTTTTTCGAACATTGGCTATAGCTTCTTTTTTTAGTTCGATCATCTTTTCCATACCAGATATTTTCATTTCTAAAAATTTAATTATCATATCCATTCTCATCACTGAAATTTTTTTCTTCTGTTCTTCAGTCAGAAGTTCCCACGTTTGAGTCATCACAGTCTGCATCATTGGACCTTTTCCTGCTAAATCGTGCATATTTAAATATCTCCTTTCATCGATAATATTATTTGAATTATACTACATAATTATTTGTTTCTATATAAAAAAAATGAGAGTTTCGAAATAGAAACCGGTATCCATACTAAATAAATTTCGAATTTAAACGACTAAAATCTTCAAATCTCTAGCAGTACCTAATTTCCAGGAAAATTATGGACATATAAAAATACACAAAAGTTGTATTGAAGAAAATCTCGTGAAACATTAATCATATATTAATGAACTATCAAAGGCACCAATGAGATCTTGAAGCAGGATACAAAAATTTGAGAGCCTGTAGCCTTTTAAATAGGTCACATACGAGACTTGTTTTTCTTAATGTATCTTAAGGCAATGAATCCTGCTTTGTAGAAATCCTATATTAATAATTCACGTTGGAAAATCATTATATGTGGTTCGTAGATGTGCATAAAATTAGTTAACAGATAGCAAATAAATAAATTCAAGTTTATTTAATTAAAATTTATGTACTCGATGATTAAAATTTACCATGATGGACGTTGTAATTCCAAGACCGATTTTGGATAGTTACAATTCTAATATTATCGATCTTTCATTCCAATTGCATAAGTCGGAAGGTAAAATTTTGGTATAATATCATTAATGCATTTGGCTTTATGGTAAAACGAATGGTATTGAAACTTGACGAAGAAAACTGCAAAGGCTGCGGAAAATATGTAGCACCCTGTGCTGAGGCGCTATTCAAATCATTGACCGAAAAGAGAAGGTTCTATCTTAAAAACTATATGAATAATGGGTTTTTGTCTTTGCCTCTGCCTCGAGGGTGCGATCTCAGTTGAAGGAAGACATACCATTGAGTTTAATAGAGAAAAAGCAGAAGTTCAACCCAAGAAAAAGATATCTTTGTTCACCGCTTTTCCTGCGGAACCGGAGAAAACATTAATTGTCTCTTGCCTCTCAGACACAAGAGGGAGAGTCTTTGGGTCTGTACTCATTGCCTTCCAAAGATAATCCGTGATTAATCGTTTATACAAATTTGGTTGCCAAAACTTAGACTTTAAATTAATTTTTTCCATATTGTGTAATTTTCAGTTTCCGCGGCTTCAAAAACCTCAAGGAAATCTTTCTGAAAGCTTGTAAAATGCAGGCTCCGCAATTAGAGAAGGTTATTTTTTTTTCTTTGTTAGTATCTATATGCTTGAAGTGTCAAGTCAAATATGTTATACAATATTAGAATTATAAATTTAAATTGATAATTTATTGACAGATCCTTTATCAGATTAAATAGTCTTCTTGCACAAAAATATTTTTTTGAAAAGCGGTTTGAATTCTATTCTCAATCAAAAGCTCGTTACTCTGTATCTATAAGCATTGATACCTTGATGGCTTGATAAACACATCAGTAAAATTAACAAATCCAAATGATATCGATCTCATTACGATTATAAAATGGTGAACTCACATCTGAAGCAGTGGGCACCTTGCAGTATGATCGTGAAAATAAAACAACAGTTAGTATCAGATTTGTAAACATATAAATCAAATATCACGAACACATAACAGATTCACATAACATTTAGAAAGGTAGAGCAATAGTGTCTTTTCTGTGGTTTTATTCTTGATAGAGATCATAATGCTGCTATTAACATTCTCAGATAGGGGTTAGAATTTATTCGTAAAGCCGATAGTTGCCCCTCACTCTAGTCAGGGGAGTAGTCACCATTTAACTTGAAAAATAGTAGTATTCACACACTTAAAGCGTAAAAGAAAGTACAATAGGTGTTCTAATCACATTTACTTTATAAACAGTTTGATATCTTAAGCTCATTTCTTTCTAGAGGATTTCTATGGATCTCTGTTTTCACGAGTCATCCATGTACATCCATTGGAAGATGACAAAATTTAGGATTTATCGAAAATACCCCTCAATTCAATTGCATAACTTTAACAAATTATATCTCCACATTTTTTTCATATTCCTATTATTTTGTTAATTTTTTTCATATCCAAATTCCTCTCAACAAAATTTGCGAGCTCGTCGTAAGCGTCGTTTTCGGTCATAACATCTTCAGGCATGAATTCGAGTCCTTTTTTCTTGTAGAGGTACTGCACAAGTGCATCTCTGATATTCTTGTTCTCAAAAAGACCATGAATGTACGTGCCAATTACCAGGCCTTCCTTGTCAATTGCACCATCGTCCCCAAATATGCTGCAGAAGGGAATCCGTAATTCCCATATGGATTTCATATCCTTTTATTTCCTCCCCACATATGGGAGTGAGGATCGGGCCACAGGGATTAACTATTTTTGTGACCTGAATCGTCTTCTTTTTGTATGTTCCGAACTTTGTCGCCACATCCAGAAGGCCAAGGCCTTTAAATTCTGCTTCAATCCCATTTTCAACCCCTGAATCGAAAATTGTTTTCCCCATTATCTGATAGCCTCCACATATCCCGAAAATAGGAATTTTTCCTTTAAAAGCTTTGATTTTTTCAGCCATTCCGCTTGCTTTTAAGTCGATCAAATCATTAACAGTATTTTTTGTACCTGGGATTATGATTGCATCAGGGGTTCCGAGTTCTTCGTGAAGGTTCACATAGCGAATATTGGCTAGTTCCTCCAGAGGTTCGAAGTCAGTGAAATTTGATATTCTGGGTAGATTTATGACTATGATTTCTATACCTTTTTCATTTTTTGGATTTTTTTTATCCTCAAGTGAAACTGAATCTTCTGAGGGAATATGGAGCTTGAAATAAGGAAGAACCCCAAGTACCGGAATTCCAGTCTTCTCTTCAAGTTGTTTAAGTCCTGGCTTCAAAATTTCCATGTCTCCTCGGAACTTATTAATAATAAACCCTTTGACGTTTTTCTGTACATCTTCAGGCAAAAGTGCAACTGTTCCATAAAGGCTTGAGAAAACGCCTCCTCTCTCAATATCACCAACAAGTATTATTGGAGCTTGCGTAAGCCTCGCGGTGCCTACATTTACAATATCTCTTTCATATAGATTAATTTCGGCAGCTGCGCCTGCTCCTTCCATAACAATTATGTCATATTCTACAGAAAGCCTGTCTAGAGCTAATTCAAGGACTGCATTCATTTCTGAGATGGAATCATAGTACTGGCCTGCACTTTTGTCAGAATAAGGCTCTCCGAGAAGGATTATCTGGGAAACAAAATCCCCTTTGGGTTTCAGGAGAACAGGATTCATATCAGCAGTTGGTTCGGAACCTGCAGCTTTTGCTTGGATTGCCTGAGCAATTCCAATTTCTTTTCCATCTTTTGTAATCCAGGAATTTAGACTCATATTTTGAGCCTTGAAGGGAGCAACCCTGTATTTTCTTGACAGTATCCTGCATAAGGCAGTCACTACTGAACTTTTCCCAACATGTGAGGCCGTTCCCAAGATCAAAACATTTTTCTTTTCCATTTTTACCTACCTTATGACCTAATACCTCGTTTTTTATGTAATTAGAATTTGCGTTGGGTGCGAAATTATGTACAATAGATTTTGTGATCAAATCTGCATTTCAGACATTAATGGTTTCGATACTATTGATTTTTCAGTCCAACTACAGAGATCCTAATGATTTCAAATTTTGATCATGATATTTTTTTTTTATGATATTTAAATCAAGTAAAATTGTTTGTGATATTTATTCCCTTCTATTTTATTCTCGTACGCTTCAACTAAAGTAAATATCTTAGAATAAACAGTAGTTACAAATTTTGTCAATTTCAAAATTATTTCTACAAATCAGGAAAATATTATATAAATTATCTGAGGTAATAAACAGTTGTTTGTGAAACAAAAATTACTCTGGTTTTAGGATAGATGTAGCCAGTTTACAGTCTTAATCTTCTGGATTATTCCCTGCTGCAACATCTTATAGCTGATTCTCCTGAATCTTCAATCAATGATACAAGGTCAAAAATGTCGGGAACAAAAATTCCTCTCAAAGATATTAATTTTAATTAAATTAAGTCCAATTACATTAAAAATAGTATTACCTTAATCTAAGAACTAAAAAATGACTTTTTTAAGGTGAACTATCATTAATCCAAAGTTAAAAGCTCTGCTGTTGATTCCCATAGTACCCATATTATTGTAGCAGTGTACTCAATTTATAAATGTATTAAAATCGGGCTCTGTAGAAATGCTCTAAATCTAACTTTTACACTACATTATTATAATTGTTCAGTTAGAATACTTTTCTTATTTTTCAGCTAAAAACGAAGGAACATTCAATATTAAAACTTAATAAGTACATTAAATTTGTAGATACCAGCCTTGAAATTGCTCAGTCTTCGAGACTGAAGCTTTACCTGCAAGTATTCAAAACACATTTATCCAGCATCAACTTCTTGCGCTGGTTTTATTGAAAGAGTATATTAGTACAGCCTATCGAGATTTTGTAGAACTTATTGACCTTATGAGCGATATAAAAAAACTTGCTCTTGATAAGATTCCACATTTCACTCCCCTTCAAAAGTATGTAACCAGGATTTCATCTTCTCTATTTAACTTTCTTCTGTCAAGGATTCTAAAGCTGTTTTACTCATATAAAGAAACTGTTTCTATTGCAGCAATTGATACAACAGGATTTACGAGTTTATATTTAAGTTATTCTTATAACAGAAGAACTGGGAAGATCGAGGGAGCTTCCTGAGAACTTCAATATTAGTAGACACAAGTAAAAAGGTAATATTGGGATGGAAAATTAGTCAAAAAACAGACCATGAAATCAAACATGCAAATGTTCTGATAAGTCAATCAAATAAGATGAGAAAGTTTGATTGTTATGTAATCGATAGGATACGATTCAGAGAAAATACATTAAATAATTAGAGAAGAAAATCAAAGCAGATACAATTATACCTGTAAGAGAGAGAAAAAGGAAAAAAATACGGAGAAATATAGAAAACAGTTGAACCTAGTTTTTGACAGAATTAAATATAATCAGAGAAATATTGTGGAAACAATATTTTCTGTAGTTAAAATAAAATTAGGAGAAACACTTAGGACAAGAAAATTCTGTTATAAAGTAAAGGAGATTAAAATTAAATTAATATTATGCAACATAAACAAAAAAGTTATAGAAATAATTTGCATCAAATTAAAAATTTCTACGGAGCTAGAATTAGATTACTTTTTAAGCTACTGTCATATTAGAAAAAATATTTGGAACTCTTGTGTACATCTGAGTAAAATTGAGACGGTTACAAAAAAAATGGGATTAAGATGCTTGGTATTATTTAGAACACATTTTTAGGTCTCAAAAGGAGCGATTAATATAATCAGCATCATACGTGACTGAACGAAATAAATCAGCTTAGTTTAGCTCTGGAGATACGATCAAAAGATATTGTATAGATGGATGATTATTTATTATTATTGTTATTATTATTATTCTTATTATTATTATTGTTATAATTATAATATACAAAAACAAGCAGATTTTGTGCGTTTAAGGATAATTTCAAAAGGGTATTTTATATTTACCTATCAACTCTAATTGATACGAATACTGCGAAAGAAAAAAAACTAATAGCAACATTACTTTTCCGTAAAATCGATAATAATGGATTGAAGATTTACTGAGTATCTGAGACAGTTGGTGAAATAATTACTTCGATTAACTACTAAGGCAAAGATCCTCCTTTATTTGCTTCAATCTTAATTTTATTGATTTGTTCTTTAAGTTCTCTTTTAATTCCATACTTCCGGAAGAAATGGATCAGTATATTCGAAATGTCCCTTTCGAGGATTTCACCAGCTTGAGGGTGTTCCTGAGTGATATACTGTGGCCAATCAATGATCTGGACCCCCTCTTCGGAAACAAATATGTTAAACTCACTTAAATCGGCATGGATGATTCCCATTGAATAGGTGATTTTTACCTGTTTGAGAATCTCATTGAGATGCCATTCCGGATCAAGAAGTTTTGTTTTTGAAAGGAGGCTACCTTTTGCAAGATCCATGACTATCACATGCCTATTCTGATCAAAAGGCTTTGGGATTGAGACTTTTGGGTATAAATTGCTCATGATCTCATACTCCCGGTGGGCAGCGAGGCGGGAGGCGTAAATCCGTGAAAAGTTTTCTCCTTTGCCCATGTGCTCACTCAATCTCTTTAGTTGATTGGAACTGCTTTTGCCTCCCCTGTAAAATTTAATTATGACTGAAGTGGATTTTCCAATTGCAAGTTCCGGCTGCCTGATAGCTTCAAAAATTATTGAATCCTTTCCTACCCCGATTTCACTTCCTATATCACTGATACTCTTCCTCTTGACAAAGGCATTGATGGCAAGAGTATCATATCCTTCGAAGTAAAGCTGAAAACCTTCATAAGATTTAGTGTTCCTGATAACAAGCTTGTTCTGAACAAGCTTTTTCAGCCTATATTCCAACTTATCAAAGGGCAACTTAGTGTATTTATTTAGTTCTTCTATTGGCACCCATTCAAAATGCTTCATTCCTATTTCGATACCAGATAGAATTCTTAAATTCTTTGAATCAAGCTCCTTAAAAATCCTTCGTGTTTCGTCTATCATCTTTGTATTAAATATAACCCTTATATTTAATAATGGTCCTCTGTCCACAGATCCAGTTTCTGCTTTTATAACTTCTGACTAGTTGGCTGTTGCCTTGATACTGTTAATTTTACTCATGAGAATTTCGATGAATCTCTACTTTTTATCAAACGACTCATGGAAATCAGGGGCTTATCGAGATCCTATAGTATCAATTTGAAGGGCAGTGAATTAAAAATCTGCAATCATTAGAGGATTTTAGCAAATTCCTTATTTTCACGGTTTGCTTATAACTCATTTATGGTCATATGACAAAATTTAGGTGTCTAATAAAATTTCTATCAAATGTGTGCATCTACAAAAAGGCGGTTATTAACTAATAGATTTATACTTTAATCTACATTAGTACTATAAATAGAACTACGACGTACAAATCATTTTGTCCATAGATGATTTTTCAATATTTTTTACTGTGAAGTCTCTGAAAAAGTTTATTCAAGTCAGTAACATAATCAACTTTAAAATGTACATATTTCGAAAATTAGTAGACCGTAGTGTTTTGAATTTGATGCAATTTGTACTGATATGGCAATGCACATTTTTTCATTGCTTATTAACCATAATTTTTCTTGAAGAATGATTAAGATTATAAAAGGCATAACAGAAAGAAAAATCATTAAGAGATGCAATGCGATTAAAAATAGTTATGTTGTAACTTATGGGGTAAGGGAGGTTATATTAGAACTGTTAGTGATAGTGTGACTCTCGATACCGTTAAAATCAGTTGGAGATCATTGAAACCAGGGAGAAAAAGGAGCATATAAGCAAATGAAAATATTTGATTTTCAACAATTCCTTTATCATTGGCGTGATGGTACAAACATACTCAGTTGTTCGCACTTGGGTAAGACCCCAATTTCGATTTGGATTCACAAAGCCTTGTGAGTTCTGCGAATCATATCAAGTACTTGCGACTTGAAAGTCACATCATTTGGAATCTGGCTACGTTAATTTTTATGCCTGTGACATTAGAAAGCAGAAAAAATGTTGAAGTTGAAAATAGAAGAACTTACTAGCTCAAATGAAGAATTAGAACAATTTGTTTTGTTTTATCTCGCGACTCACAAGAACCCTTAAGGATGATTTCAAGTTATTTGCAGCTTTTGCAAAGAAGATACCATGGCGATCTCGATGATAAGGCTGATAAGTACATTCACTTTGCTGTTGATTGACTGTATGTGTGCAAAGTCTGATAAATAATCTTTTAGAATTCTCCTTAGTGACTAGAGGTGCTAGGGAACCTGAAACTACGAATTGTGAATTTATTTTGAATCAGGCACTATCCAATTTCAAATTTATGATAAAAGACAATAAAGCTACAGTTTCTAATGATCCTTTACCTGAAGTAATGGCTGATTCAACCCAGCTGGTGAAGGTACTTCAAATCTGATACTCAACGAAATAAAATTCCACAATGAAAAGGCTTCCAAAATCCATTTGTCTGCAAGAAGAAAGCGATTGAATGAGTATTTTTCAGTTCAGGATAGCGGAATTGGAATTAACTCGCAATATTCTGAAAGAATCTTTAAATTTTAAAAAGATTCATAAAAGGGAGGAATATTTTGGGACGGAATGGTGCTTGCAATTTTAAAATAATTGTAGGGATACATGGGAGATGTATACGGGTAGAATCTGAATTAAGTAGAGGTTTGACTTTTTATCTTACTTTACCATTAAATCCCACAGAAGTTCAAAAGCTAAAAGTAAATACATAATAAATATAATTCAAATTTATATCAGGGTTTATCATTAACGAAGTTACAAAATGAGTAAACTAAGTTACAAAATGAGTACATAATTTTTCTAGCTTGAATTTGTGAAGTTACTATCAAATTAAATTAATGTGACTCCGATAAGATGTGATTAAATTATGGATGAAAAGGTTGAAATCTTGCTCTTTGAGTACAATTCTTGATATGCGAGTCTGATCGAAGAGATGCTAGAAGAATTCGCCGACTTCTCATATGAACTTATAAACGTTAAAACACTTAACTAAGGTTTGACTCTTCTTAAAGAATGTCAATTTGACTTAATATTGACAAACTTAGGATAATTTCGAATAACTTCCTGCTCTTGAGCGAGGTTGGCTTTGAATTTGTAAATATTTATGTATATTCATGAAAAGTCTGACTGATTTTGCTCTTAAAGAAGAGTATAAACATCTTGAATTTGTTGGAGATAAGCTTGCTGAAATTGATTCCTTAATTGATTGGAAAACTTTTCGTATTATTCTTGAGCTTATGTATATTAACAAAACCGTTTCAGGAGGGAGACCTGAAACTGATGTCATTGTGATATTTAAAATGCTTGTTTTACAACAATGGCATGGGCTCTCTGATTTTGAACTTGAGAAACATTGTATAGATCGAATTTCTTTTAGGAAATTCCTTGGATTTCCGGAATACATATCTGACAGTACTACTGTATGGCTATTTAGGGAGAGAATTATCGAGAATTTCAAAGAAAATATGGGGAAAGTTGCAAAGCCAACTTGATACTCTGGGTTTACAGATAAAGCAGGGAATGATTCAGGATGCTACTTTTATCCATTCAGATCCAGGACATGCAAAAGGAGAGAGATGAGGCAAAAACAAGAAGAAGCAGAGACTGAACATGGACAAAGAAGGGAGGTAAGTCTCACTTTGGATATAAGCTTCATAATATAATAGACAGAGATTATGAGCTGATCAGAAGATTCAAAACAACAACTGCGTAAGTACATGATTCGTATGTAGATTTGACAGAGGAAAATGAAGTGGTTTATAGGGACAGAGGATACTTTGGAGCAAAAACGAAAGGGTATAATGCAACAATGAAAAGAGCAGTAAAAGGACATACGCTGGGAATAAAGGATATATTAAGAAATAAGAGAATTAGCTCAAAAAGAGTCCAGGAGAAAGAGTATATTCAGTAACAAAAGAAATTTTCAAAGCAGGAAGAGTTTTTGTTACTACTGTTAAAATAGTAAATCTAAAAATGTTGTGTACGGCTTTTTGTTATAATCTCCATCAATTGAGGACATTGAAAATAAAAAAAGTATATTGAAGATAGCTGAAGCTATCTTTAAAATCAAAGAATTGAGAATAAGTAAAGCCAAAAAGAGGAATTAAATAGAGAAATTGAGGGGAAGATATGAGAAATTCCTGCTAAGAAATAAAATCCGAAGTTTACCGAAATCCTCTTAGGTTTGCCAGATAGTGATGGCATTGACACTTTTCTTGATGTTTATGCAAGGAATTCACGAATTTCGATTATAATATTTACTGCGTCAAATAATGAAAAAATTGGGATTGATGCTATAAAGAAAAGTGCTCAGGACTATTTAGTCAATGGACAAATAGATGGTAGATTATTGAAACGTTCTATCCAATATTCTAGTGAGCGCAAAAAGATAGAAGAATTACTTGCAAATATCTGATTGCTCGTAAAAAGGAAATTCCTCACAGATTAAGAATAACTTACAGGTAATATCTTCACTTCTGGAACTTCAAGCTGATAAATTCAGGAGCAAAATTGAATTGACGAGTTCAGAAGTTATAGGTGCTTTTAGGGAAAGTCAGATCGAATAATATCTATAACCCTTTATCCATGAAGAATTATACAAAGGTGGATAGCTCGAAGGTCTAGATTTTTCACCATACCTAGAGAAGCCGACTCAAAATTTTTTCCAGACTTATGAGCTGGTAAATACCACTATAAGCTTAAACATGGATATGGAAGATAACCTTCTCTTTGATATGGATACTGCAATCCCTTTAGGAATGATTGTTAATGAAGTAGTTTTGAACTCCCTTAAGTATGCATTTCTAGGCATAGATAAAGGAGAAATTAAAATCAAATTATGCCGTCAAAAAATGGGTGAGTGTACAAATCGCAAAGAAGAAAATAAAATTGAAAATTATAATGCACTAGTTTTATTCTGAC
Source organism: uncultured Methanosarcinaceae archaeon (assembly GCA_963833425.1). Classification (GTDB taxonomy): domain Archaea; phylum Halobacteriota; class Methanosarcinia; order Methanosarcinales; family Methanosarcinaceae; genus Methanosarcina. Next base: position 214,721 of record CAWHXP010000007.1, on the reverse strand, counting down.
AATTTTAGATGATGGAGTAGGTATACCTCAAAAAAATTGAGATTGATGGTAATGAAAGTCTGGGATTCCAGCTGATAACTTCCCTTATAAATCAGTAAGATGGTGAACTTAACTTAAAAGGAACAATGGGACTGAATTCGCTATGAAGTTCACAGTAAAAGAAAAAAACAATCATCAATTAATTAGGGCTTAAGCAGTTGAACTGAAAAATCAACTGCATTAAATTGATAGTTCCTTAAAAATGAGTTAGACTCACAGCTTATTGTATTTGATTTTGTGCACCAAGTGCATAATTCCTAGTGATGTAAGATGCACAGATTTTGTGCCAAAAACCTTTGCAGAATATTATATAATACTCTGCTGATATGGCATTGAGGATAATTTCTGCATTTATTTGTGAAGTAGATTTGTATAATCAAGTCTAAGATTTGAGGAAATTTCATGAGGAAGCTAATACAAAACCAAATCTCTTCTATATTGTGGTATTTACATAAAAAAGTAAACTATAATGGTCTACTAGAATTTCTCGATTAACTTGTAGAAAATGGGTAGCTAACAGCTCCTATATTCCATGATTTTATTAACGGCGAATACCCCCAAGTTCCGTAGAAAACAGTAGTGTCATTATTAGATAATGGCGTTTGTAACGGTCTACCCTGGTGAGGAAAATGGCAAAAATTGTTCTGTTGCAAAGATTCATCAGAAATGTGCAATAAATAAGGAAGAAATCAAGAGAATGATAATCTGCTATCTAGTGCCTTTAAGTGGAAACATTACGAAGGAGAAATTATCCTATTAAACGTAAGTTGGTATCTAAAATATCCAGTTAGTTATAGAAATTTGAAGGAAATGATGGCAGAAAGAGGAATAAAAGTTGATCACACTACTATAATGAGAAGGATGCATCAGTATTCTCCTGAGATTGAAAAAAAGATACGTAAATATTTAAAACCGACCAATGACTCTTGGAGAGTGGACGAAAGCTACATAAAGGTAAAAGGTGAATGGAAATATCTGTATCGTGCAGTTGATTCAACTGGAAATACAGTTGATTTTATGCTAAGTGCAAAACGTGATAGAACGGCTGCAAAAAGTTTCTTTAAGAAAGCTTTGAGTTCTAATCATAATCAAATTCCAAAGGTAATGACTGTTGATAAAAATCTAGCTTATCCACCTGCTATATATGAACTGAAAGATGAAAAAATGTTACCTGAAAATTTAAGCCTTCGACAAATCAAGTATTTGAATAATATTGTTGAACAGGATCATAGGTCTATATAATAGATAGTTAGTCCATTGTTAGGTTTTCAGTCTTTTTATACGGCCAGTAAGACTTTAAAAGGATTGAAATCATGCACATGATAAGAAAAGGACAGGTTGACAATTTAAATTTATTTGTTTTTGCTGAAGTCAATTTTATAGACAAGTTATTCGGAACAGCTGCCTAAATCTAGATGTTATCCGAGAAATATTCTGCTTTTTTATGTTCTTTGCTGTGAAACTAAATTTTTGCTTATATTATGATTTTATGCAACAGAACCATTTTTAGTGTCTGATAACTAATAATTCAACATATTTTCAAATAAATCTCTAGTTATATAATCTCAAATCACATTTTCATAGTTGTATTATTTTTAGAGACTTTTTAATATCTTCTGGAATCGCCGAAAATTCAAAAAAAGATTTAAGAAATGTTACTTGTAGTAAATATTTCTTAGCAGAAGCCCATCTTCTTCTAGATTTGGACTTTCACATATTGCCATTCCTGTAATTTTGAATTCTTTAAGAGCCGCTAAAAGTTCTGAGTAATTAAAGTCAGATTCTTTCAAAGTCAGATGTTTCTTTTCCCCATTACTGTCGTATTCTATCCCCGAAATGTGCATATGCATGTTTAAAAGTCCTTCTTTTCCAAGGATTTCTTCTACTTTCGATAGTATTGTGATAAACTCATAGTAGGAATTTTGCTTTTCCTTCCCTTGCATGCATATGAGAAAAGTCTATGCAGGGCATTACCCCTTCAATTTCTGAACTCAGGGAAAGCACCTCCTCAAGAGTTCCAAATTGAGTACGTTTGCCCATGGTTTCAGGGCGCAGGACTGCAAAAATTTCTTCATTAAGGAGTTTTTCTGTAAGTTTTTGCAGAGCTTTTGATACCATATTGTAGGTGCCTTGCTTGCTGTTTTTCTGATAAAAAGCTGCATGTAAAACAATGGACTCAGCCCCGCAGAGGCTACCTATCCTGGCGGCCTGGTAAATCCTCTCCATACTTGCCTTGAGCTTTTCTTCTTCAGGAGAATTCAGATTGATATAATAAGGTGCATGGGCACTAAGGCCTATATTTTGTTTATTTCCTGCTTCCATTACATTTCTTGCTCCTTTTTCACTCATGCGAACTCCCTGGACGAACTCCAGTTCCATGCAGTCAAGGCCTAGTTCATGGACTCTTTCGATTCCTGATACACTATTTTTTCCTTTTGTACTTTCCGGAACTCCAGCAGTTCCGAAAAGCAGTTTTTTCGAGGTCATTCTATTATCCTTTTCAGTGAGTTTCTACAAAGTCTTTTAACTGGTTTGCTCTTTCAGAAGATAGTTTTTCAAAAATTACTGCAACCAACTCTTCAAGGTCTTCATCCATCATCGATCGGACGTCCTCCTTTCCTTCTAGTACAAGTCCTACTAAATAATCGAGTTCTTCAGGGCTAAGTCTCATCAACCTTTCTCTGAAATCTTCAGGAGACTTGGCAAATTTGTGCGAAATTGGGCGCAGGATGAAAGGGAATTGATGTCCTGCTTCTTTGGAAATGAGTTTATTCCCGGCTTCTGGGGCAAGCTTGTTAAAAATCTCAATATCTTTTGTTGTAAATTCTCTGGGCATATTTTAACTTTATATTTCTGCCCTGATTTATAGATGTTTAAAAGTGAAACAATTATGGGTTATTCAAGTCAGTACTCGGCCGCTAGCAACGGGGGTGGAAACTTCCTCAGAAAATTTTATTAACTAACTGATTTATATTTTAAAGGATTCTGATCTACCTAAATTTCGCCCGGTGCTGTAAATCATATATAACTAATTTATAAAAATAAGAGTTTATAGAAATGCCCCTTTAACTGCCTATGCAATATAAAACTTTAAACACGTGATTTAAACTATTATTCGATAAAATGAAATACAGAAGAGATTTTTATATGGAATACTATAAAAAAATATTCAGATAATTATGGTATCAACTAGTGAAATGTAAATGCGATGGAATAGTAAACTGTACTGTTTTAATGTTATGCAAGGTGTGTTAGAAAGAAATGAAACGTGTTCTTATAATAGCGAGACCTTCTAAATTAACTCCTGATACACCCAGCTAATTGGTAATAATGTTTCATTGGGACTTCCACACTCTCTTGTAGCAGCATCCTCCGGAATAACATATCAAACCTTAACGATTGGATGAAGAAAGGAAAAATTCAACATCTTGAGAGTATTTTCAGTTCCATAAGCATATCGAACAATATAATGCTGATAGGGCTCTGAAGTGTCTCCAGTGGTTGAATGATGTCGCTGAAGTTGACGAGAAAGTTCCATAATTAAGTAAAAGAAGTAAAACTTAAAATGATAATCTATAATTTAAATAAAAAGATAGCATAAATTATTTGCATTGAATTAAGGAGTTCTGTATAGCCTATTTTCTATTTTTGTATCTATGTACTTCCCTCTGGGTACATACAATCCTATATTTTAACTTTCAGTTTCATTTTTGAGTCTGATCAGCATCAACTTTCAGAATATAATCACATAAATATTTTTTAAGGAGTCAATGTGGTTTGTTTACTCTTTGCTAGCAGACCCTCAAAGTTAATAATATGTTTTATCAGCCCTACAAATACTTCATTTGCAAGTCTTGTTACCTCCTCCCCGTACTCCCTGATTTCGTATGCTGGGTTACCTGTGGGAATCTCAATTTTTGTGATATCTGCTCTTGCCTTTCGGAGACGAGCATCTGGAACCGCACAGACTAAGCTGGGCTTTTCCAGGTACTGATCAAGATGTTTTTGAGTGATTCCTATAAGTTTTAACTCCTTACGGAAGCATGGCCTTTCAAATAATCTGGAAACTACGTAAACTCCGACTGGGATCCTGAGTTCCAGGTCAATTTTGAGGAGCTGAGTTCTGAATATAGAATAAACATCTTCAGAATCCGAAGTCCTCATATCCTTACCTTTTTGGGATAAAGATTCATTGTTTTTTTCAGGTAAATAATAAATTTTGGAGGGCGGAACTTTAATTTCCTCCAGAATTTTAAGATCCCTGAGTGCCCTGAGGTAGCCTGTTAGGACTAGACGATGTTCATCTATGCCGTCGACTTTCAGTTCTCTAGTTAGCCCACTAATTGAAAGCTGTCTGCCCTCAAGTAGTTCCAGAAGTTTAAGGTTGAGCTTTTTTTCCATCTATACCGACATCAAGGTTAATTGTTCGTAGTTGATTTATCAGGCTTGGGGCAGTAAAAAATTATCTACCACCCAAGTAATTTAAACACACTCAACTTTATTTTTTCCGAAAATTTGGAACAATGCAGGAACATTTAATGTCCTGGAAGATAAGTTAGCAAGAAAATTAAAGGATGTAATAAAACTGTATAATTCTTCTAGAAATATAAATCTTATGAAAAAGTTCGAAATTGTCTACTATTTAATAAATTTAAAATGTTACTAGTAAATTTATAGTAATTATATTTTGTTTGATTCTTTAATCTTAATGGGAAAAATATATCGTGAAATTTTAGAGGATTTCGAATGTGCCTAAATTTCTTCCTATGCTCATAATGGCATAGTAAATATTTTGATGAAATCAGAAGTTTATTGAAATCCTCTCTAATCTATAAGCTTCGTAGAGAAACAAAATCAGAAAATAATATCAAAAATATAAGCCTATTATACTGGTGATACTTGAATAATTGAAAATTGAGTTTCTTTATGGCAAAATTCAAGGACAATGTTTAAAAGTAATAATTGCCATGTGGATTAAGCTTATTTTTGTGATCTCATGAGGATTCAAAGTTATATCAGAACTAGTTTGCAGGAAGGTATCTAGTATAGTGGAGTTGGTATAAATCGAAATATCTTGAATCGTTTGAAATTTGATTCCGAGATGCACGTATTTAAAAATTAAATTTTTTGACTGGAGCTCTATCCTAGCATAAATGCAAAATTGTGTCCAGAGGGGGAGGATTTAAAGCAATTAAATTTCTGATATATCGTGATTTGCACATTTCTGGAATATCTTTCAATTCATTGGAAATGCACTTATCACTGCTGTGTGGTACATACTGATATAAATAAATAATTTTTATAAACCTCTGCTTTTCTGGAGTCATCTAGATATCATTTGCAAGCATATTTTAAATTTAGAGGTTTAGCTAAATCCTTAATACAATAAAAACGACGATCATTTCTGAGAATATCAGTATTAGAAAAAGCATAAGATATCTGGGAACTTGCAGGAAACTTGATAGAAGCATGTACAGCAAGTGGATTAACTATGTACCTATGAAGCCCTTCAGCAATCAGCAACTATCTTGGCAAGACCGTGAGGAGATTGGGAAGACTATTAAGTACATAGTAGTTTTCATAATCTGAATATTATATGTATGTTCGCATTCATTTCCGAGATTACTTTAGTCATCAATAAGACTACTAAAATGATCATCATCCTTTGAAATTATTATACTTCCGACCAAATTTATCGAACTTGTCAAATAAATTCCCTAGAAAATTGTTCATCCTTATGTATATCATCCTGTTAGAGAGTCCACATATATTGATATTTAATAAAATTTATATATCAAATAATGTTTTTGTGTTTCTTACCGTCTGTTGGCGGAATGTCTGCAGGCTTTAGGAGTCACAGGCCACCATAACTATCTGTTTATTATGGAGAAATTGCATGCATCATGGTGTATTCACAGAAAATCCCACAGTACCTGTAGATGTAAAGAAAAGATCAATAAGCGAATTGTTGGATGGGATGCTCAAAACTGGCTTTCAGGGAAGGAAATTGGCAGAATCCGTACAGATATGGCACAACATGCTCAACGAAAATAATATTACAGTGTTTATGGGCCTATCCGGAGCGATGGTTCCCGCTGGTATGCGCAAGGTCATTTCCTATATGATTGAAAAGAGACTGATAGATTGCCTAGTAAGCACAGGAGCAAATCTATTCCATGATTCGCATGAAGCTCTAGGCAAAAAGCATTATATGGGTTCACATCTAGCTGATGATGAAAAACTCTTCGATTGTGGTGTGGATAGAATATATGATGTCTTTGCGGTGGAAGAGGAGTTCAGAGCGGCAGATGACCTGATTGCGAATTTTGCAGAAGAAATCGGAGAAATTTCCTGCTCATCAAGGGAGTTCGTGTATCTGCTAGGGAAGAAACTTGTAGGCTTTGGAGCAGCAGAGGATTCTATAGTTGTAAGTGCATATAGGCATAAAGTTCCGATCTTTGTTCCGGCACTCTCAGATAGTTCAATTGGCATAGGGCTTACTATTGCAAGAAGAAGAGGATCAAAACTTGAGGTAGACCAGATCAAAGACGTTGACGAGATTACACAAATTGTAGAAAAATCAGGAAAAACCGGAGTCATCTATGTTGGAGGCGGAGTTCCAAAAAATTTTATTCAGCAAACTGAAGTGATAGCTTCCATTCTAGGAATAAATACCAGTGGGCACGATTATGCAATTCAGTATACTTCCGATTCTCCACACTGGGGAGGGCTTTCAGGCTGTACTTTTGATGAAGCTGTTTCCTGGGGAAAAATTGCAGTCCGAGCAAAAAAAGTGCAGATTTTTGTAGATGCTACAATTGCTCTTCCAATAGTTGCCCACGCCTTGGATGAAAAATGTCATGAACTTAAGCGCAAAGCCCCTGTTTTTAACTGGGAAGGGTCCGAAGGGCTTAATATAGTATATAGCGAATAATCACACCACAAATCTTTATCATATTTGAAAACTTATATATAAGACGAGAAGGAGAGGGATAAATGGGTAAACGAACTCGAATAGTTAACGATCCTTCCTATTTAGTACCATTACTCAGGACTTTTGGGTCAAGAACTCACAAAAAAATATTCGATACACTTTCAAATAAATGGATGACCAGGGCAGAAATAGACGAATTCATGGGTGCAGACTCATCAAAAAGCCTTCATATACTGAAAAAAGCCGGACTTCTTGAGAGTCAGTGGAGAGTTCCAGAGGCAGGACAAAAACCCTCAAAAGAATATCACAGTTCTTATTCCAAGGTTCAGGTCAACTTTCAGTGTTCTTTTGAAGATCTAAGCGATATCATAATGTTGACCTTCAAACCATATGAAGAAGTCAAAGATGCTATGGAAGAACTGGAAAGGCTTGTTGATGAGGGCAATACTTCCATGAGCAACCTAACGAGGACCCTTAATAAAAACCCTTTCTATATATGTGCTGTTGCTCGTAGATCTGAAAAACTTTCTGTAATGGGTCAGAGATTAAAATTAATTGAAGATGTTGAGGAGAATTACGATTGATGATAAAAATTCTCCAGACTAAAAGCGGAGTAACCAAATTTCAGGTCCTTATTGAAATTGCAGCACATCAGCCCAATGTAAAACAAAAAGAAATTGCCACAAAAATTGGAATAACTCCTCAAGCGGTTTCAGAATATATTAAAGAACTTGTAAATGATGGACTGATAATCACTGAGGGACGTGTTAGATACAGAATAACAAAAGAGGGTGTTGAATGGGTCCTTGAAAATGCTATAGAAATGAAAAGGTATGCTCTTTTTGTAATGGAGGATATAATAAGCCATGTTTCTACCTGGACAGCTATTACAACCGAAGAAGTAAAAGAAGGCCAGCAGGTTTACCTGAAAATGGAAAAATGGACTTCTATATGTAAGTAGGACGGGAAATACAGGTGCTTCAGGCAATGTAATCTCCGATGCATCGGTAGGAGAAGATGTAGGGGTATCCAGTCTCCAAGGTCTCATTGACATGGAAAATGCGACTATTACGATATGCAAAGTTCCCAGAGTTGGGCGTGGGGGGTCAAGAAAAGTGCAGCTTGAACGCCTGAAAATGCTGGCAAACTCAAAACCCTATATAGCAGCTATTGGTGTGGAAGCGCTTATCGCTCTGCGTAAGGTTGGGATAAACCCAAATGTTATGTTTGGAACCAATGAGTCAGTTATCGAAGCTGCATACCACGGGCTTTCGTCTCTTGTAGTTTCGGTGGACGAGCAGGTTTCTTTGCTTCTTAGTAGATTAGAAACTGAGAATATTGAATATGAACTCGTAGATCTGACAGTTGAGTAATTTACTTTGGATTTTTAATTTAGAGAGCATCTCGATAAATCTCTGATTTTCACGAATTATAGTTATATACTATTTATAAGAACATGACGAAATTTTTGTGTCTATCGAAATCCTCTCGAGTAATATATTCCAAATTCTCAGTGTTGGAGCATTAAAGATTTAGTATTTGCATTAATACTTACATTTTGTCACATGCCTATAATTTGTATATAATGATTCGTGAAAATCAAATGTTTATTGAAATCTTCTGATATTCATACAGAACAGTTACATTTGCTGTATATTTCATATTTCCTTAATTTATTTCATATTTTAATATTCAAGGCCGTTTTATTTCAAAATCTGGAGATTTTCTATGAATCTTATTGCACTTTCTGATACTCATCTGAAAACAGGAGATATCCCTCTGCAGCTTCAAAAATTTCTTGATGAGTGTGACCTAATTGTCCATGCAGGAGATTTCAGTACTATGGAAGCTTATCAGTCCTTTAAAGCCTACAGCAAACTAAAAGCTGTTTTCGGAAATGATGATGTTCCCGAGCTAAAAAGGCTTCTTCCCAAGAGGCTTATATTTGAAGTTGAAGGGTTGAAAATCGGATTGGTGCATGAAGGAGGACTTTCGCTGATTGATACAACTGCACAGAATTATCTCGCAAAAGAAATGGATGTAGATATCCTGATATTCGGGCATCTGCACCGGCCTTTGATTGAAAAAAATGAGTCAATTCTTATTTGCCCTGGATCTCCTACTGAACCCAGGATGTCAAGTCCCAGTGTTGTGGAACTCACAATTGAGAATCAAAATGTATATGCGGCAGGATAATTACTCTTGATGGGGACTCTTGCAAGTATATGAAGTTCTTAAATGCTCGTAAAAACCACTGAACTGAAAAAGATCTAAATGAAACAAGACTTAGGAAACTTATAATGGTGATAAAACCCTAAAAAGGATTTATAATCGAAATTAAGCATTAATAATAGCTTTGTGATATAAATGTTCGATCAATTTTATTATAGAGAATTTCGGTAAACACTAAAATATAGGGATTTCTATAAATCCATACATAGTTTCTATTTGCTTTACTTCAGAATGATTATGCTTATTGGTTTACAATATTTACTCAATAGTTCGCAAGTAAAAAATTCATCAATACATCTTAGTTTTTTTCTGTAATCGTCTCTAAGATTTATATAGTGGAGTTCTGAAGAAGGGATTATAACAAGGATCCTCTAAACTATTTTGTGATTCTTTTGAGTATATTTTTGAGTTTATGTATTTATTAAACTGAGAGCGAAGAGTTGCATTTCTTTCTCTATCAAATTTCATTAAGTAATTCAGGATTAATCTTACTTGAATATCGTATAATTCTTCAATTATGTCTTTACACTCGTATCAAATAGTTTAATTATTGATCATCGGGATAAACTCTGAATCCCTTAATTTCTTCATTTTTGAAATTAAGATTGAAACTGTTGATGTAAATTTTCTAATGGACTTTCTTAGAGAGATCTGAAAGAACAAGATCACTAACCAGATTCAATATCCTGCTACTGATAACCATATCAAAGAGGTATAAAGTGGTACGTAGTCGATGAAAACATTGATTCTTAAGAAATACTGTTTTAGAAATAATAGCATTAAAATTTCCTGTTATCTTGGTTAAAAGCACTATTATAAATAAAGTTTACACTCTTAACTGGAAAAATAGAGGAAAAATTTTGTAGAATAATAACATTAAAATTACGGCTATTTGATAATCAGGCTTATGTTACTGGATATGAAAAAAGGAATAAACAAACGTTCAAACTAATATGGTTGAGATTTATATGGTATATTAGGACAACTATCCTAAATGCAAAACAGATGCACAGCATTATTGGCCATATGAACAAAAATAAACACCAAAATTCCTTGCTCTGCCTTGAAGAGGGACCAAAGCAACTTCTTAAGGATAAGATGAAGGACCATCCCTATGAAGCCTATAAACTCAGAAAAATAAGATTATGAATATATCATGAGTAGAACAGCAAATATATCCACTCCATTAGGATCAAAGTGAGAAAAAGGGTGACTCAGATACAAAAAAGATTCATGGCAGATTTTGCACAATGCGTGAATTTTCTAGATATTGGAAAATATCTAAAGTCTAACTCATACGATTGATTATAGATAATTGTAAGAATTTTTATAAACATCAGATTTCAACATATCTCTAGATATAGGCTTTATAAGCAACCAGCTAAAAAATGAGTATATCAAAATCCTCTTAGTATCCACAAGGAAAATTATTTTACGAAACATTAGGTGAAGATGAAGCAAAATAGATTTCGGATAAAATAGAATTTCTTTAAACTCCTAGACATACACAATCAATGCTGCTGAAGTATGGATCAATGTGATAGTATTAATGTAATGGAATAGAGACCAGTTATATAATGAAACTCACCTTGAAATTGTTGCGTTAATGAAGAGAATGCATGTCCATTAATAGAAAATGAACTGGAATATTTACAAGTAAGGATGCTGATTAAAGGACGATCTCAGTATCACACTCAATAATTGAAATCCCATGAAAGAAATCATTTGTTGCCTAAATTCCGACATAGACCTAGCTAATTGATGCATCATGACTCTTTTTTGCGATTTCTATCATTTCACATTGTCTCAATTTTGAACATGACACCTGTACCCTGAAGGCTAAGGTATACTTTGTCCCCGAACTCGAGAACTTTGTCGATACTAAAGTTGCTATTCCAGTTATATACAAAGTCATAGGTGCCTTGCATTGGTTCGAAACCCAGAGACATCATCCTTCGGTTGATCTCTGATGGACAAGCTCCTTCACTGCTGAACCAGACTAGAAGATAGGTTTTCACGGAATCATCTCGCATATAAATTAATCAATTTTATTGAAACTATTTAAAATTGATAAAATAACATCATAGCCATTTAAGTTATTCTTATTGTTATGGAAAGTTTTTTAAGCTCATTTTCTTCAATTATTGGCTAGATTGTGTTTTTTTCGTTTTGAATGGTTTGAGAATTACGTATTTTAAACAATTCGAAGCAAACATGAATATACCTGTTTAGGGGTTAAGTAATTATATTTAATTTAACATTAATTCTCCGCCAAACATATTATTACTCACTTCTTATCATGTCTTGTTTCTTTATCTATATTTTGCCCCTTCTTACCTGAGACTAGTATGCAAAGAAAAATATTTCCTAAAAAAATTAAAACTCAGAAAAATTAAATTGACAAGAGGTATGGACAGGAGAAAAGATGAAATAGTAGAAAAAAATTTTCTAAAAATCGGTTATATTTTTCACTTATCAAATTTGAAAAACTAGCATAATTCAAATTTTTTGGAGGATGTAATGAGATTCTGACATCTACAATTTTCAATGTCTCATGGACATGACCGATAAATCAAATTACTTGTGTTCATTCTACCCTAAATGGTGGGATATGCTTAGAGTTGCCCTACTCAGTTTGTCGAAACTCAGAAATCATTGATTCATATTTTGACCACCTTTCTTTGATCTAGACGATTCAAAATCTTCTTCCGGTTTCCTCTAAGATAACTGATGTAGTGTTTTATCGTATCAGTTGTCGCATTTCTAAAGATAAAAAAATTAACACTTGATCATAGACTTCCATCACAATTTATTTTTTTCAGTTAATGATGAAGCTTAAAAATCTATATGAATCACCTCCTTTCAAGTATTGAACTGCCTTTGATGAGAGTTGCTTGGATGGAACTCCAGGAATAGGTGAGCGCTATATCTACCACTTTCGTACCATGAATTTTGTAACCTGGATATATGCAAATAGTGGTAAAGATGGACTAGCGATCTTTTTTAATTCGATTTTTGTGGAACATAATGCATCTATAATCTATAGGCATCAACACTAGATGATTGATAATCTGATAATAATCATGACTAAAGTTGTTCAGTTCCAATGAATGTTCACATCCCCGCCAGAGGGAAGCGGCACTACCTCTGGAATGACGCTAAAAACAAACCCATTTTACAAAGGAGTCATAACTGAGAGGGTTAGAAGGATACAAAAATAGTTGATATTTTATGTGATCCCCCTCTAAAGTATGGAGGATTCTGGACCCTGCACTAAAGAGGTCATCAATAGTACAATACATGATGAGTTTTCACATATCTCGAATTTGCTGTAACTTGGGAATTAAATGTTTTCATGCTGTCTAAAATTTTTTCCTATGTGCGGAATTTTCTTCTCATCAACTTCTCGAGATTTGCGATCTTCTTAAAAATCGGCACTCTTCTGTGTTTTCGTAATAAAAAACTATTTTAATTAGTGAAATTTGTCAAATTTGGGTTAAAATCACCACTAAAATCCCCTTAAAAGTAGATTATTGGTGCAATTGCCATGCATAAAAAGACTACTAAGTACAAGTATAAGGGAATTTATCAGGGAAAAAGATTTGTAACTGTTTTTTCAATAGCTATTTAACTAACAAGTTAACTGTAAATTTAATACATAAGTTCATTCCTCGATTTAACTACGCAATTCATCAAAAAGATAAGATCAAACTAAAGATTCGGGACAAAAATTAATTTTTGGAGGATTCAACACCTTATTTATACTGCCAAACCCTCAAAAAAATTAAATAGTATAATTGGAAGTAAGTTTCGTCCTTTACGAATTCAGGCAGCAGTTTCCTTTGTCAATATATATGCAACCATCTCAGGGCTCAGCTTTCTCTCCCTCGATATCTTTGTTTCAATATCTTCAGTAGATTTACCTTCATTTTTCATCATCCGTATTTTTTCAACCACTGAGGAGGGTATGCTGTAATATTCATTAATGTCCTTCCTGTGACCCCATACGTCACCTTCGATAAGTCTTATTCTCTGCATCCCAAGAAACATCAAAATGGACTTTGAGACTGTGCTCATGTAAGATTTAGGTAATTGAATCACCTCAACTTTTGGGCAGGTTTCGATCAATCCAAATATGTCCTTGTTCGAAGGCCTAAAAGCCATGTGAACAATACGTTCATTAGGGTTAAGTGTGAATATTTCTTCTCTAGAACTGACTACTCTAATTTTCATGTTTTTCCCCCACTGTAAAGTTTTTTTACGTTTTTACTTCAATATAAGTACGTTATACTTACTATAAATATTTATCTTAGTTATCTAATATTACTTTGATTGTATACTGGATTCTCTATTTTATATTCTAGGCTATAAATTAGCTTTAAAAAGAAATAAGGAAAAAATAATCAATTTTTATGAGTTATTTTTCTAATTTGATTTTGATTTTTGCGTTCTATCTCTTGGTATCTACTCTCAGTAATTTATGAACTCAAATCCTTTTTCTAAAGCAATCTTCCTTAGATACTTTTCAATATGCTTTTCATCCTCTTTGCGAAAAATCTGCTTCTCTGGCAAGCTTATTGAGTATTTTTTGAACTCCTGTCCCATACTGAATTGCTTTCTTTTCTTTCCAGAGAAGTTCCGGTTGTAGGAGATCCTCTGCTGTTTTTCTGAGAATATATTTCCTTATATACAAGCCGCCCTTTTTCAGCACTTTTAGCTCTGGAATGATAGCATAGGCCTATTTTAATTACATCCTTATCTAGAAAAGGTACTCTGAGCTCTACAGAGTTAGCCATAGTAACCATATCATCCCTTTCAAGATTGACCACTGAAATTTTTTTAATATCAGAATAAATTTCTCTATCAATCACTTCAGATCCCTGTTCAAGGAAAACCTCATGCCTCCTGTACCCGCCGAAAAGCTCATCCGCACCCTGCCCTGTAAGGATTACCCTCTTTCCATTTCTCTCGCAATTTTCGCAACAACGTATAGAGGAATTCCGATTGCAATTTTCATAGGGTCAACGGATTCAGTTGCACGAATAATCTGCGGAACTAAGGTTTCGATTTCTTTGACAGACAAGAGATGTATTCTCAGAGAATCCTTCATACCAATAGCTTCAGCAGCTTTCTCTAGCCTGTGTAATATCATGGGAATCGGGTAACCCCTACAGTATAAAGAGAGAGTAGCCGGATTAATTCTTTTTGCAAGTACTGCTAAAAATGTGCTGTCAATACCACCGGAAAATGCAATTCCTGAAGTTGATGTAAGCCGAAGTTCCAAGGCCTTTTCAATGACAGCCTTCAGATGAAAAACAGCTTCAAATTCATCATAGATTCGTTTTTGAGGCTGCTTTATTTTGATGGACCGCTCTTTAAAACTTCCGTTCTTCATATTAAAACTCAGGATTTTGCCGGGGGGCAAATCTTTTATTTCTCTTCCTGCAGCAAACAAAGCCTTTTTTTCGGATGCGAAAATTATTTTTCGTTTTTCTTTTCTTTTTTTGGTGGAATAAAAAAGAGGCTTGACACCTACAGGGTCTCGGCCAATACAAGTTCGTTATCACAGGCATATGCTAAAGCATAGTCTCCGTTTACTGAGGAAAGTACAGAAAAGACAGCATCTATCGGTATACATCCCTCACTAATTCGGGTTTCTATCAGGGAAAAAAGCGCTTCAGTGTCAGAATTTGTTCTTATTCCTGATTCATATGCGAGTTCTCTGAAATTGAATATTTCTCCATTGATTACGAGAGCTCCTTTTCCTGCCAAAGGCTGGGGCATATCTCCTGTAATTTTAAGCAAAGTATTCCCTATACTCAGATTTTCTGCCTGATAAATTCCGCAGGCATCAGGTCCCCTGTGTTCCAGAGCTACGAGCATTTTTTTAACTTTAATATTCGTATCAGGAGTTCCGGTAGCTCCTGCTATTCCGCACATGTTTACTCCTGTTTTCGTCCTTTTTGGAATTTACACGTGTTCTATTTCTATTTAGCAGTTCTGCAATTCGAGGAAATTATTTTGTCTTCATTTGGGATTCATTTTCACTATAATTTACGCATTTGAATTTTGCAAGCTTAAATTCAATTGAAATACAATTATTCATACTAAGATTATCTGAATAGTTAAATTCATGTCTATAATTTGCCAAAATTTACTGACTTTGGTTACATTAATTTTATTATTCATGTATCTATATTTTTTTGATTCATCTAATCTTTTCGCTGTTATGCTACTATAAATCAATGCTCACCGCATAATTTTTTTTGCTTATCTTCTTCAAAATAAACTTTCAGATTCATAACCACTACGGGCTGAAGCAAAGAAATTCGCAACATATAATACAAAGTTACCTGATTGTCGATGAAACAATATTGATAAATCTTATTTTTGGAAAAAAATATCTTTCTTCCATCTTTGTTTGTTTTTTTGTATAGGTAGAGTGAAATCATCATCTTAAAGTGAAAGGAGTTGGTTCGATTACATTTGTCTAGATAATGATAATTTATTTACCTGTTGAGATCTTCTGCTACTTGATTTTACTAGCTTCTGGGTACATATCCCTGAAATCTCAACTATAAATTAAGGTGGGATACTAGCAGAAAATAAACGGATCTAAAACTCAAAAGTGCTGTGCAATGCTGAACAAATATATTTTTGTTTTTTTATATAAAAGCAAAAAGATGTAGTAAAAAAAAATCAAAGAAAATGTAATGAGTCAGGATAAAAATAAAATATGGAATTGACAGGGAATAGACACCATTTAGAAATTTAGAAGCATAGTAATTTTTCATTGCCATTATCAATGATTTTATTACTTCAAATGATTTTATCCGGCACCTATGAATTGTGGAACTATTCCGAGACCGACGAGATTTAGAAATACTGCTTTACCTTTTACCATTAAATATGTTTGATGTATAACTTTATTTTACATCAGGATTGCCACGCGGTATTTAGATATTTATCTTATTGATAAAGCTCAGAGTGGATTTAAAGACACGTTTTTTAAAAATCTTAAGGGGAAAATTTGTTCTTAGGATTTGAAAATTTATTTATTAAGTTGGAATGTACATAATCAGGTTATCGAACAAATTTTGTAAATAAAATTAATTAAGAAAATGGGATAAATATGGCCAAATAAATGTATACATTACCTAGTTTGAAATATGGATATGCAGAATTGGAACCTTATATTTCGGAGGAACAGTTGCGAATTCACCATGACAAACACCATCAGGTTTATGTGACTAATGTGAATTCAATTTTGTAAATAATGAACAAAGCAGGAGCATAAGGAACTAATTTTGATTACAAGGCAAATGCAAAAGTATTGGCTTTAATTTGGGAGGACATGTACTTCATGATTATTTTTAGTAGGAGATGATTTCTGCAAATAATTCCAACGGAGAACCAGTCGGCGAATTGTCTGAAGTGATCAAAGAAGATTTTGGAAATTTTTAACTGTTTAAAAAGAAGTTTATTCAGGTCGCTTAAATTGCTGAAGGTTCCAGTTGGGCGGTATTAACCTTTTGCAAAAGTACTAAAAAATTCGGAATCATGCAGATAGAAAAGAACAACGTAAATATAATCCCAAATTTTCCAATTCTAATGGTTCTAGACGTATGGGAGCACGCCTACTACATTGACTACAAGAATGACAGAGGCAAATTCAGAGATGTTTTCTTTAATATAGTCGACTGGGAGAAAATCGATAAGAACTTCAAATAAATTCAAAGCGTGCAAAAAACATGATTCCAGAATTTTAGGAGAAATTTGGTGAAATCTGATCCGGAAACTATTTCACCGTAATTATGGTATCCAAATCATAATTTTTTAATAGAAAATTAAGTATCGAGAGTTTCGGCAAGCATATAACAATTTGAGTATTGGGAAATTTAAATTTTGTAACATTGATCCTTACTCATGAAAAATCAGACTGATTTTGGCTCTAAAGAACAATAAAATTTTTTCAGTCAGTTTGAGACAAACTTGCTGAAATTAATTACCTAATTGTTGAAAATCTTTTAGTATTATTTCTAAGTCCGTGTTTTTTCAACAAACCAGTTTCAAAATACCGAATTGAAACTTACGTCATCATTATGTTTAAAATTCTCGTTTTGCCACAATGGCGTGGTCTTCAAGGCTTTGGACTTGAGAAAATAATGCATTGATCTAATCCCTTTCAGGAAAATTCATTGTTTTCCTTAATGCATAAAAACGATATCGCAGTTTGATCATTAGAGAGAAGATTATTGATTTCTGTGAATAAAAGGAAAATATGAAAACAGTTACAAAGCCAAATTGATGCCTTTATTTGAAAATAAGAGGTATAAGGCGTTGCCGTCGCTTTAGCAAAGTTCACTACCAACTTTGATTTGTTCACAAAACAATATCATCAAATCCCGGTACTCATCGATTGGTTTAAGTACTTAATAAATAATCAAGAATAAATGTAATATATGTCCTTTTTTTACATAATAACCATTTTCAGTATCCAATTTCGGCAATTATGATTTTTAGATGCTCCTGAATTTCAGAAATTGCCTCCGTGAGGACTCTTTTATTTTCATAGGTCATAATTAATTTCACAAGCTCTTCTTTCTTTTCTTGTTTCATCTCTCTTCCAAATCTGACCATGTTATCAAGAGCTCGGATAAGGTCATCAACAATGGATATAGTAGCTGTTCTGGAGGTTCTGGAAAGGGGATTTAGGTCAATTGTAATTACAGTTTTGCCCATTTTTATTAATTTTTCACAACGGTCTCCATCTTCTAGCGGAACAAGCACGACATCTGCGGTATAGATCCCCTTTCTCGCTACCAGTCGTCTGCCACTGGAGAGCTCAAGGCTTGCATCTGGATTTTTCCCGAGAACTTCCCCAGCTCCGTTTGCTTTCATTTGCTCTATTATAAGGTGTACCCTTGCTTCAGTCCTGTGAAAAAGATTCACTTCAATCTTTGCCCCTGTAATGTCTGCTAGAGAAACCACTCTTTCAGGAGCTAAGGCTGCGACGTTACCATTTATGGAAATCACGGGTTTCTTTGCTAAAAGAATAGCAGCAACTGCTGCCCTCTCAGCATACAGGGCAGACTCTGTGCTCCGCTCGCCTATAAGGTAATCAAAGCTTTCGCCTCTGCCCTGTGAAATCAGTCCTTGAATGCTTGTAATTCCCAATTTTACCCCAGCTACAACTTTTTCACGGGCTAGCAGGGACTCGTATCTTGGGTGGTCTTTAGGTATTTCGGTCATGTATGTTGCCTACTTTTTGCTTGTTAGCTTAATTTCTATCATTTATTCTGTTTAGTGCTTTCTGTCTATATATTGTGATTTTGCAGAAAGTTGGTGCTCTGCGTTTTGTGTTAATCTAGGGAATATCTGTTATTATCACTGCCTTATTATATTTTTTTAAATAATCGAATTATACCTAGATAGACTTTGAAAGATAATCTGAATAATTTTATCAATACAACTACTTTTTTAATTTTAAATTTATGTGAGCTTTGTGAGCTCTGATGTAAATTTTGGAGAAATAGATATAACACAAAATTTTGTTCTATGATTATAAATAATATTAAATAATTCGTGAAAACAAGGGATTTATCGAAATTGTCTTTGGACTTTTCTGCCTAATATTCAAGAAATAATTGGGTTTTTACCCTAAGGATCAATCACGCATTAATTTGGGAACACACGTGCTGATGCTATATTCCAACACCTGTCCGAATTCCTGGAGGACTTCATAAATAATAAATTCTTGGCATTGAGGGGCAATCACAAAAACTGTATCCCCAAACATTGCTTGAGAAGCCATCCATCCGTTTGCGTTTGTAACTTCAATGATATCCTTTGCCCTGCTGCTCATAAGACCGGTTTTACTAGCAAACTCCTTTGCTTGGTACATAAAATTTTCAAGAGTAGGTTTTTTAAGCAGCTCTGACATTGCGACTTTTCCCGCATAATTAATTTTCTCAGCTGTAGCCCTGTCATTCAGGACAGAATTCGTGGAGATCTCGCCGAGCACAATGCAATAAACTCTGGATTCTGGAACCGGGATACTGTCCACAAGTCCAAATTTTGATCCTCCAGGTTGTATTCTAATGACCAGTCCGCCACTCGATTGGCCGGTAACGTCTCCAAGTCCGCTGCAATTGAGAACTTCTGCTACGTGAGCATATTCAACCAGGCTTTTTGTTGTCTGGTTCAGGGAAAGCGCCTCATTAAGAGAATAAGCCGTTCCTAGGGCTCCTGCACCTGAAGCTCCAAATCCACATCCAATCGGAATTTCTGCCCAGCTCTTAATCCTTACAGGTAAATCAGTAATCATCTCTGCGACTGTGCGGGTTGTTCTGCCTTCAACCTTCTTACCATTGAGGAATATCTCCGTCTTCTCTACCGATTCCCCAACATTGACCTCGGTGGTAACTCCCCCATTCAGAACAATTCCACAGCCTGTAGAGCCTTTGAGATGAGGATTTTCATGTTCGTGAATCTGAAAAAAACCTGTAATATGTCCAGGAGCATAGGCTTTTGCATAAGAGTCTGCTCCTCCACTCTGATATTTGTGCATAGAGAACGCCTATTATAATTTTAATCAATTTTTCAAAATTCGTTCCATTTTGCAGAATGCATCGTATTTTGTAGGTGTATTCAGGATTGAATGCAGCTTTTTATCTTTGGATATAGCTAATCCTATCGAATACATATTTGGCATCTAATATGCTTATCAATTAATACGCTTCAACTTCAAGATGAGCTCATAATTTTAGAAAATTATTTGTCATTTAAAAGCTCGATGGTCTCTTCAATAATCGAAGCCGCAAGTTTCCGTTTGCTTCCGCTGATGTGCTTAGGCTCACCTTTTTTTCTTCCGATCAGGTAAAGTTCATTTTCCTCGGTACCCATTCCACCTTTTCCGACATCATTTGCTGCTATCAGATCCAGTTTTGATCCCACAAGGGTTTCAGTTGCTCTTCTGAGAAGCTCCCCACTTCCAACTCCGGTTTCGGCTTTAAAGCCAATGATCACGAGATCAGAATACTTTTCACGGCATTCTTTTATCAATTTGCGGGTCGGTTGCATCTTTAACACAAGTTCTCCTCCTGACTTTATCTTTTCTGCAGAAGGCTCAACTGTGTAGTCTGCAATTGCTGCTTCGCTGATAAGGACATCATATCCTTTCTTCAGTTCTGATAGCACTGCATCTGTCATTTCGGCAGCGCTTTCTACCCAAATTTCCCTAATTCCTGCAATGCTCAGCATATCACGATGTACCACTGTTACCTCAGCTCCTCTGCGGTAAGCTTCAAAAGCAAGTTCCCTGCCGGTTTTCCCTGAGGCTCGGTTTGTGAGGATGCGTATAGGGTCTAGAGTTTCGGCGGTAGAACCGCTCGTGATGATTATCTTTCTGTTTTCAAGACTCTTTCTTCCAAGAGTCCTTTCCACCTCTAGCACTATTTCTTCATTTGATGCTATTTTTGCGATGCCTTCTTCCAGTTTTGGGCCTACAATAAAAAGTCCCCAGGTTTTCAGTTTTATTAGATTCTCAACTAAAGCTGGGTGCTTATACATTGACTCGTGCATCGCAGGGACAAGCATCAGCGGTATACCCGCGCCAAGAGCTGTTGATGCAAAGGAAGTGACGGTTGTATCATCTATTCCGGATGCTATTTTCCCAATGGTATTTGCTGTTGCAGGGGCTATCAAAAGAATATCGGCTCTTCCCTTGAGTCCACAGAATTCCACATGCTCCACTCGGCCTCCAATCTCAGTAATTACAGAGTTTCCGGTAGCATAGTGTAGAGCATCAGGATGCAGGATGTGTCTGGCCGCATCAGTCATAACAGCGTTTACTTTAGCTCCATTTCTGATAAGTTCCCTGGCAAGTTCAACTACCTTGACTGCTCCAATACTCCCCGTAACACCAAGAACTATAGTTTTTCCAATCAGTGAAGAGCTCCTATTTCCTTCGATCCAGAACGTGGGATGAAATTCTTCAGCTTTGAACCTTACGGCATTTTGCCCATCTTCTTTAAATCTATCATTTACTCTAGCCGGTTCCCTTTGATCAGATTTTTCTTTACTATGGTTTTTCTGGTCCTTATGATTTTTAGCGTACTTTAATGGGGTTTTCATTCACTCACCGGAATGATCTATAAATTATGTGTGGGTTTAAATTGTTTGCTTTCTAAGAATATTGTCTGAAAGCAAAGTGACATTAAATACGATATTCTTAAAACTTTCGAAATACTACTTTCAAAGTCAGCTAATTGATACCGCAAAGAGAATAGGACTCACAAATCTGACAGAATACTGCAGTAGCATCCGTATTATCAAATAAATAACTTACAAATAGACGAATCGAGTTTTGACCTTAAGAAAGAGAGAGTAAAAATAATATCAAAATTTGGCTTTGTAAGAATTCTTTGTGAATCGACAGAAAGTCATTCCATTACTGCAATTTGGTACTGTATCTTTAGTTACAAGTATTATAAAATTTAGTAAATTATAGAGAACTTCGATAAATTTATATACTTTTTTGTATAGAAGAGTCTAGATCTCTTAGCAATAATCTATACTCATATAAATCCGATTGATTTTATTCTCAAAGAAAAATGCAAACGTCTTCAGCCAGTTGGTGACAAACTTGTTGAAATTGATTTCTTATTTGATTTAAATTCATATCTTATCGTTTTTTTAAATCCGTATTTTTAAATAAAACAGTTTATTGAAGCGTACCTGAAGTGATATCATCGATATTTTTAAAATTTTTGCTCTACAGCAATGGTATGTCATTCCAGAATATGAACTTGAGAAACAATATATTGATCAAATTTTTTTAGGAAATCTTTTGATTTTCTTGAGTATATACGTAGACATTACACCAGTTTGATCATTCAGAGTGATAATTGTTGAGAATTGAAAAGAAGAACAAATATTGGGACAGTTCCAAAGCCAACTTAGTTGCCCTGGTTTTGAAATAGAACAGATTATAATTCGCACTTTGAATCTAAAATTCATAGCACGACAGAAAGGGGTTATAAGACGATCAGAAGTTTAAACAACAATTGCATACTTCATGATTTTAAGGCAAATCTATCAGAAGGAAATGAAGAGGTTTACAGAGACAGAGGATACTTTTGAGCAAAATCAAACGGTTATGCAAATTAAAAAAACGATAGCTAAAGAACCTCATCTAGTAATGAATTATATGTTGAGAAGTAAACGGATAATCTCTAAAAGATCTTTCGTGTAAAAAGTTATATGATAACTAAAAAATATTCAAAGAAGGGAAAGTTCCTGTCACTTCTGTTCAAAAAATGAATCTGAAGATGTTGTTTACAGTGCTTTATTATAGTTCTAATCCCTATCGGATGATGACAATGAAAAAAAGGAGTATTATGAGAATATAGGAAGCTTTCTTTAAAAATAAGAGATACTAAACCAGAAAAGAAAAAAATCGGCCAAATACAGAAATCAATTAGAAGGATTTCAATAGAATTTCCACGAGGAATAGAATTAGAGATCAATCGGAATCTTCAATAGTGTTTCTACGAAGCAGGAATTTTACTTATAAGTGTTGCATTTATACGTTTTAATTCAAATTGCGAGCTATAATTCTAATAAAGCCGGAGAAGGTTCAATAATAGGGAAGGAAATTCGATGACAATTGAAAAAAAATTAAAACAAAAAACTTCTGAAGATACAAAAAAAAGATTAAGCACACTCATAGGGAAAATTTCTGGAAAAGACCATCTTGAGATTGAGATTGACAGGCTTAACTCTCTAGTAGCGAAACTCGAACTCGATCTACTAAATGTAAGAACCCAGATCGAAAAAAAAGAGGCTCTTGCAAGACAGGCAGTTGCAGATAGGCAAGATGCTGAAAGCCGTTTAAAACAGGAGCTTGTTCGCGTTAAAACTCTCTCACATGAGCTCGAGATAATAAGAGCCGAGTCCCCAGAGAAATTGGAATTTCGTAAAATTGAACCCCTGAGTTTGCTAGCTGTTAAGGCTTACATTTCCAAACTAAGTTCCCTTCGCTCTCCTGCTGACGACCTGCTTACCGTTTACCTTCCTTGCGGAACTCGTCTATCTGGATTGTTGAGTGAAAAAGTGATTGATTTGATAGAAGAAGATATCCGTATTCTTCTCGAGAGGCTTGAACCTAAAACCGGGTTTATTCTATTCTATGACTGTCACCATATGATCTGCGAAGCTATAGTCCTTCCAATCCCGATAAAATATCCATCATGGAAGCTTGCGGCCAGCTTTGATACTTCTTTTCTTGATGAGATTCTGAGTAAGGACTACCGCATTCTTGTCATCGTCCTGCATGCAGGGGAGTCCTTCATAGGTTTTGCTCCTTATGGCCAGGTTTTCGATATCAAGGAATTTGTCCGCAGTAGTGTGAAGGAAAAGCATAGTAAGGGAGGCTTTAGCCAGCGCCGGTTCGAACGCCTCCGGGAGGAAGATATCTCTCACCACATGGACAACGTTTTTGAAGTCCTGCATAAAGTTCTTGAAAAAAATGTCCTTATAGACTTTGTTATTCTGAGTGGCGATTCACAGCTCATTAAAGAAATTCAAAAGCGCCTACCCATCAACGTTGAAACAATTGAAAAGCCTTCTGATATCAAAGTCGACAAAACAAGCTGTGAGGATATTCTAAGAACATTTTTAAGTTCCAGACGTTATCTTCTGTGAGATGCTATAATTTATTTTCTGTAAGGCGTAGCCGAGCATTACTTTGTTTATAGATGAACAAAGCTCCTGAAACGCTGATGGTCATATTTTTCCGAGTTTACGAGACTCAAAAATAACCGAGAATATATATATAGTATATATAATTATGTCTTTATTAAAAGCGATAACTTCTGAAAGTTAGCAAAATAATTTGCACAACTTATATCAGCTTTCAGTTCAGGGAAGATGAGTAATGCCAAGGGATAGAAGAGACTATTATTATCATCAAGCAAAAAAGGAAGGTTACCGGTCAAGAGCTTCCTTCAAACTTATGCAGATCAACGAAAAACATAAAATTATAAAGCGTGGAGATTCGGTCGTGGATTTAGGTGCTGCACCTGGTGGATGGTTACAGGTTGCAAAAAAGCTATCTGGAGGCAAAGTCCTTGGAGTGGATCTACAAAAAATTGATTATATTGAGGGCGTTGAAACCATTCAGGGTGATATAAACGCTGAATCGACAATAAAGACTATTATTCAAGCTACCGGTTTAAAGGGAGTTGACGTAGTGCTTTGTGACGCAGCCCCAAATCTGTCAGGAAACTGGTCATATGATCATGCAAGGTCAATCGAACTGGCGAGTTCAGCTCTCGAATGTGCAAAGAGGATACTGAAAACGAAGGGAAATTTTGTTGTGAAAGTATTCCAGGGTGACATGTTCAACGATTACCTGCAAAATGCCAGGGAAAACTTTGTTCGAACAACAGCTTATTCTCCGAAAGCTTCAAGGTCTCAAAGTGCGGAAATATACTTTATTGGGAAGAAATTCCTTACAGCACCATTCCACAAGGGAGACGAATTCGTTGTAGAGATCAAGAATTTGGGGTCAGGTGGAGATGGAGTCGTGCAAATTGAAAAGTTCATCGTCTTCGTGAAGGAAGTTGAGGTTGGAGAAAAAGTAAGGATTAGTATAATAGATGTCAAGATGAATTTCGCTTTTGCAGATGTTACAGAAAGGCTTGAAAAATTTGAAACATCTGAACAATTATAGTTATGTAGTTCCCGTAGACACAGAGAAAATGGACGAGTAGACAAATTGAGTACTGAAAACAGTCTGATAGCAAAAATTAAAATGAGTTTCAAATAGGGTGATCATGTTGATTGATCTTCATACTCATACAATTTTCAGCGATGGAGAATTAATCCCCAGCGAATTGGCCCGGAGAGCAGTAATTCACGGCTATAAGGCCATTGCAATTACAGATCATGCTGATTACACAAATCTTGAACAGCTTATAGAAGCTGCAAAGAAAGCCAAATACCTCGAAAATGAGTGGGATATCCGCATTTTGGCTGGAGTCGAACTGACGCATGTACCTCCAAGAAAGATAGCTCCTCTAGCAAAAAAAGCAAAAGAGATAGGTGCAGAAATTGTGGTCGTTCATGGGGAAACCGTATCCGAACCTGTAGCATCAGGGACAAATGCAGCTTCTGTTGCCTGTGATTATGTGGATATTCTTGCTCACCCAGGCCTTATATCGCAAGAAGATGTTCAGACTGCAGTAGATAATAACGTTTACCTTGAGATTACGACAAGAAATAGGCATAACATAACCAATGGACATGTTGCGAGGCTTGCCATTGAAATTGGAGCAACTCTTGTGGTGAACACTGATACCCACGCACCTGAGAATCTTATCACCGATGAAAATGCTCTTAAAATTGCAATGGGAGCTGGCCTTACCAAATTTAGGTCAATAGAAACGTTTAAAGCTTCTGAAAAAAAAGTAGCGGAGATTGTCTGAAATAAGCTTTTTATGCCTTTTTCCCTATTTATTCTAAGCATTTTTTCAATTTATTTAGATTTCTAATAGTACATAATAATAATTATTATAATAATAAGTCCTATCTTCAGAAGTGAAAGCTATCTAATTAATTTACTGATTTGTCCATTATTCATATGTGCGATTATATCCCGTTCTTTAAGATGGTGTGGTTACAAACAATTTGATCTTTAAGAAATAAGAGTTCTCTGTTGATTCGTATGTACTGTTTATCTTAATGGCTTGGTTCTATCTCAATGAAGAAAAATATGAGAAAAATGACACGGTATTAGTACAAATAAACGAGCAAACAATTATTAAGTCTTTTCTTGTCAATTTTCTTGATTTTCGACATTAATCCGCTATTACAGCTTTCTTTCCTGGCTTGTTGCAGCTCTAATAGATCTGATTTACTATTATGTTTTATTGTTTGCTACATGCGAAGTAGTGACTAATTAAGGCTTTTAATTATCGTTTCTGTTAAAGATTGGCCTGACTGGGTACAAAGTGCTACAGATAGATTTTTGATCATGTGGTACAAAAATGAATGTTTTAGAAATAGACTATATAAAACTAATTTACTCATTTTTGCTTTAATTTAAAATCGACAGGATTAAGATTTATTAGATCTTGCCTGTGTGTTTCTTACTATTTTTCACATTTTCTAGGCGTGAATCGGCCAAATATAATATATTCCGATACGAAAGTGGAACAATCAAGTTTCCAAACACATGAACAAAATTTGAGACATTTATGATTCAAATTTAAAAAATAGGCAACTATCCTACTTTGCACAGATGTATACAAAAATGTTATCTTTTTTCTCATATGGAAGTAGCTTAAAATTGATCTAATTTTTAATGGATAATAGTGAAAAATAGGCAAACGAATTGTACATTTGTGTACGTCTGCAAATCTCGATTGGGATTTAGATAGTTAAGTGCTTAATACCACTATTTTTTTGTTCACCGGAGTAACAATGAAATTCATTTAGTTCAATAGGGAATCAAACTATGGAGCTGATTAATTATTGAAGGTTCATGGTATTACTACAAATATCGCAGGCTCATAAAATGGCTGAGTTTGTATTTGGTACTTGCTGGGCCAGGCATAATTGTGATGATAGCAGATAATGATGCGGGTAGTATCACAACTTATACCGCAACAGGTGCCAAATTTGGCTTTAACTTAATTTGGCTCTTAATATTTCTTGGCCCAGTAGTATATGTTGTTCAGGAAATGGCTGTGAGACTAGGCACGGTCACTAAGAAAGGACATGCAGAAGCTATATTCTATGCTTTTGGCTCTTTTTGGGGCTGGTTATCGTTAATAGATTTGGGCATTTTGGATTTTCTTACGATGGTAACTGAGTTTATAGGAATGACAGATGCTCTAAAAATATTTGGCGTACCGCCTATATTAACAATAATTGGTGTCTCCATCTTGATGATCTCAATATTCATCCATGGAAGATACTGGACATGGGAAAAGATTGTACTCCTTTTCTGCGTACTCAACCTGATCTATATTCGTGCGATTCTGTTTATTCGCCCCAATTTTAGCGATGTCATCAAAGGTTCGATTCCAAGTATTCCTATCCACGGGTTCACAGGTGATTTCTTCTTCTTTTTAATGGCGAATATAGGGACTCTGATATCCCCCCTGGATGACATTCTTCCAACAGAGCTCCATAGTCGATAAAGGTATGATTGAGAAGGATATTTCCTTTGGAAAATTCGATACTGCAGTTGGTGCATTCTTTACAGTAGTAGTTGCAATCGCTTGCGTAATTCTCACAGGCACGTTGCTTTTCAAGCCCGCTGGAGTAAATATAGACAGCGCTGCTCAAGCTGCAATTGCTATCATGGGTAGCTACCCAATTGTTGGATCTGCTCTTGCCATAGGACTCTTTGATGCCGGACTTCTTGGGGCCATATGCATATCGTTGGCAAGTTCATGGGCAATGGGAGAAATTTTTGGATGGGCCCACTCCATCAACGATAAATTTTCAGAAGCGCCTATGTTCTATGCCTTTTTTTTCATGAGCTTGGTCTTCGCAGGCATAGTTGTAATAATCCCAGGAGCACCATTGGTGCTGATAACTCTTTTCGTGCAGGTGATAACGGTTACTCTTCTTCCTGTAGCTTTGGTTTTTCTGCTACTCCTGCTCAACAACGAAGAGATGATGGGAAAACATAAAAATACTTTAACCCAAAACATTTGGGGTTTTTTGATAGTATTTACTATACTTCTTATCTCTATGCTCTACACCGTAAGCGTGATCTTTCCGGAGATGTTCAAATGAGCGCGAATAAAACGGGAAAAGATTTAAAAAATACTAAAGTAGAAGCCGTGTAACAAAAATTCTGTAAAATATGATTATCTCTGTACTCTTTTCCTTTCACTACAAAAAAGCCAGATCCAGAGCCAAATTTCAATTCGGCTGTAGAGTAATATTAATTAGCTGCATAGCTAAATTCTAAAGTTTTCTAATATTGATTTTACTACTTATATTTCTTTAATATATATTCTTTATTTATTCTTAATATTTGAAAATAACATTAAATGGGGTAAAATGATCTGTTGAAGTCTAACGATAAAATAAAAGGTATTTCATACCCCAAATGCCTTCAGAATTAACTTGAAGTTACCATCAATTCAGTGGGGCATAAATAAAGAGTCTATGCGTACTTAGCATTTCAAAGGATAAATTAATCTAAAGATTTGGTGGTCACATTGAAAGGTATGAGCTCATTTTTGCCTATCCGAGGGTGGGTTTTTCCAAAAGCATTGGACGAGTTAGAAAAATGTGGGATGATTAAAACGATAAGACAACGAGGTAAAAGTACCACTGTAACTGTGTTATGTGACAATTGTCATGAAGGATATCCCACTTTAAATTTCGATCAGGGAGGTAGAATAGCAGTTCGTAGGTGATGTGTGGCGTTTGATCTACTCTATAAAACTCGTTTCCTAATTTTTACTTCAGTTCAAAAAAGATTGCATTAAGATTTATTATATTTAGTCTATGTGTTTCTTACTATTTTTCATTTATTGTTTATGTAATCGATCACAAGAAATGTAATTCTTAGATGTGATGAAACGATAAATATTATCAGACTTTAAAAACGCATTTTTAGAGAAGGCATTCTGGGCATTCATGGAAAAGTTACTGTCCTGTTGCCAAGTTGAAGATCAGTGCCACCCCGACTAGAGCCATGATCAGCACGATTATCCATCCCAAGACGTTACTCACTTTCGAGTTGACGAACCTGCCCATGATGTCCTTCCTATTTGCGATCATGACGAACAATGCCATAAGCAATGGCGCTACTAGGCCATTCAGTACGGTGGTATAGTAGAGTGCTGTTATTGGTTTGACCCAGAATCAATCAAGGAACATGCCGATAAACGTGATACGTCAATTACTGCGTAGAACCCTGGAGCCAGGCTAAATTTCTTACCGAGCCCCCGATTCAGCCCGCAGTTTCTGCAATGGCATAAGCTGCCGCTCCGGCCATCACCGGAACCGCTAGAAGCCCTGTGCCGATGATCCCAGCTGCGAAGAGTAAGTAGGCGGGTCGTCGGCTAGCGGTCGCAGGGCCTCTGACGTCTGTGTCGCGGTCTGGATTGTGGTGATACCTTCGGCGTGAAGGGGGGCTGCTGTAGTGACGATGATAAAGAACATGATGACCTGGGAAAAGAACATTCCCATGCAAGTGTCCCCGTCAATCTCGGTTATACCCCGTCGCGTTACACAGGGTTTTCCGACACCAATATCTGAAATTTTGCCCTTCAAGACCTCCTCTTCTCCCTCCTACGAAGCCTGCCAGAAGAACATGTAGGGAGGGGAGGTCTTCGTGCCCAAGACCACGACGATGTTGAGCAGGTAGTCTGTAGAGACCTCCAGGTGGGGATCAGAGTGACGTGAAAAATTGTCACCAAGTACAGTCTGATGATGAAGGCTGTCAGGACATCTGCGAAGAGGGACAATATCAGATATTTTAGGATCCTCGAGTAGGTCGTGTAAGGAACCAGTATCTCGAAGGCTATGGCAGACACAGTGATGAGACCCACCCAAAAGAGAAACGGCAACCAAGCAGCATCTGTGCCGAGGCAGCCCTCGCTCCCAGATCTGCGCCGTTGTTATCGTGTTCGCGGTAACGAGCAGCGAAATAGTCACTTACAGCACACGCTTAGAGTAGTGTTCGAGGATGACGCCTGCCAGCCCTTTACCCGCAACCATCCCTATCCGGCCACACATATGCTGGATAACGATCATGAAAGGACAGGTGAACCAAACAAGCCATAGCGGACTATATCCAAAGATAGCGCCCATTTGTGCATAGGTCGCGATACCGGAGGGATAATCATCAGATGAGCCAGTAATAAATCCGGGGCCAAGACTTTTAAGCAGTCCTATCTGGGCTTTCATTAAGCTTATACCCTTGTTATCCTTATCGACCATTTTTAGTCATATTCCCTAGTAATGTTCTCGTGACCTGTCATTTTAGTCATTTTTTCCTGGCTCATAATACAAACAAAATTTTCAAAAATCTAACAAAAATTTAATATGATGAAGCACTAATCCTCTCGAAACTTTGATTCGCTCAGTTCTTCTATGACAGATTTGTCAACCATAAGAATATAATTGCTCATACTGGACTCAAGAACTTCCTAAAGGGATCAAATAATTTATTACATATACCTAGGAATTTCTCCGAAATATTTTCCGGTTCTCATTTTTATTCCCCCGATGACTGCGCCATTCCACCGACGATAAGGAAAAACCCAAATAAGAATGTCAAAACAGGATTCCTACTAGGGAGTTGTAAGGAGAAGTAATCCAAAGATTATGGTAACCAAACCAAGAATTCCCATGCCCAATCCTCCTCCTTTAAGCGACAAAGTAAATCTCATAGCACCATTGACAAAAACTAAAACTCCTATGAAGAGAATGAGAAGGTCAAGAACTATTAAAGGACTGAGGATGGGGTACATCATTATAACAACTCCTGCAATAATGCTCAAGATACCTAAAATTAGGTTCCAGATCCAATTCTTCGTGAAAATCAGCGCTTCTATAACAGAAATAATTCCTTGTGCTAGCCAGAAAATGGCTAAAATTTGTATTAGCAGAATGGTGATTGC
This sequence comes from uncultured Methanosarcinaceae archaeon, assembly GCA_963833425.1. Taxonomy (GTDB): domain Archaea; phylum Halobacteriota; class Methanosarcinia; order Methanosarcinales; family Methanosarcinaceae; genus Methanosarcina. Next base: position 183,857 of record CAWHXP010000007.1, on the reverse strand, counting down.
TATAGGCTCGTATAAGAAAAATATGCCTATAACAATAGCAATAATCCCTTCCAAAAAAACAAACCACCAAGGTGATTGTATTATTTCTAACTTTATTTTTGACTCAGTATAAATTGGTTGTTCCGTCTGAACCCTCTCCTAAATTACTTTGGCTTGTTATGCAGACATTGACCCTACCAAGATACGAGCTAGGCACAGATTAACAAGGTCGTATCTGATCCAAGGGCAACACTTCCAAGAGTCATATGATGGTCACTGTGTAAATTACAAAAACAATGTTGATAACCTTGTGTTTGGTAACTATTCAAGCTACCAAAAATTAGTTGGTTGATATATATTCTAGAACATCAACCAAAATTAGATGAACTATAATATTACTGAGTTTGTTCGTTATTTTAAATTAATTATATTAAAAATAGTTTCGGGATAAAAGTTACTTCTAGATAAAATATTTTAATAGTAGACAATTATTTGATATTAATGATATTTTTATTATTTCCAAATAACTTCATAAATTTTATATAGAGTTCCTTCTAATAAGCAACGCAGTTTAATCTCAAATCAAATTCTAATTGTGTCCTTTGGTCATTGAACAATCTGAATTTGCCATTTTTTAATTCATGAGATCTTTGTTATATCTTATGGAAATGCCAAAATATACAATTGATTTCCCTTGCATTTGACTGGAATCAACAAAACAATCCAGAAAATAATAAAAATGTTTAATTTGTTGCCGTAAAACCTCGATATAAAAAGCAGGATGCAAAGTCAATGGTTAATATTTTGTCCTATTTAAAAGATTACTTTTTCGATAGGGAGATATAATAACGGTGAATTATGATGGTGGTGGTGTGGCGCTCAGGCTTACCAAACTTTCCGTCCTTAGCTTACTCTTTTCTGCACTATCCGGAAGCAGTTTAATGTTTAGCCGGATTGCTCCTGCTGTAGCTATGTGATTCCAGAGAACCCCATTCAGTTTGCTCGCACAGCACTGGCAAATTTGTCCAACTGCCATGCATGTGGATGCGTTTGCGTTTCTCTCTAATGAAACTAAGCAAATACGTTCTTCCAATCATTTTTCATGCTGACGACCGTCCATCCCAGCTCCTTGGCCTTCACCAGCGCCTTCTCGGCACCCTTCGTATACTCGAACTTCCTGTTGGGGTCGTCGTGGTTGATCAGGAGAGCGAACTTCGAGACCTTTAACATCTCGATGTCCCATCCATGTTTCCGCCGGAGAAAGCTGGTAGACGGCCAGTCCTGCTGTAGATGCGCGAGGATTTAGCGGGGCCGAGAGCGATACCGCCGAGAATCTTACCGGTGCGCTGTAGCTTCCCGCCCTTGTACTCGTACTCGGCTTCGGTGCCGATGAAGTTCTTTTTCATGACGCTTAATACCTTCTCGGAGAACACCCGCATAAAGTCCAGACCTCCGTCGGAGCACACGAAAACTCGGAAGTCATGGGCCTTGAGATAGTCAAACAGCTCGATCATTGGCTTGTAAACGAGCTTTATGTAGCTAATCCCAAACTTCGGTTGCTTGGCGGTCGTGATCCACTCTCGCATCTCAGCAGCGCAGTCTTCCGGCGTTATGTAGGCCCACGATCGTGCGAGCGCGTCTTGAATTGAGGGCATGATAGTAGGATCCTGAAATGCCAGAGCCTCGAAGAACTCCTTGTCCTTATCGAGGATCGCTTTGTAAGGCTGCTTGGACGCCAGCGACGGATCTTCATGTGCCTCCTCAATCCATTTCCGAAATTGAAAGTCATAATGTGGCGGCGCAGGCACCTCTACCCAGAGTGTACCGTCGTTGTCGAAAGTTGCGATCCTTTCTGTTGGGGGAAACCAATAAAAATCGTTTTATGTAGTTACCTTCGTGATGAATTCCATGATAGCGCTTTTGACATGGCCATTGTTCCACGATTCTAGTTGAGTTGAAATAGTCATCCACCTACTAATTATTTAGAGACTTTTAGAGATTGGGCCTCAGATTATTCCGATCTGCTAGCCCAAGCGCTAGTGTCTTCTTAGGCAACAGCAAACGACGCATATTCTGGATGGAGGTGCCAGCGCCGCCATGCATCGGCGATCATCATAGCCACACACGCATACCCGCCTTTGGTTGCGTCGACGTTGAGTTTAAACAGCGTGTATAATTGTTTGTTTACTTTGCTGATTTTCTAACCTATTATATATTTTATACCATAGTGTTAATTGTACTGGATTTTGTACATCAAATGCGTAAGTTCCAACTTTATGAATAATAGTGGGCACATAGGCAAACAAATTCTACTTCTTTATGCATCTGCAGAACGCTAATTATGCAGCGCATAAGGTTAAGAAATTATCTAATGTCACAAAAGTCTGTTTCAATCTATTCCTTCAAAAATCAGACCAAGAAGTGGATAATGGGTATGTACATATTTGGAATATTTGCAGGAATAAAGGCTTAGTCTTGAAGACTTAGAAGTTTTAAGACAAGTATCAATAAATTTAATTTTTTATCCTATTATTCTTTGTTTTTCGTGAGGAAAAATAAAACGGGATTGTTACAAAAAGAATATTATATAATTAGAAGAAAAGAGTCATGATACGCGAATTTATACATAACCTATTAATGATTCGTGATAATCAGATGTTTATCAAAATCCTTAAAAATACCTTGCCAATTAAAAGAAACAAATAGTCCTTGAAATAGGATAGATCATGCCTATATAATGTTGAAAATCGCAAGCAAAGTTTCTATCTACACTTTTCTGCAAATAAAGTATACTAAGTTTTCAGATTTAATCAAAGATTCAATGTCACAATCCAAAATTTTATTTTTTGATATACATGGCGGGAAATATTTAAAAATTCACGACCAGCATGGTTCTGATACTGCATTATGACATCACCAAGCGCAAAGAAGTAGAGGAAACCTTAAAAAGGCATTTGGTAATTTAGAAAAACTAGTTGAAGAGCAAACAAATCAGCTTGAGAAAACTTAAAATTGGTTAAAGAAAAATAAAAAAAGCTTGCTGAAACACAAAAAATGTCCTAGCGAGTAGGTGGGAGATGTGACACAAAATGAGCATGAGACATTAAATCAGGAGGAGCGCCAACAGAGGACCGCGCTAGAGAGCCGAGCAAGAACTCATCTCGCAAATGAGAGAACGTTTCTTGCCTGGCTTCGGACAGGAATTGCCTTAATCGGGCTTGGCTTGGCAGCAGCCAGGTTTTTAGACGTGGTCATACGCGGACTGCCCCTGGTACGTAGCATGTCAATAATCATGGTTGTAACGGGAATTTTGATGGCAGAAGACGGCGTTAGGAGATACATTCGTCATTCAAGGCAAATCGAAGCGGGAGACTTTAGCGTCACAACCCGAACCGCTGAGGTCGTAGCCAGGCTTGTGACTCTGCTGGGACTAATGTCAATCATTTTTATCCTGTTGCTCCGCAGGTAGTGTGATCATCATTTTCACACCATTCTCAACAAGCCTTCTTTATATAAAGTTGAAAACGCCAGTTGTAGCTATCTGGATATTTGGTGGTGCCTCTATAAGTGGCTGGGAACCAAAGTACGAAAAGAATTTTATAAAATTGAAAATGATTTTATAAGGAATAAAACAATAGATAATCCAAATACTATGAATACAAAGACAAGAAGCGAAATGAATGAAAAAGTGTAATAATAGTTAGAAGATAAAAATGACCAGCTCGGATAAACATAGAAAACAGGCAATTTGTATTGCATCCCTATTCTGTCTACTTAGTTTTTTGCTACTGACATATTTCGGATATGAGTACAAAAGTAGCAAGACAAATGAAATAATTCTAGCAGAGGCAAAGGAAAATGCGCTTAAAAAAGCCGATATTGCCATAAAAATACTAATATTGTAGCTAATTCTACTATCTCCCTTGCTGATGGAGTTGCAAAGGATCTGAGTTCCGGAAAATTGGAAAATGATTCCATGCTCCAGGAGCGTCTCCTTGCTGAAATGAAGAACCATTCCAACATTATTAGCATCGTCGTTGCATATTCTCCTGCTACAAATGCCGGTAAACTCTATGCGCCTTATTTCAAGAGAAATGGTTCAGAAGTCGTATTATGCTCCGCTCACATATGACTACACAAAAGAGAGTGAACAAACGGCATGGTACAATGATGCCTTTAAAAAAGGATTAAAAGAATTGATTTCACCTTATTTCGGGATTGCAGACCGCAGTTATCAGATAAGTTATTCGGTTCCTTTTTATCTTGCAGAATCCGGGAATGGGAGCAAAGCTGCAGGAGTAGTAAGTGTTCGTCAATCTCTTGACAGAATGAGGGCGTATCTAAATAGACTCAATATAGGAAATACGGGTTATGGTTTCATCATTTCTGGGAAGGGGGTGATTATATCTTATCCTATCCAAGAATATTTGACCAGAAATAGTCGTGATCTTGCACAAAAAGATCCAAATCTTCACTTCATAAATGAGAACATAAAAAAACAAGATTATTTGGCGACAAATTACCTTATAGGGAAATCCTACTGGGTATTTCAAAAAAATATTCCTTCTACAGATTGGATTCTAGGATTCGTCATTCCACAGGAAGAAACTCTGCTGAACAAAAAGGCAGAGCAAACACACTCAATTATTTATATAGTGTTCGCAATGTTTGCTTTTTTATTCTCTCTGTGCTTGCTTTTTGTATCCATTTACAGGTATGACCATAAAGGATTATGGACGCTTGCAGTTATTTTTTTCATTACTTTGTATCCTGGGAATAGGTTTTCTATGGCACAGTACTATGAATAATTCTTCTCTTGATGGTAGGAATGGGGACCTTGTTGTTTTCGACAGGGAAGGTGTTGAAACGGTGTTGCAACATGTCAATACGAGCCCGGCAGCTCACCGGATTCCGACGGGATTTTATATCCAGTCAATGGAGTTCTTGAATGCTAATGCAGTCTTAATAACCGGATATATCTGGCAAAATACTTCAGATCTTGGGGCTCGGAAGGATGTCCCTGACTTTAGTTTTCCGAATTCAAAAGAAACCACAATTGAAAAAGACTATGTGAATAGGAATAAAGGTGTTATAGGCTGGCGTTTTAAGACTACTCAGCGCCAGCAGTTAGATTATTCAAAATATCCTTTTGACAGAGAAGATGTAGGGATCAGAGTATTGAGTAACAAGTCAGCAGGAAACATCTTGGTTCCGGACTTTGATTCCTATAAAAGTTTGGTTCCAGAAAGCCTTCCAGGCTTGGGAAGCTCTTTCTTACTGGATAGCTGGAAACCTCAAAAAACATTTTTCAGCTACAGGGTTAATTCTCATAATACCAATATGGGGCTAGGGAACTTTGCAAATTCCACTGCACCCGAACTTCAATTCAACGTCGATGTCAAAAGGAACTTTGAAACTATATTTGATCCCGATCTTATACTCATAACAGTGGTACTTGTTCTTCTGTTTGCGATACTTACAATGATTACCAAGGGTGAAAGCAAAACTCATTTCGGATTCAGTTCACAGGGAGTCTTGGGTTATTGCACATCAATTCTTTTTACTCTTATTGTTGCCCACTCTTCTCTTAGAGCTAGAATTCCTATAGGAGGAATAATCTTCATTGAATATTTCTACTTTGTAATGTACATTGCAATCTTGGTTGTTTCCTTGAATGCAATAGCTTTTGCGTCAAATCGGAGTATCCCTTTTATTGATGCAAACGACAACATGTACATGAAGGTACTTTACTGGCCTGTCATCACGGGATTCTGCTGTTCATAACGCTCTTGAATTTCTATTAATAGGTATATACCATGTGGGATTCTGAATAAGCTTTTTGGTATTTGAAAACGGATTACCTAGATTCATTTGCAGTATGATTTTCACTTTTGCTGGGCATTTAATCATCCAAGTGCTCTATATTTCTATATCAATGGGACGATCAAGGTATCAAGAACACAGGCTGAAAACAAGGGATACTCAAATATTTTCATTTGTTCATAGTATTAATTTACTGAAATCAGGTAAAAATATGATTTTCTAAAAGTCAGTAAATTTACACTTTTTATAATTAATCTCCTTTTTTAACAGGACTCAATTCCAAAATCAAGTTATTGGCGTAAAATCAAAAAAATCACTAAATTTTGAATAGATAGAAATCTATATTTTAAGGCCTGATTATAAATTCTGCAAAAGCTAAAATGGTTTCCAGAAAGTAAACTTTCTGGTAGAAACTGAGTTATTTTTCGGTGAAATTTATTCTTCAGCAAAAGCTGCACGCAGTTTTTCTTCTTCTTCCTTGGACAGGTTAGTGGCGATAATTTCAAACTTGGACTTTTTCATAGCTTCTACTACCCTATCTTCAACGGCGTCACTAGTCACCATAAAGAGAGCAGAAGTTCCTTCAGTCACTTTGCTACGGATAGATTTAATGAAATCTTCATCGATTCCCATATGGGTCATTGAACCGCCTAGCGCACCTATCGCGGCCCCTGCGACTAGACCAACCAAAGGAATAAAGAAGAGAATACCAAATAATAGACCCCAAAAAGCGCCGCTCAGTGCGCCTATGCGAGTTAAATTAGTCAAGTGCTCAGTTTTTGGCTTCTTTTTTCCCTTAACCCACGTAACTATAGCCGCATCTTGTAGCTTAATCATTTGCTGCTTACTTAAATCTTCAATTACTTTAAGTTCATTTTTTGCACCATCAGTGGTGTCAAACTTCAGGACTGTTAAAGTTGCCATGAACCAATCTCCTTTTCTGATTTAGATTTCTTAATTTTTGTTGAAATATAAACAAATACCTGAATTATTTTTAATTAATTGTGCAAAAAATAGTTTTGGAATAAAAGTTACTTCTACATTAAAATTTTTAATATCAAACAATAATTTGATAATAATAATGTCTTATTATCCTATGTAAATTTCTTAATTTTGCATCGAGTCCTTCTAAAAAGCAGCGTAGTTTAATCTCACATCAAGTTCTAGTTGTATCAGGGGTCATTGAACGCTCTGAATTTGTATTTTCATAATTTAGTAGATTTTTTAATATCTTCTGGAATCGCCAAAATACACAATATTCACTTGCAATTGACTTCAATCAATCAAAAACCCGAAAATAACAAAACACTATTAATATCTAATTATTTTCCGATGTTAAAATATTTTTCAATATTAAAGTATTTTATGGGGAAGAAATTTTATTCAGAAACTGTTTTTTATAATTAATTTAAAATAAAAGAACATCATGATTTAAGATTACTATTTAGAAAATTTGAAATATCTTTGCTAAAATGAATAGAAACGCAATCAAAAGGAGTTAAGACAATGAAAAAGATACTTGGTATTTTACTGGAAGTTTGTTTTTTAATGTCCGTGACAGCTGTAGCAGTAAGTGCAGAAAATGGGAATGGTAAAGAAATAGCTATGAAAAAAGTAGTGTCTATGTAAAACTGAGGATGGTAAAGATATAGGTATGGGGAAAATAGTGGCCATGAAAACTGACGATGGTAAAGAAATAGATATGGGAAAAGTAGCAGCTATGGAGACAGAAGGTGGTAAAGATATAGGTATCGGAAAAGTAGTGGCTGTGAAGACTGACGATGGTAAAGACATAGATATGGAAAAATACGAGAGTTATTGCTAATACTTTAAAAATTTACCTTCTAACTTTTTTTAGTGGATTGAATACTCAACAAAATAGCTTACAAAGAGAAAATTAATGTTAAAGTAATTGATGCGATTACAGAAAAGAGCAAAGAATGTAGGCTATCAAGAGATTCAGAGTGCCATGCATGTTATGAGGCTTTTTTAGCCCTATTTTAATCCAATTGGTATTCTGAAACTTCCTTGCCGAGAAAATGACCAAGAACTGTTCTTATCAACACGACGGTGCTCAGAAGGATCAGTTTTTCCTGAGTTGAATGCCTTGTGGTCCCTAGTACATCGGCTGCAATGACAAATTCAAGCCCGAAGACAATTTTGTCAGTAAGCCCTTTTCTCATTTGCTGGTAACTATGAGGCTTTTCACAAATTCATACAAAAGGATCTCTACGATTGCCTGGAGTCCTCCATATATGATAAGTAACGAACCCGCAGTATTGAACAGGAAAGCGGCTGCATTCAAAATCAAAATTCCCAAATCTTCCAATGTCCTGTTACCATCTCCATAAGAACTGAATCGTGAAATTCGGTAAAATTCTCTATCTTAGCTATTTCCTTAGGGTATATATTCTTCCTATATCTTCCCCATTTCTGCGTCACCAATTTAGGAAATATCACGTCTTCGTATTCTGGCGCTTTGACCATATTAGGTATGGAAATGATATATTGTGTTCATGAGCAAATATAGAAGGATAGCGGCTATCACGAAATTTTTCTCAGGATAAATCGTGCTAGCAATCGCGATCGCAATTCAGGATGCTTGGAAGATGTCATGAGCGCTAATACAGTCCGGTCTTCCAGTTCAAGTCCTCCTAACAGATAGCCAAATGTGAGTCCTATGAGAATAAATACAATTATGGAGACAAGCGTACCATTGCCTATCATCGACACGACAATTGGTATACTGATAAATACTATAGGTAAGACGCTTATGAGGAGTACTGATGCGACCAAGGTAATTGGCTTCATAATTCGCTCAGCGAAGGAAAGCGCTGTAAAGCAAACTAACATCCCAGCCCCCAACGGTACTAGAGTGGTCATTCCCACGATAAACATGACCTTTGCATGAGATATTTTCGCTGGGCTGTCGACAGCTATCCCCAGCAGGTCTACAGCCAGTGGTACGAAGATAATCGCAAACAAGAAAGCAGCTACAAGCAGGCCGATTGTATAAGACTTATTTCCGCCTGCATTCAACACTCTTTTAGGAATTAGTGGCGGGATAGGTGACACTGCCAGAGCAATTAGTGTTATCCCCACTACCGGATGCAAATGGAGGGATGCAATCACAACTGCTGTGAACAGTGGCATGACAACGCTCATCGACAGAAAAGATCTCAATAACTACCCCCGGCCTGTGGAATAGCTATGTCGTGTCCTGTGGTCTTGCACTGAGCCCGAGAACGAATATGGTAAGCATGACACTAGTTATGGTGAGCAAGACACTAGCGTCTAACGAGTGCAGTATCAATGTTGTCAGTTCCATAATAATACCTCAATTTCCTCTTTGATGATCAGACAACGTTCTCTTCTATAAATAGTGAGTGGCGACGTTACATAGCCTTTCTATTCATAATTTGTTGATTGCCGGGAATAATAAAAATATAATTAATATTTAATTGTTGTTAGGCTTTAAAATTTTTATGTCGAAATAAGTTTTAGTTAGAAACGATTATTTTTACCATTGTTTTAAATTAATCTGAAGGATTGCCTTTTATAACTGAAAGCAATAGATCAATAAGCAATTAATTTTTTTTGATTAATAATAATCATTAAGGTGCTGTATAGGATACAATCAATCCATCAATTGGTGATTAAGAAATGGTAGAAAAGAAACCGAACATATTGGTCATTTTTGGAGATGACATTGGCATTAGCAACCTCAGTTGCTATAGCGACGGTCTTATGGGTTACAGAACACCAAATATCGACAGGCTTGCCAATTGAGGTATGAGATTTACGGATTCTTACGGGGAGCAGAGTTGCACTGCTGGCAGAGCATCTTTTATTACAGGCCAGAGTCCCTTCCGTACCGGGCTAACCAAGGTGGGCATGCCCGGAGCCAAGCTAGGAATCAAGGCAGAGGATCCAACTATCGCAGAACTTCTTAAATCTCTTGGCTATGCTACTGGGCACTTTGGAAAGAATCACCTTGGAGACCTGGACGAGCACCTGCCTACAAATCACGGTTTTGATGAGTTCTTTGGAAACCTTTATCATCTGAACGCTGAGGAAGAACCGGAAAACCGCGACTATCCACCAGAGGAAGATTTTCCCAATTTCCGGAAAAACTATGGTCCCAGGGGTGTAATCCACAGCTATGCCGACGGTCGCATTGAGGATACTGGCCCGTTAACCAAGAAACGAATGGAAAACGTAGATACGGAGTTTTTGGAAGCAGCCACAGATTTTATTAAGCGTCAGCACGACAGCGATAAGCCATTCTTTGTCTGGTTCAATACTACTCGGATGCATTTCAGGACTCATATCCCTGATAAAATACGGGGGCAATCGGGCCGCTGGCAGTCTGAATACCATGACGCCATGATTGAGCACGATAAGCAGATAGGAATGTTGCTGAATTTGCTAGATGAACTTGGCATTGCAGAAGATACTATCGTCGTCTACAGCACAGATAACGGACCACATATGAACTCCTGGCCCGATGCAGCTATGACACCATTCCGCAACGAAAAAAATTCATGTTGGGAGGGAGCTTTCCGTGTTCCTCAGGTAGTCCGTTGGCCCGGGAAGATTCCGGCAGGTACTATTTCTAACGAGATAGTGAGTCTACTTGACTGGATGCCCACTTTGCTTGCAGCAGCAGGAGAGATGGATATTAAGGAAAAACTTAAAAAAGGTCACAAAGCAGGTGACAAAACTTTCAAGGTGCATCTTGATGGCTATAACTTGCTCCCATATCTGATCGGAAAAGAGAAAAAGTCCCCACGTTTCGAGTTTTTTTACTTTTCCGATGATGGTGACCTGGTCGCTGCGCGGTATGATAACTGGAAACTTGTCTTTATGGAGCAGCGCGTCCGAGGTACGTTACAGATTTGGGCTGAACCTTTTGTCCATCTACGCATACCTAAAGTATTTAACCTGCGAACAGCTCCCTATGAGCGTGCAGACCAGACCTCAAACACCTATTACGACTGGTTGATAGATCACGCTTTCCTGGTGGTACCAGCCCAGAGCATCGTAGGCGATTTTTTGACAACGTTCAAAGAATTCTCTCCACGCCAAAAATCTGCATCTTTTACCCTCGACCGAGTGATGGAGATGCTCTTGCAGGGAATAGGCAGTACATAAATTGGAAAATCTACCTAGACAAGGATGACCAGATTTTAGATGATAAGATCTCAAATCTGGTCCACAATATATGATTTTTGCATTTTTGGATTGAACTACTGGATTTGCAGAAAGAATTAGTTCTTCAATAAAACTTAATACTAGTATCTAAAAAGCTCGATCATGATGGAATGTTCAAAGGAATTTAACCAATTTCAAAATCGAGTTATTTTTAATTTTTACTTCACTAACAAATTTCAGAATTAAGTCCTTAAGTTAATTCGATGTAATTTGATTTTGTATCCAGTTTTGTTTCCATAGTTCCGTTCGGGAAAATGAGATCTTTTATATCTTCTTTCAAGCAGATCTATCTAATACTTTGAGATAAATTGTAGCGTCTTTATTGTTTTGATTCTGATTTTCAATATGCTGTGAAAAATAGTAGTCCCATCATTTACAGGAAAAAGACTGAAAGTTATTCCAGCTTTCTTATTGGGGGCTTTCATTTATTGGAATTATGTACTTGGAACAGTAGGTGTGATTCTATCCATGCCCTTTATACTATTTTGAAGAAGTATACCTTTATTCTAAAGAAGTGAAGGTAAAATTTAGCAAAGTTGATCGCATAAGTCGGCGAGTTTAAAAAGAAATATTGGGCAAAATTAATTCATTTTTGACAATAATAATCTTATATAAGTTTAAGTCTTAAATTATTTTATTAGTTTTTCGAATCAGTTGTACTTAGTTATTTGAGTCAAGTAAATGAGCCCGATTTAAATCAAGGTTAATGGATTGCTTCAGTAATTTTTTAAAGTTAATAGATTCCATAAACAAATAAAATGAATTTGAATAATAAAATAGGGGAGTGAAATAATGTTGAAACAATACGTTAGTAGAATAAAAAAGGTACTGCCATTTCGTTTGCAATTCTTTTTGTAGTATCGTTAACAGCTGTGTCTGGCGCAGCATGGGGGTGACCGAGATTCATTAACAGCTGCTCAGTTGGCCCAGATGGGGTAACCCATATACATTAGCAACTGCCTCAGTTGGCCCAGTATGTGGTAACCCGAATTCATTAACAGTTGCACCAATGGGCAGAGTAGGTGGCGACCCATACATAGTCTGTGATGGGGTAACCCTGAATGGGGCAGCCATCCAACAGATGAGACGTTGTGATTTTGTCATTAGTGGGCCTTACATAAGACAGCTGATTGCGAACCGCCTAGTCATTGCTTGGTAGGTTAACTTTAGAAGGGCTAACACTAAGATTTTCTCAGTGAATATTTTATTCATTTATAAGAAATAACATTACCAACATGAAAATTAGTGTGATTTACACAGTTAAAGTGGAGTACAATATTTGTAGAAAATTCATTAAATTTGTTGATTTTTACTCCACATAAATGTGGAATTGAAAAAAATATTGAAATCCGAATAGATGTACACAAATTCAAGCGTTAAATCCATAAGTAACGCAAGGACTGTTCAGAGAATAATAATTTGAACAAAAATTCAATCTATTTAAACGAAAAAACATTATTATTGGATGGTAATAAGCTCACAACCAATGAACAGGGGAGTTAATTTGAGATTCTTTCAGGACTTAAGTGATTGAAGTGGGGAAATCAATAGTGTTAAGCATCTAATTGTTCGAAATCTAAGTAGTATAAATGTCTAGCTTAATTACACAGTTTATAACCTTTTGTTTTGTTCCTAACGTGCATAAGTCCTGTCTTCATAACCCTGATGCTAGATAATTTATATACAATCAAAAAATGTAAGCATTTATACAGATTGTCGTACCCTAGGTAAAAATATTACACCAGCTATTGGGAGCAAAAAATGAATCTCAAATACCGTACGGTTTTGATAATGTAAACAAAAAAAATGACGGAGACTCGAGATCGCTGATATTCTATTGTATATTACGTGAATAAACACAGTGAATCTGAGTTTATATTTTGAGCTGCAAATAAAAGATGTGAAATACGAGAACATCCCCTCGATTGGCATCAGTAAACCATATCAGTTATTCATAATGACATTTTTACCAAGAGAAATACTATTGGCAATTTTTTGGATAATAACAACGGGGTATCAACGGCAGTCACGAGTTCTCCATTTTCAGCGGTATAAATATCCCCAGTTCTCAATCCTTGAGAAAAGTTCGAAGTTTGTTAATAATGCTGAAAACTGAAAAAGGGCTATTGATACTATATTTGAATTCACAAAGCTTGAACATCAGTGAAATTTCTAAAAGTTAGTTCTTTCAGTCTAAAGTTCGTTCACTCACTTTATGTTTCTTTAAAGTTCGTGCCTTTTTTATTTTTTTCTTCTAAGTCTTTTTATTTTTTTGTATTATCCTTTAAAGCCCTTTTGTTCCCTATTTTTCCATTTGAAGATTTATTTTTTTATTTATTATCCCTTAAAGCCAGTTTTTTTCCTTTTTGCCCTATTAACGTATGGCCATCAATGATTAGCTCCTTCACGGCCTGTTACTTCGCTATCAGCTTATTTATGGTCAGCCCCTTCATGGTCTTCTGCCCCTTCACAGTCAGCTTACCTGTGGTCAGTTCCATCAAAATCAATTTTTTCAAGGTACGGTCATCGAATGTTAACTTATCAACGGTTAACTTATCGATAATTAGCCCGTGAAGCATCGTCCCGTTACCGACTAGCTCCTCCAAGGCTAACTTAGATATAGTCACGCCTTTCCCCGGTTAGCTTATTCAATTTTTGGGCATCAAATGTAAGTTTATCAATAGTTAGCTTATCTATGGTTAACCCTTTAATAATATCCCATCAATGATTAATCCTTCAATTTTAGTTTAGTTATGGTCACCCCTTCAAGAGGTTTGCTCCATCGATTTGTGCTCTCTATGGTGGTGGCCAGAGTGAGCTGCAATCGTTGGTGCAGCTGTCAATGATACTACAAAAAGAACTACAAATGAAATGATCAACAACTTTTTTGTCCCACGAATTAGTTGTTTCAATTTTCGTTTCACTCCGGTTTATTCATATATTTTAACCGATCATTCGTACACTAAAAGAACTATACATATTCTTAGACAAAAACCACGACTAATAGAAGAGTTTTATAATATAAAACTATTTAAGGCTATTTAACAACAAGTATTAACAAATATTTCATAATTTTTAAATTCAGTACTTCACTTACTCTTAATCGATTCTTTCAAAAAGGGATCTACTTCTTTCAGCCACTTTAAGCTATACTGGACAATATGGCTTTATATTTCTTAGAAATATCATTTGAAAAAATATACTTCGTATTTTCTTCAATTCCTTCTTGATTTAATAACACCATTAACGCTACTCTCATATTTCTTCATACAAAAATAAGAAACTTTTCCAGTAATCAGAATAAGATTTCAATTTTTCTAAGCAGAAAATTGTCCTATACCTTCAATCTACTGAATCTTGTCCTAGTTCTTAGCTATTTATCTTGGTTTAAGATTCTTGCAATCTCCCAAGCATCGATCCTTGACTTTGCAGAAAACCCACATAAAACAGATGCAAGAGTATGAAAAAAGTAAATAAATGAAATAGACTCGTCCATTCAATTTAAATTAATGAAGATCCTTTATCCATAGGATTACTACAAAGGTATTTTTTTATTTCTAAGTACATAGACAAAATAAAATTAAAGGTAATTAAGCTGTAGTAGAGTGATTTTGCAAATAAATTTCTAATAACCGCTGCATTTCCTTGATGTTATCCCTATAGTCGATTAGGAGATCTGTAAATTTCTTACGATTATTTATTACTTTTATAGCCATTATCACCTCAGTACCTGATGTATCTTTTGCATATTTAGATGCATAAAATCCTGCCCTGTTAGCCTTAGACATTGCTTCTTCATATGCAAATTTTGCATTCAATAATTCCGGGAAACCGTAGAATTAGTACTATGATTCAGAGCTATCTGACTATCGTTTATTAATACGGTTGAATTTTTTTGGAAGTTATCTGTTAATTTGTCAAGATCATCTGTAGATATCGAATTTTTATTTATCCCGGCACTTAAGGAATTAAAATCATTCTCAACTATATTTTTATCGACAGTAGTTACGTTGATCCATTGTTGATCCTGGTTTAAAATTCCATCTGCTGCTAAACTTGGGACAGCAAGAGCAACGAAACAACTTATTAAAAAAATCAACTCGATATATCTTGTTAAAGTATTTCTCATTTTTTGCACCTTAATATTAAATATATATAACGTATATTTTATTATAAAATATAGATATTATAAACTAGATACTATTAATAAGCCTTAAGTATATATATTGAATCGTTTTCGGTGGATCTTTAATTATAATTATTCTTATAGAGCGGCAACATACCAAGGCTATAATATGTAATTTTTCACGTAACCATTCTATTTCAAATTAATTATACAGAACATAGTTTGTGAATAAAAACTACTTCCATATAATATGATTTAAAAGTGAACAATAATTTGATATTAATTATGTCCCTACACAAAAAAGTGTCTTAAACAGCCTCATACGAGTTCATTTTACGACTGGATAGTCGAAATCCGGGTTCATGTCAGTGTTTTTAATCTTTCAGTTAGTTAATAGTCAACAGTATCTGTTGTATAAAAAGAAGTAGCTTCCAACTGAGTATCTGTATGCTTAAGAGTTACTGGATATCAAAAATAGCATTCTTTTTGTTATGAACTTTGCTATATCTAATTTATTGACACTGGGAGCTATGATGATCCTAATTATTAGGTAAATGAAGCTAAAAAATAGCTACAGCTCTTTGGAAACATTTGCTCCCTCATCTTTCCGCTACCAATTCGTCGAATTTACAAATCTTGAGAAGAATTTTTAGTTCTTCGAGAGCTTCCGGACACTTCTGCACAGTCTCAGGTATAGGTTCAAGTCCTAGTTCTTCTCTTTTTTTCTTTGTTTCTTCGTCTAGAGGAACTGCATGTCCTCGCTCAATTACCATTTCTGCAACTTTCCGGTGTTCAGGAAGTATCAAACCCTCTCTAACTGCAAGTCTTCGGAGATTAAGAATGGTATCTGTAATTGGTATTCCACGTGGACATCGCTCCTGGCAAGTATAACAAGTGGTGCATAGCCAAAGATTATCATCTGAGAGAACTGATATTCTATTTTTGCATGCGTCCCTGATAATTCTTCGGGTATTGAATCCGGTATTCCATCCAGAGGGGCAGCTTCCTGTGCATGTGCCACATTGCATACATGAAAGCACATCAAGCCCAGAAGCCTTTAAAGCTTTTTGTATTTCTTCACTCATACGGGTTCACTGCTTGGGTTTAATGTTGATTAATTCGTTTTAGAAAAATAAACGTGGATCTAAATATTTTTGATCGATAATAAGGGTTATAAAGAAAGTGAATTTGAGTAGGCAAAAGGAAAAAAACCGAAAAAAGAAAGGTCATATCCAATAGAAAATTATAGAATGATGTTAATATAAAGTTAACGAAGAAAGTTCGCAGAAACTGATGCTTTACGAAATTTGAACCAAAAAATCAATTACAGTGAAGCCACTTTCTGATTATAAGATTACAACAGTTTTGGTACATTGGAATATGCAATTATGAAATCCCACTCAGTATTTAGCTGAGTGGTGGTTCACTTAGCGAACATCATGTATATTTCATCTTTACAGAGAATGTTAATAAAGAAGATACAAGATTTTATTTCTGGAATCATGATTCGAGTTGATGCTTAGATTTCCTGAGCTAAAGACTGATGGATTTTATGCTCTATCCATATAAATTAGTGGGAAAGAGCAGTATGCTCATCAAAAATTGTTTTCTTGCAAAGTGCACTCAAATAGATTAAGATTTCGGGATTTAATAATAATATGGGAGCGTTGGGGGCGTGCCAGGAGACGGCGGGGTGCCTGGAGATGCCGGTGTACCTGGAGACGATGGTGTACCTGGAGATGCCGGTGTACCTGGAGACGATGGTGTACCTGGAGATGCCGGTGTACCTGGAGACGATGGTGTACCTGGAGATGCCGGTGTACCTGGAGACGATGGGTATGCGCCCATAGTTGCATACACAGTTGTAGTTATCACTGACGTTACAAAAAAGAATAGTAGCAGCAAAATTAGTGCTTTTCCTATACTAGCAAATTTTTGTTTATACATTTATTTTTCCTCTCTATCATACAATTTAGAATGAATGTTATGTTAACTTGCAGTTGTCTTAATCTATTTTTGCCTGTTATTCGAAGAATTAATTTTACTTTTTATATTTTTAGGACTTAGGTAGTCGAAAAACGAAACAAAGTATATGCAACCTCTCTATCTTTCTTGTGATTCAAACTATTAAGAGCTTAGTGATTCCTTTTTTCAGTTTAACTGCGTGACCCTAATTTTGTTACGCATCAGTGCAATTTAACTGCTTTAGTATTGTGTTTAACACACCAAAGAGCAAAATTAATTTGGAATTTTCATACAAAATGATATCAACTACCTATATAATAGGATAATGTTTTTCTTATATAAGACATTTTGCATTTTTTTGCACACTTTGGTTATAGTCATCGCAATAATTAAATGCACTTTTTAACCGCATCCGATATAGACAAGCTTTTGAGTAGTTCTAGCGCACTCCATTATTCCAAGATATTTTCATAAATCTAACATTATGATATAATAATGACGATTTTATACTCGAATTCTGAGACGAAATTTATTTTAATTATTTTATTGGCTGAGTTGAGACTGCCAATTTTTTCCCATTCTTTAAATTTCGGTTTAATCTCAGATCCCACAGTAAGTTTTTTGCTGTTTCCCTTTTGGATGTCCCTATACATCACAAGAAAACGTCTCAAATCTCTCCACAATCTTTTATTTTTGACTCAGATTATCTAAACTTCGACTTCGTGCTTAAATAATCTAACTAAATAATTAATATAAGTTACATTATATCTATCTGCATGGATAATAAAGTTCTTTGCCTTTCGCTGTAGGAGCCGAGATAATTATAGACTCTATAAAATTAATCATGTGTACATTGCTAGCAATCCTATTAAACTTAATATTATATGGAAAAACATCATAAAGATGAGAATGTATGTGTACGTCGACGACTAAATCGCCATGAATTGGGATCCATGAAACTGGTCGATGCTGATAGCCTTGAACTCAGCTTCTTGATCAGTAAACCGAAAAACATGGTCTAAATAAGGAACATCTCTGAAGTGGCTTTTATTGTCTTTATTCAGAACCATTTTCACATATCTAAGTTTTTATACTACACAACCACACTATAACGTAAGTCTCAATAGTTTAAGCCTCCGACTAAGTTTATCGTCTCTTGATCCTGGAATAGACATAATTAGCCTAGTGACTAGCGTCCTGTTAACCACGATTACATATTATGAACTTTAAAAAATATCTGATAAATCTAGAATGTAAGTAAAAAAACTAGGGATAATGAATGGTCGAATTGGTTTTATTAAGCCGGCTTCAGTTTGCCATAACAATTGCGTTCCATTTTCTATTCGTTCCACTAACACTGGGACTCGCACTGTTAGTGGCAGGCATGGAAACGGTATACTACAAGAGCAAAGATGAAACTTGGCGAAAGATGGCCGATTTCTGGGGCAGAATATTCAAGATAAACTTTGCAATAGGTCTAGTATCAGGTCTTGCAATGACTTTCCAATTCGGTACTAACTGGGGTGCCTATGCTGAATTCATGGGAGATGTCTTTGGACCACCTTTAGCGGTGGAAGCGTTATTGGCTTTCTTCCTTGAAGGTACTTTTTTTGGAGTATGGATATTCCTGGACCGCAACCGTCAGAAACTAAAGGCATTTTCCATGTGGATGGTTGCTCTGGGTACTAACATATCCTCATTATGGATAATCACTGCTAACGGTTTTATGCAGAATCCCGTAGGCTATGAGATGGCTGCTGATGGGAATAAGGTGGTTATGACAGATTTCTTTGCTTTACTTACAAACAGTTATGTGTGGTACATGCTGGTACATACTCTGCTTTCAGGTTATCTGTTGACTGCATTCCTGATCATGGGAATCTGTGCCTATCATTTCCTTAAAAGGAACAACATTGAAGTATTCAAGAAATCTTTCAGCATGGCGGTTACCATAGCACTCGCTACTGCAGTCGTGCTTCCAGCTCTTGGGCACGGTTATGCACAATATGTTACTGAGCTTCAGCCTGCTAAAGGAGCAGCAATGGATGCGATATGGGAAACAGGTTCCTCATTGCCCACGTATCTGATACAGGTACCTGATTCAAGCACCGGTTCCAATAGTATTCAGTTGCTGGGAATTCCGGGTCTTGCAAGTTTCCTGTATACAGGAAGTTTCAGCGGAACTATAACAGGTCTTAAGCGGCTACCTCAGGATGAATTACCACCTGTAGAAATAGTATTCTGGAGCTTCAAACTGATGACAATTTTTGGATTCTTGTTCATCATAGAGGCTCTTGTAGGCTCATATCTTCAAAAGTCAGGCAAGCTGTACACATCGGATAAGTATCTTAAGCTACTGATGTGGTCGATTCCACTCCCATTCATAGCTATCATTGCTGGCTGGAATGTAACTGAGATAGGAAGGCAGCCATGGCTGGTATATGGTCTGCTAAAGACAGCTAATGGTATATCATCGGTTCCCGCATCAGATGTGTTGTTAAGTGTTGTCCTTATCAGTGTATTCTATCTGATCCTGATGGTCTTTGAGATATACCTCATAACGAAAACCGTAGTCAATGCGACAGGAGTTGAGTGAAAGTGTTCAATTTCCTTACTCGCGATATGCTTGCTGTTATCTGGTTCTTCCTGTGGTGCATAATATGGGGAATTTACTTCATTGTAGACTCATTTTCCCTTGGAGCAGGACTTTTGGCACCCTTTATTGCCACAGATAAGGTGCAGAGGATACAAATCCAGAGATCTGTGGGTCCTTTCTGGGGCGGTAATGAGGTATGGCTTATCCTGGCTGTAGGTGAAACATTTGCTGCATTCCCTTTGGTATTCTCAAAGATGTTTACCTTCCTGTATCTTCCTATGATGTTGCTGCTCATCGGCCTGGTCGCGAGGGGAATTTCCGTGGAATATCTCCACAAGGATGATAATCCACAGATCCAAAAGATCCTTACGTGGGGATGGTTCGTTGGAAGCCTGCTGATCTCTCTGATCTTGGGAGTTGCATTTGCGAACTTTTTCAAGGGGTTTGAAATCGCTTCAGGAAGAATTTATAATGGTACCCTACCTGGACTTTTCAGCCCATATGCATTAATAGGCGGTGTCTTATTTGTGTTTATGAGTGTTACGTCAGGTGCTCTCTGGATCAATGTAAAGACTGAAAGTGCCATAGCTGCAAAATCAGGTGATCTGGCAAAGAAGAGCACTATTATTGTACTTGTACTTGCTCTGATCTATCTGGCATATTCCTTTCTGGGTATAGAAGGTTTTATAACCAACTATTCAGCAACTCCAGCTCTGTACTTATTGCCAGTTCTTGCGGTAGTGGCAGCTGTCCTTGCTGTGTTCTTTGCAAAAAAGAGCAGGGGGTTCACGGCCTTTTGCAGCAATCTCTTTGCGCTTCTTTTCGTTGTTCAAAGCGGGCTTGCGAGTATCTACCCTTACATGCTTAAGTCCTCTGTTTCTCTTGAATATGGAATAGATATCTTTGAGGCAGCATCAAGCCACACGACCTTGAGCATCATGTTGGGAGGAGCATTGGTATTCGTGCCCATAGTCGTCATCTACCAGTTGTGGGTATATACTCTGTTCAAGGAAAAGATAAAAGAAACAGCACAGGTCGATTACTGACCTGTTTTCTCTTATTTTTCACTTTTTCAAAGCTTCAGTTGAAAAAAGTCAGACATTTTTGAATAATCATCCAAAAAAGATAACCGAAAATGTTATTAATTATAAACTCAACGAAAAGTAAGTTTTAATTTTGTTCTATTTTCGAATTTTGTCGATAAGGCCCAATGGAGCACGTCTGTCACAAAGTGAAAAATAATTTTCACATAATAGAAGTGACTCTGCGTTTGAGTTTGGAGGTTTGATTATTGAAAAGGCACTGGGAGCTTGAAGACCTGATCTAGCATTTCACAATATTACCAAATGAACTGGCTATTCTAGAAAATAAACAGATAAAATATAAGTTTTTATGCTTTTATGATGGCTAAGTTTATTGATAAAAAGTATCTATTTCTCCGATTTTAGTACGATTTTTAATTGATTTTATTTCTATTTTAATTCAGAATAGCTACCTTCTAGAATTATGTAGCACCAATGAATGTCATTGGCCTGTCTTGGGTCTACTGATATCAGTGAAGAACTGATCCTTTACTGTTCAATAATCGCTAAAACAGTGAGAATAACTTAATGCCTGCATCTGGCACACGATTAAGAATCATTTATAATGTAGACTTATTATCAGATAAAAATATAAAATTAGAGAATTAATTTAAGACTCTGTAAATTCTAAAAAATTTTACTGCGAATACGTGACAGTAGCGTACTTTTTTTTGTAACAACTGTTTACGAGCCTGTAGTAGGTTTTTTGATAATCCCCACGTGGATATCACTATCAGACTCAAAAAAATACCTTAAAAGCGCCCACAAACATTTTTTTGGCTTCTAGAGCGTAAGAAATATAAAAATGGTATAACTGTAAAAGTGGTAATTGATTACAGCATTCAATTGTGTATTGAAAAGTTATGCTAGGTTACAAACGTTTCAGATAGGCTCTTACTACCCTAAATACTGACTTATGCATAAAAATTAACACAATTTAAATATAATATTCAATTATATTTATTAAATGTAAAAATGGGGTTATCATGGCACGCCCTTCTAAATTAACTCCTGATATAACTCAGCTAATTGGTAATAACGTTGCATCGGGACTTCCATACTCGTTTGCAGCAGCACCCGTGGGATATTACATATCAAGCTTTTACAATTGGATGAAGAAATGAAAAAAATTCAACATCGGGAGAATATCTTAAATCCTATAAACATATCGAAAAATGAATGCTGATGGGGCTTTGAAGTGTCTACAGCGTTGAATAATGCTGCTGAAGCTGAAAAATTGCCAAGTTTGCATGTGGATTCTGGAGAGACGGTTCCTTGCTGACTTTGGAAGGCGCGAACATCGAAAAATTAATGCGATTTCCGAGAATAAAAATGAGAACTTTGAGGTAATAGTCAAGGATGTAGATGGAATTGAAACAAAATTCTAACAAACTTAGTTTGGGTTGTAGAAATACACAAGTCACCATTTGCTTAAACGTTTTCAATGGACGAGAGAGTGAATCATGAAACGCATTCTTACGACAGTAAACTCAACCGAACGTCTTCAACAAGCCCTCGCAGACGAGCAGATCGGTAACATTGTAGTACAGGGCATGCTTAATCAAGTGCCTACTCTCCTACTGTCACCCTGATGCAGCCTGATAGGCGCTGACGACCGCGCCGCTCTGGTGCTCTCCGAGGGTGTTGACGGGGGAGTGCAGCTACTAGCGACAATCACGTTGCTTCTTTGCACCTGCAGACGTCTCCAACTACCCGAGCTCTGTTCAATGATACCACAGTAAATGGACTAGGAACTTTGGAACTCGCAGGGTTGAAAGCGGTCGGGCAGGTACAGATCTTAGCTCGCGATGCTGTGCGATCAGGACACATAATCGTGAACGATCTCTACATAGAGCAAGCTGACACAAGAGAGAGTCACCACGTCCACAGGGCTATGGAGTAAAAGTGCTACAAGGAGCGGTCACGATATGGAAAAACCAGCACGCTGACGCGACTATTCTCATCACAGCCGACCTCACGGGCCTGCCAGCAGGCAGCAAGGATGCACCAGTTAGAGGTAGTGGGATATTTGTTTCCAGGTGGTAATACTAGCGGCCGTTTGGAAGCTTCTCGTCTGCATACTGGCTCGGTCTTCTTCCGAAGGGGGCATACCAGAGAGGGAACGGCAGGACAGATCACAGGTGCCATCTTAGTCGTATACGGTGCACATATGAAGGACGGTACCAACCTCGGTACGGTGACAACTTACGCATGTCAACGACATGGTGCTGGACAATTGGGGTACCGTAGACTGCTGGACAGTTAAAGCTCCAGTCACTTCATATGGTCCGAGTGGGATTGGATTCGTTAACTTTGGATTCATCGACCAGCTCATTATCACCGCGCCGTTGGAGACTTTTGGGCTCGGAGCCAGTGGTTTTAACATCTACGCAGGAACCATCAATGTTGCCGAGTTTTATCGGATTGAGATGCATGCGGATGCTGCCGTCGGTATTCAGATAAGTCATCCCTTTGGTCGCTTGATCGTTCACAATGGAATCGAAACCCACAGTGGTGAGGGTGACAGCCTTGTCAAGGGTGTAATCACCAGACTCACCGCCGTCGGCCTAAGCCTGAAACCTGGAAGTATAGGTCGTGAAATCCATGTAGACGGTGGTATTATTGATCATGGAGTCATGGTTCCAGCCATCGAGAGCCACGGCCAAATTGATAAGATTATCATCTGTGATGGAGGAAATATTAAATAATTGTTTTTTTTGTTTAGTGATTAATATAAAAAAAAATTGATTTAATAATTAATAAAATCAAGTTTCTTTTCTACCTGCTGTTTTCCGGGATTAAAGTTTGAATATGCACAGCCTGATTGTGCATATTTTCATTCAGGTTTTCTATATGTTTGTCCGTAATGTTCTTCTAGCCGCAGGATACTTGTATCTGAGTTTTCAACTCATCTATTCTCGCCTGTTTGAGTTCATATTACCTTTGACATCTATTTGGTTATTTTTGACTTTGATCTACTCTTGTAGTTCTCTTATCCTGACTTCATGCAGCCCTAATAGATCTATATTTACTTTTATTTTTATTGGCTGCTTCCAGTGGATTCATAATTAGTTAGATACAAAATTACATAAAGTTAAATTTAAGTAGATAAGTTGCGGAAAAATCAGAGAAATTTAGTTCTAAATTCAGTGATTACACTAAAATTATTTAATTATGAATCTACACGTATACATCTATAGAATGTCGATAATAGCAAAATTTTGGAATATGACTATGGAAGAGCTGGAAAATAAGTATACGTCTTTAACGAATAAAAACTTGAGATATTCTGGTATTGGTATCATTGGCGATTTGTCATGGGGAACACATTTCTGTCAGTTCTACCAAACCAGAGAGGATTTGATAGATATACTTGTTCCTTATTTCAAAACATGACTGGAAAATAACGAATTTTGCATGTGGGTCACATCACAACCTCTGGAAGTAGAAGAGGCAAAAGAAGTCCTTCAAAGAGCAATTCCTGATATTGATATTTATTTGGAGAAAGGACAACTTGAAATCGTTCTTACACTCACTGGTATTTAAAAGAGGGTGTTTTCGATTCAGATAGAGTATTAAACGGATGGGGCGAAAAACAATCAGGTTCTGGCTAATGGCTATGATGGTTTGAGATTGACTGGGAATACTTTTTGGCTGGAAAAAGAAGATTGGAACGATTTTTATGATTATGAGAAAGCGGTGGACAGGGTCATCGGCAACTATCAGATGATGGCTATCTGCACTTACTCTCTCGACAGGTTCAACGCAACCGAAATCATCGATGTGGTCGTCAACCATCAATTTGCTTTGATCAAAAAGAACGGTAAATGGAAACGGATAGAAAATTCCAAGCGTAAAGAAGCGGAAGAAACAGCAATTTTACAATCTCTGTAGAGGAAAAGAGCCGAACTGGAGCTCAAACTAACTGAGGAGGCACTTCTCCAGGTGACAGAGCATGAAAGGTTCTTAGCCGACTTTGTGGAGAAATCTAACGTGCCCTTTGGTGTCGGCGCGCCGGATGGTAGGCTGGCTATTGTTCAACCAGGCTTTTGCCGATCTCGCTGGCTACAATCGCGATGAACTTATTCAGAAGCAACTGAGCTGAGACACCGACTTGACTCCACCCGAATGGCGTGATGAGGAAGCTATGCACCTAGCTGTGGCACTCTGCACTCATTAACCTGTCCGCTACGAGAAGGAGTACCTCCGTAAAGATGGAACACAGGTACCTATCGAACTCTTCGTGCAGCCGGTGTTCGATACTGAGGGCAATTTGCTCCACTACTGTAGCTTCTGACGGATATCACCGAACGCAAGCGTATGAAGCAGGAGCTCTTTAAGGCGACTGAGATCCTGCGCGCGGTTTCACAAAACTCGCCGGATCTCTTATTCGTCAAGGACTGCCAGTGCCAGATGGTCTATGTGAGTGATTCCCTCTTAAGTTTGCTCGGTAAGTCGGCAGACGAAGTGTTGGGCAAGACAGACATTGAGTTCCACTCTGACCCGTGCCTTGGTGAAGCTGTGATGGAAAACGACCGCATAATCCGCGAGGCATGCCAGCCTCTGGTTACCGAGGAGTAAGTCCGACTGCTGGATGGCTCTCTTCGGATTTACCTCTCGACGAAGTCTCCGTGGCTCGCGAAAGACGGTAAGCTGCTTGGTATTGTGGGCCTCGCCGTGGACATAACCGAAAGTAAGCAAGAAGAGTACAGTATACTCAGACAAGACCGTATTCTCAAAGGAATTAACCGGATCTTTAGTATTGTAGTACAGGATGAGACAGAAGAATATCTTGGAAATAAGTGTTTGTCTGTAGCTCTGGAAGTGACCGGCAGCAAGCTCGGTTTCGTCAATTTAGTGGGTGATGATGGGTTACTTCACGATATTGCAATCAGCGACATGGGATGGGAGCAGTGTCTGATGTATGACAAGACTGGTCATCGCCGCCCTCCGGGAAATTTTGTCGTGCATGGCTTGTATGGTAATGTCATTAAAAACGGGAAAGGATTTTTTACTAATGATCCACCATCACATCAAGATAGTATCAGCGTGACACACGGTCATCCCCGCTCACGTCATTTCTTGGTGTATCCCTCATCTTAGATGGTAAAATAATGGGTTTGCTGGGGGTTGCAAACCGTGAAGGCGGCTATAGCTGCGATCAGCAGGAGGATCTTGAAGCCATTGCGCCTGCGGTGATGCAGGTTTTGCAGAGGAGAAAGGCAGAATTAGAGCGCAAGCAGGCAGAGGAAGAACGGCTGCGACTTCTAGACGTTATTCAACAGGAGAAATATCGACTATCTTCATTGATCGACAATCTTACTGACGAAGTCTGGTTTGCAGATTCTAAAGAAAACTTCACCTTTGTCAATTCTGCGGGACGAAGGGTGTTCGGATCAATGACTATGAAGAAACTAACATAGATAAATTAGTCCCGAACTTAGAGATTTATCGTCCTTATGGTAGTCTTCGGCCGATAGAGGAAGAATCTGCCTTGCGTGCCTTGCGTGGTGAAATCGTGATGGGTTATGAACATATCGTTCGCATACCTGCCACTGGAGAGTTGCTCCATCAACAGATAAATACCTCCCCTGTTAGAGATCCAGAAGGTAATATCATTGGATCGGTATCCGTCGTTCGGGACGTTACAGAAATCAAGAAGGCAGAGCAGAACGCTAGATGATTGTGGAGTTCTTACATCGCACGAACAAGAGCAAGGGTGCAGTAGATTTGGTTCATTCTGCCGTTAATTTCTTCGGCGAGCGCTCTAGCTTCGAAGCAGTAGGCATCCGGCTCAAGGATAGCGATGATTATCCTTACTTCGAGACTTCCGGTTTCTCCGAAGAATTCGTGAGGTCGGAAAACAGTCTATGTGTACTGAACGGTTTCGGACAGCCTATATGCGATAGTGATGGCTATCCAATTCATGAGTGCCTGTGTGTAAACGTTATTTTTGGACGGTTCGACCCATCTAAGCCCTTCTTCACAGCGCGGGGAAGTTTCTGTACTAACTGCACTAAAGAACTGCTGGCTACCACCACAGACGTTTACCCCAGGCTCGGACACGGAACAGTTGCAATGGGGAGGGGTATGAATCAGTGGCCATGATAGCTTTGCGCGTGGGTGATGATAGGCTGGGTCTTCTCCAGTTGAACGACAGACGTAAAGACCAGTTTACCCACGAAAAGATCTCGATGTTGGAAAGGCTGGCGGACTACTTGGCCGTGGCCTTGGCCAAAACGCGAGCCGAGGAATCTTTACAGAAAGCACACGAGAATCTCCAGATTCAATCCGAGGAGTTGCAGACTCAGTCCGAGGAATTTCAGGAATCATATGAAACTCTGCAGAAGAGTGAGGAGCAGTTCCGAAGGTTGGTGAATTAATCAGGCGCCGATCCTGCTATGCTTTGTCAACAAGGACGGCGTATTGATGTATTTCAACGATCGGTTTGTGACTACTTTTGGCTAAACTCACGAGGATGTCCCAACGCTGAAGGAGTGGTGGCAAGTGGCTTATCCCGATTAGAGTTACCCGCAGTTGGGTGGTTGACACCTGGGAAACGGCTGTCCAAAGGGCCATTCAGGAAAAAACTGCCATCCAGCCTATCGAATACAAAGTTACCTGTAAGAACGGTACGGTTCGCATTGTAGAAATTTCCGGCATCACTATCGAAGACAATTTCCTTGCCACTTTCGTTGACCTCTCAGATCGCAAAATTGCAGAAGAAGCACTGCTGCAAAGCGAAGCACATCGTCAGGTTGCCGAAGCTATTGAGAGTGAACGAAGACAGCTCTTTGATGCGCTAGAGACTCTTCAGACAATGATATGCCTGTTGACACCTGATTATCATGTCGCTTTTGCCAACCGCGCTTTCCGCGAAAAGTTCGGTGAGTCTGACGGAAGATGCTGTTATGGATATCGTTTTGGACTCACAAAGCGGTGTGAGTTCAGCGAATCCTATAAAGTACTTGAAACCGGAAAACCCCATAATTGGATGTAGTATACAGGCCTTACATTGGAAGAAAGCTATGGCCATGGTTGGAACAAGCCCTTTCACCCAGATGACCAAAAACGTGCTTGGAATGCCTGGCAAAATGCGGTGCACGACAACGGCCCTTATTCTCTTGAATGCCGGCAACACGGTGCAGACGGCTTCTATCGCTGGTGGCTGATTCGTGGAGTGCCATTCTTAAATGAGAGTGGAGCGATAGATAAGTGGTTCGGTACTTGTACAGACATCCACGAGATCAAGCAGGCTGAAGAAAAAATTAGGTTATCCAATATTTATAATCGTAGTTTGATCGAAGCTAGCTTGGATCCTTTAGTAACCATTGGTCATGATGGTAAAATTACTGATGTAAATGAAGCTGCAGAACAAGTTACTGGTTATTCACGGATGAGCTCATTGGTACCGACTTTGCGAACTATTTCACTGAGCCTGAGAAGCTCAGAAAGGATATCAAGAAAATTTCACTGAGCCTGAGAAAGCTCAGAAAGGGTATCAAGAAGTATTTAAGGAAAGATTTGTGTTGGACTATGCGCTTGAAATTCAGCACAAAAATGGAAAAATAACACCAGTTTTATACAATTCTTCAATTTATATGGATGAATTTGGTGATGTTATTGGTATTTTCGCTGCAGCACGTGACATCACAGAGCAAAAAAAAGCAGAAGAAATTTTAAAGTTGAAATTAAAAGAACTTAACCGCTCAAATGAAGAATTAGAGCAATTAGCTTACGTTTCATCTCATGATTTACAAGAGCCCTTGAGGATGATTGCAAGCTATTTGCAGCTTTTACAAAGAAGATACGAGGGTAATCTTGATGATAAGGCTGATAAGTACATCCACTTTGCAGTTGAAGGGGCTTGCCGTATGCAAAATCTAATATATGATCTTTTAGAGTTCTCTCGAGTGGCTAGAAATACTAGAGAACCTGAGACCGTGAATTGTGAATTTATTTTGACTCAAGCATTATCCAATTTAAAATTGATGATAAGAGATAATAAAGCCACCGTATCTCAGGATCCTTTACCTGATGTAATGGCAGATTCTACTCAGCTAGTTCAAGTATTTCAGAATATAATTATGAATGGAATAAAATTCCACGGTGATGAAGCACCAAAAATTCGTGTCTCTGCAGAGAAAAAAGCGAATGAATGGATATTTTTGGTTCAGGATAATGGAATTGGGATTGATACACAATATTTTAAGAAAATTTTTGAAATTGTTAAAAGATTGAATAAAAGGGAAGAATATTCTGGAACAGGAATAGGGCTTGCAATCTGAGGGCTTGCAATCTGTAAGAAAATTTTAGAAAGGAGTGGTGAACATATATGGGCATAATCTGAATTGGGTAAAGGTTCAACTTTTTATTTTACTTTACCAATCAATCCGACAGAAGTTCAAACACCAAGCTTTAATAATAAACACTTTCAAATTCGATTGAAATTTAAATATTAAAGAAGTCTTATAAAATGAGAACATAAATTTTCTGGCTTGAAGTTGTGAAGCTACCATCTAAATTAAATCAAGGTAACTCTGAAAGGAAACTATTTAACTATCGGTGAAAAGGTTGAAATCTTGCTTTTGAGGACAAGCTTGAGATGAAAGTAAATTTTGGAACTACGATGAATCTGAAATTGCTCTAGAAACTTGAAATTCTCATCCTTCAAAAACAACATAGGATATCAACAGAAAACTTTATCGAACCAAAAAAAAATCAATATTTATATTCAGATCCAAGAAATTAAAGCTCTTTCTTACAATTCCCATGACATTTTGCGAGGTCAGACGCAATGATATATTTATTATTTTACTAGAGAACTATTACTTAATTTTCAAGTGGTATCAAACGATATACTTAAAAGTATCGGTATTTTGGTATTTGAAAATATACAGATGGCACATGAAAATCAGGGGTTTATCGAAATCCTATTAAGTTCCCAATGTAAAGAACGTTTGCGTTTTAAAATTAACTAATTATAGAGGATTTCGATAAACTTCGGATTTTATTTCTTAGCAGTAATTTCTCATATCTTCCCCTCAATTTCTCTATTTAATCCCTCTTTTTGGCTTTACTTATTCTCAATTCTTTGATTTTAAAGATAGCTTCCGCTATCTTCAAGATATACTTTTTTTATTTTCAATGTCCTCAATTGATGGAGATTATAACAAAAAGCCATACACAACATTTTTAGATTTACTCTTTTAACAGTAGTAACAAAAACTCTTCCTGCTTTGAAAATTTCTTTCGTTACTGAATATACTCTTTCTCCTGGGACTCTTTTTGAGCTAATTCTTTTATTTCTTAATATATCCTTTATTCCCAGCGTATGTCCTTTGACTGCTCTTTTCATTGTTGCATTATACCCTTTCGTTTTTGTTCCAAAGTATACTCTGTCAAATCTACATACGAATCATGTACTGACGCAGTTGTTGTTTCGAATCTTCTGATAAGCTCATAATCTCTGTCTATTATATTATGAAGCTTATATCCAAAGTGAGACTTACCTCCCTTCTTTATCCATGTTCCGTCTCTGCTTCTTCTTGTTTTTGCCTCGTTTATCTGCTTTTGCATGTCCTGGATCTGAATGGATAAAAGTAGCATCCTGAATAATTCCCTGCTTTATCTGTAAACCCAGAGCATCAAGTTGGCCTTGCAACTTTCCCCATATTTTCTTTGAAATTCTCGATAATTCTCTCCCTAAATAGCTATATAGTAGTACTGTAAGGTATGTATTCCGGAAATCCAAGGAATTTCCTAAAAGAAATTCGATCTATACACTGTTTCTCAAGTTCAAAATCAGAGAGCCCATGCCATTGTTGTAAAACAAGCATTTTGAACATCACCATGACCTCAGTTTCAGGTCTCCTCATGAAACGGTTTTGTTAATATACATAGACTAAAGAATAATACGAAAAGTTTTTCAATCAATTAAGGAATCAATTTCAGCAAGCTTATCTCCAACAGATTCAAAACTTTTATACTCTTATTTAAGAGCAAAATCAGTAAGAGTTTTCATGAATATACATAAATATTTACAAATTTAAAGTCAACCATGCTCAAGAGCAGGAAGTTTATCGAAATTCTCTATAACTGATCACATGCTAGCAAATTCAAAAAACGTCTTGAAGCGCATAGGCAAATTCTACTACGTCCTTTGATATCTATTTTAAATTTAGAAAGAACCTTGCAATCTTGGACACGTGAATAAATTGGAGTTTTCCTGTTAATCCACGTTTCCGATTTTTAATTTTTTTTATATATATATGTAAAATTTGTATATTATTAGAACTTATTATTTAATTGCCCAGAAAACCAAAATAATAAAAAGCCAGCTAATAAGCATGAAGTTTCAAGAAATAATGAAAAAATTAAAAATATACACAACTTTAATATGATGTATAAAAATCTTGTAGTTTGAATATAGATATTTGGTATAAATAAAGGTATTTGGTGATTCGTATCTCATTTGATACCAATGAAATTAATATGCACAAATATCGAATTTTTAGTCTCCAGCGAGTTTTTTTGCAATTTGGGATACGTGTCTACCCTGATAGCGGGCCATTGAAAGCTCATTTTCTGAAGGTTGGCGGCTTCCATCTCCGCCTGCGATTGTTGAAACTCCATATGGGCTACCGCCAGTAATTTCATCCATTCTAGTTTGTCGCTTTTCGGCGTAAGGAAGCCCAACAATAATCATCCCGAGATGAAGCAGGCTAACATGAAACGATAGTATTGTGGATTCTTGGCCTCCGTGCTGCGTTCCACTTGAAGTGAAGACGCTTCCCACCTTCCTTACGAAGGCATCTCTACTCCATAGTTCGCCTAGACCATCAAGGAGTGTGCGCATCTCGGCAGTCATCATTCCGTACCTAGTAGGCGTTCCAAATATTAATGCATCTGCTCCAGCCAGTACTTCCCCATACATGTCCCTGGTCAGTACAGGTATGTGCGCAAAAAGCTTTTTTGTCTCGATTGCACCCATTTTCTCCAGAACGTCTTTAGGTAGAGTCTCAGGCACCTGATAAATTCCGACCTCAGTTCCTTCGATCTCTCTTGCCCCTTCAGCAACGGCTTCTGCCATCCTGTAAATGTGGCCATAAATACTGTGAAATATCACGTTAACCCTACTCATTCAATCCCTCTTTAGAAATTAATTCAAATATTTATAGCTTCTATTTATAATTAAATCTCGTTTTTAGATTATCCTGCTTTCGGTAGGCGATTGATATACTCTATGAATCCAATAAGTTCTATGAGCTCTTAGCGTTAAAGCTCAATGATGCTTTCATATGTCGTATGGAACTGAAGAAATTAAAAAATTTTTGCACAAAAATTGTATGTAATAAAGACACTACCCTAGAATATAGCTTTAAAAATATAGATGGATGAGGATTTCAATAAGCACCCTATTTTCATGAATCATTCATTTTTCACAAGTCATTTATAGATTATTTATATAAATATAACGAAATTACGGAGTTTATCGTAATCCTCTATAATAACTCAGGAACACGATCAGTACATTTTATAGAGTTAGTCTGCACTGCTTTTTAGAGGAACCAAGATGCTAAATTTCATTATGTTTTTGTAAATAATAAAACATAATGAAAGTTAAATTATAATTCAAGGTTAAAAAATATTTTATAGAAAAAATTTTTATTAAGAAGCTATTTCTTTTGTATCATTAATTAAAAATAATACTGGAAGTAGAAAACGTCTAGTTTCAACAAATTACATACATAAGCTTTATAGACAATTTTTTGAAACCAGAGATCAATAAATACCAAAATATTTGATCCGTTATTGTAGTATAAAATTAAATAAATTGTCAGTAAACGCGATAATTTTTTTTTCTGTGGCAACGAACAAGATATAGAGTCAATTGGAATTTATAGAATTTTTGCTAACTGCTCAGATGAGCCATCAATTGTGCTCCTTAAACATAAATTTACCCCCAATAATTAGCTTGATAGAATAATCATAAATTTTTTTGTATCTGTAGTCAATGGTTTTTGTAGAATACGATTATCCTGTAGGTCTCTAAAAATTAATTCAATTTTGTCCATATTGCGTTTTCCTATGAACAATATTCCACAAAAAGCTATAAGAAATAGCTAGAGAAGTCGCAATCTCTTCTTTAACTCATTTTGGGACTTATTCACATTTTCTATAACGTATTATTTTTTTCTTAAGTTTACTGTCCATCCATCTTTTCTATCTTAGAGTAGGGTAATAAATTATGCGTTTCTCACGAAAGTTGCAATAATTTTCTTAAATTAAAGTGTATATAATCACCATACTGTGCAGGAAAGCAGTTGATTGCAAGCCAAAAGTCTCCGGTTTCCGGATAAGCCACCAGACTCCACATATTAGCTATGTGCGCTTTAAATGTTCCCAATGGTTCTTTCGCTTTAGAAGTAAAATCAGGATACAATGCACAAATAATACACAGGATATTATTTGTGCATGAAGGGAAAAGTTTGTCACGATTAAGGTGTGTATAAGGATCATAGCGGTCACTTAATATTTTTATTGCGTTTATTAACCGTTATATCGCCGTAATACTCATGAATCAACTGTTGATAGCGTTCAAAGCGACTAGGAGCTTGGACATAAACGTTATAGGAGTCCTTTAGACTGTTCTGTCAGTTTTCGATAGTTGAGATATTCTTAAGCTGGTTTACCAGAACTTGATCAGCTACCATATTGTAACCAGAATAACCCATCCAACCCGGATAGCAGTTGGAATGATTCGTTTGCCATAGTGCTTCTACATTCTGTATCGGGTAGCAGCAGCAGAATTTCTTAGAAGATATTTCTACTACGACTGCTTTTTTTGCTTTGGCATCAACTACATGGTAAGCAATACCTGCACAACGGTGATATTTTTTGAAAATCTCAACTGCGTCATCCAATGTTCTCGTGTAAGTCAATATAAACGAGTAAATATAGCTATGCTGCAGCCTTTCATGGTTTCATGTCGCATAGAGTTCAAATGAGTCATCATCGCTATGCCATCCACATTGATACCATCATCCAGCCTGATCATTCCCGGATAAGTTAAAAAAGCATTACCAATTCCATCCTCGGGGCTTGCTATGATCAACATTCGATTTGGCAATTGCTCAGGCATATTAAAATTATCCCAGTTTTTACCAAATATTAGTTTTCCATCACCACCAGCCCATTCACTCCACGCACTAAAACTACTACAACCTCCATTAGATGGTTTGATTATTTCAATGGTTGAAACTTTCCATAATTTTTAGCTTGATTATCACCTTGCCAATAACTAGGATGGCAATAAATACACCATTGATCATAATTAGTGTTCCAAAGCAAAATATCCCCTAGAGTTATATTTACTCCCGCTTCTTTCACTCCATCAACAATCCCTATCATTTCTTCTTTGAATTCTTATGTAAAAAAGACTCAGCCGCCTTTTGCCCCACCCATAATATTTCCTCCGCCTTCTCCAGATTTAAACCAGTCTGTGAAACAACATACGCAGTAGTAGCTAAAAGAGTCCTATTAATCATCAAGTATATCTTATCCGCTAGCAAATAACCATTCTGATAACCCATTTCATATGGTTTGCCTTTAATGTGTAATATATTAACTCCTTTTATCTCCTCAAAATATGCTTTTTTAAGCACTTCATTTTTTTCCATAATAAATACATTTTCATTAATTATATTTAAAAAGTTTTAATTCAAATTTCCATTAAAATGCCTCAGTAATCAATATAAGCACCTATCTGAACAGTAGCTCGAAATAATTTTGTTGGCTTTATTTTGAAGAACTATCGGTACACAGCCATAAAATATTGACCAATAGAACATGGAACCATTGTATGCCTAATTATTTGACAACTGCACATGCAAAGTACCCATACTCAGAACATCCATCCGTGCGTTCCTGCAAGTAGCATCTTTCGATGTCGGCTGGAAACACGTTCTCATGAAGACGGAATCCTAAACTTTCGAGATCTTCAGTCAGACTTGAAGGATCGAAGCCTCCCATTTTCATCGGTTCACCTATCTTTCGCAAAAGCTTCAAAAATTCTTGCATTTGTGGAGATAATTTTTCAGGGATAAATGCATTGGTATCTGCATAATTGAAAACAACTATGCTGCCCGCAGGGGCAATTTCAGCGATGAAACGCAGTGTTGCAAATATCTCTCTTCTTGGGTTAAGTAAGATGTGACACCAAGCCAGCTAAAGAAGCTTTTGACCGTTGGGTCATAAAATGATGAGCTCAAAAGTACTGTTTTTAGACTTTCCTTAGTGAAATCTATAGGAATAAAGTGCAGTTTCGCTGGAAGTTGCCATCCCAACTCAGCAAGGCGATGAAGCTTAAATTTTTGTGTGACTGGATGGTCAACCTCAAATACTTCCAATCTCTCCATCAAATCTGGTCGCCGAAAAGCAAAGGTATCCATCCTGCTCCAAGGATTATATACTGATTAATTCCCTGTTTGACAGTCTCTTCTAAGGTATTTTCCGAATATTGTGCACTGCTGATAACGCCATTAATTGTTTGCATTAAGAATGTCGAAGTAATAACCTGATCGAAGAGCAATCCAGCATGATCAAGATGATCTAACCCTTTATTACAAGTCAAATAGTGTTCAATCAAAATTTTTTCTATTAATGCTTTTTTCTCATCAGATATCAAATGATAGGCCAGAAAATCATCAAAAATTTTAGGGGTATTATGCATGGCATGATAGGCACGCATGTAGGATACCATCATTGCAGTAAAGCTAGTTTGGTTTTTTTTTCATTTAATTATTCCTTTCACTGCTTTCTTTAATAAATTAATAGAGTTGTGTATTAAAAAAGTATTCAAAACTACCTTTCAAGTGAGACCTTCAAGTGATAAAAATATCAACTTTTTGGTTAGTAGTTATTGCGTTGTTTTTAATAAAAAGTATATATTGTCTACAAGATTTTTTAAAAGAATTTTCTGGTTTTTTGTGCAACTGAAAAAAACCCACCGTTTTTGATATATATACCTATGTATCAGTAAAAACGATGAATCATATATTTTTATTGAAATTTAAGTGTTTGACAATTGATAGATCAAGAGAAAATTAAAAATCACTGTCTCAGCGACGATCCTGCAGAACGTCTTCTAGCGTTAGAGAATTAGAAAAAGTTTTCCCCTGCCAGCTAAACAACAGACATGGAACGACTTACATATACTAACCAATGATGAAAAAAGCGATGTGAGATATCATGTAGCTGAGCTCTTGTTTCTGTTTTTCTCAAGTGCTCGATAAACAACAGGCATGGAGTGATTTAATTAGATTGACCAATGATGGAAACAGTAGTGTGAGATCTCGTATAGCTGAAGCTTTGGGTTCTACATTTTTTCAAGTATATATAAACAACTAGCCTGGGTCCATCTGTATATACGGGACGCTTGTGAAGACATTTGTATGAGAAATAGCGAAGCTTATGGTCTTGTTTCTGCGTTTTCTCAAGTGCCAAATAAACATCAGAAATGGAAATTTTAGCTATCTGTGTGCTTTTCAAATAAAATTATGATATGAAACTGCCACCGTCGTTAATAAGCAACTCTACAATGTCCTTAAATTCCATTTTTGCTGCAATCTCCAAAGCAGTGTTGTGATTTTCGTCTTGAATATCGAGATTAGCGCCGCCTTTGATAAGCAACTCAACAACGTCCTTATACCCAGTTTGTGCCGAATACATCAAAGCGGTTTTACCATATTCGTCTTGAATATCGAGATTGGCACCACCTTTAATAAGCAACTCTACAATATCCTTCGACTCTATGTCTGTAGCACAAATCAAAGCAGTTTTACCTTTTTTATCTTGAACATTAAGATCAGCACCACTTTTAATAAGCACCTCTACAACATCTTTACGTTTTAGTTTTGCTGCAGCATTCAAAGCAGTGTTATGATTTTTGGCTTGAATATTAAGGTCGGCACCACCTTTAACGAGCAACTCTACAATGTCCTTACGTCCCCTATCTGCCGCACAAATCAAAGCAGTGTCACCATTTTTGTTTTGAATATTAGGATCGGCAGCACCTTCAATAAGCACCTCTACAATATGTTTATTCCCTGTTTTTACCGTAATCCTCAAAGCAGTCTCTCCATTTTCATCTTGAATATTAAGATCAGCACCACTTTTAATAAGCAATTCTGCAATATCAACGCGGTCTATCTTTACCGCAGAAATCAAAGCTGTTTCGCCATGTTCTTCTTGAATGTTGAGATCAGCACCGTGATTAATAAGCAACTCTGCAATATCCTTGTACTCCATATCTGTCGCAAAAATCAAAGCAGTTTTACCATATTCTTCTTGTGAATTAATATCAATCTTGTTGCTTTTTAGAAATCTCTCTACTTTTTCTATTTGCCCTAATCGACACGCGTTTAAAAATTCATGATTTTCATCTTTGCCAAATAAATTAGATCGAAAGTCCATCAACACTTCTCCTTAATATTGCATATTATGTAATGTACTGAAATCTACCTATCTTTGCTTTTTTGATTGAAACACATAAATTAGAAGAAACCTACATTTTTACTTTAAAGGATGAGCAAATATAAATGACTTAGCGAATTACATTTTGGGCTTATTTCAAAACTACCTTCAACTTCTTTTAATAGATGTTTCTATGCATTTTACTATAATATTTTCCACAAGTGTTCTAATATTATTACGTATGGGGGCTTCACACCTGTCAGACATTGCGTAAATTTCCTAATTTCCATCATGTCTTTTTTGGTTCCGTTTTCTCCGGTAGAATCTTAGTGTTTAATCTGATATTTTCTGGATCAAGTTTTGAATGTGAACCGCTTGCTTATGTATATTTTCATTCATTTATCTATTGTTCATACTTGTGTGCAGCTAAATATATAACTCAAAAAAATAAATATATCGTATTTGGAACAAAATTAAAAATATGAATAAATTGAATCAGAAACTCAATTTTTCAATACCATAAAAAAATTTAGAAATAACCGGCATAATTGGGTCCAAAATCTCTGCCAGGTTTTGGATATTTATAGATAAAATCGATCAAGACACTCACCGACGCGTTAGCGTTGTTTATAGTATCAGTTGGTGTGAAAATAGTATCCATTGTGTGCGTACCTCTGTCTAATACATTTTCTCATGCAGGAGTGTAGACAAAGGTTCCATTTACTGGAGCATAAGCATCAGCTGAGTACTACTCAACACTATTCTATAAGATATGCCATCAGGATTACTCAAGTAATTGTAGGAGTCGACAATATTATTTATTGGAGCAATCGTTGATCCTAGAGTATGGTCTGTAGTATCATTTGGCATGAAGGTAGTATTCAATGCACGATGCTGGGTTGCATTCAGTACAATACCTGCTGAAATATATATCAAAGTTCCACCTACCGAAGCAGTTGCGTTCAACTGAACGTTGCTCAATGGTGTGTCATATCATATTAGCAGAAGGTACTGCATTTAATTGCAGAAATCGTTCGGATATTACCCGATAAATTTCCCGAAGGCTATGGGCTGGTTACCGACAGGTACCGTGTCTGTAACAGTGTCAGTTGCCGTGTCAATTACAGATATAGTATTGCGTAAATAGTTCACAACATAAACTTTTTTTCCATCTTGGGTGACTGCAACTCCTAAAGGAAAATTAAATCCACTCATTGTGTTTGTAACTGTGTTTGTGGCTGTATTAATTACATAAACTGTGCTGCTGCCGGTTGCATACGGATTAATGCTCGACACATATGCCTTTTTCCCATCCGGGGTGATTGCAACTGCCCAAGGATTAGACCCGACATCCACATTGGCATTATTTCCGACACTCACATTATTAACAACAGTGTTCGATGCTGTGTCAATTACAGAAATGTTGTAGCTGCCATAGTTCACCACGTATACCTTTGTTCCATCTGGGGTGGCTGCAATTCCTAAAGGATTATTTTCGACATTCACCGTGGCTATAACTTTATTTGTGCTCGTATCAATTACAGAGACATTGTTGCTCACAAAGTTAGTTACATACACCTTTGTTCCATCTTGGCTAACTCCAACTCCGTTCGGACCGCTTCCTACAGTCACAGTGGCTGTAATATTATTGTTTACTGGGTCAATTACAGAGACATTGTTGAAATCAGAGTTTGTCACATATATTTTTGATCCATCCGGAGTAACTGCAATTCCATAAGGAATGGTTGACCCATTCATAGTGGCTGTAATAGTATTATTGGTTGTATCAATTACAGAGATATTATTGCTGCTAGGGTTTGTCACATACACTGTTGTTCCAGTTGGGTTAACTGCAACTCCAAAAGGATCAGGCACTCCCTCTAATGTCGCTGTAACAGTGTTGGTTGCGGTGTCAATTATAGACACATTGTTGCTGCCATAGTTGGTAATATATGCAAATGGTGCTGCTCCTGCGATACCTACCAGCATTAAAATCATACCTATTGAAGCAAAGGTTGCAGAATACAATTTATGTTTATTGATCATGTATTTCAACTCTTTTACTTTTAATAATAAATTAGCTATCATCGTGGATGTAACTACAAAATTTGTTATTTCCTACTCTGCCATTACTTTTGATTTGAGATATCAGCGTTTAGCGAGAATATAGCACAAGTTGTATAAATGCCAGTACTTCAAAAAATAATTAATTTTTGTGTATTTATGTTAGGGGACTGTACATATTTTTTTATGGCATAGATTTTTAAAAAATAATTATTGTTTCGATTCGATTATTCTTATTTTTATATTTTCAGGTAGTTTGCCCTAGTCATAGAGAAAACTGACAAGTTAAACTTGAGTAATTTTCCCACGTTAGACATTACATCTTTGAGTAGAATTGCAGGATCAATGATTTCGATTATATTCTCTACTATCTCGTGACAGTTTTTGAGTAAAAGTGAGTGTTTTCTCATTTTCACAAAATAATGTAGAATGTCACTGCTTACGATGTGGCTATCCTACCTTATAATTGTTGTATGCAATAAGTCAATTCCTTCCATATCAATTTTACAGAATTTTCACTACTTTGATACGTTTTATTATATTCTGTTTCGAATTTCAATATCAACTATGTCAGATAGACCACGACTGAACTCACATTTAGTTTTGAAATCATTCTTGGATATCAGGCACTCATATGGTCCGTCCATCTCGATTACGCTGGCTGAATAATTCTATGTAAGGTGCAGAACTACAAGTTTCGATAAAGTCATAAACTTTATTTGGTTTTTCGCTATTTTTTTATTGCTGTGAGCTTCAAAACGAATCCATACATATGCTTTTTTAATATCACACTCCCTTTTACTGCAGAGAGTAATTATTTGGTACTTTCCCTGAGATAGTTTCCCATACCGAAACTTGGTCTTACCAAAGTAAAACAGCTTATGCATATATCTGAATCTCCACGCTTCAATTAATTTGGATCCCTTCAGCAAACTCAATAGGCAAATTTCAGCAAGTTAATTTTTTTAAATTGTTTTCTGATAGTTTTATTCATTTTCCACTTATTAATAATCACACTTCTCTATTACACCAAAATCAAGATCAATAAACTTGTTTTGCAAGCTTAAAAGCTACAATGGGAATATATCAAGGTTTATACCGGTATCAATCATGTAAGTTCTGAGAATTACAAAAACATAATGAGACTTAAAGAAAGAACTTGATATATTCAATTTGTGAATTTAAGCACTTATGCTGCAAAATAGGTATTGGAGTGTCACAGTTAAAATTTAAATATGGGAAGTTGTATGCTTAATGCTATTGGTTTTGTATTCCAATTGTATAAGCTCTAAATAGATTTGTTAACAAACGATGTGTAGTAGATGAATTAATAGGGGTTGCAGATAAGCATCTTTCAGATTAAAATCTCTTTTCATCAGAGACGGATAGAAATTCTATGCTGAAGCTTTTTTGAAAAAGTATAGGGAATGGATAGTATTTCCCAGGAATGGAAAGAGAAAAAGACCCAATAAACAGTACCAATATCTGTAAATACTCGAAATATGCTTGGTTATCAAAAATAAACATGAAACGAAGCTCCGAAAAGTTGGGGGGGAAAAATAATTTTTGGTAAAAATATAGATCAAGGAGAATATCAAAGAGTTTACTAGAAAGACAGTATATAATTTTTGGACATTAAAGCGATAGAATTTAAAGAAAACAATAGAATTCTCAAAGAAAGTTAAATGGTTTTACAATCAAATGAGATTTTATTGTACTCACTTTAACTTTTACCAAGATCACATGGGATTAACAAAAAAGGAAAATAGATCTTTGGAAAAGAATATTCCTGCAAAAGAAAGGAAAAAAAATAAAATCAAATGGATGTTAAGAGAACTGCTAAACTAGAAAATTTTTATTACGCCAACTAATTTAATGAGGAGCACCAAAATTTTCGTATCTACTTTTATTGTGCTTATGATTCACAACGAAAAACTAGGACCTATTGCTCATCGGGAACTAGATATCTTGATATCTCTTCGCTCAATTTTAACAAAATTTCCTTTGCATCTTTTGGTTTTTATAACCGAAATCATTGTGTAGTGTTGTAGATTGATTTTGAAGCTCTTTTTATATTGAAAAAAATAGATTACATTTTAGTGTCTATCTGTGGAGAACGCGATGCAGCAATTAGTAAAATCAAAATAATGCCAGAGAACAGAAAATACTCTACTATTCATAGAAATATTTTCCATTAAGTCGATAAAAAAATCTCAGAATAAAGAATCAGATGCAAAATATTAAACTAAGTTTTTAGGATGAGTAAACCGTATTTCCGAAAGCTCTTTCTGAATGTATTCAGATTAGTGTTATGAGAATTTGGGATATATCCCCTGAGAAGTTATGCAGACAGCATCTTCTGGGAGAACACAGAGAATTACATGCTATATGGTCCATAATAACTAACAATAAGAAGGCATACACCCATCATCCAGAAACATTACGATGGAAAGCAAGGCTGAAAGCGCTTTACATTCGACACGAATCCCTTGTCCATGAGATGGCAGAGCGTGGTTATAAGCATCAGACTCCTTTAGAGCCTTCTCTAGCCACAGGAAAAGCCTTTCAGAATGAATTTGTGAATTCTTATGAGGAACAGGTACAGATCCTGAAAGACAAGAAATGTGGTTGTAGGGTTTGATGAGATCTTTTTACAGGGGAATTAGGGTCGCTTTTTTGTAAAAGGATTTACTACTATCAGCTGGCAATATTATGGTTTACACACTTAAGGTACAGGATCAAACTCAATAAACAATGTGCTTTAAATTCGTATTTTAAAAGGCGATAGATTTTTCAGTTCAACTCGTATGTCAAGTTTAATTGAATTATATAAAAACTGGTATCTGTAGTAAATGATCCTAAAAAAGGTTTTTTGTGGCTGTAATCAATCAAAAAAAGCATATTCTTAGGTTATATTTTGGAGAATAAGTTGCGTTCTCACCTGGATATTTATTGAAGTTTGAAAGACATGATCTCGTATAAAAGAGATTTAATATTGGATCCACAAGTTACATCTTTTGATTTTATCTCTTCATTATATTGACTATATTTTTAAGGGATATTTACTGAATGGAATTTTCGTGGAATAGCTCTTTGCTATGCAGCAACAGATGAGAACGTCATTTATAGTAGGTTCTAAACATATTTAATATTTTTAGCGTATAATGCTATTCTATCATTCTGCTTTATACGACATATCTAATCTTTTAGGTATTGTACTTAAATAATTGTGAGGACAAAAAAACTCTAATTTTGAGTCTTCTTCTGAATTAACGGAACTTTCCGCTAAGAGTATTTACGCTATCACCTATAACCATACCTATTATATGGTTTTCTGAGTCGATGACTGGAAGTGCAGAAATTGAGTAGTTTTCCATTATGAATGTAGTCTCAATTTTATCTTCTCCATGAACATACCTGACATCAAGCGTAATTATCTCATTTAATTCAGTTATTTTACAGGCTACTGCATTTTAATATCCCAGAAGGTGACAATACCTTCCAGCTTTCCATCTTTTGATATGACAGTTGATTGTAGACCCTCTTTTTTACCATGAGTCTTGGTACTTTCTCGATTGCTCTCTATGAAAACTGAATAGAAATTCTGATTCATGCTGTCTTTTACAAGAATATTCGATAGAAAACTTTTTATTAGGTAATTCGTCTGCCCCTTTTCAAGCAAGAAGGCATCATGTCCATTTTGAGACCTGATTTCTTGAGATCGATACGGAGGATTAGCCAATCTGATGTCATGGAGATTACTAAGTATTTCGCGGTAACTCCAGCAAAACTCTCTATAAGAGACTCGTTCTTTGAAAGGTCGAAGAATCCACGCATTTTGTAGTATAGAGATACTAATTTGCTTCAAAACGCTTTGTAAAGGTGTCTCCCTGATGATTCAGGTAGCATTCGACCTGAAAATTGGTGGACGGTATAGTACTTGTTCGTTCTGCTGAACTCTTCCAAACTTCTTTTGCATCGAAGCATTGATCAGGTATGCTATTTGGTTTACCAAGTGTGCGAGTGCGAGTCCTTGTACAGGTATTTCGTTCCCACAGTAATTTCCTTCATTCCATTTAGGGTCATAAGTTATTGCTTTTCTCCCAATTGCTCCAAATGCAGTTTGTTGCAGGTTGTGGATGCAGTAGTCGCTACCGGTTGGCTTTTTTACCATATTTGGGTAGCTGACCGTCCATTGAAGCACTTGCTTCCCATCCATCGAGCTTAACTTTATAAGCGCATGAATGGATTTCGCACTTGCCTTCTTAAGACTGTTAATATTGGTTTGGAGTAATTTTCTTCAGATTATAGCAAAAACCCTATCTAAAACAGAATATAATGTTTATCAGATTATTTTTTTACCAGGTTTTGAACTTGATGCTGATTTTAATGGTACTAGATACATCGAACATAGAATACTAGACTATAGATATATCTTAAAGTCTCTGGAGTATCTGTCAACCACACATACGGATAATATGGTCAGATTT
Source organism: uncultured Methanosarcinaceae archaeon (assembly GCA_963833425.1). Classification (GTDB taxonomy): domain Archaea; phylum Halobacteriota; class Methanosarcinia; order Methanosarcinales; family Methanosarcinaceae; genus Methanosarcina. Next base: position 140,042 of record CAWHXP010000007.1, on the reverse strand, counting down.
GTCAGGGACATCCATACCAGTTACTTCAGTAGCATGTAGTTGATTTCATTTTCTATTAGTAATTCCACATACTGGACAATTTTCGGTTTTATTAATATTTAGTTCGCTAAAAGAGCTTGAAAAACCGTCCCATAACAAGAGACGATTTTCCAGAAGCCTTCCCTGCCCTGTGATATATTTAATTGCTTCATTTGCCTGAATTGTGCCAATTACCCCTGGGGTTGTTCCAAGTACCGGAAATACTTCTTTTTTAAATGAGCTAGGGAATATACAGCAAAGACATGGAGTTTTTCCTGGAATTACTGTTGTCACTTTGTCTCTGTACCCTGAAACTGCGCCGTGGATAAAGGGTATTTTTCGTTCAACTGCAAGCTTATTCAAAACATGCCTCGTATCAAAATTATCCAGTGCATCTATGATCAGGTCGCAAGGAGGAACTAATGAGTCTACATTTTCATTGGTTATTTTTTCCTTGATCGTCTCCACTTTTATTTCCGGATTCATGGACATAAGTTTTTTCTTGGCAGATTTTACCTTGTTGCTTCCAACGTCTCGTTCATAGTGGAGAAATTGTCTATTAAGATTGCTGGAATCTACTATATCAAAATCTGCAATTATTATTTTCCCGACACCTACAACCTTTTCAGTCTTATTTCTTGTTTTTTCTATTGAAGTCTTGAGGTTTTCCTCAGATACTTTTTTTCTTAACGAGTTGTGCGAGTTGGTCATGTAAATAGTCATATTCTGAACCTTCAAACCTTACCTTAGTTTCTATTAACGATCTTAAAGAGTGTGACTATTTAAGTGGTATCGTGAAATGCATTTGGAAAAAATAGGTAAATTTTTAAAAACTTGCGGTTTTTATAGAAATAATCAATTCGTAGATCAATACCTTACTGCAATTTTTCGCACTAATAATAATATATTTATATACAATATACAAATTCAGATTGTGAATATAATGCTTGATGATTATGGAAAGTCTGTGTCAAAAAGCTACATGGGATCTTATCCCAGCAAAAAGGCAGTATTAAGATAAAACTTTAAATAGAGGGCATTCACAGGCAATTTCGGCAAATTAGGGATTGAGCCATCGGCAGTTTCAGTATGTCACGGGACAAAGGTGTATAGGATTGAATTTAGGGTGAGACTAAGGAATCAATCGAAAAGCTTGCTCAGGATTTGATCGACAACTAAGTCGACAACTTTTGGTAGGGATATGTTGTATTTTGCCAATGCCAGAGGAATTGAAAGCTGCTGCTGTATCATGTTCTTTGCTGTGAAACTAAAGTTTTACTTCAATATTAGGATTTTTTGCAACAGAACCCTTTTACTTGATAACGGAATTTCCTTGCCCTTAGTATCTCTTCTAATTACTCCTAACTATAGAAAATATTGTCTCCACAATATTTCTTTGATTTTATTTGTTTTGTCAAAGACAAGGTTTAATTGTTTCTATATTTTCCTGTTATTTTCTTCCTTTTTTCTTTCTTACAGGTATAATTGAATCTTCTTTGATTTCTTCTCTAATTATAAAATATATTTTTTCTGAATCGTATTTCCGATCCATTACATAAAAATCAGACATTCGTCTCATTTGATTGCCTTATAAGAGCATCTGCATTTTTGATTTCATGGCCTGTTTTTGACTAATTTTCCATCCCAATATTACCTTTTTACTTGCGTCTATTGATATTGAAATAACCCTACTATTATGAGGCGCATCAGTATTCATGCAGATGTGCTAAGCTCGCAAGACAATGTGGAGAAGCCTGAAAGTCTAATTTGAGTCAACTGTTAGGGTAAAAAATTCCATAAAGAAATATATGTCGAACTATTGTACGGGTTGTGACATACGACAAGCAAAATTAAACTGATACGCTCGAACCAAACGGTATGAAAGCATCCTGCGATAGTGTTACAGACATCGCAGAAAATGGACAGACGCTTTCCGGCCTATAGACGGCTTCTAAAGAATTTTTATTATTTATGACATAAAAATTGGTAAGCCTAAATGTTCCCGTAATTGAGTTGAATTCAGGACAGTGGAATTTATAGAGAAGTGACGAATATTACACTATTTAACTGAGAAATCAATAATGTTAGCCTTTAATTGAAAAAATATATTCTTAACTGTAAAGCCTATTCCACTTATTTTTATGCTTTGAGTTTTCAAGTTCTATTTGACAAAAACTGCAAATGAAATTACGAGCAGGAGAATTAATTATAAACTGCTTAAAAGCTTTCAATTCAACTAAAAGAGATAAGCTAGCAATTGTTATATATGCTAAAAGTGAAAAAACAGCTATGAGGTCTGCTGCAATACGGTTATTGTATATAAGTAGTAGGCAAAATTCTTTTTTGTTGTGGAAAAGAGACGACTCTTATAGTAGCCATGAAAATATCGGCCAAAATCTATTTAGTTATACTCGCATTACTTTTAGACGTAGAGATGTTCGGAGAAAGAAACAAGTCTCATGATTTGGAGGAAAACCGATGAAATGCTACGAATGCGCCAGAGAAGGCAAAGACATAGACGCTATTGGAATTTGTATAGTATGTGGGCGAGGAGTTTGTACGGAACACCTTATACATGAAGAAATCCCTGTATGGGAAGGAAATTATCCGATCGAGCTGAAGCCCGACCTTGAGCATATCAAAAGAATTGTTTGCCTGCCTTGTCATGTATCCCTGAAAGAGAACTGCTTATTTAATGAGGTTTGTTGAGGTGACCAAGAATGCTAAGATGCTATGATTGCTCTGAAGAGAATAAAGTCAATGAAGCAGTTGGTATTTGCATCGTCTGTGGAAAAGGCCTCTGCATGGAACACATAAAGCAGGTGGAGTTGCCGATGAAGGGAGGATATCCGCTAGCCCATTTGACGCTAAAGAAAGATCTTCCTAGAATGATGTGTCGTGAGTGTATTGATACTACTCTTGGAGAGGAATTCTGCGTTTAAGGCTGACAAAACAATTGAATGCTACCCAAATTTGGCAGGAACTGTATATAGATCCGCCAAAAATTAAATAGCCGTTTGGAGATAAACAATATAGGGCTTTTGCAGTTAAACTGAAAAATCAATATTATTAAACCTTTTATTTCTAAGATCTAAGTTTAAATCTCAAAATCTAATGTCCTTGATTTTTACACCTCAACTGCATAACTCCTATTCTAAAAAAATTTCAAAACTAAAGAATTCATGAATTAAACCTTTGGGTTTTCTATCGTATTTTCGAGAAAGCTTCCTTAAAAGCCAATTTTTTTGCTCCCTGAATGGTGGAGTCAACTTATTCTATGTTCTTAACTATACTAGCTTCGTAGGATCACAAAAAGGAAAAAAGAACTGAATCAATTAATCTTTTAAAACAAGGAAATAAGGGGTTGCTACAGAAAATGTGCTTTAGAGGTATTAACCTCACCTGAAGATTTCAGAATGCGTTTAATTTCCTTAAAAGCTTTCACAGGATTAGGGAATGGGCAGAGTACAAGAGTAGTGATTACAGAATTTAGCATTCCGTTTTTCCTAAAAAACGAGAAATATTAAAGATCTCAAATTAGCTCTTAAATCCTTGACCTAACTTGAAAGTTATTTTTTAAAAATTCTCCAAATTAATTTTTATTTCAAATATTGTTTTGTAATTCCATAAGGATCAGTGGTTGATATGTAACCAAGTTCATTCCTGAGCAAGTTTTCAAACTCTTTTTTCTTATTTTTCTTACATCAAATATTACTGTATCCTCAAAATTGCCATGTATTTTTTCACTTCAGACTCCCTTTTGGATAGTTTTTTGAATGAATTATCTTTTATGCGGAGGTTTCTTATATATATTCCAATATATATGTATATATATATGATTTCAAAAAAACCCCAGTTATATTTCATCTTTTATTCGGAATATTCGAACACCGATTAACTAATTCATTTTGAGAAACAAATCGACGAATAAGTTAATAGCACCATTTTAATTCCTTTCTTCCAATGAAAGCAATTTGTTTACTAAATCATTACACAAAATATGGGAACGCATAACTTATAAAAGATCACTAGCTGATAAAAGAAAAAAATATTGTGAGACTAGCATAAATAATCAAAAAAATCGGTATTTGAGGACTAAATTTACTGCTGCAGATCATTTTCGTGGGTAACCTACATGGATTTCCACTTGGATAAATATCTGAAGAAATTGTGAATCAATTATAAACACTAAGTCAAAAATTTAGTATATAGGTAGACTGAATGACATTAAAGAAATCTAAATAGCATCTTAAACAACTTAAAAAAGGAAAAGTATGAATTTGAAGAAGAGAAACTCCAAAATAGTCTATATCTAAACCATATTGGAAATTTGGCAATCTCCGGTAATTCAACATAATCATCTACTTCAAAAAAGGCGAGGTACTTTTCTCCCTATGGTATAGGTCTCTCCATCAAATTTTTTATTATAAAATGGTTCCAAAACAATCACAAGCTATCAGAACGCAATCATAACGACTATCTTCTCTAATCAACGATACATCACCTATAACCAGAGTGATTAAATATAATCTGATGTTAATGCAATTGGTGATGATCTGCAGGAAGTAGTCATTGATAAAACTAAAACAGCCCTTGTGGTCATAGATCTGCAGAAAGGGATAACTGCGCAGCCTACTAAGCCCTATTCTGCAGAAGATGTTATAAATAATGCAGCAAAACTAGTGAACACATTCAGAAAAAACATGATGCCGGTATTCCTTGTTCATGTAATAATAACAAAAGCAACGATTCTAAACCCTGAAAGCGATGAATCATTCTCCCATCGTACAATCCCCTCTCCGGATTGGTCTGAATTTGTACCTGAAATTGCTCCAACTTCAAGTGATATCGTTATCACTAAAAAGCAATGGGGAGCATTTTATGGAACCGATCTCGAACTCCAGCTACGGAGACGTGGGATTAAGACGATCGTGCTTTGTGGAATTGCAACAGATTTTGGCGTTGAGAGCACAGCGAGGTTTGCCTACGAGTACGGATTTCGTCAGATTTTTGTCGAGGACGCTATGGCCTCAAGATCTGAGGAACAGCACAATGCTGCAGTGAATTTCATATTCAAAAGAATTGGCATGGTACGGAAAACGGATGAAATTCTCAGAGATCTCAATTAGGATTCTGCTACTTTAATTTTTGATGAGCAATCTTTAAAAAAGCCTAAAATGTGCTAAAAAATTGGATGAGAGTTGACTACTAGAGCGTTAAGCTCGGATATCTTTAGAAATTTTTCAACCGATATTATCTAGGACTTAAGAAGTTGAATTGGAAATAGAAAACTCTTAACTGTCTTAAATGAAAAATTAAACCACTGTGTATAATTATACTTATTTGTATACTCAAGTACGTAGTCCTGAATTAATGTGAGTCCTTTATTTCAAAGTATTTATGCAGTTTCTCTATGTTTTAAATATCAAGCTTTCAACTTACAGGAAACTACAATAAAAAGTAGATTCTCTGATGGAAAATAACCAAGCTTGATTTACTACGTATTGTAGCCTATATGCATACGTGTCACTCCATACATTCTACCGACAAAATCTTTGATGATTATCTAGCCTATAATTTGACACGCAATGAAAAAAAATCGCACTACTTGATAATATTGGACTGCCACTGCTGGACTTTGGACAAACAATCAACTGATTCTAAGCCTAAGCATCACTTTCAGAATAAACAATTCTCTCAAAGTCATTAACACAAGTACTCCACGAATTTAGTTGCTTTTTCAGCAACCTTACGCGATACGGGGAAAATAGTCTGGAAAAAGCTGTTAACCAAGGAGTAAACTAGGATATAATTCGTGGAGTTGGTATTTATATATTTAAATTCAAATAACCTAAAAATTATGATATTTGAGAAAAAGGTTCAATTCCCTGTAGAAGATCTATCAAGCTAAATAACTGCGTAGTGTGGCGAATAAAGAATGATATAGATCGTGAGCGACGACAATAAGATAGCGTGAGTAATAATCGACGGGTACTTTTTAACATTGATTCTATGACTTTAACTGTTGGGTCCAAGTTACTGAATAAACTCACAAAGGGAAATCTTAGAACATCCAAGAACTCCTAAAATCCATTGTAATAGGATTTCATGTTCCCTCGTAGGTCTTAATAAGAGCCTCATAATAAATGGAAATCAGTGGCTGAGCACAAAAGCTGATATGCCTTTTGGAGCTGTTATTGAACAAATTAATTATCCACCTTTTTATTATAGAAAACACATTATTTACACAATTTCTTATCTCTAGAACAGAACAGATTTCTCTGAATGCAAGAAGAAAAAATCTGGATTTCTATCTAAGGGTATTGGAAGTTGTTTCCTGTGTTCTCAAGTACCAATTTCACTGGGCAAATCTTTTACGCATAAATGTATCATTTGTATAATAGGAGTAGGAACATATTGGGAAGGTTATGTAGTTTGCTAGCTCTTCTGGCTTTACCTTGCACGAATGTTCTCTTCGACCGACTGTCCAAAAAGAAATATAAATGGCTTTATTAAAGAAGGATTCGAATTTACAAACTCTCTCATTAAAAAAGTGATAATTGCAATAACATTGGTTATTCGTAGGGAGCTTTTTCTTGGGTTTTCATTACAATATTTTGTATGGAAGAAAGGTCATTAGACTCAATACAATCTTTTAAGACGAACTATTATATAGTCTAAGGGATATTAATGTAATGTCTGTAAATCAGAAGGAATTCTGCATTACTAACTGTCTTTCCAAATTTGTCATTAATTGAGATTTTGACAAGGATAGATAATGTAAGACAAGCCGATTAAAAAATCTGAATTTTTGCCTTCAATCAGCATCTTGAGAGCTTGCATGTCAGAACTCCTGCCACATAGCATATTATTTCTTATTAAGTCGAGCTTTTAAGAAGAATCCCGGCTGCTATAAAAAACAGCGAGCTTCCGGGGAAGTTTAATGAACAGCGATAAAATAGAGAGGGATAAAAGATGTTATTCATGGATGTAAGTACCTGGGACCCTTCGAACCGCGATAAGATTCTTGAACATTTTAGGAAAATGAAGGTTCCAGAAGGAATCGATATCATTAACCAGTGGGTTGACCTTTCAGGAAACCGTTATTATATCCTTTACGAAGCAGAAACCGCTGAAGCATATGGAGCTTTCAACCTTCCATGGTCAGATATCTGCATAATTGACAGTGTGCCCGTTATGGAGGCTTCCGAATTTATGCAGCTTCTACCAAAATATAAAAATTAAGCTCCGCAGTTTTTTTAAATTATTTTTTAAAAGACGAATCGATGAGCCATAATTAGCTGGCTCATCAAAAATAAATACTTATATTATGGTTCACAAAATTGAACATTAGATAAAATTTTGTCTTTGGGAAGTGTATTCAAGTTTTTATCATTATAGTTTTTAGATTCAAGTATTCAGAAAGAGCATAAGGTCCGTTCTCGTTTCCTATTCCACTTTTTTTAATCCCCCCGAAAGGTACCTCCGGAGCTACCTTAAGATGCTGATTTATCCATACAATTCCTGCATTCAATTGCTCACACCCTAAACGAGCCTTGTCTAAATTAGTGGTCCAAATAGATGCCCCAAGGCCATAACTAGTATTATTTGCTTCTTCAATTGCCTCATCAAGATCCTTGACTCTGACTAGAGGCAACACAGGACCAAATACTTCTTCCGTTAAAATTCTGGATTTCCTGGGAACATCCAAAACAAGAGTTGGCTCAAAAAAATACCCCCTGCTTAAGGCGTTATTTGCTACAACCTGACCTCCTGTAACGATTCTACCCTCATCCTTTTCTTCAATTTCTGCTACAAGATCTTTCATATATTCCCATTGCCCTTGGTTGTTGAGGGGGCCCATATCGACATTATTAGACATCCCATTTCCGATCCTCAATTTTTTGATAGCAGTTTCAAACTTTCTTATAAATTCTTCGGCTACGGATTCAAAAACATATAGCCTCTTGACAGAAGTGCAAATCTGACCACAATTGTAAAATCTCCCTCTAAGGGCTCCAATAACTGCGCTTTCAATATCTGCGTCATTACAGACCACCATTGGATCGCTTCCTCCTAGCTCCAAAGTTGCTCTCTTTATTCCACTGACTGCAAGTTCAGCTACACGTTTCCCAGTAGCTGCATCCCCAGTAAAAGAAACTTTCTTTACTTTATGGTTTTTAACCAGAGGTTCTCCCACAAATTCTCCAGAACCCGTAATTACATTAAGAACACCATCAGGCAGACCTGCTTCTCTAAGGACAGAAGCAAGAGAAAGGTTTGTAAGAGGGGTGTTGCTTGAAGGTTTCAGTACAAGCGTATTCCCAGAAATAATAGCAGGGCCCACTTTCCAGGCCATAATTAGAGCAGGCATGTTCCAAGGAATTATGGCAGCACAGACACCCAGGGCTTTCTTTACTGTAAAGGCATATCCATTTTGAGGAACCCGAATGAAATCCCCTCGCAGACTGTGTGCAAGGCCACAATGATATTCGAGGACGCTTGCAAAACCCTCGATTTCACTCTTAGCTTCTGCAATAGGTTTTCCCTGTTCTTTAGTAAGCAGAATAGCAAGTTCATCTCTTTTCTGTCTTGCAATTCCAGCAGCTCTGTAAAGGACTCCAACTCTCTGCTGAGAAGAGACTGAAGTCCAACTGTCAAAAGCTGACGATGCAGCTTCGACAGCTTCAGCCACATCGTCGCTAGTGCCCCTAGGAACTTGGTCGATAACTTCACCAGTTGCTGGATTTAAAATATCAAAAGACTCGCCATTTAAAGAATCTACGGCTTTTCCGTTAATCTGCATTTTCATATATGTTAGTATTCTCGAGGACCTATTTTAAGCTACAATAAGATCCTAGAAAGAACAACCTAAAAGTAAATCAAAAAATAAAGGTAACTATTAAAACATGGAAAAAAACTTTGTCAGTGATCTTTATTAAAATTCACATAGCAAATTCCAGTAAGCCCATTTTCTCTGCCTGTTGACTATTGAGCATATTTTTCATTTCCCCACCAGTTTTCAATCCGAAATGCCTATTACGTCAAAATCGATATAAACCAACTGATTTTTGCAGGCTGAATAATTAAAAATACAAAAAATATGGAAAGAAAGCAGTTTTTTCATGCGAATTAAATTCAAATCCATGCACAATATACATTTTTAACCGCCCTTCTGTCAAAAAAATAAAAACTTAAGAAATAAATTAAATTGGTTCAGAATCTTAAACCATAATAGCATTATAACGTGTTAATTTTTTTCGACGTGAATTAAACATTTATGATTTCCGTGCAAATAGTTACAAAAGGTGCACTTCGAAGAATAGATTTAATAAAGCGAACTTTGGAAAATCCATTTTCAGTGAAAAGAGATGTAAATATCAGCTCCGCATACTTCTATATTTTATTTATATTTAAACGCTAGGTTTGTTTCCACTTATAGCGGAAGCTGTTGGAAACAAGCTTTCTGTAGTGAAAATCCTAGCCAAGACCTTGGAATTATACTTATACATATCATGGTTTTATCGTACTATGAAATCTTAATAAAACAAACATCGTATTTTCAGCATTTGTACTTTGCATTACATCGATTAACATCCGTAGAAAATAAAGATACTCCATAAAAGCTCTTCTTTAAAATAAGTCAAGGTTTTCTGTATATTCTTTTTTTCGGATTCTACAAATTTAGGTCGCCTTTAATCTGCATGCATGAAAAATGTAGGAATTTTGCTTTTCTGAACCCGATAATGAGGACTCTACCTTTCCTCAGAGAACCTCATTAACAGACGACTCTCTCGGATTTATTACTATTTGTGATACTTTTCATTTGGTTGTGGAAAATTTTGTTCAGGCAAACCTTATGTTCGTTCTAGTTTTCATCGAAAGCACTAATTTCAGCTGAATTATTGAAAATATTTTCATAGTTCTCTTCAATCTATGCACCTGTGAAAACAATAACAAAAGAAATTTTATCAGAATAATTAACTATCAACATCCTTTTATGCAGTTAACTATGTTTCATTTTCACTATCAACACGTTAACGGATAAAATTTAAGTTATAAGTCTCCTTGGTGAATTTTCGCCGCAAACAGTATCATACACTCAAAGACTCTGATTATTAATTCTAAATGGTATAGCGATATTATTATAATTCGGATTTACGCATTTACAGTAAGAAATCAACTACAATAAAAATTATTGTTTAAATTTGTATTTTAGGCAGTTAAAGACCAAATGCTAATGATTCTCAGTTCAACTCTATAAGTCCTAAAATGATCAAATCAATCAAAAAGATTTAATTACTCTTATTGTCATGATTTTTGGATGATCAGCAGATTTTTGGTGAATATGATGGCTCGTATATTTGTATCTTCTACAATTAAGGATCTTGAAGAACACCGCAAGAACGTCAGTCTTGCACTAAAGTAGATAGGTCATGAAGATGTAGCTATGAATATTTTGTTGCGGAGATAAAAGATCACTTAATAAGTGCCCAGAAGCAGTTGCTTCTTCAGATCTTTATATAGGTATTTTTGCTTTGAAATATGGTTATAAACCTTCTAGATACAAGAAATCAATCACAGAACTCGAATGCAGAAAAGCTATTGAATGTAGAATTGATTGTTTGATATTCTTGCTTCATGATGACGCCTTGTGGCAGGTGAAATTTGTCTATAAAGGAGAAGACTCCTTTAAACTTGAATAGCTAAGAAAAGAGTTATCAAAAAAGCATATTGTTAAATTTTTTAATCATCCGACGAGCTCTCCAAGGAAGTAAACAGTCCTGTTTATAATTGGGGGAAAAGGAGTGGAAAGTCAATTCTAGGAGATGGAAAAATAACCGGAGTTGATATCATGCAGTACGCTGAAGCATCATTAAAAAATACTGCAATCTTGATTTTGGCTGTCTGACGCCACATGTTGAAGAAATTTATCTGAAGATCCAACTTGGCGATGTATTTGTCGAACAAAATTTAAGGGAAAATCTCCCTCTTCTTGAACTTCCTAAGGACGTATGGAGAAAAATTCATGAAGAATGGGACTCTGAAAAAGAATGACTGCCCGAAGGAATTACACTAGAAGAACTTAAGATTGCAAAAGAAACCTATTATTCAAAAGAACCAAAAGCTGTTATAGATGCTATTTGCGATTGGAAAAATAAATACGTAGTCATTCTTGCGATCCAGGATCAGGAAAAATCACACTTACAAGATAATTGCTTTTTTTACTACATGCTAATGAGCATGAGGATGAAAAACTCAACAAGTGGTTTAATGCATATCTAACTTTTTTAATCGAATTGAGTGAGTTCGCTGGATTATGTTCTGAGAATAAGTGTAAAACTTTTCTTGATTATTTCCAATAGCTAGCAGAAATACAAGGTTATCGACTAAAAAAGAGAGACATCGTAAATTATCTAAGAAATAATGGGAAAGCCCTTCGAATTTTTTATGGCTTAACTAGATTTTTGATCAGGAGAAGTGGACAAAAATTAAGCGTATGATTGTAGGATTTGCTATTGATTTTCCAGAAGTTAGTATAATTGTTACTTCTAGAATAGTGAGATATAAGCGTAAGATCCTTGAATATGCCTGTTTCATTCATTTTACACTTCAAGATTTTGAAAAAGAGCAAATTACTAATTTTTTTGACAAATGGTACCGTCTTGTAGTTGATGAAAAAGATGAGAATTGAGAAAAACCGCATAATAAAGGCGCTTGAAGACTCTTTTTCCATCAAACAACTTTCAGGAAATCTCCTTCTCTTACCATTCTTGCTATTATAGGCAGAAATCAAGAACTTCCAAAAGAGCATTGGAACCATTTTGAACATGTAACTGACGTGCTTGTTAAAGATTAGAGTTAACAAACACTTAAAGTATAAAGGTATAGAAATGGATTCCATTAATGAAGATGATAAAAAAGAATTACTTATGCAAATTGCTTTCAAAATGCAGACAGGCCCGTATGGCTTAGCAGGCAATTTTATTCATAAAAAAGATCTTCAAAATGAAATAGTTGAATATTTACGTGATTGTTTTCAGAAAGAACCTGATAAAGCAAATATATAGCCCGATCTCTTATTAACATTTAAGAAATCGGAATTTTGTTATTTGTCTTTATGGGGCAAATTATTTCGGTTTTTTCCACCGTACATTTCTTGAATATTTCTGTGCAAAAATTGTTGTTGAAAAATTCAATTATCAAAAACTTAACATTGAAGATCTCAAAAAAGGTTACTATACAAAATACTGGGAAAATCTCACCTGGCATAAGGTTCTAAGACTTATATGTGCATGAAAGAAAAACTTGTTGCGATATTATCAAATGCTTGATACAAGTTTATGGCCCTCAGTATTTTGGTAATAGACATACTTTGAAATTTCTTTAGCAATCAAATGTCTTAGTGAACTTCGAAATCCAAATTCATTTAAGAAACAGCAAAGAAACTACTTAAAAGAGTACTCAAACTGTTTGAAATGGTCCGCTGGACAGAAAATATTTATCAATTTCTTGCTGAAGAAGTTGTTCCATCCTCGAAGCTGGTAGGTGAAAAATGGCCTCATCATGATATTGTTATTAACAAGTTTTCTCGAAGTCAGATTTATAAGCGACATCATTTTTTTAGCTCTCGCTATTCGGATCTAGAACTTAACATTGCGTGGGCAGAATTTGTATCCGGAGTAAATTCAAAATCAGAAGAATTATATAAAGAAGTGCATATTAAAATAAATGATAACGGATACTCCAGTTTTTTGGGCATTTTAATCTTAAGAAAACATCAGCCAAAGGACACATACTTATTTTCGGTCTTTATAGAGCTTTTAGCTAAAAGTAGATATTTTTAGTAAGAAAAGTTGCTGTTGTAGAAGTTGCACGCTGTTGGCATGACGACCCTGAAACACTAAATATAATAAATTCATGGAAATTGATAAAGTTACGTCTATAAACTTACCCAAATGTACTGATCTTGATTGCTTTAATATTATTATTACTGAATCTACCATTTTAGCTGCACTGAAGCTCTTAGCTACTACTCTTCTGTATAGAAAGTAACATGAGCATAAATAACATCTTGAAAAACAGTCGTTACTTGGAACTATTGAAAATATGTATATAGTCCCATTGGGACTGAAACTTCATATTCAATTTCATTTTTATGCTTTTCGGTTAAAAATTGAATAATCAGAGATAAATTAGATAAAATTTTTGAAAGCAAGAAAGCGATTTTTGACGAAATGATGAAGTCCAATTCAAATATGATTTGTACTATTAAAACACTGTTCTACTGTAGATTATTCAGGCAGCATTGAAGAAAGAAAATAGCAGATTAAAATTGCTTTTTAACTGGAAGAAAAAACCAATTAAACATTTAAAGGTAATTTATGAGTCTAACAGGGAAAATCGCCACAATCATATGGCATATGATCACAATTGGTTAGATGTATGAAAATGGAATCGGTATAAAATTGGAGAAATTCAAAATAGGAAATTAGTGACACTGAGGCATTTTCGGTTGATAAATGTATAAAGATATTTAGTGAAATGATAGAAATTATGAACATCGAAGACTGAGATAATATATGAGGAATCAATTTAGTCATGAACTTTTATTTTTAAATTTATCAGAAACATAACTTTTAAAATCTTCCGAAAATGGGTGAGCTATTTTGGTCAGTTACTTAAATTAAATCACAAAAATTACTATCAAGATACATTTCCTAAAAAATTTAAGTTTTTGTTTTTTTTTGTTCGCAACTCGAACTCAAGTCTGTTTTAAGCTCACATGAACGAGCAAAGTGAGCGGAATTGACTGTATGCTCACATAGCACATTTATGGCTTCTTAGCCGCAAATCTGCTGACGAAACTGTGTACACCCAGATCCATTCCTCAAATCCACTCGTAATTCATCAAAACTTCGGGATTGAGGCTCTGCATCAAGCTATTTTCCACATATCCAAAAAAAAGACAACCTTTACAATTTTGTACAATTTTGCTTTTACGCTCTTCCGAGTTTTTCCATACACTCTCAAAGCCATCCAACATCACATTTCCAAGAGGCTCGTTTTGCACGCGACATGTTTCAACAGTACAGTCATGAGTCACATCCATAATAAAACCGCTGGCTCTGCATTTACAGTCCATTTTTCCTTCTCTAACCATTCGAAGGTAGGTTTTGGAATTAATGATAGGATAATCTTGTTCTTTAAGTTCTATTATGCGGTCAACGGTGCTGCGGAACTTTTTGATATCACTAATTCCGATATTTTTCCAAACGACTTCACTGATGCCTGGGAACTTGTGGATAGGCTCAAAAGAAATTTTTAGTCCCAGCTCCTTTGCAAGAAAAATAAGAGCCTCAATGTCTTCAAGATTTTTCCCCATAAGTACACAATTCATTAGGATAGGATTTTTCTGGTTCTGAAGTTTTCTAAATTTAATGGCTTTTTTTATTCCTTTTAGCAATGTTCCGAAATCCGTCTGCCGGATTTCTTTATAGCTCTTTATTCCATCCACGGAAACAGAAAGATAATCCACATCTCCAAGCTCTTCAGCTCTTTCGCAGAGCAGCTTTCCGTTTGTTACCATTGAAGTTATCATCCCAAGCTCTTTGACGTGAGCCATAATCTTGGGGAGGTCTTTTCGGAGAAGAGGTTCCACGGTCCAGGCATTGTAAACCCCTATCCCAAATTTTTTTGCATCATCTAATAGCCTAAAAACCTCTTCCTTTGTAGGTTCATACCCTCCTTTTTTCCAGTGCTCGCAAAAACTGCAGCTCATATTGCAGTGGGCATTTACAGCGTGCGAAAGAACAAAAGGACGTTTTCGGACTCCAATCTGCCAGAGTGCCTTTGATATGAGGAATGGGTCAAATAGAGACATAAGAATCCTTATCCGTTTTAGTGAAAAAACCTATACACTATAAGTAAAATAGTGTTATTTATGTGTTTTTTGTTATATTCCACTTCTATCATTAGATTATGTGGCAGCCATAAATCTAAAAAGTTTAAATCTGATACTTTTGGTAAACAATAAATTGCACTGTTTAAATTGAAAAAAATTATTTTCGTATTCTATAATCCCAAATAATGCTTTAATTGGTTTTAAACCGACATTTCACAGTGTACACAGGCGTAGAATTTGTTTGCCCATTTGCTGCTTCTGGTCACTAACTTGTGGGAGATAAAAAACAGGATTAACATCTACATTTAAATAATATAAGCCCATGGAAATTTGGTCATTAAATCTTAACAGAGATAGTTATTGAAATCGCTTTTTTCGAGGAGTGTAGTACCAAAAAATGTCTCGTCTTTTCCGATAACTTTGATTTTTTTTCCCCTTCCACACCACTATCAAACATGATGAATTTAGGTTTAACTATACGATCTTTGGTATATCAAGAATCTCACGTAAATGAGAATTCCGGTTTTATTATCCTGCTAGATATTTTATAAAGAGACTTTTCAATAGATCTCCAATTTAACAAATTACTTATATAGCATTTATAACAATGAACCCAAAATTATGTTGGTGATGGCACAACTTCTTCTGTAATTAAAAAATGTTGAAAATTAAAGAAACAAGGAAGAAAAAGAATCATATGATCAAATGAAAATCTTTGAGTTTAAATAATTGCTTTGTATACAAAAAGGTGGCACTACATATCTCATTTTTTGCATCTGGATACTCATCGAAACTTTTCTTTTTGTCTTAAATAACAATTCCTTGTTTTATTGCCATATATACTCATAATAAAATTGAATACTTAAAAGAGACCCATCACCTATTTTCCCAATCAGAAAGTTATTATGACTATCAAGATCTATTCACTCTTACCATCATTCTCAGCCAGTTATCTTGATTAAAAAGGAATTGTGCTAAACTCTCGGCATTAGTACTGGAGAACTTTAGTCTTTTAACAATAATTTTACTAACAACAACTTTTGTTGTTTTTGCTCCGAGTAAGAATACTAACATTTTCAGTCAAATAGAGCTAAACTTGCTGAAATTGAGTCCTTAGTTGAGTGGAAATCTTTTTGCATTTTTTTGAGTCTATATATTTTAGAGGATTCCTATTTTCTCTATTTTTTTCCTCGCGTAAATTTTGTCCAAATCCTTCTTGTTAATTTACTGTATTTGAACCTATATGAATGTTCTCAAAGCTTTTTATGAAAAGATGAGATTTTATTTTCGATGAAATTTGTCCTCTCAAACTTGGAAATCTAGAGAAACGCATGATTTTCGAATATTCATCTACCATTTTTGAGTATCTGAAGAAATTTAGGATTATGAAATCCTCTAGAAATAATCGATTTTTCTAAGTTTTGAAGTATTAATTTCCCTAAGGAATCTATAATTTGGGAAAAATTCAATAAATTGTTTCATAAAGAACCTGTACCAAAAATTGAGATATGATTCTTTGATTGTAATATTTTGAATAACCAATCTACTTTTTAAAACTTTTTTGTCACGAAAAGAATACCAAAAAATCTTATTCCGGCATTATGCAGATGCACACAAATGTAGAATTTGTTTACCCATTTGCCCACTTTATTTATTGAAAATTGGGTTAATTTCAATCAACTAGCATATTAAGAAAATGACTTGCATTCGTGTGCAGATCTGCGGGAAGTGGGCTTGATTAACGAGGCTAGAGCAAAATAACTATCTTGATAATCTCGATGTTTAAAAGGATTCTTAAAAATGCAACTTTGCAAATCAATCTCCCTTACATCACAATCTCCTTAATATCTGTAATGACCGTGGTCCTTTGTTTTATGCCCATGACCTTTTGATTTATGGCCATGAACTTTTGACTTATGTTTGTGACCCCTGGATATAACGTGCTTGTGGCTCCTAGGTATAAAATGTTCATCGGGCCCATAACTTCCTTGTTCGAAGTTTCCATCTCCAAATCTTCCAGCTCCTATATTTCGAGCTCCGATGTTTCCGGCTCCAACTATTCCATCTCCCACTATTCCATCTCCCATATTTCGAGCTCCAATGTTCCAAGCTCCGATGTTTCCAGCTCCAACATTTCCATATCCAACGTTTCCAACTCCAATATTCCCAGCTCCTACATTTCCAGTTCCAACATTTCCATCTCCAGTATTTCCGTTCCCAACATTTCCTTCTCCGACATTTCTAGCTCCTAAATTTCCAGCTCCTAAATTTCCAGCTCCTAAATTTTCAGCTCCAATATTTTCAGCTCCAATGTTCCCAGCTCCAATGTTCCCAGCTCCAATATTTTCATATCCAATGTTCCCAGGTCCTATATTTCCGGCTCCAATGTTCCCAGGGCCAATGTTCCCAGGTCCACAGTTTCCAGGGCCAAAGTATCCAGGTCCAAAGTTCCCAGGTCCACAGTTTCCAGGTCCACAGTTTCCGGGGCCAAAGTATCCAGGTCCAAAGTTCCCAGGGGCACAGTTTCCGGGACCACAGTTTCCAAGGCCACAGTTTCCAAGGCCACAGTTTCCAGGGCCAAAATCTTCAGGGCCACAGTTTCCGGGGCAGCAGCTTCCATTTCCATCTCCAAATGCATCACTTGGATCGGCACTTACTGATAGAACTGTCAGTGGCATTATGAAAGATATCGCCATCAAGATGGTCAATGTAGTTTTTATTCTTCCAAAAAATTGTTTCCCCATTTATTACACTCTCCTAATTTTTGTTTAGTTTGATACAATCTTAAAACACTTGATTTTTTTAATCATCTTCCAGTCGGTAGATCCATCGCCTAAACGATATTCATCAATCATGCTATTAGGTCCTAATAGACTACGATATTGGTAAATTCGATCATCGGCTTAGACGTCAGAAAGATGATTTTATTTGTATCGTCGGAGTATTATTATTTTAAGAATATAATATATACAGAAATATATGTACTTAACTATATTATTGTAAATATAAAATAAATTAATATTTATTTAACCTCCGCGAAAATAAGCAGTCAAAGACTTGAAGATATAGATTTATCATAAAGCACGCACATCTATACAACAATTATGAATTTAAAGTCGAAAAAAAGAATCAAAGAAAAAAATGAAAAGAAATAATCTGCTGCGCCTCTTTTCTGAAATTTTATAAAATATCAGATGATTAAATCTAAAATTTACATTTAAAAATATATACACGTTCAAAATACTAGGGGGAGTTGAAAAACTTCTGACTTTAAAGATTCGGAGACATACTTTTATAAAAATATGACAAATATAGAGGTTTACCTGAATGATTACAGCTAACTATCCAGATAACAATTTATCAGTTAAGAGAACATCTGCGGAATGTCAGATTATTGCAGTGAGGGACAATTTCAACGTTATAATCTTACAAGAAATTATGTCCAAATAATCAAGTTCAAAATGAACTTTTCCTCCATTAATTGTTCCAATAAATCTTTTAGTCCTTTTTTTTCAAGATGTTTAATTTTTTCTTTAAGTTTACTAATCTCAGATTTAATCATATGAGCATTAAAAGAGCATAGATCTTCACCAACTAATTTTGGAATCAGAAATTCGATTCTTCTATAACATTTAAACACTTCACTAAAGCCATTTCTTAAACTTAATATATCTTCCATTAACTTCATTTTAAAATAGTATCAGTTACTTTTTGACTATAAACAAATATGCATACAAAAATAAATAAAAATATTCAATTTTGTCCTCACTTCTTCTTCTGCTGAATGAATCGATATTAAGCAGTCAAGTTATTTGTTATTCAATATTAATTTGAGTGGTATGTTACAATCAAAAATTAACATTGAATTTTTCCTCTTATCAAACTCCTTCTAACATGCTTTTCAAGGTGAAAGGGGTATCAATTTTGGAGTTTTGCTTCATGAAAGGTAAATTTCACAAAAATCCAAATTTCTTCCATCAGAATAAAAATGTTCGGATTCTTTCTCAATTAAAAATCTAAATCATAAAATTTACTAGAATTTGCCTATTTTTTTCTTAGTATTTTTTTGCATTAACCGGATGATCGATGAGGACACCTTGAAACCTTTGAAATCGTATCAGCATTTATATTTCAATACCCTACCAAAAACTACTTTAAAGCAAACAAATAATTCCTTTTATGTGTTTAGGATTGAGGTTGAATGAATAAAAATAAGCAAAATTTATTAGGGGTATAGATCTGACGGAGAAATATATATCAGGCAGTCTGTTAATGGGGACATTAATGGGGATAGTAGCTGGAATATGTGTAGGTTTGATTGCAGGAGTTGCTCTGAAGTATATTTATGACTCATATCTTCAAGAACGACCTGTGCGCAAAGAACTCAAATATATCATTAGAAAGGCATTTAAAAGAAATAATAAATGTCTTATAATGTAATCGAAGGTATGCCTC
This sequence comes from uncultured Methanosarcinaceae archaeon, assembly GCA_963833425.1. Classification (GTDB taxonomy): domain Archaea; phylum Halobacteriota; class Methanosarcinia; order Methanosarcinales; family Methanosarcinaceae; genus Methanosarcina. Next base: position 120,664 of record CAWHXP010000007.1, on the reverse strand, counting down.
TGAAAGAAAACATACTTGTATCAAGAAAATTTAATTACTGACCCCGTATAAGGATCCCTTTTATGGCCAACAAGCATCTACTTTTTAGTTTGAAACATACGAGTTCTGAGGCTTTTTACGCATGAAAATGCAGATAAAGCAAATTCAAAATTTATTCGCAACTTGTTCCTCATAACATTATCCAGAAATAAATTTCACCAAAAAGATCATAAGGAATCTAGATCTCATGTCAAGCTCCGCAGTAAATGTGCACAAAAAAGTAACTATTTAACCTGGTTAAAATAGCACCAATAACCACCTTTACTACTATTCACTGAGCAAATTTAGCTTATCCTATTTACTTTAAATGTAGGCTATTGCTCATTTTTTATATTTCTATCTTCAGTAATCAAAAGCTTCGATTACATCAAAATAGGAATCAATCAACTTATTTTTGGTGAGCTGAATAGTATACAATAAAGAATAGATATATGAAATTAAGCTGTTCTATTCTCATACCTGAAATGCTTAACCTAAATGAGGGCTGACATATATTTTGGCAAGAATGACAGAAAAATTAGATCATAAATCTCTTTAGTTGAAATTATTGCTTAGTTTATAAAAACTCCTCGACAAATATTTGTAATAAAGTGTCCAAATGAGATAGATCCTGGAGATATATGCATCGAAGAGCGAACCAGTAAAAATTTCGACGTGTCTAGATTTATATAAATCTTGACTATGAAATAAGCCTTAGGGATATCAATTTTCAAGCATGCTTATGGAACGTATAAAGTCGAACTGGAAATTTAAATATTGTTTCCGAGTATTTGGGAAATTGAAGCGTCAACTTTGATTTCTGAAATTGCCAATCTCACATCTTTTTTTCAGAATGTAAGCTTGCGTCATGGTTTGAGATTGTTCTCGATGTATACCAAGATGCTGAAAAAATCTACAATTGTACAAGCATAACGAGTTAATAAGATTAGCAAAAATGTATAAACGCATATTGCTCAGGCTGGAGTAAGAAAGAAAAATAACAAGTAAGTATCATTTTTTTAACCGGAAGAAGAAATCAATGGGTATGAAAAAAGAATTAATGCTTTAGCAAGAGAGAGTGCACAATTATATTGCATCTAAATATAAACGACTAAATATAAAAAACGAAATAGTATATCCAAGGGGGAATTTATAAAGAGGAAGATCGCCTAGGTGGAAACCTTTTCGATAGGTGGATGTATGAAAATAATCAGTAGAATAATCTAAAGAGTAGGAAAAGAATACGGGATAAGTATGTACTAGAGATAACCTCATGTACCTTCACGCAAAATTAATATATTGATAAGTTTTTCAAATAAACTTTAACTAAGGTATTTTAGATTTTTAGTAGGAATTAGTGGAAGCTTAAAACTTAGGCAATAATCGACATTTTCTATTCGATTAGCAAAGAATATCTCAAGCCTAGAAGGTGGTAACCTTTGACAATAGTTGATGATAAAAACTTAAAATCGAGACCAAAAGCTTCGAAAATAGACTACGACTAGGTCATAAAAAAGATTCCGCAAAGTTCTGTTAAAGAAGAAAAATTTCATCATTTTCTGGTACTTGGTGTCAAGTATAGATATTATTTGTCTAACTTGAATATTATACAAGACGATACGAATAATAAAATAAGGAAAAGAAATTGTCAGAAAAATTTGCTGGGGAAGCAGATCATTCCGAAAAGTTGAAACACTGCTACTAACCAAAGTTATCGACATAAAATATCTTCATTTGTCTACGTTTTTTAATAAAATATATTAATTGAGATTAATACTAGGCAATGGACCTGATGAGCAATACTACATAAAATTCAAACGATTTTAGGGCTCAAAGTTCTTTCTTATATGCACTGTGGTAAGCACACAAGAAGCTTTCAGCCTGGACAGCGCACCGGAATCAACATCCTAAGAATTTATAATGGAGCACGCAAGAACAAGGAACAGGCCTTCTAAAAAGAATAATCTTTGATTATGCATCAACTGGGATATCTGCCAGAAGTGCTGGCCACACGATATATCAATCAAATCTTATTCTTCTTGAGCTCCGAAATTTTGCAGTTAGAGACAGTTTTAAGCTCCCTGAACACCGAAAAATTTTAGGAATGGGAATGTAGTCGCACATGTTCCGTTAGACGAAGAAATTCAGAAAAAAAAATTTAATATATAGGACTTGAATCCATATCTGAGACTATATGGGAATATATGGTAGCCTTCAAAGAACTGAAAACTCTTTCCATAATTTGTGAATTTAATAAGTTGAAGGATAAAAAACAAGGAGTAGGATTTATGGCAAAACTATCGCTGTTTCTTGGCTGCATAGTACCTAACCGTTATCCAGGAATTGAGAAAGCAACGAAACTCTGCCTGCAGAAGCTGGAGATCGATGCTTGCGACTTGCCAGGGGCCTCTTGTTGCCCTGCACCTGGGGTGTTCAAGTCCTTTGACAAAGCAACATGGATTGTCTTAGCAAGCCGAAACATAGTTCTATCTGAAAAACTGGGAAGGGATATCCTGACAATCTGTAATGGCTGCTATGGCTCCCTAGCAGATGCCAATATAGAACTTAAAAAGGATCCCGAGATGAGAGCCCACACAAACCTCTGCTTGAAGAAAATTGGCATGGAATTTAAGGGAACTATAGAAGTAAGACACATAATCGAGTTTCTATACAAGGAGTTTGGGCCTGATAAACTCAAGGACTATATTACAAGGCCCCTTAACATAAAAGTGGCCCTCCACTATGGATGTCACCTGATAAAGCCCTCAAAATACCGAAATCTTGGAGAAACGGAGTATCCAGTTTTCTTTGACGAACTTGTTGAAGCTATAGGTCCAAAAAGCATGGACTACAAAGACAAAATGATCTGCTGTGGAGCCGGAGGAGGAGTCCGTTCTGGACACTCTACCGAATCTTTGGAAATACTTGAGCGTAAACTTGCCTGCATCCAGAAGGCAGAGGTAGATTGTATTGTCAATGCGTGTCCCTTCTGCCATCTCCAGTTTGACAGAGGCCAGCTTGCAGTCAATGAGAAATTCGGAACAAGCTACTCGATACCTGTACTTCACTATTCTCAGCTTCTTGGACTTGCGCTAGGCTTTTCTCCAGAAGAACTGGGTATATTGCAAAATGCAGTTCAAAACACCGAATTCATTGCAAAAATAAAAGAAATTGTGTAGGCTTAAAGCAAAAGGCTTTGATGTAAAAGTTTTAGGAATAAAAATAAGTAGTATAAAGATAAGTTTCGATCATTTAGCCCTAAACTCAAAACAAATATGAAATTTTTTTAATCGTATATATAAATATGTAGAAATATTTTTCATCTGTAGAGATTGACAACCTCAGAGTCTCGATTTTTTTCAAATTCATTAAACTGGAAAATTATTCTGCATCTATCGATATCATTTATAGAATTTTTACATTACTCTTAACGACAAGATCCATATCCTTGATCATGTGAGAGAAGACTGATTCAGGAAGCAAGCAACCTTCCTAGTAGAGAAGGAAATACCTATCGGATAAAAGTCTGCACGATCTTGATAACACTTGAAGGAAAAAATTGATTTCTAAATCACTGTCTTCATATTGTACACAAAAGTCGAACTGCACACTAGTATTTAAATCTCCGAATGTAACAAAATTTTGATCTCAATCGTCAAATATTCAGATACAGTATAAAAATCAAATCAAGATGCGCCCTTAGATTTTTCGAGTATATTTTACCGGAATTTTGACTCAAAAAAGAAATAATCTAGTTTAGTTCATTCAATAATATCGATTCCAGAATCCCAGAACTGAGGTAATTCCTGAATAGGAAGGGGGATCGAAGGAACGTCAGAGTATTTTGCAAAAAGAATATCATAGCCAGTTTTGAGCCCGAGAACAAGGTTCAGATCAGTAAAATCGTCGTTCAGAAGAAGAGCTTGTCCTATAGGATTGCAGGCAACTTCAAATTCTGAATCAACTGATTCACTGATTCCTAATTTGGCTTTTTCAAATCCACAAACCTTGCAGCAAATCGAAAACACTTCAAAATATCTTGACAAAATATCATAAACAAACCTAGCTTCCCTTTCATATTCTATACAAAAAGCAAGTCCTATTCTTCTGTACCCCAACTTTTTTGCATAAATCGTAATCTCTTCCAGCTTTGTCCTTTTCTCACGACAAGAAGCGAGCCAGGAGGAAATCTTTACTGCTTTAAGATCATCGCCACTAAATTTAAGCCCCGATTTAATAACAGAACAGTTTTTTCCTTCTAGGCAATCCTTGTTCCTACATAACGCACACTGCACACTTTTTCTCCCGAATTTTGGCATAATTAAGATACTAGAAAGGATTTCGACAAAAATCTGATTTTCACGAGTCACTGATATGCCATTTATAGGCATATAGTGAAATTCTGGGTTTTATCGAAATACTCTAAATTCATAAACAAACCGCAAAGCTATAAATATTTCCATAGAAGCTATCGAATTATTTATAGAATTTACATGTAAAAGTGACTAAAAATAACAGAAAAAAGTAGGAAAATAAAATAAAGACTGGATGGTAAAAACAAAATCAGTAAAAAATAAGAAGTAAAAAAAAGAGAGATTTGAATTAACTATCCATAACTCTTCTTGCAATATCGCTCCCTACATCTGAGGTACTGCTCTTACCACCCATATCATAAGTTTTGACGACGCTATCAAGAAGGTTTCCCTGGATTGCATTCACTATTGTGTCTGAAGCTTCTTTTTCTCCTAGTTGTTCGATGAGCATAGCACCTGCCCAAATTGTTGCAATCGGGTTGACTTTATTCTGATTCTTATATTTCGGGGCAGAGCCATGGATGGGCTCAAACATACTTGTGCCTTTTGGGTTTATGTTCCCTCCGGGAGCGAGGCCGAGACCGCCCTGAATTATTGCTCCTAGATCGGTAATTATATCTCCGAACATGTTTGGGGTTACGACTACATCAAACCATTCTGGATTTTTCACGAACCACATGGTGATGGAGTCAACGAAATTAAACTCAGTTTTAATGGATGGATTTTTTGCAGATATTGTGTCGAATTCTTCTCTCCATAAGCCGTAAATGTCGGAAAGCACATTTGCTTTGTCCACAGAAGAGACATGTTTCTTTCGATTTTCAGCAATGGAAAAGGCATACTCTATGACTCTTTTTGTGCCTTCTTTAGAAATCAGGCCTATCTGATACCCTATTTCTTCACTGTCAGTCTCGATATCAAGGCCGAATTTTGCAGAGTAAAGGGTTCTTTTAACTTCGAGAATATCTTTGCTCTCTCCTTTTTTTGCCCTGCCACCTATTCCAACGTAGAAATCCTCTGTGTTTTCCCTGACAACCACGAAGTCGATATCTTTTGATGTTTTGTCTTTGAGCGGGGTCCAGACGCCGTCGAGGAGCTTTATTGGGCGAAGGTTAACATACTGATCAAAAAAAAAGCGGGCGGTTAATAAGATTCCTTTCTCAAGAATTCCTGGGGCAATTCTCGGGTCTCCAATGGAGCCTAGGTAAATAGCAGAATAACTGGATAATTCTTTTAAGGTTTCTTCCGAAATTAATTCTCCTGTTTCGAGGTAATGATCCGCACCATGCGGGTATTCAATCCATTCTATATCAAACCCAAATCTTTCGCCGGCTGCATCGATGACTTTTCTGCCTTCGAAGATGATTTCTGGTCCTATTCCGTCACCTGGGAGGACCGGAATCTTATACTGCGTCATATTTATTCTCCTTTCAAATTTACAGGCAAACTTTCCGATTTCATTGCGAATTGTTAAGCAAGGAAAATATTCTATCTTAAGGACCTTCCAGCCTGGGTAAAAACAATCAATAATCATATTTAATGATATTGGCAAGTGAATTTATGTGAGATTAGTTTGTTCAACTGTAGACTACTGATAATGTTTTATTTTCCAAGCAGTCCCCGATTTTAAATATCTCTCGAATTAAAATATCTATTTTCAAACATATATTAACAAAGTTTAATGAGCTCGGCTTATTTAGATTTTCTTTCCTTAGTGCTTCGAGACTAGTTTTCTAGCATATTTCACAAGCCCTCCCTCATCTACAATCTCCCGAACGAAATCCGGTAGTGGGGTTGCCTGATAGGCTTCTCCCTTTGTTTTGTTTTCAATAACTCCGGTAGAAAGGTTTGCCTCAAGCTCGTCTCCGTCATCGATTCTGTCAGTATCCTGGCATTCCAGGACAGGAACTCCGATATTTATCGAATTTCTGAAAAAAATCCTTGCAAAAGACTTTGCAATCACACAGTTTATCTTTAATCCTTTAAGAGCAAGGGGCGCATGCTCGCGAGAGGACCCACATCCAAAATTACTTCCAGCGACCACGATATCATTCTCGTGAACATTTTTTGCAAAGTCTGAGCGTACACCTTCAAATGTGTACTTTGCAAGATCTTCCGGGGCATTGAAAACCAGGTATCTTCCTGGTATTATTGCATCTGTATCCACGTTGTCTCCGAATTTCCAGGCCCTTCTTTTCATAAATGTCACCACTTATTTGCTACAATCATTTAATACTACAATAAGAAAATACTTACAGCCTGTTACTGAACTACATTAACAGAGTTGAAATATCGCAGTTAGTATTTAAATTATCTCCTGATGAGTTTCAAAGTTGATCAACATTCGAGCTTCGTCACTCCGAAACTTACTCTTCAATATGAAAAAATTATTTCAATTATTTAATTGAGATTTCTTCGACGTATTTTTTTGCCTAGAGTTCAATAACATTTATATATTGTCCAATGCCCCAAATTATCCTTGGGCTGCCGAAATGAGAAGATTCTAAATGGTCTTCACCTATAAGTGCAGACACTCTTTTGTTTCACATCTTGCAGATAAACTTGGGGAATTCTCTGCACATAAAGTGTACTGAAGTTTTTAGAGTTAGAATATAACCGCGATCAGTAATCTGATGGGAGGTAATAAATTTACTCTGATGAATTACATCCAGATGCATATTACAAGTCGTTTGGTTGTCAGAAAGAGAGACATCTTGTCAGTTCTATCTGGACAACGGCTAATCAATTCTTCAGATGAATGCTTTCCCCCTTGCGGATGCAAAAATAAGAGACGTATCTACCAGGAGCTAGATCATTGAAAAATTTCATTAATCTTCTCTTGATTGCTCTTCTCGCATCAAATTTCTTTTCATACAATCTGCTGCAAAGATTAATTCTGCTACAGAGTATACATTTTCATTTCGAAGTTTTGTTTCAATTAAAAATAATTATGTTTTTCACTTATAGGTGATTTGTAAAAATATCCTGTTTTCAGTTATTAAGTGGTTGATTTTTCAGAATTAAATTTCCAGTAGAATTAATCTTTTGTTTTCATGCATCTAAGAGATCTGCTCTAAAAAACTTCAATGAATGCTTGACAAAAAGAGCGGAAAATGGCACAGTATGCATTTTAAAACAAAAGCAAAAAGGCGATAAAAGACTGCAGATTTTCTCCGGCAAGTATGCAAAAAAATAAAATTTTGATTGGATTAAAATAATTTCTTTGTCAATGGATTATTTATTTATATTTACTTAATGTTATAATAAACGAAGAATTTCAGAACCTCTGATATTATAGCTCTGGAGAAATGCTCATAATTGAACTTTAGTAAGTGTATTAAATTAGTTGATACCAGCCTTGAAACTATTCAGTCTTCGAGACTAAAGCTTTATTCCTGCACGTCATCAAAACACATTTATACCCAGCATCAGCTTTTTGTACTGGTTTTATTGAAAGAGTATATAGTACAGACTATCGAGATTTTGTAGAACTTATTGACCTTATAAGCGATATAAAAAAACTTGCTCTTGATAAGATTCCACATTTTACTACTCTTCAAAGGTTTCTAACTAGTATTCCCTCTTCTCTGTTTAATCTTCTTCTGTCAAGGATTCTAAAGCTGTTTTTACTCTTACTCATATGGAGAAAATGTCTATGTTGCAGCGATTGATGCAACAGGATTTACGAGTTCATATGCAAGCTATTATTATTCCAGAAGAACAGAGAAGCTTCGAAGAAGCTTCCTGAGAACTTCGATACTAGTAGATACAAGTAAAAAGGTAATATTGGGATGGAAAATTAGTCAAAAAACAGACCACGAAATGAAACACGCAAGTGCTTTGATAAGGCAACCAAATAAGATGAGAAAGTCTGATTGTTATGTAATAGGATACGATTCAGAAAAAACACATTCATAATTAGAGAAGAAATCAAAGCAGATTCATTATACCTGTAAGAGAGAGAAAAAGGAAGAAAATACAGAAAGCAATTGAATGGTCTGTGACGAAATTAAATATAATCAAAGAAATATTGTGGAGACTTTATTTTCTGTAGTTAAAGGAAAATTAGGAGAAACTCTTAGGACAAGGAAATTTCATTATCAAATAAAGAGATTAAAATTAAATTAATAATTCCAATATAAACAAAAAAGTTATATAAATAATTTGCATCAAATTGAAGATTTCTAAAGAGCCGATTTTCACTAATTATTTATGCGATGTTTACAAGCTTATGAAAAATTAAGGGCTCTTCGAAATCCTCAATAATAGATCAAGGACAAAATCGGCTCTTTAAATATGATGTTAGCTTAAAAGCAAGTAGAGAACTCTTCAAATAAAAAGTTCAAACAAATGAAATTATTTTCTAACAGACTCTTTCTTAAACATTATTGTGTTTTAATTTTGAGTAGAAAATCTGTTCTAATTTTGGCTTTCAAAAACTTTGAAAAAAAATTAGCGAATTGCCATAAAAGGCTCAAATACGAATTTAATCACTCATTTTAAAATGGTCTCCCAGGATACTTAGCTACCCAATGAATTGATGATTTAAATTGGCATAAATACTAAACAGATTTTGTGGTTTAGACAATCATAAAAGTTTTTTTCTTTGCTTTCAAACTTTGTATAACTTTTGAAAAGCAACGACAACGTTTCTGTGGGAAGGTGATGGAATTTCAGAGCTCTTTAAAATTGAATTAAATACTCAAAATGTGATGTTGCTATCGGTGAATCGGTAGCGACTTTTAAGCTTCTCTTCAGGATTCATTGACAAAACATCTACCTGTTTATTGTCAATGATACCGAGACACGAAGGTATCTACCATAAAAAAACAAACGAAATAAATTCAAAATTCATTTTAGGATTTGTTTTCAAAAATGATACTCCAATCTCAGATGTACACAGAAGTGCAATCTGTTTGGTTATTTACCAACGATCATTCATTGAAGGTTAGATTAATTTTTAAGCTACTTTTATACTGAGAAAGTGGGTGGCATTCTTGTGTAAATCTATGGGAGTGGATCAGAAATATCTGCTAACATTTTCTATTGCTTTTACAATCAACAAGACGCTTGCTTCTACGTCTAAGATATCCAGAACCTCAACTGGAGAATGGACGTACCTGGTGGCTATACTAATAGTGCTTGTGGGAATGCCTTCTTTTGTTAGGTGTATCGCTGTAGCATCAGTAGTCCCCCCAGAACCAACATTCAACTGATATAAAATTTTATTTTCGATAGCAGTTTCCTTCAGCCACTTAAGAACCTGAGGATTGGCTATAAGACCTCTCCCAGACGCATCGGCGACGGTAATTACAGGCCCTTTTCCGATTTCAAGGGAAGAATCGGTTTTGCTGATGCCAGGATAATCTCCAGGGACAGTTGTGTCAAGAGCAAGGGCCAAATTAGGGACGAGACCAAAAGCAGAGGTTTTAGCTCCCTTCAGTCCTACTTCCTCCTGAACTGTACCTACAGCATAGATATTTGCTTCAATTTTATGCTTAGAAAGCCGTTTCATAACCTCTATTAGAATTACAACCCCGACACGATCGTCAAAAGCTTTTGAAGTGACCTTACCGTTTGCTAGAGACATAAATTTCCGGTCAATACTAACTGGCGTACCGATCTCGATTCCGATGTTTTCAGCATCCTCCCTGTCCTTCGCACCGATATCAATAAACATATCCTCCAATTTAACAGCCTTTTTCCTGTCATCCTCTTTCATCAAATGGGGAGGCTTGGAACCAATTACACCAGGAATTGGGCCTTTCTTGCCATGGACTATAACTCTCTGGCTGAGGAGTGTTTGGTCAAACCATCCTCCGATCTCAACAAAACGGAGAAATCCATTGTCATCAATATACTTGATCATGAGCCCGATTTCGTCCATGTGAGCAGCAAGCATTACTGAAGGTCTATCTCCTTTTTTGGTAGCTATAACATTCCCCATGATATCTCTCCGGATAGTGTCTACATAGGGTTCTATCTCCATTTCAAGGAGATCACGGATGTTATCTTCAGAGCCTGAAATTCCATGAGCATTTGTGAATTTTTCAAGAAGAAATCTGATTTCTTTAAGGTTTCCGCTTTTTTCCATTTTCAGCCATCCTGCACATTAGTTGGGATTCAAATCGATCTCAAGATATATCATTATAAATTAGCATGCATAATTATTAATCATTAATTTTTTATTATTATTTATTAATTATTACAAGAATTTTAATTATTACAAGATTTCCTAAATTTTCTTTTTCAACTTTTAGTCCTCTAATGAAAAATAAAACTTAAATATTTTATAAAAATTGATTTATTATTAAGTGCACACATGTTCTCACTGCTTTTAGAATTTAAAATTGAACGAAGAAAAGCACGGAAAGCAATTGAAAAATTTCTCTCATACTATCTTTTTCCAGCTTTTTCCCGTACTTTCCATGTTCATCTCTAATTTTTGGATCAGTGAATAAATTTTGTTAAGTGATTATAAAATCATTCTTGATGATAAAGTGTTAATTTTATTCTATGAGTATTACAATTTAATTAACTCCCATCAATATCAATAATTATTATACTGTTGATTAATTAATATTAACTTATTGATCACTTATCACCTACAAAAAATAAAATTTCTGAAATATATTTTGATGCAACAAATGGTTCTGATTATTCATTGACGGAAAACTGAAAAACAATATTTTAGCTGACAGCTAAATAAAATCAGCTCGCTGAAACTTGTACGTTGAACCTTGGTAAGATGGCTATGGTATTTTTTTGGTCAGGCTGAATAGTTTTACCAATGCTTTAATTTTTTTTGGTAGAACTACAAGAAAAGATGCCGATTTACTTATATTTTTCTCCGCATGAATCCTGCCTAAATCTTTCGCGCTAATTTTCTGTGTTTGACTCGATTTTTTTATCTGGCTTTTTATTCTTTGATTTTCAACGCTAGTCCCCGATATCCTTAAAATACTCCTTTTATTTTTAATGTCATAAAATGATAGATATTATGACAAAAAGCTGTACACACCATCTTTAGATCCACTTTTTGAACATTAGCGACAAAAACTTTTCCTGCTTTGAATATTTATAGCTACTGAATAAATTCATTCCCCTAAAGCTTTTTTCAAGATATTCTCTTGTTTCATAATATACCACTCCTTCCCAAATGATACTCTTTTAGTGCTCTTTTCATCATTGTATCATAACCTTTTGATTTCGCTTTTAGCATCTTTTGTCTCTGTAAACCTTTCATTTTTTTCGGATAAATTTACCTTTGAACCATGACATGATTTAGTTGTTATTTTGAATCTTCTGATTAGCTCATAATCCCGGACTATTATGCTATGAAGTTTGTATCTAAAGTGTGGATTATCACGTTTTTAGTCCAGGCTCCTTCTCTTCTTCTCTTGTTTTCGCTTCATTTACTCGAGGTTTATCCGATTTTTCATATACAGGATCTGAATCGATAAAGTAGAGTTCTGAATTAATACCTTTTTTATTTTCAAAACAAGGTACTTAAATTGACTTTTTAGCTGCCCCCATATTTCTTTTTCTTTGCATTTATCAATAATTCTCTTTCTGAATGGCCAAACTGTAATACCGTCTAGTATGTATTCAGGGAAATCAAGAAATTTCTCTAAAAAAATTCAATCAATAATTTGTTTCTTAAGTGCAAAATCGGAAAGACAACGCAATTGCTGTAAAAAAAGTATTTTAGACATAATAATTGTGTCATTTCCATATCCGCCTAACAAAACTATTTTGTTACAAATGTATGAAATCAAATTGATATGAAAAAATTTCAATCAATTAATTAATCAATTTCATCAAGTTTGTCTTCACCTGACTAAAGACATTTATATTTTTCTTTAAGAGCAAAATTAGTCAGAGTTTTCATGAGAACAAATCAATATTAAGAGATTTAAACTACCCAATAATCAAGCATAAAAGTTTATCAAAATTTTCTAAAAATAATGACCGTTCCATATTATTTGTTTAATGTTATTTCGGGATACCCTTATAATATTATTTTCAGCCTTTTTGCTCTATGTCTCAGTGAGCTAAAGAGACATGTTTCAATGAATAAAAACTCAAAGTTTCTTCAAATTGAACCTCAATCTTGAAAACATCAATCACTTAATAGAATATCAGAAATTAACTTTATGTTATAAAAATAGGTTTTTCAGATACCGGAAGAACAGAAACATTAAAATCCCTTTAGGTTTATTGAGGACTCAGGTGAAAACTACATGACTGCAGAACTACCTCCACAAATTCAGAATCAGATAGCACAATTACAGCAGCTACAGCAACAGATTCAAGGCCTAGCTATGCAAAAATCCAAAATTGAAGCCATGCAAAATGAGTCTAAAATGGCTCTCGACGAGTTGGCAAAGCTGGCTGAAGATGTTATAGTTTATCGCAATGTAGGAGAATTGTTAATTAAAACGAGTAAACAAGAATCTATTTCGAAACTTAAAGAGAGGGAAGAGACCCTTTTACTTAGGCTTCAGTCAATTTCTAGGCAGGAAGAGAGGCTCACTTCTCGCTTTAAACAGCTTCAGGAACAGATCCAGAATGCTTTGGGTCCCAGGGCACAATAATTTGAGAGAATTCAGATAAGCTTTGATTTTCTTGGTTGCTTGCTTATAACGACCATATAAGAAATTTGTCGAAATCGAAGGTTATCCGAATTCTCTTTATTTATTACTTTATACTTGTAGAATATAAATAAGATATATAGATTCATTAGAAGTCATGCCGAAACCCGGAGGATAATAGACCGAGGATATCGAGGCCCATAACACGACATTTAGAGTGGACAATGCAAGTTAATGAAGAGGAGTTTTTTAATCGGCTCCTTGACTATCGGAATATTTTATATTTGTGTCACCGGAATGCGGATCCGGATGCTATTAGCAGTGCTTTTGCTCTTTCTGAAGCTATTGGGGGCACTGTCGGCCTTGTAGATGGCTGTAACCGTGTAGCATCGGTACTGATAGAAAGACTTGGAATAGAAGTAGTGGATAAACCAAATCCTGAAAATTACGGTTTTGTTGTCGTAGTTGACACTTCGACAAAAGCACAATTGAATGATATAGAGCTTAGCAGTTATTGCGTCATCGATCACCATACAACGACTGCTCTGACAGAAAATGCCGACTTCTACCTACACAGGAACACTACATCAACTGTAGAAATAGTTTACGATATTTTGAAAGCAATGGGAGCACCGATTAACAGACGCGTGGGAATCGGGATGCTTACAGGGATAGTAACAGATACCGGACATTTCAAACATGCTTCAGAATACACATTCAGCACAGTAGCAAAAATTATAAAGGCAAGCGGCGTTGAGTATGGAGAAGTGCTGGACCTTATGGCTGTTACCCCACAGGATATATCTATGCGTATTGCCATCCTGAAAGCAGCTAGTCGTGTTGAACTTGATAGAGTGCAGGATATGCTAATTGCATCTTCACATGTTAGTTCTTTCGGAGGCTCAGCATCTTCCATGCTCATAAATATCGGTGCAGATATCGCTTTTGTTGGCACAGCCAAAGGTGAAAACGTCCGGATAAGTTCTAGGGCAAAACGTGAAGCTGTTAATGCAGGAGTTAATCTTGGACAGTTAATGGAAGATATTAGCAACGAATATAACGGCACCGGTGGTGGACATTCAGGAGCTGCAGGAATCGATGTCATTGCAGATATGAAAGAAGTGTTGAAAAAATGCAAAGAACGAACAAAGAAGATTCTTGAAGCTTCACTTGGAGCAACGTCAAAAGATTCATTTATTGGAGATGAACTAGAAGAAGTTGGAGATGAATGATTTTTTTTGAAACAATTAACTTAATATTTTATAATCCTAACATTGCTTAGTACCTCAACAAATTGCTGATAATGCCATAATTAAAGGGCAATCGAGTAGATTTACATTGGTATTTGACATAAAAGTCAAGATAGCTTAGAAGTATTTTCAGTTGTTTGTAATAATTATTAGAAATAAAATTGTGTCATATTTGAAAATGTATCTTAATATTTAATCAGATAATTTTTGGCTCTCATCCGAAAAATTTTCAATCTATCTAAAACTGCCCTTTGGACCTAACAACTACATTATTTAGAAGTGAATTAAGCTTAATCTTATGGCACATTTGCCGAAAATCCATACCAGCCAAGAATAAATTTATTCCGGGATGAGCATCGCTCAAAAGCGAGTAAATCTCAAATAATTCATACGGGGAGTAATTGATTAAATATGATGAATATGCACTTACCAATTTTTTGAAAAAAAATGTAAAGATATTTCTGAGTTTATGGTTTTGGTAACTCAGCACAAAGCTCTCAATAGGAGACATTCAGAGTGTGAAAAAATGCCAAAATACTGGGATCCTGAAATCGAGACGATGCCTGTAGAGAATCTGAAAAAACTACAGGAAAGGAAGTTGAAAGAACTCGTACATTATGTGTATGACCACTCTCATTTCTACAGAAAAAGATTTGAAGAACATGGGATTAAGCCTGAAGACGTCCAAACGCTTGAAGATGTCAGAAAGTTACCCTTCACATTTAAGACGGATCTAAGAGACAACTATCCAACAGGCATGTTTTGCGTCCCTAACTCGAAACTTGTCCGCTTCCACGCTTCTTCGGGTACGACAGGGAAACAAATAGTAGTAGGATACACACAAAAAGATATTGAAGAATGGGCTGAATCCCTTGCACGAGGATTTACCTCTGTTGGTGTGGGAAAAAACGATATCCTTCAAGTAAGTTACGGATACGGGCTTTTCACAGGTGGACTCGGTGCTCACTACGGAAGTGAAAAAATTGGTGCAACAGTACTACCCACAAGCTCTGGAAATACTGAACGCCAACTTGACCTGATGAGAGACCTTGGAACAACTATCATAGCCTGCACACCTTCTTACTTTTTATATTTGATCGAAACCGCAAAGAATTTAGGCATAAGTGTCAGGAACGATACGAAGTTAAAAATGGGGTTTTTCGGAGCAGAACCCTGGTC
This sequence comes from uncultured Methanosarcinaceae archaeon, assembly GCA_963833425.1. Classification (GTDB taxonomy): domain Archaea; phylum Halobacteriota; class Methanosarcinia; order Methanosarcinales; family Methanosarcinaceae; genus Methanosarcina. The sequence goes on along the minus strand of CAWHXP010000007.1, from coordinate 105,310 downwards.
CGAGGAACTCAAGAAACGGATAGAAGATGAATCAGGGATTAAGGCTTATGATATTTATGGGACTTCGGAAATGAGTGGCCCGCTTTTTACTGAATGTGCGGAGCAGTGTGGAATTCATATTTGGTCGGATAAATTTTTGGTTGAGATCCTGAACCCTGATACCGAAGAGCCTGTGCCTGATGGAGAAAACGGAGAACTCGTAATAACAACGCTTACTAAAGAAGCACTACCACTTATTCGCTACAAAGTAAAAGATCTTACTCGAAAGCTTTCAGAATCCTGCAGATGCGGAAGAACCCATCCAAGGATTACACGCATAAGCGGACGTTCGGACGACATGATTATCGTTCGTGGAATTAACGTATTCCCTGGACAGGTCGAATCGGCCATTATGGAAATACCTGAAGTTGGGAACCATTTCATGATAATTGTAGACAGGATCGGACCTCTGGATTCCATCAAAGTTCAAATAGAGATGCATGAGTCTGCCTTTAGTGACCGCATGTCAGATATGATGACTCTTAAAAAGAAAATCGCGGGGGCGTTGAAAAGTGCACTTAATCTTGCGGTCGAGGTGGAACTAATTGAATCTGGTTCCTTGCCTCGTTCAGAAGGAAAATCAAAAAAAGTCATTGATAAGCGGAAGATTGGAATTGTGTGAATACGTATTGCGTACACATAAAACTTGCTGAATGCCCCACTAATTCAAATTCTTCTTTTTTGAATTTGATCTATTTTAGAGTTCTATTCGAATAAAGAGGTCGAGACAAAGTTAAGCCGTAAATAATACAAATAAATCGCCATAGATGTACACAAGAATGGGACTTATTTTCACAATATGGCAGAACTTAAAAATTAATCCAATTTTCAATAAATAATGATGGATAAATAGCCGAAAGAATTCTACATATGCATTCATTCACAGAGTATATAATGTAAACTTAAAGTATAAAAAAGTTGATATTATATTCTGAAAAAAAGATTTAAAGGATGAAAAAAGAGCAGAAAAAAGACAGGGGACCCAAAGACATGGATACTGGCACAAAACATAAGATTCTAAAACAGATTTCCCTTTTTGCGGAAAACAAACCTGGTAGACTCGCAAACGTAGCAAATAAGTTAAAAAGCGCTGGGATAAATATAAAAGCATTTACTATTGCTGAATCAGGTGACTTCGGAATAATCCGTATGGTTGTGGACAATTCTGAGTATGCTTATAATGTTCTTCATGCTTCTGGATTTACCGTTTCCGAAACAAATGTGCTGGGGATTGAAATGAAAGATCTACCTGGGAGCATGTCTCATATTGCAGAAGTGTTTGGTGAAGCTAAAATAAATCTTGAATATGCTTATGCTTTTGTGACCAGGAATCAGAAAGCCCTACTGATAGTCAGAGTTAGCGATATAGACGCAGCGATAAAAACACTTGAAGAAAAAAATATCAAACTTATAGATGTGAAGGAACTTGAAAAAATTTAATTTTAGATGAGAAACTGGATTTTCAGGAAAAAAGTTGTTTGAAGAAAGAACTAGGGAGTGATCCAGAATTCAGGTACTGTATCTTGATAAACTTTTATGCTTGATTATTGGGTAGTTTAAATCTCTTAATATTGATTTGTTCTCATGAAAACTCTGACTAATTTTGCTCTTAAAGAAAAATATAAATGTCTTTAGTCAGGTGAAGACAAACTTGATGAAATTGATTAATTAATTGATTGAAATTTTTTCATATCAATTTGATTTCATACATTTGTAACAAAATAGTTTTGTTAGGCGGATATGGAAATGACACAATTATTATGTCTAAAATACTTTTTTTACAGCAATTGCGTTGTCTTTCCGACTTTGCACTTAAGAAACAAATTATTGATTGAATTTTTTTAGAGAAATTTCTTGATTTCCCTGAATACATACTAGACGGTATTACAGTTTGGCCATTCAGAAAGAGAATTATTGATAAATGCAAAGAAAAAGAAATATGGGGGCAGCTAAAAAGTCAATTTAAGTACCTTGTTTTGAAAATAAAAAAGGTATTAATTCAGAACTCTACTTTATCGATTCAGATCCTGTATATGAAAAATCGGATAAACCTCGAGTAAATGAAGCGAAAACAAGAGAAGAAGAGAAGGAGCCTGGACTAAAAACGTGATAATCCACACTTTAGATACAAACTTCATAGCATAATAGTCCGGGATTATGAGCTAATCAGAAGATTCAAAATAACAACTAAATCATGTCATGGTTCAAAGGTAAATTTATCCGAAAAAAATGAAAGGTTTACAGAGACAAAAGATGCTAAAAGCGAAATCAAAAGGTTATGATACAATGATGAAAAGAGCACTAAAAGAGTATCATTTGGGAAGGAGTGGTATATTATGAAACAAGAGAATATCTTGAAAAAAGCTTTAGGGGAATGAATTTATTCAGTAGCTATAAATATTCAAAGCAGGAAAAGTTTTTGTCGCTAATGTTCAAAAAGTGGATCTAAAGATGGTGTGTACAGCTTTTTGTCATAATATCTATCATTTTATGACATTAAAAATAAAAGGAGTATTTTAAGGATATCGGGGACTAGCGTTGAAAATCAAAGAATAAAAAGCCAGATAAAAAAATCGAGTCAAACACAGAAAATTAGCGCGAAAGATTTAGGCCGGATTCATGCGGAGAAAAATATAAGTAAATCGGAATGTTCTAAAGCTGAAAAAAACTTTCCTGGATATTTTTTAATATCGTATTGAATCGCAAAAAATAATCATTATTTTAAACAATTCTACAACTCAAATAAATCAAAAAGCCAAAAATTGATAAAATGTCTCCTTTCCTGGGCATCTGGCACCACTATAGGTATACAGAATAAAAATAAAAAAACTGGAAAATTACCTTGACAATCCTGGTTGGCTACAAATGACTAAAAATAAAAGCGGTTTGCGAGAACAGGCACAAAATTCCCCAAAAAATAAACTTGGTGGAGTTCATACTACTATCATCGGGGGAAGAGCTGGAAAAAAACTCGTAAAACTAGTTAGCCAGCACCCTGAGATAAAAAAGGTAATTCCATCCGTAATTTCCGTAAAAGGTGTCCCAGGAGGAAGTCTTACTGGAAAAATTTTGCGTTCGGATGTTAGAGGTAATTTGAGACTATTGATCTCTAAAGGCAGTAGTTACCAGAAAGTGCGGATTGTAACAACAGTTGGAACCACTGAAGAGGGAGACAGAATCATGAAAGAATTGAATGAGAACTTAAGGACATCCCTCTAAGAAAATAAAGGAGAGATCGCTAATTGGCGTTTATAGGAATTGATCATGGAACGACAGCCATACGTTTTGCTCTGATAGAAGAAGACAGGGTTCTGACCTTTGAACTTGAAAGAGCTAAAGCAGCTTATATGTCCGAAAATGAGATACTAACATCTGTTGAAGATAACTTTAAAATTCAGCGCAGATTTATTGATCTGGTCGCGCTGACCTACTCAATGGGAGATGATTTTTCCACAATTGTGGACGTAAGGAACTTAAAAGGAAGAGGAATCAAGAGTATAGAAGGAGCAGGGAAAAAGATAGGGGGAGGTACAAAAGTTTTTGATGCTATCCGTTACTCAAAGATTCCTGCAGTAGCAATCCCTGGTCTCCATACAGCAAGTAAAGTGGATCCTCGTATGAAAGTTTTTTCTCACCTAACAAGTCCAGAAAAACTTGGGATTGCTTATCATATTCTATGTCTTGGCTATAAGAATTTCGTAGTTTCGGATATTAGCTCAAATACTGTTACAGTTGCCATTGCTGCAGGAAAAGTAATTGGTGCAATCGATGCTTGTATATTTGCTCCCGGAATTTATCAAGGTCCTCTTGACCTGCAAGCAATCAGAAACGTAGACTGCGGGCTCCAGACGGCAAACCAAGCTTTTATTGAGGCGGGTGTTCTGAAGATGACCCCATTTGAAAATCGTGAAGAATTACTCATTGCAGCCAAAAAAGGGGAAAGTTTGGCTATCCTTGCTCTAGATACTGTAGCTCTGTTTGCAGCTATGGAAATAGCGTCAATGCGACTCTTTCTCAAAGATTATGGAACAATCGATGAGATCTTCCTTGCAGGCTATATAGCAGAAGTAGAATATGTACAAAAGAAAATAAATAGACACCTAGGACATGAATGCTTGTGTTTAGGGAGGTGGCATGCTGCTATAGGCTGTGCCGAGATAGCAAGAGATGTTTTTGGCGGAAAGAAAGAAATTCTCGGAGTAAATGTAAATTATCCTTAAAAGTCTGGTAGAGAAACGTCGTACACTACTATTAGCTGGAATAATAAATGAACAACAGATAGAAAAGGAGATTTAATAGACAAACTAGACTTATCATTCGCGCGATATCTTATGAATATAGAACGAGATAAATATAGAAAACTGGACATTGCATAAGATGATCTTAAAATACAAAACCATTCCAAATCATACTTTGCAAGGCCTCTATATTTTAGAATACAATCATCATATCCAATATTCCAATAAATTTACTATTTAAGCAATTAAGGAAATTCAATAGAGAAAGAAATCTAGCACAAAGCTCGATTAAATATGTAATCTCAAAAATATATTTTTTTACAGAATTCTAAAATATTTTAGTGAAGAATATGCACAATTTTAACTTTAAATTTAAAATGTTGAATTTCTAGAGGCAATTACAAAAAATGGGAATCATACGTGTATACTGAAGTTTTTTTTGTGAACATCGAGAAAAATTGGAAATGAACAGGAGTAGGCTTCCGGAACAACAGCAGATTGGAAATATAATTTTCCAGAGAAAATTTTATATAATTAAAAATACATTTTAATACGTTGAAAATAAAGAGAAGTATAACTGTTATTGAAAACTCATTTTTGTTTTTAAATAATAATTTTATACAATCTTATTTTTAATTTATCATTTCCCTTTAAAGCGGAAGCGAAACTAACCACAGCATTTCGGATTTGCATTTAATAATTTGAAATTTATCGAATTTTGATAAATCATTGCACTAGTTATGTGCATATAAACGGTATACAAATGACTCGTAAAATTCATAGATTTATCGAAATACTTTCTATTACTTTGTTTAGATTAACACTTGATTTATTTTCACTTTTTGTTTCTTGTCATCTTTGTTTTTGGTCTTCTGTTCCTGCATTTTATCCTTCAATCTAAACAAATTAATGATAAAAACAACTCGTTGAGAATGAGAGAGTAGAAAAGTTCATCAAATCTTAAATCTATTGAGAAAAACAAGCAAAGGATGACTTGATTTGGCTAATTATAGAAGCACCATCAGAAAAAGAAAAGCAGGATCCAATCCAGTAAGTTCAGAAGATGCCACTGAAGTAACAAGAGTACGAACCCCTCGAAAGGACAAAAACGAGGTATTGGCAACTGTAGCAAGTTTACTTGGATCAAAAAGAGTCACACTGCAATGTATGGACGGGGTGGTCCGAATGGGAAGAATTCCCGGTTCCAAGCATAAAAAAATGTGGGTTCGTGAAGGTGATATTGTCATAGCAAACCCCTGGGAAATTCAAGATTCAAAAGCCGACATCACATGGAAATATACAAGACCGCAGGTTGAGTGGCTCGAAAGAAAAGGATACCTTAATTAGATTTACGGTTCGTTGCAAAAACTTCAAAAAAATATGTAAATCTATAAGTAATTAATAAAAGTCAAAATATTCAAGGAAAATATACTAACATTATAAAACTATACCAAATAATTGATTAATGTATTTGACTTCATTAAGAACAGAGTAATTTAGATCGATTACTTGTCCTTTTTTGATCATATTTATAGCTTCAATTCCTTTTAAAGTCTTACTAGCAGATCTAAAAGACTGAAATCCTAACATTGGATTAACGATTCGCTTTATAGATCTATGATCTTGTTCTATAATGTTATTCAAATACTTGATTTGTCGAATGCCTACGTTTTTAGATAGTATTTTATCAATTTTTAGTTTATCTATAGCAGGTGGATAAGCTGGATTTTATCAACGGTTATTACTCTTGGAGTTTGATTATGATTAGAACTTAAAGCTTTTTTAAAAAATCTCTTCGCAGCTTTTCGGTTTCGTTTTGAACTTAACATGAAGTCAATTGTATCTCCATTTGAGTCAACTGCTCGGTAAAAATATTTCCATTTACCTTTTACTTTGATATAGGTTTCATCAACTCTCCACGAATCATTTGTTGGTCTTAAATATCTTCTTATTTTTTTTTCTATTTCAGGGGAATATTGATGTACCCGTCTCATTATAGTACTGTGATCAACTTGAATTCCTCTTTCTATCATCATTTCCTTTAAATTTCTATAACTTAATGCATATTTTAAGTACCATCTTACATTCAATAGGATAATTTCTCCTTCATAATGCTTCCATTTAAAGGAATTAGATAGCAGTTGCTATCTTTGATTTTTTTTATTCTATTGTATTATTAGAAAGGATTTTTTGCAACGGAACCCAAAGAGGTAAAACAAGAAGTAAAACCATCATAAATGAGGCTCAAAGACCCTAGGTAGACTTTTCGATTTAGTTGCAGAGCCAAATTCCAATTTAGCTGTAGAGCAATATTAATTGGCTGCACGGCAAAATATATTTCGCCCCGCAGCTAAAATTAATTCGCTATACAGCTAGATTCTGTAGTCTCATGATATCGGTTTTACTACTTATATTTCTTTAATATATCTTCTTTATTTCTTCTTAATATTTGATAATGATATTAAATGGGAGTAAGATAATGTTGGTGAATCCTAAAGAGAAAATAAAAGGATCTTTCATATCCCAAATGCCTGCAGAGTGGATTATAAAGTTACCTTCTAATTCAGTGGGGCATACATACAGGGTAGCTATGTATATTTGGCATTTAAAAGGTGTGAAGAAATCTAATGATTTAGTAGTCACCCTGAAGGGTATAAACTCATTTCTACCTATCCCTGGTTGGTCTTTTCCTAAAGCATTGGATGAGTTAGAAAAATGTGGGATGATAAAAACATGAGACAACGGGGTAAAAGTCCCACTGTAACTGTGTTATGTGACAATTTTTATGAAGGATATCCTACTTTAAAAATACAAATCTTAACAATCGAATAAAGATTGCAAACGATAAAATTAATGTAAATATAAAGTGTCAGATAAGAACCACAAAGTTATAAATCGATATTATCGAAAACAATAGCTTTGTCGCGTAAATTTCTTTAAGTTTGATTCACGAGAACAGAACGTATTAGAAGCCTATGGTAAAGTCCTAAGTCACGGTTATAGAGGAGATTCTGAGAGAGAGAATGCACAATGAAATTGTAAAAAGTATTAGAATTATTACTGGATCTTCTAATCAACGGATAACAACCTTGTTGATAAACCTAGCTGAAGAGTAAGTAATCTATATTACCAGCTGATAAGTATATTTATTCTGCCCTTTCTACATTTAGCAGCTCTCAGATTGAAGATTGCAAAAAGATTTTCTTTTTGATAGGTAGCTAGCACAATGAGCTGAGAAGTAAATATGAACGCAGAAAAGGAGATTGATTAATGACAACTTTAACAGTTCTTAAGTTTGACAACGCTGATGGTGCAGAAAATGAACTTGAAGTGATTGAGGACTTAAGTAAACAACAAATGATAAAACTACACGATGCAGCTATAGTCACATGGCCTGAGGGGAAAACTAAACCAAAAACAAAACACTTGACTAATTTAACTCGCATAGGCGCACTGAGTGGTGCTTTTTGGGGGTTATTATTTGGTATTCTCTTCTTTATTCCTCTGGTTGGTCTAGTAGCTGGGGCTGCGTTAGGTGCGGTAGTGGGTTCAATGAAACATATGGGGATCGATGAAGATTTCATAAAATCTATCCGTAGCAAAGTGACTGAAGGAACTTCAGCTCTCTTTCTTATGACTAGCGATGCCGTGGAAGATAGGGTAGTAGAAGCTATGAAAAAGTCCAAGTTTGAAATCATTGCTACCAACCTATCCAAGGAAGAAGAAGAAAAGATGCGTGCAGCTTTTGCTGAAGAATAAAGCCCACCAAACAAATCAGTTTCTACCAGAGAGTAAACTCTCTGGAAACAATTTTGTTTCTTCAATTTATTAATCAGGCAAGAAATTAATTTCCAAAAATATCAACTAACTATTGGAGGAAATAGATTTGTCATTGAAAGAATACAAGCCAGGAACCACTTTTCCAGGCGTAATCGGACGCACAGAAGATCAGTCGGAGCCAGCTTGGCCAAAACCGCTGCGTGCTAAAGAGGGCGCTCCTAACGTACTGTTCATTGTGCTGGATGACACAGGATTTGGACAACTAGGGTGCTATGGTAGCCCTATACATACACCCAACCTTGATAGTTTGGCTGCTGATGGTATTGCTTACAGCAATATGCATACTACTGCTCTGTGCTCTCCTAGTCGCTCATGCATGCTTACCGGCAGAAACCATCATTCAAACAACATGGCCTGCATCACCGAGGGTTCGACTGGCTATCCAGGCTATAACGGCAATATACCTTTTGAGAATGGCTTTTTGTCGGAGATGCTTCTGCAGCACGGTTACAACACTTATGCTATTGGCAAATGGCATCTGACGCCTGCAGAACAGATCTCGGCAGCGGGAACTTATGACAGATGGCCTTTGGGACGGGGTTTTGAGCGCTTTTACGGTTTTTTAGGAGGTGAGACAAACCAGTATTATCCTGAGCTTATATATGATAATCATCCCATAGACCCTCCAAAAACTCCAGAAGAGGGTTACACATTGAATGAGGATATAGTGGATAAGGCTATCCAGTTCATTGCTGATTCCAAACAAGTCGCACCCAGCAAGCCATTTTTTATGTACTTCTGTCCAGGAGCTATGCATGCCCCTCACCACGTTCCTAAAGAATGGGCAGACAAATACAAAGGAAAGTTCGATGATGGTTGGGACGTTTACCGGGAGAAGACATTAGCCCGGCAGAAGGGACTTGGTATAATTCCAAAAGAAACAGAGCTGTCTCGCCATGATCCAGATGTCGAGCCCTGGGGCCAATGCTCACCTGAAGAGAAGAAACTCTATGCTCGTATGATGGAAGTCTTTGCTGGATTCCTGGAACATACAGATTACCACATTGGTCGGTTGTTGCAATTTCTAAAAGATATTGGTGAGTTTGAGAATACGTTGATCATGGTAATTTCTGATAACGGGGCAAGCGCTGAAGGTGGTCCCACTGGATCAATTAATGAGTCCAGATTTTTCAATAATGTGTCTGAATCTCTCGAGGAAAACCTCGCAGCTCTAGATAAACTAGGGAGTCCAGAGACTTATAACCATTATTCATGGGGCTGGACATTTGCTGGAAATACCCCCTTCCGTCGATGGAAACGAGAGACTTATCGCGGTGGTGTCAGCGATCCCTTTATAGTCCATTGGCCCAGAGGAATAAAAGCTAAAGGCGGAATTCGAACTCAGTATGCTCACGCTATTGATATGGTACCTACAGTTCTGGAATGCCTGGGAATTGAACCTCCGACAATAATCAAAGGTGTAAGCCAATCACCTATTGAAGGGGTAAGTTTTGCACATACATTTGGCGATGCCAACGCACCAACCAAGCACCATACCCAGTACTTTGAGATGATGGGACACCGCTCACTATATCATGATGGCTGGCGTGCCGTATGTCCATGGCCTGGCCCTTCTTTCACTGAAGCCGGAAAACCTTTTGGAGAACCAATTTCTGCGGATAAATTGACTGAGCTTGACGCAAAAGGCTGGGAGCTTTATCATGTTGAGAAGGATTGGGCAGAGAATCACAATATTGCTACAGATAATCGACCTAAATTGATTGAGATGGTTGCCACCTGGTATGCAGAAGCCGGAAAGTATAACGTGCTACCTATCGATAGTCGAGGAGTTCTGCGTATTGCCGATCAAAGACCAGCTATTGCAATAAATAGCATGCGCTACACCTATTATCCCGGCACTCAGGAGATCCCCGCAACTGTAGCAGTCAACGTTCTCAACCGCCCACATAGTATTATAGCCGATGTTGAGATCCCTGTAGGAGGAGCTGAAGGAATTTTGCTCTCTCATGGTGGTATGGATGGCGGTTATTCATTCTATGTCAAAGATGGGAAGCTTCACTGGGTACACAACTATGTATCTAGGGCTTTCTATCATATAGAATCCAATGAAAATGTTCCTGAAGGGAGGCATCAACTTGGCTTTGAGTTTGAGGTAACAGATCAGCCAGATCTTGCTAATGGTAAGGGTTCACCTGGAATTGCTAAGCTTTTTATAAATGAGAAGTTAGTCGGTCAAATTGATGTACCTGTGACTACTCCATTTGCATTAGGGTTAACTGGTGGAGTAACCTGTGGCTCAGCTCATAGATCACCAGTCACACCAGACTACAGTCCCCCCTTTGAGTTCACAGGCAAAATCCACCGCGTGACCGTGGACGTGAGCGGTCAGTTGATAGAAAATCAGGAAGCTGCGATGCGTATTGCCATGGCCCGACAGTGAGATTCAAATATCATACTGATTTTCTCTCCAGATACGGAGTTCCCGATACGGATTTAGAGAGCAAATTCAGCCAAAAATTAAGTTTTACCAGGGAGTAAACTCTCTGGAAATCACTTTAGTTTTTTTAGAATCGGAGTATATACCAAAAACGGTTCCGTTGCAAAAACTTCAAAAAAATATGTAAATCTATAAGTAATTAATAAAAACAAAATATTCAAGGAAAATATACTAACAATATAAAACTATGCCAAACAATTGATTAATGTATTTGATTTCATTAAGAACAGAGTAATTTAGATCGATTACTTGTCCTTTTTTGATCATATTTATAGCTTCAATTCCTTTTAAAGTCTTTAGCAGATCGAAAAGACTGAAATCCTAACATTGGATTAATGATTCTCTTTATAGATCTGTGATCTTGTTCTATAATGTTATTCAAATACTTGATTTGTCGAATGCCTACGTTTTTAGATAGTATTTTATCAATTTTTAGTTTATCTATAGCAGGTGGATAAGCTGGATTTTATCAACGGTTATTACTCTTGGAGTTTGATTATGATTAGAACTTAAAGCTTTTTTAAAAAATCTCTTCGCAGCTTTTCGGTTTCGTTTTGAACTTAACATGAAGTCAATTGTATCTCCATTTGAGTCAACTGCTCGGTAAAAATATTTCCATTTACCTTTTACTTTGATATAGGTTTCATCAACTCTCCACGAATCATTTGTTGGTCTTAAATATCTTCTTATTTTTTTTTCTATTTCAGGGGAATATTGATGTACCCGTCTCATGATTGTTGTATGGTCGACTTTTACTCCCCTTTCTGCCATCATTTCCTTTAAATTTCTATAACTTAATGCATATTTTAAGTACCATCTTACATTCAATAGGATAATTTCTCCTTCATAATGCTTCCATTTAAAGGAATTAGATAGCAGTTGCTATCTTTGGTTTTCTTTTTATTCTATTGTATCATTAGAAAGGATTTTTTGCAACGGAACCTTATCTTCAAAATCAATAACTAATGAATACTTTATCCAGCTAGTCGTCATGTATAATGTTATTGCTTTCGGGTCCCAGACTTTATTCGGTCTTCTGATAGATAAGTACCGATGTCCAAAGCTCTCAGCAATTTCCGGTTCTATTATAACAGCGTCAGCAATACTTGTCTCTTTTCTATTGCCCTTGTATGCAATAATCCTTGGAGGCATCGGAAATGCCCTATTTCATGTAGGTGGCGGGATAATAAGTCTCAACCTAACAAAAAATAAGGCATCAGCACCAGGAATATTTGTAGCTCCCGGAGCATTAGGACTTTTAATAGGAACCCTTTACGGGAAAAGCGGATTCTTTACAGCCTGGCCGTTGCTAATACTAATAGCTATTCTGTGCCCACATGTATTATACTAAATATCCAGAAATAAATTACAAAACAGACGAGAAAATAAACACAAACTATTTTGAATCAATCATACTCTCAATTTTAATGACAATCGTAGCAAGATCAGTAATCGGCTCAGTGGTCTTTTTGCCCTGGAAATCAGACATCTTTCTATTAGTAACACTAACCTCAGCTATAGTCTTAGGAAAAGCTTTCGGTGGAATTATAGGAGATAAATACGGGTGGCAAAAGGTATAGGAGTCATGTCTCTTTTAATATCTGCTCCACTACTCACATTTGGAGCAGCAATACCAGATGCATCAATACTCGGAATGTTCCTCTTCAATTTTACAATGCCGATTACTTTGGTAGCAATCTCAAATATACTTCCAGGAAGACCAGGCTTCTCATTTGGCTTGACGACACTGGCATTAATAATCGGAGTCCTCCCAACATACGCAGACACAGGCAGTTTCCTGTCACAAAATACTTCAGTATTCGCGATAATTATCAGTTCATCAATAGTCTTGTATTGTGCACTATTTTTATATAGCAAAAAAATAAATGGATAAAAAAGAAGGTTAAAGATAAAAAATGAAAAAAACAAATATTATCATAATATCATTGTACCTAAGTGTATTTATTTTAACATCAGTAGTTCATGCAGATGTGATTATTCCAGGTACTTCTTCTAAATATCCAAGCGCTTCTTCTAAAGATCCAAGCACTTCTTCTAAAGATGAATTAAACTCACTATTGATTATTCTAGCAGCTATAATTGGAATAATTGCCCTAATTGCATGGCTGGTGATTAGAAAAATTAAAAAATATAATGATTATAAAAGAGAGCCGAAAATCAGAGCCTAATGCTACAGAATAAATTTATCAAGGATACTGGTAATATTCAGAGTAGGGTTATGTTGCAAAAATATTTTTTCTGTACTTTGAGGTATTACTATCTCCGTTAAATGCTATTTTAACCCCAATTTGATCACTCAAATTACCTTATTGTGGATGTTTTCAACTATTTTGAAAAATGTTGTGATTTTTTGCAACGGAACCGTTTTCATGAATATAGATAAATATTGACAAATTTAAAGCCAACCATGTTCAAGAGCAGGGAGTTTATCGAAATTCTTCTAATTTAATACACATATAAAAATAATTAGTAGTATAATCACATTAGTGGTAATAGAGTCCAGGGAGTGTACGTGATAAAAATGACTTCATGTACTTTCATCCCAAAGTAATATTCTCAAAATCAGTATATTCAAATGGGTTAATGACATAAATTCAATAATTTTTATAGCTTTTTGTATCAAGTAATAAATCCAAAAGATTCTGAGTTTGTGAAGATTCAAATACTTAAATCTTGGTATTGTTTTTGCATTTAGTCTTCACTTTTATTTAACATAATCCGTCTTTCCAAGGAAACGATCAAGAATGCTTGCATCAGTGAAAACTTGTTCTCGTCCTCCTTTGAGGTTGATGTAGAGCCCTATAAAAACAATGAGCAGGCCTAGATATAACTGTGTCTCAACAATAATTGCTCCTATTAGTATTAAGGTGGAAGCTGCAAGTCCCTTTAGGGCTCCTTTCCTGTAGGAACGATAGCCTGTCCTTTTGAAGATTCGGACATCACGAAGGGTAAGAAAGAGAACTATAAAATAGGCAAGCATCGAAATTTCCGGGTACATTCATTTCTCCGTCTTCATTTTAGATTCACAATCTCTGCACTTTTATTAAATTGATGGAAAGGCGATTTATACAATTTGATCCCGTTTTTAAATCATTTTTCAAGAAACAGGATGAATTGATAAGTATGTCACTGTAAGCAAATACAAAATTACGTCTATTCTATAGTATATAAAATTAACAGTTATGTTTTCTCCTGTTAGTTCTGAAGCTGCAATTTAATAATGGACTGAATGGTACCTTAGAAATTTTAATTTAGTACAAATTATTTTACTATCTTTTTATTTAAATCATAGACTACAATTTAAGTTTTACTTCTTTGACTTGACTATGGTACTTTTTTGCCTAAGTACTTCTCCAAACCTCCTTTTGGCAACAAATAAATTGTCTCCATTATATTTCTTTGATCATATTTAATTTTGTCAAAGACCAGGTTCAATTGTTTTCTATATTTTCCACTTATTTTTTTCCTTTTTCTCTCTCTTTTACAGGTGTGATAGAACCTGATTTCATTTCTCTCTCTAATTAGGGGATACATTTTTTCTGAATGGCATCGCTTATCCATTACATAACAATCAGACTTTCTCATCTTATTTGATAGTCTTATCATAGCATTTTGCATGTTTGATTTCATGGTCTGTTTTTTGACTAATTTTCCATCCCAATATTACCTTTTTACTTGTGTCTATTGATATTGAAGTTCTCAGGAAGCTTCTTCGAAGTTTCCTTTTCTTCCGGAATAATAATAACTTGCATATGAACTCGTAAATCCTGTTGCATCAATCGCTGCAATAGAGACATTTCCTTCATATGAGTAAAATAACTTTAGAATCATTGACAGAACAAGGTTAACTATATAAGAGAATTTCTGGGTACAAACTTTCGAAGGGTAATAAAAACAGGAAGTCTTATTAAAATCGAATTTTTCTTTTTTACCCGCCATTAGGCCAATAGGTTCTACAAGAATGCGATATTAATACTAATATACCCCATCAATGAGAGCAAAATAATAAGCTAGTATTGGGCAAAAGCATGTTTAATATCCACAGGAATAAATGTTCATTCTGGAAAACTCAGTAGTTTTAAAGCTGATGTCAACAAATATAATGAATTTATTCGATTTCAATATTGTGTAATAATTTTTCAATTGATTAAACTACGAATTCTTTACACTGGAAGCTTAATTTTAAAAATATCAATCAAATGATAGAAAACGCACTTATTTTTTGAGTGATGAAGAGGATTCCAGGCTATAATTTTTCAGCTAATTTACGTATTTGACCCTATTTTTTCCTTTTCGAGGTTATTATGGAATGAAATGTCATATCCTCATCAAGAAACAATTAACACTTCCAAAAATTCCATCAGTATTAGCTCGTAATAGTCAGTTTCTATCCATAAAGCCTAAAAAATATGATTAAATATGGATTTCTTATCTACTTTCACATTTTTTTATCCTAATTTTACACAGTATTTTTGTATTTTACTATGTTATTCATATAATCTGCCAATTTCGTATTAATGATTAGATCAAAATTTGAGAAATATAATGATTAGGGGACTGAAAATTGTATATCAATAGAATCATAGGAAATGGATTCGAAATTTATTGACCATGATATTGCTCTTCTTGCCCTTTAAATATGAAGATATCCTTTCACACAAAAATAGAAATAGCAAATTCGGATTACAAAAAAAGTTCAGTTTCTTATAAAAATCAACTACTTGATATCTGAAGTAGAGTTTATTGAGCTGCTTTTTAACTATATTTTACGTGATTTTTTTTGAAACGAGATATCTATCAGTAGCTTGAAAGGAATAGCCGTCTTAACAAGGGGATTTTTAATTGAGTAGGTTGTATTTAATCAGATCACTCTATGATGGCTGCAAGTCTAGAAGTTTTTTGGTTCATGAAGTGGATGTGACGTTTTTGTTTTAGTTGATTCTATTTTTAATATTTTTTATTTGATCCTTAATTTTCCTGAAGTAGTCTATTCTATGCTGAATCTGTAGTTGAGTTTCCAGTCTTCTTTGAATTTAACTTTTCAAGTGTAATAGTCTCCAAATTCGCTCAGAGAATAGGATTTTCACACCAATCCTAGTCCTGGGCCCAAGTTTGGAATTACCCCAAACAAAAAAATGTTTATCAAGCCATTAATCATTATCACAAATGTAAGGCTTCGGGTTCTATAAAAGCAATAGCCAAGAAAACACCCTACAAGGAAAGTAAATACCATTTCGGAGGGGGTCCCGTATCCAGAGTGCATTATCCCAAAAAGAAGGCTTGCTAAAAGGATTCCACTTGTCGGCCCTAAGAACTTTTCTAGCCTTCTTTGTAAGATTGCCCTGAAAATAAATTCCTCTATCAGACCCACTATAAATATCATTATGATTATAAATACGAGTATATTTGCCGGATCAATGTCCGAGATAAGGGCTTTGCTTCCAATGAACATATATTCTGCTTCCCCAAAAACCAGAGCTGTAAGGACAGCTAAAGGAATTTGAGTCAATATTTTCTTAAGAGTACCTATTTTTTTCTCAAATGTAGTCTTGTGATAGTTGATAGCGATTACTACAGGAATTATCAGGGGCGCATAAATAAATACAAAAGAGTAAAGATTAATCTCGGAAAAGATCGGCATTGAAAGATTTACCAAGCGAAAAATCGGCAGAAGCAGAAAAGCCTGATGAATTTCGCGTACTTCCTGCTTTTTCGTAACTGCTGTAGAAAATGAAAGAATTAATAGAAGTAAAGTATAAGCTATAGAAGCCTCATTTAACCTACCTTCGAAAATCAACAGCTCGGAAAAAATGATCGTAATGGCAGGAGTCCCTGCGTAGAACAGCTTTTTCAAGAATCCAGTCTTTTCTTCGGTTAAATTTTTGAAGGTTTTGACTAGTTCCGGCAAGGCGATTTTCCCGACTTCTACCTCAGAAGGTGAAGAGTCCACTGACACCATTTTCAGGTCTCCTTGGTAACGTTAATCCAAAGATGCAGATTTCTGTAAGGCGTTTTCTTTTCGGTTTCATTAAACAGAAGAAATTCTAGCTTCATATTCTTTCCTTTGAAGGGTGGAGTGAAAGTTACTTGTTCGATCCAGGACATATTATGCGCAAGGCTTATTTGTTTCTGGTCCTCTGGTAGAGGTAGAGATTGATTTTCAAGCCTCATTTCCATTGTATAATCTACTGGCCTGTTTTCGTGATTTACTATTCCTACAATAACTGTCGCATTTTTTCCAAATATTAAATTTGTGGGATATCCATCTGCTGTTTTGTTAGCTCCAAGGATGTAAAACTCGGTAAAGTGCTCTCTCTCTTTTGGATTTCCGATAATATGGGCCAAGCCGACAACAGATGCAACTGTGAAGAGGACCAGAATAACTGCGAAAATTTTGTCAATTTTGGATTCGGGCTTTTTCATGAGTTCGGTTTTCATCTGCAGGAAGAAAGCTTTGAATGGAACTTCAAAAGCTTCTTCTTCCAGTAACAAATTCCTCCGATAGTATGCAATTGCGCACATTAGGAGTATGAAAACCGAAAGACCAGTCAGTAGAGTAATTTCCCGGATTCCCCATGTTGTATAGTTTAGTACAAGTCCCATTGTTGGAACTAGGGCTATACTAAGTCCAAGGGAGATTACAGCTCTCTCGATTCCCTCTAGATCTTTTTTTGCTGGGAAGATAGCTGCAGTCAGGGCATAACCTGGCAAGAAAAGCACTAGTAGAATTCCTAAATACGTTCGTAGGAAGTTTCCATTAAGTACAGGCACAAGAACTAAAATATCAATAAAAAGAACAATAACTGCAACGAGGAGTAGATCCATAGGAGTTTGTTTTCTTTTTGCCATTTTCACCACTAATAAAATTTTTTATAATCTATCTTCTTTGAATTTAAACTTATTTACTTAATTTATTAATTTGATATTTTTTGCAGCCTTTCCGAACCATACTTATAGTTTTCAGGTGTTCATGTTGCAAGAAAATAAGTGAGATCTACTTTCGATCCCATAATAGATACATACCTATTGTACTCGATATCGAGATTTCAATTTTGTTTTAATAAACTCATCATATCATGTTTCTGTTTTTATCTCCACATTTTTGATCTATTGTAATTTTTTAAGTATATATTTCATACATAGACAGACATCATACGAAAAATTTTTTATCTATTGATATACTTCCATCCTTAGTTATTTTTGGCATATTCCTAAATATTTCAACTCCATCCCATAAATTTAAGGACAAGCATAGAAAATTTTATTTTGTATTTTCCCTTTCCTGGTATCATGAAAGTGTTAGTTACAGGGGGGGCAGGTTTTATCGGCTCCCATCTAGCTGAGTATTTTGCAAAAAACGGGGATACTGTCAGAATCATGGATAACCTTACCACGGGTTTTATCCAAAATATTATACCGCATAAAAATATAGAATTTGTTCAGGGAGATATATGTGATTATTTTTCAGTTGAAAAAGCAGTTGCTGGAATAGACTATGTTTTCCATGAAGCTGCTCTTGTATCTGTACCTCTAAGCTGTGAAAGACCTGCGGAGTCTTTCCGGATTAATACTCTCGGAACACTCAATGTGTTACAGGCCTGTGTTAAAGCTGAAGTTGATAAATTTGTAACTGCATCTTCAGCTGCAGTTTACGGAAATAATCCAATCCTTCCAAAAAGTGAAGATATGTGTCCTAAGCCGACTTCTCCTTATGCTATTTCCAAACTCGACGGGGAGTACTTGGCAAGGATGTTTTATATGGACCAAGGACTTAGAACAACCTGCTTACGCTACTTCAATGTATATGGTCCTCGTCAAAACCCAAAATCTCAATATGCGGCTGTTATCCCTATTTTCATGGAGAGGGCAAATTCAGGAAAAGACCTTGTTATCTATGGAGATGGGCTTCAAAGTCGGGATTTCGTGCATGTCAAAGATGTAGTCAGGGCAAACGCTCTAGCCCTTGAATATGGGGATGGACAAGTTTTCAATGTGGCTATGGGAAAGAGCGTGACAGTTCGTGAGCTTGCTGAAAATATAATTAAACTCACCGAGTCTCCAAGCAGGATATTACACGTGGCTCCAAGGGCAGGTGATGTTCGAGACTCAAGGGCAGACGTTTCAAAAATTTCAGGCTGGTGGAGGGGAGAGATAGAATTGCATGAAGGGTTAATAAGTCTCATTTAACTGATTTACAAGAGCAGTTTGATATGAGGATCAAAAGGAAGTTGTACTACTCAGCTAAGCAACTTTCTTAACATGGTAGCAGCTCACACACGCAGTAAAAAGTTAATTTATTCTCTATTTTTGGAACTTTGTTTTGTAAATAAAGTAAGGAGGATTTCGATAAACTTCGGATTTTATTTCTTAGCAGGAATTTCTCAGATCTTCCCCTCAATTTCTCTATTTAATTCCTCTTTTTGGCTTTACTTTATTCTCAATTCTTTGATTTTAAAGATAGCTTCCGCTATCTTCAATATACTTTTTTTATTTTCAATTTCCTCAATTGATGGAGATTATAACAAAAAGCCGTACACAACATTTTTAGATTTACTCTTTTAACAGTAGTGACAAAAACTCTTCCTGCTTTGAAAATTTCTTTCATTACTGAATAAACTCTTTCTCCTGGGACTCTTTCTGAGCTAATTCTCTTATTTCTTAATATATCCTTTATTCCCAGCGTATGTCCTTTGACCGCTCTCTTCATTGTTGCATTATACCCTTTAGTTTTTGCTCCAAAGTATCCTCTGCCCCTATAAACCACTTCATTTTCCTTTGTCATATCTACATACGAATCATGTACTGACGCAGTTGTTGTTTTGAATCTTCTGATCAGCTCATAATCTATGTCTATTATATTATGAAACTTATATCCAAAGTGAAACTTACCTCCCTTCTTTGTCCATGTTCCGTCTCTGCTTATTCTTGTTTTTGCCTCATCTCTCTGCTTTTGCATGTCCTGGATCTGAATGGATAAAAAGTAGCATCCTGAATCATTCCCTGCTTTATCTGTAAACCCAGAGCATCAAGTTGGCTTTGCAACTTTCCCCATATTTTCTTTGAAATTCTCGATAATTCTCTCCCTAAATAGCCATACAGCAGTACTATCAGGTATGTATTCAGGAAAACCAAGGAATTTTCTAAAAGAAATTCGATCTATACACTGTTTCTCAAGTTCAAAATCAGAGAGCCCATGCCATTGTTGTAAAACAAGCATTTTGAACATCACAATGACATCAGTTTCAGGTCGCCCTCATGAAACGGTTTTGTTAATAGACATAGACTCAAGAATAATAAGAAAAGTTTTCCAATCAATTAAGGAATCAATTTCAGCAAGCTTATCTCCAACAGATTCAAGACGTTTATACTCTTCTTTAAGAGCAAAATCAGTAAGAGTTTTCATGAATATACATAAATGTTTACAAATTTAAAGCTAACCATGCTCAAGAGAATGGAGTTTATCGAAATTCTCTATAGTATAAAAGGATCAGAGCTCTGGAATATCTTTATATTCCTAAAATCACTACAATTGTCGGTTAACATCTCCAGGCTACATACGATGCTATTGGAAACCACATTTTTAGAAACGGCTGTGGGATTGTTCTCAAAGATCCCAGTAAGTATCCTTATGTTACTGCAGTGCTTAATAGCCCGATCTCCAGAATCTTTCCTGCGTTATGCAAGTCTGAAACGATTTTATCGGATTATACAGATCCTACATTCCTTGAGCGTTTCCCAATAAAATTTCCAGATAACAGGCTAACTGAGGAGCTCATAAATACTATTTTTGGTTACCTTATGTTTCTCGATAAGCATATATTGAAGCAAGTTTTAGAGCTACAGATTGGCTTAGAGAACTTGCAGATTTCTAAGAGCAGATCTCAAACATCCTGATTATGGACACTTACTTTCTAAACAACGTTGATCCAAAACTTCTAAAAACCTTTGAAGAAAATATTCACCCCTACGCAGGAGAGATAGAATCAGAAATATTGGTACCCTGCTGAGTGCATTATATTATATACGGCAGCAGATTCTTGAAATCTCGAGATTTGAGAAATACGAATTTAACATGTGTTTACGTTAAATTTTAAATTTTTCACCGAACAGCAGAGAATGATGGATAATTCATTATGCTATTTTATCACAGAACGAAGAACTAGTAAAAGTTATTTTGATGTTCCGAAACCATTAGTTAATCCATTAAATATGTATGATTTAAGTTTTGTTAGTGTGTTCTCTTATAGCTTGTTTAAAATTCAATCAACTTCTACAATTGGATAATGGGCAATCTTGACTTCAAATGCAGATAGGAAATTATTCAAAAATACACACAAGAATTGCTACTAATGCGTGCTCTAGTAGAGTTACTTCATATAGAAAGGGCAACAATCAAGCAATTAACGGCATAACTTCTTATCGCATCTGCTGAAATAGAATACCCAAAATCTCCATGTGGATAGAGCAAAAATAAGCTGCTGTAAAATATTGATAAAACGATAAATCTTGGAAATTACCATGTTTTTGGTAAGATCTTTGGCGAAGTATCAATAAACTCTTCTTGCAAATCTATAATCTCTTCCAATTTTCTCCGCACATGTTTAGATCATGTTTTCCCTCTATATGCCATATTTCAATCCCCTCAGAATCATACAATATTGACATCGGTAATGTATTTTTTTCATATTTATTTTTTAGTTCTGGGTAATCTTCTAAGCTTACAACTTCGACAATCAATGCATTGTTGAATTTAGGTTCTGTTAGTAATAACTCACATATGAAAAATATTAAGTCTTGGCGTAACCGTTGTTGATAGATTCTACATTAATGCGATATATTAATTTGTTACCGTAGTACGAAAATAGCAAGCGTTGTAAAATAGTATTCATCGTCTCTCATGTGTATTTTCGCTGCATTGAACCGTTCATGGAGTTCTAGAGAAATTCTCACATTTTCCGTTGTATTCGAGATTTTTGGAAATCTCCGTTTTCTGTCTTTAATGACGAACCAATAGTCACCATTTTTGTGTTTAATTTGGCATGTATTAGCGTATCGCTCCAATAATTTTGCAATTATCGTGCACTTCGATTCCCAACCACTATCACTATCTCTATCTCTGCAAGAGTCAAGAGCTTCGTATAATTCTGCATAGATTTCAATTGTTTTTGTTTGCATAGATGCGTCTCAATTCAGAGCATTTATCTGGTTAATAGATCCAAAATTACACAATTTGGCTGAAAATCAATATCAAAAACCTTTAAATTTCTAAAATCTAAGTTAAAACTATAATATATATTATATTGATTTTGGTCACCAATGTAATAAAATCTCAATATTTTTAAAACATTCTCTTTTTTTCTGCCCATCTTTACAAAAAATCGGATGTTTCCGAGTTTATAAGAATAGATTATGTAGCAAATTACATATCCAGTAAATACAAAAAAATAGCAAGGGGAAATAAGAATTTTTTATCAATGGGCATCGATCCTGATTTGAAACTAAAAACAGATTAAATAATTTTGTAATAATTCAATTTTCAGTTGGCATGGCTACACAATTTACGTGACAGTGTGCCGAAAGTTTACTCAATTCTGAATGATTCTGTATCCTTTTTTCCACTACAAAATATATGATTTATCGTTTTTACTGATACACAAATTTCATAGCAAAATCTATGTATGTATCAATATTATATTAATCGCTATTTTATCAATGAGAAAAAAAGATTATAACGTACCTAAATTTTCTTACTGATCTTAAACTTGAAGATGAAGCATAAAAAGAATATCAAAAAAGTTTTTACCGGTTCTTTCTCAAATATTTTCACGGTATTGAAAAATTGAGTTTTTGATTCAGTTTATTCATGTTTTTAGTTTTTTTAGAGTCCTATATAATTATTTTTTTTTGGATATTTTCTATTGATGAGTATACCTTAGTTTAATTAGTTTAAGGTGTTCCAGGAGATCCATATGCTCAATAGATCCCACAAACTACATGAGTAATAAGATCTGGAATATTTTCTTATCCCAGATGGAACTTAGGAAATTCATAGATTTTGATACGAAAACTGTGCGCCAACGAAACAAAATGTGCAAAAGTTTTGTCTGGATAAACACTTATTTTGCAGCCTGTTTTTATAATGAGGTAGCGCGACAAAAATTAGAGATATTTTACCATCGTCTGGGCTTCGGATAGATTACAGTCGATTGCAAGCGAAATCAACAGTAGATTTCTGCAGTCTAAAAAAAACATTAGAAAGTCTCATATTTTATCAGCTCCAAGATAGTTTGGGAATAAATATGAAAAAAGAGCCTTATAAGTTCCAGCAGGACGAATTCTTTTCAAGAGATAACTTTAAAAAAATCAAAAAATTTTCTCATGGTAAAGAGACACCATTTTTGATTGTTAATCTGGAGGAGGTAAAGAAAAGTTACGATTATTTAATTGAACACATGCCTTTCGCAAAAATTCATTATGCTGTGAAGGCAAACCCTATGGATGAAGTTGTTCTTGCCCTGAAAAACAAAGGTTCCAATTTTGATGTAGCAACGGTTTATGAACTTAATCAACTTCTCAGACTTGGAGTAGAACCGGAAAGAATGAGTTATGGCAATACGATAAAAAAAGAAAAAGATATTGCATACGCATATGAAAAAGGGATTAGACTTTTTGTTAGTGATTCAGAAAGCGATTTAAAAAAATTAGCTAAAAATGCTCCGGGTTCCAAAATCTTTTTTAGGATACTTACTGAAAGTGACGGAGCTGATTGGCCCCTTTCAAGGAAATTTGGCGCGCATCCTGATATTATATACAAGCTTATTCTGGAAACCGAGAAACTTGGGCTTGAGCCTCACGGGCTTTCTTTCCATGTTGGCTCCCAGCAGAGGGATATTGGTCAATGGGATAATGCCATTTCGAAATGTAAGTATCTCTTTCAAGCAGTAGCTGAAAAAGGTATACATCTCAAGATGATTAATCTTGGAGGAGGTTTTCCTGCAAAATATCAGGCAAAGGCAAGAGACCTTGAAACCTATTTCAAAGAAATTCGCCGTTTTTTACTTGAGGACTTTGGAGAAAAGCTCCCTGAGATCATTATAGAACCAGGGCGCTCTATGGTTGCCAATGCTGGTGTGATCGTAAGTGAAGTAGTAATGATCTCCAGGAAAGCCAGATTTAATCAGTATAAATGGGTTTATCTCGATATTGGCAAGTTTGGAGGCCTAATCGAAACTCTTGATGAATGCATTAAATACCCTATTTTTTGCGATAAAAGAGGTTGTGCTGAAGAAGTAATACTGGCAGGTCCAACATGCGACAGCATGGATATCCTTTATGAACATCATAAGTATTCTTTTCCGCATACGATGAAAGAAGGAAATAAAGTATATATTTTTACAACTGGCGCATACACTCAAAGCTACAGTTCTGTAGGTTTCAATGGCTTCCCACCACTCAGGTCCTATTTCATTTAAAGAGTAATTAGACCTTAAGCAATAGTATAAAATCAATAGAAATAACCTCTTAATGACCTAAAAAATGAATTTTAACAGTGATGGCTGTTATACTTGATTTTTTTTTCATCAAGTGGGTAGGTCCGAAGTACAAAATAAGGATTGACTTCAACTATTGACCATAAACTCCACTATCATAATTATATAATTAAATGAAAATAAGTAAACATATCTACATGGTTATTGTAAAGTTAAATCAATTGGGTGCATATCATCATGAAAGAAGCAAAGGCACTCAAAGGTATGCAGGTAGCAGGGCCGGACTACGAGATTGACCAGCAGTATGTAGAGAGTTGTGTGGAGAGGATTTCCATTGGAGCATCGAGTGGTTCACGCTTTCAGCCAGTATTACCTAGTAAGTAAGAACCAGATTATTGCCAGATCGATGAGTTTTCCCTTTGGCTGAGAACTTAAATCCTCAGGCATTGTAGTTCATCAACTGCACAGCTGTAGGATGGGTATAAGCTTTGAGGAGGCCTTAATTGTACAGGCCAAAATGGAGTCAATCTTTTTTCATTTCGGCTAGGTACCTGGCCTATGCACATTCTTCGAAGCTATCTGTAAAGCCGTCAAAAATGGAAAAACATTCACAGAGCAGAACTTCGACTTGTTCGATAATATTTCATTCATTCTTCCCTGAGTAAAGCGGTCTGAGGGAATGGAACAATTTTGCTTGCTTATGGGGATATCTTTGAGTACGGCCTCAATTCTGTGGGTAACGGCATCGGCTTCAATTCAAGCTTTTCACATCTCAAATTCGTTCATAAGCTTAATATTCCTATGGGATGCTATCTATTCAAGCAGATAGATAGAAGACTATCGGCGAAGCCCTTAGTATTCTCTGGCAAATTACTCGTTGTATGCTTAATACAAACCTTGGCAGTTCAGGAGAGGAGATATCGTCGGATTTAAGACCCCCATATCCGACGACGTGAATGTTATGCAGCCAAAAGGGATTGCTGGTGCATTTCAATCACTATATGACTGATTGTTCAAAAAGGGTGATTGGTATTGTCAAAGTAATCCAGATTTTTATATAAGGATTCAGCGAATTAGGCGTCTGATGGAATCTAACTACGGCCAACCTACTTAAAGTTAATGATTGAGATTATGGCCGATCATAATAATTGTCCCAATTCTATATGCAGACAAGTCGACGAAACTGAACCCCTTCCACATGCTTCGACCAAATATATGCAATCATGATTCCGCAGAGGGAAGAAGGTTCGTGGCTCGCGGTAATCCTCGCTAGTATGAATTCGAAGTTCATAAGCTAGAAAGTATGTTTTAAAAGTATCTTCAATCAATTGCTGGGTGCGAACATACTCACGGTTGCTTGCGGCGAGATTCACCACAACTTTGATTAGAGATTAAAATTAGCGAGTTCTGAGACTTTATAGATCTAAATAGCGACTATTTAGACAAAAATATATAAAATTTTTATCTCAGAAGAAATTTCAAATATGAATATCCTTTTAGAAGTAGCTGCAGGCGAATATATACGCGAATTTCTCCAAGAATGACTTTTGTTATTTGTAGTAAATTAATTTCGGTTACTGCTTGAGAGTGATATTTTAAAAAACATAGAGCGTAGAAAGATGAATTTAAAAATCGGACACAACTTTTCTGAGGGAATGCTATTTTCAAATTTCTCGAGTTTTTTTCGAAAATATTTAAAAAAACATGACATATTTTCGATGTCATAAGCATATCGAATTAGATTATTTTAAGGTTGAGAGGCCTGTTAATAAGCAAGTTTAGCCCGTCATAGTTGAGTACACAAATTTCTTGCTGTCTGCCAGTATGAAATTTGTAGTGACTGAGTATAGATATTTATATCAAAATTTATAGATACTTATATATAAGGTTATAAATTTTTTAAATAAACAGTATAATTATATTTTAGATAATTTTTTGGATCTTGATTTTTTATTTATGCATCTACTTGCTATTTACTAATTGTTTTACCCAATCAATCGTTGAATTTAGTCCTTATTGACACATGTTTTTAGCTTCTATTCATAACAAAAAAATTAATAAGTAAGAACTCCAATTAACTATCTAAATTGCTAAAATAAAGATATTTTAGTCATGAGAAAATTTTGAGCCACTCGTAATTTCAAAAAGGCAGAAGAGGAAATCCGTTTGATAGTCAGAAAAAATATTTCGATCGATCAGTGCTACTTGGATAAATTAAAGCCCTTTCTTGAAAAGAATGACGGAAATCTAAGTGCGGCAATAAGGGATACTATAGAAACTGCCTCTTTGACTTTGGCTGGGAAAATGAGTGAAAATGGAGACAAATCTCCCAGTACAGATTCACACTATGCAGAATTTAGAAATAAGTTGATTGAAGAAAAAGAGTTTCTGCTTGTCCATCGCACCCTGCTCGAATGGCTTATTAAGAAAACTTCAGGACTATTGATGGATGAATCTATTATATACGAACTAATTAATCCTTATAAAGTTAAAAGAATTCCTGATATTGTAAATTATCTAAACTCGCTCAATGAAAAAATTGGCTGGAAAATTAAGTTTAATATGGAATGTGATCAGGATTTCGAGCCTGAAGCTGCTAGCCTTACTCTATCAAATGGGAATTTCTGTTTCCGGGAAGTAATGGCTCATAGCCTGGCTCTTTTTATGGCAAAACAGATGAAACTTGATGTCCAAGGATTGTTCAGTAAATCCAACGTCACAAACGTGTACTTCAAGAGGTTTGAATTTCTTAATCATCAAAAAGTTCCTAAAGGCGTTGAGGAACACTTTGGATCAATGGAAAGCACTTTCAGGGAAGTCCAAAGAAGACCAGATTTCTGGAAAAACCTCATCAAAACATACAAGCAGCAGAACTACCAGCGGCTCAGCATAAACAGGAGGGTTTTTGAAACTTTTATCTCCGGAAATATCCCTTCGGTGGCTGAAATGACACGATATTTTGAATTAGCTGTGGGCAAGCCACCGGCCGCTTTCACCCTTGCCGAGAACATTAAAATTTTCAAAGAACTTTATCTTACGGATGGTATCGGAACTGATATCGAAATTTGCACTGAAAAAGGGAGTGAATACGTAAAATTGATCCATGACTTTTCAAATCTAAAAGTTTGTGAATGCATTAAATTGTATTATCTAAATATTTTTAAGTCAATTGGTCATCCTTTTACAACCATTACCAACCCGCATATGATCGTATTCGAATTCGGAGAGAGCTTTAATCCGACCCCTATCTCTGAGCCTGAAATAATTGGCATCGAGTCCTAAACTAATTGATTTATTTATCTTTCGAGTCACTTAAATACATTCATATAGTAAGTTTCTGATCCTCTTTCATGTATGATGTAATTTTACTCTGGGACAGCCCTATTCTCTTTGAAAAACTGTTTTTGGAATATGGGCTAGATTGTAGTCGTGCGCTTTCAACATTCCTTGGCACACCTTATCTTCCAGTTTGTAAATTTCTGATTTTGCCAACAGGTTTTGCAAATAAGCAATATACAAAAATAGGTATGGGGCTTGAACATAACAAACACTTCCTTGAAAAATTTGTGAAAAAAGGAGGAACACTGCTGGTATTCAGTCCTCTAATCCCAGAATATGAGTATGAATGGCTTCCTTTTTCTCTTAAGTATGTAATGGAAGAAAACTCATGCACTCCTCAGCCTTTGGGTGAACATTCTGCTCAAAAACTTGTGAAGAATATAGTGCTTCCATTGGGATGTGACGGTTATTTTGCAGAAACTGATGCTGATGTGGTGCTCAAGGATAACATTGGAAGGCCTATTATGGTCGTAAAAGAAATCGGAGACGGTATGATTGTTGCAACTACAATACATGAATTGCCCTCAGCTGAGTTTTTTGAGTGCAGGTCGGCATGTACGAAAAAGAGAGAAACCTGAAAACAAAAAGATTCATTTTATCTAAAATAATATGGAACTAGCGAGCTGATATTATATAAGTATATAAGAGGATTGTAAGAGACAATCAAAATAAAAAGGATTGCAAGAAATAATAACGTGAAAAGAATCTTGATAAATAATGTATATAGCGAATTAGTGAATTTTAAAGAAAAACAGCCACATATCTCAGTCATTTTTCTTAGTCTTATTCGAATATTCCTTACATTTTTATCATTTTTATGGTACTTTTTTTTAGTTCTAAATTTCTTCCGTTTACTTTCTAATTTATTAAATAAGTTATTCTAACAGAAATGCTTCATTCATTTTCCTGTCATTCGAAAAAATCGTTTTCGTTTCATTGCACAAAAGTCGAATTAGTGCTTTGCTAGTCGGAATAGAACTTCACCCACTGAAAAGTCAACATAGCAAGTTTTACTCAGAAGAGAAAACGATTATATTTTGTACCCACTAGGCACAAGTATCTATCCTTTTAATGTATTCTTAATAAAATTTACTCACTATTCGATGGCTGAGTTCTTCAGAATTTGAAGATCTTGCATATGCCGGATAAAGTGCATATAAAAGAATCCAACTATAAATTACATCAGTGAAAATTTGAGAAGGTGGATCTTATTAGATGCCCTATTGGGTAAAACCCGTTCAGAGGAAAAGGTGGAAGTTGTTCAAAGAATAAAAACACAAAACATAAGAAGAAAAAAATACCAATAGTAATCCACTAACTATTAAAATTTAAAATAGTATATTTTGATGTGATTTGAGCCTTCTAAAGAAGGGGCATCATGAACGCTCCAAAAGCTTCCATAAATTTACGGAGTTTTCTGCCTATATTATTAACTTTTTAAAAAATGGTTTTTAGGAATACTCCAAAAGCTTTCATAAACTTTATGGAATTTGCTGAGAAGATGAGTTTTTTCATGAGGACTGAAGGACGATCCATATCTCCATACTCAGTGATTATTTTAAGGATAGACTTGGTGTTTAACGAACCTATAAGATCATTTAGCTGCTTGTCTTCCAACTTAACTATATAGTCATGGATTTTTAGACCTCTTTCAAATTCTTTTCCGAGGTATTTTCGCCAGAGCATATCATATTCGGAAAGCCTTTGTACAGATGTGTTCCCTTCAAGGGCAGCGTTTGCTGCAACTTTTCCAGCTATTTTTGCTGCAAAAGCTCCGGTATATATACCGCCAGCTGATATTGGTTTAACCTGCCCTGCCGCATCTCCGACTAGCAAAATACTATCAGAAACAGTTCTTTCAGGAGGGCCTATTGGGATTCCTCCTACTACAAAATCAAGCATACCTCTTGAGTACCTGGCTTTTACGTGGGGGTTTGATTGAAGGAATTTATCAAGATAAGAAAGAGGAGAACTCTCTTCACGACCATTTTTGCAAGCAAAGCTTGGTTCCAAGGCGAGCCCAATCCTTGAAATTTTTTCGTCAATAGGCACTGTCCAGGCAAACAAACCAGGGGCTGAAGAGCCTAAGAACAATTCAACAAAGTCAATATTTTGAGATTTGTATGGAACTTCTATCTGAATTCCAGAAAGCATACGAGCAGGTTTTTCAAGTCCTGAATAACTGGCTATACGGCTTTTCGCTCCATCGGCTCCGATAACTACTGATGCAGATATTATTTCAGGGTTGCCATTTTTGAGTACCATGAGTTTTGTTGGAGTCCGACTTACTTTTCTTCCCATTTCATCTTTTGGATACCCTCTCTCAAGCCCTATAACCCTTGTCCTTAGAGAAAGTACCGCGCCTTCCTCAACAGCCATTGCTGCAAGCTTACGGTCAAAAATCTTCCTCGAGATCACGTATGCCTTAGTCTGTTGACCATCGATTGGAAGGCACTGTCCGTCAGGGGAGTATACAAAAGCCCCGTGTACTGAGTTGAATACAAACTCATCAGATGGTTTGAGTTCGCATTCAGCCACAGCTCTCGTGCTCAAAAGTCCGGTACAGCCTACAGGAGATCCTATCGAAGGATGCTCTTCAAGAAGGAGGACCTTTGCTCCATTCAAAGCCGCATAGCGAGCAGCTATGGATCCTACAGGCCCGGCTCCAACGACAACAACATCATAATTCATTCTGTTCACTCTCGAGAATAAATTCTTGCATTAGCAGGAAGCTTGATATATTTAAAGATCATGACTGTAATTGAAATGACAAAATAATTCCATAAATAAAGTGATCTCTTATAGATGGATTGCTTTTTAAGTGTACTTTCGTTCATTTTAATGATTTTGAATAATTTATGATTCTTTATATCAAGTGATATACTAATGTTAGATTTTTAGATTCAAGCATTTTTTTATAATATTTTCACGCTTTCATCAACTTCTTTCACACCACAATACTTCCACAATCTCATGATATTGATAAATGTATCCATCTTTAGACTGAAAGAGAAAATTGAACTGCATTTAGTACTTAATCACACTTTTTGCAGATGTACACAAAAATTCTAATCATTTTTTTCAATATGAGAGTAGCTTAAAAATTAATCTAATTTTAAATGAATAATATTAGGCAAATAGGCAAACAAATCGTACATTTTAGAATGCTGGATTATTAATTTTTCAAATAACAGGCCAGAGTTTACATGCAGCAGAAAAATGAAAAAATTCGGGATTCGGAACCGAATAAGCAAAATAGAAACAAACTTAATGGAAAAATATATATTAAGCCGGGAAAAAAAGATTTTCATACAGATGAAAATCTCACTGTAGACAAATCCCGAGATTTTAGTGGAAAGGATTCTACCAAAAAGATCTCTAGCGCGAAAAAAAATATAAATTCGAATTTTCCGAAAAAACAAAATTTTCAGCGTTTCGAGTATGAAGATAGCCATATTTTCTGGTGTAAAAAATGCAACCTGCCTTTGATTGGAAAAGAGTGCGGAAGATGTGGAAACGATGGACAATTTATACCTCTTTCCCAGCCTGCAGATATCCGTTTCTGTTCACCTTATGAGAAAGAAATTATTAACAGGCAACTTTCCTCAACTTTTGGCTGCAATCCTCTAGATGACAGGTTAATACTCCTTAATAAAATACCTGGTGAAGATAAAACAGATGAAGTACTCGTTGATGGCTTCATATTTGGAATTCTCCGTTTTGAGATTCCCAAAGGGAGCTACAGTTTCGAACCTTCCATTCAGGGAGCAAAAATTCTCCTGATGTACGCGAAAAGCAGAAGAGTTGAACTTAAGAAAAATAACAGGCATTTTAATGGGAAAAAAGTTACAATAGAGCTTGTTCAATTCTTTATGGATACCATAAAGAAGGGAGATTTCGTCCTTGTGACTGCAGGCAAACTGACGGGATATGGAGTTTCTTATATTAACGGAGAAGACTTTTCAAAGCTGAAAAACCTGGCTGAAAATGAAGTTCAAAATAGATTTATATCCTCAACAGATGCCGGAGCGAAAGTCCTCAGAATCAGGAGAATTGATAGTAGTAAGGCATTCCTTCATCCAGAAACTCCGGATCTTAGTGCATGTATAGAGGCAAACAAAAAGCATCTTCAAGTTCTTGGCAAAAACGCCATCAATACAATTCGTGGGATTGTTTCCAGCAACGAAAACATTGACCTTCCTATTTATGTCTCTTTCAGTGGCGGAAAAGACAGCCTTGTAAGTATGGATCTGGCCCGAGCTGCCCTCAAACATAGGGAACTCAAGGCTTTCTTTCTCAATACCGGAATCGAGTTTCCTGAAACTGTCGAATTTGTTAGAATTTCTTGCCAGAAGATGGAAATTCCACTTGAAGAAATTAATGCAGGCTCTTCTTTCTGGGATCAAATTAGGAAATTTGGGCCTCCTGCTAAAGATTTTCGTTGGTGCTGCAAAGTATGTAAACTGTCATCTGCAGGTAACTTGGATGTAGGAAAAGGCATCTCCAACTCTCCTGATAGAAAAATAGATAATGGTGTAGCTTATCTGACAATCGATGGTAAGAGAAAACATGAATCCTTCTCAAGAGCGAGAGTTGCGGCTAGTGAGAAAAATCCCTTTGTACCTTCCCAGCTCAATATCTTCCCCATAAGAAACTGGAAGGCTCTCGAAGTATGGCTATATATTTACTGGAGAGGACTCCCATACAATCCTCTCTATGATCTTGGTTTTGAAAGAATAGGATGCTGGCTTTGCCCGTCTGCCCTTGCTGCCGAATACTCCAGAGTAAAAGAGCTACACCCTGAAATGCATGAGAAATGGAATTCTTTCCTGTTGGAGTGGGCAAAAATCCGGGGACTTTCTGAAAAGTTCATAGAATATGGATTCTGGCGCTGGAAGGAGTTGCCTCCGAAAATGTGCAGACTGGCAGAAGAACTTGGGATTTCTATTCTTGCTAAAGAAAATTTTGAAAATTTTGAAATTGAAGTCGTGGGAGGAATTTCCCCCTGCAGGGCTGGAGGTTTCTCAATAGAAGCAGAAGTACGAGGTATCAGGGAAAAAGAAATTACAGGTTGCATAAATGTACTTGGAAATACGGTTTATATGGAAGAAATGGGTATTCTGCTTGTCAAAACTGGTATAGGGACTGTAAAGTTTTTTTCAAGTGGAAATCTGCTAGTGAGCTCTGAAACAAAAGAAAAAGCGATTAGCCTTTTTAAAGATGTCACAAAGCAATTAATAAGATTTATCCACTGTACAGGCTGTGGGATTTGTATAAAAGCATGCCCTATGGGTGCAGTTTCTCTAATTGAACGAAGAATATATGTAAGCGAAAAGTGCATTAGATGCAGGAAATGCACAGAATCCTGTTTAGTGACTAAATATTTTGATAAATTTCTACCTAACATACATCAAAGATTAAAAGTTTGAATTATCAAAATTAGGATTTGCCTTGTTTCTTAAATTTTATGATATTTTTTAATGCAGAGGATTCCGATAAACCCCTTGATTTTGTCATATGCTTATAAATATTATATAAATGACTCGTAAAAATCAGGATTTTATCGAAATCTTCTTATTTCGATGCTAAATTTCCATAATTCTCTGTATCTGATTCAAACTTTCAATAATGACCACTTGAAAAATTGAGATGCATTTCTGAATTGTTTCAGATTCACGTAGAATTATTCAATAAAATTGCTTCAGCGATCTTAATAATAAATTGTAAATCTCCATCGTTTCTGAGTTGCTTCCTACGATATTAACGATATTATATAGATGGGTGAAGAAAGAGTGGGAGCGGAAAAATCCAGAACGTACTATTGTTTAAATTCATAATTTTTTAAGTGTTCATTTTTACCATTTACTGTAATTAGATTTTGATATTAACAACCACAGCCGCTGCCACATCCACAGCCGCTGCCACAAAACATGGGCATCGGTGGCATCGGTGGCAGTGCACAGCCGCCACATCCTCCACTGCTTCCGCATCCTCCACAGCTGCCGCATCCTCCACTGCTTCCGCATCCACTGCTTCCGCATCCACTGCTTCCGCATCCTCCGCA
Source organism: uncultured Methanosarcinaceae archaeon (assembly GCA_963833425.1). Taxonomy (GTDB): domain Archaea; phylum Halobacteriota; class Methanosarcinia; order Methanosarcinales; family Methanosarcinaceae; genus Methanosarcina. Next base: position 71,821 of record CAWHXP010000007.1, on the reverse strand, counting down.
ACCTCCATGGCCACCATGACCGCCACAATTTGCACTCGCTGCCACTGCTGTCAATGTTACTACAAGGAAGACAGCTAGTAAAACACCTATTGTTTTACTTATTTTGGAAATTGTTTGTCTTTTCACCGGTTTATTCTCCTGATTTTTGTTTACTCTGATACACTTTTTATGTGATACAACTGATATGATGCATTTTAGGATGTACTTTTCATACTGTTACTTTTTCAATGCACTTTCCATCGGCGATACACTGTGGAAATATTATTTAACTAACTAGTATTTCACAAACCTGTTAACAGACTGGTATTGTAACAGCTAGTTAATCTTCATTTTTAAAAGACCTATATATCATTAAATAGTTAAATCAGCAGATATGCCGATAGGAATTCTTTCAGATTGTATTATCACATTATTGATATCCAAAAGATATAATATATTGAGAAATGTTAATTATGAATATATATCATTAATTAAATATAAGAATCAATTATTACCATAAGTTAACAATTCTTAATAATTACTATAGATTTTCTGTAAACACATAAATTTCATCCTAAACTTATGAAAATATATGACTCCTGAAAAATTAATGGCTTATCAAGATTCTAAGTAAGGTTTTTCTTGCAAAAAATGAACAGCACCGCAAATTTACTGTAAATGCGAAGTCAAATTTCTAATTATTTTATTTAATCTTTCTTCTGAGTAAGATTTTCGATTTAACAATTTCTAGACACTTGTGATTTTACAGACCTTTCAGTACACTGCGATAAAATTAACGTAGCGAATTTAGTGTAAATTTGAAACACAATTTTTGTATACTGTATAGAATTCGGTTCTCATGAGATCAAATTTTCGACCTAATGAGCCGTGAAATTTGCGATTTAACAGAAAATTAAGCAAAATGTCGTTTATAATCTATGGAATTTTTAGCTCTGTCAGAATGCTCTAAATTGAACTTTTACATTAAAGTATCATAACTGCCAAATTATAATATTTTTCTTATTTTTCCACTAAAAACGAAGGAACATTCAATATTGAAGTTTAATAAGTACATTAAATTTGTTGATACCAATCTTGAAACTGTTAGTCTTCGAGACCGAAGATTTATTCTTGCAAGTATTCAAAACACGTTTATACCTGGCATCAGCTTCTTGTACTGGTTTTATCGAAGGAGTATATAGCACAGACTATCAAAATTTTGTAGAAATTATTGACCGTATGAGCTATTTAAAAGAAAAACTTGCTCTTGATAAGATTTCACATTTCATTACCTTTCAAAAGTTTGTACCCAGGGTTCCCATCTCTCTATCTAACCTTCTTCTGTCAAGGATTCTAAAGTTGTTTTACTCATATGAAGGAAATGTATCTATTGCAGCGATTGATGCAACAGGATTTACGAGTTATATGCAAGTTATTATTATTCCAGAAGAACCTGGAAACTTCGAAGAAACTTCCTGGGAACTTCAATATCAATAGACACAAGTAAAAAGGTAATATTGGGATGAAAAATTAGTCAAAAAACAGACCATGAAATCAAACATGCAAAATGCTCTGATAAGGCAATCAAATAAGATGGGAAAGTCTGATTGTTATGTAGTGGATAAGGGATACAATTCTGAAAAAATGCATTCCCTAATTAGAGAGAGAAATGAAATCAGGTTCAATCACACCTGTAAAAGAGATAGAAAAAGGAAAAAATAAGTTAAAATATAGAACAAAATTGAACCTGGTCTTTGACAAAATTAGATATAATCAAACAAATATTGTGGAGACAATATTTTCTGTAGTTAAAAGAAAATTAGGAGAATCACTAGGGGCAAAAAAAATTCATTTATCAAGTGAAGGAGATTGAAATTAAGTGAATACATACAACATAAACAAAAAATTATAAAAATATTAACATCAAATTTAGGATTTCCACAGAGCTGTTTCTTTTCCTTGTTTCATAAATGCGTAGTTTTGTGTGCTAAAGCCTATGTATCCTGGATTTGGATCCTTCACGGTTCAGAGCGAGTGAGTGACATAGTCGCATCTATATAAATAAGAATAATATTATCTTACGTTAGATTTTAAAATATTTTTTTGAAAAGTGAGTAATGAAAAAAATGAGTACCATTCCTAAATTTAATATTACATAATTTGTATTTAATTGTTGTTCAATGTTAAAATATTTAATTGGAAAAGACTTTTTGTTTAGAAACTATATTTTTTATAAATAATTTCAAATAATTGTCCCAAGATATACATACACAAATCAATAATTGTGGTTTATCGAAATTCTCTAAAATAAAATTAAGTTAGATCAAATAAATCACGTGTATGTGCTTTGAAAATCATGAACATGTAATCGATATATAATAAAATATACATTCCGTTTAAAGTTAAAAGTATTTTATTCGATGAACCTCAATTTTTGGTCGTTTACTTATTGATAAGAGTTCAATTTGTTGATTGAGCAAACATTCAACAACATAATCTAAAAATTTTTTTGTCTATTTATAATAGGAGTGAAATAAATGTTAAAACAATTATCTAGTAAAATGAAAAAGGTACTAACTATTTCGTTTGCAATCCTTTTAGTAGTACCATTGACAGTTATATTGGCGAGTGCAGACCACATATATCAAGGTCCCGGTAACTATCATACCTACTATGATAGAGACCTGCCCGGCCACATTACTACCAGCGATACTCCTTTATATTACGACAAGGGAGTTCCTGTATTTGAAGAGCAACCCAGCGGCGTTAATACCGGTGACGTTGAGATATTGAATCGTCGTAGATCACCAGGTACTCCAGAAGGCGGAAGCTCCTGAATTTTGGCACGTTGGCGTTCCTGTTTTGAAGAGCCTCTCAGTGACTAATACCGGTGACATTGAGATATTAAATCGTCGCAGATCACCAGGTACTCGGGAAGGCGCCTAATACGGATGAGCGGGCATCTAATATTGATCTTGTTAGCTGCCAGATGACGAGATATCTGCAGCCAGCTGAAAAGTCTGCTATAAGGTGTACGGAAAACCCATAAATTATAAATGGATTTAATTAATTAACTGGATTTAATTAATTATATATTTTTAAGTATATTTTAAATAGTACTAACTTAAACTAATTAGTATGATGATCATGCAGTCCTTATATCATGAATTATAGCAAACAGGTGATTGTCTCCATCAGTCGATAACTTCGAGTGCGTTTTCTACTATCTCAAACACACACCGTTTTTTTTGTGCTGAAATCTCTTGATTCACTAAGTTCCATACAAAATAAGAAATGTGGCTAATATATGACTCATGGAGCTTATAGAGCTTATGTAATTCGTAGAGCATCTGGACTATGGAACACTTTGAATTAATTAACCCAAATCACAATCGTAAATAGAAATTTAAAAAAAATAATAAGATAGTACTTTTAACAAAAGAAACTACGAATAAACTGAACAGAAACTCAATTTTTCAATTACCGTAAAAAGATTTGAGAATGAATCAAAAGACGTTTTTAATATTCTTTTTCAAGCTTAATCTTCAAGTTTAAGATCAGTAAGAAAGTTTAGGTACGTTATAATCTTTTTTTCTCTTTGATAAAATATTGATTAATATAATTTTAAGCCACAATAGATTTTGTGATAAAACCTGTGTATATTGCACAGCTATTTAGGAAGTGAGGTGTAATTTTTCTATTAAATATAATAAATGATTTATAAAATTAACTATATCAATTCGTGAGGAAAAGCACAATGTTAGATTCTAAAGACTTGGGAAATAATCAAAATAGCATTGTTACTACTTAATTGATTATTTTGATTATGAAAAATTTTGTGCGATATTTTTTTTTGTTTAGAAGCTTTTTAAGTATATTATTTTTGTTTATAAACTTTTATTCGTATATTATTTTTTGTTTAGAACCTTTTTTTCGTATATTATTTTTTGTTTATAAACTTTTTTTGTATAATTAATTTAAAATATTTGCGGGCTAAATGCATGTTAGTGCATTCTGTTTAAAATTCATAATAATAGTAGAAAATTATATCCACATGAAATTTAAGCAGGCGAACAAAGGAGTCAATATACTTTAAAACTCAAACTAGTATCGAAAACATGGCTTTAGCTTCAGTTTATATGCTCACAAGCAGGTTGGCTCTCGTGTAAAAATAACGAGAAAAGAAATATCTAGAGACTGTATTTTGATTATTTTTAGATAATACAATCAACAAATTATGGACTATAAAGATATTAAAAGAGACTTTTTAATATCTCCTAGGATCGCTAAAATTTACCAATTATTTTAGACTGCAAAAAAATAAAAACCAGAAAATATTAAAAAGTTTCTAGACGAATTATCTACGCTGATGGGCAAAAGAGATACTAGTCCATCAGGCAAGCCTTTACGTGGTAGGAAAAGGAAAGTGAATAAATGGAAAATTCGAACGAACCTCCAAATGACTATGTGAAAAGGGAACTGAGCGCATCAGCCCATATCAAGGCAAACATCGCCAGCTTGCGGGATGAAGCAGCGACCAAGCAATAGACCTTCGAATTGGGCTATACAAAGGCGATCGATTTTCCCATCGAGAAGATCATGGCATGAAGCCGCCTGCGAACTGGTTGAAGCAGGCACAGCTACATGACAGATTGACAAGGTCATTGAAAGAAACAAAGCGGATATTACTTGAGCAATGCATGGCTGATGAGGATAAGTTCAATTGGGTCGATTACAATGGAGTCACAGATGTGCGGGACCAGAAGAGATGTGGTTCCTGTTGGGTTTTTGGCACGCACGGAGCGTTCGAAGGAAGCTATGCGATCTGAACAAGGAGTTTATTGACAGCGCAGAACAGGATACACTCGACTCCGAGGTTACGGCGATTGCGATGGTGGCTGGTGGGCCTACCAGTATCTGATCGACAAGGGAGCGGCAAAAGAAGATGATTATTCCTATGTTGCGACGAAAGGAACGTGCAATACAGGGTGCAACTGCCTTACAAGGCAGTTGCCTGGGGCTATGTCGACAGCACTGTGGAGATCCCTTCGGTCGCTGCGCTGAAGAAGGCGCTTTTCGAGTACGGGCCGCTCGGAGTGACCGTCGCGGTGACACCGGCCTTTCAAGCCTATACTAGTGGGGTATTCAACGAGGGATCCAATGCCGACATCAACTATGCGGTCTTGCTGGTGGGATGGAACAACAGCAAGCAAGCATGGAGAATCAAGAACTCGTGGGGGAAGGACTGGGGGGAATCTGGCTACATGTGGATCGCTTACACCACCAACAACGACAATGTGCTGTCGGTGACATTCTACCCTTTCGAAGGCGATACACGTGTCTATCGTGGCTGATGGGTCGACGTCCCTCGCTAATGGTCCAAACCCTCAAATCTTCACGACAGGCGTGTACTTGGGACCCGACGCCGAGTACGATGTTGGCGGCATCGTACCGCAAAGGGTCGTTTCAGGCCGCCAATCAGCATGTCCCGGTCCCCAGCTCCTTGGCCGTGACGGAACTTACACATGCTACTGAAAGATTTGGGTCCATGGCTACACAATTGACTTTGCTTCCGGAACGCTCATTGTACTGCTAATCCATGCTCATGGGTGTAAGGCTGCAAATAGGGCAAGGAGCAACGGAGAAATTAGGAACTGGACAAGGACTATGCGACCACCATGTCCATGAACGCAGGCCAATTGACCTACATGTCGCGATTGATCACTCTGGTGGGGACTAATAACTGGCTCATGCTGACTTACCGACGTTTTGTCAGACAGATATGCTGGGTCCTCCCTTTGAAGGGACAACATGAAATCTGGCGTGTTGGAAATCGCTTCGCTAGAGGAGAGTGTGTATGTCGGAGATTGTGATCACACAGAACTACCTGGGTAACATAATTGAAGCTCACCTTGGTGACTTGATCGTATTTCATCTCGAAGAGAATCTAACCACAGGCTATGGGTGGGAGGTGGAAACGAAAGGCTCCGTAGTCGAGTTCATCGAGTCGACCTACGCAGAGGCTCACAGGATGACGATGGGTCGCGGCGGGATGCGGGTAATACGTTTCGCGGCGAGGTCTCTAGGAAGCCAGGAGATCCGCCTGAGATTACACCGGCCTTGGGATCCTTCAGATAGTGTTCTGGAGCATGTGGATACTACGATAAGGGTCGGTAGATCAAAGGAGTTCTAGGGCTAAAATAAATTTAGCCCTCTATTTTTTCCTTCCAAGCTCAACTCTAAATATCAAATTTATAATTATAAATTAAAGATTAGAATGGCACTGTTTGGAGTGGCTGAGAAAGTTTAGACGGGGGGGTGCTATTCTGCTCCTGCAGCAGTTTCATGGGACCTAAATAGAATCGATGTTTCGTCGTAGGTGAAAATAGATTTCTGCAACAAAAAGCTTGGTATTAGGTCAAGATAGATCTATGGATCATAAAATTTAGGATGGAAATGCTTGAAACGAATGGATAAATTTATATTAATAATCCAAATACAAATCCAATTTTTTACTGTTTCTATTGTTTACACAGATGCATTGTTTTTTGTGCTGAAACCTATGTGTTTTTCTCATTTTTCAGCCTAAATTGAGGACATTTTGCCTGTTGTTCTGGAAATAAATTGTTTTTACTAAAATATATGTTAAATTACGAAAGCCAACAGTTGTTAGCTTTGTTGTTCCGTTTTTTTTTCAAGAATAAATATACTTTTTGAATTGTTTCTTTGTGCCGGAAACATTCTACATATCGGTCTAATTTCAATTTATATTTTAAACATATCCTGATCGAAGAATTCGAACAAAGACTTGGATTAATAAATAAAAAATGCTTAGATTTTGGCACCAAGATCTCTAAAATAAAAGACTGACTGAAAAATTTAATAACCATAGGACACAAACCTGCCGCTTTAGAACAGTTTGTAACACCTGTTTCAACGATTCAAACAATTATCTGAAATAACCCTGCTGATATAATATGTGAACAACATTAAGCGGCGTTCAGTTTAATACAACTGCTTCAGCGCCTGAAAATCCTGTTATATCTGGGATCTTTATCCACTCTCCGCCATTAAGAACCATATTGAGTGCAAATCAATAGCAGACATTTAGTACTACTTTCCACCGAGTAATAATGTTTTCTATACTCAAATGGATACTATTGTTAAGATTAAGGTAGACCCGGAGGCTACTACTTGTATCTGGAATACCCTTGAGAATATAACAAATGGAACAGCATTCAGCTAAATGCAATTGCTTAACACCTCAAAATTCCTCACTGCCTGGAATATCGGTATATACAACAGTTTCGGGCACTATAGTAAATTCAGGAACTGTATTAAGTACAGGTCGGCAGCAGGCATGACTGCTACTTTCACACCAAGTGATCCTACGAGCTACACTACAGTATTAGTGACTGTTTTGATTAATTAAACAAAGCGACTCTTACAATTATCTGGAGTAAACCTGCGAACATAATTTGTAAGATACCATTGAGTAGCACTCAGCTAGATACAACTGCTTCAGTACCTTGAACCTTTGTCTATACTCCAACCTCAGGAATTACATTGACAGAAGGTATGCAGACATCGAATGTATTATTCATACCAACTGATAATGTAGACTTTAATATAGCATCTTCGAGTGTTTCGATCAATGTAAAGAAGATCTGTAACCCTAATGATTATAAAGTAGAGTATCCACATCTAAAACATGAGCATCTTGTTTTATTATCGTGCAGATGAGAATACAGTTAGCAGTGAATTCGTAAATATAAAAACAAATTGGACTCGAAATAAATATTTCGTTTAACATCAATATAATGCGTCTTTCGACACTTTTAAGCTTGGAGTTAAAGAGTGCAAAAAAAAATGGTAACGGAAAGTTGCAGTAGAAAAGATACACATGTTTACTTTAAAAACTACGCATTAGTGAAAATAAGAAAGACAGAAATTTTGTTAGAATAAACATGACTCTGCGTACTATCATCTTTTACTGAACGTTTTGTAAACTGCCAATTTTTCAGTCCCGTATTTTCTATTGAATTAGAAAAATGAGTTGTTTGATTTTTTATTCTTCAGTCAGTATTAGAAGTGTTATCCCAATTTAAGGCAAGAATATAGCATGCTCAGACCCATGATAAAATCTTTTTCTTTCTGCGCAATACATTACAATAATAAATGATCTTATATGCGTTAGTACAATTTAAAGCATCAGCAGGTTAAAATCAACATGCAATATTTGGTTACCTACAACCAATACAGTACCTGCGTATGGATGAGAGTAAAAAATTCAAGCTGCTTGTGAAGTTCCTGCATATAATTGATCATAGCTCAATGACACGGCCTAGATCTATCAGCAGGGTTACTCTAGGTAATTGTAGGATTAGCCTGTGTTACTTTGAAGAAGCCTACTTATTGCTGTTTTATATTTTTTATTATCAGTTGGCTTGAAATAAGCCTTTAATGTCTCATACCTACACCAAGTATAGCTCCTAATGGTGAGTTATATACAAAGGTTAAGGTACGGTTCCATAACAAAAGTTGTCTTGTGTCAGACCGGAACATTCGCAGACTTTTTCCACAGAGGCCATTTAATTGGAATTTTTTAGGATTTTGTTGAAGAGTATAGTTTCTAACAAAATGTAGGAGAAAAGATACTCACTTTTTTAGGTATTGTTTTTCCTCCAGCATATCTGTCGAAAAAAATATATGCTTGATTTATTTCTTCTGTCGAATTTTTGCAAAAAGCTGTCTTAAGGTATCTTCATTACTTTTTGTGAACTCAAATGGCGAACTTGTAAAAGGTTCTAAGTACACTGGCACTTCGTCTTGCCTGTAAAAAGTCCCATCACATTCCATGGCATCAATGACTCCAGGGAGCACGAGATCTGAAATAATTGTTGTTGGACAAGGTACAATGTATAGGCAAATCAGGGGTATTTCGGCAAGGTAGGCCGCACAGTCAGCAGGGAGATTACTAACAAGATCAGAGCACACTATAAGAGCTGCATCCACGTCTCTTTCCCGAAGCATGTCTACAGTCGTAAATTCTCCAGGGTTGAAACGTGGATATCCTCGTGTGAAGTCGAGCCCGAAAGGATATCCATACATGTAGGAGGCCACCTGGTTAAAGCCTACAGCGTTGCAGTAGCTATTGAGAGCTCCAAGAGTAAATTTGGTGTAATTGTTCAGTTCTTTTACAAGGTTCATGGCAATTTCTGCATTCCTGTGTTTCCCAATTGATGATGAAAGCCCTAAACCCACTGAAATTACACCGAAATTACAATTTTTCATCATATCGAGTATCTCTTCTAATACCAAAATAGGAATACCTGTAATTTTTTCAACTGAAGGGTGAGGAATTTTACCATGCAGTAGTGTAAGAAGAGCACTGATAAGTTCATAATCGGAATTAGGCTTTAGCTGCACGTGGAAGTCTGAAGCTTCAGTAGTAGGAGTCCTTCTCGGGTCCAACGTGACGATTATTCTGTCGAAACGTCCACGTTTAGTCCAATAGCCACGAGGGAAAACATCATACCTTGACATCTGCCTCGGGACGGACTCAAGAGGGTTGGTTCCCCAATAGACTATTAGGTCACATCTGTTTTTTTTCTGCCCTTCTGTTGCACCGATTTTGCCAGCTTCTTGGATTCCCATAGCTGTTGGCCCATGGTAGATAGATGTATTTGAGTCTACAACTGCACCAAGGTATTCTCCAATATGGAGCCCTACTTCGTGAGCCTCGCAGGATACCTCGCTGCCCAAGAAAAGCAAGGGACGTTTGGCAGAAATAAGGATATCTGTGGCCTTTTCAAGAGCTTCATCCCAAGCTACAGGCATCAGCCGTCCATCTTTTTTCAGGAGGGGCTGCTGAAGCCTATTGGAACTTACAACTTCCTTAAATTTGGCATTTCCAATCTTACACGCATTTTTAGTTTCAATTGTGCCATCCCCTAGTTCTATTTGGATGTCATCACAGGCAGCTCCACAGGCCGTACAGAATATATTTTTAAACACCATGTTCATTGCCCTCCGACATAAACTTTTAGCACAATATCTTCGACACTTAGTACATTTTCTTCGGTGAGCTCAATTCCCACTGGGGCACCTTTGTAGAGAGGGGATCCCGTAGAAAGGGTATCTGGATCCACAATTACATTGGACCAGATTGCTTTTGGCATGAATACATTCCCTGGTTGGATTGAATCCATGCATTTTGCACAAACTACAACCGAATGTTTACCGCTTTTACTTGTCACCTTAACTTTTTCAGGAGAGCAGAGAGTCACAAAATCAACTGGAGAAATCCAGCAGACTGCGCACTCTTTAGCATATTCAGCCTTAAATTTATCCCCGCCCTTTGCAAGTCTGCCTTCTTCAATGGTACTTCCAGTAATGAGTAATACTTTCATTATCTAACCTCAAAGCTCGGAGTTTGTATCCACAGCCACATAAAGCACTCCTTTTGCTCGCGTGCTAATCGCATAATCCCCTATGAATTTCTTGAACTTACCTTTTAACTCAAAATCGCCAAGATTGAGCCCTTCTTCAATGCCAATATATTCGAAGCCCGGAGAAAAGCGTTCGATTTTGCCCCCGATCACTATGGTCCCGGCTGTCATTTCGGCACCTACACCCCGAAGAGCTCTGCCTTTCACGATGATTAATCCACCGTTCTGGCGGATCCCACAGAAGCTTTCAACATCTCCCTCCACAAAGATTTCGCCTCCATCGATTCCGCCCCCTACCTGATGCCCAGCTGAACCTTCGATTACAATTCGCCCACCTTTCATACCGTGCCATTTGCCTCTGTAAGCACAGCCAACATGATCTCCAGCATTACCTTTAATGTGAACTAGTCCACCTGTCATTTCCATAGCTGGCCAGGAATCTACATCTCCAAAAACGAAGATTTTGCCTCCTTTCATTCCAGTCCCTAAATGCATTCCTGCAGAACTCTCAATTTCAATTTTTCCTGCACTCATACCCTCTCCGATTCTTTTGACCCTGCTTGCATCACCTTTTATGCGAATTATAGTATCAGCTTCAGAAATACCTCCATTTCCTCTTACTTCAAAAAATTCGCAGAGAGGATATGTCCTTGGTCCCTGCCAGATTGAAAGATTTCCGATTTCTTCTGAACTTTTGCCTGCAAAAGAGTCAGGAGTAATAATATCTGCCTCCAGTTTAATATCAACCTTCCTTTTTGGAATAAGTATTACTTCTGTCATTACTTCACCTCTCACCATTAACCTGTATTGGAGTCGGGTTTCTCAGATACTCTTTGGGAGTTGGGTAGTTAGCAAAGCCCAGGGTATAGTACCTGAACCATTCCTTCAAATCAGCCAGCATCTCTTTTTCCCTTTTGTCTTCTACATGCACTTCGGAATAGTAAGTCCGTTTCTCTGGAATGGAAACGACCTCCCCCTTAGCAACAACAATTTCACCTCCTTTTATGGTATATTCTGCCCTCCTTAAAGTCCTGAGGAGAGCTTCATAATTGTTCGGATCAAGTTGCTCCGGGTTTATGTTGTAAATTGTAATATCTCCGTCAGCACCCACCCCAAGGGAACCTTTCCTGTGCGCCATGCCAATTGTCCGGGAAGGGTTGGCTCTAGTTAGAATCGCAAGATCGTAGAAGGAAAGTTCCCGTCTCACTCCTCCGAGCTCACTCCTATCATTGGCCCATTTGTGGCACTCACTTAGTGTTTGCTTCCTGTAAGCCTCAGATACTAGCCAGGTCATGACTTCCGGATATTTAGTAAACGGACCGCCGTTGGGGCTATCCGTAGTCATAATAGTCTTCCAAGGGTCGTTGATTAGAAGGAGACATTCAAGCCCCATCGCCCACTGCACGCTGTGCACTGGATTGGACTTGAGGTAGGTAAATGGCAGGACACCTGAGCCGCACTCCATCTCGACGTCTTTATTGGACCACTTGCTTCCTGTTAGTGCATAAATATCATGGATTGCAGGCCCGTCTCCGGTCATGGGTGTAGCTTCACCGAAAGGCACGCATCCGCTGTCTATTACGACATGATCCGTGTTGTTGATATATACTGCGAGTTCTTTAACACCAGATTCGAAGTCTGCCCAGGTGGTGCCTGCAAAACTATTGAACATCAAATGGGCAAGGTATACTGAACGATTCTTTGCAGGATTCATTTTGGTTTCAGCCCATTCCACATTTATGTTCTGCCTCGGCTTTATGCTACCGGGGATTTTGAGGGATTCTTTGGCAATAGTATAGCAACCTGGATGGCCAAGATTGTTGGCATGCAAGTGAAGAGGCATCGGCATGCCCAAGCGTTCGTTAATCTCGGAAAGTCCTTTTATTATCTCTCTTGGGGTAATTTCAAAATGGATGTTGGCCTCATCAAGAGAACTTACGTTTTTTCCCCAACTCCAGTTTTCGACTCCTGCGGGGTTGACGCATTTGACTCCATAAGTCTTGTGAGTTTTCATCATCCAAGACACATAAGCAGCAGCCTTTTCTATATCACCTTCTCGGAGGTAGCGCATAATAAAGAAATTGTTCCCGAGCAACAGATACCCCCCCATATCAAGAATTGGAGTTGCACGCATTTCTTCATGCGTATGGCGAGCTTCGAGAGGAGGAATTGCAGCTTCAAACACAGTTGTATAACCCATTAATGCGTAATCATAACCCTGTTTGTAAACCGAGGGAACGGTATAACCTGAACCCGAGTGAAGGAGTGAAGTTTTCTGGATAGTTGCTTTATGGTGGTCTTCAGGGCGCATCATCCTACCGGTGTTAACCTTCGAGCCTGCAACATGAGAATGAGAGTCTACTCCCCCCGGCATGACAGTCATTCCTGAGGCATTAATAAACGTTCCTGTTTTCAGTTCAGCCGCAGAAAGATCTGTCACAACTTTTCCGTCCTGTACGAAGATATCCATGATTTCCCCATTTATTTCGTTGAGGGGGTCAAAGACATATCCATTCTTGATCACAATTGTCCCTGCCATTTATTTCACCTCTCTTTTTACAAACCAGATCGCACTAACAGGACAAATAAGAACGCATATTCCATCTTCTCCGCAGAGTTCCTGGGTTACAACAAAAATTTTTCCGTTTTTAACCTCAAGAAGAACTTTTTCATCCATATTGTTTAAGTATCCTGCAGCAAGTTCACGGTTATTGAGGGCATTTGCTGGACAGACAATAACACAATTCCCACATCCCAGACATGCATCTTCATCCGTTTCTATGCGTGTGCGATGCGTAACTTCCGGAACAGGAGCTTCGAGTATCTTTTTCTCTAGGGGACCTTTATTCTCCAAACTCGGAAGGATTGCAGTTTTTCGAACGGTAATAGCGTTTACAGGACAGGCAACTGCACAGGCTCCACAATAAATACATGCATCTGGCCGGAGAGTTATCTTTTCGACTTTTTCTCCGGATTTGGCCTCTTTGCTAAAAAGGGCATTTGAAGGACAGACTTCTATACAGGTATGGCAGGTCTGACAGACATCCTCAACCCAGATCCATTGTCCTTTAAAGGGTTTTTCCACAAAAATTGCATTCACCGGGCATACTGCAGCACACCAGCCACAGTGAACGCAGGACGCCGAATTAATGAGAGTCTTTCCAACCATCTTCAGGCTGCCATCCTTTGAAATATTTTGGATGACTTCAATACAGGCTCTTGGGCAGATATCCTCACAAAGCCCACAGTGGACACAATTTTCATCTACTTTCGTCGGTTTCATGGCCTCGAAAATATAGGACATGTCATTAAGGATTTTTCCATCTTGTCTCAACTCAAGAGCACCTGTAGGACAAACTCTCGCACAAATATCACACACAAGGCAATCTTCGCTCTTTTTTTCCAGAAAATCTGCATTCAATAACTTTCTTACTATTGCGCCCACAGCCCCTACTGAAAGGCTACTTTTGGGGCATGCTTGTACGCAGGTCCCACAGCCGATGCATTTTTTAGGTATATAGATTAGCTGCCGGGTTTTCTGTCCGGAGAAGATAGAAAATAGTTCACATTCATGCATTTTGCTTACCTCTCAAAGTTATTCTGTGCATACGCCGCAAAGTAGCCAAGTTACAGTGTTCGAATACCAAATTGGAGTTCAGATAGTTCATCGTTTTCTCCGAGTCTAGGTTTTTTGAACACCTCTTATGCTGTGGACTACTTTAGGAGCATTTTTGCTTATTATACCGCTATTTCCCCAAGTTCATGTTTTATCAAATCAATTGTTTCCGATGGTAGCTACAGGAAGGATCTAGAATTGGTTGGGAATAAAGCTTTGCGTCTCGAATATCACATATATGCGTTCTAATTCTCAGATATCGACCATCCCACTTGCAATATTGAACATATGAATACCGCTTAATGCTCCAAGTTAAGAAAACCATGAAAGAAAATTACCTATTAGATTTGTGAAAGCGCCTTAGGATCTTTTTCCTGTTTTGGAAATGTTCCCATAAGATATTTATCGGAATTTGATTTTTTTTGCACAATGTATATAACCATGGGTTTTATTTTTAGATCTTCTTAAACATAAAGTAGAAAATACGAGGAGCCAACATAGAAACATATCGCAAGAAATCTTGTTTTTAGAAATATGAGATGCAACAGATCCGTGCGAAAGTAAGATAGGATTATTACGCTCAAAACTAGATTGCATCTGATACTGGCATCTTTTGAATCATCCCCGACAACTACTCATCGCTCTGCCCGAGCTCTGTTGCATCGGATCAGTTCCTCGAATGCATCTTTAGGGCCGCTTTGTGTGACTGAATCTATAACTTTGCCTTAAGGCTTCCGTAACAAGTAATTAATTGGTGACAACTAAATAATAATCGTACGCCTTACAGATTTCTACGGCATAAATTATATAAACATAAAGAAAAAAGGCATATATAAAGCATAAATTTATAGAATATCACATAGTGGAGTACATTACTAGAAGGTTAATAAATTCTTTCGAAACTTCATTATTGAAGAAAATAGTCAACTCAGGATTACGGGTAAAATGGTTAAGATCGGCATTATAAAGATGGGTAATCTGGGGATGAGTCAGATTATCACTCTGATCCAGGATGAAATGGCAATGCGAGAGGGAATCACAGTACGGGTATTTGGAACAGGTGCTAAGATGGGCCTAGCCGAGGCTATTGATACTGAAAGTTTCAAGCAGTGGAATCCAGACTTTGTAGTAATTATCAGCCCTAACGCAACTGCTCCAGGTCCTGCGGCAGTCCTTGAAGCATGGAAGGAAGTGCCATGCATTGTGATCTCAGATGGGCCAAAACAGAAAGAAGCCAGAGAAGCTTTGGAGCAACAAGGCTTTGGATATATTATCCTGACGGTGGATCCGCTCATAGGAGCAAAAAGAGAGTTTCTTGATCCAGTAGAAATGGTAGCCTTCAACGCCGATGTAATGAAAGTTCTCTCTATTTGTGGAGTTGTGAGACTTATTCAAGAGGAATTAGACAGAATAACCGCTCAACTTGATCATGGAAAGTCTGGACAGGAACTGGAGCTTCCACATCTTTTTGCAAAACCAGAAACATGTATTCAACATGCAGGTTTCTCAAATCCCTATGCGAAAGCAAAGGCTCTTGCTGCCCTTCACATAGCTGAAAAAGTAGCACAGGTTAACTACCCAGTCTGTTTCACTCTAAAGGAACTTGACCAAATATGCCTTACAGCTGCAGCAGGACACGAAATAATGGGAGCTGCCGCTCATCTTGCAACTCAAGCAAGAGAAATTGAAAAATCCAACGACACTGTCTTCAGACAATCCCATGCAAAAAGCGGCATCCTGCTGAAGAAAACCAAATTATATGAAAAACCAAAATAAATATTGAAAATTATTTAAAGTTTTCAAATCGAACCATCATTTTGAAGATAATGAAAAAATATTCTTTACAGGATACTTGCCATTATTTCTGGATTTTATGATTTATTGAAGTCAATTGCTAGTGGAATTAAAAACCGATTTTGGAAATTCTCAAAAATGTTACAAATCTCTAAATTTGAACAACAATTTGATTAAATAACATATTTAATTAAGTAGCTTCTCCTGTAAGACAAGAGAAATTAAAAAATTTGAAACTGGGAATTGAAGAAGAAACTTGAACGAAAAATATGAAATAGTGAATCTGGTCTAAAGTATCCAAAAAAAGAATGTTTCAAATTTGATTATTTTAACTGACATTCTTCAGATGTACACAAATGTATAATCTGTTTGCCTATTTGACCACTATTATTCTTGAAAGGTAAATTAATTTTTAAGCTTTATCCTTATTGAGAAAATAAATAATTCGTGTATACATCTAAGGGACGTGAGTTCTAGAATAACTATGGGCCAATAGACAAATGAAATATACAGCTGTATACATTTGCGAAATGTAGGATTATTCATTGAAAAATTTTACCTGAATTTTTGATTAATTACAGTCAATTGCCAGTAAAATTGATGATAATTTTTTTCGATCCCACAATATATTAAAATATCTCTAAATTAAAAATGATTGTAAAAGAGGGATTTCTATAGAAATCAATGGAGTAGAAATCGAAGATACATACGCAGAAGCTTTTCAAATCAAGATTTCACGAGTGCTCATCACCGCCGTTACTAAACGCTGGGCCCTCGTGGCAGCTACTGAAGCTACAGGTTTCGCGACGTCCGTTATAATGTGTCCTGCAGAAGCAGGAATCGAAAAACTAGCAAGCCCAAGTGAAACTCCAGATAACAGGCCTGGAGTTTACATCCAAATCTGTAATTTCAAATATGAAGCTCTCGAAAAACAATTACTTGAAAGGATCGGACAATGCATACTTACAGCTCCTACAACTTCAGTTTTCAATGGGCTTTATGAAGCTGAAAAGCAATTTAACATAGGCTCTAAACTCAAATTTTTCGGAGATGGTATGGAATCAGAATCCCAGATCTCGGGACGCAAAGTATATAAAATTCCTACAATGGGAGGAGATTTCCTGAATGAAGTAAATATCGGAGCTTTAGATGGAATTGCAGGCGGTAATTTCTTTATCTTTGGAGACTCACAGATGAGCGCTCTGACGGCAGCCGAAGTTGCTGTGGAAGCAATTGCAGAGCTCGAAGGCACAATTACACCCTTTCCTGGAGGTATAGTGGCCAGTGGATCCAAATCCGGAGCAAACAAGTACAAATTCCTGAAGGCTACAACTAACGAAAAATTTTGTCCCTCCATAAAATACAAAATTGAGAACACTGAAATTCCGGCAAATGTCAATTCTGTTTATGAAATAGTTATCAATGGGCTTGATGAAAACAGCGTTAAAGCCGCCATGAGAGCAGGAATTAAGTGCGCTGTAACCGTTCCAGGCATCAAGAAGATCTCCGCAGGAAACTATGACGGAAAACTCGGGAAATACAAGTTTAAACTACACGACCTATTCTGATCTCCATATTTTTTTGGTTTCAGTTTTCACAATTTCTTTTTTACTGATTAAGGACGAAGAGGTAAAAGAACAACACGTGATATAACGGTAAGAAAAAAATGCAAAAAAAGAAATATTGACTTCACGGACTGATTTTTCGAGTAGCGAAAGAATAAATATTAAAAAAGTTCTCATTCAAATCTTCTTAACAAATCTAAAATACATCCAAAAAACACTAAGCATGCTACTTAACACGATAATTTAGATATTATAATTTCACTTTAGTTATATGCATTTATGTAGCCAAATCTATAATTCATAGCAAAAACGGATAAATATCGTATTGAACAAACGATTTCTCGTGACAAAGTATAGTACCTCAATCCCAGATTAAGACAAATGTTAATTTGTTTGCCTATTTGCCCTTATTATTCATTGGAAGTTAGATTAATTTTTAAGCTGCTATCATATTGAAAAAAGAGATGGTATTCTTGTTACATTGGATGAAAGTATGTTCAAACGAGTTATAAAGCCATAGATGAAGAAAAGTAAAGATTTGATATGTTTATACCTCGAATTTAAGAATAATTAAGATTAAAGTCAAGAGTTAGAATAGCAGTGGAATGTATGAGGTATAAAGATGGAATAACAGTGGATGCGAGGTTTCAGCGAAGTACTGAAGCCAACAGTGTGGGTAATGTTTTGAAATTTAATCGAACTCACCTAGAAGAAAAGTGCTCCTTTGATAGAACTTTTATTAAAAATTTACGGATAGTAATTCATATGAAGCGCTTGGAGAGATACCCTGCTATAAATTTTTGACGGATGAGCTCAAGGATACTTTTGATTTCCAAGATATACTTCTATAGAAAAATATATTAGTGGAATAAAAATTCTCATACATGTAAGTTCCTTTCAGAAAATAATAAAAAAATTATAAGGAGGAAACCCTATGAGCAATATTTTACGTAGAGGAAGGCTGGAAGCGGCTCAGGAAGACGAAATATTGCGTTATAACTCCTCAATGGAAGCTGACAGATGGCTTTTTAAGTATGATATATCAGTAGACCTTGCTCATACAGTTATGTTGAAAGAACAGGGCATTATTAGTAAGGAAGACTGTAGTAAAATCCTTGGTGGGCTTTTGAGAATCCGGGACGAAGGGATGGAAAAGCTTGATTTCAGCTACGAAGATATTCATATATCCCTAGAGTCAAGACTTATTAATATTGTTGGGGAAGAAGTCGGGGGCAGAATGCACTCTGGACGTTCCAGAAACGATGAAGTTGCAACCTGTATCCGGCTGGCTCTAAGAGAAGAGCTGACAGGACTTCTGGAGGAAATTTTAGTCTTTCGAAGTACCCTAATCACTCTTGCAGGAAAACATATCAACACCCTTATGCCTGGTTTTACACACCTGCAACATGCCCAGCCAACAACCTTTGCCCATCATATATGCGCCCATGAAGCTGCATTCAGCAGAGACTTTGACAGGGTTCGTGATGCGTTTTACAGGACAAACCTCTGCCCCCTTGGAGCTGCTGCATTCGCATCTACGGGTTTTGACCTCAACAGAAAAAGGACTCAAGAACTCCTGGGTTTTGAAGGGTTGCTCGAAAACTCGATGGATGCTGTAAGCAGCAGGGATTTTCTTATTGAATGCGCCTCGGTGTTTGCAAACCTGATGGTAAACCTAAGCCGGATGGCCGAAGAAGTTGTAGTTTGGTCTTCATCCGAATTCAACTTCTTCGAACTCAATGATATGTATGCCTCCACTTCCTCGATAATGCCACAGAAAAAAAATCCTGACTCTGCAGAACTCGTGCGCGGGAAAACTGGGGTGGCTTTTGGAGCTCTCATTTCTTTGCTCACGATCTGCAAAGGCCTGCCCTTGAGTTACAATCGGGACCTTCAGGAAGCCACTCCAAATATCTGGCGCTCGGTTGAAACAGTTAGAGCGTCTGTAAAGATAATGGAGGGAATGATAAGGACTATGAAAGTCCACCTTGACGTACTAGCAAACCAGTCTATTGAAGGTTTTACGACAGCTACCGAACTTGCAGATACCATCGTTCGTGAAACCGGAATCCCATTTAGGACTGCCCACCAAATTGTAGGAATGCTAGCAAAGGAAGGGGGAAAACTTACACTAGAAAAGATTGATTCTGCGGCCAAAATTGTGTTGGAAGAGTCTCTTTCAAGGATAGGACTAACAGAAAATATGGTCACTGAAGCACTAGACCCTGTTTCTAACATAAAGAGACGAAAAGTTGCTGGTGGGCCCGCTCCAGAGGAAGTACTGCGTTATCTTGCAAAAAGGCTGACTGATCTAGAACTTGATAAGCTGGAAACTGCAAATCTTAAAAAAATCACCAATTCTGCTTTTGAAAATTTGCTTTCAATAGTTAATGAATATAGAAAAACTTGAATGTTGAATTTAAGCACGAAAACACATTTAATTTTAGTATTATCTTTTAACCTCTTAACATCGCACAAAATATTCGTTATCTTTAGTATCACACAAGTAATATGATGTTTTTGATCGTATCTCGAGATAACACCTTAAAAAATCAGTAGAAAAGGGGTAAATGCATGGAATTCAAACAAAGCGACTGGATACGTATTGAAAAAAATGGGGCGGCATTTGAAGGCCAAGTGATGCCTTCAATGGAAGGATACATTACAATAAAAATGAAAAGCGGCTACAACGCTGGTTTTTCCATGAATAATGTTCAAATAACCCTTCTGGAAAGTAAAGGAAAAGATATAAATAAAAGCTTTAAAGGTTGTGAAGAACAAAAAAAGACAAGAGAAAAACTTCCATGGACTGGAAAAAAGCTTCCTAAAGTAGCAATTCTTTCAACAGGTGGAACCATTGCAAGTAAGATCGACTATCGGACAGGAGCAGTTACGTCCCAGTTTACTGCTGATGATATCCTTGATACAATTCCTGAACTCAGGGAAATAGCTGACTTCAAAGGCAAAGTTATCTCAAGCATCCTATCGGAAAATATGGATTCGGAATCCTGGCAAAACCTTGCCCATGCAGTCGTAGAAGAAATACACACAGGAGCTGACGGAGTGATTATCACCCATGGAACGGACACCATGATGTATACTGCTGCAGCCCTTTCTTTTATGATAGAAACACCTGTACCTATTGTTCTTGTAGGTTCCCAGAGGAGTGCAGATCGTCCCAGCAGTGACAATGCCATGAATGCAATCTGTGCAGCTTTGGTAGCGATAAGCGACATTGCCGAGGTTTCGGTTGTTATGCATGGCACTACTTCAGATGATTTTTGTGAAATTCATCGAGGCACAAAAGTCCGAAAAATGCACAGTTCTCGCAGGGATGCTTTCAAGTCTATAAATTCTCTTCCAATAGGAGTTGTAGGCTACAATACAAGGGAAATAAAAACTTTCATTGACTATACTAAGCGTGGAGAAAAAACTCTAAAATTCAAGGCCGGAATGGAGCCTAAATGTGCTCTTGTGAAGTTTATCCCAGGTGCAGACCCTGCAGTTCTTAACTTTTATATCAAAAATGGTTATAAGGGACTGGTTCTCGAGGGTACAGGGCTAGGTCACGTTTCTACTACATGGATCCCGATAATCCGAAAAGCCACAGATGCAAAAATACCTGTTGTAATTACATCTCAATGCCTTAGTGGTAGAATTTGCGATCGTGTCTATGATACTGGTTCTGATATGATAAAAGCTGGAGCAATTGAGGGTGAAGATATTTTACCTGAAACTTCACTTGTCAAGCTAATGTGGGTTCTTGGCCAGACCAATGATTTCAATAAAGCTGTTTCGATGTTCAGGGAAGACATTAGTGGAGAAATTACCAAGTGTACTCAAAAGTGAAAGAGAAAATATAAAGGATAAATGGCAACTATTCAACTTGGATGAAGAAACATCATTATCCATTTATTTGAGATTTAATGGGTAAATATTTTAAAATCATTTCCCGTAATTGCTGACTATGATTTCATTTAAAATTTTTATATGTGTTATTAATTACAGTTCCTTAGAAATTCCTAATAAACATTAAGACTAATTTCTTGTATGCTCGATAATTAAAATAGATCAAAGAAAAAAATCGAAGGGTTCACCATACCTTCCAGATAATCTTTTGTGCCCATTCACGTGGGGCGAACTTATTAAAAATTTTTATATAACTTGAATAGCACTCTAGCGCAGTTGAATACCGTTAAACCAATTCTTTGCGAAGTATTTGATGTATATGATGGCTAGTCCACAAAATAATTATGTGATATGAAACATTTCAAGATACTGATTGTGCCAGTTAGATCCCTATTAATTACGTTTCAACAACTACACTTCACATTTTGTTCAAAAAAGCATTTCGTTTCTAGTTCCACATATAGCACTTTTAGATGTGTAGTTCTCATCGATTGTTGTTAATTTCTTGCTCTAGGTTCAGTTTTATAGGTCCAAAATTTCGGCTCTGTAGAGATGCTCTAAATTGAACTTTTACACTAGATTATTATATCTATTAAGTTATAATATACTCCTTATTTTTCACTAAAGACGAAGAAAAATGCATAACTTATAGGAGTTCTACAGGCCAGAAAATCCCTTCTGGAAGAGAAATAAGCAGAATTAAAATTTATAATGGAAGTTATGTTATCTGGATTGAGAGGGTGTGAAAAAAATTAAACATAATTTCTACGCAAAGTTATTTCAGGATAAAACAACCTCTAATTTCAAAGAATTTTGTTCTTTATATCAACCAAATAAAAACGAAGGTTTCGATATTCTCTCAGAAAAATATTCAAAATCTAATGGACCAGTATAGGTGCAATCTAGATGTATTTAGATGTGAAATTTGTTTGCCCAGTTGCCATTACTGTTCATAGAAAGTTGGATCAATTTTAAGTTACTGTCATATTTAGAAAATAGATGCCATTCTGACGTAAATCGTGTAAATGTTATTGTTTGTGGATTCAAATCAAATTTCGCATTTTATTCCACATGCAGAATTTTCCTTATTGATCACAAAACGTAAGGAAAACAGAGTTGGAGGTATCCAGATTAGGCCGCTAATTTTCGGAAATGGAAGAATTTTGATATGTGAAGATGAAATAGGTACCATAAGAGATGTCTATTTCCCATACGTTGGGCTTGAGAATCACGGTAACTCTATAAAAGTCGGTATATGCGACCTTGACTCCCTTTATTGCAGCTGGCTTGAAAACTGGAGGATTCAACAGCGGTACAAATCAGAGTTCGAAGAACAATTTTGTAACCACAATCCTAAAATTTCAAAGGACGAGGGTGAGGGAGAGGGGGGAAGAGAAGAGACTGGTAAGAATAAGTTACATGAAACCTGCAGAAAAGTTGTTTCAAATATAGGAGAAACGGTATTTGAAAATTCTGATCTAGGGCTAAGGATTACAATCTGGGAAGCTGTCCACCCATCAGTAAACATCTTTTACAGGACCATTGATGTCAGGAATATTTCCAAAACTTCCAGGTGTCTTCGTCTGTTTTCCAACCAGAATTATCGTATTCTTGAGACAAAAATCGGAGAAACAGCTATTATTGATAAACAAAATCTGATTCATTACAAGCGCGACCGTTATTTTCTACATTCTAGTGACCCTGTTTTTGACCAGTATGCTGCTGGGACCGCGGAATGGAGGGAATTTGAAGGAACATGGAAAGATATGGAAAACGACGCCTCTTTGAGTGGAAATTCTGTTGCTCATGGCTCGGTGGATTCTACCCTCGGCTGGACTCTTCCTGAGCTTGAATCTGGAGAATCTACGCGGATAAACTACTGGATTGTTCTAGGGAAAAAGTATTGCAATGTGCTCAAAGCCAATAAAAGTATAAAAGAAACGGAAAGAAGCACTTTTTTTCACCATAATTTAAATTTCTGGAACTCATTTATTGAAAGAGTATCCGTTCTTCAAGAATTTTCCAACATGCTTCAGCTTCCGGAAAGAATCTCAAATTGCTTTTACAGGAGCCTCCTTGTAGTTGTCGCCCACATGGATATTACAGGTTCAGTGATTGCATCCTGCGATTCTGATATCAAGCAATTTGGAGCAGACCTTTATAGCTACTGTTGGCCCAGAGATGCTGCTTGGGTATGCCTTGCACTCGATAGTGCTCGATACCACCACTTGAGTACCGAGATATTTGAGTTTTTCTCAAAAATCATCACACCCAGAGGTAACTTCCTTCACAAATATACTCCTGCAGGAGATTTCGGTAGCACATGGCATCCGGTGCCAATGATTCAGATTGACGAGACAGGACTCCCTCTTTATGCTCTATATAACAACTGGAAAATCGCAAAGAGTGTGTGGACTACAGGCAGATACTACAGAGAGCTTGTGATTCCAGCAGCTAACTATCTTACAAAAGCAATCGACAGGGAAATAGGCCTTCCAATTTCAAGTTTCGACTTATGGGAAGAGCGAAAGGGGGTACATACCTACAGTGCCTGTACTGTCTATGCTGGCCTTAACGGTGCCTCTGAACTTGCCCGCTCCCTTGGCGATGACTACATAGCAAAAGGCTGGAAAGAAGCTGCAGTTAGCATAAAAAAATCTATTATTGAGAGACTCTATGACAATAAACTCAGGCGCTTCAGACGTTCTCTAGATGATCCTACGCTTGATTCGTCGGTTTTTTCGGTCTGGTACTTCGGAATTCTTCCTCCAGATGATCCAAAAATTATCCGTACAATGGAAACTATTGAACGAGAACTTAAGCGTCCCTCTGGCGGAATTGCCCGGTATCTTCAAGACAGCTATTATGGCTACATGAACAGCTGGATCATTTGCACTCTCTGGCTGTCTCAGTGGCATTCAGCAATCGGAAACTTAGAAAGAGCTCTCGAACTTCTGGATTGGTGTGCAACTCACACTTCTCCCTCGGGCCTATTGTCCGAACAGGTAGATGACAGAGGAAAATCTATTTCGGTTCTTCCTTTGGCTTGGTCTCATTCAGCCTATGTGCTGGCTGTACTTGAATATCTACAATCCCTTGACAAAATCGGAGGCTTTTCCAGCAGTTATTAAGAAAAACAGAACGATAATAGAAAAATATACTCAGAAACATATAGACAATTTCGATAAAAATCAAATTTCAACAAATGCTATCCGGGTTCTAGAAATAATCTGCCAAAAATTGTGGTCATTAAATTGATGCAGTCAGTAGTAAAATTCCTTAGCTAATCAAAATTAAAATTTAAACCACTGGAAATACTAAAATCCAGGAAGTAGTTTTCACATTTTTGAATTAGTTCTTGAATAAGCAAATCGGATGATGCAGGCTGCACATTTTACAGCTGCGATTCTACTGGAGCAACTCGAACATTAAAGAAAAGTTTAATTAACCTCAGGTTTTTATCATTCATTTTCATACTACTCATAAGAATATGACAAAATTTTGTGATTTAGCAAAATAATTTAAAATTTTTTCTCGAAGTATATATGCCCATTTTTTTCTTTCTGGAAAGTAAAGCCATTCCTGAGGTACATGTCTATAGCGTTCTTGAGAATGGGATCGGTTTTAAGCATGACACCTGAGCAATTTTCTTCGACAAATTCCAATGCAGCTATAAAAAGTTTTTTCCCATCCCCTTTCCCTCTGAAATCTTTTTTAATGTAGATGCGTCTGATTTCGCATAGATTCCCCTTACATTTTCGGACACCTGCAGTACCTACAACCTTGCTATCGGCAACTCCTATAAAAAAAGTACCTCCACTTGTGAAGTAATAGTTGTTAATATCCTCAAGGTCGGCATCCTTAAATCTGTCATATTCAAAACCATGCTCCAGCAGGACACCAAGAACAACGGCACAAACTTCTTCCTTTCTGGAATCTTCATATTCTTGTATCATCATTTTCGATCTTATCCATGAGTTGTGGAAATACTATAAATGAGACGATCCCTAAATTTTCCTAAGAAATTTGATACTATTTTTTAAGTTTAATAGATGAATTTAGAGTACTACATGATTTATTTATTTTCCAAAAAAGATTCAGAGATCCCGATGCTCCCAAATCTACAGGTCTTCAGATTTCATCAAAGTAGTTCAGGATTGAAATATTTCTTGCGGAAATCTCTTTTAGAATTGATGTATTTCTCTGGATTTTTCAAAAAGTCTAGAGAAACAGTATAAAAAATATTTGTGCCAGTAATTAGGATTTCTTCATCAATATCAAAAGTGCATGAGTGATTGATTTCAACAATTTTTTTTTGTGGATTCCTTGAGCCTAGATAAATGAATACTCCAGGCACTATTTGGAGATAACTTGCAAAATCTTCGGATGCGAATGTTTTTGTTATCTCTGAATATATTTTGAGTTCTGGGAGACTCTTCTGAAGTTTTGAATGAACTGCACTTGTGAAAGTAGGGTCATTCACAAGGACAGGATAGCCATGGAGAATTTCAAGATCGTAATCTGGAAAACCTATTAATTCTTCTCTAGGTTTCCTATACTTTTCCATTAAGGTATCCAAGCAATCCTTTATAGTTTTGTCAATAGTATATGTGGTCTCCTTATAAAAAGTCCTGTAGCTTCCAAGGATTCCTACATTATCAGGAGTTCTGTTAAATTGAGCTCCTCCCTGGATCTTTCCTATTCCCAGGACATATTTATCCGGTTCTAGTTTATTTTCCAGGGCAGCGTAGAGAGTATTTATGAAGTCGATTGCAATCCTGATAGGATCAATGCAGCTTTCAGGTTCTGATATGTGACCTCCTTTTCCCTTAAGCGTGACCTCGAATCGGTTGGTGCTTGCCATGAAGGGCCCAGGATGAAGACCAATGCTACCCGATTCGTAGTTGGTAAATATATGCATACCTATAATTGCATCCACCCCCTCGAGCCCTCCTTCTGCAATCACTCTTTTCGAACCACCTTGAGGGATTTCTTCTGCAGGCTGAAAGATGAGACGGACTTCTCCAGGGAAGTTCCCAGTTTCCTGAAAAAGCCTAGCAGCTCCAAAGAGCATTGCCATATGTCCGTCATGCCCACAGGCGTGCATTACTCCATTGTTTTTTGAAATATAGTCTCCGTTTCTTTCTGTCAATTTTTCCTGTACTTCCAGTCCGTCAGTATCCGATCGAAGAGCGATGCAGGGACCAGGGGCATTACCTTTAATACTTGCAAGCACGCCTGTATCTGCAATTTTCTTTGCTTCTATTCCCAATTCTCCAAGTTTTTTCAGTATTTGTTTCTGGGTTTCGTATTCTTTAAAACTAAGTTCTGGGTATTGGTGAAATTCGCGCCGAAGTCGGATTATCCAGGCTTCAAGCGTTTCTGAACTCGAGTCATTTCTCAAAATTATTACCTCGGACTTTCTGCACCTACAATTTATTCCATTGATGGTATGTAATATTTTGTACGCTTTAGAGGATTATCAAAAAATCTCTGGCCTTCACGACATTAATATACGATTTAGATGGGACGACAAAACATTTGGATTTCTCGGAATACTCTTCATTTTTATGGTAGTTACTATAGAGAATTTCGATAAACTCCATGTTCTTGAGCATGGTTGACTTTAAATTTGTCAATATTTATGTATATTCATGAAAACTCTTATTGATTTTGCTCTTCAAGAAGAGTATAAACGTCTTGAATCTGGTGGAGATCAGCTTGCTGAATTGCTTCCTTAATTGATTGGAAAACGTTTCGTATTATCCTTGAGTCTATGTATATCGACAAAACCATTTCGGGAGGGCGACCTGAAACTGATATCGTTGTGATGTTCAAAATGCTTATTTTGCAACAATGGCACAGGCTCTCTGATTTTGAACTTGAGAACAGTGTATAGATCGAATTTCTTTTAGGAAATTCCTTGGATTTCTGGAATACATACCTGACAGTACTACTGTATGGCTATTTAGGGAGAGAATTATCGAGAATTTCAAAGAAAATATGGGGAAAGTTGCAAAGCCAACTTGATGCTCTGGATTTACGGATAAAGCAATGAATGATTCAGGATGCTACTTTTATCCATTCAGATCCATGACATGCAAAAGCAGAGAGATGAGGCAAAAACAAGAATAATCAGAGACGGAACATGGATAAAGAAGGGAGGTAAGTTTCACTTTGGATATAAGTTTCATAATATAATAGACAGAGATTATGAGCTGATCAGAAGATTCAAAACAACAACTGCGTAAGTACATGATTCGTATGTAGATATAACAGAGGAAAAAGAAGTGGTTTATAGGGGCAGAGGATACTTTGGAGCAAAAACGAAAGGGTATAATGCAACAATGAAAAGAACGGTCAAAGGACATACGCTGGGAATAAAGGATATATTAAGAAATAAGAGAATTAGCTCAAAAAGAGTCCCAGGAGAAAGAGTTTATTCAGTAACGAATGAAATTTTCAAAGCAGGAAGAGTTTTTGTTACTACTGTTAAAAGAGTAAATCTAAAAATGTTGTTTACGGCTTTTTGTTATAATCTCCATCAATTGAGGACATTGAAAATAAAAAAAGTATATTGAAGATAGCGGAAGCTATCTTTAAAATCAAAGAATTGAGAATAAAGTAAAGCCAAAAAGAGGAATTAAATAGAGAAATTGAGTGGAAGATATGAGAAATTCCTGCTAAGAAATAAAATCCGAAGTTTATCGAAATTTTCTTAGGATTTCTCAGTCTCGACAATCTTTCTTTCATGAATTTCCCCATTTTCGCACTTTTTTAATCTCATAAATCTCATCATTTGCAATTAGATGCTACGTTATTGTGGCTATTTTTCTTGTAGAGTAATAATTGCCTCTGCTATCCAATTGATTTCTTTTTTGGTTAAAAAATTCTTTTGACTTGTTATTTTTCTTTCTGCTTCTTGAATTATCTGTATTAGATCAACCTTGGTACTTCCTATACAATCCTTGAGATTCTGTGGTTGTATATTTTATCCACAGATTGGTATACATTCAGAAAGATCCAAGCCATGAAGCAATCTGATCTCCTGAGAAAAAAAATCATTGAAATTGCTTATTCCAGAAATGAGAGTCTCTGAAACTATTTCCCATATATAGAACCTACGTCAAAATTTTCATCTCACTTTTGTACTTTACATAAACACAGTTGGAAATTTCATATCGAAAATTTCGATTTCATCGGTAAAAAATTTTATGAGGTTCAAACATTTCTGGAGCCTGCTTTTCTGGATCTTTTTCGCCTTTCTTGGAGGTCAATCGAAAGAAGATTGTCTTCTTGTTCAATGTTTTATAATAGATATGAATACCAAAGTTAACGGTTTAAAAAAAAAACAAATGTCAGATAATTTATACTTATGCTAACATATAGTTATAGTTATTAAAATTTTATTATTAGGAATAATAATAAGAATTCGAGATTCTAGGATATTAAGTATATTGAAGCTGGAAGAAGCACTAAAGGTATAAATGCGCAAGCTAACGATGATTGATCTTTGAGTCAAATTTACATTAAGAAGTTTACTGACCATTAGTATCATCAAAACGTAGAAAGATAAAAATGGCCGATAAATTTATTTGTTCCTTATTTATATTTCCACATATATTATAGTATATGCATATAATATGCATATATTCCACAATTGTGTTTTAAAAGTTAACTAAAATTTATCAAGAGTTTGGGGCTTAAACAAATGGTGAAACAGTTATTTAGCAACGAAAATAAGAAGTTGGCAATTTCGTTGGTGGTATTTTCTTTAATTTTCGTTTTATCTGTAGCTTCGGCAGCTCCTATACAAAGTTCATCGCCGAAGGCAACATGTGCATATATCACGAACGACGGCAGCAACAATGTCTCGGTTATTGACACATCCACTGGCACCATTATTGCCACTGTGGATGTAGGATCATCACCAGAAGGAGTCACGGTCGCCAATGATGGAACAAAAGTATATGTGGCGAACGAGGGCAGCAACACTGTATCTATAATTGATACTGCCACAAAAAAGGTCACAGATACGATAAATGTAGGATTCTGTCCTGCGGGAGTTGCAGTAACCCCGGATGGAACAACTATATATGTGACGAATTCAGGAGATAGCAATGTCTCTGTAATTAACACAGCAATCAACAGGGTTACAACCACGGTGAATGTGAGCGGGGAACCTGAAGGAGTTGTAGTCAACCCAGCGGGAACAAAGGCGTATGTGGCAATCTACGATAGCAACAATGTAACTGTAATTGACACAGCTACAAACATGGTCACAGCCACCGTGAATGTAGGGCTAAAGCCAAAGGGAATTGCTATCACACCAAATGGAAAAAAGGTATATGTGACGAATCAAGAAAGCAGCAATGTATCTGTAATTGATGCAGCTACATACACTGTTACAGCTTCAATAGATGTGGGAAACACTCCGTGGGAAGCTGCAGTCACACCTGATGGAACAAAGGTATATGTGGCTAATGAGGGAAGTGGCACAGTTTCTGTAATCGATACATCCACTAACACCGTTATAGCCACGGTACATATTGGATCTAATCCTGTAGGAGCTGCAATCACTCCTGACGGAACAAAGGTTTATTTGACAAACCCTGGGGACAACACGGTCGTTATAATTGACACTGCAGCAAACACTGTTAGATCCAAGATGAATGTAGGAAACATGCCCTTTGCATTAGGGAAATTTATAGGATGACCCGCAACAACAACTGTTTCTCTAATTGAAAATCCACAAACAATTCTACAACCGCGGTACTGTAGGAAGCTCTCCTATTAACTTTGGTCAGTTAATGGGATGTAATCCATAAATCCACCAAAATTTATATAGACAGAACTTTTTGCACCACAACCCATTTTATAGGATGACTAAAAAAATATTTTTCCACTGTGATTATCCAGTTGTAGATTAATTGAAGCCCAAATAATTTTATGATATCGATATCCAAGGTTATGTTTTCCTAAGTACTTTGGAAATTCTTTCCTTAAACTAGTTGTGGTGCAAAAAATCTGGCTTTGTTGCAAAATCAGTGTAAATTTTTACAATTAGGAAAATTAATCATTCTCATTACCTGGAAAATGGCACCCAAAGGCAAGAATTTTAGTATCAAAATACTACCATTCGGGCAAATGGGAAGGTAAAAGCGAAGAATTTATAGAAAAATGCAGGGATTGCTACTTCAAAATGGCCGAAGAATCACCAAATGAGAAGCCTTTCCATCATCCCTACTATGGGCAGCTTTTACAGTTAACGGAGCATAAAATTATGGTTGGGTTTGATAGTGTAGAAATTTTGGAGCTAACTAATTTGTTCCTCTGATATATTTGCATCCAATCGGAATTTTCTAGATATTTGACTATTAATCTAAAGTCCAGTTCATTTTAAGTCAGATTACTGTTATGTCTAAGTGACCTATCCTTTGATTATTTTAGTAGCCATCACCTTATTTGAAATTGTGGCCACAAGTTGGACGGAAAGGACTAGATACTAGGCGAATTGATGTTTTTTTAGGATTGAAATATTGAAACCTTAATCTATCGGGTTGTATTAGGAAACTAAGATATTGAGAATGAAAGGTGCTTTGAACAAATGTCGTAAGTTCTCTTAGGACAAGTTGAAACAATGCAAAAAAAGTAGTATTTATTAGGACTATTAAAAATATTTTTATGGATTAGTGAAATAGTTCGTAAAATCGGTACCAATAAGTTCGTCCCGTGAATAACTAGTAATCAATTCTGTTGAAGATTTATATCAGTAATTTTACCATCATGTCCAATGGCTACTAAGGGGTACAAGCTAGCTTCTATTAGACTACGGTTATAAATATTTGATAACCTAATAATTTCTTCTGTCTTTTTTATGCTCAGTAATATCTCTGTAATCGGGTGAAGGAGAAGAAATTCCTTTCCTATTATTTGTATCTTCAAGAATTTTCCAATAAAGGAAGGGTACATGTGTAAACTGATGAAACATCCGAAAACACTGATGAGAAGTATCAAGTAAAGAACCCTTACTGTGGGAAGCCGAACACAGGTATCACGTTACCGCCTTACTACCGGCCAACGCCCTCGGTGAAGAACTCAAACAACTATTCTCCCGGTCTTGAAGAACTTGGTCCAGACGAAATGCGCATATCGTTCATGGGTAGTTCGCCCGTTCCGCCCACACGGACGCAGGCAGCCACCTGTATCATGGTCGAGTTGGGCATGGTAAAAGGTTCTTTTTCGATCTCGTCCCAGGCTGCCTACGCAACATTGTCGCTATGCAGGTGCCACTAGTGATGGTCAATGACGTCTTTCTCACCCATCTGCATATTGATCACTATGGCGAACTGCCGTACATCTACTGCCTTTCTCCGTGGCTGGGTCGCTGGAAGCCGTTGCGTGTGACTGGCCCATCGGTAGCACGCCAAAAGACAGCACTAAAGCAATGATCTATCACATGAAGGGTATGACCTACTGGAATACGGATGTTTCAATGCCATGCCGATGGATGACGGTCTATGAGGTCGAGGTCAAAGAGTTCGATTTCCGTGACGACAATGGCATTTGCAACGATAAGGATGGTGTAATCATCCGCCACTGACGCCGCACACACAACAAGGACGGTGCCTCAGCCTATTGGCTCGAATGGAATGGTTTAAGCTTTGTCTGGACAGGCGAAGTCCGCCCCGACGAGCTGACAGCCAAGCTCTCTAAGGGTGCGGATGTATTCGTCACCGAGTTGATCCCGGACACCTGAACGTCCAAGCGATGAAGTTCGGGATGCCACCAATCATCGGCACCACAGCCATCGACATCGCACACACAGTCCATTATGCTACAGGATACCTCTTCAAGCAGGTCCTAGCAGCGCGTTGCAATGGCAACTCATATACAATACTGCGAGGGACTTATCCCTGAAATAATCGCAGGAATCCGGACGCATTGGGACGGGTTGTTCCAGTTCGGAGCGTCTGACGGAGTCGTCGTCAACGTGACCAAGGAAGCAATCTGGACGCGCAAAGCCGCAATCCCCGAATCAGGTAACTCCGCAAGACCCAGTTCCAGGGATGCCGTTGAGATTTTCGATTTCAGTCCCACGAAGACCGAAGTCACCTACCCTGACTCCTGGAATAAATATTAGGACCTCGTGGAGCAGGCTGGGCGCGACCAGTAGATCGATCCGAAGAAATACTACCCTCCTGATGTCTATCGTGAGCGTCACACGGCATTCCCTAAGAGCTTGAAGATTGATGTCGAGAAAATGTTGCCAGGTGGGGAGAAAAAATAGCCGCCCCAATGAAGTAACCGTGAAACATGGATGTGTCTGCTTTTGCTCATGCACGAGTTCGGTGATACGTCGACAGCCTGAACTTAGTCATCATGGGCTGAAAACATCGATTACGACCGCATCGACGGCTATGTAGTGAGCAAGAGCCGCAACCGGCTATTTGACATGCATAGAACTGGATTGTGGAGTCGCAGATAGCCATGAAGGATACTAGAAAGTGAGGGACAACTAACGTGGATCAAGTAATCATCAACAATCATAAACTGGAGGATAAATTCATGACACCTAAATCAGTTGCTAACACCGCAGACAATAAATCAAACATTGTCCTAATCTTCGCTGACAACCTTGGCTACGGCAAACTCGGCTCTTATGGCGGTGGCATTCTGCGTGGACCTCCGACGCCGCGGCTCGACAAACTCACCGGCGAGGGGATGAGGCTGATGAACTTCAATGTTGAATCATCGTGTACTCCCAGCCGTTTCGCACTCATAACAGGCCAGACTACCCAATTCGCTCTGGCACTCACACTGTCCCGGCTGATGGTCGCTCCTACGGGCTGGTGCAGTGGGAGATCACGCTAGCGGAAATGCTGTCCAAAAAGGGCTACTCTACGGTTCATTATGATAAGTGGCATCTTGGAGATAGCCAAGGGCGCTATCCGAATGACCAACGCTTCGATGAATGGTGGGGTATCCCTAACTCGTTGGACGAAAGCATGTGGGCACAGCAATCGGATTTCGATCCTACGATTGCAAGCTTGGAGTATATCATGGAGGGTCATCGGGGCGAGGAGACTAAGAAATTGAAAGTCTACGACGCTGATGCCAGTCGTGAAATTGACGTCGAGGTCACTTAGAAGACTATCGACTTCATGAAGCGTAGCGTGAAAGGGGGAAACCTTTCTTCGCCTACGTACCGATAACCCAGCCGCACCTGCCAACAGAACCATCGAATAAATTCTCTGGTAAAACAGGACACTGAGACTTTGCTGATGTGCTTGCCCAGGTTGACTGGTGCGTGGGACAGATGCTCGACGCTGTGGCAGACTTGAAAATCCAGGATAATTCAATTTTCATATTCTGTAGCGATAATGGACCTGAGGACACGCGAGCGTGGCGTGGCTGGAACGGTCCGTGGTCTGGATCTTACGTGACCACTATTGAAGGCTCTCCGCGTGTGCCCTTAATTATCCGCTGGCCGGGCAAGATTCCTAAGGTAGCGTGAGCAACTAAATCGTGCACGAAGGGGACGTGTATACCACGTTGGCATTGATTGGTGGTGCTGAGATTCCTATCGATAGGGCTATCTACGGACTTGGACCAGACAGGTTTTATGTTGGGTAAGCAGGAGCATTCGGCGCGTGAATGGTTACCGGTATTTCTGGGAACCAATCTTTATGCGGTAAAGTGGTGCAACTGGAAAGCGCATTTTATTTGGCAAGAAAGTATGAACGACGCTCCGCAGAAGCTAGCTATCCCTAGACTGTTCGATCTCTATATCAACCCTGAGAGCGGTCGGACGAAAGTCTGCAGACAACCATCACACACGGCTGGGTGTTGCATGGGATAGCCAAGGCACTTGTATCTTTCCAGGAGAGCCTCAAGAAGTATCCCCCGATCCCCATAGAAACGAGTGATCCTTACACACCACGTGCTTGAAAATGAACCCATCGGAACTTGAAATGCCAATGGAACGACGGGCTGTGCCCGTCACCGTCCTGACCGTTTTCCTTGGTGCAGGCAAGACCACGCTTCTCAACCTTATTCCCAACGGTGATCACGGCTTGAGTGTGGCCGTGCTCGTGAACGACTTCGGCTCCATCAACATCGATGCCGATCTCGTGGTCGGAGTGAGAGCGACGTCATAAGCCTCTCCAACGGCTGTGTCTGCTGCTTGATCCGCGATGACCTGATCGAGCGGTTGAACAGGTGATGGAACGCCCCGAGAACCCTGAATACATCCTCCTCGAAGCCAGCGGCTTCGCCGACCCGGCAGGAATCGCGATAACTTTTACCGATGCACGTTTCCGTGATAGCATCCGGCTCGATAGCATCACTTGCGTGATGGATGCGGAGCAGGTTTTCAATTCGCCGGAGCAAATCCGACTCAAACTCTGGCAGATTGCTACAGCAGACATGTTGTTCTTGAATAATGATAGACTTGGTGGATCGCGACCAGATCGAGAGGATCAAAGCTTATCTTGATGAGCATTTCCATCGTTACAGGATCATCGAGGCTAGGAAGTGTGATGTTCCGTTGGAAATATTGCTCTCTGCCGGGCGCTTCGACACGTCGCAGTTGGACTTCGATACCAACTACCATGATGAACGAATCTGTAATGACCCACAATGTCAACAGCATCACAACGATCATACGCTTACCTTCAGTACCTGGTGCTATGAGACCAACCAACCGCTATCAATCGAAGCGCTATGGGAAGTGACATCGCGCCTTCCAGCGAATATCTATCGTTGCAAGGGTGTGATCTTCACTGCCGACACCCCCGATAAACGCGCAGTGCTACAGGTAATTGGCAAGCGTGTTGACATCACGCTTGCGGAGGAATGGGGTAAGCGTACACCGTGTACAAAGATTGTTGCTATCGGCGCGCATGGAACAGTAGATGAAAAAACATTGAGTGAGAAATTCGATCATTGCCTTGCCAACTCAACTAAAAATCCTTAGCTTTTTCAGAATTGATAATCAGGCAAGAAAATTATGAATTTTACCAAAAAAGTCGGGTGAAAGTAGACGAATTCCTTTTCTATTTGCCTCGTTTTCCGGAGCTTTCAAACAGTATCAACTAACAATCGAGGAAACAAATTGTCATTAAAAAATATAAATCAGGAACCACTTTTCCAGGCATAATCGGGCGTACAATAGATCAGTCTGGACCAGCTTGGCCGGAACCACTGGGTGCTAAAGAGGGCGCTCCCGATGTACTGTTCATCGTATTTGACAAAATGGGATTTGGACAAAAAGGTGTATGGTAGCCCTATCAATACACCAAACATTTGTTAGCTTGGCTGCTGGAGGTCTTGCCTATGCCAATATGCATACGATTGCCCTGTGCCCCCTACAGTCGTGCATAATTGCCGGCCGAAACCGTCATTCGAATAAAATGGCAAGTGTCATTGGAGGATCAACGGGTTTTCCAGGGTATAATGGCAATATACATTTTGAAAACGGTTTTTTTTGTTGGAGATACTTCTGCAGCATGGTTACAACCCCTATGCTATCGGCAAATGGCATACGACGGCTGCAGAAATGACGTAGGCAGCCGGACCTTATGACTGCTGGCCTTTGGGGCAGGGTTTCGAGCGTTTCTACGGTTTTTTTAGGATTATTATCGTTTTCTTCGTTGATTTTATTAATGTTCATCTAATTTTCAGGTTTATTATTATATTTTTTCCATTTGAAAATTTAGATTTGTTGACAGTAACCGTGAAATCTGCTCTCTGTATTCACATGGTTATTGCTCGAATCAATTAGTAAATACAAATGAATAGATTCCAAGTCCTATCAGGATCAGGCCAGCTAGAATTTCTATTTCATTCCCAAAGAAGTGCCCTAATCTATATCCTATAATCGCTCCACAAAAACCATAACAAACGTCACACAACCTATAATGAGTGCAGATTCAAATAATAGGCACATTGAGAAATATAAAACTTCTTCTTACAAAAAAAAGCATCTATACTTGTTGCAACTGCAAGCATAAGAAGTATCGAATAATTAAGAGAACCCTTTTTTCCGTCCGGTTTTTTGTAAAAAGCTTCAGATATCGTCTTAATTCCAATAAAAACAAGAATATCAGATGCAATCTATTGACCATAAGTAGAAAATAGTTTTATATTGTGTACCCGCCAAGCCAGCCAAATACAGGCATCAAAGCCTGAAAATCCTCCAAAAAAATAGCAAATTTTAGAGCGCCATTAACACTGAAAGGTTTTATTGTGGTACTTCTAGACATGGATACTGCAAAAGCATACATTGCAATTCCAAGCGCTATAAAGAAATTAAATCTTAAAGACATTAAGTTTTTCTCCATATATTGAAGCTGTTTTATCACAAGGATGCATAAGAATATGTTGTTCAGATATCTTTCTAATGTTTACAAAGCCAATCTGCTTTCATGACAATGTAGTTAAACATACGTGAATCTAATTGACTATATATCACTTTACTTCATCACAAACAAATATTACCGAGCCAATTTTTTATTGAAAAAGCTTCTGTTTTTAGAGTTACATTTGTATAAAGTTTTTGTGATAAAATCTCTTAATTTCTTAAGGTCCATCCAAAATAAGAAGAAATTGCTTATCTACGACTCATGGAACTTATGAAACTCATAGAGCTTATGGAGCTCATGGATCACTTAGAACATTTGGAACACTTGTAATTAATTGAATTAAAGCACAATCATAAATAGAAAAATTCGAAAAAATAATCACACGGATGCTACAACAAAACAAAACCACAAATAAACATCATCAGGAACTCAATTTTTCAATACCCAAAAAAGATTTGAGAATGAAGCAAAAAACGTTTTTGATATTCTTTTTTATGCTTCTCCTCCAAGTTTAAGAACAGTAAGAAAATTCAGATAATTTATAAATCTATTTTCCATTCTGATAAAATCGTGATTAATATAATTTTAATATATGCTTAGATTTTGCTATTCAAGAATCTGACATGCTCTCGTAAGGATGAATCAGAGCATAAATTCCTAGAAATCAAAAAGTGACCGAATCGTTCTTAAAATTTAGAAAAGCTCTGAGGATAAAATAAGAGATATCAGTTAAGGGATTACTTTATATCGTTGCAGGATATTAGAATCCTCGTATATTCTTTGTATTCATTTAATCAAGATCTAATGACAAATGCAGATATCAGACGATTATAAAATAATTCAATTTATTTGATTCTGAATCGAAGTTAATTCGGGAGCATATTCCAGCTTTTCATAGAACACGGTGATAGAATGCAGTTATTGCTAATTCATTCTAATTACATAGAATACGAAATCAAAAAACAAACTACAGTTGCTGAAAAAATTGAGGAGTCCTTAAAGTCTTGCAGGCTTGAAGAGGCACTTACGGCTTTTACAGCTGTGGAAAGCATAGATGAAGTAAATCCTAAGGAATCTATAGATAAAGCTGTTTTTGAAATCGAAAAGGTTGCGGCCCAGGTCAAAACCAATCGTATAATGCTCTATCCTTATGCGCACTTAAGTTCTGATCTTTCCTCCCCGAAAATCGCAGTGCAGGTATTAAAAGGAATAGAGACGGCTCTCTTAGGTAAATATGATGTAAAACGTGCTCCTTTTGGGTGGTATAAAGCCTTTACAATAAGCTGTAAAGGGCATCCCCTTTCCGAACTTTCCAGAAGCATTCGCCCTGTAGGAGTGGCAGTGGCAGTAAGTAAAGCAGATGCGGCCGGAGAAAAAGACGAATTTGTGTCCGAGGCGCTGAAAGCTGAAAGTACTGCTAGATCTCACTGGTGCATTCTGACTCCTGATGGCGAACTTCATGAAATTGAGAATTTTGACTTGACTCCTTACACTAAGCTTCAGCAGTTCGTAAACTATGAAATTTCCAAGAGCAGAGTTGTTGAGGGGGCTCCTCCACATGTAGAGCTTATGCGAAGGCTTGAACTTGCAGATTATGAGCCAGGGTCAGATTCCGGAAACATGCGCTACTACCCAAAAGGGAGGCTTGTAAAGTCCCTTCTTGAAAATTACGTGCTTGATGTAACAACTGAATTCGGGGCAATGGAAGTTGAAACTCCCCTTATGTACGATGCGAACCATCCTACTCTGAAGAGATATCTAGATAGATTCCCAGCAAGGCAGTATTCGATCGAATCTGATAAGCGACAGATGTTCCTACGTTTTGCAGCCTGTTTTGGGCAATTCTTGATGAACCATGACATGACTATTTCTTATAAGAATTTGCCTCTGAAAATGATAGAAATGACCCGCTATAGTTTTAGGAAGGAACAGCGAGGAGAACTCGTGGGTTTGAGAAGACTTCGGGCTTTTACCATGCCTGATATGCACACTCTTTGTGAGGATATGACTCAGGCAGTGGATCAGTTTAAAAAGCAATATGATTTATGCATCAGTGTACTTGCAAATATGGGGATTTACGTTGATGATTATGAGGTTGCCATCCGTTTTACCAGGGACTTTTACGAGTTGAATAAAGAGCTTGTAGTCAGCATGGCAAAAACCGTTGACAAACCCGTGCTTGTTGAAATGTGGGATACCAGATTCTTCTATTTCGTACTTAAGTTTGAGTTTAATTTTGTAGATGCTTTGGCAAAGGCAAGTGCCCTTTCTACTGTTCAAATAGATGTGGAAAACGCTGAAAGGTATGATATTTCTTATGTAAATGCTGAAGGGAAATCTATAAATCCGACGGTTCTTCATTGCTCGCCAAGCGGGGCAATTGAGCGCTGTATTTATGCTCTTCTCGAAAAGGCTGCAATGGAAGTTGATGATGGAAAAGTTCCCCTGCTCCCAATTTGGCTTTCTCCAACCCAAGTTCGAATAGTGCCGATTTCGGAAAAGCACCTGTCTTTTGCTGAAGAGGTTTCAAAAAGGCTTGACTGTAGGGTGGATATTGATGACCGCGACATGTCCATCGGGAAGAAGGTAAGGGAGGCCAGTAGGGAATGGATACCTTATTTAGTGGTACTTGGCGACAAAGAAATTGAGGATGGTACTAT
Source organism: uncultured Methanosarcinaceae archaeon (assembly GCA_963833425.1). Classification (GTDB taxonomy): domain Archaea; phylum Halobacteriota; class Methanosarcinia; order Methanosarcinales; family Methanosarcinaceae; genus Methanosarcina. The sequence goes on along the minus strand of CAWHXP010000007.1, from coordinate 32,482 downwards.
TAGCGTTACCATTAGAGCCAATTACGATCATGATAAGCTAAAAAAAGTGCAAATAACTCCTGAAAAACTCAATGAGCGGGTTAGAGAAGAAATAACTGGTAAACCTTATAGGAAATTGCCACTTGCAAAGTATCTTTCTGCAAGGCCAAAGTTCTTTTAAATTTGGTATAACACTATGCTATAGACAGCTAGAGCATATAATGAAAAAGATTTCACATTAATCTCTTAGGTTTAATTCACATTATGTTATGAAGCTCATACTAGAGAGATCAGCTGGATCATCGCTCAAAAGAAGAATGTAGAGCAGACTTCCAATATAGCTGATTTCGGCCGATCTTAAAGGAATATTGTGATACTGATCAGGAATGTCTTATTGACGCAAATCTTGGTTTGGCAAAAATATTTGTACGTACTTACTCTTTTTTCGGATTGTTCAGTGACTCATGATCAAGGCTGAGGTAAAATTGCATGCATCCATTAATTTAATGCATGGGATATGCTTCAGGCCGCCTGCAGGTTTCTCATCAATTTTTTGAGTCTGCTTTCAGCAAATACCCCTTATTTTGCAAGATTAAGACTTTGCTTTTGGCTTCTCCTGCGGATCCTGAATGCATGTCGTTCTTGAAATTGAATACCCACAACAATTTGTTTGGATGGAAACTTCACCGAAAAATCATTATTGACTTAATTGTTTATATTTTTCAAGTACATTTACGCTATAAAAGGAGCTAATTCGTATAAACTATTGTGCTATAAAATAAGATATCTCATGTTTTTTTGTATGAGGTATTGAAATATTTTTTAAGCAATGAAATCATCAACTATTCAAAATATATCTACTTTGAAATGGGCAAAAGTTACTGTTTAGATTTTTATGTAATTGGTACTGATGTTAATTGTATGCATTTTCTGTTGACGTCGAACAAAATATTATCCATCAAATTGATGCAGTTTATGAATAGTGTCAAGGCAAGAAAAACCTTTAAAATAAGTACTATAATATTAAAAGATAGTTATAAAGTAGTGATTTGTAGATTGACGGACATTACTTTGGAAGTGTCGATGACTGTACAAATTTCAATGCAACTAAAAACTGTGTTGAAAATCAATGGAACTAGGCAAAAAACGAATTCAAGAGCGAATGAAAATATTTGATTTTGAATAATTATTTGATATCCAAAGTAGTGAAGCTAATATATTGTTGCTTGTGGTAAGGTCTGCTAGTGCCAAAACAACTTGAATTTTTAATCTAGCTATCCAATATATGGTCAAACGTATAAAATATTGTTTAAAACCTTCTAAAAATATTAAAGCCAATAATCATTCAAAACTCTTGAGTATTTAAGTCACATATTGATGAAATTTTGGAAATTTAGGTATTTAAATATAAAGGTCTCATTATTAATGGTGTCTATTATATATACTCTGAGAAAGAGTCGCAAAAAATATTAAAGAGCAGTGCATTTTGGATTTGATGACACTCAAAGGGCATGCATGTGCATTCGGAGCAGGAACTATAATAAACGCCATAGCTACCTGGAAAGGTGCAGCATTTGGGATAGATTTGAAAACATTTGCAGAGGTTAAACTCTCTGAAAATGAAATCGGAATTTTAGGGTCAATTGAAGAGATACCTGAGGGTGATGCTCGTCTCATAGAGCTCTGCGTTGAGATGGTTCTAGAAAAGTTTGGGCTTGAGTTAGGTGGGACGGTAAGGACAAGTAGTGAAGTCCCTCTTGCAGGCGGTCTCAAGAGCAGTAGCGCTGCAGCAAATGCTTCCATCCTTGCAACTCTACGTGCCATTGGCAAGACTCTAACCCCCCTAGAGACCGTGAAACTTGGGGTAAGAGCTGCAAGAAGCGCAGGAGTTACCGTAACAGGAGCCTTTGACGATGCTTGTGCTTCTTTCCTTGGAGGAATCGTGGTTACTGATAATCGTAAAATGGAGCTAATCAGACGCGAGGAAATTGAATCTAAGGTTTTTATATTTGCTCCTGACAGGAAGGCTTTTAGTGCAGATACTGATGTCAAACGTTCCCGGTTGATCGCTCAGTATGTAGAAATTGCATACGATCTTGCCTTGAAAGGTGACTATGAACAAGCCATGACACTTAATGGTTTTCTCTACTGTGGGGCCCTTAGCTTTGACACGGAATACATGTTAAAAGCTCTCGAATGTGGTGTAAAAGGAGTGAGCCTATCTGGAACTGGTCCTTCATACGTAGCACTTGTGAAGAATGAGCAGGCAAAAGAGCTGAAATCTGCCTGGGAAAGTTGTGGAACGGAAGGCAGGATAATAGAAACCACTATAAATAACAAGTCAGCAATATCTTTATGAAGGGAGTGACTATCTTGACTGAACTTGAAGCTGTCCGTAAAGAAATCGAAGAAATTGATCTAGAAATCCTTACCCTTATTGATAGAAGAATCAATCTGGCTGAAAAGGTGCTTGACTCAAAAAGAATAAATGGAACTTCAATAAATGACCACAAGCAAAATGAGATTGTAATCAGCAGGGCCTTAAATATAGCAACAGAGCTCAACCTTGATCTGGGGTCTGTGAAGGCTATTTTTGAGATCCTAATAAGAATGAGTATCGAACGTCAGAATGAGTTGAGTGGCAAAGGAAACCTGCCTTGACTGCTAAGAGGAGCTAAAATGGTCGATATCTCAGTGATTATGGGTTCTGAATCCGACAGGTCAATCGCGAATCGTGCGACATCTGTGCTTGAAAATAGCAAGTATACTTATGAAGTGATGGTTATTTCCGCCCACAGGAATCCGGCAGAACTTGATAGTTACGTTTCAAGCACCGATGCAAAGGTCTTTATCACAATTGCAGGTTTGTCGGCAGCTCTCCCTGGATTCGTAGCTTCCAAGACTAAAAAACCTGTAGTTGGAGTTCCAGTGAGTGCAAAACTTGGCGGGCTCGATGCTCTTCTTTCCATAGCCCAAATGCCTAAAGGTGTACCTGTCGGAAGTGTTGGAATCGATAACGGAGCAAATGGTGCATACCTTGCCATGAGAATTCTAGATTTAATTGATAGCTAGTAAAGGCTTAAGGAATAAGCGATTCTTCGCTATCAAATGGGCTTTGTCTGAGATCCTATTTTTAAAAATTTGGAACGCTTTTTACTAAGACCTCGTCGCGTATAACGTAGATCATTCCACATTTCCCGGGATATTTTTTAAGAGTCTAAATGAATCGATCTGGTCAAGTTGGTAGATTAGTAAAAGTGTTGAAGAGATGTGCATTTGAATTATTGAGAGTTTTGGCGGACTACTGCGCAAAGTGTTAGTAGGTTTACAGCAGAAAAGGATGTTTTCAGATGCTTTACTATAAATATGGAATTCATTCATCTGAAAAAAGACATGCTGTTATTTAACGCACATTTTTTCCACTTCATGCTTCTTTTGGATGAGATATTCAAATATAATTTTCTGAACAGGAAACTATGTTTTGTCTATGAGTTGTTGAAAATCGTAAATTTAAACCCCTTTTACATTTTCTCATAAATCAGATGCATACCAGGTTTTCAGATGTGATTAATGAGTCAACGCCAGAAAAGGTTTATTATTTTTAATTTCTGAATCTTGTCGGTGAGTTATTGAAAATTGCAAACAAAAGTGTTTATCGAGTTTTGCCCTAAAATGGGAAGAATATTCATTTTTCAGGTTTAATTGCTGACTAAGTCCACAACATTATTTTTTTTGCCTTCATTAAGTAGTTGAGGTCTCCATAATTGAGTTCCCGGTTTGAAGAAAGTTTGTGTTTTCATTCAGTGAATTGATCTGCTCTAACTAATATGAATGAAGTGCGGAACAAAAATAGGTGGCTGCAAATTAATGGGTTAATGTTTATCCACAAAAGTCACATAACTGCCTCTGCACTTAATTTTCTGTGCTATGTAGTTTTGGTCTCTAAGTATGGATACAAGCTTAGAATACGAGTGTTTTGTGACAAATTATATTCTAGGATGAAAATAGTAGCTATTTAATGGTATATAATAAAAAAATATAATTACATAAATTTTGGGAACAAAATCAACTAAATGACGGAGTAAAACTAGTCCTTAACTACTTATTTTTTTTACTCAGGTTTAATTTCGGGTTGTTTCTTTGAATTATGATCAAATCTTAGAAAGGAATTACTTAAGCTTCTTAGAAAAATTTATAGAGAATCTTATTATTTAGATTTTCAATAATTCGTGGACATTACCAGAAAGTAAAACACAAGAATCTAATATTTAAAGGACTACAATATCATTGTAGACATATCGATAAATCTTTAATTTTCACGAATCAATTATATACAATTTGTAAGTATACGACTAAATTTAGGAGCTTATCGAAGTCCTTGAAACTTCATGAAATGGCGTTAAAACTTTTTTTCTAGATAATCTGCTTCGGAAATCAGTTTTTATCGACGAGTTTTGCTTCCAGAATATTTAAAGATCCCCTATCTCCTTCCCATTCAACTTCACTTTTTACAATTTCGATGTGTCTCTTATAGAAAGGAGCATCAAGGACAAGAGTTTCATATTCCCCCCCCTTCTCCGGCCATGTGGATCATATGCCTGCGATTAAGAGCTTTAAGATGTTCAATGGAATTTACATTGATAGGACGGCCAAGGCAGGATTTATCAAGGCCTTCAGCTGCAACATGGACAATCCGGATGTCAAGAACTTTTGACATCTCGTTGAGCAACTCCTCAGGATCCCTGTGCCATAGTGGAGCGTAGACTTTAAGATCCATGGAATCACAAATTTTCTGAATTCTGCCGGCCTGATACTGAGATTCAATAGCTCCTACTAATATCCCTTCTACAGCCACTTTTTTTAGGGCAAGGGTAAGGTCATCTAGTTCAAGTTCCTTAATCCCACTTGACTGTTGCTGGATCAACGGGATTTCACAGGCGGTTGATATTAATTCTACCATGTGAAGGTTGATGGAATGAAACATGTAGGAATCTCTCCTTGCTGGAATAATGTTAATGAGGTGAGTGACCTCATGACCTTCTTCAAAGGCTTTGTGTATGGCAAAAATAGAGTCCTTGCCACCTGAAATTAGCGCTGCGAGTTTCATCTACATCCCTATGTATAACCACTTTTTCCGTATCTTAGGGCTATGATCGTGGTTCATTATGTAATATTTGATATATTTTTTGATTTTTTAGCCTTTAGTCTTCGGTATTTCCTACCTCAATATATTTTTCCAGATTTCCAAAATTGGCTTTTTGAAGAGATTTTATTTCTTCTCATTTTGGAATGTTGGTCTGGCAGCCCTGTTTCTGTACTGAAAAAGGAGCTACAGTGGGTACATTTTCTGCATGTTGAAAGAGAGTATTATCGCGTGAGGACCAGTGCGAAACCTGCCCTGTAAGTATCACCTGCTCTAGTGGTGTCACCATTTCTAATAAAAATCGCAGGAATTGTGATTCTTCTTTATCGGTATAGATTTTGCTGCCTTCAGCATCTTATGTGACTATGATATTTGCAATCATGTTCTTGAGTTTATTGAAGCTTTTCCTGGCAATTCTAGAAATCCGCCTTGTTTATAATGCCAGTTTGGAAAAGAATATCAGTCTGATAAAGGATGAGTTCTGGTTCCTCTTTGAATATGTGCTAGGTCTTGGCTCGGACAAAGGCTATAAACTTGGTTATTTGCGCGATAGTTGCATTAGATATTGGATAATTGATAGTTAAATAGACAAAGCAAATATATTAGGTTCAAATTCTTCAAAGTTTGAGGAGGCTCTGGTGAAAATATGTTGTCTGGTTAACTTCCTTATTTGTGAATATAAAAGCTTTGGAAATTTATTTGTCTCCAATTTTGTAGAGGTGTGAAAGGTCAACGCAAGCATCTATAAGAGTTTTATTATACCCTAAATTTATACAATCTGTATAGACAAGGGAAATTAACTGGCTCTTCTTCCCAAGCCTTACAATGGCATTCACAATGTTGGCAGCACCCTGCCTTTTTACTCCTGATAATCAATCGTGGGGAATATTCATTTTTCTGCTATTCTCTCAACTTCAACGTTGTGATCCCTAGCATAATGTTCCACTATGGAGATTTCTCTGCCTGTTTAGTGCCTTGTTATTCCATGGGGTTCAGATGAGTCCAAGGATTTTTGGGATTATATACCCTTAAAAGATGAATAAATATGCAGGAAATGATGAACATTCTTTTTTGTCGGGTTCTATCTATGAAATACGCTTTCTTTTTCCCATGAGTTTGTTTGAACTTCTCTGGACTAATTTATAAGAATTTGGATAAATCACTAAAATTTTTCATATAAATATAACTTGTATCTTTAATATCCGTGAAAAGTCGAAATTTTATCAAAGTCCTCTTTGTAACTGAAAAGCTTCACCATTATGCCTATTTTATTTCTGTTATTCTTGACAATTTTTCTAGAAAAATGTTTTTGCCAGGTTTTCAAAAAAAATTGTTTATTTATCTGATTTATTTTTCTGTTTTTTTTCTCCCTTCTCTCCTAATCTTTCGAATTCAGTCACCTCGACAACTGTTAGTGGAATATCGCGGAGAGATTTACCTATCACAGATTTTGTAATCCTTTCTGCATGTTCTGCAGATTCGGCATCAAAAACTTTCATCTCAAAAATAAGTCCCACAAGAGCAGTATTCGCTGCTATAAATACACTGCTGAAGGGTTCACAACATGCAGGGCACGAAGTGGTTCCTACGTCGACCTCTACAAAGTCTAATTTGGGGTTCAGGCGCTTCCCAGCTTCAGAAATCGCTACCCCTATCGCATCATCAGTTGTCTTTACGTCTCTAACCAACCAAGCTGCTTCAAGTACCACATGAAAGTTTTTCATTATTATTCACCGTAATTATTCTATTATACTTTTTAGGAATATTTTTTGATTGGGAAAAATTTTCGCAGAATCTAAGAATAGATTAAATTATATAAATTGTTTCTTATTCTGGTAATTGTTATGTACGTCCTTTTAATATTGTTTTTCAGTTATGCTTTTACTTTTTAGTTTATACTTTTCAATTTTTTCACTAGGGGATACCTATTTCTCCATTCGATGTGGATTCCCACATTCTCGTTTTTTGCTTCTTTGTTCTTTTTTCTTATATAGTGAAGAGGTTTTCATCATCAACTACAAAAATACCTAGTTTCGTTCCCGCATCAAGCCATGCATGACCGTAGCTGAAAGATGCTAGGGCATTTACAGGATCTCCATTGTTAAGAAAATAAACTCCATCCTTATAATAGGCTTCAGCCATTGTGTAATAATCCTTTGCAATTTCATTCATATGGGAATTTGGGGTAGGGAAATATTTTGCTTTTTGTAGTGCTTTTTTTAGCATATCTTTATATCTTTTGACTTTTTCATTTAAATCGGCAGGCATCTTGATCACCTGAGAAGCGGATTGGTATCTTTACTCTCTTTTACTCCACTCTTTTCCATAAGCTCCATCGGTCCTCCAGCAAGCATCACAAGTGCTTCAGCTTCAAAGAAGTGTAGCTTTCCTGGAATTACGAGTATATGTAGGGGTTTTCCAAAATTGAAATATTTTAACTTTTTTGCATAATCAGCTTTTATTACTGGCTTTTCCGAGCCTGCTCTAGCTATCCCAATTGCAACAGCTCGGTTTATTATTCCTTCTCCTCTCCTTTTATCAATTTCCAAAAGCAGCTCGAGTGCTGTGTTCAGGGTCATGTAGCCGTTTTCCTTATCAATATCCAAAAAAATTAAAGTATGAAGGCCCATTTCTATATTTTGCTTTATAATATCATAAGGTGTTTCTGAGATAATTCTTGTGCCTCTCTTGCTGTTATATGGGTGGGGAATGCTTGTGGATTTCCCAAAGCGATAGTTTTGTAACCCTGTGAGCCCTGAAACAGCTGAAGTAATGGAAGCTCCATGGATCAGCTTGGTGTCTATCCCTAATTTTTCTGCTCTCAGGCGCAGATCCACATGGGTTGTAGAAATCATCGTGTCTCCACCAGTCAAAAAAACTATATTCATTTCTTTTGCCTCTAATAACCAATCAGGCTGCAGTTCTACATTCTCTCTTGAGAGCAAACAAACACTTTTTCCATATAGCTTTTCCATTTTATCCAGGCTCGTACCCATGAGACGAGAAGTATAGAACTCCACATAAACTATGTCAGCTTTCCTGACAGCATCTAGTCCCTTTAAAGAAATATCATACTCGCTAAAAAGGCCCAGCCCTATGAATGTGAGCATAGCCTGCTTTATGGGCTTATTATCTTAAAGCTTTTTGTCGCAGGTATATTCTACTCCGCATTACAATGTTATATCTTTTTTATTTCTTCTGGTTTTTTTGAGTGATTACAGTCATTTGATGTGGACCATGTGCCTATAGGCCTTGTGTGGTCGCTGTTCTAGAAAGGCGTTCCATGAAAGTGGCAACTTCAACCCCTCATCTGAATATTTCTATTGTCAACTAATGAGATCCGTATTCGATGCATTCTTTGAACTAGTGACAGAGCGACCTGAAGAAATTAGACTGGTTAAGAATTGTTAATTTAAGTAAACAGCTTAAATTCTAAGGGGATAATAAATATTGAAATATTAAGATTCAAGCAAAGTAGGCAGGGAAAATACTTTGATGATTTGAAGCTTTATTTAGAGTACGAATTTCTCAACTTCTCGCGGGAAAGCAGCCAAAGGATCGCCGCTTCAATTCAAGAGTGCTTCAGATGTGGAGAAACGCCGTAAGAAATGAAAGCTGCATATTTCACAGGAGATCCTGATTTAGCATTTGCAAAACAGGCAGTATAGTGCCGCTTGAAGCTACAAAATTTACTCATAAAGCTACAAGAGATCTTTTTAAGGCTTGTGTATTTGGGGTTCAATACGGTATGGGGCCTGGTAATCTGGCTTTGAGTGTCGGAAAACCTATCCATATGCTAAAGAATTACTGAGACACCATAAACGGGTTTATAAAAGATATTGGGACTGGTGTGAGCATGTTTTGATACAACTCTGTTGTCTAAACGAATACAACCTGTTTTGGTTGGCAATTGCACATTTTTGGGGGAGAAATGAAAGAAGGAAGGACGATTAAAAACTTTCCTTGTCAATCAACAGGTGCAGAAATTCTCAAAGTTGCTTGCATTCTTCCTGCAGAGAATTGTATCAAAATCATTGCTCCTATTCATGACGCAATTCTTATCGAATGCGGCGAAGAAGAGGTGGATGAGATTATTCCGAAAGCTCAAAAGTTAATGACGGAAGCATCTACCATGGTTTTGGGTTTTGGTAATTCTATTGAAACTGACGTTGATGTCATCAAATACACTGAAAGATGCTCAGACCCTAGAGGGATTGAGACTTGGAATCGGGTCCTAAGAATTATGGAAGTAATAAAAGCCGAAAGTTTTGGTGCTTGATAAATGCGACATAAGAATCTGTGGCTATTTACATAGAGATCTGTGACTATTTAAAGAGACACGGATTCTACTCCGTCATATTAATTATTTTTAGATATATCAGTATTTAATATTATATGGGTAGATACTTTGACAAATAATAAAAAATTAACATCATTTTATCCCAAATATTCCACTTCCTTGGATTCAGAAAGCTTTGCTGCTACAAGGTAATGTAAATGCTGCTAAATTAGCTTTGTATATTTGGTACTTTAAGGGCTTAAAAGCAAACAAAAACAGATCTTGTTGTTCCCAGTTCTAAAGCAAAGGATATTTTTGGTGTCAATAAAAGATCTTTCACAAGAGCTCTACAAGAATTAGTATATTTGGGGATGATAATAACATCAATTCGTGAACGTGGTAAAAGTCCTAGAGTTACGGTTATATGGGAAGATCCTGAGAGAGAATAAGCAATGAAGTTAGGAAGGCTTTCTAAATTGACCCCCATATACCATAGTGAATCAGCAATAATTTGTGTTTGGACTTCCTATGCTCTTACTGCAGTATCCGTAGCAAAGTTTTGCAAATATATATGGCTATAAAAATATAATATTTGTATGTTATATGCTCAAATTTCAAAAGAGATTTCTTCTACTTTATTTTATTAGTCTATAGGTATTATAATCTAAAGTGTAGCGAAACCTTCAACATGTAATTAGATTTAATTTATTACATATTTTTTGCATTTTAACGATATAGTTCTACTTAAAATAAATAGAATTGTCATTGCATGGTCCTGATCTTTGGGCTGCATTATGTCCCTGTAGCAGTATTCGCAGCAAACTTTAGGGGGCTTATGAGTATAAAAGATTAGAAAAGGAGTTTTTTGACTCTTCATCTTTTATTTATTTTTAGGCATTTTGGATGCTTATTAAAATACTCGCTATTCAAATACTCGCTGTTACTTAACTTGATTGCTTGAAGTATCAATTACAATATTTTACTGCATTCGTGTTTTCCTCTTTGTTGACACACCCTATCTAGTTGATCTTTTACCCAGTTAATAGTTTTTCGGGCTAATTAGGAGCCTGCTATGTTGGTTATGTTACAGTGATTGGAACAGTCGATGTCATCGTGTTTGTACCGGCTATATTGCTTGCTGTCAGTTTAGGGGTATAGATTCCTGCTGTATCGTAGATATGCACTGGATTCTGTAGGGTAGAAGTAGTTCCATCTCCAAAGTCCCAGTACCAAGACGTTGGTGATCCTGTAGTTCTATCCGTGAATTGTACAGTAAGTGGAACAGGACCAGCAGTTGGATTGATTCTGAAATGTGCAGTAGGTATACCCATTGCGATTATTGGAACAGTCGATGTCATCGTGTTTGTACCGGCTATATTGCTTGCTGTCAGTTTAGGGGTATAGATTCCTGCTGTATCGTAGATATGCACTGGATTCTGTAGGGTAGAAGTAGTTCCATCTCCAAAGTCCCAGTACCAAGACGTTGGTGATCCTGTAGTTTTATCCGTGAATTGTACAGTAAGTGGAACAGGACCAGCAGTTGGATTGATTCTGAAATGTGCAGTAGGTATACCCATTGCGATTATTGGAACAGTCGATGTCATCGTGTTTGTACCGGCTATATTGCTTGCTGTCAGTTTAGGGGTATAGATTCCTGCTGTATCGTAGATATGCACTGGATTCTGTAGGGTAGAAGTAGTTCCATCTCCAAAGTCCCAGTACCAAGACGTTGGTGATCCTGTAGTTTTATCCGTGAATTGTACAGTAAGTGGAACAGGACCAGCAGTTGGATTGATTTTGAAATGTGCAGTAGGTATACCCATTGCGATTATTGGAACCTTTAAATGGTAGTCATGATTTTTTTGATCTGCAAAGAGTGGGTCTGCATAAATATCAGTCGTTGAGTTCGCGTTCATATAATTCCCACCAGCATTCTTATAAAGGCAGTTATTTTCCAGGATAATGTAATGAGTTTCAGGAAGATAATTCATAACTGCATACCCTGTCCCTTCAGGATTATTTTTTCGTTTCTGAGTATCTACGATTATGTTATTACGCACAATCGTCTTGTATCCTTCTTTTGGTGAATATTCAAATGAGTAATCATTAGGATGCAAGAGGACAATGGCCGCATGGTATACTCCATCAAAAACATTATTTTCGATAAGAGTGCCATGGAATCTACTTCCAAGAATGCCCCCTACCCACTTAATTATAGGATTAGTGCCTGTATTGTAGAAGATATTGTGATGAATATGGATATTCTTTCCCTGATCTCTGGTATCAAGAGAGGTATCATAATTAAAGAACCAGATTCCAGGTCCATATGTATCGTGGATAGTATTCTCGTAGACTTCTATATTATCCATAATTCCAGAACTCTTTTCGATCTGAATACCAGGTCCACCTGCAGTCCGATGATAGAAAGAATCTATTATGTTATTGTGCAATTTTACTTTGTTAGAGTTCCATATTCTAAGAGCGCTATTTGTCCTGCAGACGATTCTGTTGTTCCAGGCTTCCACGTTCTCACACCCAATTGCAAACATTCCGTCATGCCCTAGTTTGTATATGCTGTTGTTATAGAACTGAACGTTTTTGCACTGATTTATTCTCAGCCCGTCTCCCATTCCATCATGTATGTACATATCGTATACTTTTATATTTTCAGAATGTTTGAAATAAATTACATTATAGTATCCTCTCCCTAATTTGATTTCACTATTACCAGCAGCATTTACATTAACCTCAAAGCCCTTTATTATAATGTTATTGTTTCCTGAACAGTTCATCTGCTGGATCAGGGGTTTCATTGTATACCATCCAGCATGATCCATCAGTTTAATCACAGCAGTAGGGTCTCCTTCCAGAATTGTATTGCTGCCGATCAGAAGAGTATCATTTATGGCGTACGTAAAAGGTCCTTTAAGGTGGACAGTTGTATATCCGGGGTTTCCTGCTACATATTTTAGGGCTTCGTTGATCTGTACATTGTCATTTTTTCCATAGCAATTAAAATCTCCACTACCATCTCCTGCAATATAAATTACAGGCACGGAAGTTCTGCATAAAGCAGTATGAACGCTTGCAAGTACAAGGCAACTTACTAGGGAAAGAAGTACTAATTCTCTTCTTAAAACCGATATTATATGATGTCGCTCAGAATAAAATTCTTTAGTTTTTTGATTAAGTAAAAACTTATATTCTGACATTTTAATACCCCCCAAAACTAAGTGAAATCTGTCAATAATTTTGGTTGCATTCTTAATTCTTGATCAAATCTGAAAAGTATTTTTGAAAAATGTCGTGAAATTTTTTGAGATTTTCAAAACTCTTGAAAATCTAAAGCGACCAGAATTTTGATTAATTAATTATTGTGTTCCTAGATATTGGGTAGTATTCCGTAAGCCTTGTTAACGATAACGTTATTAGATGTGGATAAAATTGTGTCATCAGCAAAATTTTATTTTTCATTTTTCTTCCCCCATTTGTACAGTCTGTCTTTCAAAGCTAACGTGCTATGTATAGAATCCTTACCGCTACCTATTAAATTTCTTTCAAAACTTATTTCCTTATATTAAGGGACATTTCGATGGACTTTAAGCCATGTTTATGTAAGTGTAAGATTTGAGAGTGTAAGTGTAAGATTTGAGAGAGTGTTATAATTTTTTAACAATTTTTGCTAATCAAAAATATCCTTGCTATGGTGTCTGAAATTCAGGTGAACAACGAGCTCATTATGGATTAAAAGGGGAGAATTTCTTCTCTGGAATTAATAATTCTAATTTTCATGTTTTTCCTCCACTCCAAAGTTTTTTTACGTTTTTACATAATAGAACTACATTATACTAAATATAAATATTTATCTTAATGGACTAATATTATTTCAATAGTCATTAATTTTTTAATTTTAGATTATATCAATAAGATAACTCCAAAAAGTAAAAAAAGGAAAAATAAGTGTTTTCAATAATTTTATTTTTCATTTTTACCTATTTTTAATCGTTTTAATTACTATATTTTTTCATAAATACTGATTTAATTATCTTATTTGGATTCTCTTAATTTGCGATTTCATAAAATCTCTCAATTCCTGCAAATTAAGGAAAATTGTGCTAGAGGTAAGATGCTGAAGATGGTGCGCTTAATTCTTTGTCTTAAATTTTTATGGTAATACAAAGTTTGCTTAAATCAAAAGTTCTTAGTAAGTAGTTGGCAAAAACCATGTGAATTGCTTAATGGTTCAAAATTTAGTTAGATGTGAAACCATTTCTCGAATCAGAATAAAATCAAAAATGTGTATTGCTGTTATATGTCGCCCTCTAAAGATCCTTAGAAATTCTATGTGACTCTGATCTTCACGAATAATTTATTCCCAATTAATATGTAATTAACAATAAATTGAGGTTTATCAAAATTCTCTCTTGATCTCAAGATAAATGATTCACTCAGTCATGTAACTAGTTTTTTATCAATTGTGAGTCTGAAAGTCACCGTGAATTCAGTTCACTACGTCTCAAAGAAGTCTCAAAATTTGTGTTCGAAAAATACCTGTGTTACCACTTCAAAAAATAACATGAAAATCTTATTTGAGTGAATGAATTATTCTCTTTTAAAACTTAATAGAAGTCATGAAGATAGATAGTACCTATGAATTCGCCGTTAATTACACCAATTATCCCTAATGTGGAAAACCAGATTTATCTTACCAAGGTGGCATGGTACTTGGACATGCTGATAAGTAGATAAGTTTTTTCCTCATATTTCTGTATCAACATCAATAGCAAAAGTAAAAAATTTACTTTACCGGTTGCTACTATAAGAAAATAAAATGAATGTTTAATACCTCGCTTACTTTATCGAACTTCTCGGCGATATCAATTATTTTTATGGCTAATATCTTCTTGCTAAAAAAACATATGGTACACTTTTAGAAAAAATATTTTGCAATTGTCAAAAGAGAACTAAGTTTTTGAATGAAATGAAATCTAGATTAGATTCATTTGTGCTTCTAATCGATGGTTTGTTGGGGCAAAAGTTAATCATTATACGATGCTGGAATATTTGAGGCAAACAAATGGGTAAAGAGTGGAAAAGATATTTTGGCGAAGTATTAAATTTAGAGTTTGTGATCAAAGTCACATTTGAGTCTTTGATATCAATTTAATGATTCATCTCATAACGGTTTTTAGAACTAAATTTAATATAACCTTATTGACCTTACGTTGGAAACTTGGTGCTGGTAAACTTCCGATTTAATTTAAAGCCTATTTAAAATCAGGGAAATCGGGGCGAAAATGAAGAATGTAAGCAAATTAAAAATTGGGGTTTGAATAATCTCCGTTATATCCAGCGCAGAGGCGCGAAACACCTCGTTCTTTAAGTGAGAGGCACATTGCAAATTTGACTTGTGTATATTATTCAAAGATTTTAATGATATTTTTGTTATCACCGATTCTGCTGTTTTTATATTATCGAGTCTGCTCTCTATTATTCCTGTCTCAAATGATCATCCTATCATTTTTTTACTCATGCCCTTCACAAATAACTTTTTGGTACAGAATTCTTAAGGCTGGGGTGAGGAAATTTTTTACTCTAAAGAAGATCATCTGATTGTCGATTACTCAAAATTATATGAATTTTATGATGAAAGCATATATTTTTTGTATGATTGAGGTGGTAAACACCATATTGTTAAAGGTAATTCATCTGACTACCTTGTTTTGGGTAGTAGTGAATTTAATTTGTCTGTTGGTTTTAAATATCGATGATAACAATAAACCAAGTGTAATAATCCCTCTAATATGCTTGATAAAGAAAAATGACTGAGTTTAAGCTGGAATTCATCATTTTTTATGCTTGATTTACGAGCGGAAATAACATCTAAGCTATCATTCGATATCCTGCAGATGTACATAGTTATATATTTATTTGCCTGTTTGTCTATTACTATTCATTGAAAGTCAGATTAATTTTTGAATTGCTATTCCATTGAAAAATTAGATAACGCTTTAGTCTACGTCGGGAGAAATCTGAAAGTGTATAGGTATGTGAGATCATTAATAGGATAGTTCCAAACTCGAAGAGTGTGGTATTGGGTCGCAAATATGCCGGGTAAAGACAAATTCAGGGAAGAAGCTTGCTAATAAATTATGGATAATTGAAGGATATATGGGGTAATGAAATAGTATGTTGTTTTTAAAGATGTCAGGCAACGAAAAAGAGCTAAGGAAAGCAAATGTGACATTCTCATTAATAGCTTTTCTAAAGCTGGAATTCAAAAAAATTATAAACTAGATCTTGCTTGAAAGTAAAGAAATTCATAAAATAATAGAATAATTTAATATGAGCTAATTAAGATAAAATTTAAATTTATTGTAATATTGGAACAGTCTGAGAGAGACAAATTTAAAGAGCATGCTACTGTGTAAGCCCTACTTATTTGAGAGAGATTAAAAATTAGCGAGATTTGAACTACTTTGTTATAACTTGAATTTTTATATAACAATGATATAGTTATATAGAAAGGCGAACGATAAAGTGTTAGGATCTTTGTTACCGACAAAAAGATATGCTTTAAGTCATTTTTAAAGCAATTTTTTTCGCAAAGATTGTTTTAAAGTTAACCGTGGGGGAGGAATCAGTATTAAAAGAAGGAGCAGGACTGATATTGCAGTAGATATTTTAAGAGTAGCTATGAATGGAGCAAAGAAAACTCATATCGTATATGAGGTAAATCTAAATTTTAACATCGCCCAGAAATATCTGGAAATGCTAAGAGAGAGAGAACTTATCAGGAATGAAAATGGGCTTTTCGTCACCACTGATAAAGGAAAAGTTTTTCAGGAGATGGCTAAAGAACTCAAACTTTAATAGGACATACTCGGTAGAACTGAGAAATCTATGGTATTAAGCCTTCATTTGTCAAAAACGCAAATATACTCACAAAGTGTGTAGAATTTTATTTTTCTGCTTAAGTGCATGAAGCCTATTTAAATTCTACCATTTTATTTATTTTCAAGCTTTAGGCATAATTTTTCCAATATTTCTTTTTTCTAACTTAATGTTCGTCATACACTATTGGTTTACTTTCTCTTGTTTTCCTTTAATTTGATGTAATGTAGGATCCATTCCTCAAATGTACGTGTGTGCATTATTTGTTTCTTATCTATCCCCTATTATTAATTGAAAGTAAGATCACTTTTAATTTGTTGTCATGTTAATAAAATAGATGGCATTCTTGTGTAGATATGATGAAACTGGGTTGTTTGCAATAATGAACAAATAACGTGATTTAGGCATTCTTAAAATTTTTTTTGTATCATCTTCAGTATATCAGGTGAAAAATAATAACAAATTTTCCTATAGATGACGATGTTATTTTAATCCTTAAAAAATTGATTCTGCAGATAAAATATAATGTTGTCGCATGTGAAACAGTAAGTGTTTTTTTGTTTCCATTTCTTATTCATTGATGAGATATCTATTTGTTATAATTGGAAATGCACATTATAGGAAGTAATGTATGCATAAAAAAATATGATGTCTGTTAGAAGTTTTTGTAAAATCGGTACTTGTCAATATGATCTATAGATTTATTTTTTTCAAAATATTGTTTCTAATTTATTTAATATGTTCAGCTGCGCCACACATTTGCAGAAAAAAATAATACTTGTTAAAAATGAGGTTCATGCTATTATCGTACTAAAAAGTTTGATTTAAATGGTTTGATAATATATATTTTTATCAAAGTGTGCGTATCAATTATATTAACATTTCTTTATGTAAGACAGTTGGTCTGATTGTGGGAATTTTTTCGCAAAATATTCATAAGAAATGCTCAATCTGAGATTTTTGGACAACTAGACTTAAACTGTGGCATTCATGCTTTCATCTGTCGCGAACTCATAAAGGACCTTGGCATTGACATCAAAACTATGGAGTAAATAATTTTCAATCAGACTATGGGAAATATAAGCTGGAAATTATTATTTTGATCTAAGTTGCTGATTTTGGAAAAAATGATGCAGAATCTTTAATTTTAATTGCTGATTTTTAGGATCTTTCTTAAAAAATTATCTCTCTGTTTGGCTTTTCTTTTATATTATAGCTAGGGCAACAGCTAGTGAAATCAAAATAAATGTTGTAGTCGAAATTTTAAATGATATTGCATTTTATGAGTAAATGTATAATTTTTCTAAAAGTCGTTCAGTTATTCTCTCAATAATTTTATTTTTTTTCTAATTATTCATATAGATCTATATATTAATATTCAATCTCAGGCATTCATTGTAATCATGTACAATTTTCGTTGACGCTGAGTTAAAATATTTTCATTCAATAGCGATAAGGTTAAAAAGGAGTATCAAAGCAAGTAATATATTTTAAGAATGCTCTGAAATTCACAAAAAGAGTTGTGATGGTTGGCTGTTGTGTGCTGAAGATACATTGGAACTGTGGGTGATGTTACAATTTCCGATGTCATTAAAAGAACGTTGGGACTCATGGGAAGCTGGACGAAAAAGAGGCAGATAAGCAAATGAAAATATTTGATTTTGAATATTTCCTCTATACCAGAGCGCGAGTACGAACATATAAGTTTTTTGGAGTTTGTGCGGCACAAAAATTTTATTTTCTTTCCTTAATACATTCTCAATTATGTAAATTTCATGAATATCAATCTTTAATTAAGTTGGTTATATCTTGGAATTTAATTTTTTTCTTCTTGATTTTTTAGGCTAAGTTTTTCTCTTATATCTATTATTTATTTCTATAAATGATTTATATATCTACTTTCAAATTATGTTAACCAATGAGGTTAAATATCATAATTAATATGGATAATACATATGCAGCTTCCAACATCCTAATATCTTAAAAAAAGAAGGAGTGAAATGTAGTTTAATCAGAGGGATCTGTCTTAAAGGGCATGATCAATTCAGCTCATTATTGCTAGCAAAGAGTATTGAGATGTGTAACCTAAGCTTTATTCTTCAGGAAAATACTTGACGCTTTTGAGAAAGTTGAAAAGGAGCAGCTGACTTTAGCGAAGAAGCATTAAACTTGATGGTATATCATGGTTTTTTACAAGTTCTGCGCTTGAAAGGGGAGTCTTGTTGGAAGTATTATATTAGGATATGAAGTGAGATTAGTTGTAGAAAGTAACAAAAAAATATATTTTCCAGCTGCAATCTCAAGGGTAATACAAGAGCTCTTTCACAAAGTATTTGTTGATTTCATTCTCTCAGTAGTTTGTATGTATTAAAGAAGGAAATTCATAAGGAAATTCTGCTGTGCTGGTTCTAAAAAAGGAAAACTGTTGGCTTAGTAGCAAAAAACGATTTAATTAAGCCTATTTAAGGACCAGTGAGCTGAATTCTTTCCTGATGTAGAGTTAGGGTTGAGATTGGAAGCTAAAAACAGAGCAAATGTTACCACGGTTAAATTTAGACCTAAATCTTGAATTTGATTCAGTATTGAAATGTCCAAAGTGACTTGAATATTATTGTTTCCTGTTGAATAGATTTAAGGCGTCAGATGCACAGGAGCTTCTCGCATACATATATCCACAAGAATATAAATCGTGATTGTTTCATAGGTTTGAAATAAAAAAGAGTTTAAATTTACAGATTTTAATAAATTTATTTAAATAAGTAAATAAACAAAAATTAATTAAATATTAAAAAATGTGGAGCATAAATACATATGAATCTGGAAGATAACCTTCTCATGATGCCTGGTCCCGTACCCGTTGCGCCCAGAGTCCTTAGAGCAATGTCAAAACCGATGATCAATCATCGGAGTACGGAGTTTGCAGGTATCTATACTGATTGCAGAACAGTACTTTCCAGCATTTTTCAGACAAATAATGACATTTTTATACTTAGCGGTTCTGGAACTGCAGGTATGGAAGCTGCAGTTGGGTCTGTGACTCAGAGTGGCGATAAGGTTATTGCGATCGAAAATGGAAAGTTTGGAGAACGTTTCAGAGATCTTGCAGCTCTCTATGCGGAAGTTGTGCCTCTAGTTTTCGAGTGGGGTCATCCTGTTGACATCGAAATTATCAAAGAAAAGCTCGAGGATGGGGCAAAAGCTGTTACTCTTGTTCACAATGAAACTTCCACAGGCATACTTAACCCAGCTGCAGAAATTGGCAAACTTACTAAAAAATATGGAGCAATTTTTATTTTGGACGGAGTGACATCCCTTGGTGGGGATGACGTCAAAGTCGATGAATGGGGAGTTGACATCGCTGTCGTAGGCTCTCAGAAATGTCTTGCGGCACCTCCTGGACTTGCTGCGGTCTCAGTAAGTGAAAAAGCCTTTGAAGCTATGGAAGAGATAGTAAAGAGGCCATATTACAACGATCTTCTAGCATATAAAAGAAGTGCTAACAAACTCAAGCCTGAGACACCATACACCCCTGCAATTCCCCTCTTCTATGCACTTCAGGAAGCTCTACATATCGTACAAGAAGAAGGAATTGAGGCACGAATTATAAGGCATAGGATTCTTACGAAAGCCATACGGGCAGCAGTTGCCGAGATGAACATCGAGATGTTCCCACAGCTTAATGAATATAGCTCTTACTCCAACACCGTCTCTGCCATGAAGGCGCCTGCGGGAATTGATGGGGAGGATCTAAAAAACGATATGAAGAAGTGTGGTATAATCATCGCTGGTGGGCAAGAACGTCTGAAGGGTAAACTCTTCAGAATTGGGTGCATGGGAATTATCACTGCAAGAGATGTGCTCTCAACAATCCAGCAGTTGGAAATTGTGCTGAATAAACGAGGTTACATTGACAGCGTGGGGGCAGGTACAGAAGCTGCAATGCAGGTTATCGACAGGTTATGAATCAAATAAATTGTAGAAGTATCAAATTTTTCAGGTAAACCCCATAAAGTTATAATCTTAAAATTTCGATTGGATTCACATGCATATAATAGGAATTGCAGATACTACGTTCGCACGTTATAATATGGGGAGTGCAGCAATTGATGAGATACAGAAAAATGTATCTTTAAAGATTAAGAGAGTTACTGTGCCAGGAATAAAGGACCTTCCGGTGGCAGCCAAAAAGCTTATTGAGGAAGGAGGTTGCGATATCGTAATGGCTCTTGGAATGCCCGGAGCAAAGGAAAAGGATAAAATGTGTGCACATGAGGCTTCTCAGGGTCTGATCACGGCTCAGCTTATGACCAATATCCATATTATTGAGGTTTTTGTTCATGAGGATGAAGGAAAAGATGAAAAGGAACTCGCTTTTCTTATGGACAGAAGGACTCGAGAACACGCTTTAAATGCAATAAAATTGCTACTTAAGCCTGAAAATCTGATTCGAGAGGCTGGTACCGGACAGAGACAGGGATTTGGCGATTCAGGTCCTTTGAGGAAGTGAAGTAATTTAAGTAAAAGCGATTAATGGAGATCTTATTAAATGACCATCAGCTTGGGATTCGTTGTAGCTGAATTTAACAGAGATCTGACCTATCAAATGGAACTGCTGGGAAGAGAACATGCAGAATTCTTGGGGACTACAGTTAAAGAGACTATTCTCGTTCCAGGGGTCTTTGATATGCCTCTTGCAATCAAGAAACTTTGCCAGAGGGATGATATCGATGCTGTGGTTACCATAGGGTCGGTAATCGAAGGTGAGACCGATCATGACCAGGTGGTTATGCAGCATGCTGCAAGGAAGATCATGGATCTCTCCCTTGAGTTCAATAAACCAGTTACTCTCGGGATTCCAGGTCCAGGCATGACCCGGATGGCGGCTCATGAACGTGTAGACTATGCAAAAAGAGCAGTTGAAGCTGCAGTAAAGCTGGTGCAAAGGCTGTGAAATTCGAGAATATTTTTTATAAACTAGCAAAATGTGACAAATCAGGAACACCCCTATGACATCCGAAAGGCTCAAGCGTGTAGAAGAATCCGCAACGATCAGGATTTCTAACATTGCGACCAGAATGATTAAAGAGGGTATAGACGTTATCAATTTCAGCCTTGGTGAACCTGATTTCAGTACTCCCCAGAATATCTGCGACGCTGCAGTAAAAGCTATGTATGAGGGAAAAACTCACTATGCACCTTCTGGAGGCATTCCTGAGTTAAGAACAGCTATTGCTGAAAAATTGAAACGAGAAAACAAAATTGATGTGATAGATGCAAGCGTTCTTGTGACTCCCGGGGCTAAACAGGGAATTTTTGAGATAATGTTGGGAGTCCTCGATGATCGCGATCAGGCTCTTCTTTTTGATCCAGCCTGGGTGACCTATGACGCATGTATCCGTTTTGCGGGAGCAGAATCAGTATGGATCCCCACAGTCCCTGAAAAAGGCTTTCTTCCGGACAACTTTGTGGATTACATAAATGAGAAAACAAAACTGATTGTAGTAAACAGTCCTGGAAATCCTACAGGTGGGGTATTTGGGAAAAAGATTTTACAGTGTATTGCGGATCTTGCAATTGACCACGATCTTTTAGTAGTCTCGGATGAAATATATGAGAAAATCATCTACGACAAGGAGCATATCAGCATTGGCAGTTTCGACGGGATGCAGGAAAGAACCATAACAGTAAATGGTTTTTCCAAAGCCTATGCAATGACAGGCTGGAGACTTGGATACCTGACCGCGCCCCCAGAGATTTTCAAGCTTCTGCTGAAAATCCAGTCTCATTCGGTAAGTAGTGCGACTACATTTGTTCAGTATGGAGGGCTTGAAGCCCTTCAGGGGCCACAGGAAGGAGTCAAAGCAATGGTTGACAGATTCAAGGTGCGACGTGATGTCCTTATTGAAGGTTTGAGCAAATTGGGTTTTGAATGCAAAAAACCAGATGGAGCCTTTTATGCCTTTGCTGATGTAAGCGAATATGGAAATGGGACAACAGTTGCAGAAAGGCTCTTGAAAGAGGCTCATGTGGCAGTTACTCCAGGAATTGCTTTTGGTGCTTCAGGTGAGGATTTTATTAGAGTTTCTTACGCGACATCTATTGACAGGATCAGGGAAGCTCTTGAAAGGCTCGAAAAAGTATTTGGATAAAACAACTTGCAGCACATGATTTCTTTTAGACCGGAGTCAGTAAAGTTTTTTGTGGTTTAATATGCAAATAGTAGAAGGATGTGTTCATCCATACCTTTCAAGAATCTCTTTTATTATGGCACCCGAACTGCATAGTGGGCATTTCTTTGAAAACGGAATTCTAACAACTTTTGTAGAAATGCCTCTTTTGGTGATTTCCTTTTCCAGAGCATTTGTGTCAAAATGTTGGTCGTAACCTAAAGTAATAATATCAGGCCTGATCTGCTTAAGGGGCTCAAAAATATCTCGTTCGCTGCCAAGAATGGCTTTGTTGACTATTCCCAGGGCATTTATCATTTCAAGTCTTTGTGCCTCGGGTACAATGGGTTTTTGCTTGTGAGTTACGTTTGAATCTCTGGCAATAATGACGAAAAGTTCATCTCCCAGGGCTCTTGCTTGGGTTAGGAAATAGACATGCCCTGGGTGGAGGAGGTCAAAAGTTCCGGTAGCAAGTACACGTGTCAAAAAATCACCTGGTCTCGGGTAATACTCTGAATGAATAAGAAACTTACTGAAAAAAAACTCGCATTCTGATTTATAGAAATTTTGTGTAGTTCAAGCTTATACATTGTAAACTGTTACTTATTTATTATTCGATTAATGTTAGATTGGGAGTACTCGATTACCGTAAGTAGTATATATGGCACAAAAAAATACTATTGCTATTAAAGTAAGAATGTGAATTTGCCAGTCTGAATTATAGATCAGACGCTGATACAGTCTTCTTCCACTTATGTAAAAGGTATCGCCTTAGTTATTTTCAATGTTATAAATGCCCCTGCTAAATGCTTCTGCTACCCACATTTGTAATAAGAGGAAATCCACATGGTTAGGAAATCAATTCATGAGATTAATCGTAAAATAGAGGATGGCGACGTTAATGTGGTCACAGCCGAGGAAATGGTCGTAATAGTTGAAGACCTTGGCGTTGAATGTGCTGCAAAAGAAGTCGACGTGGTCACTACAGGCACATTCGGAGCCATGTGTTCATCTGGCCTAATGCTTAATCTTGGTCACTCCGAGTCACCTATTAAAATTCAGAAGGTCTGGTTCAATAATGTAGAAGCATATAGCGGAATTGCAGCTGTCGACGCTTACCTCGGAGCTACTCAGATTTCGGATACAAGGGGAATTCAGTATGGTGGAGCTCATGTCATTGAAGATCTCCTGAGGGGGAAAGAAATAAATGTTCATGCAACTTCATACGGAACTGATTGCTATCCAAGGAAAGTTTTGGATACGACGATTACACTTGAAGATTTGAATGAAGCAGTCCTTATAAATCCCAGAAATGCGTACCAGAATTATGCAGCTGCAACCAATAGTTCCAAAAGGATTTTAAATACTTATATGGGTGAACTTCTCCCCAATTTCGGAAACGTAACTTATTCTGGAGCTGGAGTATTGTCTCCTCTCTCCAACGATCCAGATTATGAAACTATCGGTATAGGGACAAGGATTTTCATAGGAGGAGCACAAGGGTATGTTATAGGAAATGGAACTCAACATTCTCCGTCTACTGGTTTAGGTACTCTGATGGTCAAAGGAAACTTGAAGGAAATGAATCCTGATTATTTAAGAGCCGCTTCATTTACCGGCTACGGGACAACCCTTTATATGGGGATCGGGATCCCTATACCAATTTTAAATGAAAAACTTGCTGCTGCAGCTGCAGTGCGAGACGAGGATATCATAACTAAAATTTTGGATTACGCAGTAGGTAGCCGGGATAAGCCATCCATCAGACAGGTAAACTACAGCGAACTCAGGTCAGGTATGGTGCAAATTGATGGGAAGGATGTACCCACTTCTTCTCTTTCTAGTTTCAAGAACGCAAGAAAAATAGCTAGTGAGCTAAAGAATTGGTTGAAATGTGGGGAATTCTTCGTCACCATGCCGGTTGAGAGATTGCCATGCAAAGGTTTGGTCAAACCAATGAAACAGACTCAGGCTGTGCCTCTAGTAAAGGACGTAATGTCTGACTTTATTGTGACCATTAAAAAAGATCAGACAGTTCAGGATGCTGCAAAGAAGATATGGGAAAACTCTTTTAATCATCTGGCTGTGATTTCTGATTCAGGCGAACTTGTTGGTATACTAACTGCTTGGGATATATCCAAAGCCGTTGCTGAGAACTGTTTTGATTCGGTAGAAAGTGTTATGACGAAAAAGGTGTTGACATGTGCTCCTAACGAGCCAGTTGATATTGCAGCTCGCAGGCTGGATCGTTATGGTGTATCTGCCATGCCAGTAATCAATACGCAAAGACGTGTTCTCGGAATAATAACCAGTGATAACATAAGTAAGCTCTTTGCAAGGAGGTACTGAGTACGAAAATAAAAATTAGCATCCCTACAGAGAGGATACATAACCCAATTATTTCCGAATCTATAATCGAAACCGGAATATCGATTAATATAATGGTCGCAAACATTGATTCCACCTATGGAGAATTGATTGCAGACGTAAACGATTTTCGGTTCGATAGGATAAAAAATGCTCTAGAAGCAAGGGGAGCAATAGTCTCCATTCTGGATCGTCCTATTCATAGGGATGATGAAGAGTGTGTGGAATGCGGAGCCTGTATTTCTGTCTGCCCTATGAATGTCTATGGTTTTGATGTGGGCTGGAATGTACAAGTAGATGAAAAGAAATGTATTCAATGCGGTATGTGCATTAAGATGTGTCCACATGGGGCTTTGAAGCTAGGAGAATGAAGGAAAAAGAGGTAAATTAAGCCGTTAATTTTTTAAATAAGTAGAAATTCGATATTTTTCAATATATTTTGGTACCACAAATATTTACCATAAATTCAACTGCCCTTTGACAGCGATACATAAGAAAACCAGAAAATAATTTGAATTATTAAGTCTATCTAAAATATGTTGGCTTAATCTATTTTGATTCAAGAGGCATTTATGATCAGCAACTTATAAAAAGACGTAAAACATGATCAATAGTCGACAGTTTAATAATGTCATCCCATCAAAATTTGCTCATCAAATTGAGTAAAAATGGTAATTGAAACTTTTTATTCTGGCCGTATAGTTACAAATAATCATAGGTTTCAAAAATAAGGGAATCAAGTGCTTCATAAATAGGCTAAGATATTCATTAAATTTCACCCATTTTGGGCAAGTTTACAAAAAAGTAATGTTGAATATTGATTCGAGTCAAATACCCCTAGTTTATTATGGGATGAAAACTTCCCCGAGAATCGTTAATGAGTAATTGGTTTCTATTTTGGGTTACATTTGCAATTTAGAATGGGGCTACTACATCCAAATCCTCATGTCCATAGAATAAGGTATAAAATATTTTTTGTATGAAATAAAGAAACAAGTTTCTTTTGGACAATGCAAAATTCAATTATTTAAATTCGTATCCTTTGAAATTACTAAAGGGTACTTTTTTAAGTTTTATACAATAGATAATGGTAATTATATACATCTTCTATTGGTGCTGAAACAAAATATTCTCTTTCAGGAGTAATGCAAATTATTAGAAGTATCAAACAAAGAAAAGTCTTTAAAGAATGCTCTTGGATTTAAAAACAGTTAATGATATTGAACTGTGAAGTGATGGAGGCTACATTGAAACTGTGGGTTAAGTTGCAACTTCAGATGTAATTTTAAAAAAGATGTTGAAAATCGTGAAAATCAAGGATAAAGGGAAGCAATTGGCAACTGAAATTATTCGATTTTGAACAATTTCTTTGTTTCTATAGCAATAGTGCGAACTTACTCAATTGTGCAGAGTATAATATTTCACGCCACCGAAACTTTGATTTCTTAATTTTAATAGATTGCAGCTGATTGTAGGGGCGGGTTAATGATAATTTTTGAGACACCACAGTATATTAAAAAGTCTCATAACTTGGTGTGCGACCAAAAATTTGGATTTTACTCATTCTCATATTTATTCAGGTGCTAAATTAACTCCAAGCTCAGGGAAATGAGCATTAAAAAGAATGAATCCATAAAAAAGACAGCGAATTAAACATTATTCTTTCTAAACTTAAAGGCAGGTAGAGTATCCTTAAATAATTCCCTCAGTAAAATCATTTTTTTATTGCTGATACAAGTTCCGATACTTTCGCAGTTATGTCATTTACTTCTTCAACAATTGTACCTGTAACGATCATATCTGCACCAGCAAAAGCACAAATCTGAGCAGTTTTTGCGTCTCGTATCCCGCCACCAACGATAAGTTTGTTTTCCCCAAGTACATGCTTGACAGCTTCTATCATATCAGGATTGACAGGTTTATCAACTCCAGATCCAGCTTCAAGGTAAGTATAATGCATCCCCAAGTATTTACCTGCAAGGGCGTAAGCTACAGCAATTTCAGGTTTCTTTCTGGGAATTAACTTTGCGTCTCCTATCCAACCCACAGTTCCTCCTGGTTCGACCACAAGGTATGCCATGGAAATCGGCTCAATCTGACTCTTGTGTACAAGTGGAGCTCCAAGAACTTGGTTGGTGATCACATACCCCAAATCTCTGGAATTCAAAAGACTCATGAAGAACACGGCATCTGCATACCTGCTTAGCCCAGCTGAATTTCCAGGAAAAAGGATAGTGGGCAGATCTACATTCTCCTTTATCTTTAGGACGGTTTCATCGAGCAAGGTCCCAAATGAGCTTGTTGACCCACCTATCATGATGGCATCAGTGCCACCTTTATCTGCAGCAAAAGCGATTTCTGCAGCTCTTTCGGGAGTTTGGGATGCCGGGTCTATGAGAGTCAGATGAACTTTTTCTTCCTTTAGAATAATCTTTTGAAGTTGTGCTTCCACCTGCAAACAAGATCATGCTCCCTTGGATTCCTTTGATTTTATTCGAAGGGTACCATAGCCGCATTTTCTACAGCGTGTTGCTCTTATTGCATTTTTGGCATTACACTTCATGCAGATTTTTTTATTCAATAACCTTTCTTCTGCTTCTGGAAAACGAGCCATTTTTTTTGTCACCTGCAATCAATTTTGTTATTGGTCAAGTATATAGCCCGCTTAATGGATGTTAAGACATATAACATTTTTCATCAAAACAGTGATTTTGAATTTCTTCATTTCCGAAATAATTTTTTACAAATCAAAGGAATAATCAAAAAATGATTTAAGGTATAATGAAGTCGTTGATTATGACAAAGAGAAATGCCGATTTATGTCATAGATGTAGCTAATTTACGGTCTTATCTTCCGAGCTGCGTATTGTAGTTGATATAATTACTGTGCCTCTGAAGCAACTTGTAGCTCTATAAAAAAGTCAGAATTTTTTATTTCATGATCCAAAATCTACTATCAATTCTCTGGAATCTGAACTAACGATCCAAGGTCAAAAATATCAAAACATAAAATTGCTTTAGAATATATTGTTTTTGCCACTACAAGTTCAATTTTGTTGAAAACATCCTTCCATAATTATGGAAAATAAACAATGAAGTTTTTAGACTGATCCTTCTATTGATACTATTTTTTTTATCGCATAAAATCAATTTTATTTAACTAGGGTACTCAGTAGCTTGCTGGGGATGGAAATTTTCCAGTTAACCGCTGTTAAAATAATTAATTTATGTCCTCAATCACCTTTTTACTGCTGATGGAATTAAGGAATGAAGAACATTGTGTTTATAAAAAAGGGTATCACATGGTTTTTTTTTTTTGTATGTATTATCGTGAAAAAAATTCTTTTGGACAATGACATCATCAACTATTTTAAATCTATATACTTTGAATTTGCTAAAAATTATTGCTTTGATTTTGATGAAATTGGTAACACTGGCGAGAAAGTACATCTTTTTTTTTCGGCCGAACCAAAACTATTCTTTTTCCAAGATACAGATTATAAAACTTATCAAATTAAAAAAATATTCGCAGAATACTCTGATATCTTGAAGCATTCATGTGTAGTGAACATTTAGCTATGGTACAACTCCTAAGTCCTTGAAAAACTATACTGAAAATCAGGGAAACCTGTGAGAAAATGAAGCATAATAAGTAAATGGGAATATTTGATTTTGAATAATCCATTTACAACCTGAGCTAGGTAGCGAACATCTGCTGTTGCTTGCAGATGGTTGCTACTCTGGAATCTTCATTAAAATATAAATAAAAAGATGATTTTCAGATATTACTTTTTTCGACAGAATACCTTTAAACCAAATTCCCCACAATTGTTGAGGATTTCGATAAATCTCTGGTTTTCACAAGTTACTTATATAACATTTATAAATATATGACAAAATTTAGAGATTTATCGTAACCCTCTATAGTTGTTAATAGGGAGGGATAGATTAGGTCAGCGGTTATAAGCCTCATGAAGTTTTATAACTAGTGCTTCAACCTGTTCGACAGCTGTTCCTATGTATCTTTCAGGATTTATCAAATTCTCAATGTCTACATCAGTTAGATATCTTGAAATTTCAGGAGTTTCAAGTAGTACATTTTTGAAATATTGTCCGGTTTCATGAGCTTTCATTGCTGCAGTTCTTACAAGTTGATGAGCTTCCTGTCTACCCAAGCCCCTCTTTGCAAGTTCGATCATTATAGCTTCTCCCATGTTCAAGCCCTTGAGCAATTCCAGATTCTTCAATATATTTTCAGGATAGAATTTAAGATTTGAAAGTACATTGATCCCAAGCTTAAGAATGTGGTCAGTCAATATACAAGCTTCAGGAAAAACCACTCGTTCGCTGGAGGAGTTTGTTAAGTCTCTTTCGTCCCATAGAGTGTTATTAAGAAGTTCAGGCTCGACCATAGCTCTTACTATCTTTGCAAGTCCGCATACCTGCTCTGACTTTATAGGATTACGTTTATGAGGCATTGTGGATGAACCTACCTGTTTTTTTTCGAAGCTCTCCTCGAGTTCGGCGATCTCGCTGCGCTGGAGAGTCCTGATTTCGATACCAATTTTATCCAGAGTTGTGACCACATTTGCCATCCACATTACAAATTCTGCATGTCTGTCCCTCTGAATTATTTGATTGGATACATCTACAGTCCCGATACCAAGGTGTTGCATAGTGAGTTTTTGAACCAGAATTCCAGATTTCCCAAATGCAGCTTGGGTCCCCACAGCTCCAGTCATTTGGCCTACAATCACTCTTGGAGCAAGTTGATTCAGTCTATCTAGATGCCTTGAAATTTCCGACGCCCAGATCGCAAAGCGGAGTCCATAGGTCGTAGGAATTCCGATCTGTCCATGAGTTCTGCTGCAGCAGACAGTATATTTATGGGTTTCAGCCTGATTTACCAAATTTCTTAGTAGAATTTTAAGCTTGTCTTCGAAAATCTCTATTGCATCTCTTATCTGTAGAGCTGTAGCCGTATCTAGAATATCATTTGAAGTAGCGCCGAAATGTACCCATTTACCGGCATCATCGCGGCATTTTTCAGAAATAGCAACTACCACAGCCATCATATCGTGGTGTATTTCGGCTTCGATTTCTTCAACTCTCTCAATTTTTACGGAATTAATGCTCTCTGATATGATTTCAGCCGCATCGGCGGGGATAAGCCCCATATCCGCTTCTGCCAGAGCAAGGGCTGCTTCAATATTCAGGAGCTTGGCAAGTCTGTTTTCCTGACTCCATACATGTTTCATTTCCACAGTACCATACCGATAATCTATAGGATGAATCGTCATATCAATCACCATTGATTGGTTAAGGGATTAGGTAATCTAAGGGTTACTTCGACTTTTATGCGAGTTTAACATTAAATGATTTTTAGCCTTATGTAACTTCTGTCATGTCCTTTATAGCATTTCGATTTACCTCTAGTTTTTTCGTCGCGTGAATCTGTCTAAATCTTTTTCATTACTTTCTGAGTTTGACCCGATTTTTTATCCGGATTCTTATTCGTTAATTTTAACGATAGCTATAGCATCCTTAAAAGTCCTTTTTTATTTTCAATGTCTAAAAATGATAGTGATTATGACAAAGTGCTGTACACTCCATCTTCAGATCCACTCTTTGAACATTAATAACAAGAACTTTCCTGCTTTGGATATATTTTTAGTCATTGAATGAGTTCGTTCTCTGAAAGTTTTTTTAAACTATTCTCTTGTTTCTTGATATATCATTCCCTCCAAGAGGATGTTCTTATAATGATATGAACTTAATGTTCAATGTACTTAATTACCTTTAAATACTAATGAGCCTTATATTTAGTCAGGCGAGAAGATGGGACTTTACAAGATAAACGTGCAAGCAAGAATAGATACTTTAAGTGACTCCGGACTATCAAAAGAAAATAGAGAATTAATTAAAAATTTTGTTCATAGTTGTTATATTGAAGGTTTATCAGATCACCGGATTTTGAAATATATTGCCACGCTAAAAAGTATTGCACTTTTGATGAATAAGGACTTTGAAAAAGCCACTAAAAGGGATATTGAATATCTTTTAATTCTAATCAGCAAAAAAACGCAAAGTGAAGCAAGTAGGCACGACTATAAAATTACACTTAAGAAGTTTTATAAGTGGCTGTCTAAAGGAGATGAGTCTGAACTCACGAAATGGTTTACTACTAATATTAAAAATAAAGATAAGAAGCTGCCTGAAGATATGTTAACAGAAGAAGAGATCATTAAAATGATCAACGCTACACCAAATACTCGTGATAAAGCTATGATAGGCTTATTATGGGATATTGGTGCACGAATTGGAGAAGTAGGCACGCTAAAAATTAAACATATCAAATTTGATGAGTATGGAGCAGTGATAATCGTTAATGGGAAAACTGGCCCACGAAGGGTAAGAGCTGTCTGGAGCGTCTCATATTTGATGAATTGGTTAGAAGAGCATCCTGAAAAAGAGAATTTGGAAGCTCCTTTATGGTTCAATCTTTCACGCAGAAAAAAGGGCCTTGAAGGACTGCGATATGAAGCTATAAGAATGCAGTTGCAAAGGGCAGCAGAAGCAGCTGGAATTAAAAAAAGAGTTCATATTCACCTTTTCAGGCATTCAAGGGCGACTTACATGGCAAATCATTTGACAGAAGCTCAAATGAATATGCATTTTGGATGGGTTCAGGGTTCTAACATGCCCAGTATTTACGTCCACTTGTCTGGCAGAGATGTGGATCAAGCTATTTTGAGAGCAAATGGTATTGAAATTAAAGAAGATGAAAATAAACCAAAAATTAATGTTTGCCCAAGATGTAAGAACATAAACACGCCGAATAATCTTTTCTGCTATAAATGCGGTGCTGTTTTGACGCTAAAAACTGCCATGGATTTAGAAGAAAAGGCTAAACCTGTTGATGATAGTCTTAATGAATTGCTAGAATCAAAAATTAACGAGTTAGTTGAAGCAAGAATTAATGAGTTGCTAGCTAAAATGACTTAAAAAATAATTTTTTATGCGGGGTTTGAGCACCCGAACTAAAAACCAAAAGTAGACAGAATTAGACTGTCAAAATCTTAATTTTAGTAGATTGTCCTGTTATTCTTATATCCCTGGTTTACTGGAGTATAATAAACTATGTAATCGCCTCCATGGACTTCGAATTCTTTTTCTATCTTTTCAAGTTTGGGATTTTGAATGGGAATTAATTTTTTTCCTTTAAGAAACTTAGGTGCAAATTTAGTATGCATATAATAATTTCTTAAATGTGCAATTTCTGCATCTGACACTTCGTTCTTTTTTTGTGTTAAGTATTTTATGGCTTCTTTATTGGATTGGCCTTTTATTATATCCATGGAAACGCATGCTTCGAACGCTATATTGATAGATAAAGTTGTTCCAAATATTGATAGCAAGCTATCTGGGTGATGATTATAGTCCCAATCCGTTAGGAATATTATGTTAGTTTCTGACAATTTAGCAAGTTGTTTGATATCCGTCATTAATTTATTTTTATCATTGGTCAGGAAAAGTCTGAAAAATTCAGGAGACAATTGTAATTTTATCTCAAAATCTTTTTTTGTTTTTTGAAAAAGTTCAGCTCCTGAATTTTCTTCCCAATCTTTCTTAAGCGAAACAGAAAGTGAATCA
>CAWHXP010000006.1:0-175030 GCA_963833425.1 uncultured Methanosarcinaceae archaeon | reverse complement strand
TAGATTATAACTAGGAAGTAGAGAGCACTAATAGATGAGCCCTTCTAACGTCAGCCAATTCAAGTTAGCTTCTAGAAAATATATAAGAATCGTCCGTGAAAAATTCAGAAGAGATTGGTTGAAAAGAAAAATTAGCTGCACTAACTTAAAAAAATAATATGAGGGGAGAATACCAATCTTTAAGGTGCTGACTGAGAAAAGCACTGTTTCAATAGATATTTCCTTTTCGAAGTTCAAAACATTTTCCTTTTGAAATTTTTTAGTTTTTAATTCTTCAGTGGGATGTACCCAACTTTACTCACAATATCCTGCCCTTTCTGGCTGAACATAAAGTCACTGAATTCTTTTGTTAGAGTACCTTTTTTGGTTCCCCATCTGTATAGATCTGGAGAGTTCTAAAGAGTGGGTATTCACCACTTCGAATGGTTTGAGGAGTTGGGAACACAGGGCCTTTTCCGTGATCCAGACTTAAGACCTTTATGTCTTTATCGACGTATGCAAAGCCAATGTACCCGATTGCGTTAGGGTTTTGAGATACTTCACTGACTATGCCTCCCGTAGTAGCTTGTGTAAGCGCATCAGGTCTGTATTCATCCCCGAGCAAAACATCGTTCTTGAAGTCTGCATAAGTTCCAGAACTGCTGTCCCTAGAAATCGCGGAAATTGGTTTATCCTCACCACTAACTTGCTTCCAGTTACTGATACTCCCATCATAGATACCGCACAGTTGGTTTAAGGTAAGTTTTGAAACAGGATTCTTGGGATTTACAACCACTGTAATGCCGTCATAAGCAATTACATTCTTTAATGGGTTGACTCCATTTTCGTTAGCCTTTTTGATTTCGTCAGTTGTCATTTTTCTGGATGCAGTAGCAATGTCTACTTGCTTATCAATTAGAGCTGCAATTCCAACGCCAGATCCGCCTCCAGTAACTGAGACGCTTTTTCCGGAGTTTTCTTTCAAAAATTCTTCCGCTTCAGCCTGTGCAAGAGGCAGAACTGAATCAGAGCCTTTAACAGAAATGCTCTGTGCTTGAGATGAAGTAGCTTTCTGCTCAGGAGCCGCTAAACTACATCCAATTCCCAGAACAATAAGCCCAATGGCTAGTAATATGAAGATTATATTATTTGTAAATTTCTTTGCCATATTACATATACTCCTTTTAAATAATTTCATAATATGTATAAATATATTGATATTTAGTTTGTTATCTATACTTTTATTTACTCTGCAATATAATTATAAAATATAAATAATCCCATCATATCCTATATAGGCATATATCTGAATAAAGTATTTAGTAAAAGTAAAAAATACTATATATTATCACATATTGTATCTAATATCAAAGTTATATTCTGAAAGACTAAATGAGAATTAGCCAGTAGGTAAAAAGTTAAAAGTTGGTAGAATTGACACATTTGAGTATAGAGTATAAAGACAAGTGCACAGATAATATTGTCAATTTTACTATTGAGACAATTTAAGGTTTATGCTATTTATTTCTCAGTTAAAGTTGGCAGTGTCGCAAATTTATAATAAATTCAAAGTTAAATTTTAGTATAACTGTATGTAATTAGATCTTCATACATGGAATCATCTACCCACTAATTTCTTGAGATTTGTGATTTTTCTTAAAAAATTCCACGTTGCCTTGAAATTTTATTTCTCAAACATTTTAGCCAAGATTTGAGGACATTATTACCTCAATTTGAAGAAAATACATAGCTTTTACTCAAATCAGTATAACAACTAAAAGAAACCAAAATGTTGCGATTTTTATTTCCTGAATGGTAAGAATTCTATGAAATTCGAGCGTAAAATCTGAAAAATAGGAATTTTTTTATTTGAAAGGTTGCCGTCATTCTCGATCCTTGAGATTCTGAATCTCTCTGATCTCACATGGGTATCTTAGAGATATGGAATCTAAATCCTTGAAATGACAACAGCAATGACTAACTGAGGCCTTATGGTCATCAATGACTTACCAAAAAAGTAGATCTTATAAGCTGCAGGAAAGATGTACCTGCAGACTGTTAGACTATCTGTCGGAGAGCTCCTTGGTAATTTTTACTTTCAGATACAATAGCTACACTAAATCATTTTATTTAGGGATCTATGGCATAGTGCATTTAAGAATCCTGATATATTATCTGAACATGATATTTATATATTTATATATCCATTTTAAAATAGCAATAACTTTACTAATTAGTATCAAATTTAAGTGGCCCTAATTTCACGGACCTGACAGCAACTTCTTGGGATAAGGATTGCTATTTTACTGATATCCAACATTTCTTTTTCTGATATTTTCTATTTCTGACGTGGTTTAGATTAAATCAGTTCCAGATGCCTATGAGCTCCACATCAATCACTTAATAAAGTTAAAACTCTTTCAGAATATAGCTTCTATTTTATACGTGTTTTATATTGTATATAACATGTCTCATTTTGAATAAATACTTTATTTACATATATAGTTATATATTGTGTATGCAGGAAATATTAATATATCAGTCTTTTAGATCATACATTAATATGAAAAAAATAAATATAGATAGATAGCTAATTTATTGATATTTATTAAAAAGAGTGGGTATAAAACAACAAAAAAGTTATAAAAAACTAATGAATAACCCTCAGGACTCATAAAGGAATCCAACAACTTTTTTTGAGTGTGAAAGGACAGAACATTGTGATTAAACTTGGGTGCATATCGATAAACCAGTAAGAAATTAAAAAGTTCAAGGAAAAATGCTTAAGATGATCTATAAGGAAAATCAACCAGAGAGGTGCTTTCCTAAGTCAGCGCCTTAAAGGTCGTTATCCTCTTAATCTTAATTTTTATTCACTTAAAGTTTAAAAAAATCCCTTTTGGATTTGGGAAATATTTTCCAAAGAGTGATTGAGGCAAACTACCAAGAAAACTGGTCTTATGATACTTGAATGTAAAATTGATCATGTCGTCGTTATAAAATGATCAAATAATAGAACATGACCTAAAATAAAGAAAAGAGGAATTTGATAATGTATGCTCTTGAGGGAGTAGCGGATGGACAAAAAATCGCGTATTTTTCTATGGAAATAGGACTTCGAAGTGAAATTCCAACCTATGCTGGAGGATTAGGAGTTCTTGCCGGGGATTTTATCCTCTCTGCTGCAGACTTGAAGGTTCCACTGGTTGCAGTGACTCTAATAAATAATAGAGGGTATTTCAAGCAGATTCTCGATCCTTCTGGAAATCAGATAGAGCATACTGAAGAGTGGAATCCTGCAGTTTTCATGACTATTCTTACAGAAGTGGTAAGTGTAAAAATTCGGAATAGGGAGGTTAAAATCAGAGCCTGGATGTATATTTGCAAAAGCCTCACTGGAGACTCTGTGCCTATAATTTTTCTCGATACTGACGTTGAAGGTAATGAACAGGAGGACCGTAGGATTACGGATTTTCTCTACGGAGGAGATCTAAGTTACAGACTCGAGCAAGAAATAGTGCTTGGAATAGGTGGAGTAAGAATGCTTAAGGCACTGGGTTTCAAGGTCAGAAAGTACCATATGAATGAAGGGCATTCAAGCTTGCTTGCCTTGGAACTTCTGAGACAGAATAGCACAGATTCAACGAAAGTAAAAGAACTCTGTATTTTTACTACCCATACTCCTGTGGAAGCAGGGCATGATAAGTTCGATTATGAGCTCGTAGAAGATTTGATCCGTGATCAGAAAGATATTGACATCCTTAGGAAGTTTGGCGGAGAGAATCTATTTAATACAAGCATTTTTGCTCTGAACCTGTCAGATTATGTAAATGGAGTCACAAAGCGACACAGCATGATCTCAAACGAACTCTTTCCAGGTTACAAAATCCGGTATGTCACTAACGGTGTCCATTCTTATACATGGACTTCTCCTTATTTCAGGACACTTTATGATCGCTACCTCCCTGGTTGGGCAAATGAGCCTGAACTTTTGGTGAGAGTAGGGGTAATCCCAGAAACTGAGATATGGGAAGCACACTGGAGTGCAAAAAAGGTATTGATCGATGAGGTAAACAGAAGAACAAGTGTGGGTATGGATAACGAAAGCCTCACGATAGGTTTTGCACGTCGTATGACAGAATATAAGCGTGCAGAATTGATTTTCTCCGACCTTGAGATGCTAAGAAAAGTAAACAAGAGAGGCAAAATTCAGCTTATTTTTGCAGGTAAAGCCCATCCTAGTGATGGAGTTGGAAAACAGATTATCAAGAACATTTTCAAAAATATAGGGGAACTTACAAACGAAATAAAAATTGTTTTTCTGGAAAATTACAACATGAACCTGGCCACAAAAATGGTTTCTGGAGTTGACATCTGGTTAGATACTCCTATCCGTCCCTTTGAAGCATCTGGTACAAGCGGTATGAAGGCTGCTCATAACGGAGTAGTGAATTTCAGTGTGCTCGACGGCTGGTGGATAGAAGGATGGATCGAAAATATAACGGGTTGGGCGATTGGGCCACAGCCCCAAGAGAGCTTTTCTGAGGAAGAGACTAGAATCGCTGAAATTAACGACATTTACAATAAACTCTACTATATCATCGTCCCTATGTACTATGATCGAAAAGACGAGTGGTTCCAGCTTATTAAAAACTCTATAGGCATGATAGCTTATTATTTCAACAGCCACAGAATGATGCGCCGTTATGTTATACGCGCTTACCTTTAAATTATAAAAAGTACGAAATAAAGAGCAAAGGATATGAACTTGTCAAATCCTAAAATTTCGGATACCTAAAAAATATATATAAGTGATGGGACAGAAATGAGGGGACTGCATATTGGTCAATGATGAGAATAAGCTCGAATTCTGGAGTATTTCTACATCCGATATGTTGACAAAACTCCAAACAACAACTGATGGCCTGAAAAATTCAGAAGTCTGTGAACGTCTTAATAGGTATGGAGCTAATATCCTTAAACCAAAAAAACTACCAGCGCCCTCAAAATCCTGCTTTCCAAATTTAAGAGTTTAATTACTCATATTCTCATTTTTGCATCCGGACTTTCTTTTTCGCGGTGACGTCACAGATACTATAATTATCGTAATTATTATCCTGGTCAGTGTACATCAAAGGAATGAGAACATCGTTTTATAATACTGTTATCGTTCCCTGTATTGATGGGTGAATTGAGCAAAAGTAATTAAAAATTCTTGATTTTGCAAAAAAAAGAATGTGTGTAACCATGAAGTATTAGTCCTGAATCAAAGTTACCCCTATGAACTTGGTGGGCATATTCAAAATTTAATCCCCTTAATGTACCACCGGCCTTTTTTTGCAATAATCTCATGCTATCAGGTTCATTATCTTCTCTATCTTGGATACAAGGCGCTTTTCAGATCTCATATACATGTAAGCAGGAAACCCAGATTTAGAGAAATTTTGAAAAAACTGCTTTGTAAGGCTGTTAATTTTTGGAAATTTTCTAACCTTCTCGTTTGCAAAGAGCCGTATTGCTCTATCAAAACTCAAGATGTTAGTAGTGAAGTTCAAATCTTCTCGTAACTGCCTATCCATAGAAAAAACAAGCTCGATCCAGGAACTCAATTCTTTTGTCAAATGTCGGTTGGTTACTCCTTCAACTACAATATAGGAGTTTCCTTTTTTGATGTTTTCAAAACATTCTTTAAAGGTATCCCCTTTTGCTAGTGTATAGACAGCTCCCATTCCTCCTGTATGACTGTCCGTAGTTGCAACAATTCCTTTTCCATACCTCTTGGCAAGTGTTTCAGTAATGAGGTTTTTCTCCGTCAGGTCCTGAATGTTGTATTCGACAACAGGAAACTTCTGTAATAGCTCAGGTATAGCCCATAAATTTGGGTAATCTCCAATAGCAAACCAGAATGGATGGTTATATATATAGGGCATGTTATGAGTCCTGAGATAACGAATAAAGCTTTTGAAGTCATGTTCCTGGCTTGCAATAGTCTCAAGATCTCCGAACTCTTCGGAATCAAGCTCAAAGACGTTAATGTGAACAGTGTGTCCTGTCCTTTCTGGATCTTTAATTGTAATCTCAACACCAGGAACCAGTCCTTCTCTATCCCAACCGAGCAGATCGTATGCTTTGATAGTATCATGATCTGTAAAAGTAACAAAATTGAGTTCTTGCTCCTTTGCTTTTTCAAAAAGAACCGTAGGTTGCATTGTCTGAACTGGAGGAACATCGTAGGAACAGGAAGAATGTACATGTAAATCCATTTTTTTCCATCCTTCATGACGAAGAGCTTCTGCAACCTCTGAGCTTACAGTTATTTTTGTATTGTTTCCTGGTTCATCTCTCATAAAACACTACCTTTTTATACAGAAGTTTTTTGTAATCTAAGACTTCAAAAATTCTTATTCAATCTAAAGAATGAAGGATTTATATATAGATTTTTTTATTAGAAAAGATATTTTTTGAAATTACTTAAAATTTGGAAAAGTAAATTGATTTCTATGGAAAATATAGATACTAATTTTAAATTAGAAAAAGAACACCAATGGAAAAGGAATGAAATCGGGTAAAAGTGAAAATAAAGCCTCAATAAGTTATTTATTTGGCTTAGCCTGAAAAGAGTAAACATGAAATGTAAATGAAACTGGGGAAATATTGTTAGCAAATTAAATAACAACATTTAATATATTTATAGATATGGATAGGAAAAATATATATAGAAAAAGTGGGCATTATAGTTAGATTACATTTAGTAGTTTGGGACAAGAATAATACGAACAGACCTGAAAATATATATGAACAAACCAGAAAAGTTCGAACATCTCTAAAACCCAAAATCCTATGCTACTTTTTTTTATAAATTAAACAGTGCCTCAATATCTTCTTTTCATTTTTTGAAAAATATAACGTTTACTTCCTGTCGATTCCTAAAATAAATTTTATGGGATATCCAGTAAATAGACAGCTGTAGAGAGAATAGAGAGCATTAGAGGCTAAGATGATAAGATGAAATTTTTAATTCTTATATGCGGAGAAGGACTTGGGCACACGAATCGTTGCCTTGCTTTTGGCAAAGAGTTTCTGGCTGCCGGGCACATGGTATATTTTGGAGCATATGGCTACTCAAAAGAGCTAGTTGAAAAAACAGGATAGTTAGCCAGAAGAAACCTGAGCCAGAAGCTCAAAAAGATAATCTCATAAATATAGACTATGATGAAATGGACTTAAGCCCCGAACTTATCCAGCAGGCAGAAGAAGAAGCAGAAAGGATATTTGATGCACAAAAAAACGAAGCTGCGAACGGTGAAAATGGCCAGTAGATAAACACTGAAGTACTTATATGCAGACGAATTTATGGAGCACTTAAACAGAATTTATTTAAGGTTAAAATACCCTATGTGGATAGGATAGACCTTCAGGATACAAGTAATTCACGTATATTTCCAATGTTCCTTAATGGTCCGGGGTTTTGCTGCCTTCAAATGGAAGCAGAGAACCTTTGAAGACGGTGAATATTTACTAGCTGAGATTGAAGGCTTTGAAAGAGCAAGACGATTATTCGAATTTCAAAAAGAAAATACAGTAACAAAAATGAACGAAAATGAGAGACAGATAATTCATATATAGCAAGTAAAGGGAAATGCACAATTAATGACATATCAAGTTATACAGACATTGAATATCAAAGTGTGAGACGAGCCTTAGTTGGTAGGAAAGACAGAGAAGCCGGTGGACTCCTTGACAAGATCAAAGGGTTAAAAATGGAAGAAGAAACGGATACAAATTATGTGAGAAATGGAGACACGCTAATAAGCAGTAGTGGAAGGAAGGCTTTCAAATTCAGTATAGATAATTCAAAGTTTAATTTCTGGTCATTATTTGATAAAGAGTTTATTTTCTTGAAGGGTACCTAATAGGGCATAAAGGCAACTGATTTTTTTATTCTCCAAATATTCCCATTTATCCCAAAATATTCCCATTTTATTCCCATCAAAACATAATCAGTTGACATTTTATTCCCAAAACCCCGAAAATGCAAGAAAGAAATAGAAAATTACACTTTTTGACATTCTAATATTTCGGATATTATTTTAAAAAAATCGTATATCATTTTTTTATTTTGGGAACATAATTACCCTTTTTTTGATGATTTTAATTCCCTTGTTATTGTATTTATATTATTTTTTAATGGGAATATAATGGGAAAATAACGGGAAAAATTGGGAATAAATGGGAATATAGTAGCGCAAGACACACTTGCAATAAGAAATGTACATGAACGAACAATTATAAAGCTTAGTATATCTCATTTTCTCTGTTTATGATTGTGATTTAACTTAATGAAGTAGAATGACAGTATGCCTTTTTGTTCTGTGTAATCTCAAAATTAAAGACGTTCATGGGTTGAAAATTATATCTCATTATTTTTCAGAAGTACTGTGACTAAAGGCGCATAATAGACAGTACGCACTAAACGCCGCTGATGCTATTGATACTACAAAAAGAGCTACTACTAAAATAACCGGTACACCATTCATCCTACAAAATATTTTGATAAATTAATTCCAAATGTTCCAGGGGCCAAAAAACTCGGTGGAGATCATGGTAAATTTCGAAAAGACTGTTTTTCCAGGCACTTAAAAACAGAAGTATTTCTAATTTTCAACAGGTCACATGAAACATTGCTATTATCTTTCCCTCACTTTCGTTCCATAGTTTGACCGCTTTCGGAGTGCGAAGGAGTTTTACCTCAAGCCCTTTCTCCTCGAAAAACTTCCTTGCTTCTTTTGATAGCTCAACGTAACCAGTCTGACCAGTTCCTATTATTATTTCATCTGCTCCTTTTTCATAGATGAGTTTCGCCTCTGCAAGCGAGATTTTATGGGATGTACCATAGGCTTCTTTAGAAAGTTTTTTCTTACGCTTTTCTATCTGTCCACTCATGCAGATAAGGATATCATTTTCAAAATAATTTTCATTGAGAGTAATCGAACCGAAACTTGTTGAGTTTATCTTCGGACTCATGTTTTTCTCTCCAAATATTATCTTTTTTTCATTGCTACTCTACCGTATCTGTTAATTTATACTCTTAATAAAATCTC
Source organism: uncultured Methanosarcinaceae archaeon (assembly GCA_963833425.1). GTDB lineage: Archaea > Halobacteriota > Methanosarcinia > Methanosarcinales > Methanosarcinaceae > Methanosarcina. The sequence continues at coordinate 165,950 of CAWHXP010000006.1, read as the reverse complement.
ACATAATAGAATTATCACGTTTTTATAGATAATATGACTTAGCATTATATATGAATCAAGTACAATGAGCCTTATAGTTTAAAGTCGGATATTATATCTCCAAGTTTTAATAATATATTTTTTTATATTTGATATTTATAATTTTATTTAGTTAAATTAATTTCATATGTTCCAGGAGCTCAGTGCGCCAGAGATCAAAAATATTTCTTAATACTGATAGCATTTTGGAAATTTATGAACCCAATTTTTATTATCATGATTTCAAAAAATAGAATAAAGAAAAGTGAATACCTTCTAAAGGGTTTACGATTTTTACTCCTGACAATTATAATATTATTTTTATAATGGTTGTGTGATGAAATCATAGTTGTTCGCTACTGCGGGATAACTAACATTTTCGTAGGTAACTTTTCTATCGGTAACTGTTACTTTGATGAAATCACGATGTGCTGGGTTAGTAACTGTACCATTAGTCATGCCTAAGTACGATGGTGCTCCTGAATCTCCATTGATAATGAAGGGTGTAGAGCCCCACTTTCCAGTGTAAGAGTTGTGTATGTGAGAAGCGAATAACATCGTAATGTTAGGGCAGCTGTTAAACAATTTCTGAAGAGTAGTTGCTCCGATGGTAGTTTTTGTATCATTAACGCTCATGCTGTGTGGTGATTGATCTGCTGGAGTCCATAGTGGGATGTGCATGAAGATAAAAGTGTACTTGAATTTGGTACTTTTATCTAATTGATCTTTTAACCAGCCATATTCATTTATAGGGATGTTTCCATCATCATTGTCAAGTTCGATGAAATAAGCATTACTCTCAGTCCAACTGTAATAACTTTCATTACCAAATATGTAATGATAGGTGGATTCTGCATTGTCTGTTGTTCCGTTTTCATTATATTCTTCATGGTTGCCGATGCTAAATAATATTGGCATGTTAAAGTGAGTGTAGGAACTTGGTGGTAGGTAAATCTTTTTAAATGCATATAGGTAATCAGTCGTATCTCTCATATCACCCTCAAAAACCGTGAATAATGCATTCTGCTTGTTTGCCACGTTTATCATGCTTGCGAGGTTTCCCATGTCATTCCTAGAATCACCGCAAACTAGGAAAGTATAATTGCTCTTATCGTGGATGAACTTGGTTAATTCATGAGCATTCCAACCAGCTGATTTTCCACCAGTGGATTTTATATTACCTAAATAAGTTACATTTATAGGGGTTAAAGTACCTTTGAGTTTCGTAGGATAGCTACCCTCATTGTTAGTAGAAATTGATGCATTGGTTGCGGTATCACCTACTAATTTAACATTTATTAAGGTAAGGTTCCCCAGATCAGTGATGGCGCCACCTAATTCCTGGTCAAAATTTCGAAGGATAAAATTCTTAATAGTAGCAGTTACATTCGGATATATAATGAATGCTTCATTAACATTTCCACCGTCTTGTATGGTCTTTTCAGAGCTAGATCCAATTATTGTAAGATTTTTTTTAACTTTTAGTATAGAGTTACCTTTTCCTTTGTAAGTTCCAGGTGCTACATACACTGTACCGTTATCTGAAGCTTTATCTATTCCTTCTTGAATAGTTTCGTAGGGAGCTACATACACTGTACGGTTATCTGGAGCTTTATCTATTCTTTCTTGGATAGCTGCATAGATATCATCTTTGGTTCCATCATAGACGTCACTGCCATGAATATTTACATATACATCACCTTCTTGAATAGTTGCGTAGATATCATCTTGGGTTCCATCATGGACATCACTGCCATGGATATTTACATATACATCACTACTTTCAGGTGTTGCAACGACTGCACTTATACTGCAAGCAAAAGCTAATATAAATACTGTCATTATCACAATTCGTAGTCTGCTACTCATTTTAGTTCACTTCCATTTGTTTGAATATTTAACGTGTGAATTATAGCATTAAAACTGAATATTCTGCGGCAATTTCTGATCGATTGAGTTTACCGGCACAATTTCTTAGATTAATTTTTTGCCATGCACATCTTAATTTAATTTATTATATCTTTTCCCCATATATTCTAAATAGACATGCTAAAACTAAATACTATACAGAAATATGGAAATTATCCAAAAATCTAAACAAGTATCCATATAAATTTAATTTATATTATTCTAAAAGAATTAAAATTTATCTAAAATATCTCGAAGCTACCTCTCGTTATGGAGCAATACAAACATGGGGATTCATTTTGGCTAAAAAATAACTTAATCTGGGTCGCTGATTGGACTTATATAGATAGTCTAATAGGAAAACATTAACTTGGTAAAAGAATACCTCACAAAGTCCTCTGATCGTTTGTTTTTGATTAAATATCCAAATCTCAGCTACATCATGCATCAAATAAATAAGCAAATATTTGGAATAAGACTGCATATCATATATTATTAAAAAGAAGTGAAAAACGGTGCAACCATGGCTAGACAGATTAAAATGATCCCTAATATAACCACGGAAATTGGTGACAACGTTGCTTTAGGATGTCCCTCTGCTCTTGCTTCCGAAGCTGCAGGAATCACTATCATACATTAAACGACTGGCTCAAGAAAGGACGAAATTCAACATCTGGGAAATATTACCAGTTTTATCAACACATTCAAAAACATAATGTAGATGCGTCTAAATCCCTTTTGGGACGTCTGAATACAGAAGCAGAAGCGGGGAAAAGCGGATATGTATGTGGAACTGGAAAGATGTTTCAGTGAAGACTTTAACAGTTCTTAAGGTGAAAGATACCTTCTTTTTTTAACTGGATTCACTCGTTTATTAAATAAGTGATCCAGTTAAAAAAATAATAAGGGAAATTATCCCCCTGAAGGTCCTATTCCTGAGGTTGGATTATAGACAGTGTTGTTTGAATTATTCCATTCTGTATTATTCACTATATCTTGTCCTTCGTGACTCTGGCAGAAGTTGATGAAGTCTTTAACATTTCCAGTAGGTATTCCTTTAGTTAGGAATATCAATTTTCGTGTAAGTGGATAATTTCCATTTTGGACGGTTTGTTGTGTAGGGCTGATGTTGTTCACTGATAGTACTTTAACTTCCTTAATCACATAATCATGGGCTATGTATCCAATAGCATCTGGAACTACGACCACTGATTGTAAAAGTCCGTAGTTAAATGTATCCACTTGAACGTTAGTGCCATATGATCTAATATTCATAAATTTTTCAAAATCAGCTCGTGTACCAGATCCAGCTTCTCGGGTTTGGGGTACGATATTACCATTCTTTCCACCCACTTGACTCCAGTTAGTGATTTTACCTGTATAAATACCAGCCACCTGATCTAGGGAAAGATCATTCACAGGATTTGATGGGTTCACAATTATCGAAAGAGTATCCTGTCCAATAACATACTGTGATAAACCCTGCGCTTCAGAACTAGTTAAATCCCGTGATGAAGTCCCAATATCTACACTTCCTGAACGTGCGCTGTTTATACCCACCCCAGAATCACCACCATTTACCGATATTTTTATACCAGGATGATTACTAATGTAAGCTTTAGCTAATGCTTGAGCTACAGGAGCTACGGAAGTTGATCCAGCAATAGTTATACTGGCACCAGATAATACTGAGTAACCTACAACAACAGCTATTACTACCAAAACAATTATACCTATTATCGAATAATTGTTTTTTAAATTCATTATTCAATCACCCTCGGTAGGGGTTTTTCCGAATTTTTTTTGTGCTCGTCCTCTTCTTCGTATTCCTTAAGACCTGTAAAATATTTTGATAAATGTTTCCCTACGTATTTTTCTAAGTCTATGGCGGATATCAAAAGTAACACACTTAGAATAGCTCCAAATAGGAAGATTCTTTGGAACCCTGTAAGGAAGCTGGCTGCTTGGCTCGCGGATAATCCAACTTTACCACTAAGTGAACTTTGCGCAACGGCGGTAGCAATTATAAGTCCTGCGAAAGCATTACCTAGAACTGATCCTAGGTTTTTGGTTAGAGTCATTGTCGCCGAAATTTGTGTTTTGAAGGTTAATGGAGTTACTGACAGTAGCATTTTATTGTTAGGAGACTGATAAAAACCATACCCCAATCCTAGAATAATCAAAGACGGTATAATGTATAACCAATTGGCAGTTGTTTGGAAACTATGTATCATAATGGTACTTACAATACAAGCCAAGGCTGCTGTAATAACCAGTGGTTTCACTCCGATTTTATCTGCAAGCCCTCCGGCTATGAGAGATATGACCGTGGAGGAGAACCATACTACACTTATAAGGATACCCGTAACGTTAACAGGGATACCGATAACCTTTTGGAAGTAAAATGGTAAGATGAAGAATGCCATATATAAGATTATGTAATTTACTAGTAATCCAGTTATATATGCAGAGAAAGTGAGGCTACGGAAGACTGTAAACCTGAATAAAGGTTCTTCATGCTTTGACTCCACCCAGACAAACAAGAGTCCAAAAATTGTGGCTAATGCTAGCAACATAATGTCATAAGTGCTAAAGCCGAATTTTTGTGCTAATATTAACACGTAAGTAAGTGTAAATAGCGCTCCTGCTTGCAGGATGGCTCCTTTATAATCTATAATTTTGGCGAATATAGAAGCGTCACTTGAATCAGGGTCTTGATTTTTATATTGTTGCCTTTTATCTAGAAGTTCAAAGTCGTTATCAGCTTCTGGTTTTTGAGCTGTAACTAAATATACTATAAAGCTCGCCAAACCAAATGGGATTACAGCTAAGAAGATATATTGCCAGCCAATGTACGCTGCAATATAACCACCGGCAAGTGGTCCGATTGCATAACCCCCAGCTAATGCTAGAAGCAGGAATCCCAGAGCAAATCCTAATTTTTCATGGGGGAATGTGCGATCCATTATAGCGTAATAAACAGATGCCATGCAACCTGCTGCAAATCCTTGAATCGCCCTATATATAATAAGTGATTCTGCTGATGTTGAAAAGTAACAAAGCAATGAGGCAGTGACCCATATCAACGTTCCTAACATAAAAAATTTCTTACGACTCCATAAGCCACCAATTCTACCTAAAAATATTACAGAAATAGTGAGGGTTAACAAATAAATGTTAGATATCCAGGTGGCGGTCATTACATCAGTATGGTAATATTCGGCTATAGTGGGTAAAGTAACGTTGACCAGACCAATGTAAAAGTTGAACATGAAGTTAACTAGACATATGGCTAGTAAAACAAACCATAAATGACGTGGATTATTCAATGAAACCAGCGGCTTTATATTAAGATTCATATTTTAAATCAAACCCCAATCATACTTTTCATATAATTGCGTCCTACAGTGAACCAAAAGTTCTATAAAATCCGATTGACTCGGTATCCTTTTGCTTTTGCTACAAAGTTCTTTTAAAATGTCCTGAGAATCTGCTGTGGTTGTTCTTACCTTTTATGTTCCTGTCTAAATTTATATATATTATTTGCTCAAAAAAAATAATTGCTATCAAATTATTGTTTAATTTTGAAAAAAGTTACTAATAAATAAATTATATTTAGAAATTACTTTTTAAGTAGTTAATTTAAAATAACTATATTTACAAAAATGAATATTTAGCCGGTTACATTATTAGTACATAAATGAGATTAGAATTTAAAGCATCATACATTTCTAAAAATAAATTAGAAATGCGTATTTAATGGGAAAACAAGCTTTGACATAATAAAAAATATATTAGCCATTTTAGTAGTATTTCTTGTCGTAATTTCAATGGCAGCTACTGTAATAAGCGCCGCAGATGAAATACAACACACTCGCATAAACAAATAACCAGTGAACATCTAGGTAGATACCACCCAGATTCGCAATGATAAAACTGGAGCAATTATCGAATGTCAGGTGGAGTATGTTCCAAAATCGTAAAGATGCCGGAGAGAAACTTGCCGAGGCTCTTGAAAAGTACAAGGCAGAAAACCCTCTCATTCTTGCTATCCCGCGTGGGGGAGTGGAAGTAGGATTGCAGATTGCAAGGAACTTAAAGTATATTTTTCCCTCATCATTACAAAGAAACTGTCTTTTCCGGATAACTCTGAAGCCGGGTTTGGGGCAATAGTCGAGAATGGAAGCACTTTCATCTTTGAAAATGTTTATTACTGGTTCTCAGAGGAAAATATTGAGAAAATCAAACAGCAGCAGATTGCAGAGATCGATAGACACATAAAAGCTTTCAGAGGAGGAAATTCCCTGCAATATGAAAGGAAGAACCGTGATACTTGTAGATGATGGTATTGCAATGGATTCTACCATGAGAGCAGCCATTGAACTCTGCAAAAATAGGGCAACTAGAAAAATTATGGTCACAGTACCTGTAGCTGAAAGAGAGGTAGCAGAAGAGATCGGAAATAAAGTCATGAATTCATAGTGCTTGAAATTCCTCGATATTTTGGATCAGCGCCTGGGCCACCTAAACCAATTAAATAAAGAAAAGAAGGTTGATTGTGTGGCGATTCAAGGCATTTTCAGGAGTTGGTTAAAGTTCTCCTATTGAATGCATTATAAGCATGCTGTAAGGCTGAGATATAGTCATTTATTGACTAGCATGAAAAGCTTCCCTATATTAAATTAACATATTTGAGCTTCGTGATTTTAAAATACCAAATAGTTTTTAATATAATAGTTAGAGTATATGGAAAAACTATATAATAAATTAAATCTACAACTTTAGGGCAGTAATCATCAAATAATTCGCTATGGCCAACAAATCCAGATAAACCTTCATTGTCTATATATGATGATCTCTATTACGATCTCTAACATAGCCACAACGGTCACCAAAAACAGTTGTCTGCAAAGCCCACGGAAACTACTTTAGAGACTTTAAGAGTGATTTTGTGGCGACTATTATACAAAAATCATTACCAACGAATGAAAACCTTACATTGAGCCTGTCTATAGCCTAGTCCTATCAGAGAACACTGTAACAAAAATGAACGAAAACGAAAGGCAGATAATCCAATATATAGCGAGTAAAGCGAAATGCACAATTAATGATATATCAAGTCACACAGGCATTAACTATCAAAGCGTGAAAAGAGCCTTAGTTGGTAGGAAAGACAGAGAAGCCGGTGGACTCCTTGACAAGATTAAGGGGTTAAAAATGGAAGAAGAAACAGATACAAAATATGAGAGAAATGGAGAAACGCTAAAAAGCAGTAGTGGAAATAGGGCTTTTAAGTTCAGCATAGATAAATCAAAGTTTGATTACTGGTCACTCTTTGATAAGGAATTTATCTTCCTGAACGACGCCTGATTAGGGTACAAAGGCAAATGATTCTTTTATTCCCCAAATATTCCCATTTATCCCAAAATATTCCCATTATTTTCCCATTGAAACGCAATCATTTGACATTTTGTTCCCAAAACTCCGAAAATGCAAGAAAGAAATAAAAAATTACACTTTTTGACATTCTAATATTTCGGATATTACTTTAAAAAAATCGTATATCATTTTTTTTATTTTGGGAATATAATTCCCTTTTTTGTATGATTTTAATTCCCTAGTTATTGTTTTTATATTATTTTTAATGGGAATATAATGGGAAAATAGTGGGAATAATTTGGACCTAATGGGAATATAAATAACAGAAGACATACTTGTAATAAATAATGAGTATGAACGAACAATCATAAAGTCTGAATATCACATTTTTCTTTTTATGATTGTGATCTAACTTAATTAAGTAGATTGGCAGTACGCCGTTTTGGTTCTGTGAAATCTCAAATTTGAAGACTCTAGTTGGTTGAAAATCATATTTTAGAAGAGCCAATTATTCCGCTCGCGAAAAACATTCCCAATAGTCGCCTTCATGCGACTAATTGAACAAATTTCGGTGGGCTGATTTTTATTTTATCAGTGCTTTGAACTTGTTTAATCTCTCTGGTGCTTATTTTAATTCTGTTTCACTAAGAAAAACAAAGTAAATATTCCTATCAAGATACCCAAAAATGCACAGCCAATACTGATTTTAACTATAAAATATACTGCTTGCTTCATCGTAATTTTGTCATCGAGCATGTAAATAACAACCAATACATCGTCGAAAGCCATCAATAACTTAGTTTTTGTTAATTTAAATGACCCGGCTGATCTTAGATACCAAAAAGTTGATTTGTGACTGCATGTGAGTAGTGCCTGCAGTTAGATGGTAGGTTTGCTTGAAAATACTGGTAAACCGTTAAATTATAGAACATTTAATCAGTTATATATTTTTTGTATAAATTCTAAATTGTACTGACCAAAACTAATTAGTATTAGAATTACGTAGTCTTTACTGTCTTACTTTAATTACACTGTATTACTCTAAATGATACTTAATAATCAATTAAGTGATTTAATTAAACTGAGGATTTTGTTATGGAAGAAAAGAATGCAAAAGAAGCTGAAGAACAGTTTAAACTTGCTCTGAAAATCAATCCAAATGATGCAGATATACATTGTAGTTATGGAGATTTACTAGTAGAAGTGGAGCGATGGGAAGAAGCTGAAGAACAGTTTAAACTTGCTCTGGACATCGATCCAAATGATGCAGATATACATTGTAGTTATGGAGATTTACTAGTAGAAGTGGAGCGATGGGAAGAAGCTGAAGAACAGTTTAAACTTGCTCTGAAAATCAATCCAAATGATGCAGAAATACATTGTAGTTACGGAGATTTACTAGCAGAAATGGAGCGATGCGAAGAAGCTGAAGAACAGTATAAGCTTGCTCTGGATCTCGACTCAAATGATGCAGATATACATTGTAGTTACGGAGATTCACTAACAGAAATGGAGAGATGGGAAGAAGCTGAAGAACAGTATAAGCTTGCTCTGGATCTCGACCCAAGTGATGCAGATATACATCGTAGTTACGGAAATTTACTAACAGAAACGAAGCGTTTGGAAGAAGCTGAAGAACAGTATAAAATTGCTCTGAAAATCAATCCAAAATGATGAAAACGCACACTAACGAATAGGTTACAATATTGCTTTAGAACTTTCATATTCTCTTGCTGCCGAAAATGTTGGTGTAACCTATCAAACTTACAATAAATGGAAGGCAGTAGGTGTGGCTGACACACCGCAGTGGCTAATGAGAATGACTATATGGTTACCACAGCAAAAACCATGATCTCACGTCACTTTCTACGTATGGAGGTATCTTGTCTACAGATAATCAGGCAGCTATAGATGATAGTGATTTGCACAATGTATCGCCTGATTTGCAAGGTGCAAAAGATGAATATCTGCTATCATTGATACATAGTAAAGCGGCAGCGATTTATATTATCTATGGAGTAGAAGCATATAATAAAGTAAATAATACAGCTTCAAGCTCTGACTTTGCCCAACCTTCTCAGCGGTATACCATTATAATAGTTAAAAAAACGTCTTAAAAAGGCTGAGAATTGTTCTTTGTTACGATTTGACATATATAAACCCGCCGTTGTGTCTAAGAGAACTAAGTAAGTATAAAGTACGACATTCATTGACAGTTATTATAAAGAGTAAAAAACGTTGAATTTATGGCAGACCTACAAAATTAACTCCAGAAATAACACACCAAATCGGTGACAATGTTGCGTTGGGACTTCCCTACGCTCTTTCTATACGGAAAGCAGAAAGTACTATAGAAGGACAAAAAACTGGAGGGCATACCCACCGAAGAAACCGTTCTCCAACGAAAAAGAGGCAAATGAAGCCAGTGCAAAAATTACCAGCCAGCTTATTTCATCTTTCTTTTCGCAACTTCTTTTTGTCGCTTGGGTCGTAAGCACCGCAAGCTCCACAATTGCCGCAATTACCGTCTTCATTCCATGATGGAAAAATCACTATCTTAATTACAGTTATTATCGAGTTGAAACCGGCCGATAGCCATTAGGTTAAATTCCTATGCAAAATCTTTCGAATTTTTCATGATTGAGTAGTTCTTCTGATTTGCCTTCAAAAACGATCCTTCCATTCATCAGCATGTATGCATTATCGCTTATTTCCAGGGCCTTTTTGACGTTTTGCTCCACTATAAGTACTGTAAGTCCAAACATTTCTTTTATTTCCAAAATTTTTTTGAATGTATCACTTGCAAGTCTCGGCGAAAGCATGGCTGTGGGTTCATCAAGCATGAGAAGCTCTGCCTTTTTTATAAGAGCTGAGGCTATTGCAAGAAATTGTCTCTCGCCACCACTTAATGACCCTCCATTTTGTTTTAACCTCATTTTTAGCTCAGGAAATATCTCTTTTACTAAATTCAGCCGCTCCTTGTATTCCTCATTTTTAAGAGTATAGCCAGCAATTCTGAGGTTTTCTTCAACTGTTAGATTAGTAAAAATGTTCTCTACCTGTGGGAGGTAAGCTATACCTATCTTGGTCTTTTTGTGGGGTGGAATTAGGGTTATGTCCTCGCTTTTATAAAGAACTCTGCCCGACTGGATGGTAACAAGGCCAAAAACAGACTTTAAAAACGTACTTTTTCCACTGCCATTCGGTCCTGCAATTGTAGTAATCTTTCCTTTCTCCACTAAGGCATTTATATCAAATAGGATGCGCAGTTCCTTATAACCTGCAAAAAAGTTCTCAACTCTGAGCACCCAAATACACCTCTATAACCTCCGGATGTTCTAATATATCCTTACTTCTACCCTCAGCAATAATTCTTCCTCCTGCCATGACGTAAATATGGTCAACGTATTCAAGAACTATATCTAACCGATGCTCCACTATGAGAAAAGAAATCCCCATCTCTGAAAGTTTTCTGAGCTTCTTAAGGATAACATGGGACAAATCAGGGGCTATGCCTGCAATAGGCTCATCCATAATAATAAGCTTCGTCTGACACATGAGCGCTCTGCCTATCTCAAGAAGCCTTAGCTGCCCTCCACTCAGGTTCATTGCAAACTCATTCCACATGTGCTCTAAACCTAAGAAATCCAGAACTGAAAAAGCTTTTTTTACAAGCATCTCTTCTTTCGCAAGCCAGCTTTTACCTAAGCTCTGAATTATGCTTTCCCCATAATTTGCTTCCGCTATAAGCAGATTCTCAATAACTGTAAGTTTTAGAAGTGGTTTGGGGGTCTGGAAGGTTCTTACTATGCCACGTTTAAAAATTTTGTGAGGAGAAAGATCTGTTATCTCCCTCTTCCTGAAAAAAACTTCACCTTCATCCGCACTGAGGAAACCAGTAACCGTGTTTATAAGTGTGGTCTTTCCGCCTCCGTTAGGCCCGATTATTAACGTTATGCAATTTTTAATCTCTATACTCACCCCATCGAGAGCTTGAAGTTCGCCGAAGCGTTTTGTGAGTTTTTGAGTTGTTAATTCGACTTTATTTAGTCCTTGGTGCGTTTCCATACTGCATGTTCGTTCCAGCTTCCATCAACTCCACTTTATTTCATTCGTAGCAAACTTCCATGCTCCACGTTCGTTCCAGCTTCCATTAGAGACGGCATAGATTTTATACTCCAAGCCAATCCTATCTTTATATTCATTTAATTTTATCGCGCCACTCACAGGATATATGCCATACTTGCCCGCACTATATTCACCCGTCACCTTCGGCACAGCCTCTGCTATAGCATCATCATTATACTTACCCTGTTTGTCGTATACCTGCGCAAAGGATAGAGCCAGTATCCATGTTGCATCATAAGCATTCAAACCGTAGCTCATGGGCGAGCTGCCAATACGCTGATGGTAAGTACTGTTCAGATCATCGAATTCTTTTGTACCCCTTGTTTCCGAGACTGTGCTGTAAAGTTTAATCTTGTTCGCTTTCCCAGGAACATCAGCTACAATCTTGCTACTTTTCGTTATTCCATCGCACCCTATCCACTTGACGTTTAGCAGCACTGAGTTATCTTGCGTCTGCGCAAGCATAGTAGCAATTTCTTCGTAGCTGAAAGCCACAACTGCAATCTGATCTTTGGTGTAGTTTTTCATTAGATCATTTACATTTCCTTCAATCGTGGCTATGTATGGTGTGAAGTCCGCAGGTGTAGGGTCGGGATATCCTACTGAGTTCTTTACTTCGATTCCTTGCTTTTGAAATTCCTCCTTACCGAATTCCTCCAGACCTTTGCCCCAGGCGTTGCTAATGTAAGTTATAACTACCGCCTTAACACCCAGTTCATGAGCAAGCTTTGCTATAGCTTTAGTCTGAAAAGAGTCTGTAGGTACGAACCTGAAAACATACTTCTTCTCATCTGGCGCTGTCACACCTAGATACTTCGTTTCTGCAGTTGAGGAGGGAGAAGCTACAATTATCTTGTTCGATCCGACATATCCGATAATATTCTTTACTTCCCCACTGCTCTGTGGTCCAACGATAAGCTTCACGCCCTGTGTATGCAACGCCATGATCTTATCCAGGGCTATTTTTGGATCAGCCTTTGTATCCTCAACATAGAGCTTGACCCTATACGGTTTTCCATCCTTTTCAAATTTTTTATTTATATCTTCAGCGGCAATTGTAACCGTGTTTTTAATGTCCTCACCATGTGTGGTCAGCGGTCCAGAAAGATCCATAAGTACACCAAGTGGAACCTCGACCTCAGCTTTCGTAGGAGCTTTTTCTCCCGGCTGCACACAACCAGCGATGAGTACAGTAGCTATCACCGCTGCAGCAAACTTAAACCATCCTCTCATATTCTATACATCCTCACTTTTTTATACTTTAGCTCTTCTTATCTATAGTCCCATAACTAAATTTTTTCATCTTCATGGTAAGCACAAAAAAATATTTTCACGTTATAAATCAAGTTATATGCCAGATATGTTGCTCAAATGTGTAATCGATTTGCATTTGTCATAGGTTAATGAATTTTATGCACAACTTTGAATACCAAGTGTGGTTATTTTTTAACTTGAATGGTAGATATACTTAGCATAAAAATAACATTTTTTAGTATTTTATGTCTTAATCGAATATAAATGAATTAATTTGTGAATTTACTATAAACGAAAAAATTATTGAAGTGTAAATATTTATTTTCTAAACCATAAGACAATTTTATATACTTTAATGTGTGGGGGATAACATGGCCGTTTTAGAAGGAGCAGTTGTTTACTCAAACCTTCTAGTTCTTTTGAGCATAGGTTTAACGATCACTTATATCACCACAGGCATACCCAATTTTGCACAAGGAAGTATGGCCGTATTCGGTTCATATCTCTCCTTGACTTTGTGGCGTATATTAGGGGTGCATCCTTATTACTCCCTCCCCCTCTCCTTCATTTTCGGAGGTGTGATTGGAGTGGGGATCTACGTACTGATTATCAAACCAATGATAAAAAAAGAGGCGACAGTGGTCATGCTTATGATTGCCACCCTGGCTGTAGATATAATATTTATCGGCATACTTGGTGCATACTCTGAAACATTGGGTAGCATCACTCGAATGGCAACGACAAAGTTCATTTTCACGCCCATCGATTTCAAACTCTTTGGTATAGAAGCAGTACTTGTTATTTCAAGTTTTATAATTTTATTGCTACTTCTAGCCTTGTTTTTGCTCCTTTACAGAACGAAATTCGGCATAGCTTTGCGGGCTTCTATGGAAAATCCAACTCTGGCTGAAATAATGGGGGTGAATGTAGAGCATACCCGCCTGTTTTCCTGGTTCCTCTCCGGCTCCTTAGCCGCCGTTGCGGGGAGCATGTTGCCTTTCCGTCAAGAGATAGAACCTTTAACTGGAACAATAATAATAGTCTCCATTTTTGCGGCAAGCGTCGTGGGCGGTTTGAGTAGCATCTACGGTGCCTTGGCTGGAGGGTATATTATAGGAATGTCGGAATCGCTTGTAACTTTTTATCTATCAACTTTTTTAGGATCTGGTATTCTGGTATATAGCAAAGTGGTTTCCCTTATTATGCTCGTGATAACTTTAATAATCGCTCCCATGGGAATTGCAGGGCTGAGTATATGGAGGAATAAAAAGTGGAGATGGCATACTTCTTCTTAGATATAGTACTATGGTTCTCCATATACCTCATAGTTGCACTCAGCCTGAATGTTGAGTATGGTTACGCTGGCATTCCCAATTTTGGTAGAGCTATGGCTGTTCTTATCGGAGCCATAACTGTTGGGTATGTTATGAATCATGTTCTCATGCTCCTTTTGGGCTTAGATGGAGAAATTGTAGAAGCAAGCGGAATTGTTAAGAGCACCATGAATACGATGATTTCCCACAATCCGCTTTTGGGAATGTGCATTCTTGTACTCTCTCTTCTGTTAGCTGCTTTTATAGGCGCTATGGCGGGTATTCTTTTCATCCTTCCTAGCGCAAAACTAAAAAATGAGTACCTTTCAATTGCTCTACTTGCAATGAGTGAGGTTCTATATCAAGTCTCAAATTACGATACCTCCATAATAGGGGGCTATTATGGTGTAAGCGTTCCTAATGTATTAGCATGGATACCAGGAGAGTGGCGGATCATTTATGTTACACTTCTGATCTTTGGTACAGCGCTAATAGTTTATCTTTTTGTAGACAAAATTCTCACCTCACCCTACGGCAGGCTTTTGAAGGCAATGAGGGAAAACGAAGACGTCGTTCGGGCTTTTGGCAAGGATATTCTTGTTCTCAGAATGAAGACTGCAGCTCTGGGTTCGAGCATAGCAGCACTAGCTGGAGCACTGTATTCCTTTTACAGCATGAATGTTATAGCTTCCACTTTCTCCAGGGTTGAATGGACATTTTTTCCATTCCTCATGGTTCTTTTAGGAGGCAGGGGAAATAATAAGGGTGTAGCACTGGGAGTACTCTTTTTTGTTCTCACAAAGGTCTCCCTAACTGTATATAAATTTGAGATCAGGAGCATACTCCAGCTACCTTTCGAAGCCACCTGGCTTGAATATATATTGTTTGGAATGATAATGCTGATGATACTCTACTACAAACCCGATGGATTGATCAAAGAAAAGCCCCTTATTACCCCTCCAATAAAGCAAGCTTTGAAGGAAAAAAACCTTAAAGAGGCCAAAAACATCGGTTCATGAACAAAATATATGCAACTATCGAAAGAAAATCTCTAGAAAATGCCCTAAGTAACCCTATAATCATTTCTTCTTGATAGACCTAATACAAACAGAGCAGGAACATATCAAAACAGAATAACACTATACATTATAGACACTGTATAAGTGATATATAATATATGAATAGGACGAATTATAAGGGGGTTTATCCGACGGATCTCAAAATATTGTTTCTGGAAGAAAATGTAGGTGGCTTTGCTCTCCTTTTTCGAACTGCGTTTGGAGTGATTGCAATCATTGCTTTAGCAACAGGTTTTGTGAAAACGTCTCCCTGAAAATTGGTTGTTTCCCTGATAGCTTTTACAGGGTTCTACACTTCAATAATGAGACGCTGTAGGTTCCTACTATATCTCCAACATTAATACTACAAAAATAAGCAGAAACAGATTTATACGGACTTTAAGGATTTATCCTGATCAGGAATATTTAAAAAGTTGATCTTTATGAACTGCAAGTAAATCAGTGCCTGCAGTCCATAGAAGGATTGGTTGAAGGGAGGGTAGACCTTTGAATTAGGACTAAATTTAATTTATTATATATTTTTTCCACATACTCTAAATAGTGAACCTTAAACTAATTAGTAATTTAAATTACATGTTCCATATCTCGCAATTACAACATAAGGTAGCTGTTTAATACTATTCAATAAATAAATTAATCTCAGGCCCTACAACATGCTAATAATTAATTTTAAGTTAATGCCCTAGCTCACTCGAAAAAGTGCCTTAAATCTCCCCACAATCGATCTTCATACATTTTATAATATTACTTTTATTTAAGTATGTATTTAAGCATATGATCTCAAATTAGCTCTTGAAATTCATACTCTAATTTGATTCTCGTTTCTTTTAAATATTCATTACCGAACGGTAGCATAGGTAACCATCGACTTGTTCGGCAGCCTATTTGCTTAGTTGGTCAGAGATTCCTGCAACTTTGTGTAGACAAACAAGACTGATTAATTATTATGATTTTTCAAATAGGATCTAAATCCCACATCTAGTAGAATTAATAAATCTTGTAAGTAATAATTTAAACAAATATTATAATAATATTTGGAAGATTAAATGAACTCTAAAAATAATAGCAGAATAGAAATTTTGTTGAGTGGTTTCCTTTTTGGGACGATTCCAATATTCTCAGTATTTTTGCGCCTATTTGAAGTGTCATCATTTCAACAAGTTTTTTTTAGGCTAGCCATTTCTATACTAATATTATTATGTTTAATATTGATATTTAATGGATATAAATTAATTAAGTTAAAAAAAACAGATGTTTCTACTTTTATTTGTTTTGGTTTTTTTATAACAATGTCGCATTTGACATATTTATCTTCAATATCACTGGGAATTTTAGCAAGTGAAGCAGTCTTTTTGACATACACCCAGCCTTTTTTTGTAATAATATTGAGCAAATATATTTTAGATGAGAAAATCACATTTACACGATTAACGTCAGCTTTTCTGTCACTTATTGGAGTTGCATTGATTTTGCAAATATGGATGATCAATACAGTTGCAAATAAACAACTTATAGGTTATTTTCTAGCAATTCTAAATGGTTTTTTCTATGCTTCATATATAATTTCAGGTCGTTATGTAGGAGTTAAAAAGGAATATAGTTTTGTAGCAACAACATTTTGGTCATTTATTCCTGCATTGATGTGGCTATTTCCCAGTTGGTTAATAATAAAACTAATTACAAGTGAAAAACTTATTATAAATTTTAGAACTACATTACCTTCTAATGCATTGATTTTATTAGTTGGTTTAAGTGTTATTGCTACATTTTTACCTTATGTCCTCCTTAATAAAGGATTAGAACGATTAAAAGCATCACAAGCTGGAATATTGTTACTGGTCGAACCAATTAGCGTTTTATTAATGGGGGCTTTAGTTCTACAAGAATCACTTAAATTTTGGCAAATTATTGGTGCTATTTTGATATTATTTTCAGTAATTATGATAAGTTTCGAAACAGATAACTGAATGTTCTCATTTAGCTTTTCTACCTGCTCGTCATTGGTGTGCAGGTGTTCATCCTTAATGCTCATCTGGCCGTGAAGTACTTTGATTGGAGTTCTCAGCATCTATTCTCGCTTATTAGAGTTCATCATTATCTTTGACATTTATACGTTATCTTTGATTTTGCTTTGCCTTACGGCTCTCTGATCCTGGCTTCTTGCAGCGCTAATAGATATAATTTCTCATTACTGTTATTGGTTGCTTCCTGCATAGTCTGGACTAACCCAAGTCCTTTGATTATCGCTTCTGTTAAAAATTGGCCTGATTGACTTAAAGCATAAAGATCAATGTGTTTCAATTTTAGATCAAACAATTACCAAGCTTGGCTATAAATTACCAAGTAAATCCCAAAATTAATTAGATTTAGTCAGTAAAAATGCCAAATAATTCCGAATAAAATCTAATGATAGAAATAAAATGTATATAATTAATGAAAGACAATCAAATAAATCAATACGACCTACAAATCCACATAATCCGCCATTGTCTATGTCATGGGATCTATCACGACAGCTGCCATACTCACCACGGTCACCAAAATCATCTACCAAAGATACGGTCTAAACCATTTATCCCACTAAGTTCAGCATAGATACATCAAAGTTTAATTTATGGTCCTTATTTGATAAGGAATTTATCTTCCTGAAGGATACTTGATCTATGCACAACGGCAACTGATTATTTTATTCCCCAATTTTCCCTTTTTTTCCAAAATATTCCCATTATTTTCCCATTAAAACGTAATCAGTTGGCATTTTGTTCCCAAAACCCCCAAAATGCAAGAAAGAAATAGAAAATTACACTTTTTGACATTCTAATATTTTGGATATTACTTTATGAAATCCTATATCATTTTTTTATTTTGGGAAAATAATCCACCTTTTTTTTATGATTTTAATCCCCTTGTTATTGTTTTTATATTATTTTTAATGGGAATATAATGGGAAAATAGCGGGAATAATTGGGAACTATTGGGAATATAATAACGGAAGACACAATTGCAATAAGAAATAGACATAAACGAACAATCATAAAGCCTAAGATATCTCATTTTTCTATTTATAGTGTGATTTAACTTATTTAAACTAGATTGGCAGTATGCCATTTTTGTTATGTGAAATCTCAAATTAAAGACGCTCATGGGTTGAAAATTATAATTCATTATTTTGATCTAATAATAAGAAAAAAAATTCTGAATAAAATGCTACCATTATTCTTCAATCTTTTCGATCGGTTCGTTTTAGACTTCAATATACCCGATGAGACTCAGCAAAATGCCTTCAATCTCTCCATACCCGAAATTACTAGTCTTAATCCAGGTCAAAGTGTTACAACAACATCTATCTACACAAGATTTTTCCCTGTCACTCCGGGCAGTACTATTCTTTTCCGGTAATGTAACCAATGAAGTGTATGCAACAGCAAATGGTAGTGGCATTAAGATAATTTCTGCAATTGGAAAGCAACTTCAGTAAACGGTGCTTTGGATCCTTTTTCCATAGATATAATTATAGTTTATTAATATAATATAAACTCTATGAAAGTGGGCTACCAGTTCTTTGGAAATACAGCAAAATCGGAACTACTATTTATATAGATTAAAAATTATACTTTTTTCACAAATCAGTGAATTTTGTGTATTTCGACGGACATCCAATAGTGTTCTGAAATAATTGCTGAGCACACCTAAGCAGAAATCATCCACTCAATAATGCTGCGGTAGCGATTTACATCGAGCCTGTTAGCAATCTAGTAACGGAATTTCTGATACAAGGAGAGTCAATCATGATGATAAATTACGGAACTACCAAGAATTTCGTTGTTTTGTATGACAGTTCTTTTACCGGTAGTGGACAACCGGACGGCGTTGCGTTGGCACAAGGCGTACTCGATTATTGTGAGTATGATCTTGCGCGACTCAGCAAACTGTTCGGCAATATCATGCCATCGTCACTTCCGATCAAGATCCAACTCGTTCCAGGTAATGGGGGAGCCAGCAACGACCTTTTGAATAATATTTACTGCTACTGCAATCTGAGCACTGAGCCATTGGGGTTGCCTGGGTTGGTGGCCGCCGAAGAAGCCGAGATCTTTATGAATCAACAGACAAAAGGCTGGATTCCCTCTTGGAGCAATGGCGAAGCTCTCTCGCGTGTTTGTGGCCAGATTCTCTATCCCAACCGAGCTTGGCTGTTTTGCACAGGTGATTCTTGGCTCAATGGTGTTTCGACATCGCAAAACCCGGCACGATCGAACTGGGTTGACAACGTCTTTCATACCGATCAGGATTATGTCTCTATAGGTTGCGGATCACTATTTTTGAACTACCTTGCCTATCAGGTGAAACTGCGTTGGCCGGACATCATCGGAGCTGGGGGCCCAACGAAAAACACTCTCGCCGAAACCGCCGAGATTCTTGGGGTGCAAAACCCATGGCCGAATTTTTCGACGCTGATTGAAACTTACATACCACCCGGCACGAGTCTGCCATCTCAGCCAACCAGTTTGGGTCAGTCTCCCGAACCGACCGACGATCCCTTCCCGCTGGGCGCAAAGCCCCTGCAGGTTCCGGTTCTCTTTACCCGCCACAACCTTGCCGATGATGGTACGTCCCATACTGGATCTCTATCTGATAGCCCAGACATCATCCTAAAAAACAATCCGGTTTCTGATCCTCAGACGACCTTCTCAACCTCAGTATCAATCAACAGCGATACAGAGAGCGACACTAATGTCGTCACAGGACAGGCCAATTACGTTTATGTGCGTGCCTGGAACCGAGGATCGGATGCATCCAATGTCTTTGCAACGGTCTACTGGTCGCCGCCAGCAACGCTGGTAACTCCGAACCTATGGAACCTTATCGGCTCCGCATATTATCCGGACGTACCGGCAGGAAGCGTAGTTGAAGTTTCCGATCCCGGTATTATCTGGCCGGCAGATCGAGTTCCCGGTGCAGGCCACTATTGTTTCGTCGCTACGGTAGGAAATGCCGATGCACCAGCGCCCAATCCATCGAATTTTGCGACCTTCAATGACTTCGTGGACTATATTTATGCTAACAATAACATAACGTGGCGCAATTTCAATGTTGTCTTTCCGAGTCTGCACCCTTCACCCAAGCCACCCTGGAACAACTTCACTCCTCTGCCCTTTCACATCACAGGAGCTTGGGACCAACCACATACCTTTACCCTGGAAACACACGCCGAACTCCCCGTGAAAAGCAATCTTGCCCTGCAAGTTCCACATTGGATTGGCAATGGGCTGGAACCACTTCCTTCGCGGATGGAGAAGTACCAGGACACGGAAACGGATCCAGGGAACCTACAACGCTTGCGTATACCGGTGCATCCACAAGGCAGTCATAATCTTGGCCGAATCGAATTGCCAGCCGGGACTGTGGCCGCAAGCCATATGCTTGTACAAATCCCGACAGAGTTGCACCAAACGCCACAGAAGATTGTCATTCGTCAACTTTACAATGAGCATGAAGTGGGGCGAATTACCTGGCTACTGCTACCACCACATCGGTATGAATAACCATGTATACTTTTCCAATGAGCAGTCATGCTCAGGGGAGAAATATATTTTTATCAGACAAAGTATGTCACTGTGGTTTTGTCGTCGTTAAAGCTCTCATCCTAGCAAGCGAAAGCACGGTAAGATTTCGTTTCAATACGCGAAAGACGTTCATTTTCCCATTGAAACGCAATCAGTTGACATTTTATTCCCAAAAGCCCGAAAATGCAAGAAAGAAATAAAAAACTATATTTTTTGACATTCTAATATTTCAGATATTGCTTTATGAAATCCTATATCATTTTTTTATTTTGGGAATATAATTCCCCTTATTTTATGATTTTCCAATCCCTTGTTATTGTTTTTATATTATTTTTAATGGGAATATAATGGGAAAATAACGGGAATAATTGGGAACTTTGGGGAATATAATAGCGGAAGGCTTGCTTCTAATATGAAATATACATAACGAACAGAGTTAGCCTGAATATCAATTTTTTGTCTGTTCTATTTTTAAAATTTCTTCGTTCAAATTTCTTTCATCAAAATTTTCTACATAACCAGCTATCCAAGCATCAAAATGTTATCAATAACCATTACCATTACTAAGTGATAATAAAAGTATAAATACTAATAAATCGTATATAGTAGCGTAGTTTCTTGAAAATTAACGGGCGGTAGATCGAATAATATGAAAGGTGGTAAAACAAGATTTCAACAGAAATTTACAGAAGATATGTTTCTGAATGCTCTATCAATTGATAGAATCAGGTCCACTGCTACTATTATGAGCCTAGTAGGATGTAGCAGGTCTACTGCTAAAAACATGCTTTATAAGCTTGTAAATGAAGGTAAAGTAAATAAAATAGAAATTGAAGGCGACGGTTATGGTTGGCAGAAAGTGAAAGGTGAGTAAAATGAGTTTCATTGACGACTATAGACAAGAAATTAGTCCAGAATTTGCATTGCAAATGATGCCGAAATTAAACGAAGACTATCTCCAAGATCGTCGGTGTAAATGGGAAGAAGGTACGATACAGCTTTGGAAAGTCGCAAGTGCACTTATTGTAGATTGTGACCCATCAATCGAGAAACATTCTTTTTTGTGTACTCCGGTATTTTTTGACAAAACAGGTAAACATAGATATTTCACATCACACGAAAAAACAATGCAAGAGCAAATAGCTGAGTTTGATCAACAACTTGGTGTTATTCATGAATTGGGTTGCACTATAACCGATAAGGATGGTAATACAGAAGTAAAACCTTTGTTTTTGCTGACCGATTCAAAAATTGGTCATGGAGATAAATTGTAGATATCTAACTGAAGAATTGTTAAATAATTTGTTATAAATTGTATCGATCCTGTTCTAAAAGAATTGTGGGGAAATCAAAATCTCCCTTATTCATTTAATATTTTAGTATAATTTTCCATGATTATGGAATCCAAATTCATATTATTAGCTTAGGTGATCCAGCTGATTTTAGATGTAAAAAGGGTAATCTTATGAGCTGCAGACGAAGGGGATGCCTACAGCTAGATTTTGCATTCATTTGATATACGGGGAAATTTATTAAACAAAATTAAATTTAATTAATTATATACTTTTCTGAATATATTATACGAACGTAAAGTAATTAGTATTAAATTATGTAGTCCCGATTTCATGAACTATGATAGACAGAAACCTTTATCAGACAATGAATGGATGACTTACTCTCATCCCCTACAACAGACGTATAATTCACCCGAAGTGAATAACTTAACTCAATCAAGAAAGTGCCTTAAATCTCCCCACAATCGCTCTTCTCCTACTCTTGATATTACAATAGTCACGGTTTATCAGGTTTTTCCTATCAACAATACTTAATATATATATCATTTTAAAGTAATAAAATTTTATGAAAAAATATCTTAAAGGTAGTTACCGTGCAACGATATTTCAATCATGGGGATTTGATTTGGTCGGAAAACGACTTATTCTGAGCTAACTGGTGAGACTTTTATCCTAAGTTCAAAGTAAAATTGCCCTACTCAAAAAATAGGCTCACAGCGCCGGAGAATGGCTCTGATTTGATATGTACAAACCCCGACCGCGAACAGAACTAAACTAAATATTAAATACAAGATCCACTTATATTAATTATACTGAATAAAAAACGGTGTGACCATGGCAAGACCTTGTAAACTAACCGATGAAATACAACAGAGAATTGGTGAAAATATCTCTTTGGGACTCACCTATTCTTTTGCTTCCGAAGCTGCAGGAATAACGTATAAAACATTCAATCAATATATGAACAGGGGCAAGACAGAGAACTCTGAAAAATATTTTAATTTTTATAAATTTATCCAAAAGCGGAACGCTAATGCCGCAAAAGCACTTTTGGAACGCATAAAAGAAGCAGTAGATGCAGGAGATTGCAGGATTTGCATGTTTATATTGGAAAAGAGGTTTCCGGACGAATTTGGAAGACGGGTATATAGAAAAACGAATGTTATTTCAGAGAATCTTAATCAGAACGTCGAGATAATCATGACAGATAATAATGACATTCTAAAAGAAATTCTAACTAAGTTTAATCTGGTTGGAGAAGGTCAACGCTGGTACGGGAACACAAATGGTGGCGCTTATGTTTGTGAGCGTGAAGCAGATCAGGTAGGAACCGGCCAGCAAACAATGGACAGTGAAAATTCGTAACCACTTGAGCTTGTCGTTATTTTTTGATCATCATAACTAAATAGATATAGACTTACAACTAAATATTCATAACCCACTGGAGCTGCTTTCGGGCCATTTATTAGTACTCGTTCATCAACTCCTGCCCTCGTTCCAAATCTGCTCCAATGTCAAAGCAAAAAAGATCCAAAAAACGTTGAGAAATAATATCAGCTTAGAACTATTAACAATATTTTGATAGTCCTATTTGGTCTAGTGATGTTTATAATCTTTTCAACGTGATTAAATTCTTTCTGGAAATGGGGATTGTAAGAGTTGAGCACATTCATAACTGTTATAGAATTTTCATTCATCATGAACTTTATATTACATATATATCTTTCATTGGAAGGCTCTGTAAAAATGCTATAAATTGAACTTTTACACTACTTTATTATAATTATTCCATTAGAATACTCTTCTATTTTTTTGTTAAAAATGAAGAAATATCCACTATTGAAATTTAGTAAGTACATTAAATTTGTTGATTCCAGCCTTGAAAACGGTTCAGTCTTCTAGACTGAAGCTTTATTCTGCATGTATTAAAACACGTTCATACCCAACATCAGCTCCTTGTACTGGTTTTATTGAAAGAGTATATTAGTGCAGACTATCAAAATTTTGTAGAACTTATTGACCTTATGAGCGATATAAAAAAACTTGCTCTTGATAAGATTTCACATTTCACTACCCTTCAAAAGTTTGTAACCAGGGTCCCATCCTCTCTGTTTAACTTTCTTCTGTCAAGGATTCTAAAGCTGTTTTACTCATATGGAGATAATTTCTCTGTTGTAGCGATTGATGCAACAGGGTTTAACAGTTCATATGCAGGTTATTATTCTTCCAGGAGAACAGGAAAGCTTCGAAGAAGCTCCATGAGAACTTCAATATCAATAGACACAAGTAAAAAGGTAATGTCGGGCTGGAAAATTAGTCAAAAAGCAGACTATGAAATCAAACATGTAAATGCTTTGATAAGGCAATCAAATAAAATGAGAAAGTCTGATTGTTATGCAACGGATAATGGGTAAGATTCAGAAAAAATACATTCTATTATTAGAGAATAAATCAAAGCAGATTTAATTATACCTGTAAGAGAGAAAAAAAGGAAGAAAATAAGGGGAAAATATAGAAAACAATTGAATCTGGTATTTGACAAAATTAAATATAATCAAAGAAATATTGTGGGGATAATATTTTCTAAAGTTAAAAGAAAATTAGGAGAAACATTAAGTTCAAGAAAATTTCGATACATGGATTAAGGATGAATGAGTAACTTTTCCAGAATCACATTTTCAAATTCCCTAAATTACAGAAAATTCTTTTTCTGCTCTAATATGATAGCAGAACAAGTTTTATCACATAGAGATAGATCAAGAATTCTTTCATACTTCATTAACAATTAAACCAATTTGTTTTGCATCCAATTTTCCTCTTCAGAGGAAAAATTGTGTATTCACTTAAAAGGCTATTTGGATAGTTATGTTAAGATTTTAAACTTATCAATGCTCAAATTCATACATATTAATTGAAATTCTCAGTAATTAATTCGTAAGTCAACGAAAGAGAATTACGATAAACCGCCGATTTTTATGAGTCAGTAATATTTCATTTATGCGCCTACATATATAATTGAGATTTTATATAAAAAAATTTTATTTTCGTGGTAGTAAACAATTGATCATTTCCATGATGCAGGTCAAATACACTTCCTCTAACTCAAATAGCTTATCTAGACCACGCAATTATAATTATCCATAATTTTTACTTGTTCAAATAAAATTTATCTTTTTTGCACGACAAGCAACCCATAGAGAATTGTTTTTGAAATAGGCGGATTTTCAGGAGTGCCTTTTGAGATCCTTTCTTCAGGATAACCGAGTTTTTCACATGTATAAAGCTCAGCTTCCAATTCCAGCTCTTTAAGAATTTCTGCAACCTCACGGGAACCAAATTTCTCTTCCGGGAGTAGGAAAATATTTCTTCCATTCTTTAATTCCAGGATCAGTTCGGCTTTTGCCAGTTCAAAGCCTCTACCATGAACTGTAATCGCACATAAGTTTGTTAGATTCACTTTATTACGAGCACAAGCTACTTGTATTGAGGAAATCCCAGGAATAACTGTATCCTCTTTACCTGCAAACTGCCCAAGTCCTGAAAACATAGGATCTCCTGTGGATAAGACAACTGCATATGAAGGCAGTAAATGGAGCGACTTATAGTTCTTAATTATTTTTGCTTCACATACTATATGCTCCTGCGCAATTTCAAGTGCTCTTTTTGAACCATAAACCACTAAAGCCTCTCTTATTGCCTTTATCCCTTCTTCTGTAATCATGCCGGGCCCAACACCGACTCCTACAATTTTCATAATTTTTCTTCTCTTTTGCCTGGTTTAAATTTACTCTTGCTGTCCATGAGAACAGTTCCTTTTCTGTCAATTACCACAACTCTCGCGCCTTTTCCTTTCTCCACTGCTATTTCAAAGGCTTCTTTTAAGCGCGCATGTTTAGGGGCTTTCTCAAGCATTTCAACAACAGTTGAGTACTCACAGTCCTTGAGAAGCTCAGGATTTCCCCATTTGAGGATAAGACCAGGAAGTCCACAAATAATTACATCTCCTGAAGCGGATTTAAGCCCTTCAGATATCCTGCTTCCTATCATTACTACGGTATGACAAGGAAAGATCATATGAGAGTAACGCAGACCTATTCGACCAGTAGTCAGAACTACTCTGTCAGTGCGGCGAATGAGATCTCCTTTCATCTCTCCGAGATGGTCATTCCAGGGTTCAACAAAACCTGTACTTCCAAGAATTGAAATACCACCTTCTACTCCGATCCTACTGTTCAGAGTTTTCTTTCCAACCATTTCTCCTTCAGGGATGGAGATTATGACTTCAGCTCCCTGTAGGCCAAGTTCCTCTACCGCTTCAAGTACTGCAGATCGAATTTGATCCATGGGTATGGGGTTAATTGCAGGCTGGTCTCTTGGAACCGGGAGTCCATCCCTTCTTACAATCCCTATACCTTTTCCTCCAAGAATTCTAATTTCCTTTGCTTCTCTGGCTTCACCCACAAATTCAAGACCCCTCGTAATGTCGGATTCGTGGTCATTAGGTATCTTTTTTGCTACTGCACGCCCTTGGGAGGACTCTCTTATATCGATATAAGCTCTTAGGCCCACAGGAGTTGGAACTGATACGTTGTTAATAGTTTTCTTGATGGAAAGGACCGCGGCTTTCGCAGCGGCACTTGCTGTGGTTCCTGTAGTATACCCTCTTTTGAGAATAGCCCCGTCACTCAGGATAACAATCATCCCGGATGCTATTTTTGCTTCAAGCTCTACTCTGGACAGCTTGGTTAGGGAGATCCATTTCTGAGGGATTTTAAAATTGTTAACAGGATCTATCATGAGAAATAATCAGAGGTTTATATTATAAATATATTGATTTGAAAATAATGCACAGTATATTCAGTTTCAGGATAAGTTTTTCTTTAATATATTATTCTTCCGTCTTATTTGGTAGTAATAATTATATTTTCTTACTTTCCATAGATATACGCAAGAATGCCATCGATTTTCTCAATACAACAGTAAGTTAAAAATTAATCTGACTCTCAATGAATTATAGTGGGCAAATAGGTAAACAAATTTATACCCCTATTTACAGCTGTCCAGTGTAGGATCTTTGGAAGCAAAATTGGAAATCGCGATTATAAAAAAGATATGGCATCATTCCAGAAATTGAATTCGTTTTGTGGGAAGTTAAGATTTTATCATAGATTCTGGAATATGGATAATGGTATTTGGGTTGGTGTGTGAGAAATTATCTTGGGAATGATGCCTGATCAGATGCCAGTATTATTCTGTCATCAAACATTGTGTTAGAAATTATATTATATAAATGTTTGGAAATCTACATGTTTATTCAATATGAATCTTTTTTCTGGTTATAAAGCAATAGCAAATGGAATATTGTAAATAATTCTTATTTCAACGAATTCATTTATATAAATTATTTATAAACAATACACTAATTTTGGTTCCGTTGCAAAAAATCCTTTCTACTGATACAATAGAATAAAAAGAAAACCAAAGATAGTAACATGCTATCTAATTCCTTTAAATGGAAGCATTATATAAGGGAAAATTATCCTATTAAATGTAAGATGGTACTTAAAATATGCATTAAGTTATAGAAATTTAAAGGAAATGATGGCAGAAAGGGGAGTAAAAGTCGACCATACAACAATCATGAGATGGGTACATCAATATTCCCCTGAAATAGAAAAGAAGATAAGAAGACATTTAAGACCAACAAATGATTCGTGGAGAGTTGCTGAAACCTATATCAAAGTAAAAGGTAAATGGGACTATTTTTATCGAGCAGTTGACTCAAATGGAGATACAATTGATTTCATGTTAAGTTCAAAACTAGATAGAAAGGCATCGAAGAGATTCTTTAAGAAAGCTTTAAGTTCTAATCATAATCAAATTCCAAGATTAATAACCGTTGATAAGAATCCAGCTTATCCACCTGCTATAGATAAACTAAAAATTGATAAAATACTACCTAAAAACTTAGGCATTCGACAAATCAAGTATTTGAATAACATCATAGAACAAGGTCACAGATCTATAAAGAGAATCGTTAATCCAATGTTAGGATTTCAGTCTTTTCGATCTGCTAATAAGACTTTAAAAGGAATTGAAGCTATAAATATGATCAAAAAAGGACAAGTAATCGATCTAAATTACTCTGCTCTTAATGAAGTCAAATACATTAATCAATTATTTGGTATAGTTTTATAATATTAGTACATTTTCCTTGAATATTTTGATTTTTATTAATTACTTATAGATTTACATATTTTTTTGAAGTTTTTGCAACGGAACCCTAATTTTTTTATCTCGAACAAGTCATAGAAGCTTAGACAATGGAAGCTATCTCGATACACCGAGTATTTCGATAAACCTTATTTTATCATATTCTTATAAAATGATATAAAAAAATAATTCTTGAAAACCAAAAATTTATCGAAATGTACTGTAATGCACAATTATCTACTCAGTAAGAACCTTTGCTGGTAAAGGGAGCAACGAAAAACACAGGAAGAAATAATGTGATATTGGCATTAACATATTTATACCTTATAGGCAAATATACTGACATGAAAATCCCCTCCTCATATTGCAAGTTTGTGCTATTTGTGATGATTTGTCAAAAGTGATTATTTCAGTCGAATACCCACAGTATGATACGTGGATGGACAATTTCCTAGAACCGTCATTGACTAACTGATTTATATTTTAATCTACTTTTGCACTACAAAATGTAACCATTCCATCAAAATCATTGTGTATCTCAAATAAGATATCACATGGTTCATATGAAGTACTGCGAAAAATTTATTTTAGACAATTAAATAACTAATTATTTAAATTATATGTACTTTGAAATTTGTACTTTCAAACTAAGTTTAAGAATACAAAATTTTGGTTCAAGTTTAGAAAATAATTAAGCTAAATCCGTTCCCTAAAGTGGATGCAGAGATGGATTCAATTGCATCCATACTGATCTAGAAAATTTATGGAGCAAAGGTTATATCTTTGAGAACCATTTATTGATCAGGATGTCATTTAAGAACCGACACGTCATCTCAATGAAGGATTTCTCGCGCAAAGAAATCGACTACGTTCTGGATATTGCAGAAAATCTTGAGTCTGTAGCTAGAGGTGAAAACAGATCTAAGCTGCTGGATGGAAAAATCGTTGCCCTTCTTTTTTTTGAACCAAGTACAAGGACCCGGCTGTCTTTTGAAGTTGCTACTCAAAGGCTTGGAGGACATGTTTTAAATCTGGGTTCTGTAGAGGCAAGTTCTGTTATGAAAGGGGAAAATCTTGCCGATACCATTCGCGTGATCAGTAACTATGCCGATCTTATAGTATTGCGCCATCCTCTTGATGGATCTTCAAGGATGGCGTCTGAATTTTCCAGCGTTCCGGTGATCAATGGTGGAGATGGTTCTGTCCATCACCCTACACAGACCTTCCTCGACCTTTATACTATCCGCAGGGAAAGCCATCTTGAGAGCCTGAGAATTGCCATGGCCGGGGATTTGAAATACGGGAGAACTGTCCATTCCCTTTGCCATGCCCTTTCCCTCTACGGGGCTGAAATGACTTTTGTTTCGCCTCCAGAGCTCAGTTTGCCTTCCGAAATAATCAAGGATCTTCAAAAGCATAAGATAAAGGTAAAAGAAACAAATTCTCTTGAGGAAATAATTGGAGATATAGATGTACTCTACATGACAAGAGTTCAAAGGGAGCGTTTTCTTGACCCTGAAGAATATGAAAAGGTAAAACACAGGCTGAAGGTTACAGGCAGTCTACTTAAAAATGTGAATTCTAACCTTAAGATTCTTCACCCTCTTCCGCGAGTCAATGAAATTTCCACTGCAGTAGATGCAACTCCACATGCATGTTACTTCCAGCAGGCTTTCTATGGGGTTCCAATTAGGATGGCACTTCTTGCTCTTGCCATGGGAGTGGTTGAATGAAAGAAAAACGTGACTTGAAGGTCCAGGCGATCGAAAATGGAACAGTCATCGATCACATAAAGGCAGGACAGGCATTAAATGTCCTGCGCATACTTGGAATCTCTAGCGCTTTTCGGGCAACTATTAGTTTTGTAATGAATGCTCCAGGAGCTAGAGGCAAAAAAGATGTTGTGAAAGTAGAGGGTAAGGAACTCAATGTCGAAGAGTTGAACAGGATTGCTCTGATCTCTCCGCGAGCCACCATCAATATTATTAGGGATTTTGAAGTAGTTCAAAAAAATGATGTCGTCCTGCCTTCCTATGTTGAGGGCGTTGTTCGCTGCATTAATTCAAACTGTATTTCTAACAGCAGTGAGCCCATAAAATCGAAGTTTTCCGTACTCCAATCGGCAGAAGAAGGAGTGGTTCTCAACTGTCTTTATTGTGAACATACAATTTTTGAATATATAGCTGAAAATTTGTTGTGAATGGAAATTTTTGTTGTCATATATTAACATAATTAATTTTTTAATAGATCTGAATGTCAGTAGATCTCTTGACTTTTACTTTAAATCTGTAATTCCATACTCTCTTACAGATGTGTGCTCTCATATAGTCTTTTTTCATCTTAATATTCTAATTCTATTGTGATCTATATCGACGTTAAAGTGTACACAATAGAGTATCATTCGATTTATCAAGAAGTCAAATTTCTTCAAAAACGAACATGAAATTTTCTTAATGTGGGTATAAAAAATAAAAGTACTTTAATTTGTTTGCGCCTTTAATTCAAAAAATTTCATTTGTTTTAATTATTGTTGACAGGGATATTTTTTTTATTTTTTGGACAATAGCTAGAAATCCTTCTACAGTATTTCCTATTTTTAGGTCAAAGATTTTAAACCTTACTTTACATGTATCTTGGATTAAAAATAGATATCCATCTCAGTAAAATACAATGAATTTATCTGATTCTTAATCGATTGTTGAATTATTTTAAATATTTTATTGTTAAGCTTACTCAAAATAAGTTTGATTGTACATCTTTTGACTCAATAGATATTTCTGATTAACAAATGATGGAAAATAAAAGACATGATCAATAGCCGACAGTTAAATATAACTAGCCCACCAAAATTTGCTAATTGAATTTTAGTAAAGTTGGTTATTGATATTGTTTTTTCCAGGCTTAACAGTTACTAAAAAAGATTCATATAAACAAAAGTAAAGTATGACTTGATCTATCGTATCAAAAAAACCTTGAACTAAAACCTTAATTCGAAGATTCAATAATTCACAAAGCTCTGAAAACATGGACATTCGAACCACTAATTTTGTAAAATCCCGCTTTCATAATTATTACAAAAATGCCGAGATAGGTCTACCTGACCACCTGCCTAACAGAGAATGGGCTTTTATCTTCTATGATAGCGTTCCTGAAAAGATGATGTATAGGCATAAGTCCTTCAGCTCGCCTGGGGATGTTCTTGATTATCTATATAGTATGACCCCTGCACATGTTTACAATTCGACTGCGTACTATGAATACCCTGATGCCAGAAAAATGAACGAAAAGATCTGGCTTGGAGCAGAGTTGATTTTTGACCTTGATGCAGATCACTTGCCAAATGCCCCTAAAAATTATTCGGATATGATGGAGCTTGTGAAAAAGGAAACTTTTAAGCTTATGGATTTTATTTTAGAAGATTTTGGATTTTCTGAACAGGAGATTGAGTTAGTATTTTCTGGGGGCAGAGGATATCATATCCATGTTATAAGCCCGAAAATCCTGACTCTAGGGGGTGCAGAAAGAAGAGAAATTGTAAATTATATAAGCGGCAAAGATCTAGATTTCAAATACCTATTCAGAGATGTTGCAATGGATGGGGAATTTGGGATTGGATCAAAGACTTTCAAAGGGATAAAAAAAGTTCCAATTAAGTCCACTCTTGTAGGATATGATTCAGGATGGGGAAAGAGGATTGCACTCTACCTGACGGATTATATGAAAGCTGAATGTAAAAAAAGATACAAAAAAGATATGTTTCCTGAGCTTCGCAGGTGTGAGAAGATTGGAGATACTACAATAAAAAAATTAATTAATGTTACAAATAGCGAAAATGGTTTAAAGGATATTCTGGAGAGAGGAAGACTTGACTTTGATGTCAGAAACTTTAAGGGTATTGCTGCCAATTTTATGCGAGAGTCGATTGAAGATTTCCTGCAAGGATTTGGAGTAGCCGTTGATGAACCTGTTACTGCAGATATTAAGCGTTTGATCAGGGTGCCTGGTTCCCTACACGGTGGATCTGGGATGCTGGTTAAGAAACTTGCTTTATCTGAGCTAGAGAAGTTTGATCCGCTTAGTGATGCTATTGTCTTTGGGGAGAGACCAGTAAAAATATTTGTCTCAAATCCTTTTTCGATACAGTTAAAAGGTAAGGATTTAAGGGTAAAAGAGGGAATGCAAGAAGTTCCTGAGTACGCGGCAATATATTTGATTTGCAGAGGTGTTGCAGAGTATGGATATAGAAGAAATCAGCCAGATCTTGTATAAGGAAAAAAACCAGATATTGAAGGCCATTCCGGCTGATTTTTACTTGGAAGCTGAGAAATATATCCGGGATCTTGAAAAAGATATATCTAAACTCGAAAATTCCCGTTCTCCGGAGTCTAAGATGCTTCATGATGAGCACGAACAAGCACTTTCCGACCTTGAGACTATCTTCATGAAACGAATAGGAAAAGTTATTACAAGGGCGACTAATCAATCTCACGCAGATAAACCTATCTCAAAGGATATTGAAAAATTGCTTCCCGCGGAAAAAAGGCTTTATGACCAGGTGCTCCAGGGAATTGAGACTGCGAAAATGGAACTTCTAGGTCCTATCCTGTATCCTGGTGTAGAAAAGATTGCATTCAAGCAAAAAAGTATATCAGAAAGGCAGGTTTATCCCAGCATCCGGGGAGAAATTGAGGTTAGAAGAGAGATACCCACAAATGAAGCTGATAAAGAAACAGGAGCAGAGCCAAGAAAAAAAAGTATAAATAGGGATTATGTTGTTGTCCGAATACTGAGAGACTTGCCTACTTTCACAGGTGCAGATGGAAGAAATTATATTGTCAGTGCTGAAGATGTTGTTGTTTTGCCGCAGCTCAATGCAACAGGGCTGATTAAAAGAAATGCAGCCAAACTGATTACTGACCAGCAAAATTTAGGAAAAAATTAATAGTCAAAAGCTTGCAGTCATTCTAACTTTAGGAGAAAGAAAGTAGGTAGGTCAGAAGTCCTAAAATGTTAATTCATATATGATAGATAGAGGGGAAAACTTCAAAAATATTATTAGTATATTTAGGAAATAGCATTACTATATATATGTGTAGCTATATCTGTGTAACTTAACCTTGTTAGCATGCTCTGACATTGTCTTCGATACAAGACTGACAATCGTGATGTTAAGGACACAAAATATTTTAAAAAATTTTAAGTTTATCGAATCAAAAACTTCCCAGGCAAGAGCTTTCTCGAAATAAAATACCATGTTTAACACTGTATTAAATAATTATATATAATAATGCTTTTCTGCAAAAACCGGAAAGATGTTCTACATAATTGGCCATACTAATAAAAAAGGTGGAAAAAATGAAAATTCCAAAGCGGTTCAAAACGTACTGCCCATTCTGTAAGACCCATAGCGAACACGTCGTAGAAAGGGTTAAGAAAGGCCAGGCTTCATCCATGACTCATATTGCAAGGCAGAAGAAAAGACAGGAAGGTATAGGAAACAGCGGGAAGTTCTCAAAGGTACCTGGTGGGGACAAACCCACAAAACGTATCTGGCTTAGATACCGGTGTACAACATGCAAGAAGGCCCACCAAAGACCCTGTTTCAGGGCAAAGAAGTTCGAGTTCAAGGAGTGAGATAAAATGGAAAATTATAGCCTGAGGCCAAAAAGCAGGTTCCTACGCGTAAAGTGCAATGACTGCGAAAACGAACAAATTATATTCGGCAGTGCTAGTCGTAAAATTACATGTCTTGTCTGTGGACGAACACTTGCCGAACCGACAGGTGGAAAATCGACAATTACAACTCATATTCTTGAAGTGCTTGAATAAAGGGATACTTAAAAGCATTTTACAGAAGTAATAGAGAGTAATTTAAGACGAAACTTGAGAAGTGGTGCGAATGGGAAACGATAACTGGCCAGAAGTCGGAGAGTTTGTTGTATGTACTGTAAAGAACGTGACGGATTTCGGAGCTTATGTAGAGCTTGAGGAATTCGAGGGAAGAGAGGGATTTATCCACATCTCCGAAATTAAAGCAGGCTGGGTCAAGTACGTAAGGGACTACGTGAGGGAAGGCCAGAAAATCGTCTGCAAGGTTCTAAACGTGGACCCTTCTCGCGGCCACATAGATCTGTCATTAAAAGACGTTAACGAGCATCAAAGGCGCGCTAAAATACAGGAATGGAAAAATGAACAAAAAGCCGCCAAATGGCTACAGTTCGTAGCTGAAGAGACAAAGGTCGATGAAAATAACCTACACGCATTGAATGAAAAACTTGTAGATGAATTTGGAAGTGCATATTCAGCCTTTGAAGAAGCTGCTGTCGAAGGAGAAATAGCCTTCAAAGGAATCAAAATAAATAAGAAACACCTGAAGAGTATAATCAAGATCGCAGGGGAAAATATCAAACTCCCATTTGTAGATATTGCAGGTTATGTGGATCTGACCTGCAACCTTCCAAATGGAATAGAGGTTATAAAAAAAGCTCTAAGTGCTGCAAATTCTATAAGTGAGGTGGATGGAAAAGACGTAAGGCTAGAAGTGAGTTATACAGGAGCTCCTAGATATAGAATTAAGGTAATAGCTCCGGATTATAAGAAAGCCGAATCAGTCCTGAAAAAATCTGCCCAGACAGCAGTCGATACGATATCCAAACTTGGTGGACATGGGACTTTTAAACGGCACATCGAATCAACAAAGGCGTGATGCTCTTTGGGACAAAGGATCCGCAAATGCAAAAAATGCGGCAGGTACACTTTAAGGGAAAAATGTTCGGTTTGTGAGAAAGAAACCTCACCTGTAATTCCGGCTCGCTTTTCTCCACAGGACTCTTATGGTAGGTACCGCAGACTAGCAAAGAAAGGATCAGGAATTTTATGCAAAAAAGTACACTTGTCCGCCTGAAACATGACCTTGAAATCAAAAAACCCGTGATGTTAGTCGGACTTCCAGGAGTAGGACTTGTAGGTAAGCTAGTGGCAGAGCATCTGGTAGACGAACTTGAGGCTGAAAAGATTATGGAGGTTTATTCTCCACATTTCCCACCTCAGGTACTAGTTAATAAAGATTGCACTGTCCGTTTGGTAAGCAATATGATATACCACGGGAAAGCAAATGGAAACGATGTCCTTTTCCTTGTAGGAGATCATCAGAGCACCACCTCACAGGGACACTATGAACTATGCTCTCTTTACCTTGATGTTGCAGAGGAATTTAAAGTTTCAAGAATTTATACGCTAGGAGGTTATCCCACAGGCAAACTCGCCTCTGAAGAAACAGTCCTAGGAGTCGCGAACGATACTAAAATGATCGAAGAGATCAAAAAGTATGGGGTAGAGTTCAGGGAATTCGAACCAAGCGGGGGAATTGTGGGCGCTTCGGGCTTGCTGATAGCTTTCAGCAGGATGCGTGGCATTGATGCAGCCTGCCTTATGGGCATGACACCTGGATATCTAATGGATCCTAAAAGTGCCCAGTTTCTTTTAAAATTAATTTGTAAAATCTTTGAGATCAAAGTAAACATGGACTCGCTCACGAAAAAAGCCGAGGAAATGGAAAGCATCATGGAAAAGCTGAAAGAAAAAGAAGAGCAATCGAGCTTCCAGGGAGTTAAACCTACCGAAGACGACCTGCGATATATCGGATGATAGCCAGTAAAAAAAATGGGAAAAAATAAACTGAAAAAGTAGAATTTTTGGTAAAGGGAGTAAATGAAAGTCAATACGGACCTCCATCTCCATTCAAAGTACTCAATGGCATCTTCAAGGAAAATGGAACTTCCAACGATTGCCAGGGAAGCTTCAAAAAAAGGAATGGAATTGCTCGGTACTGCGGACTGTATTCATCCGAAATGGCTCGAAGAAATAAAACGGGTTTCCATTTCAAATGAAGAGATCCGCATCGAAGGTATTTATTTCATTCCTACTACCGAGATAGAAGATAATAAAGGTGTACACCACCTTATGATTTTACCTTCGATTTCTAAAGCTGAAGACCTTGCAGAACGCATTTCGACCTTTGGGAATCTTGAAGCCGATGGACGTCCCACTATAAATCTGAATGGTACCGAAATTGCAGAAATCGCAAAAGACCTTGGAGCTCTAATAGGTCCTTGCCATGCATTTACTCCCTGGAAAGCACTTTATGGCTACCACGACAGTTTGCAGAGCTGTTATGGCCATATGACAGATTACGTTTCTTTTCTAGAGCTTGGCCTGAGTGCAGATAGTGACTATGCAGATAGAATTGAAGAGTTGAATAGACTTACTTTTCTTTCAAATTCTGATGCACATTCTCCTTCAACCAATAAACTTGCCAGGGAGTTCACGCAATTTGATGTTCCGGAAATTACTTTTGATGGCCTGAAAAAAGCAATCCTCAGAGAACAGGGATACAGAGCTATTCTGAATGTAGGGTTCTTTCCTGAAGAAGGGAAATACAACCGTTCAGCCTGTATTAAGTGTTTCACCCAGTATTCACTACCTGAAGCTGTCGAGCATAAATGGCGCTGCCAGATATGTAGAGGCATCATAAAGAAAGGGGTTCTAGATCGTGTCAAAGAACTCGCAGATTTTAAAGAGCCCAGGCACCCTGGCCATCGCTCCCCTTACCTCCATTTGATTCCTCTTGCAGAGATAATCCAGATGGCTCTTGGCCATTCAAGTGTCCAGACAAAAGGTGTAAAAACTGCCTGGAATATTCTTGTAGAACATTTTGGAAACGAGGTTGAAGCTCTTATTCATTCAGAACCTGAGGCCCTAAAAATAGTGGACGAACGGATAGTAAATGCGATACTTGCTTTTAGAAAAGGCAATGTTATAATTCATCCAGGTGGAGGAGGGCACTACGGCTGGCTGGAATTGCCTGAAAACCTTAAAGCGAAAAATTCTGAGTCAGGCATTAAAGAGGGATCCAAAAAAGAAAAAAACTCAAAATACTCAAAAGAAGTGCAAGCCCAACAAATAGATCAGATCTTGTCTTCGAACCTGGAAAAAATAAAACCTGTGAAAAAAAATGATAAATATTTTGAAAAAAAGAACGAAGAATTTGAAAATGAAAAAATAGAAAACTCTAAATGTCAGAGTTCACTTTTTGATTTTTAGACTAAATGCTCCTCTACAATAGATCAGATATATTTTAATTCAAGGAAATTTTTATTTATGTGATCATTTTTTTTTTCCTTAATAGTCTCGCGGAAAAAATTTATACTTACTTTAAATTC
This sequence comes from uncultured Methanosarcinaceae archaeon, assembly GCA_963833425.1. Taxonomy (GTDB): domain Archaea; phylum Halobacteriota; class Methanosarcinia; order Methanosarcinales; family Methanosarcinaceae; genus Methanosarcina. The sequence goes on along the minus strand of CAWHXP010000006.1, from coordinate 128,575 downwards.
CATTTTTGTAAGGACCTCCTTTAGTACTATAGAGCTCTAAAGTAAAAATTATGCACAGTCCACACTAAAATATTGAGTGCAAATTACAAGTTATATAATTAAATAGGTATATTAATCGAGCTAGATGCCCATATTTCTTTGCCTATCAAATTTCATTGATATTATGAGACTTTTTACCATTTTTGATCGTCCTTTTTTCCCTAATCATGCAAAACAATAAAATATTAATTTCCTTGACTTAAATTCAATTTTATGGGAAAACGAAATAAATCAATCGATAAATCATGGCAAAAATGATAGCTGAGGGCAATAAATATGTCCTTTTACTGAAATTATTAGTTGGAAATCGGCATATAAGTATCCAGAGATTGAATAATATTACAAGGCAAAAAATGGAAGAGAATAGTGGTACAGGACACTGCTAACTATTTGCTACCTTTTAAGTGAAGAAGTGGAACAAGACTGAGTAACGAAAAAAGCAATGCAGAAATTGACCAAAATTTTACAGATTTGTTTTCTTTTAGTCTACGAGTCGCGAATAAAAAGAGTAAGATGACAGCGTATCCAATAAAAGTCGTACCCACATATATGTTTACAGATAAATTGTTGTCAAAAATCCTGTTTGTAAACTCCCAAATGTCGGATGTAAAAAAATGGAAGGAAAAAACTCCGTAAATAAGTTGAGAAATGAACAACTCGAGAAGGGTTTAATTTTAAAAAGTTTTCACTGAACATGCCTATTTGAATATTTTCTATTGTGAGGGGGATTAGACCAAATAGTGAAATTGCCCCAAATAATGATTGTTTATAAAATATTTGTGCTAATCTTTCTTTGCAATCTTTTTTTCATTTCTTAAAAAGTGTAGATTTCATACGAAAATAATAACATTACAAAAACTCCTATAACACCATGTATTGAAGATCGCTAACAGCTACAAGAATAAAGAATATTCCCCAAAAAACTGTTTCGAATATCCATTATTTAAATATTTTAATTAAGTAATGAGCTAACAGGGTATCCACTCTATACTGATTGCTCTAAAATTATCCAAAAAGAATGTGCAAAGTGAAACGGTGAAAACGCAAACCCGAGTTTGGCTACTAATTATAAATCATTATTATTCACTCGACTTTTTATAAGTACATCTACTCCAGCTGCTCCATAAATAAATGCGTATATCCGTAGTAGAGTGTGTGCCATATAGATGTCTACAACAATAGACAATAAGCATGAGACGATTTGATTAAACGCCATTGAAAAGGTGACAATGGTATTTCATAGGAATAGAATAATTAAGTAATCATGTGTTAATTTTGTAAGACTTGGATTGAATATAGCTATTAACGCATACCAAAGTGTTCTTATCACTGAAATGCATCTATTTTTCCCGGGACACACGTGCCTATTTTGAAAATTACAGAATAAGTTGAGTATAAAGATTAATAAAGTATATAGGATTAAAATTTCAATGTGCTTTTTTAAACTTTGTCTCTTTAAATACGAAATCTGGCTTTCATTTTGGCCTCTTTTGGGTATCATGTCGTTTCACTTTCCTTGAAAATAAGAGTCTAAAAAGCCAGAATAAATGATTACATAATGATGTCAAATAACAATTATAAATATTTACATGTGTTAGTATGTTATAGCTCTATAAATTATTTCTCCTAACATTTAATTCCATTAATTAACTTCTCAATTTGGATCTAATTAAGTCATTCATATTAACTAGTTATATTCTCATGATAAGTCATTCAGTATAATGAACTCTTGCATTTCCATGCATTGAAACAGATACCTTTGCCACACCAAAGGGGAACTAAAAAATTGGCGATAAAATTTAAAACTATTCTGAAAATAACATTAACAAGATAATAGAAGACGGCTTGTTATGGTATTACACTTATTTTATCATTGGATTTTGGAACTGAGTCAAGAAATGAATAGAATACATAAAATGTTAAGTTTGAATATATCTATATATATATAATACATGTGGCTTAATCTAATTTAATAGTTACTTTAAAAGCTTCGAATTTTAAATGAGTTCGTTTCTCATAATTCTCATGCTTTTTTATCGAAATTCTAAACGATGACTAAAGGGGATATTATTGACATTGCTTCAATTAGTGACTTGAAGAATTTGTCGATGTTGATGATGTTTCTGGAAATATAGTTAGTCCTGCAACATTTGGACTTGGAGCTAGAGCTGCAGCTGCCGAAGCTTGCATCGTGTGTGGCATTCCGACGTATGAGGGGCAAATCCAATTACCGTTCACGCATACACAACCAGTACAGTACCATAGCTCCATCCGGGACCCAAACCATATCAACCTTCGGTGGCCATATCCACCATAGCGAGTACTAGCTGCTACAGCTGTAAAAGATACTACAAAAAGGACTGCCAGCAAAATCGCAAGTACCTTTTTCATTCTACTAGATGATTGTCTCAACATTTATTTCATTCTTTATATTTTGTCCAAATTAATCGCATGCTAAAATATATAAAATTTCAACTGACCTCGGATTTCAACAAATTGCTTATATCCGGTAAGGCACTGGACATTTAATAGTATTTAATATGTTCTATTTAGAGTGCTGACTATAAAAAGTATTTTGAAGACACTTTATCAGAAACTGGCGGTGTACAGAAAATTCTGTAAACTCTGAATCACTTTGTATCCCTTTTCTTCACCACAAAAAGCAGAGGTTATGTTTAATTGATGCAGAGATTTTAAGGTAAAATCTATATATTCAAGAAAGTTAGATATATTCATAATTGGATGGCTTAAAAATAATTCATTTAGTTTCTTCAAAAATAGCAGGATACTTTTCTTTTAATGGTATGCGTAGCTCTTCATCTAATTTTGCAGCATGAAGTGTTTTCACTTTTGAAAGCTGGTAGAGTGATAAATGCTGAGCTCCTAAAAGATTAGCTCCCTCAAGTACAGCTCCTTCAATTTTAGCCTCTTTAAAGTTCGCCCGTATAAAATAAGTCCAATTAATGTCAGCTCCTTGAAGTAGCTGATTTTCAAAGGCTAATCTTAAATGGACTTATTTTATACGGGCGAACTTTAAAGAGGCTAAAATTGAAGAGCTGACATTCAAGGAGTTCAGCATTTATCACTCTACCAGCTTTCAAAAGTGAAAACACTTCATGCTGCAAAATTAGATGAAGAGCTACGCATACCATTAAAAGAAAAGTATCCTGCTATTTTTGAAGAAACTAAATGAATTATTTTTAAGCCATCCAATTATGAATATATCTAACTTTCTTGAATATATAGATTTTACCTTAAAACCTTCTCATCAGTGAAAATAATAGAACGGAAGATTTGTCAATATAACCATTGACTCTGAATTTTTTAGTGAAAGAAACGGATATAGAGTTAATCGTGGCACAATGTTCTATATTTGTGGACGTTTCTGTGTTTAGTGGTGAATGTTTGAGTCATTATATGCTAAAGAGATAGGTTCAGTATACTGAAATTTGGAAAAGTCGTAGAGAATTCATTAAGAGTGTCTTAGATAATATCAACCGGATAAAAATTGACGAGCAATTATATCGGTCTCTATTAGTATTCGGTAGATTTTATGTTATATGGTTGATAAGGGTATTAATTAGAGCAGTAAAACACTATGATGACTCATATATTGTCGAAGAATATGTACAAGGATCCAGTATTTATGAGGGACGTGTGCGTACCGTGGCCAAAAAAATTATCAAAAAATTTACTCATCTTTTGGGTGACGAAGTTATAACGATCAAAGAGATTAATAAAAAAATGTCCATCGTCACAATATTTCTGCAGGAATGATTTCCATGATGTGAGAACTGAGGTCATAAATTGCTAGGAGGTATGGAAAGGTATTAATTGGAGAATTATAAGTAATTATATGAAGATTATATAATTTAATAAGCTCCTTGATAAGACCATGAGGTAATAATGATGTGTAGTGTTGGAGACGCGTTTGATGTCGATATGGAAGAAAAATTGCCTGTTAAAGATTATGTATGCAAAGATTGTGGAAATAAGTTCAAAGGTATTGGCAAGAATGTGAAGTGTCCGTCTTGCCAGTCTCAAAATGTAGTAGAATCCAATTAATCGACTGGATTTTTTAGATACTTATTTTTAATATGAAAAAATCGACCTCTTTTAAAGACATTCCACTGAAGGAAAGTGAAATGCTTCTTCTGCGCGGCACGGCAGGAACTGTGGCTATTGTGAAAGTAGGTCATTGTGGACAGTTCTTTCTGGAAACTGAAAGCGAAGAAATTGTACTCGGACTAGAGCCCCATGATCTAATTGTCGCTTCTGCGCTTTCGATAGAGAGGAATACTGAGAAAGGGCTTAAGTGCATTCTCTTCATGATTCGGGAAATCAGGTCACCATTAATAGTCCTTCCGAAGAACCATCCTGCATCAGCAAGGCTTCCAATCGTAGTGTCTGCTGGTAAAAAGACTGTTCTAAGCTGCAACATCGCACCTGGCACGCACCCTAATCAAGATATACTATGTGGTTCAAGTGAATTTGATAGCCTGGAAGTAACAGGAACATTGGAGGGTGTGCGAATTAAGAATATGCCGCAATGTGAGGTACTAAAGATTAACTTTGATACCTGATCAACAAATTTCTTTAGGAATAAAGAAATAATGTAGGTAACTATCCAGATCTCATTGTAATGATTACGATCTTTCCTCCTTCAGAGGGAAAATTACATGTTAAATGAAGTTTTTGGTCATTCGTTTTTATAAGATTGATGCTTTGAAACACCTGAATGTTAGCAATTCTTTAAAATATATTTTTATTCAGTAGTTCCTGTTTCTCTTGTAGGTGTATTTTTACATTTAAGTCTTTTTCATCATGTATGTTAATCCTCTATATTCTCTAAAGAAATTGAAATGTGTGCATAGAGAATCCTTTGACTTACTAAACAATTTATTTTCTTCGGGAATCCTATTATCTTCCTTGAAATTCTAATGTTGACTTGCTTGAATGTCAGATTTTGACTTTTGAGTAAACTTTTTAATATATCATATTATGAAAGCATACCAACAATTCTGTAAAATATACCTGTGTGAAGAGCCGATTATTATGCCGACATAGTTTCTGTTTATCTTGTATTCACTGATGCACACATTTTACTTTATGATATATGTTTTCTCAGTTTCAGTCGAAATAAATGAATATTTTTACTTAATTTTTTGAAAAATAAATCGATTTTATTAAAATCAGCTAGGCAACAAAAAGCCAAAACATTGCTATTCAAAACACTGCTATTTTATTACTTGAAGAGTAGAAAATCTATCAAAATTCACTGTAAAATCTGAAAATGGCACTGTTTTACCGAAAATGTTGCTGCAATATCGTATTGAGTTTTTAAGTTGTAACTAAAAAAAGTGCCCTGAGAATGAATTTATCAAAATTTATATATAATATCTAATTGTAATATAAATCCAATAGTCATCGGTTAGGGAATTCTCATGCAAGAAGACTATCAATTTTGTAGCGGGAGTTGCTTCATATTTTAGTTTCTTTTATTTAAATCGATACTTTCCCAAGTGAAGAAGCAGCTGTCCTAATAATCAATTTATAAAGCGTGAGATAATAGAATATGTGCAGTTATCGGTTAATAGAACAAAATCAAATGTATCATATCTCTCTCTTCCAAAGTTAAAAGGCGAATTATAGTTTTTCTGTTCGCAGTGGTTATCCTATCATCCCTCGAATAGTATTTATTAATTGATAACTTCAAATAATCAAATATGCTACTTAAATAGAAAAGAGCAATTACACTAATCTTCTTCGAAACTTTTCGAAAAATATGGTTTCGATATCAAAAAAGATGGAGTTTTGACTTGGACGAGAATATAGACGAACTTGAGGATTATTTTTGCAAGAAAGTGGAACCTACTGAAGGCGAAGCTATCAAACTAGAGCATGTAATGATGGAAAAAGTTTCTATAAATCCTGCAAGAAGAAAGCTTATTAGAATAATTGGGATATTTGGGAAGGATGAAAAGAAGTTAATGGAAGATTCAGGATTAAACGATTTTTTCTTTAAGTTTCATATGGATTTCCTACTCAAAGAAGGATTCCTTAAATTTGAAGACGGAATGTATCGTCTTACAGAGACTGGAATTGCTATGCACGACTCTGTGTGTTGAATAGATATTTTTGTATTTTTCCATCCTTTGGTTGATGCTACTCTAAAAATATACATAATGTTGTATCCCAGTTTGATTCTATTCCGAATTTAATTGAGGTTAGCTAGAGAGTATCAGCCTTAGTTTATGAAAATACAAACATTCGCTACACTGGGAACTCGTCATTAAAAACACCAACCTTAATAATGCGACATTTAATTGTTTTTTTGGGCTTTTTGATTGATTACAATCAGTTGAAAGTGAGATTTGTGGCATATTTTTGTGATCTCAGAATAAATTAAAAAATCTCCTATTTTTTCTTTAATTACCTTTTTCTGAGACCCGATTTAACTCATTTCCACAACTTTGTTTTATTTTTTCAATCCTTGACTGATGCTTTTCGAGGCAGAAAACCCTTGAAACCACATCGAGAAACTCTTCGTTTCCGAGTTCTGCGGCCTGGCGCAGGACTTTGGTAGGCTCGGCCAAAATTTTGTTAACAATTGAATGAGTAAGATCATCAAGAACCTCGGTTTCAATCTCTCCGATAGTATGATAGGCGCAAAGTTTGTTTACTGCTTTTTGTCTTTCTCTTATTCTGACATCATACACCTGTCTATAAAGATCAGCAAGAAGACGGTCGGCTCTCTGGCGTTTATACTGGAGATTTAGAAGTTTGATTTCGTCCTGAATTATAGCCTCGGCTTTTTTAGCTTCCTCTTTTCGCATTTTAAGAGTCTTTTCGCTGATAACCCTAAGATTGTCTATATTGCACAGTTCGACGTTCTCAAGTTCAACAACAGACTCCTCGATGTCCCTGGGATTTGCTATGTCGATAAGGAGGAGTTTACGGCTTCTGTTCTCTATAGCTTTTTCAACAATTTCCCTAGTAAGAATGTAATGTGGAGCGCCAGTACCACTGATTACAACATCAGCATCTTTAAGGTATGTTTTGACATCATCAAGTCTGACTGCATGCCCTCCAAGTTCATACGCGATTTCTTCAGCTTTCTGGAATGTGCGGTTAGCAATGTATATTGCTTCTATATCTTTTTCAGCCAGAGCCTTTGCAACAAGAATTCCTATCTCTCCTGCACCTATCACGAGTACGGATTTTCCTGTGAGCCCTTCGAGAATATCCTCTGCCAGATCCACAGCAGCAGAACCTATGGAAATCGAACCTTTGTTTATTTTGGTTTCATTTCGAATTCGTTTTCCAACCTGAATAGCCTTTTCAAAGGCAGTATCCATTATTTTCCCAGTAGTTCCAGCTTTTTTAGAATAGGCGTAAAGGTCCTTCATCTGGCCAAGGATTTGGTCCTCCCCTACTATCATTGATTCAAGGCCTCCTGCAAGTCTTAGCAAATGTTCCAGGGATTCCTCGTGCCCGTAAAATTCGATGATGTGTGTGGAAGCTCCCATTTTCTTTGCAAAAGAAAAAAGTACACTGCTGCTTTTAGGGGAAACAACGTAGATTTCAACACGGTTACAGGTTTTCAAGACAACACACTCGTGAACAAACTCATGCTTGTACAGGTTATGGAGCATACTGTCCAGATCACCGTGCCAAGCTGATTCCATTTCCTCAACTTTTGCTTTTTTATGGGATATAACCATACTTGATATTTCTGTCACAGAGGGCCTCCATATAGGATAAACACGGGAAATAGAATATTTAAATAAGGATGTAAATTAAACTTTGTTAGGAATCTTTAGCCTTTTTTCATCAAAGAAATTTCTATTTGCAAAAGAATTATGTTCATGAACATTTTGTCTGCAGAATAATTCATTTATGAACATTCTAGTATGCAGAATAATTTTTTTATGGACTTTTTATTCGTAAATAATTTATTTATGAACATTTCTATTTATGGAGTAATCATTTATTTTGAAAAGTTCTGCATCTCCTACCAAGCTCTACTGGTCGGAATCTTCGAGATAATGTGAAATTATATAGTATGCCTCTTCAGCTGCTTTTTCATAAGATTCATTAAATCCTTTCCAAACAATCTCGCTTTCCAGGATATTCCAAAGGATTTCTTTCCTCTTTTTTTGCTCTGCTATATGCTTTTTGAGGTAGTTTCTGAGTTCTTTCTGAAGCTGAATCATATCGAAATATGCAGGAGTTATCAGGTTTTCTATCTGTCTGCGGGTATATTTGGAGACAGCAGGGCTGTGTCCAAGGGTCGAAATCCCTATTATAAGGTCTCCTCTTTTTATGACTGAAGGAATTACAACACTACCTAAAGAATTTACCTGATTTATCAAAATATCGCTTTCAAGTGCGATATCAGTGATTTTTTGGTTAAGTTTCAAATCGTTAGTTGCAGGAATGACGATTAAAGCTCCAGATATGATTTTCTGGAGTTCAAAATCTGAAGCTGTTAGAATATCAAGTCTGACAAGTCGAACTTGTCCTGCGGTTTCAAGTTCCTGCAACCGCTGGGAAAATTCAAGACTTACAATAAGAGTATCTGCACATCCACAGAAAAGTTCGGCTTTGCGTTCCCCAACCGAGCCACCTCCAAAGATGACAATCTTTCTGCCAGAAAGATCAATCATGAGAGGAAGAAAAGTTTTTTTTTCAGCCAATTTCAAAAACCTCATAAAAAAATATTTAAAGATATTACTTCACAGCTTGACACCTGTTTTCTTAAATTCCCGTTCACTGAAGAATAGAGTATATTCCTTAATTCCGGTAGCTTCTGAAATCCTAAAAGCTAATCTTTCACAATCTTCATGAGTATATGAATGGACCATAGTGAAAAGATTATACGGCCAGTCAGGATAGCGCGGGCGCTCATAGCAGTGAGTAACTTCCGAAAATTCTGCCATTATTGCTCCTACCTTTTCTATTCGCTCGTTGGGAACGTTCCAGACACACATAGCATTGGATGTGATTCCTATTGCCCTATGACCTATTGAAGCTGCAAAACGTCGGATTTTCCCAGCTTTCTGGAGGTTTTTAAGCCTCTCAACAACTTCCTGTTCACTTGTCCCAAGTTCAGTAGCAAGATGCCTGAACGGAGAATGAATTAGCGGTATCCCATCCTGGACAAGTTTAAGTATTTCTACATCCGTTTTATCCATCTTTTTTCACCTGATATCAAACTTTACATTTATCTTGAAAAGACGCTTTGTAGGGAGGTTTAATAGTGGACAGCCAGTTTTTTCTCGAATATCGGAAATTATATCTTCAAGTCTATCTTTATCAGGAGCAGAAATTGTAAACCAGAGATTATACTTTGCAGCACTTCGGAGGTAATTATGGGAAACTTCAGGGTACTCATTAATGAAATTTGCAACTTCCTCAATCCGAGTTTCTGATACCTTCAGTGCCACAAGAGTACTCACTCCACCCATATTCCTAGTGCTGAGGATAGGTCCTATCCGCCTTACCGCTCCTTTACTATTGAGTTTGCGCAGCCTTTCAAGAATCTCGGTTTCAGAAAGATTTAGCATTTTACCTAATTCTTCAAAAGGCTCGACTTCTAAAGGAACTTCCTGTTGTACCAGATTCAGAATTCTCTTATCAGTCTCATCAATTTCAAATTCAGGAATTTCTTCGCCATAAGGTTCCATCTTAAAGGTGAAATCGGTCTTCTTTTGCTGGAGCCGGCTATTGTAATCTTCAAGTTCAATCATCTATATCACTTATTTTTTCCAGGAATATAAATGCAGTAGGGCTCTTCATCAAGATAATCACCTGTAGCTGCATATGCTCTTGCTCTGCAGCCGGAACATACTTTTTTATATTCACAGATGCCGCATTTACCCTTCAGTTCTTCTGAGGCCCTTAGTTTTCTGAAGACCTCTGAATTTTTCCAAATATCTCTGAAAGGTTGCTTCCTGATATTGCCAGCAAGTACTGGTAAGTAGCCACAGGGGTAGACATCACCTATGCTGGAAACGAAACAGAAACTAGTCCCTCCAAGGCAGCCTTTTGTCATTGATTCGTAACCGTGAATATTCGTCGATATTTCGATTCCTTCCTTTTTTGCCCGTTGATGCATAACCCTGAAATAATGTGGGGCACAGGTTGCTTTCAATAAAATTTTGGACTTTTTCTGCATATCATAGAGCCAGTGCAGAACACGTTCGTAATCTTCGGGGGAGACTTCATCGGAGTCTTCTCCCCTTCCTGTGGGCACAAGGAAAAATAGATGATATGCAACTGCACCTAGCTTTTTTGCAAGCTCAAAGGTTCTTGGGATTTCTTCAAGGTTGCGATTTGAAATCATTGTGTTGATTTGGAAAGGAAAATTTGCTTTCCTAAGGACTTCAATACCTGCAAGCGTTCTCTCAAAAGCTCCGGGCCTGCCTCGAAATTCATCATGAGATATTGCAGCTGCCCCATCGATACTTATACTGAGACGCTGAACCCCAGCTTCTTTTAATTTCCCCACAATCTCAGGGGTGAGAAGAGTTCCGTTTGTTGCTAGCACGATGCGAAATCCAGAATCTGTACCATACAATGCGATCTCAAAAACGTCAGGTCTGGTGAGAGGCTCGCCTCCACTCAAGATAAGAATTGGTTTCCCAAGTCCTGAAACTTCATCAATGAAATGTTTAGCTTCATCAGTCGTGAGTTCATCTGCTGGAACTGAAGAAGTGGAAGCTCCTCTGCAGTGTACGCAGTTAAGGTTACAACCTGCAGTTAGTTCCCATGCAATAAGCCTTGGTGCATTTGTCATGGTAATCATAAATTAATACTTTATATTAATACAAGTCAAAATTTAATGATGTTTGCAAATTAATGATATTAGAAATTAATAATCGTATATGACGATGGATAGGGTGGAATTTAATTTTACCGAAAGTTAGTGAAATTGAAACTTGAAAAGTCATATTAATAAAGTAATATTAATATTCTGCCATTTCAGCTGGATACTTTTTAAAAGAAATGTAATGAAGTCTTCATCCGACTAGAAAACTGAAGACTTTATCCCAGTCGAATACTAATCAGCTTGCTGAGGAGATGAAAACTTTCAATAGAGCCGTTGTTATACTAACTAATATTATATTTTAGGCTACGTTTGTACTGTAAAAATGAAATTACATTCAGTAAACCATTATATTTATAAAAAGAATATCATATGTTTCTCTTGTGTGAGTATCAATGACAAATTTCTATTACACAATGATATAACAAACCATTTGAAATATATGATTTTAAGGTTAGTAAAAGGCACTGTTTTGAGTTTTATGCAATTGTATTGGTGGTGATGTATATATTTTCGTCGGCTACGAATCAATATATTTTCCTTCATAGTGATACAGATTATTAAATATCTCACAGCAAGAGGATCTTTAAAATAATCTGAGCTCAAAAAAGATTATAGATGCGAATTGTTGAATTATAGGGTTTGTATTGGAATTGTGGTTGACGATACAAATTCTGATTTAATTAAAAGCTATGTTGGAAATCAGGGGGCCAGGAAGAAAAAGAAACATGTAATCAAAATGGAAATATTTGATTTCGAACAATTCTCTTATATACAGAATTGTGGTTGAGCATTTACCAGTTGTTTGTAGCGAGGGTACGCAACCGCAAATTTTATTTTATCTTTTATTTGAGTCTTTTTTTATATGAATCAGAGAGCGTTCAAATTCTCCCTTCATTCAATGATTATGTTTTCATGATTAAATTTCGAGTGTAGAGAATGTTCGCTTTTTCATTTATCGAAGTAGGTACGTTATAACCTCTCATTGAGATGGAAGCAAAATTGATTAAGAGATGCCATTATGCGCATATTGAAAATAATATTCGCAAAATAATATATTACGAATCGATACTTAAGGGTTCTTCACCCTACTTCCGGCAGATAACTTTTTTGTATTATCATTGAATCAATTTTTTTGCTGGGAAAACATATTATTTCCTCACTATTCCTATTGTAATATGATTAATTAAGTCTATACTTTGTGAGATCCGAATCATAGGTTAGCTATCTCTAAGCTCAATAAGTCTTTACAGAATTTTTAAAAAAGGATTATGAAAACATTAAATCCATAATATCTGTATTCTGAATGTAGGTTGTATTTTCAAGTGAGTAATTTATAGCCAATTTCTAGATGTATGTACAACGCATATATGAATTTCAATAAACATCTGATTTCATGAGTTTTTATACTATTTACATTTATAAATATATGACAAAATTTAGGTGCTTATCAAAATACTCTCTAACTTCTGTTGAACTTTAGTATTCTGTTGCTCCTTACGCACCAATCAAGTGAATAAAAGAAATCTTTTGTTCAATAAGATATTTTTAAGGTGTTTGCATGAATATAATTTTTTATAATTGTAATCAATTTAAATGAAAACTATAATAATAGGTTGCTCTTTTCGAAAGATAGAAATAGAAATACAGAAAAGAAGTAAAACTGCCTTTACTTTAAAATTCAGCAAATCCAGATTTCAGTTTAATAATTCAGTATGATAATTTAAGGTAGTGTTCATGAGTTGTTGAAAATAATAAACATTAGACTATCTATACATTCTTCAAAAAATGAAAGAAATACTCGTTTTTCAAATTTAATAAATGATTCTAGGCCACAAACCAATTTTAGTAGGAATTAAAACTTTTCTTTTAATTTATAACTCATAACTTTGAAAATTTTCAGTCCAATAGGGTGAGAATTCATGATATCTGAGCTAATATTTGAGAAATCCAGACAGATGTACGAGAAAGCAAAGATACTTATTCCTGGTGGGGTCAGCAGTCCTGTGCGTGCAATTAAGCCTTATCCTTTCTATACAGCTTCAGCTGATGGTTCCAAAATAAGAGACATTGATGGTAATGAGTATATTGATTACTGCATGGCCTACGGTCCTTTGATACTTGGGCATAATCATCCTGTAATAAAGGAAACCATTAAATCCCAGTTGGATAAAGGCTGGCTTTATGGGACTCCCATAGAGCTTGAAGTAACGTTGGCAGAGAAGATTATAGGGTACTATCCAAGTATTGATATGCTTCGTTTTGTTTCTACAGGGACCGAAGCAACCATGAGTGCCCTTCGCCTTGCTCGCGGCTTTACAGGCAGAAATAAATTTGTCAAAATAGAAGGTGGATTTCATGGTGCGCATGATGCGGTTCTAGTAAAAGCAGGTTCTGGAGCTACAACCATGGGAGAGCCTGATTCCCTTGGGATCCCTAACGGTTTTACAAAATATACCCTTCAGGCTCCTTATAATGATATTGAAACAATGGCTGGACTTGTAGAAAAAAATAAGGACGATCTAGCTGCAGTGATAATAGAACCCGTACTTGGGAATGTGGGTCCTATTCTCCCTATGATTGGGTATCTTGAGGAACTTAGGGAACTCACCCTGGAAAATGACGTACTTCTTATTTTTGATGAGGTTATTACAGGGTTTAGGCTTGCAATGGGGGGGGCACAGGAATACTTTGGCGTCATTCCGGATATAACCACTTTGGGGAAGGTCATAGGTGGAGGCTTACCTATAGGGGTTTTTGGAGGCCGTCGGGAAATTATGGAAACGATTTCCCCGTCCGGGGCTATCTACCAGGCAGGAACTTTCAGCGGAAGCCCGTGTTCGATGGCTGCTGGTATTGCAATACTTGATTATCTCAAGCAGGAAAATATCCATGAGAAACTAAATTCAACAGGCAATTACCTAAGGGATTCTCTCTCAAAAATTATTGAAGATTTAGGTCTTCATTATAATGTTTGTGGGGTCGCCTCCATGTTCAAGATTTTTTTCGGAGCGGAACCTCATAACTATCAGGAGGCCCTAAAATGTGATAAGGATGGTTACCTTGCTTTTTTCCATCGGATGCTTACAAGTGGAGTTTTCCTTCCTCCCTCTCAGTATGAGACTAATTTCATCTCTGCAGCTCATAGTGAAGCAGATATCGAAAACACCCTCGAAGTATATTCTGAAAATCTCTTAATCGATTCGCGTCTTTGAAAAAGAGGATTCTAAATGATCATAGGTACACGGGGCAGCAAGCTTGCTATTGCACAGGCAGAGAAAGTTGCCCACCTCTTGAAAAACCTGGGTTTTGAAACTAGCTTAAAGATTATACGTACTAGGGGAGATATATTTACTGACCGCCCTCTGCACGCCGTTTCAAGTGGAGTTGGGGCTTTTGTCAGAGAGCTGGATGATGTTATTCTGGCAGAACAAATAGACATAGCTGTCCATTCTATGAAAGACATCCCTACAGTTCGCTCGCCTTTACTCTCGACAGCTGCAGTTCTGAAGCGTGATACGCCGTTTGATGTTCTTCTCACTTATGATGGGACTATACTTGACGAACTATCCGAGCAGGCTATTATAGGGACCAGTTCTCTGAGAAGGGCTGCTCAAATAAAGCGCTACAGGCCTGATCTGATCATTCAGGACTTAAGGGGCAATATCGATACAAGACTCAGGAAGCTCAGGGAAGGACAATACGACGGTATAATGCTTGCAAAAGCTGGGCTCGAACGCTTGGGCTGGGAGGTTGAAGGGGAAATTCTGTCCCCTGAACTCTTTTGCCCCCCTCCTAATCAGGGTACTGTTGCAGTAGTAACAAAGGCAGGCACTGAAGCTGAAATTGCCGCTTCTAAACTTGATCATCCAGAAAGCAGGATTGTTACTGAAATCGAGCGTATCCTGATTTCAGAACTTGGAGGGGGCTGTACTACTCCCTTAGGTTCCTACGCCGAAATTACACCTTGTGGAAAACAAATCGGTGTCCGAGCTGAGGTTCTCTCCCTAAACGGGCAAGAGACTGTCAAAATAGATGAGTTTATCCCCATGTCTGAAGGTATCGAAAAAGCCAGGGAACTTGGACAAAGACTTGTGCAGATGGGCGGCAAAAAATTAGCTGAAGAAGCCCTCTTACAGCTTTCAAGAGATTTGTACGACTTTGAAGATTCATGCGACTAAAGATATAACTTGCAAGATCAGGAAAGGAATTATAATGTATACTCTTACTGGACTCAAAATGAAACATCCGACCATCCTTGCAGCTGGCATTCTTGGCACAACAGGAGCATCTCTGTGCAGGGTTGCACTTGAGGGAGGAGCAGACGCGGTTGTGACAAAATCGATAGGTTTTATGCCTAAAAAAGGACATCAAAATCCAACCATTGTTCAGCTTGAGTGTGGTTTTTTGAATGCTATGGGACTCCCAAATCCTTCCTATCCGGACTTCTTGCAGGAACTCAAAATTGCAAAAAAGTATTCTGGGGTTCCGGTAATTGCGAGCATCTTCGGCGGAACTGTAGTTGAATTTATGGAAATTGCAGAAGGTTTGCTTCCCGGCAAACCCGATGCTTTCGAACTTAATGTGAGCTGCCCTCATTCCGAGGGATACGGGGCTGCTGTTGGCTCTGACCCATGCCTTGTAGAAGCAATCACAGCTGCAGTGAAAGATATCGTGAACGTGCCTGTGTGGGTTAAGCTTACTCCGAATGTTTCTGATATTACGTGTATAGGGAATGCAGCTGAATCGGGGGGTGCGGATGCTGTTGTTGCAATAAACACCTTAAAAGGAATGGCTATTGATATAGAATCCGGCTATCCTATTCTTGGAAATCGTTCAGGAGGGCTCTCAGGAAAGGCTGTCAAGCCTGTAGCTGTCAAATGTATCTATGACCTTTATACTACTCTCAAAATTCCTGTAATAGGAGTAGGAGGGGTATCTTGTTGGCAGGATGCTGTAGAAATGATGATGGCAGGTGCAGCAGCTGTACAGGTTGGATCTGCAGTGTACGAAAGGATTGATATATTTTCTGAAATTAATAAAGGGATCAAAGCTTTTTTGCAGAGGAAAAGTTATTCAAATGTAAAAAAATTAATAGGACTTTCTCATGAGATGGTCTGATGCTTCCCCTTAATGCCACAATACTACAAATAACTGAAGAATCTCCTTCTGTCAGGACATTTTTCTTTGATCTTAATTTTGAAACTATGGAACCGGGCCAGTTCTTAATGGTTTGGGTAAGAGGCGTAGATGAGGTACCCATGGGGCTCTCCAGGACAAATTCTATAACTGTTCTGAAAGTGGGGGAGACAACCTCAAAGCTTTTTGAGCTGAAGGAAGGAGACTCATTTGGACTTCGGGGACCTTTTGGGAGAGGCTTTTCTCTTCCTTCTAAGAATGAAAAAATTTTAATTATTGCAGGTGGTGTCGGAGCCGCTCCTCTTTCTCCTTATGCAGAAGCAGCTTATGCCGCTGGCTCTGAAGTACATACGATCCTTGGAGCCAGAAGTGCAGATGAACTGATTTTTGAAAAACGCTTTTTAGGAGCAGGAAAGGTTTATACTTCTACTGATGACGGCTCAAAAGGTATAAAGGGATTTGTGACCGATGTTCTTAAGGGGCTCGATTTTTCGGCCTATGACAAGATTGCTATTTGTGGCAAGGAATTAATGATGGTGTCTATCTTCAGGCTTATTAAGGATAAAAAAATTCTTGAAAAAGTTGAATTCAGCCTACACCGCTATTTCAAATGTGGCATCGGAATCTGCGGAGCATGTTGCATAGATAGGTCAGGGTTAAGGGTTTGCAAGGACGGACCTGTTTTTTCAGGCTTGCAGATCCTTGATTCTGAACTTGGAAGATATGAACGGGATGCCAGTGGCCGAAGAGTTAAAATTTAAGTTTCGATATATTCTATAAAAAAAGAGCAGGCGAAGATATTTAAAAAAGTAGAGGGATTTGAGGATATGATTGGCAAGTTCCGATTCGGAGATGAGATTTTTTATGGCGAAATAGACCACGGACGCGTATACCCTAAAGGAGATCTTCATATAGGGATCTTCGAACTTTCGGAGCTTCGTGTCCTGCCTCCTGCATCTCCGTCGAAAATTGTATGCGTTGGCCTTAATTACCTAGATCATGCCAGAGAGCTTTCCATGGAAATACCGGAAACTCCGGTCCTTTTTTTAAAGCCGCCGTCATCAGTTATCGGGCATGAAGACAAGATCATTTATCCGGCATCCAGTTCAAGAATAGATTACGAGGCAGAACTTGCAGTTGTTATAGGTAAGCGTTGTAAGAATATTTCAGCTTCAAAGGCTGAGGACGTAATCGCGGGGTATACTTGTTTTAACGATGTGACTGCACGGGATCTCCAGCAAAAGGATGGGCAGTGGACAAGGGCAAAAAGTTTTGATACCTTTGCAGCATTCGGGCCTTATCTGGCATCTCCAGAAGAGCTGGATGTTAAGGCTGCAAAAATTGCTTGCAGGGTAAATGGGGAAACCAAACAGGAATCCAGTACCTCAAATCTTATTTTTGATATTCCTTACCTCATTGAATTCATAACTGAAATAATGACCCTTGAAGTAGGAGATATAATTACAACAGGAACGCCTTCAGGAGTTGGAGAACTACAGCGGATGGATATTGTGGAAGTGGAAATCCAGGGAATCGGAATACTTAAAAACGAGGTTTTATGATGCTGCTTGAACATATCGGAGCTGAACTTGACCTTACCGAACGCCACCTTCTGGTGCTCAAAAGAGTGATTGAAGAAGCTCCAATTGGGATTCTGAAACTTGCAGAAATTACTGGAATGCAGAACCATAAAGTGCGATACTCTCTCAGGGTCCTTGAACAAGCTAATCTTATCAAACCCTCGGCCCAGGGTGCAGTACCAGGGGATGCTGTTCAAAAGTTCCTGCAGGAGTTTGAATGGGAGCTTGATAAAATCAATAGCAAAGTTTTACGCATTTTGGAAATCGAAGCTTCCATTCAAAAGTAAGGTTTTTACTTGCAGAATACATTTCAAAAAAAGGCATGTTACCTGTATATTTTGTTGGGGATTCGAGTTTTCGGTGATTTTTTATAATTCTATTTAAATTTTTTCCGCAATCATTGAATTCAGCTTATGAAATTATCTTATGAAATATTTAACTTCTTCGTTAGTTTAACTCAATTAAATTTAGCCTGAATTCTTATCTCATTCAATCCACGTTTCTTTGGAGGAACCTCTATGACATTAAGTTCTGAAGATCTTAAAACAGTAGAAAAATACGCCTTACAAAATGCTGTAAAATATGGGAAAGCTCCGCAGCTCAAATCCGTGATGGGCAAGTTAATGGGGGAGCTCCCTCAACTCCGATCCGATCCCAGTGCGATGTCTGAAGCTCTTGAAGGCATTATTTCCAAAATCGTAAAAGAAAATTCTGAAGCCTGGGAATCCAGACTTTCTAAAATTGCACCTGAACTGGTAGAAGCTCTTGCTGTGAAGAAAGATCCTTCTAAAGGCTTAAAACCCCTGGAAGGAGCCAGAATAGGTGAGGTTGTGATGCGTTTTGCCCCAAATCCCAATGGACCAGCAACTCTGGGCAGCGCAAGAGGCATGGTAGTTAATTCCGAATACGCAAATATGTATAAAGGGAAATTCATTCTACGTTTCGATGATACCGATCCTGACATAAAAAGGCCGATGCTTGAGGCATATGAATGGTATCTTGATGATTTCAAATGGCTCGGGGTTGTGCCTGATCAGATAGTCTATACTTCTGACAATTTCCAAATCTATTACGATTATGCGAAAAAGCTTATTGAAATGGGCAAAGCCTATGTCTGTTTTTGTAAAGGAGAATATTTTAAAGGATTAAAGGATGCCAAAAAAGCCTGCCAGCATCGGGAAGTGAGCCTTGAAGAAAATCTCAGACATTGGGAGAGGATGCTTGCTGGAGAATATGAAGATCATCAGGCTGTGTTAAGAATAAAAACTGATATCGAACACAAAGATCCTGCTTTGCGAGATTGGGGAGCCTTTAGGATAAGAAAGATGGACCATCCAAGATCTGTGATCGGATATAACTACTGTGTCTGGCCACTTCTGGATTTTGCAGGAGCTATAGAAGATCATGAACTTGGTACGACTCACATCATCCGGGGTAAAGATCTTATGGACAGTGAGAAAAGGCAGAACTATATCTACAGATACTTCGGCTGGAAATATCCAAGGACAACTCATTGGGGGAGGGTTAAAATCCATGAGTTCGGCAAATTCAGTACTAGTAGCCTCAGAAAAGCCATTGAGAATGGAGAATACAGTGGATGGGATGATCCAAGATTGCCCATAATCCTGGCAATCCGCCGCCGCGGAATAACTGCTGAAGCTCTTAAAAAGTTCATGATAGATATGGGGGTTGGAACTACTGACGTAAGCATAAGTATGAAGTCTCTATATGCTGAAAACCGTAAAATAGTGGACCCAATTGCAAATCGTTATTTCTTTGTTTGGGATCCCGTGGAGCTGGAAATTACAAATTTAGAACCTACTGTTGCAAAACTTCCGCTTCATCCCACTGACCATGCAAGAGGTATGAGGGAAATTTGTGTAAGGAATAAGATGTTTGTCTGCAGGGAAGATGCCGAAAAGCTGAAAGTGGGGTCCGTTCTTCGCTTAAAAGATTTCTGCAATATCGAAATTACGTCTCTTGTTCCTTTTCAAGCGAAACATTCTGCAGTTTCCCTCGAAGATCATAAAAAATCGAAGGGAAAAATCATCCATTGGGTTCCAATTGATGGAATCTCGGTGAAAGTACGTGGCCTCTATGGTGATATAGAAGGGATTGGAGAGCATGGCATTGCAACCGAGCTTGACAAAATAGTACAATTCGAACGCTTCGGTTTTTGCAGGGTTGACACTGTTGACAAAGAGAAAGTTGTGGTATATTTTGCCCACAAATAATTTTGAGAAAGGAGTTTGTTAGTAAAATGTTTACTTTTCTTGATTTACTTCAAGTTTTCATTTTATTTTTCTTGTTATTTTGTCATTTCCATGATTTATTGATCAAATTTGGATAAATTTCATTATTTTTTCAAAATTTAACAAGGATTAGAGCAAGAAATTGATGCTGGGTATAACATGTTTGAAATATTTGCAGGAATAACTGTTAATTCTGAAGACTGAGTAGTTATTAAGGCTGGTATCAACAAATTTGATGTACTTATTCGATTTCAATAGTGTGTGTTCCTTCGTTTTTTGTGAGAAAATATAGGGGTATTTTATAGCACAATATTTATAAAAATATATGGGAATGCAAGGCTTAAGGAAATTTCTACAGAGCCAAAGAACTTTTGTGGATGCCAAAACTCGAGATTCATGAACGATTTCTGATTACATCTGAACTTGCTGTCGCTTCCTTTGCACTCATTTCGGTCTCGGTAACGACCTATGATTTTCTAATGCAAAGAACCAAGCTTAAACAAATCAGGGAAGGTAATTTTGAAGCTGATCAATTTGAAACAAATTTAAAGAAGGAGCATAAATGAGGTTGCGTCCTTGAGTTGTTGACTTATTTATATCTCTGAGAATTCTATTATTCTTTGGTGTAATAGAATACAACCGACTAATTTTTGATAGCTAATTATTACCAAAAACAAATTTCATTGTAATTATTAATTTTAACCATAAAGGAGTGATATAAATGTTAAAACAGTAGTCTAATGGAATGAAAAGGATATTAACAATTTTACTGGAAGTCTTTTTTGTAGTATCAGTGACTTCTGCGATAGTATGCCAAGCTGCTGAAATGCAGAATGCGACAAAGACACCGAAAATAAAAGAATTTACACTTGAAGAACTTGCAAAGTACAACGGTAAAAATGTGAAAGCGGCTTACTTTGCCTATCAGGGCATTGTCTACGACGTCTCTAATAGCGATATTTGGAAAAATGGCGATCATAAGAGGGAACACCATGCAGGAAAGGACCTGACCGAAGAAATAAGCAAGGCAGCACACGGTCCAGGAGCACTTATGGGCTTTCCTGTTGTCGGAACTTTGGAAAATGATTCAAATAGTGACTTTATAACACAGTTGCTAACACGTATTACTAAAATTGTATCGTTTGCGGGGTTAATCACCAAATTGACTTCAGAGCTTACTGAATATTAATTTCAACCCTCGCAAACTACATAGAACCGTATTGCTCCACGTAACTGGTGGATCTATACTGAAGAATAGTACACAAAGGAGAATTAGAGTAGTAAACTGTGGAAATATTATTTTTGTACCATAACCCTATTTTCGTAAGCATCTCAATCACTTCCATACTAGTTGAACAGGTGGTAATAACATCATCTACGATAATGCAGTTTTTACCGGCAACTGATCAAAAATTTCTGCTTACGGTCTATTTATAACATATATTGCCTATAAAATGCCCGCTACAATAATAAATCGCCTGATCTGCACCCAGTTCGTATGCCATCATGCTTGCCAGGGGAATATCCATTCCCAAAACAATATTGTTGGAATAGAACCCCATCAGTATGGCCGTAGAGATGTCCAGTATCAACCAGAGGCTGCTAACGACGCATGGAGCACCTACAAGCATAAAACGCGGTTGAACAAAGTAACCATTCGCATTAGACTCCAAAATATCTAAATTAATTAAAATGAGTACTAAGATGAAGATATTCCTTACTTTAATAGAACTAATCCCAAAACCCTTTCTCCCTGATCCTTAATACAAACAAGCTTTCGTTGCACCATTTCATAAATAAAACGGTGACTTGCATTCTTTTTT
Source organism: uncultured Methanosarcinaceae archaeon (assembly GCA_963833425.1). GTDB lineage: Archaea > Halobacteriota > Methanosarcinia > Methanosarcinales > Methanosarcinaceae > Methanosarcina. Next base: position 106,911 of record CAWHXP010000006.1, on the reverse strand, counting down.
TCCTAATGATCGTTCTACTACCCTAAGGTAATATATTGTCAACTAATAACTTACAGAAATAGTGTAAGCCAGATAAGGAAACGAATCATTATATAAACCACCTAACTGAGTTACGTCATAAGAAAGTGATTTGGAGTATTGGATTAAAAAATATAAACCTTTTCGGTATTTTAAGATTAATTTAGAATCACTTTCTAAATACGACACAATATATGACGTTTGTAAACAGTTATTTAAGGAAATCACATTCATTATCGACATTTATTCATTTGTGCAGTTACTTTTCAACTGGAAAATTATTTTTAACCGATTTTAGCAAAGTGCTAACAATGAATTTTGATGAGTTATACGCTCAATCAGCCGATGGGATTACTACCGCTGAAGTCTGCTACATGAAATGTCGAAATTTCAGTCAAAGTTGGATATAGGCCCGCCGAAAACCCTGAATTCGAAACCCAATCGCGATGGCTGCGAAACAGCATACAGAATAAATAGGTCATCTGCTTTTATTTTTTAACAACTTTGAAGGGCCTCATCATCTCACCGTCCTCGTGGTCAAGGAGGTGGCAGTGCCAAAAGTAACCTGGTTCCATTGTAGGGTCAAACTGGTAAGGCGAGCCGTCCTTAGCGGCAAAGCTGATGCGTACTCTGGTGACCTCGCCTTTGTTCATCCTGATTGTATCCTTCCATCCTTGCTCGTTCTCGTCCGGAACCCTTTGGCTGCCCAGTAAATACGGTTCCAGGGGACTGTTGACAGTCGGTTCCTTCAGCGGAAGCTCTGGATGCTCCTGGGTGCCAGCATTATTGACCTTCAGCCAGGCATCGAGGTATCATTCACTTTGAACGCCTGCCGGTTCACAAGCTGGAACATAGACAGGTGCATGTGAATGGGATGAGTCGTGTTGTCTGCATTGACGATACCCCAGTCCTCTGTCTCGCCGAGCACAGGCATCTCGGATGTGGGAGCGCTGTACGATTGTCCATCCAGAAGCATGATCATTTCATCCGGGACCATAACCAGCGAAAGCGTTCTCTGGACCTTGCCAGGTTTCAGCGTAGGAAATGAACTCTCTCCTAAGTATGGGTTTCAGGAAAGCTGGAAGCTTATTAGGCTTGAAGCCCAAGGCGTACATTGCTGTGAACTGCATGACCTGGCCGACAGTCTCAGGATTAGGAATTGTTCCGTCGGGGTACGTGGCAATCGCGCTATTCTTAAGAATGATTTTTTTTTCTCCGGGCTTCCTGTCAGAAAAATCCACCAGAATCTCAGCCCTCTCGCCCGGAGCTATCAGTACCTTCTTGAGCTTAACGGGAGATCTCAGATAGCCACCATCGACACCTATTTGTATGAACTCCATACCGTTTGAAAACGATAGCTCATAAAATCGATTACCTGAAGCGTTAAGCAGTCGGAACAGATACTGCCCTCTGTCGACATTCAGGTTTGGCCATACCTTGCCATTGACAACGATAATATCGTTTAATGTGTCTGAAACCCAGTATGGATGGAATTCCGGGTCAGTGCCCGCCGTCGGATAGGATAGCTCGTTATTACCGGTCTCCTCATCCGTCTCGTAAAACATTACGTCCTGGATGGCCATAGGTATTTCGTATTTACCATGGGGGAGAAGTGGCATGACAGTATCTTTGGGATCTCTGATCAGGTAAAATCCGTAAAGCCCGGCATACACAGTAAGGCGTACGAGACCGAAGGTATGTTCGTGGTACCATAATGTTGTCGCAGGCTGGGTGTTGTGAGGTATGTGTATGTATTATTGGTAACAAATGCCGGATCTTTGATCCCATTCGCTGTGAACCAAGCACCTGGATTGCCGTCATACTTTGGAGGGGTCTCTCCATCGTGTAAATTTATTACAATCGGCACCGGACGTTGCGCTTACGGGTAGCCAGGTGGGAACGCCTTGAAGGGCGGCCTTGGCACGGTCATCTTATTTGGATTCGTCCAATGAAGCGTTGAGTCTACCGGTAACATGAATGGTACATTGATGTCGTTTATCCATCGTACTTCGATCGGTTCTCCCCTGGCCGCCTCAAACGTTGCCCCGGGTACACCTTTAAAGATAGTAGGCTTACCGGTACCTGAATCTTTAACAAGGCCACTAAACCAGAAAACTGTTGTCGGTCCATACCCTGTGGGCCTTCCCGAGCTGTCAGTAACAGGTAGTATCTGCTGGGTAAATGAAGACGCTGATATGTCAAATCTCCCGGTTACTGGATCAGGAATAAACTATGGAGGCTTCGCTAATTGATTAACGTATTTCGGTATTTTTGAGGGGCTCAGAATTTTTTTGGCGCCTCTTGCTCATAACACATCACGTTTTTGAGAATGTCTGCAGCTGCATTCCAGCCTAATGCTGTGGCTCCGGCGGCAGCCATCACCATTTGAATAAAAAACCTGCGGCTGACTTTCATGAAGAGGTCATTTCCTTGCGTTAATAAATTATAGTTATAAATGTTTTTTATTAAAACTTACGCGGTTGGAATTTTCTAACGTATTATGTATTATCGAAATTCTCTAGTATTAAAAGAAGCTATAATATTTTTATTTCATTAAAAATCATGGGCATGGGGATATGCAGGCTAGAGAGAAAATAACGGGTTCCGTTGCAAAAAACCTGGCTATTTTACAAAACTGGTAGAAAACATCATAAATGGGATATTTCTATGCCATAAACATGTCAATAATAATACAAAAAGCACTAGTTATTGCCTAAAAAGGCAATAAAATTATTTTTGCAACAGAACCCGATACTTACTAAAGGTTCTGTTATCATTGAAGAGCTCATTCACTGAAAGGGACGTAAAGTCTAGGATCTTTTCATATTGAGAGGGAAAGTGGTATAGTTTTATAATGTTGGTACATTTTCCTTGAATGTTTTGATTTTTATTAATCACTTATAGATTTACATATTTTTTTGAATTTTTTGCAACGGAACCATGTAGAGTCGGCGAAATTCGAAACTTTGGTAGAGGCAGCAAGGATGAGAAAAAACGACAACATTGAAGCTTATAGCAGAATAATAGACTACGAAATAGTCTACAGCAAAAAGAGAAAGAGAGCAGAGATTGTAGTTCACCCGAATCTGAAAGTTGAGTTTCGGGCTCCTCAAGGCCTTAATCCTGAAACCATAAAAAAAATGGTTAACAGGAAGGCAGGCTGGATTTGTAAAAAGCTTGAATTGTTTGAGACAAATAGACTGCCTGATCAGAAAAAGCAATATTTTGAGGGTGAGATCTATCTCTATCTCGGCAGAGAATATCCCCTGAAAATGATATCTCTGGATAGTATAAAAAAGCCTATAGCTTCTGTTAAAAATTCTGAACTTACGGTTGCGGTTCCTACAAAAATTTCAGAATATCTAGTTCCTCTTCAGGTAAAAAAAGCTATCTGTAATTTTTATATCGAGCGCACCGAAGAGAATGTTGAGAGTACTCTCAGGGCCTATTCAAAAGTGCTTGGGTTAACTCCTCCTGAGTTTAAAGTCAAATATCAAAACAGGCGTTGGGGGAGCTGTTCTGCTGATAACGTCCTCAGGATCAATTTCAAGCTTATGATGGCTCCGCCTGAACAGCTTGAATACGTGGTAGTACACGAACTCTGTCACGTTAAAGAAAAAAATCATTCTGCAAGGTTCTGGAGACTTGTCGAGAAACTCATGCCTGGCTACGAAATGCACAGAAAAGACCTGAAAAAAGATGGCTGGAAGTACGTACTTTAAAGCGAATATTTTTCTGAAAAAAGTCATTTATTAGCTCAGAATTCTGATCTCACTATTTTTTTTTTCGAGTACTTATATCTCGAATATTAAGGGCAAAAGACTAGGCGTTTTTCAGATCCGATTAGAGGTTCTGTTGCAAAAATAATATTTCTGCATTTTGACACTATAATTCTAACCTTTCTGTGTCATTTTCTTTCTAATTAAAATGATTAATTTTCCTAATTGTGAAGGTTTTTTCTGATTTTGTAAGGGAGCCAGATTTTTTGCAACGGAACCTTTTTAGGTAGTATTTTATCATTTTTCAGTTTATCTATAGCAGGTGGATAAGCTGGATTCTTATCAACGGTTATTTCTCTTGGAATTTGATTATGATTAGAACTCAAAGCTTTCTTAAAGAATCTATTCGCTGCTTTTCTATTTCGTTTTGAACTTAACATGAAATCAATTGTATCTCCATTTGAGTCAACTGCTCGGTAAAAATATTTCCATTTACCTTTTATTTTGATATAGGTTTCAGCAACTCTCCACGAATTATTTGTTGGTCTTAAATGTCTTCTTATCTTCTTTTCTATTTCAGGGGAATATTGATGTATCCATCTCATGATTGTTGTATGGTAGACTTTTACTCCCCTTTCTGCCATCATTTCCTTTAAATTTCTATAACTTAATGCATATTTTAAGTACCATCTTACATTTAATAGAATAATTTCCCCTTCATAATGCTTCCATTTAAAGGAATTAGATAGCATGTTACTATCTTTGGTTTTCTTTTTATTCTATTGTATCAGTAGAAAGGATTTTTTGCAACGGAACCGAAAATAGTGGATTAAGGCAAAAATAGTAGGGAAAATTATCTGTGAAAATTGTCTAAATTGTCTGATTTCTTGAATATGGTTGTAGTGTATGCAAAAATAATTTTGATGTGACAATATTAAGGTAATATGGGGTAAATATGACAAAGTCAATTTAGAGTTTATTCTCATAAATTTTTATGTTAAGAGAGTCGTAGATCTTGTGCGCAGGATAACTGCTCCGACTAGATCCGACGGAAACTGGCACTTCATCATATTTTCGGTTATCATGGTCCAAAGACTTTGAAAAGGTGGTTACTACTAGATAGAAAGGTTCATTTCCATTTGGACCCTCTAAGGGGAAATTCACTTTTGAGTCACTTTTGAGTGTATAAATTGGAAGCCTTTGCCAGGCCTCTGCAAACTCGGCAGGTCGGTACAGGTTATTACTAAAGTTTCCTGTCAAGGAATTAATTTCTACTTTCTCTCCAAATGACATGATGTATGGATAGTTTTCTTTTACATTGGATAACCAGTGGATTCCTTCCATCTCGTTTTGTGAAAGTGCTTCCGAAATTCCGCCAATATAAGGTGAACTGAAGCAATTGAAGAATCCTAGAGTCCAGAGAAGGCCGAGAATCAGGACTGTTAAACCAAGGCCAAAGATGTATCCTTTCCTGAGGAAAATAACGTAGAGAGAATACCCAAGCAAAGGAATCTGGGCAAAAATGATGAAACTCAAGTTTGCAAACTTATCCAGAGGATAAGGAATAAAGGGGTTAAAAAGGAAGACAAGTTCCAGGAAAAAGGTGAAGATATATAAAATCAAAAAGCGGGGATATCTGTGGACGAAATGATGACAAAATCTTTTGCGGTTCTGCCACACAATTATTGAGTTGATAAAAATAAAAATTAGTGGAATGTAATACTTGCCATAATAGAGATTGGAAAGATGTATGAAGGTAAAAAAATTGTTAGCGGTGTCCGGTATCCTGGGGAAGCCTTCAGATATTAGTGCCTTAGTGCGCCAGGCAAGAGTTGGAAGAAAAATATCAATAAATTGAGAAGCGTATCTTGCGCTGAGTATGAAACTTCCTAAAGTTAATAACAAAAAGATGGATAAAGGGATTTTTTTTCCTCTATAATTGGGAAACCTCATGGAAAGGAAATTAAAACTCAGGACTTTACCGAGAAAACTGGGCTTTAACATTTTTAGCGAAAAGACTAGAGATAAGAAAAAAAAAGTTATATATATAAAAATTAACGGATGTGCCAATGGAATCAAAAGTATCATCAACAAAGAACAAATATAAACGGCTCCATTTCTACCAGAAAGTGCATTCCTCAGTACATAGAGGTAAAGAGGCACAAGGCAAAAGCACATGTAATAAGCAGATGTTGAAACTTGGAAATGCCCAAAATAAGGAATCATTGATGCAAGAAAAGCTACTGAGATCAATTTTTCACGGTTCATGAATATTCGATAAAAAAGGAACATTCCAGTGATGAACATAATTGAAAAAAAAACAGGCAAAAAATAAGAAAGTACCCACTTATTCAACCCTGTGATAAGAGATAAAGCTGAAATGAATAGAGGACCTGTTGGAGAAAGATTGGAAAACTCAAGAAGTTCGCTCTTTCCTGCAAGTCCTATATATAGGAATTCATCGCCTCTGCTCGGCGAAACATAGCCAAGAATGTAAGGGATGATCAGTACAATAATGTGAACAAGCAAAAGTATAAGAACTGCACTAATTTTTCTGTATGCGAGTAGTAGAACGCAAGCTGAAAGATAGCAAAAGAGCAAAGTTAAATAAAAATGGAAAGGAAGCTGCTTATAGATGTTAATTACGTACCCTTCAGAAGGGATCACCCTAATAATATAAGTACTATAAACCAGTAGTAGCAGAGAAATCGAGGCTATAAGACTTAATATGCTATTAGCTATTTTAGACAATACGTCCCCCGTCCTTTATGAAAGTTATATATCTCATTTTTTGTATCCATCTATGGAACTATATATGATTAGCCCTAAGCAGAAAGTTTTAGTCCAATTGAGCTTTGTTTTCACAGGAATCTTGAGAGGTCATAAACTTTAGTTGTCAAGATGTTTATTTTTCTTATGTCTTCGTCTTATTTTTTTGGTCTTGTCTCCTAGTTGTTGAAATGGTAAATATCAGACGCTCTCTAAAATTTTCAAAAAATAAAGAATCTGTTCATTTTTCATACTTGATCAATTACTCAAAGACAAAACCTATGTTTTTCTATTTCCCTCTCAACTCAACAAATAATTAACGGTGTTGATGGGATGCAGGCTGATATAATCCTCAACCTAATTAGTGTTTTCATGGATTCAGTTATTTCGATTTGTTGTAGTTATGATCGAATAATCTTACTAAGTTAATACTTTTTTTCTTAAATGGTTCACTAAAAAATTATCAATAAATCTTAATTCAATTTTTCTGTAATCATCTTCAATTCCTTCATATTTGTGTGTCTTTTCTTCCATAAATGGAATATAATTGAAACCAATAGCAATGTCGCAAAACTGGATTTTAACTTTAATTTGACAGTTTGATTTTCATGTTGAAATGAGATTTTCATATTTGAGATGAACGAAGGATTAATAAATATGATCAAAAATATTTTATTAGTTTTTACGATTTTTTTGACAGATCATTCTTTTTCCCTTGATAGTTTTTTCAAATTTTGATCAAGTTTTTGATATTTAATTTACAGATTATATTGGTAAAGGAAAAATTACTTAATACTTTGAGTAAATTGGATAGTGAAAATAAAAATGGAACAAAAACTCCATATCAAGTATTTTTCCAGACTGTGTGATTGAAAATCCTACCTTATTAAATTTATCTTCAAGGAGAGTATGAATATTTCCATTTTACTTCGTATAGTATTTCCATTTTACTTCGTATGCTTTCAAAAATTTCTTTAATTATTTTGTTTGATTTAGCTGCAACTACAGGTTTCAGAGTATTTCGATAAATCCAAAATTTAGTTATATGCATATATATGGCATGCAAAATGGCTCATGGAAATGTGAGGTTTATTAAAGATCCCTCAAGTTTTTATCATCAATTTTTGAGAATAACTTTACTGTTAAAAAAATTCTTTTTCATATATATAGATATGGTTCTTACTTTTTATTTCATTATCCAATGCTTCTAAGTAAGATTTCCGAAGAATCTAATATTTTTTGCTTAATCTATTTATGTTAATAACATCAAATGTATCTTAAAGCTGCCATTATATCCAAGATCTAGGATGAATATTCTCAATTCTTCGATTTTAATCCACTTTATGCGTGGAGAATCTCTGGTTCTATGATATGGAATTACTTTGAAAGTAAACAATAATATAGTGGATTTTAGTTTTGTAAGATATGCCATCTAAGAATTTAACTTTTTATTCTTTTAAATTAAGAGACAATATTTTCAATAGAATTTGATTTTATGTATTCAAATAATAGTATCATCTTGAGGAATTTTTATTTTTGACCTTAAATCGCTGGTTGTAAATCTAAGAGAATTGTTGGGAGATATAGCAGCGTTAAATAAATCTTAAATATTTTCTGATTGTGTGGTTTCTTTATCAGGTAAAGTTATTTTATCAATGATACCACATAATTTCTGAGCACAAGCGGTAAATCTGCTGAAGCTCTTCAAAAAAGTGGAGTTATGTTTCGTTGTGGTAAATAATTTGTCACCTTATATTGTGTTTTATAATTTTCTAATTTTTAGAAATGGTTTTGTGACTTGCGAAATTTGAAAATACTGGATGAATCTTCGCTACAAAAATAAGAGATAACTCATCATTCTGGCTTGTTTTGTCAAAACTTAAATTATTTATAAATATCTAGATTGTGAATGTATAATGCTAATGTATTCTATGTTATAAATGGGTATAAAGAATAAAATCTTTAAGAAAGTCCAGAAGAGAAAAATGTGCGCGAATTTTTCGAAAGAATAAAAGAGAAAATAATCATGATCTTATATTTTTACTGAATAACTCAAAAATATATTATGCAGATATTATGCTTAAAAAAGGCAAAAATTTGGATACGATATTAGTATTTTTGCTACCTCATTCACTTGATCTAAATTAACTTAAGAGAATTTCGATAACCTCCATGCTCTTGAGCATGGTTGGCTTTAAATTTGTCAATATTTATGTATATTCATGAAAACTCTTACTGATTTTGCTCTTAAAGAAGAGTATAAACGTCTTGAATCTGTTGGAGATAAGCTTGCTGAAATTGCTTCCTTAATTGATTGGAAAACTTTTCGTATTATTCTTGAGCCTATGTATATTAACAAAATCGTTTCAGGAGGGAGACCTGAAACTGATGTCATTGTGATGTTCAAAATGCTTGTTTTACAACAATGTCATAGGCGCTCTGATTTTGAACTTGAGAAACAGTGTATAGATCGAATTTCTTTTAGGAAATTCCTTGGATTTCCGGAATGCATACCTGACAGTACTACTGTATAGCTATTTAGGGAGAGAATTATCGAGAATTTCAAAGAAAATATGGGGAAAGTTGCAAAGCCAACTTGATACTCTGGGTTTACAGATAAAGCAGGGAATTATTCAGGATGCTACTTTTATCCATTCAGATCCAGGACATGCAAAAGCAGAGAGATGAGGCAAAAACAAGAAGAAGCAGAGACGGAACATGGACAAAAAAGGGAGGTAAGTCTCACTTTGGATATAAGCTTCATAATATAATAGACAGAGATTATGAGCTGATCAGAAGATTCAAAACAACAACTGCGTCAGTACATGATTCGTATGTAGATATAACAACAGAGCATACTTTGGAGCAAAATCACAACGTTAATGAAAAGAGCGGTCAAAGGACATACGTTGGGAATAAAGGATATATTAAGAAATAAGAGAATTAGCTCAAAAAGAGTCACAGGGGAAAGAATTTATTCAGTAACGAAAGAAATTTTCAAAGAAGGAAGGGTTTTTGTTACTACTGTTAAAAGAGTAAATCTAAAAATGTTGTGTACGGCTTTTTGTTATAATCTCCATCAATTGAGGACATTGAACATAAAAAAAGTATATTGAAGATAGCGGAAGCTATCTTTAAAATCAAAGAATTGTGAATAAGTAAAGCCAAAAAGAGGAATTAAATAGAGAAATTGAGGGGAAGATATGAGAAATTTCTGCTAAGAAATAAAATCCGAAGTTTATCGAAATTCTCTTAAATTTATCTGAAAAGTGTAATGAACGAAGTTGAGAAATAATTAATAAGATAATTTTAATTAAGATAATTTCGATAAGCTCCAATTTTTGGCTATTGTTTATATTTAAACCTAAATGAGCAATTTGTTGAAATCGGAGGTTTTCGAAATATTCTTAAATCAATTCAAGAGACTTGAAAAGTTGATTAATTATAAATGTACGCAACTATCTAAATCAAAATCTACGCTAAAAATTGATAATAACATTTGAAGAACGAATAAGAGTGTAATTTATCACGGGCTTGGCTATTTATAATGCCAACTGGACTAAAATCATGAGGGCGGTGATTAAAATAGGGGGAGTCTTTTCAAAGAAGCTCCAGAACTTGTGAATAGATTGATACAAGAATTTAATTCCGAAAACTCGATGGCTTTCGAAGGCAGGCAAGCTTATGGGAGCTTATACAGTTCCATTCTTATCGTACCTGGAGGTGGGACATTTACTGATACCGTGAGGTCAGCTGACAGAATTTTTTCTTTTGGAGCAGATGCTTCTCACTGGATGTCTATACTTGGTATGGAGCAATATGCCTATTACCTGCAGGATAAAAGCGGCGTTGTGCCAACAGACTCGATAACAGATATTCCTCAAGGAGTGTCGATTCTTTTTCCGTATAGGCTTCTCAAAATCGAAGACCCACTACCTCATACTTGGGACGTGACCTCTGACACCATTGCTGCATGGGTTGCGAAGCAAGTAGAGGCAATTCTCTTGAAGGCTACGGATGTAGATGGAATATTTAAAGAAGGGAAGCTGATGAGAGAAATTTCTGTTACTGATTTAGAGGGAAGTTGTGTAAGCTGCATCGATCCTGCCTTACTACCATTTCTGCAAAAAAACAGGATGGAGTGTTTAATTGTAAACGGGAAATATCCAGAAAGGGTTATTCAGGCGTTATACGGGAAGCCTGTATTTGGCACGGCTGTAAAGGGGAATATTTAAATTGTATATCGTGTATGATAGGGGAGAAGCAAAGCGTATCCAAAAAGCATCATTAAATTCGGATCATTAAACTCGCTGAAGTTGATAAAGGTTCTCGGAGCAAAAAACCAATTCTAAAGTACCTGGTTTACTGGTAATTCATTGCAAATTTGCTACATGAAATAATTTTTAAGGAGAAAAAAATGTCATCACAGAAAGTTGAGTACTGTACTTCATGCGGAATTCGTCTTGTTGAAAAGGGCTACGTAAAATTCCCTTGCCCTCAGTGTGGAGTAGAGATCGGGAGATGTGCAAGCTGTAGGCAGCAGGGCAACGTATACACCTGTCCTAAGTGCGGATACAAGGCTCCATGATTTAAGGCAAAGTTCTGAATCATATAGAAACGTTTAATAAGAAAATCAAAAATGAACTTGATCAACAGAAGAAGCTAAAAGATCAGAGGTATCAGAATGGGTGAAGTTGCGGCAAAAATGAAAATCATGCCTGAAAGTGTTGATACTAACCTTGTAGAGCTAAAAGAAAAGATAAAAGGTGCAATTCCAGTAGGTGCTGACCTTCATGGGGATATTATTGAAGAACCCATTGCTTTCGGGCTGAAGGCCCTTATAGCTACTTTAATTGTAAATGACAGAGAAGGTGGAACCGAAGCTATAGAAGAGGCTTTCGCAAAAGTCCCAGGCGTCGAAAACATTCAGGTTCTGGAACTCTATCGTTTCTGAACAGAAAAAAGAGCCGGACAATATACCCGGATAAATATTTTTATATCACCCCCTTCTTTTAAAGGGCTCGTAGATCAGGGGAAGATCGTTACGTTCGCAACGTAAAGGCCACGGGTTCAAATCCCGTCGAGTCCATTTGAAAATTTTTTATATTCCGAATCAATCCATCTTTACATTTTGTGTACACTTATTAACAAACTGTTAGCTGGATTTAAATATTTCGCTTAATCTCAAAATTTTGGTGTGAGAACGTACGCAACTCCAAACAATGTGTAAGTTTGAGCCCCTACTCCGAATATAAAGGAATCATTCCAAATTTAGTATTTTCATTTGTTTCTATGATTTTTTTTTCTTTTTTGTTTCCCGATTCTAAATTTATTTTTTAGTATCATCGGAAGTTGTATCACCACAAACAGCTTGATGTTGTCTCAATCACTTTCAGCTTGCCACCAAATAACTTTTTTAATCACATAGTATTCTTGAATGATTTTTTTTTGCAGCGATATTCTTTGTAATTTGCATCATTTCTGAAAGATATTTTTTGGTTCATCACTAATGAAAAGATGTACACGATTACCAAAGTACCGATTGCATCAAACTTAAAACAGTACTTTTTATCAATTTCAGACTATATGTCTTTCAAACTTTGATGCAGTCATTGTTTAAGAGAGTTTTTTGTAATACTTCTCAAAAACAGTATAATATAATATTTTTATAGACTGATGATTTTCATCACGTAGTTCCATTTATATAATTCAAAGGTAGCTTGAAATACAAATTTGTCAGTTAATAATGGTTCTCTGGAAAGTTTCCCATATCCTCTACACTCTGTGTGATCTCTACTGAAATGAATCTTGAGGTAATTCCGCTCATTTTTCCGTAGGAACTATTAGTTATCTTGGAAATATCGTGTGTAAAGGAGGAGCGTAACTTATTCTATTAATATAATTATCTAAATATAATAAGGCGTTATTATATTGAGATAATTAGATATTTTAAAAATGCCAAATATACATCAAACAAATTATGTAACCTATATTTTAAGCACATATTCTCAAGTCTACAAATCTACCACGTCAGATAATCACTGTGCTGAATTTTAGCATTGAGTTCATGTGCTGAGATAAACGAAAATTTTGATGAATAGTTATTAGATTGATAAAAATAGTTCAAAATTTAGTTATGTTTTTAAATTCCATCATGTAGAATGGAGGAAACTATGAAAACTTATAATATTCCAGAGATTTCTAATAATGTTTTCAGTGTCGGGGCAAAAGACTGGACACGCAGAATGTTTGATGCTTTAATTCCTCTGCCAGATGGCACGAGCTACAACTCATACTACGTAAAAGGTGAAAAGAAAACAGCTCTAATAGATACAGTGAATCCGGGTTTTGAAGAGGAACTTGAAGCAAAAATCAATATGATCTCTGATTTGGAAAAGCTTGATTACTTGATCATGAACCATGCAGAACCGGATCACTCCAATTCCATCAAATTTATCCTAGAAAAAGCTCCAAATGCCTTATTTGTCACAACCGAAAAAGGAGTAAGTATGGCCAGGCTCTATCACGAGCTGCCTGAAGTCAGGATTAAAATAGTCGCTGACGGAGACAACCTTGATCTGGGTGGAAAGACCCTCCGTTTCATAGAAGCTCCCTGGCTTCATTGGCCTGAGACAATGTTCACATACTTATCTGAGGACAAAATTCTTTTTTCATGCGATTTTTTCGGGGCCCATACAGCTCAGGGAATCTACGATGAAGATATCGAAGAACTGATCCCTTTTGCAAAACGTTATTATGGGGAAATCATGATGCCTTTCGGGAAAATGGGGGTAAAAGCTTTTGATAAAATTAAGGATCTTAATATCAAAATAATTGCGCCGAGTCATGGGCCGATTTACACAAATCCAAACCGTATTATCGGTCCGTATGTTAAATGGACTGCAGGGAAAACAGAGAATAAAGCCCTTATCATCTATGTGAGTATGTGGGGATCCACTCGAGATATGGTTCGGACAATTGCAGAAATTCTTCTTAAAGAAGGGGTAGATGTTAAAATGTATGATCTTGCAGTCTCAGATATTGGAGATGTTGCAAGAGAACTAGTTGACTCCCGTTCGATTGTTATCGGAGTACCTACAGTTCTTGGAGGTATGCATCCGCTTGCTCTTTATGGTACTTATCTAGTAAAAGCTCTCAATCCACCGGCAAAGTATGGTGTTGTACTTGGGTCCTTTGGTTGGGGCGGAGGAGCACTCAAACAAGCCGGAGAGATTCTTATCTCTTCAAAACTGGAGATTGTGGGAAACTTCCAAGTGAGAGGTAGAGCCAACGACGAAGATTTAAAAAAGGTTGAGAAAATAGGTAGACAGTTGGCTCAGAAAATGAGAGCATAACTCGAAAAATCATTTCATTAAGAAATTCAAATATATTAGGGTATTCTTTTTCCCCTTCCTGTCCAGTCTGAAAAATTTAACTGGCTCATGAGTTACAAGAAAATTTCCCAAAGATCCAATATTTGATTGGTTGATCATGAAGAGGATTTCGATAAGCTCTCATATATTATATATGGAATATAAATTACTCGTGAAAATAGAGTTTTATTGAAATCTTCTTAAGTATTCTCTTGGCTTTATTATAGCCCTAACTGGCTTAAATCCGTCATTTTTAGGGCATTTAACGTATTTAATCAACCCTTTTGGCAATCTATTATTTGTAGATCGCTCTTTTATCTCTATCTTTGGAATTGTAAAATTTGATTTACACTTGTATAATTCCAATATTCTCTCCTGCATGATTGTGAAACAGCGAATTTTTGGCAATATGGCCATCTTTCATAATTCGAGGTTTTAGTTCCTGATCTTGATTTAATCTCATACACAATTTTTGGTTAGGTGGCTGAATCACAGATTCTAATGCCTCTGTATTTTTAGTTGTCATCTCATTAATCCCCAAGCTGTTAACTGCTTTTTGATACCTCTCATCTCGTCATCAGAAAAAGCGAGCCCCTGATAATGGCGCATTGAAGTGAGTGAGTCGTGTCCCTGGCGCAAACACACAGTGGATTCAATCACTCCGGCGGCTATCATCCATGACTCTATAGTCTTCCTTGTAGTTTTAACTGAAAATCCATATGGGTTGATGCCTGCTTTCATAGCCCATCTTTGAAAATTCTTGTTCCATGTAGGTTCTAGAGGTGGTCTTTTCCCTTCCCAAAAATCTCTGAGAATGTAGTTAAACATGCTAGGTAGTGGATGGATAGTTCTTTCAAGCTGTCTTCTTTTATGTTTCTTCTGAGCCTCTTCAGGCAGGTGGATTATATTCCGCTTATCATTGTACCACTCTCTGTGGTTGTAAAGCCTGAGCATCTCAGCATACCGCATACCTGTGATTAAAAGGATGTCGAGTACTGCTCTATGGGAGTCTTTCGGAATAGCAGCTTTTAAGGTTTCATAATCCTTCGGTGTCAAAATCCTAATATCCTTTACGTAGAGGTGTAGAACTTCAGGATCTTTTCTGTATCCTGACATTTTGTATTTTTCCATAAGGAATCTCCAACGAAGTATAATACATAGATTATATTTTAATATATGCATTATGGAGATGGGTAGGACTAACTTGAAATGCTCCAAGAATTCAAGAGAAGGACAAGTTTAATTTAAAAATCGGTATATTTTTTCGTATTATTTTACAGCTATCAGGCGAGCATATTAAAACAGGGATCCTCACTGAATCGTATTTGTATACTATATATATTCAAACAATACCAAGAATGATTCCGTTGCAAAAATATCAGAATAAGCACGTAAATATATGGGTGATGAACAAAAGTCAAAATATCCGAGAAAAATTTATCAATATTACAGAACTATTCCAAATAATTGGTTGGTATATTTAGCTTCATTCAGACCAGAGTAGTTTAGATTCTTGATTTGTCCTTTTTTAACCATATTCAAATCTTCAATTCCTTTTATAAATCTTACTTGCAGAGCGAAAAGACCGAAGCTTAGCATTGGAGCAATTATCCGCTTGATAGACCTCTGATCTTGTTCTACAATGTTAGTCAAATATTTTACTGATCTCATTTCAATCCTTTTAGACAACTTTTTTTCATTTTTCAGTTCATGTATGGCAATAGAATAAGCTAGATTCTTATCAACTGTTATTGCTCTCGGCATTTGATTGTGATTTATTTATAAATTATTTTTTATATTCATTAGAGAAAAATTTCATAATGATATATATATGATGATATTATAATTTAATTCTTATCCTTATTTATTCTCCTTCTTTTTTCTTTCTGTTCGATTAGTTCCAAGCAAAAATTTTCGCGGCTCTTGCAAGCTTTTCGATGTATTGCAAATTAAAGATAACGTTTAAATATAATAAATACAAAGTCTAACAGATTATTCAAACCTTATGCAGACAGTTGTTACGGTTATCACTCTGTATTTACTGTTATTTACACTTTATAACATGTTAATTTTAGGAGTAACATTAGTTCTTAGTTTTTGACTATATATAGGAGGAATAGACTATTAGCAGTGAAATGGCATACGCATACTATTCTGGGCTCTCAGAAACAATGAGGATGACGTTTGTTCAGATAATGATATTCAGCACAATAGCTATTGTGATTTTCTTATATGGTATGATAAGTAACCTCCAGAAATGGGGGTCCGGAGTAACAGGTTATGCCCTTGAACCTCAGGTAGGGCAGAAGGGGAGTGCTATCAGGTTCTTAAAAACCTGGTGGAGGCAGGTCACTGAGGTGTCTCGTCATGGACACGGAAAGCCTATCTTAGAGGTTCTAATTCTTGATATTCTCTTCCAGAGAAGAATTCTCAAAAGGAGTACTTTTCGCTGGTTCATGCACTTCTGTATTTTTGCAGGCTGGATGAGCCTCTTTGCTATGTCAGGGATGATGTTTACAGTCGAAATGACCGAAAAGATTAGGACTCAAGCTTCCTTTCACCACCTGCTGAATTTAGAGATATCCTATCTTTCCCAAACTATGTTTTCGGGTACATTCTACTTATCGGAGTCCTCATTGCAATAGTGAGAAGACTTTTTGTTACAGAAATCAGGCAAGTTTCCATAATGTATGATTGGCTTCTTCTCGCAGGAGTTTTCATAATCACAATCACCGGCTTTATTGCCGATGGTATTAGGAACGATATTATCTGGGGCTTTGGACTAAATCCAGCATCAGCTCCGCCTGCAGCACTGTTCCACTCCATAATTTCCCTTCTCTTCTGCATCGCATATGTTCCATACAGTAAATACATTCATGTAATCGCTACGCCACTTGCAATTCTTGCAAACAAAGGAGGCGAATAAAAAAATGGCAAAACGTACCCCTTCAATTGATACGAAGAATCTTACAGCAGTTCAACTTATGGAACTCGACTCCTGCACACGCTGTGGTGAATGTGTCAAATGGTGCCCAACTTATGCTGCCACCGATGGGAAACCGGGCTTAGCTCCCAGAGACAAGATCCTACGCTGGAGGCAGTACATGAACAAATCCTATGGGATCAGAGCAAAGCTCTTTGGTCCGCAGGAAATCTCCTCAGTCGGAACTTGAGGAGTTTAAAGATGATGTTCACAGCTGCACAACCTGCGGTATATGTGGGACTGTCTGTGAATCCGGCATCAACACCGTAGAACTCTGGGAAGCCCTGAGGGCAAACCTTGTCAAGAAAGGTATTGGTCCGTACGGAAAGCAAAATATGTTCCCGAAGCTTATTGGGCAGTACCATAACCCTTACCTTCTTGACCAGAAAGACAGGCTTGCCTGGGTTCCAGATGATGTGAAAATTGAAGACAAATCAGACATTGTCTATTTCACTGGTTGTACTGCAGGGTACAAGCAGCTCACTCTAGCCTTTGCTACCTCTCGTGTGCTTAACAAGCTAGGCATTAAGTTTGCTATGCTTGGGGAAGATGAATGGTGCTGTGGTTCTGCCCTGATCAGGACAGGGCAGGCACATGTCAATGATATGATGCCCCTTCAAGTTGCAAAACACAATGTAGAAGCCATCATGAAAAAAGGTGCTAAAAAAGTCCTATTCGCATGTTCAGGCTGTTTCCGTGCTGCAAAAGTAGACTGGCCAAGACTTCTCGGCAAAGAACTGCCTTTTGAGGTTGTTCATATCACTGAGTTCCTTGCAGACCTGATAAAGCAGGGAAAAATTAAATGGGAAAAGTCTATTGATAAGACAATTACTTACCATGATCCCTGTCACCTAGGCCGTCACGTAGGCGTATATGATGCGCCTAGGTATGTTCTTACTCACATTCCGGGTGTCAAGTTCGTTGAAATGGATAGGATCAAAGAATTTCAGCGCTGTTGTGGAGCCGGAGGTGGAGTAAAGGCTGGTATCCCTGATCTTGCAGATGGTGTTGCACAGTCCAGAGTTAAGGATGCTCTCGAAACCAAAGCAGATATCCTGTCAAGTGCATGTCCATTTTGTAAGAGAAACCTGATGGATGGCCGTGACTCTATGAAAGCTGACATCGACGTTGAAGATGTCATTGAGCTAGTTGCACAGGCTTTAGGTCTGAAACTGGATTAAACAAAAGAATACGAAGGCTGGATCTCCAGTCCTTCTTTTAATAAATAGTCTTGGCTTATTTTTTATGCTTCTGGTGTGCGGACGGTCAAAACTATTCTACTCCATAGGTAGGAATGATATGGACTCTCGTTTCTTTTTGTTTTCGTTTAATTCTCTAAATCATAGCTTCTTTGAAAATGAGTTTATTTTTGCTTCCATGGTCAAAGGTGGTGGCATCCATATGTTACAGGGATATCATACTCATTAAAATTAAACAGATTTAGCCATTGCTATGGTCAAGTCGTCTATCCCATAGTGTCGGTGCCTAAGTATAGATATACTCTGGAGGTTTATCTAAATTCTCTACAATAAGTAAATTAAAGGATTCATTTAGATCCTTATCATTATTTGCGTTGAGAAAGGCTACAAAATTAGTATATAGGAATAGGTAAAGATCACGTTAATTTATTAATGAAATTCCATCGGAAATTCTCTATCAAATATGATTCGATACTTTAAAGAAGAGAGTTCGTACAGACTTTTTAAACTTCAATAGGTTAGACAGCTGGTTCGATAATACTCTATGTTCAGAAATCGTAGAGCAAGCCGAAATCAGAGTTTACCTTATCAAATTGTCTAAAGTAAGTTTGAAAATAATCTAGAACTTTTATAGTTGCCTGGCTATAATTAATTTTAAATTATATCCCTAATTTGTCAAGTTGAGTTCTATATTGAAGGGCCATTTTCATATTTTGGAAGAATGAAGAAATCTATTGTAAGTAATTAATTTTTGAATTTTATTAAATAATTTTTGACTAAAATCTGATTTTTCACTCCAAATTAATTTCATACTATTAAACAAGGTTAATATAGTAAAGCTTAAATAGCGATACTTTCTTCCCCTTGAATATGGAGATTCCTTATGAATTTCTTGGAAAAATATTCGTATACTTTATACTCTTTGCTCTTGCAGGTATGGGAATTGCCCTGTTAGTAGGAGCTTACTCTTTTAAAAATCACAAGATCATTTTTCCGGGATTTGTGTTGTTCACACTTTATTTTTTCTATTCTCCTGCAAAATGGCTATGTAAAGTTTTCTGGATCAGGGATACGCTTGTTGATGATATACTCATTGATATCCGGAATGCTGTTATGTTTGATGATTTTCTGCATACAAAAGGCCGGAGAATCTTGCTTCTTCCACAGTGTTTGCGGCATCCCAGCTGCAAGGCTAGGTGTGATCCAGTTTTTGGATATGAGTGCAAGCGTTGTGGACTATGTGATATCTCGAAACTCTGCGATGCTGCTGGTAGATGTAACTTTAGGGTTTTTGTAGTTCCAGGGGGGAGTTTTATCAAAAAAATTTTTAAGGAATATATGCCTGAAGCTTGCCTGGGGGTTGCCTGTTATAACGAGCTTGCTGAAAGCATGCAAGCTGTATCTTTTGTTTCTGTTCATGGCATTCTTCTTCGTAAAGATGGATGTTTCAATACCAAAGCTAACGTTGAGGAGATTATTCAAAAAATGGAGATGTGCAATGTATAGCACCATCGGTAAGGTACTTTTCTTTTTTATAATAATATCCTTTATCCTCTCGAGCATTGCTCTAGTCGTCAGCAAACAAAGTCTTAAAAGGAGCGTTTATTTAGCAGGTTTTTTTTCAAATGTACTCGATTTTTTTTATCTGCCTTTAAGACAGTTTTTCCTCAAGTTTTCAGATACGCGTATTTTGGATAAATGGATGTCATCTTTGAAAAATAGGGCATATAAATCTGCTTTTGCAAAAACAAAAAAAAGGGTTATACTGGCTCCCCATTGTATGCGGAACCTTGACTGCATAGCCCCCACGATACAGACAGGAATTCAGTGTAACTACTGTGGCAAATGTGTTTATACCAATTTGAAGAAAGACTCCGAAAAATATGGATATAAATTATTTATTCTGACAGGTTCTTCTTACATAAAAAATATCCTTAAATTGGAAACTGCCGATGGTGTCCTTCTAATTGCCTGTGATTATGAAATCAATAAAGTTATGCGTGCTCTCAAAGGTAGAAAAGTCGTGAGTTACGGAATTCCTACGGAAAGAGACGGCTGCTTCGGAACAGAAGTAAATTATCAGAAGGTTCTGGATGTTTTTGAAACTTTTAAGAACTAAGGTCTCTTTACAAAAAAGTCAGGTAAAGCATAGTTATTTTGGAACAAAATAGATATAGATACTTGTTAAATACATTTCAGTAATGTGTAAAATTGTACAAAATTTACCTTCATCTGGGTCCTGGATAGCAGAGTTTAGATTTTTTTTGCTCTGTGTGTCTTTTATACGTCTAGAATTTAATTTTTATTCAGCCCTTTAATGCTTTTTATTGATGTTATTTTCCCAGAATCCTTATTTTATCTAAATTTTGAACTGATACCAACACTTTAAATTAGCTCTTTTTAGATATATGTGATATTGAGATAAAATTGGATACTTTTAATATCTTAAGGAAGCGCTATAATTTATCATTACTTCTATTGCAATTGACTGCGATAGATCTAAAATTCAGGAAAGAATTAAAAATTTCTAAACTTGTGTATATTTTTAGGTGTTACTCTCATGCATGACTTAGTTATTATAGGTGGTGGTCCTTCCGTCTCGGTTCAGAGGTGGAGATGGAAGCATGGCCTGAATACACAAATGTTTGAGAAAGATAAATTTCATAGATACAAGCTATGTGGTGAAGGCTTTCAAAACATGCGATTTCTGATCTCCAGAAAGAATTTGATATTTTTCTTCCTGAAAAGGCAAAAGAAACAGGAATCGAAGTCCAGACAAAGGAGAAAGTTCTCTGCTGCGAGGAAATGCCCACCTATGTTGAAGTGGAGACTAACAAGACGGTATACAATGCAAAGTTTGCGCTAGTTGCCGAAGGAATCCAGAGTGTAGTCAAAAAATGTGTGTAATCTGCAGATATCAGGGGGAATATTAGTTGTGTGTAGTTGCAGAAGTACCTGCGAAAAAAAACAAAATTGAAGAGTGTCTGAGTAATAATTTAGAACTGTATTTTGGAATTTCTGGAGATATATGTGGCTGGATTATTCCCCACGAAACCTATTATTCTGTTGGAATTGGCGGGGTTATCAAGAATTTTTCACATCCTAAAAAATATATGCTTGATTTCCTAAGGAAAAATGTTTTTTCCGGTAAATATGAAATTCATGGACATCAAATCCCGAGAGGTGGAGTTGAAAGAAGAATTAATGGCTCTAAAGTTCTTCTAGTCGGATGTGCTGCCGGATTTGTGGATTATTTTTCATGTAATGGATTACCCTATTCCATTATCTCAGGGCAATTTGCTTCTGAAATGATCTCGGGAATTTGTCTGTGTTGTGGGAATCTCAAAGATCTAGATATACATAAATCTCTCTGCCAGGAAGAGTGCGGGACTCATCTTAAGTACTCGCTGATTTTTTTCCGAGATAATGAATCGTCTTCCGGACTTAATATTCAAAGTCTTCACTTCCATTGAAATGGCAGATTATAAGTACTCTGAACTTATAAATTTCAGTCTTACTCATAAATACTATCTCCATCATTGTCTTTTAAATTTAAACTCATATAATTAAGCAGGTGTTTAAATATGTATGATTTGATTATAGTAGGAGGAGGACCTTCAGGAGCATCTGCCGGAAGAACAGCTGGAAAACAGGGGCTTTCAACCCTTCTGCTTGAGAAAGAACATTTTCCGAGGTACAAATCTTGCGGGGGTGCTCTTTCTTCATATGGTTTATCTTGCTTAGATTTCAGTCTTCCTGGGTATGTGGTTGAGAGATATATTTCAAAGGTAAAAATTCATTTTATGGATGGTTTTGTAGAGGCAGAAAAAGAAGGTAATCTAGCCTTGTTAGTTTCAAGAACGGTTTTTGACTATTTTCTGCTTGAAAAAGCTAAAGAAACTGGAATTGAGGTTCATACCGGAGAAAGGGTTCTGGATTGTACTGGGAGAAAAAATTTCGTTGAGGTAAAGACCACGGACAATACTTATCTTGGGAAATTTGTTCTGATCGCAGAAGGCTCAGGTGGATCTCTTAAATACAAAGTTAGATCAAAAGATAAACGAACAGAATACTGTCTTGGGCTTGTGTCAGAAATACCTGATGAGAGTGGAGCTATACAGATTCAGTGTCCTGGCACTCTAGATATTCACTTCGGGATTGCTCAAGGAGGATATGGCTGGATTTTTCCTCATGCTGGATATTATTCTGTAGGGGTCATGGGAATAGCTCAATATTTTAAGAATCCGAAAAAAGTGATGCTGGATTTTTTGCAGGAAAATGGTTTTGCTGGCACTTTTCCTATTCGTTCCCATATCATCCCTGTGGGTGGAATCGCAAGAAAAACAATAAATTCAAGAATTCTTCTAAGCGGGGATGCTGCGGGTTTTGTAGAAGCTTTTTCAGGAGAAGGTATGGCCTATGCTATTAGATCCGGACAACTCGCTGCAGAGACGATTGCAGGCATTATGATGTATGGCAGAAAGTTAAATGACATTAAAAAATACGAATCGAGTTGTAGGCAGGATTTTGGAAACTATCTTACCAATTCTCTTAAATTGGAGAAGGTAATGCATCGTTTTCCAGAAATCTCTTTCAAACTGGCTGTTAGCAACAGGGAAATTCTAGAGAAATATCTGGATGAAGTAGTGATCAATAGGGACTATAAGGGCTATGTCCAATGGTTATTGCTTAATTTTTTCTGGCTGAACCTGCCTCCAAAATAAAATCGTTAAAACTGAAAAAAATGGCTTTTCTCTGTTTTATGTGATTGAAAGTAGTTATTCAGTTTAAAATGAGCATACAACAGGATAGATCTCGAACTGGAATATGATGCTCTACTATTCTGTTTTTAAATATTTATATGTATTGCATTCTCATTTAAGGAAGTGACTGTTGAGGGTTTCGATAAACCTCTGATTCTCATTAGTTATTTATATTCAGTTTATACGCACATGACTAAATTTAGGGGTTTATCAAAATCCTCTATAAATTATGCAGCGTGCACAATTTTCTTTGAAGCCAAAATTCTTAATAAGTTGTAAAGTAGATATACCTCCTAATCCGAAGGACCTATTTATAAACAGTACACAAAAAAATTGACTTCAAATTCACAGTTAAATTGGATACTACAGCATCTTACCTATTCAAAATAGCTATAGCATGTAAATGATGGGGAAAAATAATGAGTTCTAAGGTTATTAGAACATAGTTAATGATTTTTAGGATAATTTTATGCGAGTGAGGCTCGTAAGCTCCCTTCTGTTCCTGCAAAATTTTCTGCCACCCATCAGTGGAGGAAAAGGTCCTGAGGACTCTTGCAGTGACGGCATTCAGCTATGCGTTTCCAAAATAACCGGGAGATTCCGGACTGCTCTTAATTCCCGATTTTCAACTTGCACCCACGAGGGTTCGCCGTTTCATCCACTTTCCCTGAGACCTCAACGTACGTATCATCGCATTTTCAAGGCATGGTTCTCGTTTCTGTGCCAGAGCCTGGACTCTCGCCCGACATCCTTTACAGATGTTCGTGTGTCCGGAGTGGTGGGGAGACTTTCCTCAGACCAGAAGGCCCGTCAGCCGTCCAGCCTCTCTCGCATATCACTTATCAATTGGCATTGATATTTTTAGCTATATATATCTTTTTGGGAACCTGCATTTCCAAAAGTTGATAAACAATATATTTTTACGATAATTTTGAGATATTTCGATTTTATTATTAGGTTAATTTATTAAGATGCACTAGTTCCTTGTACTTGATATAAATTTATATAAATTTATGAATTTGAATGCATCAAAATATTAATATATATGTATTATTGTCCGTAAGTTATAGATGGATTTTTCCATTTTTCAAGGATCGTCGAAAGAAAATTATCATTACTTTTTGATCTCTGACAATGAATATTATTTTTTGTCAGCTTCCAAGCTTATTTTTAAGAGGTAAAACATGAGTGATTGTCTGTTTGATTTGCATATTGGCTATGTCCGTTTTAAAAATCCGATCGCACTAGCTTCAATTGCAGGGGTTGTAGATAGCTGTTTTGCTAACAAGTATGCAAGTAATGCAGGTCTGGTAGTTCTTGGAGCTTTCAATTTGGATAAAGCCTCAATTACTGTTGCATCAGATCTAGTAGCTATGGGTAGAAAAGAGTTCATCTCCGATGAACCAATGGAACTTCTTAAAAAGGAAATTCAGGAAATAATTTCCGAAAGTGCAGTCGCGGTAAATGTCAGAAGTACTAAACTTGAACCTCTTATCGAAGCTGCAAAACTTCTAAAAGAAGAAGGAGCGATCCTCGAGCTAAATGCCCACTGCAGGCAACCAGAAATGCTCGAGGTTGGAACAGGGGAAGCTCTACTCCATGATTTTCCGCGACTTTCTACTTGGATCAAGGCGATAAAGGAGACTGGAGTCATACTTTCAGTAAAAGTGAGGTCAAATGTTGTTAATGACATAGAGCTTGCCAGGCTCATAGATAAGTCGGGTGCTGACATAATACACGTTGATGCTAGCCGAAATGGTTTTGGGGCTGACCTTGATGCGATTAGTAATTACAGGGATGCTACAAGGCTCTTCCTTATAGGTAATAACTCGGTCACTGATTTTGAGGGAGCAAAGGATATGTTTTCCCGCGGCGTTGACATGGTATCTGTTGCCAGGGGAGTTATGCAGAATCATGAACTTATAGGGGAGCTGGTAGAGAGCGTTAGTTCCTATCAGCGATCCATTGGCTGGTATAATGTCCCTAAGCATGTTTGCAGTGATGGTAACTTCAGAGCTCTTGCTTTTTGTTGTCTTCCTGTTAAACCCTGTCCTGTGCATGAAAAATTCCGAAAACTGGGTTATACAGCAGAAGAGTTTTCCAAGACGAAGTTTGACTTTGCGAAGGGAACTATGCTGGAGTTTGGAGGAGATACTTGCTTCGGGAGCCTGGTTTGGTGTTGCAAAATTACCAAGCCTTGCTGGCTTAGGGATGGTGCATTAAACACAATTGGTCTCTCTGATGTAGATTACATGAAACTCAAAAAGCAACTGGCTGAATACTTGCTGGATAATGCCAGAATCTCTGTAAATGAATCCCATTAATCTTGGTTTTTCCTGTCCTGATGGGGCAGAAGACCCACAGATCACAAGTCTTATTGCTCGTTGTGCCCAGCTTGCTATGCTGCTGGAAGTCTCTGCTTCTCCCAAGCCAGGAAATGTAGATCGTGAACATAACTATCCTGATACATGTTTTGAGCATTTTATAGCTTCTTCAGTGAGTGTTTACCCTGCAATTGAAATGGCTGCAAGTTGCAGGAGTGGGATAGGGACACTTTTCAGAAATGCAATTTGTGAGAGTTCTGCCTGGCAAAAGGGTGGTAATACTCATTTTGGGGCTCTTCTATTATTGATTCCCCTTTCAATGGCTGCGGGAGAGTTATTACATTCATACGGGAAAGTCCGTTGCAAGCTTTCATCAGAAGAATTTGAAAATCTCGCTTCACGTGCTCATTTTTTTGTCAGAGCAACAGACTGTGAGGATGCGGTCGAATTTTATAGGGCTTTTGACATGGCAGGAGCCAGGGTAAACAGTGTAGATGAATTTAGCCTTGGAGATCCCGAATCAACTGTCAAACTCAGAGGACAAAAAGTTACGCTTTACGAACTAATGGTGATGGCAGAAGGATATGATATGATTGCATGTGAATGGGTCTCAGGATTTGGTTGCTGCCTTGAAGGAGCAAATAGTATCACAAAGTTCATGCAATCTAGAAATTCAGGAGTAGAATACCCAGTTTTGAATTGTTCAGACTCAGGTATCAACGAAGCTATAGTATATACATTTTTGAAATTGCTTTCTAGGCACAGGGACACTTTTATCCAGACAAAATTCGATAAAGCCACTGCAGATTACGTATCAACTAGGGCATGTGAGATTCTACTGGCCTATGAAGAATCTTCAGACAGTGGAATCATAGACTTTACGTCTATGATTCCTGCAGTAAAGGAATTTGATATCGAACTTCTTAAAAAGAAAATCAACCCAGGTTCAACAGCGGATATTGTTATTGCCGGAATTTTCATTGCTCTCTTGGGAGGACTGCGCTTTTGACCAAACTTTTATCTGAATATACAAAATACGGAAGTAAATTTTCCACTGTAGATATCTCCACATTTGGAATCCTGGAAGGAATTTCCGAAACAATTGTAAGCACAGGTCTGGAATATCCTAATGCTGCTCCGATAGGATTAATCGTCAGGGATGGAAGGCTTTTTGTCAGGCTTTTCAGAGGCAGCCATACATGGGCAAACGTTCTTAAAGAAGGATATATGGCAGCAAACATAGTTTACAATCCTTTACTTTTTGTGCGTTCAACTTTTTTCGACCTTGAACCTTCAGAGTTTGACTATGTGACTGCTCACAGGCTCAATTTTCCAATTCTGAAAGAAGCTGCAGCTTGGATCGTTTTTAAATGCATAAGTGTTATTAATACAGATCAAAGCCTGATAGCAGATCTTATTCCCATGAATACAGGTTTCAATGAGATGAATAAAAAGAATATTCTGGTTCCAAACAGAGGATTCAATGCGGTGCTTGAGGCTACCGTTCATGCAACCCGCTACCAGCTCTCAGGTGATAAAAAATACCTCGAATTGATTCAGCATTATGCAAATTTAGCTTCCAAGTGCGGTGGAGAAAATGAGAAAAGGGCAATGAAATTGCTTCATGAAGTGCTGGAGCGCTGATTCTTTTTATGGCTGACATCTGTAGTACACAAGTGCTGATAGTTTCTTTTTTTATTATTCGTTATTTCAAATCCTTTTTTAGAAAATTATATTATTCCTCTATTGCATGATTTATTTTCATGAATTCTAAGAGGATCTCATGTTGTGTTAAAAGTGCAGTAATTTTCTGGGCCACAGTTTCGTCTCAAATAAATCTGAGTTTAAAGGTTCCCATATTTACCTAGTCTCAAAATAATTTCTATAAATCAAAAAATATACTAGGGTTATTTGAAGTAATGAAGTAGTTGTTTAGTACAAAGAATAATGATTTAATCTCTCATATATCTTCATTCTGTATTTGGTATATATTTTCTGAATCATGTAATATTGTTGATATAAGAAATTTGCATAATGAGACGAACTATAGCGATTAAGAAGTCTAAATACTTTATTTAATGCTGAAATATCCTATACTCATTTTATTGAATTTGTAAACAATGATCTCAGATCCAGAATAGGAAAATAAGAATTCTTTCGATGATGCTATTTTTAATTATATGAAATCCGTTACATTAATAACATTTTTTATATTCCACATTATTAAAGTTTAGGCACTTTATATATAATTGAGATTAAAAGCGAAAAATGAAACTTTATGGAATATTCCTTTTGCAACATAGTATGACTGGAAACTCTAAGTTATCATTTGATGTTATCGACATAAATGTGTTGAGCACAGAATAGTCTAATTTTATTATATATTTATTTTGAAGGATTGAAATCATGAGAATGAAAGTGGGGTCCTCTTACACATGGATAGATCATTTTTAACAGGGGAGTTATCTAAATAATGTATGAGAACAAGTTGGAATTTTTAATTGCAACTAGATCCAACAAAAGAATTAAGGAAATTTTTGAAAATCATAAGGGTGGGAACTAAAATATTTCTAATGTGTTTGATTAAATGTTTAAGGGCAATAGATCCGTTTCCAATATGTGGTAGTATCGGATCAGGACAAAGAGTACAGCTTATTACAACAAATAAAAAGTGGGTTCTATAAATAAATTTTTCAAGCAAATTCCCTGTGAATACGGATAAATATTAAATGTATAAACTGGATGTGTAGTGAAAAATATTCAATATTCTGATATGTTCCAAATCATCAGTTTCAATGATGTTATTTTTTTTGTAATACTATTTATTTTATATGATATTTTTAATGTATTAAGGTAATTTCTTGAGATTAGAGCGTATCAAATAAATCAGTAATCAGTTTGGACATTATTAAACTGGAACAAGGGAGTTGAGGCATTACAAAATCTTTCAGTAAAATTGCTTCTGAATTATTTAATGAAATTTAAGCAAGAAATAAATTTAACGTTTCTTGATAGGTTAACATATTTTTATAATCCTTCTCAAAAAGAATTACAAAATGGTTTTTTTTTTCTAATTCATAGGAATGGTTTCTAAACTGGCAAAATTCGTAAATACTGTATATCTTAGCTTAATTCATATCCTCATAAATTTTTATTTAAAATTCTACGTGTTATATTAGTATAATGTAATTCCCGTAACTTATCTGTTTCCATTTATTATGAGTTTAATTTTTCTAAAAACGTTAAATATTAACAATAGGCCTGATGTAAAATTTAACATTTTTTAATCGGGTTTGTTTATGGATAGCAATTCAAAATTCTGCGAAAAAAAATTAGTGCAAAACTAATTTATCCATCTGGCCTTTGAGAAAATCCATTCTCAAGATCCATATATATCAGGGTTATCAGTGGGATGAGTTTATATAGAAGTACAAACATGTAAACTGCGATTCTAATTAAGAGCCATTCCAAACTCACATTAATGGAGGAGTAAATCGTGGCAGGACAGCCAATATTCATTTTAAAAGAAGGAAGTAAGCGAACTAGAGGCAGGGATGCCCAAAGTAACAACATAATGGCTGCAAAGGCAGTAGCTGAAGCGGTCAGAACAACCCTCGGCCCTAAGGGTATGGACAAAATGCTCGTTGATTCAATGGGAGATGTGGTCATTACAAATGACGGAGCAACCATTCTCAAAGAAATGGACATCGAACATCCTGCAGCGAAGATGGTAGTAGAAGTAGCCAAAACACAGGATGAACAAGTCGGGGACGGTACTACCAGTGCAGCTGTAGTTGCAGGTGAACTCTTGAAAAAAGCTGAAGACTTAATCGAGCAGGAAATTCATCCGACGATTATTGCATCTGGGTATAGGCTTGCAGCCGAAAAAGCTGTGGATGTTCTGAACTCCTTGGCAATGCCAGTGATACTTTCTGACCGGGACCTGTTAATTAGCATCTCTGAAACTGCAATGACTGGAAAGGCTGCAGAGTTCTCCAAAAAGCTTCTCTCTAAAATTTCAGTTGATGCTGTCACAAGCATTGTCGACACAAATGGAAAGAACGTCATCGATAGAGAAAATATCAATGTTGTTAAGAAGGTCGGTGGCAAGGTGGAAGACTCCGAACTTATTCAGGGCATGATCATTGATAAGGAAAGAATTCACCCTAATATGCCTCAAAAGATTAAGGATGCAAAGATCATGCTCCTTAACACCGCAATCGAACTCAAGGATACTGAAGTAGATGCGGAAATCTCTATAACCTCTCCTGACCAGCTTCAGTCCTTCCTTGACCAGGAAGAGCAGATGTTAAAAAAGATGATTCAGAAGGTTATCGATAGCAAGGCAAATGTTGTCTTTTGTCAGAAGGGGATTGAAGATCTTGCCCAGCACTACCTTGCAAAGGCAGGAATTTTTGCTGTTCGAAGGGTTAAGAAAAGCGATATGGAAAAGCTTGCAAGAGCAACAGGTGGCAAACTCATTACTAACCTAGATGAGGTTGCTCCTGAGGACCTTGGATACGCAGGACTCGTGGAGGAGAAGAAGGTCGGCGGCGACCAAATGACCTTTGTCACAGGTTGCCACAACCCGAAGGCTGTAAGCATCCTGCTGCGTGGTGGCACCGAGCATGTAGTTGAAAGTATAAACAGTGCTCTTGAAGATTCACTTCGCGTGGTAGCAGTTGCAATTGAGGATGGCAAGCTCGTTGCAGGCGGTGGCTCTCCTGAAGTTGAAGTTGCATTGAGACTCCAGGAATACGCAGCAACCCTTGAAGGCAGAGAACAGCTCGCAGTAAAAGCCTATGCTGAAGCTCTCGAAGTCATTCCACGAACTCTTGCAGAAAATGCCGGACTCGATCCTATTGACATGCTCATGGAGCTGCGTTCTCAACATGAGAAGGGAGTGAAAACTGCAGGGCTGAACGTTTTCGAAGGCAAGGTTGTTGACATGTGGAAGGACTTTGTCGTTGAACCTCTCAGAGTCAAGACCCAGGTCATTAATGCTGCCACCGAGTCTGCAGTTATGATCCTTAGAATAGACGATGTCATTGCCTCTACTCGTGCATCTCCTGGCCCAGAAGAGGGGATGGGAATGCCCCCAGGAATGGGTGGAGGAATGCCTCCTGGAATGGGTGGAATGCCTCCCGGAATGATGTAATTCCTAAAATAAATCCCAAGATTAATTCGGGCTGATTAAGGAAAGGCACAGTCTTAGGGCTGTGCTTTTAACATTAGCCTATTAAAATTAAGGTCTGGAAAATAATCTATTTAGCTTTTCATCAAAATTTATGCAAATCTCTATTTTCAAGAATTTTATATATCTATGAGGATTAAAATTATCAATTCAGCTCTTTTCAAGGCAATTAAGTATATCCTTGGTATCATACTTTGTTTTTATAATTCGTGTTCTACCTCTCTGCCCCTTACCAGAAAAATCCGCATCCACGTAGTTAAGCACCTGGAGTCTGTTTACAATTCCGTAAAAACGGGTATATCCTAGATGCAGCAGTTCATGGAAGGACTTGTAGAGCTCACCGGCTTGTATTTCTCCTTTTCTTGCTATTAACTCGAGTAAACGTTTTTCAGGATATGAAAGGAGGCTTATGCCCCTGCAAAGGTGGAGCAGTTTGGTTGCTTCATATGCTTTTTCTACATCTTCAGAGGAAATTGTACGGTTTCCCCTGCGTTCTGCATTAAATCCGGAGCGCTTAAGAAGATCTATTCCAATTCTAAGGTCTCCTGTCTTTTCTACATATGAAACAACAAGTTTCAGTAATTCATCCGAAATTACCTTTGGATAGAATCCATATTTTATCCTGTCCTTGAGAATGTCAAGAATTTCCGCATTCTCATACTTCGGAAAAGGTATCTCTTCCGGCAGAAAAATTGAATTCACCCTGGAATCTATACAGTAGAGGTCAGATGTGTCATTTACGATTCCGGTTACTCCTATTTTCACTCCGGGGTACTGTTCATGAGCCCTCAACAGGGAATACATCACTTCATTGGTATGCCCCCCTTCATAACAAAGATAATTGAGATCATCTAGTGCAACAAGCAACACTTTTTCTGAAGATATAAGGAAATTAACAACTTTTTCAAAAATCTTCCGAAATGCAATTCCAGAATTAGGCGGCGAAATTCCAAAAATTTTCCTGTAAATTCTCGAGATTACTGCAAAGCGTGTGGAATCAATCTGGCAATTGACTTTTACAACGACCACATTAGGAGCATAGACTTCAACTTCTTTAAAAACTTTCATAACTGCACTGGTCTTTCCTGTCCCAGGAGGACCTACAAGCAAACAATTCAAAGGACGCATGCTGCGCAGAGCTGGCCTAAGAGCGAATTTGAGCGCATCTAACTGTGAATCTCTATGAGGGAAATATTCGGGTAGATAGTCAGGCTCAAGAACGGAAAGGTCTTTAAATAATGTTTCATCCCAGAGTAAGATGTCATTATTGGTCAAGGGAACTTGCTCCATTTGTATATTGTTGAATGGTGTTGAAAAACATTGGCTATAAAATCATGTTTCCCGAAGCGGAACTTGAAATGTTACATAGATCAGTGGTAAGATAGGTTCTAAATTTTGAATGAGAGCTCATTTGGGTATTGAAGTCAGGATTTTAATAAAATAAATCAATTGTGTGATATATATATATATAAAGCTCTTTTTAAATTTTTAATAAATAACTTTTTACTGCATTTTAGCTTTTTTGGTTTTAACATTCTATATATCTCAGTTGTGCTTCGATAGCTGGTCAAGGTATCATCTTAGAATACACTTTAGTCAACTGCAATCTTTTTCTAATATTTTCTGCGCACAGGAAACCTAATGTTCAAAGCACGAAATTGTATGCTGAGTGCAATAACGTGAATTTTCTGGAAAATGTCAATTTATTATTATGACCATCTATGTTTCTTCTACAAAAAAACTCAAATTTATGGTTATGTACCCCGCTGCAAGTAACTGGGCATGTTCACACCCGACTTTCTATATAAAAGAATTGTTCTAAATTAAAATTTCCACTTGCTTATATGGTTCTTTTTCTTCATGGTTTCCCTGATTTTCAATATGGCTTTTAATTAATTGGAATTTATATCATCACCCCAGTTCCGATTTAACATCTATAACTCCACAATTTTGTCAAGATCTTTTTTGATTTTAGAGCATTATTCTGTTTTTTTCTTACTGTGATCACTTTTATAATCATTCTCACTCTTAGAGGAAAATTCCTTGATTCAGCACAAACGAAAAGATTTATATGACGAAACAATATCTATTGATCAAACTCAAAGCAGTACTGTGTACCAATTTTAAGGTATACTAATTTGAAATAATTGATGATGTATTTTTCTAAGAATATTTTTCCCGATACTTTATACAAAAAAACATATGATCTTTTGTTCTATAGACACAATATTTTGCATGATTAGTTCCTTTTTATTGTGGAAAGGTAGCTTATAATACAAATAATTCAGTTAAATAACTGTTTTGTTAATTATATGGACTAAAAAAATGGTACTAAACTATTTCCAATCAATAGCCGAATAATTTTCAGCTATGTTGCCTTCAACTAACTGAAGAAATATCGATTATTCTTTAAGACCAAAACCAGTAAAAGTTTTGATGAGTTAGAATTA
The DNA here is from genome assembly GCA_963833425.1 of uncultured Methanosarcinaceae archaeon. Taxonomy (GTDB): domain Archaea; phylum Halobacteriota; class Methanosarcinia; order Methanosarcinales; family Methanosarcinaceae; genus Methanosarcina. The sequence goes on along the minus strand of CAWHXP010000006.1, from coordinate 74,119 downwards.
CTGTTAAGAGAATCAAACTCTTTAATGCTCAAATGTATCGAAGTTCATCAAAATTCGCTGTACTGTGTCATACTATATCTTTATTTCTCTAATTTTATATATAATATGGTGAAGTGCATATTTGTTCAATACAAGTTTAGATCAGCTTGTTCGATATCATAAACAGAAACTGGACTGCTCAGAATATCAAAGAGGCTTCTCTTATTGTTATTCTCAAAAATTTCAAGCATTTTGTAAAGAACTTTTTCATTGAATATTTCAAGAATCACGTGTCGATAATTTTTTATTGATTCAATAATTTTCCAACTTCTTCTATGCTAAAATTATCTGTGAGCTAATAGCTCAACAAGATTACCAATAAGTTATTGAGATTTAACTCTTTTCTTTATACTTGATAAAATTTCGCAAAAATTAAGCTTTTCATGAAAAGATTGAACAGCAAGGATAGATTTGATGGGAAAATATATCTCTATTCAGAAATTGTGAGGAATGTCCTCTGTTTTGTGTTTGTATTCATTTGACAGAATTTCACATAAAAAGCAATTCTCTTTACTCATTTGTCAAATTTAGGGTAAATCAATGTTTTATATCAAAAATTTACATTGTATAAATTTTAACCTGTATCTCTTTTTGTTCTCATTTAATTTTCAAAAATTATGTGGATTATATTCTTTAAATTTTAAATAGATTGTATTTTATCAATTTTTATTTATGTTCACAAATAATACTATCTTTATTTATTTATAAATATTTGTAAATATGATCTTATGGGCAAGGAACAAGCGTATATGGTTTTAAAATAAGAAAAAAGCTTAAAAATTCACTTTGGAGTTGGATAACTTTTAAATATTGATAAAAGTTTTCCGTAAAAACCTTAATCTAAAAAAGGATATATTATACTAGACAAAAATTTAAACTTATTTAAAACAATCCAAAAAAATTAAAATAAATGGATTAACACTTATGAGGAGAAGAAAGAGAAATTTCGAGAAGAGACTAATAACTTCGGAACGTGCAGCAGAGCTTATAGGAGAGGGCTGGAGGCGAGCAGACCTGCACGTGCATACAACCTGCTCCTTTGATGTGCTTCCTGCAAGGAATCTGCATCCAGAGAGCCTTTATGAGAAGGCGCTAGGGATGGGAATGGATTATATTACATTTACAGACCACAATACCATCGGAGCATACAAGATTCTTGGATGGGATCGGGAAAAGCTTATTTCTGGAGTTGAAATGAGTGTTGCTGACCCTAAATTTGCAGGACACGAGTTACATGTAAATGTTTTCGAGCTTGATAGGGAGGATTTCTTCGAACTTCGAGAGATCGCAGAAATAGAAAGAGATTTGAAAAGTTTTGTTAGATACCTTAAGAATCGAGGTTTGCCTTTCATGTATAATCATCCTTTCTGGTTTGACTTCCATCGGGAACCTCAGCCATCTACAGTAATAAGGCTTGCAAAGTTTTTCCCTGTACTTGAGTATAATATGCATGAGCTAAAGAAAAAAAATGAACTTACCCTTGCTCTTGCTGAAAGATTCGACAAAGGCGTTGCTGCGACAACAGACACTCATTCAGGAAAGCTCGGGCAGGTTTACACTCTTGCAAAGGGTGATAATTTCAGGAAGTTTTTTAAAAATATCAAAAATGGGAAAAGTTACATTGTCACTGAAGACCTTACAAGGGAACTATTAATCGATGAAATGAATACATGGATAGATCTTATTTTTGAAAAAAGCCAGAGAAGTATAGGTATAAAAAGCTATCTTACAGGGATAAAATCTCTGGATGCAATGGTGAGGATCTCAAGGAGCTCTCTTTTAAACTGCTCCCCGATACTTAATAGGACGGCTATGAGCTTACTCTATATGATCTCAAATACAGGACTTCCAGCTTCTTTTTATCTGCATTCAAAAGAAAATATTTTAAAGGAAATTGTAAAAAAAATCGAAATAGGAAAGCAAAAATAAGGCATTAAAAAATTTAAACTTGAGGACACAAGAGTAGGAAAAAGGTAACTGCTCAGGTAGCCTTGGTGAGTGAATACTAAATTTGGTTCCGTTGCAAAAACTTCAAAAAAATATGTAAATCTATAAGTAATTAATAAAAATCAAAATATTCAAAGAAAATGTACCAACATTATATAACTATACCAAATAAGTGATTAATGTATTTGACTTCATTAGGAACCGAGTAATTTAAATTATTGACTTGTCTTTTTTTAATCATATTCATAGCTTCAATTACTTTTAAAGTTTTATTAGCAGATCGAAAAGACTGAAATCCTAACATTGAATGAACTATCCGCTTTATAGATCTATGATCTTGTTCTATAATGTTATTCAAATACTTGATTTGTCTAATGCCTACGTTTTTAGGTAGTATTTTGTCAATTTTTAGTTTATCTATAGCAGGCGGATAAGCTGGATTCTTATCAACTGTTATTACTCTTGGAATTTGATTGTGATTTGAACTCAAAGCTTTCTTAAAGAATCTCTTCGCTGCTTTTCTATTTCGTTTTGCACTTAATATGAAATCAATTGTTTTTCCATTTGAGTCAACTGCTCGATAAAAATATTTCCATTTACCTTTTACTTTGATATAGGTTTCATCAACTCTCCACGAATAGTTTGTTAGTCTTAAATGTCTTCTTATTTTCTTTTCTATTTCAGGGGAATATTGATGCACCCATCTTATTATAGTACTGTGATCAACTTGAATTCCTCTTTCTGCCATCATTTCCTTTAAATTTCTATAACTTAATGCATATTTTAAGTACCATCTTACATTTAATAGGATAATTTCCCCTTCATAATGCTTCCATTTAAAGGAATTAGATAGCATGTTACTATCTTTGGTTTTCTTTTTGTTCTATTGTATCAGTAGAAAGGATTTTTTGCAACAGAACCGAAATTTTGCTAGGTATATAGAATCAGTAAAGCAAAAGAATCGCATCAGGGAATTTATAGAATTTCGAGTCAAAAATAATCCAACTATGAGGTTCCAAGCTTTTCAATCGAAAACTTTGGAACCTTATTCCTCGCCTTCGACATCAACATTACTTTTCTGTAGAGATTGTGATGGGTAGAATTTTACTGGGTTGTAAGAATATTTCATAGCATAGTGAATGCATTTTTCAAAATACTCACAATTTTTGCAATCTTCCCAAAGAAAAAACTTTTCAGAATTTTCTATTTTCACAAAATCAAGTTTTTCAAAAAATCTAGGAGCAGTTGTCCTTACATAAAAATCGAATGCATAATTCTCCATATTTTTCAAAAGGTGTTTTACCAACTTGGTTCCGATCCCTTTTCCCCGAAAGTTCGGATGGATTGCAATGGAATGAATTTCCATAATATTTTTCCCATGTAGATTAATCTTTATAAGGGAAATGCATCCTGTAATTTTTCCATCAATCTCATACAGCAAGAAATCTTTTGGGTCAAGATCTTCCATGTCAAGAAAGTAAGTGGATAGAAGCCTCTGAATTGTCTGCATATCTGATTTCTTGGCTTTTCGGATGAGAATTTTTGTCATATATTTTCGTCATTGGTTTTTATGGCTCATCATATTTTCTTCAATACTCTTTTTATCTTTTTATCACTTATGCTCATTTTATTTGCTTTTTCAGTTCCCTCTATTTTATTCCCTTTTTTCTCTCTTCTTTTTTTCTCTTATCTACCCGTCATTTTTGTTATTTATAGTACGGTTCTTCCCTCTTACCAATACTAAAAACTTAGGATCAAAAAATTGCGTAATTAAAATCTAAAAATTTACACTGGTTCCTTTTTGCGTCAATATTCTTATTTTTCTGTAAAATTTCACAGCTTAAAAAGTTATGAGAACGGAAATCACATGTCAAAAACCTAGAAATATACAGTTGCTGAATTTAAATTTGAATTTCTGGCAAATCCGTTAAATTGCCCATTTTTTATTCTGGAAAGCACCCCTTAACTCTTTTTTAATTAATTCTATTTATATACTATTCATAGGAATTAGTGCTTTTGAGCTTAATATTGTATATCCTTCTTTACCTAAACTCTATATATAATTTTGATAAACATCGATTTCAATAAACCTCTTATTTTCACGAATTATTTTGTATATAACCTCTAATCATATAACAAAAATTAGGGGTTTATTGAAATTTTCTGTAATTATTCAACTCGTAAAACAAATAATTAATCCTCTATTACAAATTAGTGTGTGAATTTTTTTTGAGTTCATTTCTGTAATTATTGACTATTAGTTGTGTTTATCAGTTTTGTATGAATTACAATTACAAATCTTTGAAAACTTAAAATCTATACTATTCGGCATAGTTATGGTACACTGATAAGTTATTTGTCTCCAAAATTTTGTTGATCATTTAAAGTTAATAGATCGCAAAAATAAAAAACAAATAAAAAAATAAGTTCACTTGAGTGAGCTAAATGGATAATCAGATACCGAATCTCAATTCTGTTGGCACAACTAGGCTAACATACGCGTGGAATCGGATCTCCGGAAGGCATATCTACATAGCGCATGCCGCCAAAACGGTTTCTCAGGATTACTTCTCCCTTGTTTTCTGTAGTAACTGCCCCTATAATAGCGGCATTTCTGCCGTAAGGGTGCTGCCTGAGAATTGAGAGAACTTCTTCTTCGAAGCCCAATTTTACTCCAATTATTGCTTTTCCTTCGTTTGCAATCTCAAGAGGATCAAGACCCAGCATCTCACAGGTCGCGGAAACTGCAGGCTTGAAGGGAATCCAGTCTTCTTCAATAAGGATACCTGTTCTGGATTTTGTTGCCATTTCGTTTAGGGAGTTCGCAAGCCCCCCACGTGTTGGGTCTTTCATTGCTGTTATTACCGGCTCTCCTTCTAGTGTTCTAAGCTTCAAAATAGGCTTTATAAGATTCCATAGGGGTGCAGAATCTGAGACCAAGTCTGTATCAAAATCAAAACCTTCCCTGTGGGCTATAAGAGAAATTCCATGGTCTCCAACAGTGCCCGTGACAAGAATTCTGTCTCCTGGGCTGAGCCCCGAATCTCTGACTGGGCTATCAGTAATGCCCAGCCCTGCAGTGTTCAAGATGATTGAATCAAGTGCTGTTTTCTCGACGGTCTTTGTATCTCCCGTTATTATAGGCACGCCAACTTCTGAAGCAGTTTCATCCATTGTTTTGATTATCTCTTCGAACTTTTGAAGTGAAAAGCCTTCCGGAACTATGACAGCACAGGTAAGAGCAAGTGGTTGTGCTCCCATAACAGAGAGATCATTGATTGTGCCTGCAACTGCAAGTCTTCCTATATTTGTATCTGGGAAAAAGGAGGGTGTTATCACATAACTGTCAGTAGTCAGTACTAGTTCGGATGCAGGATTAAAATTTTCAAGCCTTACCGTGGATCCGTCATCAAGGTTTTCGAGCCCAACAGAACCTGCACTTTTGTTGCGGAAGTTTTTAAGGATTATATCTCCTATCAGTGCCTGCATGATTTCTCCACCTGCACCGTGCTCAAGAGAAATGGTATTGGATTTCATATCCGCCTCCTTTTTTTCCGTTTTTTGCTCTCCTAATATATCTTATTTCTCCGCATTTTTCTTTAATTGAAGCTCAATAAAGCTAATCCAGGTTTCCAGACTTTTAAGGTCGTGTTTTGAAGTCAAAATAACAGGAATATCAGGATTTAAGGAAAGAATATCCTCTTGCATTTTCTTGGTATTACAGTCAACTGCATATGCAATGTCAACTTTATTTATGATCGCAAGTTCTGCAGTCTTAAAAATCATCGGATGCTTTAAGATGATGTCATCTCCCTCTGTTACACTTACGATTACTATCCTCAGGTGCTCTCCTAGTTTGAAGTCCACAGGGCATATCAAATTGCCTACATTCTCAATTATAAGGAGATCAGTGTTTTCAAGGTCGATTTCATTAAGGGCTTTTTCCAATAGATTTGCATCTAGATGGCACTCCTTTCCAGTATTTACAGGAATTGTCGGTACTCCGAGTTTCCTGAAGCGTGAAGCATCCATTTCCGCGATTACATCTCCTGCGATCACAGCTATTCTGTACTTCTCTTTGAGATTTTTGATCGCTTCCTCAATTAGAGTCGTTTTTCCAGATCCGATTGCCCCCATGACATTGACTGAAAAGACCTGATGCTTGTCAAGCTGTTTTCTGTTTTTTTCAGCAATTTTATCGTTTGCTTTGAAAACGTCGTATTCCATATGGATTACATGCATTAACATAATATATCACTTAATGGTTTATTTTCATCTATCTTCAGTTAAATCTTCGTCTTCTGTTTCGATCTCAATGCTTTTAATTATCAATTCTCTTCCGCCTACAATGTGGCCCTCTTTTCCACAAATTGGACATTCCATAGCTTCTATATAAGTAAGAAGTTCGCTTTTGAGTTCGCTGCTTTTTCGGATTTGTGATTTGTCCACAGTTCCCTCATATCCACATTCGCATTCAAGAGAATGGGGTAGCATTTCTACAATGAAATCTGCATCTGCTGCAATGCTTCCCTCTGCAATGACTTTGAAACAGAAACTCAGTTGCTCAGGATTAGTGTGTGTCAACCTTCCAATCTGGAGAGTCACTTGCTTTACTTTTGTTGCTCTGTGAGATGTAGCTGAATCAATTACTTGTTCAAGGATCTCGCAGGCAATTGAAAGTTCATGCAAGTCTATTACCTCCGTTCATAGAATATTTTAACCAGTTATAACACATTCCTTCTTGGCTGATCATACATGGCCCAGCAGGGGTTTTTGGAGTGCATGTTTGTCCAAAGTTCGGGCATTGGGGAGGTTTTGCTTTCCCTGTGAGGATGGCTGCACAAATGCAACAATTTTTGTCCTTTATTTCGGCTTTTTTTCGAATATCTTTAACTAAAGAGGCATAAAAATCTTTGTACTTCTTTGCTGCATCTTTTTCTTCAAACTTTTTCCTGAGTACGAGTCCTGAATTCTTTATTTTCCCGATACCTCTCCATTCAGAATCCGAAGTTTCGAATACTTTGTCCATCATTTCCAAAGCTACTCGGTTTCCTTCCTGTTTTACGACTCTTGGGTAGCCGTTGTCCACTCTTGAGCATCCTTCCTCTACCTGCATTTGTAACATGTTAATCCCAAGGAAAATGTCTCGAGCCTCAAACCCGCTTACTACAACAGGAAAACCCTTTTCTGCAAGAGGTTCAAAAGGTTTTGTGCCTATAATTGTTGCTACATGGCCTGGAGCAATAAAGGCATCAACTTCTGTATCATTGGCCAGTATATCTATTGCAGGAGGTGTTCGCTTCTGAGATGTGAGGAGGCTAAAGTTATCGGGAGTATTTCTCAAGAGAGAAGCCGCGTTTGCAGGGACCGTGGTTTCAAAGCCTATCCCCAAAAAGACCACTTCGAGTTCGGGCTCTTTTTTTGCAAGGTTAACAGCATCTTCAATGCTATAGACCATCCTTACATCCGAACCTTCAGATTTTGAGTCAAGCAAACTTTCTGATGAACCCGGGACTCTCATCATATCTCCAAAGGTTACAATTGTCATTCCGCTTCTTGATAGGGCGATTGCAATATCTATATCTTCTTCAGGAGTGACACAGACTGGGCATCCGGGGCCGCTAATAACTTCAATATTTTTTGGAAGCACGCTTCTAAGTCCATTTTTTGCGATAGTCCTCTCGTGAGTTCCACAGACATGCATTATGCGAAGCGATACCTTTGAATTCCCAATTCTTTCCAGTAGCTTTTTTTCAAGTTTAGTAATCGCTGATATTGAAGGAGGATTTCCATTTTTCATTTTAATCAGCATCCATTCTTCATTGAGATTCACTTTCAAAGGTATCTATATCTTCAAGACCTGCGATCTGTTTGAGAAGGTGCATTGTTTCCTCACTTTCTTCTTCCGATATTTCAGCTATCGCATATCCAACATGGACGAGGACATGTTTCCCTAGCATAGATTCACTGGCCCCTCCCAGTAGATCCATATTTACATTTCTACAGATTCCCCCCATGTTCACAGTGGCAGTGTTTTCATTCACTATACAAGTGATTTTTCCAGGAATAGCTATACACATGTTACCTCTACTATTTTCTTTCAAAATATGGTTTAATTATGCCGTTTAACTGTTCTAGATCCGTTTTTCGTATTCGAGTTAGTTTTTTTACGGGAATTTTGTTATAGCAAGGAGTAGGTTGTGTTTTTAAATCCGCAAAAAACCTTTATTTACTCTCATTTACTGAATAAACATGTTTCATCCCCACTCCGGTTTTCGTTTAACTTCTATAATTAGTCATCTTATCACCCTTGCGCTAGATATAAGTATGATTAATATCCACTTTTTTCTTTTGATCGCTGTTTTAAATAGTCGCTTTTTATTTCCTCTAGTTCCTCGAATAAAAAAGTACAGATTCAATGATTAGAATTAGATTCCGATCTTTTGAAATTAATCAAGGGTAAAATTGCTTTTCGCAATTCTATAGTTCTATTTTATATCTTTTGCGTTTTCTCACTTCTCCGGAATAATTTAAAAATGTTTTTTCTGAGCTTATAAGTTGATTCGAAGATTGTTTACAATTGTTCTAAACTCTTTTCGATCTGAATTTGGAACAGGCTGATTCTTAATATATCGCTCAATTAATAGAGTATTTCGATAAAACCCCTAAATTTCGCCATATGTTTATAAACAGCGTATAAATAATTCTTGAAAATCAAGGGTATATCGATATACTCTCAAGTTTGATTTGCTAAATATCTTCATTCAAAAAAAAAGTATTTCTCAATATTTTTTTGAACTTTCCTCTCCAAAATCTCTATGCAAAATCTATATGGAGTGAAATAATATATTGAATATCATCAGACTATTTATGATTTTTTTACAATTTTTATGCATGCTATCTAAAATATAACTAAATTATGATGTACGTATCTTTGTATGTAAATATATACTTATATATATATGTATTTCATTATCAATTTTATATCTTTAGCTGTCAAGTTTATATTTACTTTAGAGAATTTCGATAACCTCCATGCTCTTGAGCATGGTTGACTTTGAATTTGTCAATATTTATGTATATTCATGAAAACTTTTACTGATTTTGCTCTTAAAAAGAGTATAAACGTCTTGAATCTGTTGGAGATAAGCTTGCTGAAATTGATTTCTTAATTGATTGGAAAACATTTCGTATTATTCATGAGCCTATGTATATTAACAAACCCTTTTCAGGAGGGAGACCTGAAACTGATGTCATTGTGATGTTCAAAATGCTTGTTTTACAACAATGGAATGGGCTTTCTGATTTTGAACTTGAGAAACAGTGTATAGATTGAATTTCTTTTAGAAAATTCCTTTGATTTCCTGAATACATACCTGATAGTACTACTGTATGGCTATTTAGGGATAGAATTATCGAGAATTTCAAAGAAAATATGGGGAAAGTTGCAAGGCCAACTTGATGCTCTGGGTTTACAGATAAAGCAGGGAATGATTCAGGATGCTACTTTTATCCATCCAGATCCAGGACATGCAAAAGGAGAGAGATGAGGCAAAAACAAGAATAAGCAGAGACGGAACATGGACAAAGAAGGGAGGTAAGTCTCACTTTGGATATAAGTTTCATAATATAATAGACAGAGATTATGAGCTGATCAGAAGATTCAAAACAACAACTGCGTCAGTACATGATTCGTATGTAGATTTGACAGAGGAAAATGAAGTGGTTTATAGGGACAGAGGATACTTTGGAGCAAAAACGAAAGGTATAATGCAACAATGAAAAGAGCGGTCAAAGGACATACGCTGGGAATAAAGGATATATTAAGAAATAAGAGAATTAGCTCAAAAAGAGGCCAAGGGGAAAGAGTTTATTCAGTAACGAAAGAAATTTTCAAAGCAGGAAGAGTTTTTGTTACTACTGTTAAAAGAGTAAATCTAAAAATGTTGTGTACGGCTTTTTGTTATAATCTTCATCAATTGAGGACATTGAAAATAAAAAAACTATATTGAAGATGGCGGAAGATATCTTTAAAATCAAAGAATTGAGAATAAGTAAAGCCAAAAAGAGGAATTAAATAGAGAAATTGAGGGGAAGATATGAGAAATCCCTGCTAAGAAATAAAATCCGAAGTTTATCGAAATCTTCTTTAATTCTAAATTATTTTTCTATCCAAATCACTGATCCTCTAATTTTTTACTATAATTGGCAACTATTCATCATGTCTTTAAGAAACAATATCTATAGCTTTCTTTACTAAAGTTCGATGAGCAAATTTTGATGGATTTATTTTATTAACTATTGATCATCCATTTTATTTTCCATTAGTTAGTGAGCAGAAGTATCTAGCATCAGTAATAGCTATCTATCAACTAATTTTCGACAGACTAAATAATGTCTGACTTGATTTATTTTGTACATTAAAATTTAGTGCTCTTAAATTCCACAATTAATTTTCTTTTTAGTACAAAGCATAAAAATCACTTGGTTTTCAGCCCAATGGATGTCAGCCCCAACTCCAACTCTGGTTCTGAATATATTTTCGGCTGATTCTTTGCTAACGTTGCCTATATAATATACGAAATATCCATTACTCTTAGTATATGTTCTTTCCAATTGTGTTTTTTTTCAAATACTCTTTTTGAGTTTTCCATAGCATAATTGTTGTCTCTTGCTTCAATTTTAGAATAATTATAAGTGTGCTGATTTTTGGCTCGACTTTAACAAGTTTGTAGATGTGGTCTTTGCAAGTCTCCATTTCTAGTATTTCAAAATTGGCCTCCTTTTCAATGTAATTAATTATTATTTTGGTTTTTCTTCAATTTATTATAGAATCTTTTTCGATACTTGCACACAAAGATAACGTATATTAACAAAAACTTGTTGTGTACTTCATTAGAAAATAACAAATCAAAGAACTTATTTTCAACAATTCTCTTATAAACTTGTTGCGAGAAACAAATAATAATTGTTGAAACTCTGAATGTTAAAGCATGATTAAGAATTACATTTAGCACAGTCTATAGAAGATTCGGCGTTGAGTAGTTTGTAACAAAATTAGTATAAATCAGAATGGTCAGAAAAAAATTATTATGATATATATATTTAAACCATCATCTAAAAGCTGTAATTTTTGTAGATGCCATAACTCTGAACTAATACTAAGAGATAATAATTCAAATTTTCTGATTGCAAAACAAAACCTGATAAAAACATTAATGCTGCAATTAATATCAAAAAATTTGCTCTCATTGATCTAAATCTAATTAGAATTTTATACATGTGGGATGCGGTGGATGGACTTGGGGAATTGTTCTCAAAAGAAAAAAGAATGAATCACGAAGCCACTTAGTCTTCAGCTGAGTGATACTTCATATACTATTCTGAATTTCCTTTATCCTATTATGTATTATATTATTAAAAGTAAAAAACCTTAAATACTATTCCCTCATTGAAAACATTAGCGATAGGTTTATGTTCGCATTTATATAATTTTAGTGAATATTTAATTTGTATTTGTTTTCAAATGTATTATTCTGTTATTTAAACGAAGATGTGGTAGAGATGAGTACTGGAATAAAAAATCTTGTTCAAACACTGGATAGTGTTGACTTCTTAAAAATGGATCGACGCACTTTCATGAAAGCAGTAGGCTTTCTCGGAGCAAGTACATTCCTCAGCAGCTTCCAAACTGAGATCGTAAACGCTCTTGAATTTGCAGAAACAAAGATCGTTTGGCTCCATGGCTCCGAATGCACTGGATGCTCCGAATCCCTTTTGAATTCAGGCAATCCTGACATTATACAGGCACTCACTAAGCTCAATGTCAATCTTGCTTACCATGAAACTCTTCTTGCCCAGCAAGGTATATGGGTAAACGATAAGCTTTCAAACACCTCTGAGCTTAACTCAGAGATTCTCCTTAACGATCTTATCAAAGAAGGTGGATATGTTCTGGTTGTTGAGGGCTCTATTGCAAATGGTCCTAAGGGTTCAGGTCGTTACCAAGTTGTTGGGAACAAGACTTTCAAGGATACCGTTGGAGAAGCTGCAAAGAATGCCGCAGCTATTGTTGCAGTCGGAGCTTGTGCATGTTGGGGAGGAATTACCTCTGCAGAAAGTGCTATTGTCCACGATACGGATTACAGAGGAACGGGTTTCTTAAAGACTGATGCTTCAAAAGGTATACTTAGTGAACTTAACATCAATAAACCAGTAATCAATATTTCTGGCTGTCCTCCTCACCCTGATTGGATCCTCCTCACAATAGGCGCAATAATCCTTGGAAAGATTAGGGTTCCTGATGATCTTCCGGTCATTCTGGACCAGTATAACAGGCCAAAGGTTTTCTTCCCTCCAGATCATGTTGTCCATGACAATTGCCCTCGACGTGGATATTATGACCAGGGACTGTTCGAAGATGGGGCAGGTGGGCCACATTGTCTGTGGAAAATGGGGTGTAAAGCCCCGTATGCTCATGGAGATTGTGCAGTTCGCAAGTGGAATGGTTCTGTGAGTGTGTGTCCACAGGTAGGTCCCTGCATTGCCTGCGTAGAACCTGGCTTTCCGGACTCTTCAAGACCCCTTTATGTACAAGCTGAAGACAAGGGAGTACTTCTAGGACAGAATATCGGTACGGTAGCCAAAGTTGCGATCGGCGCCGCTGCAATTGCTGCGGGTGTGCATGCTGTAAGAAGAATGAAAGGAGAGTGAGTGAATAATGGTAAATGTTACAATTGATCCCTTAACAAGAATTGAAGGCCATCTTCGTGTATCCACTGAAGTAGGTGCTGATGGTGTTATTACAGATGCACAGAGCTCGTCTCTGATGTTCAGAGGTTTTGAACGCATACTACAAAATCAGGATCCAAGGGATGCAGGACAGCTTGTCCAAAGAATATGTGGTGTTTGTCCTATTTCTCATTCCTTGACAGCTACAAATGCCCTTGACAATCTTTATGGAGTGGCCGAACATGTTCCTAAAGATGCTCTTGTCACAAGGAACATTTTTCAGGCTCTAAACACTATTGCAAGCCATGCAACTCATATATACGTTCTGTGGGGCCCGGACCTTGCGAATCCTGCGTACAGAAATGTCCTTGCAACACTCGGAGATACTGGAAACGCAGTCTGGAAAGAAATGGTTGGAAGATTTGCTCCAATTAGCTACAAGATAGACGGTGTCCCTATTCCTGCGGGAACCTCTTGGCTGGCAGCAATTCCTGAAAAGAAACGTTTACAGGAAGCCATTGCAATTATTGGCGGTAGAATGCCAGGGCCAGTCACACCATACCCTGGAGGATATTTCTATCAGCCGACAGTTGCAGATGTTGTAAAGCTTTCCACGTATTATCTGCAGGTTATGGATTTTGTATCAAAGTACACTCTCCAAGTGCCCTTTGATGCCTGGATTGCGAATACCTACAAGGCAAGCTCACCTAAGAAAGCAGTAAATTTTGTGGTTGAACACCTCCAGGGCCTTATTAACAAATCACTTAGTACCAATGACTTTTCCAGAGCAGCAGGGTGGGGAGATGTTGAATTCTATGCAGCTTTCGGCTCCGAATTAGTAGGGGAAACTCTCCTTCACCTTCCTGCAAGCCTTAAACACGATAAAATAGGCGGGTACAGCGACCCCTCAAAGATTAACTTCCTGTCATATGGTGCATTCTACAAGCCCGAAAATGGAGATGGATACGACCCGAGCAGTCCTGCAGGAAACAGATTCATGACTTCAGGTATCGTAACAGGAAAACTCGAGCACGATAACTTTGATCCTAGCAAGGTTACGGAAAGCATTGCTCATTCTTTCTATGATAATGCAGACAACCTTCCTCCCTCAAAAGGTGAGACCATTCCATTTACAGATCCTGGGAAAATAGTATACGACCAGGGTCCGAATAGCAGGTACAGCTGGGACAAAGCTCCGAGATATGGCGGAATTCCCTGTGAAGTAGGTCCTCTTGCACGTATGCTTGCAATAAAGGAGCCACTAGTAACTGGATTGGCCCTTGCTTTTCATGAGAATGGCTACTCTGCAGCTAATGTTTATACAAGAATGCTGGCTCGTATGCAGGAAACCACTATTATCGCAAATGAGCTCCTAAAGTGGGTGACAGTTGACCTTGATCCGAACGGTAAGATCGCAGTACCTTTAGACCTTTCTAAAGGTAACGATTCCCATGGTATGGGCTTATGGGAAGCTCCACGTGGAGCCCTTGGGCACTGGGTATCCACTGACAGTAAAGGAAAGGTTGTCACCTATCAGTGCATAGTTCCAGGTACCTGGAATATGTCCCCGAGAGATACCGCGGGTATCCCTGGTCCTCTTGAACAATCCCTCCTCGGATCAAAAATCAATGCCGTTGGGAATATTCTTGGTGTCGATTACGCCAATCCTGTTGGAATTTTCCATATCGGCAGATCATATGACCCTTGCATCTCATGCGCCGTTCATACCATTGACATGACAGGGAAAAACGCTCCAAGGACCTTAAGAATATTGTAAAACAATGATGAATCTTATAAGGAGATGATCCCTAATGAAAGCTAATGGCAATTCAACTATTGTTGAGCGCTATAGTCTCCTCGATAGAGTGGTACACATTGTCCATGCCGCTGCGATGCTGACGCTCATTATCACCGGATTAAAGATCCACTTTGGCTGGGACTTTATGAGTTTCCATACAGCCCGCGCTCTCCATATGTTCGCGGTTCCTTTCTTACTTGTGGTGAATTGGTTCCTGATTCCTGTTTCCATTGTTCTTGCTACTGGGGGTGGGATTAAGGAAAAGTTTTCACACTTTTTGGATCATTATGTTTTTGGTCCCAGAGATGCATCACGCATGGCAGGAATAATTGGTAATTTTTTTGGGAAGGGCAAATATCCAGCATTTACCATCTATGATGAGGCATCTGGACACTATAAGACCAAGCTGCACCCATTGATGAAAATCTTGATTGTGCTGGAAGGTGTAGCTATAGTCATCATTGCTCTTACAGGCATTGTTCTGTACAGTCTTAACTGGTCATTATTTGGACTCCCTATAGCGTCCTGGATCTTGTCAGCAGGAGGTCTGATCGCACCTTCTTTCGGAATGAGTTCTCTGGCATTTCTGAGGACTCTTCATTTGCTGATGACTTACTGGTTTGTCTTCGAACTGGTAGTGCATGTTTGTATTCTGGAGTTTGATCCAAATGTTTTTAAATACTACAAAGCTATCTTCTGGTCCGGAAAAGAAGATCTGAAAGATACTCACTACGTAGAAGTTGTCAAAACTCCAAACAATCTTGTTGATAAAGGACGACGAAACCATTAATTCGAAAGTCATTTAAGCAAAATAAATGGAGAAAGGTAATATAGGCATGTTAGCTCTGTATAAGCCTTAGTAAGATGAGAAGATGTCTATATTACATGCTCCTGTCCGCGTCCTAGGATGTGGAAGCCTATTAATGGGAAATGATGGTATCGGTCTGAAGGTCATTGAGACTCTTCAAAAAACGGAACTTAAAAATAGCGAAGGCATTGATATAGTGGATGCGGGGGTATGCGGGCTTGATCTTCTAAATATTTTTGACGGAGCCAGAAAGATTATTATAGTGGATGCAATTCTTGCAGACAGTCCTGTAGGTTCTGTACACCGTATAGAAGGTAAAGATCTCATCGAAAAAGATACTGAACCTTTTAACCTGGTCTCAGTTCACGATCTTACAATTACTGATGTATTACGTGTCGGGGATAAAATCCAACTCCTTCCCGAAATTGTAGTCATAGGGATCGAAATTGGCGCCAGAGTAACTGAAGCTACTTTGGAGATAAGCCCTGAAGTCATTAAAGGTGTCGATGAGGCTATAAAAGTAATAAGAAAAGAGATTAATTGCGAACTTTAGAGGATTTCGATTTGATTCTATTTTTTCTTATTTTTCTATTATGATGGTTGTTTAGGTTAAGTAGTTCCAAGTGTTCCATGAGCCCCACATGTTCTATGAGGCCCATAAGCTCCATGAGTAATAGATCTACAATATTTTCCTACTTCAGATAGAGCCTAGAAAATTCAGAGATTTTATTAAAAAAATTGTGCATCCCTATGTGTATGATGATCGTTTGAATCAATTATTAAATACAAATGAACATATTCCAAGTCCTAGAAAGATTAAGCCGCCTAGAATTTCTATTTCAATTCCAAGAAGTGACCTAACTTATATCCTATTATTGCTCCGCAAAAAAAACCATAATAAATGTTACAAAACCTACATTAAGCGTAGGTTCCTGAATTGGCACTTTGAGAAATGTAAAACTTATCGCTACAAAAAGGCTCTATATTTGTTACAACTGCAAGCATAAGAAGTACCGAATATAAGGGAACCTATTTTTCCTTCCAGTTTTCTGTATAAAGCTTCATATGGTATTGGAGTTATCCTTATTGGAAAATTGGGTAATTGGTCCAATTTTAATGTTCATCCTGGCGATTATATTTCTGAGAACATATCCGGAATACATGGCAGGTGTCATCTTAATTGGCCTAGCTAGGTGCATTGCCATGGTGATTGTTTGGAATACTCTAGCAGAAGGGGACAATGAGTATGCTGCAGCCTTAGTTGCTTTCAATTCTATCTTCCAGCTAGTCTTTTACTCCGTTTTTGCCTATATTTTTATAACTGTGCTACCTGAACGGTTGGGACTTGGTGGCATGGTAGTAAATGTTTCTATGAAAGAGGTAGCTCAAAGTGTTGCAATATACCTTTGGATTCTTTTTACAGCTGGATTTTTAATCCGTTATTTCCTATGTCCTTCAAAAGGAGCCAAATGGTACGATGGCAAATTCATTCCTAAAGTAGGTCCTACTTCACTTTATGCTCTACTATTTACGATTATTGTAATGTTTTCTTTAAAAGGTGAATATATTGTTACTTTATCTTTTGATGTCGTGAGGATTGCGATTCCACTATTAATCTATTTTGTAATTATGTTTAGTATCTCATTTTTGGTTTCTAAAAAAATGGGTATTAACTATGCACAGGCGCCATCTCTTGCTTTTACAGCGGCAAGTAACAACTTCTAACTGGCAATTGCAGTTGCTGTGGCGGTCTTTGACATTATTAAAGAACAGTAACTATTTTGGCGGCGAACCTAAAGTTCCATAATTTTTGATTGACTCTATACAACTTACTTTGCCACAAAAAATAGACTTTTATCACTTTTATTAATGCATAGATTTTGGCACAAAAAACTGTGCATAGGAATAAATAACAAAAAAACTTTCATGATTCTTTCTCAAATCTTTTGTCTCATATTTAAAAGTAATATGATTTCTGGATAGGATTAATTTAATTCGTTTAGAGCAAGTCCTTTACCGTACAAAGCTATTGAATTCTGCGGGTCAATTTCAATTGCTTTGTTAAATGCCGTTATTGCTTCTTCATGCTTGTTTAAATTATTGAGAGCAAATCCTTTACCATACCAAGCTATTAAATTCTGCGGGTTAATTTCAATAGATTTGTCAAATGCCGTTATTGCTTCTTCATGCTTGTTTAAAATAATTAGAGAAAGTCCTTTTCCTATCCAAGCTTTTGCATCATGCGGGTTAATTTTAATTTTTTTGTCGTATGCTTGTTTTACCATTAGATACGTACTCCATATTTATTTTTTCATTCCATTTTTTTAAGATCCATAGGGGGGTATAGGGGGGTTTAGCTTAAAGCTCTAAGATTATCACCCAATCAAGCTCATTAAAAAAATTGGATGAAAGGGTGGAAGAGTTGTCTCTAATGTTCGCCCAAATGCAGTCACTTCGAATATATACCAGCACAAGTATGTTTTAATTCGAAATAAGACAAACACCTTCCAAGCAATTCCACTTTATCGGTTATCGATCTCTGTTTATGGTCTATTCGGTTTACTCTACAATATACATTTATCCCAGCAATTATTTTAAATAATTTATACAAAAAATAATTTATAAAAGAAAAATAATCTAATATAAAAATTTTCATAATCAAAAAATTAATTAAATATTAATTATAATTTTTTTTGTTTTAAAATATTTTATTGGAACGTAAATTTTATTTAGAAACAATTATTGTATAATTAGTTAAAAATAATATTGGGGAGTAATAAACATCTGGTTGCGACAAATTGCTTATATAGCCTTTATAAACAATTTATTGAAATCGGAGATTGAAATATACTAATATTTTGGCTACTCATAAAGTGTAAATTCAAAAAATATTATCAACGGAGGAGATATTTAAACATGTGCAAGAACATCCAATAGTAGGCAAGGGTCCAATAATGGAAACTGCGATAAATGATGTAGGAACTTCTGACTGAAGAACAGAAAAAGAAAGTTTCAGTAATGAGAATGGATATGATAATACAATGGATGGAAGTAAATATCCATGATATGGAAAAGATGATCGAAATAAAAAAAAGAATATATAGCTGATATTAAAAAAGTTTATGAAATGCTCGAATAACAAAAATAAATTACACAGAATGTGAAATAAAATTTGGTCCTGTACAAATTATCTCAAATAGCAAATTCCTGTAATCATTCATGTAGGCCTACAAAGGCTAATTTTTTTCGGATAAATATAGCAATTTTTTGGCTTTTTAACATAAAATATATTTTAATAAAAAAATAATGCTTCCCTGCACAATCAGGTAAATGTGTACTATTTCGGCTTAAAAATGAGAAAAAATATAGATTTTGATACAAAAACTATATATCAGTGAAAATAAAAAAGAAAGAAGCGTTGTTATAACCATTGATTCTTCTCCGATTATATTTTACAAAATTTTTTGTACGCTTCCGAATCAAATTTTTCTGACAGAAAATTATTTTGAATCTTTCAATCTGCTTACTTTATCATCAAAATCAATTATTCGATGGAGAACTGTGTAGTCAGTAAACTAAGCCTTTAATGTTTCTTTTCCTGGTTTATCAGGATACAGTGCAAGAGACATCCAAATATGGAGCCAGAGAAGAAAGAGTCTCTAATCTTCGCAGAAGAGCAGCGGCTCCCCTTTGAAGATATTTAGATCGACCCATGCATTTAAGATAAATAACTTTCGCACTAATTTCATTTTGTTTGGATTTATCCAGATAAGGAATAATACCTGAGAGAGCCTGTACCTTCATGCCTTTATCTTTAAGATTGAAAGCTAATTCAAGAGCCTGTTCTGAAATTTCTTTTTTTCTTTGCTCATCCATATATGGAAGAAGGAGAGAAAAAGACTCTATTTTTTGATATTCAGACATAAGCCCGGATACTAGCTCAAGGGCTTTATCCATAATTGCTTCATTCTTTGATCCGTGAAGATGCGGAACAAACGAAGAGAGAATCTGAAACTTTGCATCATCATATTGAATTTGAGAAGAGAAGTCCAAAATATGTTCAATGAATTCTTCTTTGTCATACTCACTAAAATGACGGACAAGTGAAGAAAGAACAAGGAATCTTTCTTTTTCATCTTGAATATTAGACGAAAAATAAAGGACCTTTTCTATAAATTCTACTTTTTTTGGCCCATCTAGAATCGGAACAAGCATGGAAAGTACCTGGGCCCTTAAATCTCCATATTGAATATTGCAAGCAAAGTCAAGAGCTTTTTCTATAAATTCTTCTTTTCCTGGTCCTTTCAGTTGAGAGACGGTTATCACTTTCTGGTAAAGTTGATTATGCTTCTTATATTGTTCTTGTAGCTTTTCGGTGTATTCACCACTTTCTGTTGTAACTACGTTGCCAAAGGCAATTTTTTCAGTTCCAGAGATTTCAAAATGCTCTAAATCCTGAACATTACTACTTTTTCCAATGAAATTTTCAAATAATTTATTAAATTCTTCAAATACCATATTTTTATCACTTGATTTTTGTTTTCTATCAACATAAAAATTTTCAACCATTAATTTTTCACTCCTATAACTAAATTTTAGAATTGATAATTTTATACATTTTTTCATAAATTCGGACTTTTAGACCCCAATTTAAATCGATATTATAAAACTATAAAATTCTGATCTTAAATATATATGGTTATATTAATCTATACAGACTATAATAAATTAATATACTATATTAAGGTATTCTAACCGAATATATATTATAATTCTAAACAATGGTAAATATTGACTCCTAAACAAAATTAGGTGAAGAGCTTCTCATTCTATTGGAAGAAGAATATCCTGCCCGTTTTGAAGAACCTGAATGAATTCTCGTTATAATCATACAATTATGAATAGATTCAGCTCTCATAAATCAGAGAGTTTATAACAAAATTTATGCATTTAGCAATTATCATTGAATCGGACTCATGCGATCGAACTAATGATATGGATCTTTATACCTGAAATTATATGAAATCTTAA
Organism: uncultured Methanosarcinaceae archaeon; assembly: GCA_963833425.1. Lineage (GTDB taxonomy): Archaea > Halobacteriota > Methanosarcinia > Methanosarcinales > Methanosarcinaceae > Methanosarcina. The sequence continues at coordinate 53,765 of CAWHXP010000006.1, read as the reverse complement.
AATAGTATACCACTGACTTAAAATAGAAATCTCTATTGCACTTGATTTTTGATTCCAAGTGCTCAAACTTCAAAATTAAAAGTATAGGAAGGTATGGAAAATCTATATCATTTTGTTCTTGTCTTTATTTTTACGACTAGCATAGTATTCTTTCATCTTGCAAATTACTGCTGCTGTCACTGCTGCCGATGCTGCCAAGGTTGCTATAATCACAAAAAAGGCGAATAAATTTTGAATTTGTTTTGCCAAAGGGCCATCAACGTCTCAATTTTAACTTTTGGAAGACGAACTTGTGCATCAAATTAGTTAGTCTTTTAATAGATATCTTTAACTAATATGCAATATTTCCCCAAAAATAGAAAAATGTAATATTTGAAGGCTATTGATTAATTATGGAAATTTGTTATTTTAGATAATTTCTTTATAGCCTAAATTATGATATCATTCTTTAATGAACGTATTTGCCTTGTCGAATCATTTCCTTACCCTTTTGAATATCATCTATATATTCTTTTTTTTATTTCGATGATCTTTTCCATATCATGGATATTTACTTCCATCCATTGTATTATCATATCCATTCTCATTACTGAAACTTTCTTTTTCTGTTCTTCAGTCAGAAGTTCCTACATCAGTTATCGCAGTCTGCATTATTGGACCCTTGCCTACTATGGAATGTTCTTCACACATGTTTTGATATCTCCCTTCATCGATAGTATTGTTTAAATTTACATTTTGAGGCTAAATCAATTCAAGTTACCAAAAATTAGTTGGTTGATATCTATCATTCTTACACCAACAAATTTTAATGAACTATGATACTCACTGAGCTTGTTAGTCATTTAAATAAATTATGCCAAAAATAGTTACTGGATAAAATTTACTCCCAAATAGTATATTTTAAAATCCAAAAATCATTTTATATTAATGATGTTCTAATTATATTCTGAAATTTTCAAATTTAATATTTAATCTAGGATCCAATATTCTTTGCTGTTTTAGGAAAAAGTTAATGTTAAATCCTGAAGATTTAGGAAATAATAAAAAATCATTATTAATATTTAATTGTTATTTGATTGTGAAAATTTTTATATTGGATTATTTTTCGTTCAGAAACTATTTTTTGCGTAATTAATTTAAAATAACTACGAGGATGATTGTATATCGTAGAGTAGACCGAATAGACCATAAACAGAGATCAATAAACGATAAAGTGGGACTGCTTGGAAGGTGTTTGTCTTATTTCGAATTAAAACATACTTGTGCTGGTATATATTCGAAGTGATTGCATTTGGGCGAACAGTAGAGACAACTCTTCCACCCTTTCATCCAATTTTTTTAATGAGCTTGATTGGGTGGTAATGTTGCCGTTTTAAGCCGAAAATTTTCGATGGATTTTATTCCTTCCATGAATTCGTCAAACTCGCGACAAAAATAAATACATATAGATATGTTCATCATCAGCAAGTAAAAAAGAAGAGAATTTACAACACAATATGTTTCAAAAACTAACTTGTGATGGGTATTTAATGCAAAAACAAGCGTTTCACAACTCGATTGAAACCAAACAGCATGATTCCTTAGCTTGGTATGGTAAAGGACTTGCTCTAATTATTTTAAACAAGCATGAAGAAGCAATAACGGCATTTGACAAAGCAATTGAAATTAACTCGCAGAATTCACTAACTTGGTACAGTAAAGGACTCGCTCTATATAAATTAAATAAATTAAATGAAGCAGTAAGAGCATTTGATAAAGCAATTGAAATTAACCCCCGGAATTCAGAAGCTTTGAAAAGTAAAGGTGTTACTCTAAATAGATTAAATAGATATGATTTGCAGGTTAAATAGTTACATAATTTTCATTATTTTTATCCTTCGCTGGATAAATGTAGCAAGATTTTTGCTTTCCGTCGCAATATATATTTCGACCGAAAAATGAGAAAATACATCGTTTTTCTTACAAAAACTATGCATCAATAAAAACAATAAACAAATAATTTCTGTTAGTGTAATTATAATTTACATCATATCTGTGTAGTGGAAAAAAGGATACAGAGTCATTTAGAATTTGCAGAACTGTTCAGTGCACTGCTGTTTTGTTTATAGGTACTAAATACAGATAAGTACACACACTTCCCTATAGATTATATAATTTGATATTAAATTGAATAATATCTACATCAAATAACAATTATTTGAATATATCTCCTAGTTTCCGAGTTTATAATTGTAATTATCTTTAAGAACTCTATCTAGATTTCCAAATTTGATTATCGCATTTTTGTAGTTCATTTACCACTGATAAGCGAATTAAAATTTCAACAGTCGTAAAATTGTACTCGCTAAAAATTTAGCCATTTTTACGAATATTTAAATTCTTGCACTTTTGTGGTGGGTCTTTGAATGGGAAAACAAATCTTTGGCAGAATAAAAATTACACTGAGTATTTTATTTGCAGTCTTTGTTATAGCATCCGTAACGATTACAGTAAGTACAGCTAATTACTGGGATGGAAAAGAGAGCTTTAATAAGGAGGCTTTCAACAAAAACTATAATGAAAATGCAGATCGTGGTTTCGTAAATGGGACAATAAAGCAACTTGAACGTTAGCAAACAAACATGTGAATGCGGAGACCAAACATCACGACCACCAAGCATTAAAAATAAATTCACTGATATCGCTTATGCTACTAAATCAGAGACACAAAAACTTGATATATATCTGCCAAATGAAGGGAAAGGTCCTTTTCCTGTGATTATAGCATTTCATGGAGAGGGATTTTTTGAGGGCACTAAGAGTAAAGAATATACAGCTCATATGCTTCACGGCTTAAATCAAGGTTATACAGTGGTGACTGTTGATTATCGTTTGAGTAGCGAAGCTAAATTCCCAACGGCAATAAACGATGCAAAAGTAGCTATTCGTTTTAGTAAAGTTAATGCCTTTCAATATAATTTAAATCCTGATAAGATTGCCCTATGGGGCAGTTCCGTAGGTGGGAATCTTGCTGTCCTTACAGGCCACAACTGGTGGCACAAACAATTGCTATGATACCTCTCTCAGCAACTCAAAAGTTTCCGATAATGTCACAGCAGTAGTCGATTGGTATGGGCCTACAAATTTCTGTGTTATGGATAAACAATTCAAAGAAAGTGGAATTAGAGAAAAAGTACAGGGGGTTCAAATTTACAATACTAAATATTCTTTTCCATCAAAATATTTAGGGCAAAATCTCTCAGAGGTGTCTAACCTGTGTAAACAGGCAGACCCTACAACTTATATCACTACAGAGTGTCCCCCATTTTGATTCAGCACAGCATACTGGATTCAATAATTCCAACACAGCAATCTATTGACCTTGCTGCTGCATCATAAAAAAAATCGGACAGGATAAAGTAACCCTTTCATTACTTGACGGAGCAGGCCACGGGGGCGTACCAGTTACTTTACTTAACGGAACACGCTACAGTGGATTTCCATTCGGAACTGCTGAAAATATGGAGAAAGTATTTGCATTTCTAAATAAGTGCATGAAATAACTGTGTATACTTCGTAAACCTCTGAATAGTACTTACAAATATTTGCAAAAAAACTTACTTAGGGCCGGAAGTAAAAATTAGAATAATCGAGATTTTCCAGTCTGCCATTGATTGAGCCGTTCCCATAACTAATGTTATATTAGTTAGAAATTCACTGCTTTTTAAGAAATCACATTTTTATAGGATTTTGATAGGTAGTGCTATGAGAAGTAAATAATATTTTAGCATTTTTTTTTTTTCTGTCGATTGTTTGAAAACTAGGATATTTCACAGCTTATATGAATATACAAGTTTCTATCGATTACATCCAAATAAATGCAAAAAAGTATTTGAAGCCATAGGCAAATTCTAAAAAGTTCCTATAATATCTATTATTTAATCGAAAAACAAGCTTACAATTTTACTAATAAGGAACATGCAAATAAAATTGAAGTTTCAGTTAAATCACATATCTTATTTTTTACACGCATTTCATATATTATCTGAGTTAAATATACTATAAATAATGCACATACTTGACTATAAATCAAAAAAATTAAAAATGAATTCATTAACATGAAACCTTACAACTAATTTGATAAAATAATAATGTATCGTCAAGATATATTTTATGAAGTTATTGGGTACTACTGAATGGGTTCGATTATTGATAGTGAATTCAAGGCACGGATTCACCATTGTTTTTCAACGAATACCACACTCTTGAAGAGAATATTTGAATAAATGAATGAAGTTGGTTTGAGATTTGGAGATAAATTAGTACTTGATAACTCCAATGAAATTGCTAAAAATGTTCATTTGGATTAAGCTGAGAAAATGCTGATATTTTGACACAAAAACGATTATTTCTCTTTAAATCATGGATTAAAAAACCTTTTTATTTTTTGTACACGCATAGGTTTTTTTCTATAAAATATATGTATCAGTAAACAAAGTAAATCTTATTTTTTGTGGTAACGAAAAGGGTATGGGTTAATAGGAAATTACGAAATTTTAGATACACTGCAAAAATCAAAAGTTGATATCAAAAATATTTATTAAGTTTTACTATGCTTTTTTAATTTTTTTTCATTTACTTGGGCGTTTTTATTTTTTAGATCAGTACAAATTTACTTGTTTTCTTCAAAATTAATTCTCGAATAATTGTTAATATAAGCATAAATGACTAATAAATACCAAAATTAAATCAAGAAACGGAATAATAGTGCCAAATAATTCCGAAATAAATCAAATAATTCGTGGAAAAAGGTCGTAATTAGCGGGAAATTATCAAATAAACAGCTACTCCCAAACATTCGACAGAAACCTACCTGTTCTTTATCACAATCATAATCACTATTAAGATCCCTCTCAGATCACTCAACCATTTACCAAATATTCAGTCTAAACCATTAATCTAACTAAATACACCCTGTTTTTTGTAAAATCCAATTAATTTAGCGACGTTAGGGTCGATTTTATGGTAGCTAGCTTCTCCAATCCATCTATGAAAACCTTACCTTGAGCTTATAAGTGGCCGATTCCGGTTTATTTTAGCTATTGCACATTTGAAATGGTGACAGTAAGCTGGATAGAAAGGCCTAGATACTAAGTGGGTTGATGTCTTTTTAGGATTGAAATATTGAAACTTTAATCAATTAAGTCTGACATTAGGAAAAACTAAGGTATTGAAAATGAACGGTTATTTTTACAAAAATTTGGATGCTCAGAGCGCAATAGTACCTGATTGGTCAATGTAAAAAGCTTACTACAATAAACCTGAACGTGCTCTATAGATTTGAGTTTTTATACTTCATAAAAAATATAATATCCTCCGAAGACCACATAGAAGAGGCTATACAGAACCAAAAACTCAATATTTATATGCCAAATCCAGAAAATTACAACTTTTTCATAAAATTCCAGTAACGTCTTGTAGGGGCACAGAAGAAATAGCATATTTGAGATTTTAAGATAGAAATCTTAATTAATTTCGAACTAATAGCAAACGATAATTGTAAACAGTGTAGGTATTTATGCCAGTTCTAACAAACAGATGCAAATAATATTATGTATCAAACAAAATTGGTATGAAAATCCTTAATTAGAAAGCTTAAGTTCTTTAATCTATGAGTTATTGCTGCCCCACATAACCCGAGAAAAAAACGGCATGGTAACAGAAAATGCTACAAGAAATGAATTTAAGAAATATCTAAATTAAAATATATTCAGAAAAGATTACGAAATAGTTTTGTGGAGATTATGCATAATTTTTATTCGCGAATTCTAAGATGTTAAATTTTGTGGAAGAGATTACAAAAATGAAAATAAGGTTGTAGATGATGTTTTTTCTCTTAAATGTTTAGGAAAATTTAGAATATAATAAAAATAAACATGTGAGACTACAGAAAATCTTGCTTAATCAATCGAAAGCAAATTTTTGAAGAGAATCTAATCAACTCTCTAATTTCGTCATATGTTTATTACCAGTATATAAGTGACTCTGGAAAACAAGAGTCTTGTTGAAATGCTCTTAAGCAAAATAAACTTGGGATTTTCTTGGCTAATGTTTTCTAATAATGATTCCTAATCTAGCATTTCCAGATTAATATCTATCCATCTTGATTTATGGACAAGAGAACCCATAGATATAACATCTACCCCTGTTTTGGCATAAATTTCAAGGTTTGCCTGAGAAATCTTTCCAGATGCTTCAATAATTACTGAATCTCTAAGACCTTTTTCCTTAAGTAGCTCGAGAGTTTCTAGAATTTTTTCAGGTTGCATGTTATCCAACATGATGATATCAGCTCTGAGTTTAGCGGCAAGCAAAGCATCTTCTGAAGACTCCACCTCGACTTCTATTTTACGAGTGAAGCTGGTTTTTCTGGACGCTTTAATTGCAGCTTCAAGTCCCATTAGTTTTAAGTGGTTGTCTTTAATCATGACTAAGTCTGAAAGGTTAAACCTATGAGGATCACCCCCACCCGCAACTACAGCCATTTTTTCGAATTTTCTTAAGCCTGGTGTGGTTTTTCTAGTACATGCCACCCTTGTAGTGTCTGAATGCTTCCTTACTATATCCACGCAAGCCCGGGTAAGAGTTGCGATCCCACTAAGATGGCTAAGGAAATTCAATGTAAGCCTCTCTGCCCTAAGAATGGACACTGCCCTTCCATTTAGCTTGAAAATTATATCTCCCTTTTTGAGACTATCTCCATCCTGAAGGGTTGTTTCAGACTGAATTCCAAAATAGCAGAAAATTGACTCAGCTTCTTTAATCCCGGCAACAATACAATCCTCTTTTGTAGAAATAATAGCTATCGCAGATATGTTCGGCACAATAGTACACGAGACGTCATCGTACCCCATATCTTCTTCGATAAAGTTTTCAACATCTTTGATAAACATGGACGTTACCCAGCTACTTTATGCTACTCAAATTCATAAAGTATATGGATGTTTTTCTACATACTTTTAATGTTAACATGAGTTAAACAAAGAGCTGGGGAAACTTTATGGGTCAAACTGCGTGCAGTCACCTAAATCTAAAGAAAAGAATATTCTTAAAGCCCCTATCTAGGTTTACATAGACTCATAAATCCTTATTTCTTTTTTGACCACTTCCCTTTAATCAAGATGACTTATAGCTCTACTTTCAGCTCTCGATGAGATTCCATAATATGATGTTATTATTTTGTCAGAGGTCACATCTCAAAAGGGTGGATAAGGCGTACTATTTGATTATAGGACCCCATCAAAATATAGTTATTCCAATTAGGATAATATTTAAAAAGTATGTGATAACTACCTCCTTCAAGTATGAACTATCTCTGGTAAAGAGTTTCTTGGATGGAGTTCCAGGAGTCAGTGAACATTATCATCTACAAACTTCCATACCTTGAACCTTGTAGCCCTGCTACGTGCAAATGGTGGCAAAGGTAGACGCTATAAATCACTTTTAATTTTATTGTTGCAGTATATATTGTTATTGATACTTAGGCGTCAATACCATGTATAGATTACCTGGTCATAATCATGGCTAAAGCTATTAAATTTCAATGCATATTACACTCTGACAATTGTACCAAAAACAAAATCACTTTATAAAGAGACGTGATTTAGAGGTTTGGACTAAAATAAAAAGAGTTGAAGGTTTACTAATTTCCAATCTAAAGGGCAGGGATTCTGGATCCTCTACACTCCAGAAGTAATGAATGGATGAAAATGCTCAGCAACAAAATATTTAAGGAGGGGAAAAGAATACAAGTACTCCGACATCTAAATTGGAAATTTTTTAGTATTTTCTGGGATCGCAAAAATTCGTCATCATTTACTTCATCCAAAGACTGCAAAAATCAAAATCCCAGAAAAAAGATCTCCTTAATTATGAAAGTTGGTATTAAAAATAATGGCCAAACATATTTATTATTCATACGGAGTTTGGAATGCTGAAAATAGGAATTATAGGTTGCGGATTTATTGGTGGCCAGATTTGCAGGGCTATTGATAATGGGGCTGTTGATGTGGAGCTTCATGCTCTTTTTGACTTTTCTGAGATTAAAGCTCTTAAACTAATAGCTTCCCTGAAAAGATACAGTCCAGCTTATATGAAGATTGAAGAACTGCTATGTAGCGTAGACCTTGTCATAGAAAGTGCCTCGCAAGATGCTGTCAGGTCGATAGTGCCCCAAGCTCTTGAAGCAGGGCGTGACGTGATGGTCCTGAGTGTAGGTGCTTTGGTAGACAAGAAACTAAGACAAAGACTTTTTAGACTTTCAAAACAGAATAACTGCAAGCTCTATTTTCCTTCTGGTGCTGTTGTTGGTATTGACGGTATAAATTCTGCTTCAGCAGCTGGAATTTCATCAATTACCCTGACCACCAAAAAACCTCCTTCAGGTCTCTCAGGGGCTCCATATATCGCAAATATGGGAATCGAACTTGAAAAGATCAAAACAGAAACTGTAATTTTTGAAGGCTCTGCTTCGTACGCTGTCAAAGCCTTTCCGACAAATGTAAACGTGGCAGCAACAATAAGCCTCGCAGGTATAGGCTTTGAGCGAACTAAAGTGAGAATAGTTGTTGACCCTGCCCTGGCCAGAAACGTGCATGAGATTACTGTAGAAGGAGAATTCGGCAATTTTTTCACAAGAGTCGAAAACCTTCCTTCCCCGGAAAACCCTAAAACCAGCTATCTTGCAGCTCTCTCTGCAGTATCCACCCTAAAAAAAATTTTGAATCAAGTTAAAATTGGAACATGAGATGTTGAAGTCTTTGTAATTAACTTACCTCTCAATATAGCTTTCGGAGTCAAAAATTCAATGTTCCTGATTAACTCACTTCAGTTTTCATGAGCACAGAAAATACCGATACGTAAGAAAAATGTGCAAGTATTTTCAAATTAGTTTCCTTGAGCGAAGCGAAACTACAAAAATTAAACTAATGTATCAATTTCAAATTAATTACATATTCTTCATAACTTAATTCCATTTTGGATATTATTTTATTCTTCAACTTAATTTTTACACATAAATAGTACGGGTTCCTCACTGATAAATAGATATATTGAAAAATTCTGTTTTTCAATTTCCCACTAATTTTACTCATGTTGACTTTAGAAAGCTTCCATTCATTTTGTGAAGAAGCTTCCAATAATATTCAACTACGACTCATGTTTTGATGTGAATACGAGCCTTGACTTTACCTTTTTCAAGATAATTAGGAGAATTTCGATAAACTACTATTCATTTGTATTGGAGAATTTAAATGTCTTAAAATAATTTTCACTCATGAAAACTCTTATTAGTTTTGTTCTTAAAGAAAAATGCAACTTTTTTCAGTCTGTTTGGTACAAAATTTCTGAAATTGATTCCTTAATTGATTGGAGATATATTAGTATCATTTTTATTCCATATATTTAAACAGAATAGTTCCCTAGCAGGCTCGAAGCCGACTTCATCATTATGATAAAAATGCTTTCTTTAAAACAATGGCATGGTCTTTTTGATTTTGAACTTGAAAAACAATGTATTGATTGATTTTTTTCAGGTAATTTCTTGGTTTCTGAGTGCATACCCTGTAGTCCACAATCTGATCATTCAGAAAAAGAATTAGTGATTCCTGTAAAGAAGAGGAAATATGGGAATAGTTGCAAAGCCCGCTTAATTATCTTGGTTTGGAAATAAAAATGGAAAAGATTCTAGACGCTAGTTTTAACCATTCAGACCCTGGACAAGCAAAAGGCGATAAACTCAGGAAAATAAAGCAAAAAAAGAAGAAGTTTAGATGGGTTATATCTATAAAAGACAGCTATTGTCTAAAATAAATTTTATCCATTACTTAATAAACAAAAGCTATTTGATATTTCAATTATATATACATAAATTACATGAAATAGTTCAATTTTATATTGCGAAGGTGGCTTAAAGTATAGAGGATTTCGATAAACTTCGGATTTTATTTCTTAGCAGGGATTTCTCATATCTTCCCCTCAATTTCTCTCTTTAATTCCTCTTTTTGGCTTTACTTATTCTCAATTCTTTGATTTTAAAGATATCTTCCGCTATTTTCAATATACTTTTTTTATTTTCAATTTCCTCAATTGATGGAGATTATAACAAAAAGCCGTACACAACATTTTTAGATTTACTCTTTTAACAGTAGTAACAAAAACTCTTCCTGCTTTGAAAATTTCTTTCGTTACTGAATAAACTCTTTCCCCTTTGACTCTTTTTGAGCTAATTCTCTTATTTCTTAATATATCCTTTATTCCCAGCGTATGTCCTTTGACTGCTCTTTTCAATGTTGCATTATACCCTTTAGTTTTTGCTCCAAAGTATCCTCTATCCTATAAACCACTTCATTTTCCTCTGTCAAATCTACATACGAATCATGTACTGACGCAGTTGTTGTTTGAATCTTCTGATCAGCTCATAATCTCTGTCTATTATATTATGAAACTTATATCCAAAGTGAGACTTACCTCCCTTCTTTGTCCAAGTACCGTCTCTGCTTCTTCTTGTTTTTGCCTCATCTCTCTGCTTTTGCATGTCCTGGATCTGAATGGATAAAAGTAGCATCCTGAATAATTCCCTGCTTTATCTGTAAACCCAGAGCAGCAAGTTGGCTTTGCAACTTTACCCATATTTTCTTGGAAATTCTCGATAATTCTATCCCTAAATAGCCATACAGTAGTACTGTCAGGTATGTATTCCGGAAATCCAAGGAATTTTCTAAAAGAAATTCAATCTATACACTGTTTCTCAAGTTCAAAATCAGAAAGCCTGTGCCATTGTTGTAAAACAAGCATTTTGAACATCACAATGACATCAGTTTCAGGTCTCCCTCCTGAAAAGGGTTTGTTAATATACATAGGCTCATGAATAATACGAAACGTTTTCCAATCAATTAAGAAATCAATTTCAGCAAGCTTATCTCCAACAGATTCAAGACGTTTATACTCTTCTTTAAGAGCAAAATCAGTAAAAGTTTTCATGAATATACATAAATATTGACAAATTTAAAGTCAACCATGCTCAAGAGCATGGAGGTTATCGAAATTCTCTAAAATTAATTATTAAAAAGTTTGAATATTTTCTACTGTATAGAATAGTTATCAATTTTCTTCTTTGAACAGTAGGACCACTAATTCTTGATATCAAATTAACTCTTTTTGGTTATAACCACGAAAGTTGTTAATTATTGAAAGCGCAGTATAAGTTAGATGCTATAGACACTTCAAAAACCGCCATACATTGACAATATATCTAGATAGTTAAAGCATTATATACTTTGCTTAGAAATTTATTTTGTTACAAAAAAAAGAGCTAGATATATTTGATTAACCTTATTTTACTTTTTCATTAGTCCATAATTATTTTGACAATAACAATTGATCTGAAAAATTGGTCGTTTTTCGGTTCTGTTGCAAAAACAATATTTCTACAATTTGATACTGTAATTCTTACCTTTATGTACCATTTTTCTCGTTTATGAGCAAGAGTGACTTGACTAATTGTGAAGGTTTGCACTGATTTTGTAACTAAACAAGTTTTTTTGCACCCGAACCTGAATATGTATAATTACATTATGCACAGTTTTTGTGATTAAACCTATGCATGCATCTAAGTGGCAAAGGAAAAAAGGTCCATTGATGCAGAAATTACTGTAATTGATGTTTAAAGCAATCAAGTTAGATAAGTAGGTATTATTTGGAATAAGTATCCAAAGCGCATAAAAACAGTTAAAAAGTACGGAGTCAAAAAACTCCTTCTTCTAATCTTTTACATCCATAAGCCAGCAAAAGTTTGCTAAGAATACTACTGCAGGGACATAGGCAGTCCAAGAATCAGGAAAGTTAATAAATCCTGCTTATTGCGGTAAAGAAAAAAAGGGTACAGAACCATTGAGACTTTATAGAACATTCGTACCCTGTCGAATCTGTGAAATCTTCAAGGAATTAGAGTTGTTTCCAAGTTAAATAGGCTCGAGATAGTTGTTTAGCCGCCGAAGCCTTTATAGACCTTTAAAACTCAAAACTTTTTATCGATTATTCGATATTTGATTCATTAACTTATGTATTTTATCAGCCACACTTTTTGGAACATTTGTTTCTGTTTCATAAAACACAAGTGACGGAATCATCGGAATAACAATTTTCAGTTTATACTCTGTACTTAAAGAAGGAGAATCTAATTCATCGAGTACTTTTATCGATCTTTTCCTTCATTTCAGGGATATCAATCTGAATCTCTTCCAAATATCGTTGAAGAGTATCAAAGTATTGCTGTGGGGCCTGCAGTTCCATATATTCTCTTGATTCTTTCACTTCGTCTAAGGTTGGAATTGTTGCTTTTTGATATCTTTAATATCTTGTACTGAATGATTGGACATTGAGCTAACCATTGGTATTAAGCCAATAAGTCGAGCAATTTTCATATATTGTTTTTCTAGGTTCTTTTCGTCTTGTATCCCTTCAATTTCCATATAAAGGTGTTCATAACCCTTTGAATGTGGTATTTTAAGCCTGAGAGTCTCAATCAGATTTCCAATATTTTGTTTCATTTCTTCCTTACTGCCGACTTCCCATTTTTGGATTTCTTTAATAACAGCGCAAGAAATTTCTTCAGCAGCAGTTCCTTCAGATACCTTACATGCTGTCTTTGCTTTTTCTTGGATCTCTTCAAAAAGCTTGTTTATATTTATGTCCAGCAACCACTTCCCTTTTCTTAAAACTTCTGTAGCATATGGTACCCTTTCACTATTATCGTTCATTAGTTCTGCTACGTTATCCAAATACTGCCTATGGAAATTAAGCTCATCTTTCATCATCTGCAAGTCCAGAGATCCCAAATTCTGGACTTCTTTTAATGCTTTCGCAAGGTTTTCAACGGCTTCAAAAAGTTGTTCCTTACTTTCTGAACCTTCGATCGCAGCTTTAGCTTCTTCTAAATATTTATTTATTTCATCTTTTTCTTCGTCCTGTTTTTTGAAAATTATTGTATAGAATGAGCGATAAAAAGGAAGGTAAAATTGAGCCGGTTTACAGCTTATTCCAGTTGAATCTTGTGCTACTTTTTCAAAAAATTCAATTGCCTGTGCTAATTCTTTTTTGTAATCTTCATCTTTTTCTGCCTGGGAAGCTTTGAATATGGAAACTCTCCCAAGAGAGTACTTAGCATAGGTTCTTACATATCTGTCTTTATCCTTTGTTAGTTTATGTAAATCGTTCCATGCCTGTTGTTTATCTGGTACATGAGAAAACACAGAACCAAGAGCATCAGCTACACTAGATCTCACAGCCTTGTATTCATTAGTGGTCAATCTATGTAAGTCGTTCCATGCCTGTTGTTTATTTAGTATGCAAGAAAACGCAGAACAAAGGGCGGCAGCTGCATGAAATATCACATTTCTGTCTTTATCATTGGTCAGTTTATGTAACTCGTTACATGCTTGTTGTTTATCTGGCACTTTAGAAAATGTAGAACCAGAATCAGAAGCTGCAGAAGATATCAAAGCACTGTCTTTATCATTGATCAGTCTATGTAAATCGTCCCACGCATGTTGTTGATCTGGTACTTGAGAAAACACAGAACTGAGAACGTAAGCTGCCAGACGCCCTACATCACTGTCTTCATCATTGGTCAGTCTATGTAAATCGTTCCATGCTTGTTGTTTATCTGTCACATGAGAAAACGCAGAACCAAGAGAATCGGCTGCATAAAATCTCACATCACTGTTTTTATCATTGGTCAGTCTATGTAAATCGTTCCATGCTTGTTGTTTATCTGGGATGTCAGAAAACGCAGAACCAAGAACTTTGGCTGCATAAAATCTCACATCACTGTCTTCATCATTGATCAGTCTATGTAAATCATCCCATGCCCGTTGTTTATCTGGGACTTTAGAAAACGCAAAACCAAGAGCATTGGCAGCCTTATGTCTTATCCAACTGTCTTCATCATTGGTCAGTCTAACTAAATCATTCCAAGCCTGTTGCTTATCTGCCAACAATGAAAAATTAGATTTTAATTGCTCTGACGCCTTGATACGCTTTCTTTGATCATCGCTTAGACATTGATCGTGAATTTCCACCTGGTCTATCAATTAACCAACACCATAAATTCCAATAAAGACTTACGCTGAAATTTTTTCATTTAATATGAAAATATTTTAACATTTATATAACTATATGTTATTTTATTCTGTGTGTTGCAAAGTTAATACTCAATTTATTCTCTTTTGATGGTTCCGTTGCAAAAAATCCTTTCTAATGATAAATAGATTAAAAAGAAAACCAAAGATAGTAATATGCTATCTAATTCCTTTAAATGGAAGCATTATGAAGGAGAAATTATCTTATTAAACGTAAGATGGCACCTAAAATACCCATTGAGCTATAGAAATTTAAAGGAAATGATGATAGAAAGAGGAATTCAAGTTGATCACAGTACTATAATAAGATGGGTGTATCAATATTTTCCTGAAATAGAAAAGAAGATAAGAAGACATTTAAGACCAACAAACGATTCGTGGAGTTGATAAAACCTATATCAAAGTAAAAGGTAAATGGAAATATTTTTACCGAGCAGTTGATTCAAATGGAGATACAATTGATTTCATGTTAAGTGCAAAACGAAATCGAAAAGCAGCGAAGAGATTCTTTAAGAAAGTTTTGAGTTCTAATCATAATCAAATTCCAGGAGTAATAACCGTTGATAAGAATCCAGCTTATCCACTTTCTATAGATGAACTGAAAAATGATAAAATATTACCTAAAAACGTAGGCATTAGACAAATCAAGTATTTGAATAACATTATAGAACAAGATCATAGATCTATCAAACGAATCGTTAATCCAATATTAGGATTTCAGTCTTTTCGATCTGCTAATAAGACTTTAAAAGGAATTGAAGCCATGAATATGATCAATAAAGGACAAATCAAGACTTTAAACTACTCTGGTCTTAATGAAGCTAAATATACCAATCAATTATTTGGAATAGTTCTGTAATATTGATACATTCTTCTCGGATATTTTGATTTTTGTTCATCATCCATATATTTACGTGCTTATTCTGAGATTTTTGCAACGGAACCCTAACTTAAACTAATTAGTATTAGCATCACTTGGACTTAATTGTTGGGTTGCCCCGATGTCCCTGCAGCAGTATACGTAGCTAATTTTGCGGGCTATGAGTGTAACAGATTAGAAAAAGGAGTTGTTTGACTCCTTATTTTTCAGATTATATTGAAGTTTTATCCCCAATTTAAGGGAAGAAATGTGCTATACTCCGACTCGTGGTTGAATCCATGTTTTTCTGGGCATTGGTTTACATTAATATAATCAGTCTTTGATGTGTTAGTGTAGTTTATACTATCAGCTAGTACGAAATTAACATTCAATGGCTGATATTTACCTTCACGTAATACAGTGCCTACGTCTGGGTTATAGTAGTAAGTGCCAGGTAATCCAGGTCTTACCAGCCCATGCATCCAATTGATCATAGCTCAATGGCATTCTCTGACATATGTCGGCTGGGTTACTCCAGGTAATTGCAGGAGTCATTGGCATATTATTACCTGGAGTCATTGGAATATTACCTATAAACTTCCCGAAGGCAGAAGGATTGAGTCCTACAGGCACCGTGGCTGTAACAGTATTTGTGGTTGTGTTAATTCAGAGATGGTGTTGCTGTCAAAGTTTGGAATATATGCAAATGGCGCTGCACCTGTGATACCCACTAGCATAAAAACCAAAGCTATTAAAACTAAGGCTATCGAATAAGATTTTTTTTATTCATCATGCATTTTTCTCCTTTTCCCATATAGTATCATTTGAAAAAAATTATAACAAGATCTATCTTGGTATTGATATTCATCGATCTTATTAACTTCTGATTCATTCATTTATTTTTGATTAAAAAATCAATACCTATCGAAAGCATTTTATAAATGGACTTTGATAACTTGAAGATTTCTGTCTTTATAAAAATTGTTGCAAGTAATATAGAATCAAAGAGTTTGTGAGTTATACACTTTACTATATTTTTAAAAAAGAAGAAATATGCGAATTATTCTATTAATCTCATTTTGTCTGTTCGTGTAGCTCATAATTGATCTGAAAAATTGGTCGCTTTCTATCATTTAGTTAATATTAATTTTAGGATATAAAAAAATATGAAAATGATGGATTCTACTCTGATAAGTACTTGTAAAACACTAAGAATATGGATATAGCAACTTTTCGGCTATTTAACATTACATATATCTTAATAAAAATTATACATTTCCGGCATAATCAGATAAAAACGTCCTATAATTTCGGCTGGAAACTATGAGAATACATAGGTTTTGTCACAAAAAGCTATGTATATTCTCAACGCAAATTATCTAGATGATTTTATTATTCGTACCCACTTTAACTCACATAATAAAAAGAATAGAAAAACGCATACTTAATTTAAGTTAAATGAACCAGTTTATTTTTAGTCTAATTCACTTTTATGTCTATAAGTTTGATAGTAGCTGTTTTATCATTGTCAGGACTATAATGTAGGGTGCCCAAAGCTTCAAATGCGGATATCATACATTATCATCGCAAATATAAAAATGGGATAAATCACTGACAAGTTCAAGTTAAGTTTTTCATGCCTTTCAAATAAACTAGCTAGGTGGGGATTTTTATCCATGCAAAAGTATATTTTTTTAACAGCTTAATTATTTAATTATTTTTTTTCTTCCACTGAAAATAGAGCCCAAAAGATCCTGATATTACAGCACCTATAGTCCCTACAGTCTATTTCCAATTAGACTTTAATATATACTAGGGATCTGATTTTACTTCTACATACTCCTTCTGTTCTGTTGGGTAACTCATATATTTCAATTGAATGTTTCCAGCGTAATCTAAAAGGATTGTATAACGAATATTTAGCACAAGTATTTTGTTTCCAGATTTCTGTGGTACTACATCCCATAGCTACGTAGTTGGTGGTTCTCCTAATACGAGTTGGACGTCATCATGATAGTGGAGTGATTATGAAGGAATCTTTATCTTTTTTTATTAATGTGACATTCATAAATTTTGTTACTTTAATATTCTTAGACTGAAGTTTTTCGCTGGAAGCATTATCTTCAAGTATTTTATAAAAATCTTTAGAAGTATTTTTGGTGATAAATTCTTTTACAGTTGTAGTGTTACCGAGTTTCATTTTATCATTATGTTTGAATATTAGTTGAGCATACTGAAAATATATATTTATATCGGGGTTTATTTTTACAGTCTTAACGATTGTTATCGTAGCTACTTGAATTATGGGACTAGGAGTTGTGGAATTAGGTGTATTGGGATTAGGAGTAACGGGGCTAAAAGTTTGGCTAGGAGTATGTACATTTTTACCGACTTCTCTGTGTTCATTATTAACGTTATTTGTGTTTTGGATCACATACGAGTCAGCTGACTTTGTTATTTGACCTGTATTAGTAGTATCATCAGAGCTACTTGTGCTAGTTATATTAGTAGAAGGGTTACTTATGTTGGTTATGTTGCAAAAATAATTTTTATGTGCTTTGAGACCATTATTTCTTTCCTTTAAATGCGATTTTAACCCAATTTTGATCACTCAAATCTCCTTATTGTGATTGTTTTTCAACGGTTTTGTAAAATGTTCTGATTTTTTGCAACGGAACCAATAGTTAAAAAAGATCTATCAAAAATAATGCACAGTTGTACATATGTGGATCTTCTTCTCGATAGAGATCATAATGCTTCTATTAACATTTTAAGATTGGGATCACAATCTTTTCGTAAAACATGGATTCCACACATTTTCGCGAAAGGGTGTAGGCGCCATGTGTCTACATCTACATAATATTAGCTTCATGAAAATTTCTCAATAATTTTATCCAAAGTCAGAAGCTCCTGTTTTCCGGATATCATGTCCTTTAGAGTAAGCTTCTCTGCCGCAAGTTCTTTCTCCCCGACTATAATCGCGTAATCGGCATTGATGGCATTTGCGTAGGAAAGTTGGGTTTTGAAATTGCGTTCCATTAGATCTATGTGGACTGGCAGATACTTCCTTAATTCAGTTGCAAATTTTATGGCCTCTAGATGGGTTTCAGGCTTTGATAGCAGCACAACTTTTTTAGATGCAGGATTTACTAGAGGACATATTTCCATTATTCTGTCAAAGCCTATCCCAAAACCAGTCGAAGGTACGTCTCCACCTCCAAAAAGTTGGATGAGCTGGTAAGAACCTCCTCCACAAATTTGTTTTTGGGCGCCGAGCCCGTCTGCATAGACCTCAAAAACCATACCTGTATAGTAATCGAGCCCTCGCGCAATTCCGAAGTCAAGAAAGTAATCCACTCCATATGCATCGAGGAGTTTAAGGGTCTTTTCAAAGGCCACAAGCTCAGGGTTATTCCCAATTATTTCCCTTACCTGAGGTAGGATGTACCTGCCTTCCAGCTTAATCAGCTTGAAAAGTTTGAATTTCAATTGATCTTCTACTCCAATTTCTTCAATCAGTGCTTCCAGGCCTGCATATTCTTTTTTGTCGACAAGTCGCATGATCTTGCTTACTATTTCGGGTTGAAGTTCTCTTAAAAGTGTGCGTATTACTCCAAGGTTCCCAATTTTTATGTAGCCTGTGACTCCAATTGCTTTAATCAGGGCGTCGGCAAGAGCGATAACTTCAGCGTCTGAATCTGATTTTCCGCTTCCAATAAGTTCAACTCCAAACTGCCAGAACTCCCTGAAACGACCTTTTTGTGGTCTCTCATAGCGGAAGCAGTTCTCAAAATAAAATAGATTTAAAGGTTTCGAAAATGATTGAAGTTCGTTTACATACAGGCGCATGACTGGAGCAGTCAGTTCCGGCCTTAAAGTCATCGGCCTTCCACCCTTGTCCATGAAGTTATAAAGTTCTCCTTCAATTCCTTCCCCGGACTTCAGAGTAAAAAGATCAAGATATTCAAATGTGGGTGTAATAATTTCACTGTATCCCCAGTTGTAGACAATATTTCGCATAATGTTTTCCACATATTTTCTCCGAGCAGTATCTTCAGGTAAAAAATCCCGAGTCCCTCTTGGTCTATTAACTTTCATTTATAAATGCACCCTTATTTCACGTGTATATCGAATTAGAGGATTTTCTAGGCATAAACTGCCGGCTAATTATATAAGCTGATAGATTCCCAGAGCTGTTGTTAAACGCAGTATTCAGATTGGTTTAGTTTTGAGGATTCTAATTCACTTTTAAGACTCATAAAATCTCTGTAATACAGCTTTGTTTAGAAATATATATCCCCCAAAGGCAAATTATTTTCGAAGGACAGATTAACACTTTTAAAAGAAATGAAGAGTAATTTGTGACATTTGATTTGAATACTTCGTAATAGTTCAAAAGTACTTTGTTGTTCTTCAACTTTTAGCCGACACTAGTTAAAAACATGATATTTTATTTTTTGGTAGCTGTTCCTTGAAGAGTTATAAATATTTATGGAGTTTGGAGCACAGAATGGAAAAATTCGGTTGAGTTAGCGCCAGGATGGATCGTAGCCTCACCTTTTAGCATGGAATACATACTTTTACAAAGCATTGTGTTGACACAATGCTAAGTTTTATGAACAACCTTCGATTAGATCAGAAACAATTTTGGAGTCATAATAACGCTTAGCAGAACCTCGAAAAATGGATATAATTTAAGGTTGTATTAATGCAAGAAAGTCCTTTTTTCAGAACAACTTTTGAAATATCCGTCAAATTATCAGCTCTGTAAAGATAAGGAGAACTATAAGTTAATTCAGCCTGTATCGGGTAAACGATCTCTTAAATACGTTGAGAGCAGTATGAGAAGTTGTTTGGATCGTTAAAACTATATAAAAATGAGCGATTCGATAAATCAAATCTACCTCGTTACCTTGGCCAAGGAGAATATTTCATGATATCGTTTCCGAAAAATATTTTTTCTATTAAAAAAATAAAAATTCCACAATATAAATTTCAAAGAGTTAATGACAAAAGTTCCAAATGCAAAATAACTTTTAACCTTTAAGATTTCAAATATTCTTATAATCAAAAAAATTTTCAATTAAGAATATACATATTCTTCTGATTATGACGGAAAATACTTCAAAATTAAATATATCTATCAAGAAAAAAAGGAAAATATTAAACCCTGATTCTTTGAATTACCTTCTCATAGACCTTAAAAGTTCTAATTTTGCTACATTTGTTGATACAGATGGAACTGTTTCAATCGTTGATTGCAAGTATACTAAGATCTCTCAACCAATGGTATAACAAGTAAAAATGCTAGATTGCAGTGCATCAAAGATTTATAGAAAATTGGAGAAATAACTACCCAGCAAATAAGAATGTTAGTTTAACTGTCTAATAGAATTACGGAGTTAATGAATCAGCAGGGCAACTATCTGGCTAAACACAAGCTCGAAAATAATATAAACGATGTCCTAACCGGAGAATTAAATGGAATTAAACAAGGAATCAAGCAAAGTAAAAGTAATAATTAAAACTTTGTACAAATTCCATTTGGTATATTCAACGGTAAATTAGAAAGCAAATGTATTTTTGCGGTATTAAGTACTAACTTATAAGTGAAACATATACAAGTCAAGTGGATTCTCTGCATAGATCCGATTGAAAAATCTGAATATAGTAGATCACGAAGAATTCAAAGAGGATTGTACAAAGGTTAAGTATGTAAGTTAATCAATGTCGATATTAATGTAGCAATTAATATACAAAGATTCGGTTTTGGGAACGATAACTGATAAAGTCTTGTCAATAGACCAAATAAACTTAGATTAGCTTTGAGTCTACTAAATTGAACTGCTAACTTCGAGGGACTGGCAAGACTATAGCTTTAGTGTGCGGTAGTTGGCTTCATATCATCTTGTGTTTTTTTGGTCGGCCAAGATCCGGGCCAATAGATGTTCCAGATACGCATAATGTTATTCCTTCGGGATCCTTTGAGCTTGGAGAGCTGAGATTCATGGATTTCACTATAGTGAGGTATTTTCTTCATTACATTTGTGAACGACGATTCATTTGATCTTCATAGCATTGATATTCACAACATAAAGTGAATTCAACCTAATATATAGAATGAGAGCTCTTTTAAGAATTAGACATCTGAGACTCAGATCTTTTTCACATTTATATTGATTGAAACTTCTGCAATATCGGCACTATATTCGGCTACCCTACGTAGGCTCTCCAGGATCATACTAATTTCAACGTTATCTGGACTCCCACATGCATGTGCCTCCAGGAAAAATCCTGGCTAAGAAACCTTTTTTGCTTCCACAACGATTCTGTTGATAGTCTGAAGGTCTTCTTCTGTCATTGAGTTTATTGACCTTTCGAAAACCTTTCGTGAAAGTTCAGCCATTTTAAAGATAGGATCATTAGCATTTAATACTGCACCCATTATTAGGACGTTTTTAGCTATCTTGACAGAGTGGTCTCCTATGCGTTCAATAATCTTTGTAATAAGCCTGTATCCCAGACAGTCTCTTGGATGCTGAATTCCGATGTTTTCAGAGAGTTCAATATCTTCAATTGCAGCTTTGAGCTGGCGGACAGCAAAAAGATAAAAGCGATCTACATCGTCATCTCTCTGGATTACGTCTTCGGCAATTTCCAATTTATGGTCCTGCAGGGCGGTCATAGAATCTTCGAGCATGGAGTTACAAGGCCATAAATGTTTTTGATTACTCGGCTAAGAGGAAGGTCATTGTAATTGAGCAAGCACTGGAAAACCAGTTCATTTCAGGATTTTTCTACAAGTTCAAGACCTATCAATTTCTGACGCACTGAGTCCTTTATAAACTTGCGGTCATAAGCATTAAAACCTTTTTTGGTAGTCAATCTGATAGAATCATAACCTACAAGATAATGAGATATAAGAATTCTGAGGTTGTTTTCTGCGCTATCTGAGTGAAGATGGTCAATCGTAGACTTATGATAATCCCTTGAAATTTTACTGTAAGAAACACGCAGGTTTTTATTGGGCATGGATGCAAGAGTAAGTGTAACTCCGGCTTTAAGACCTATATCTCGCACCCATTTTATGGGAGGGACACAATAAATGTGGAATTTCCAGTAAACTGAACTTTTCGTTCAATTGTCCGATGACTGGATTCTTCAATGATATATTTCTGGGAAAATCTTTACAAAATTTAATAGTTTGTATCTAACGGGGGTTTATAAATGATTATGGACTGTAAGGATGCATTAGAAGTCCGTGGTGAAGTTTAAATCATGCAGTTAATAGTTTATCATTAACTTATTGAAAATAGCGCTTTAAATTAATTATAAGAGTTGATTTTTATAATTAATTTCGATACCTTAACGGATATTCAAAAGATCAAAGATGATATTAGAAGATATCAATAGTGGTATAACATTTAATTACAATATATACACTAAAATGTATATATTGATAAATACAGTATATTATTGTAAATTCTTGACAATTAACCGACAAAACGTTATAAAGGGATTTAATGAAAAACACTATGATTACCCCACTAGCTACTCTTAAATTACTGACACTAGAGTCACTGTTAAATGTAAATTCAGAATTGATTGAACAACTTCAAAAAAGATTGAAGGCAAAAAGCTTCAGAGCTCAGGAAGGAGATAGCTTAAAGCTGGCCTACATCAGAGTTTTCATTCAGGCATTACAAGTCCAAAATACGATACTGAAAGATCTGGATATTGATGAATTTCAGAAGAGATTTGAAGCTCTGGGAAATTCTCAGGCACAGAACGGTTGTGCTCTTGCGAATACTTCCTTATTTACAGGGGTAGAATGAAATTATTATTCTGGAAGATTGATCGGAGAGTCGTATGCTGTATAATATGGAAGTTTAATTACCATTTATGCCAAGATTTCATTAATATTCTGGTAAGTATAATGGAATTATAACCAGATTAGGGAAAATACAATATTGAAAATGTGAAGTGAAGATGTGGTAACAGTATCAATGAAAAAAAGATTACAAGCTCTTGAAGAGAGGCAAAAAATAGGCAAAAAGTTACCTTAGGATTGCAAAAATCTGTTTTTTCTTTATCTGGAAGGGGATCTACATGCATATTTCAAATATTTTTTTAATCCTAAGATGCGATACACCCATTGGCCAATTTATAGGCTTGTTATTGAAGATCAGAGAGCTTTAAGCCCAAAAGCTCGAGAGTTCCTGTCTTTATCCGCAGAAGGAAAATATCGAGTAGTGGAACAGAATACCCCATGTATAACTGAAAATGAAGCCGAAAAGATTAGAATGAAAATTTTAGAAAAGGTAGGATAAGAGATGAATATACTGAATCATTTATCTAACGAAAGACTCTTGATAATTTAGTTATTGAGTGGATGTTTAATCATTGTGCGTCATTTTCTGTAAATTGGTAAGCGACCCTGGATCTAGCCAAATATTTGGATGTATAGGGAAGATAGGGGATTAATACAATAGGAATATACCATTTTATCTACTTCTATATTCTTTATTCCAAAATGACAGGGGATTTTAATAAAGTCCGATAATAATCCTTTTGACGATGAAATTAAAAATATTGCAGAAGTTATTGTAGAATTTCTTCAAGCTTCCAACGTAAATGATGTGCGTCGAATATTAGAGCAGCATCCTGAGTTGCTAAGTGCAGAAGCCGATTCACTGCTGAATTCCTTATTCAAGGTTGAACAGACCAATGAAACTATTGACGAACTCCGCAGTTTTCTGGCTCACTGCCGAGAAGTGGGCATTGGTTAAGCCTTTGAAGAGATCTCAAGCTGTTCCAATGAAACTTCCGAAGAAAATTTCCAAATGGTACTTAAAGAGATCGATAGCCTTTCTATGCTTCAGGACATGCCAAGATAGATCATGATGCTTCAGCATGCGTTAGTGTTAGTCCAACGTCAGTCCAATCCAGAACTTTGGGCTACTTTGCAGGGAAGTTAGGTACCAGTCTACTTAATAATCCTCAAGAAAATCAAGGTGATAACATCGAGCAGGCTATCGAACACTTCAACCAAGCGCTTGAAGTATTCACGCTTCAGGCTTTCCCGTTGGACTGGGCTACGACTCAACATAACCTAGGTCTTGCCTACTGGAACCTTATTAGAGGGGGCAAGGCTGAGAATATCGAGCAGGCTATCAAACACTTCAACCAGGCTTTGGGAGTTCGAACGCGTAAATATTATTCCTGTGGACTGGGCCATGACTCAGAACAACCTAGCGATTGCCTACTACGATCGTATTGAGGGAGACAAAGCTGAGAATATCGAGCAGGCCATCGAACACTACAACCATGTCCTTGGCGTGAAGACGCAGAAGGACTTTCCAGTAGACTGGGCAATGACTCAGGACAACTTGGCATCAGCCTACATTGATCGTCTTAGGGGGGACAAGGCTGAGAATATTGAGTAGGTTATCGAACTATTCAACCAGACCCTAAAGGTAAGAGGGTATGAAGACTTCCCAGTAGGCTGGGCTGGAGCCCAAAATAACTTGGCAATTGCCTACAATGATCGCATCCTGGGAGACAAAGAAGAAAATATCGAGCAAGCAATCGAGCACTATATCCAGGCCTTAAAGGTTAGAATGTATGAAAACTTCCCCGTAGACTGGGCCATAACTCAAAATAACCTGGCATCTGCCTATAGTTACCATATCAGGGGAAACAAAGCAGAGGATATCGAAAGGGCTATAAAACACTACCAAAATGCCCTTAAGATTTTTAAACTTGTATCAATGCCTAGTGATTTTCGCAAGACTCAGAGATTCGTAGGTGATCTGTATTTTGACATGGGCCAGTGGAATAAAGCAGTGAAAAGTTACAAGGAAGCTATAAAGGCAAATGATCTTCTTTACAGTTCCGGTCTATCTATTGAAAGCAAGAGAGTTGAGATAGTAAATCACGGTTACATTTACCAAAATGCTAGTTTAGCAGCCTGTAATCTTGATTTGTCCCATAAAGCGCTTGTCTTCCTAGAAGAAGGAAAGACTCGCCTATTAATAGAACTCTTGAGGTTGAAGATGAAACAGCCCGAAGGAGTTTTAAATTACGAATGGAAGAAATATACGGATGCTGCAGAAAAATATCGTTCTGCTACAAATCTTTCAGACAAGGAAGATTATGTTAAATGGGAAAAAAGAGCTCATGAAGCTCTTAAAGAATTAAATGATGCAGTAAAGATATACAGAGATATGCTCCTGAGTTCCAGAAGGAACTTGATACCTCAGACATCTTATCAATACTAGATAGTGAAACAGCGTTGTTGACGTTCAGCATCACAGATAAAGGTAGCATCGGGTTTGTAATTAGCGAATCAAGCAATATAAAATCAGTGGATATACCTAACTTCAAAAGAGAGGATTTAGATAATTTGCTATTTAAACCCGATGAACCTGGATCAATAACAAAAGGCTTGGTAGTTGATTATCTGAGTTACCTTGATGCATTAGACACTAAACTCCATTATGATGCCTTCCAAACTTGGCAAAAGACATTAAATGATGTATTATTTATAATTGGTAACAAGCTTCTCTCTCCGCTCCTAGAAAAGCTTTCACCTCAAACTAAAAAATTAATTCTTCTGCCTTCAAGCGGTCTATTTCTGTTGCCATTACATGCGGTTCCTCTATCAGATGGGCAACTCCTCTGCCAACGTTATTGCATAAGCTACTCTCCTTCCATTAAGCTGCTCAGAGAAATACGAAATAAGGCTGAGAAAATTGAAGGAAAGGGTCTCTATATGGTTATCAATCCTGAGGAAGGTCCTAATATAGTCTTTTCAGAATGTGAAGGCCAGACCATATCCAAACTTTTTCAATCTCCCCAGAAAAATAGTGGTGAAACTGCTACCAAAGTAACGGTTTTGGATAGGATACTTAAAAATATCTATCTGCATTTCTCCTGCCGTGTTAGCTATAACTGGAATGACCCCCCCAAGTCTGGATTATACCTAGTAGGAAGGAAAATGCTGAGCTTGGCAGATCTCCAGAATGATGTAGTTGATATATCTTCAGCAAGATTAGTAACACTTTCTGCCTGTGAAACTGGAATTACAGATATTGTAAAGGGTAGTGCAGATGAGTTCGTAGGATTACCTGCAGGTTTTATGCTTGCAGGTGTTCCATGTGTGGTAAGTAGTCTCTGGTCAGTTCCGGATATTTCCACAGCCATACTGATGGAACAATTCTACTCTAATCATGTTGTTGGTGGAATGGATATTCCATTAGCATTACAGGATGCTCAGTTCTGGGTCAGAAACCTTACTTCTAGCCAAGTGGCGGTCTATATCGAAAAATGCTACTCTTCGGGTAAATTGGAAGGCAAGAGCAAGGAATTCATAGAACAATATAGGGAACGATATCTCAAAATGGCCAAAGAATCTCCAGAAGAGAAGCCTTTCCAGCACCCATATTATTGGGCAGCGTTTACAGTTAATGGAGCATAAATTAGGGATTGATTTGATCGTATGGGTATGATGGAGCATTATCCTGTTCTTGTAGGTTATCCATCTCATCACTTTTTCCTACAGCTTTTTCTCTTCAACTAGGTTCAGGCGCATAGGTTGATGAAGAGTCTTGAGCAGATCGAAATGATGGGTGTCCACTGCTGATCGGATCAGGACTCCATAGACTTTGGCATGTGATACAGCACCTTGATAGCTAAGGCAGTTAGAGCTCTCCCTGTATAAGAGTTATGGAAGCTGCTAGAAAACCTCCAAGCTTCAAGGGTTCCCAGCAGAATAAAAGTATCAGCTGATCAAGCTTTTCCAACTCTTCTAATATGTGTCCGTCTAATACAAGAGTTTAAAAGCCTTCATTTTCAGCTATTGCTATTATATTAGCTATGATATCATCTAAAACTGGGATTATGACTCCTGAAATTTTAAATCCGAACACCGTATTGTCAGATATTGTTCCAGCTAAGGATGCAGTTGCTGTAGAATTAGTATTGAAACAAATTGAAGCTCTTTCAAATACGTGGACAGGTTAATAAATATTGAAATTTTAATCAATCATGGTTTATATCAGGTAAAACTCAGTTGTTGGAAGTGAGATCTAGAAGCACAGATTACTTTGAATTTTTATTAATAAGTTTGCTAACTAGGGATTAAATCTCCATAAGAATTAATAGAGCAAAATATGAAATATAAGTGCTTTGAACAAAAAGTTTGATGTTCTGTAGATGCATTCACTGACAATAAAATCATTCTGATTAATAAAAAGGGAATTATATTTAATCTTCATGAAATCTCAGTTGTTATGTGTTTTTATATTCTGACTGAATTACATTTATTGACTTATGTATACAAAACTATATATGCAAATTAGCATATATATAAATATATATATATCCTCGATAATTATCCTTTACTTCTGAAAAAAGTAGTTCCTCTTTCTAATTTCGTTCCAGCTGCCAAATTAATTTACAGAACCCTATAATTTGTCAGAAAAATGTCCTTTTTTTACTTCCCTGAGAACATAAGGAGATTCCTCAAGTTCAAAAATATTTTCTGCCCTTCTTCCTTTTTTCTGCCTAATGTACTGGATTTCCCCTAAATTTTGCAAAAACTTCTCATATACCTCTATAAACCGCTCAAATTCAGGATCCTTAAGTTCGATTAACCCTTCTCTGCAAGCAAGCCAATCAAATACCTGAAGGAGAATTATTTTTCTCACCCTTTTTAGGCTCTCATTTTCAGGCAGTTTTTCAAAATATAAGGTTTTTTTCAGCCCTGGTGACCATGCTGCAAACAGCCTTCTGAAATTCAGGACTTGTACAGGGATTTTCTCTCCAGACCTGGGTTTTGGATAAAAGTATCTATTTCGGAGAAAATTCTCCTCACGCAGATTAATCACCTACCTATCCGCCTGAATTTAGGATATTTTATGTGAGTTTTCTTTAAGCGAAAACCCATATAGAGTCCAACCAAAAGTCCACTTAAGTGGGCTGTATGCGCTATCATGTCTAACGAATTAACCATAACAAAATCAAAAAGGGCAAAAAGCAAAAGGGCATATTTCATACTCATTGGAACAAAATAGACATAAACCCTTAAATTCGGCTCAAGAATTGTAAGAGCTGCAAATACACCATATATCGCTCCACTTGCGCCAATCATCGAGCTTGGAGATATCTTGAAAATGGGCTGGCTTAAGAAACTGTACCCTATTGCGGATAGGATTCCTGAAGCGAAAAAAACACCAAGAAACTGCTTTTTTCCAATAATTTTCTCAAGTGTAGTTCCTAAGAAGAACAGAACGAACATATTGAAGAAAAGGTGCCATAAACCGTTGTGCAGAAAAATGTATGTGACAAGTGTCCAGGGTCTATTCGTAATGGAACTAGGATCAAATTCAAAAGCACTTAAATAGGGAGGTCCTATGATGAGTTCCAAAAAGAAAGAGAATGTGCAAAGAGTAATGATTGCTATTGATGGACTTATCGAGATATTTCGAATTCTGTCACTTTTCCGATCACTAGGTAGATAACTAGGTAGATAAGATGTGTTCGTATCAAACATATTTCCAGTTACCCTTTATTTGGCATAGTATAAAACTACATGGATGTAAATTACATGAATATTTAAGCAATTAGAGCACTTGCTTGCAAGCCTGATAATAATAATATCTATAAGGAAGTAAGAATGAGATTTCTATTTATCCTTAAACTAAACGAATAATTAACTGGAAAATCAAAAATCAGGCAAGTATTCCCCTCTACAAGCAAGGACAATAACCAAATTTACTAAGATTCATTGAGTAATTTTCGATGAATTGATTGCATTTACATGTCGGCTATTAATAACTTTTTTGAGTTTATCATCAGTTCTCAATCTGCAGCAGCTACTGTGTCAAAACATATATTAACCTATTATCAATCTAGTTATTTTTAGTAAGATTGGTCATTACGAGTGAGAACCAAAAAAGGGAAATGGAATAAAATACAGGATTAGCGAACAAAATTTGGATAGGAGTCCCGCAAAGAATAAAATCAAGGGTGAATCAAAATTTTCTATATAAATGTAGTGATACAAATTCAACAAGTTTAATATACTTATTCAACGATAATAGAACTGCATTATCGCCCTATTTTTGGGTCCTAAAGACCCTTCGTGTTAAATCTTTCACTCATAAACAGGGAATCTCAAAATTTCAAAGTTTTTTGAAAATCCTCTAAGCATAACTACGAGGTAGAAAATGAGTAAAAATATATGTTTCATCGATGGGGTGAAGGGTATTCTAAAATACAGGGAAATAGATATCAATCAGCTGGTTGAGCTTACCTATGATTCAGTTTCCTATCTGCTTATCCAGGGAGAGCTCCCAGAAACTCAAGAACTTGCCGATTACTCAGCCCGTCTACATGGGGAACGTGAAATCAACAGAGAAATAATTAACATTATCCGCATGTATAATTTTAATATTGACGCCATAGAAACTCTGCGTACGATTGTTTCTTTCATGTCACAATTCGATCCTGATATATACGACAGCACTCCTGAAGGAAATATGAGAAAAGCCATTCGATTAATTTCCAAGATTCCAACCATCATTGCTGCGTATTACAGAGTAGCAAATGGAAAGGAACCTATAAATCCTGATATATCCCTCTCCCATGGAGCCAACTTCCTGTATATGATAAGAGGAAGCAAGCCAAGTAAATTAGAAGCTGAGGTCATGGAGAAAGATTTTATTCTCAGTGCCGAACATGAGCTAAATGCTTCAACGTTCTCTTCAAGAGTCACAGCTTCCACCCTTGCAGATTTGTACTCCGTTGTTGTTTCCGGATTATGTGCCCTCAAAGGTCCTTTGCATGGAGGGGCAAGGACAGAAGTTATGAGCATGCTAGAAGAAACCGCCTGCCCAGAAAATGCAGAAAAAATTGTCCTCGAGAAAATTGCAAAAAATGAGAAAATCATGGGTTTCGGGCACAGAGTATACAAAACTTATGACCCAAGAGGTACAGTATTCAAGCAGCTTTCCAAGCAGCTAGCAGAAACAAAAGGAGATTTGCATTGGTATGAAACAGCCGAAGCAATTGAAATATCCGTTATTCGTGAGATTGTGGAGAAAAAAGGGAAGCCAATATATCCGAATGTGGACTTCTACTCTGGAGTTATTTATAGATATATGGACCTTCCTCCCCAGCTTGCAACATCAATCTTCGCAATTGGCAGAGTTTCAGGTTGGATAGCCCACTGTTTCGATCAGTATGAGAAGAAAAGAATCATAAGGCCCAGAGCTTTCATGCTTGATGATTGCTAAAATTTCAAAAAATTCAGTTCCCCCTAAAAATCAACACGAAAGGAAGTAAAATAAAAATAGAATAGAACCCATTATCAAATTAAACTTTATAAAAATATGACATTAAGATAAAATTGGATTCACGAGTATAATATGTCTGTTTCATCCTGTTCTATTTGATAACTGGTAGTTAATAAGCATAGAGTAATTTGTTTTTGATGACCAGATAATCTTTTTATCATCTAACAGCTTTTTGATATTTAGATATCCATGAGTTTTAGATCTTTTATCAACCAATTGAAAGAAAGCGGAAAATTGGTAGAAATTCCACAACCCATTTCTCCAAGATTCGAAGCTTCAAGAATTGCAAAAACTACCCCAGCTACAGTTCTTTTCCATAATGTTTCAGGCTCAAAGGTTATTATGAATCTCCTAGGATCCAGAGACGAAGTGGCTTCCATGCTAGGAGTTCCAAAAGAAGAAATTATAAAGAAGCTTTCAGAAGTTTCTCCTAAAGGCACAGTAAAGTTAGTATCAAAGTCTCCTACCCTGGAAGTTGTGGAAGATCAAGTTGACCTGACAAAACTGCCAATACTTACTCATTTTGAAAAAGACGGGGCACCTTATATAACTGCAGGCATTGTAGTCTCAGAATATGAGAGCATCATGAATGCTTCAATTCACCGTCTTATGCTTGTAGGTAAAAATAAACTTGCAGTCCGTTTGGTTTCTCCAAGACATACATATCTACTGCATAAAAAAGCCGCCGAAAAAGGCGAACCTCTACCTATTGCAATCGCGCTTGGATGCGACCCAAAGATAATTTATGCAACATCGACAAGGGTACCTGTGGGGAACGAATTTGAATATGCAGCTACTTTGCGAGGAGCGCCTGTTGAGCTTTTTGAATGTTCAAATGGAGTCAAGGTCCCTCATGCTGAGATTGTGCTTGAGGGATATATTAGTCCTTCTGAAAAAATTGATGAAGGGCCCTTTGTGGATATTACCGGAACTTACGACGTGGTAAGAAGAGAACCTGTAGTAAATATCACCCGAATTATTCACAGAAAAGACCCGATTTACCATGGGATTCTACCATCTGGCCCCGAGCACCTCCTGATGATGGGTATGCCTTACGAACCTAGGATTTACAGAGCTGTAGGAGAAGTCACAAATGTTAGAAATGTAATTTTAACAGAAGGAGGATGTTGCTACCTCCATGCGATTATTCAAATAGAAAAACAGACCGAAGGGGACGGGAAAAACGCCATTATGGCGGCTTTTGCCGCCCATACAAGCCTCAAGCACTTAGTGGTTGTGGATGAAGATATAAATATCTTTGACCCTAAAGATGTTGATTTTGCAATCGCTACACGGGTAAAAGGAGATATAGATATTCTTATTATTCCAAATGTTCGCGGCAGTTCCTTAGATCCAAGGGGATCTCCTGACGGGACTACCACAAAGGTTGGAATTGATGCTACAAAGGTCCTGAAAGAAAAAGAAAATTTTGAAAGAGCAGTGATTCCGGAAGAACAAATCAAAGACATCTTGCCAGAGCCTCTATAATATTAAAAAATCGCAGAGAGACGAAATAGGATTCTTCAAGCACTACCTACAAAGTGAATTTTCATGTACCTCACACAAGAAGAAGAACAGATTCTGAATGGAGAAGCTGGAAATACTCTAAGGCAGGCCATTGAGATCCTAGTGACCCTGGGAGATATTTACGGTGCAGAAAGGCTTATTCCTATAAAAAGTGCACAGATTGCAGGCGTCTCCTATAAAACTATAGGCGACGCAGGTCTTGAATGGATTTCAGATCTACAAAATAGAGTTAAGGTCCCTGCGATTCTAAATCCTGCGGGAATGGACTTAAAAGATTGGGAAAGACTCCGGATCTCGCCAAACTTTGCGGAAAAGCAAAAATTAATTATTCAGGCCTATGAAAAGTTAGGTATCAGCTGTGAATGTACATGCACACCATATACTCTTGAGGGCTTTGAAGTTTATTATGGTGATCACCTGGCATGGAGCGAGTCGTCGGCTGTCTCCTATGTAAATTCTGTGATTGGAGCTCGGACAAATCGAGAAGGTGGGCCTTCAGCTCTTTCTGCGGCCCTTATAGGGAAAACTGCAAATTACGGATTTCATCTAGATAAAAACCGCGTACCTGAAGTCTCAGTTGATGTAGAATTTCCGTTACAGGAATCTGATTATGGAGCACTTGGCTACGTAGTCGGCAAACTGATAAAGAACAAAGTGCCAGTTTTTCATCTGAGATGTGCCCCAAAAGCAGACGAATTAAAAGCTCTTGGAGCTGCAATGGCAGCCACAGGTTCAGTTGCCCTTTATCACGTGGATGGGGTCACACCTGAGATTTGCAGGTTGGACTTTGAGGAACCAGAGAAGAAAATTACGATTTATAGAGACCAGTTAGACGAAATCTACGAGAGTCGGGGAAAACTAAGTCAAGATCCTGAATTGATCACTATCGGATGTCCTCATTGCTCTGCGGCCGAACTTAAAAGGGTAGCTGAACTCCTTGTTGGGAAAACAGTTTCAAAAGAGTTATGGATTTTTACCTCAAGGGAAATTGCAAAACGCTATCCGGACTACATTCGGATCATTGAAAAAAGTGGAGCGAAAGTTGTCTGTGATACTTGCATGGTAGTCTCGCCAGCTACTAACAGTTACTCCTGCGTTATGGTTAATTCAGGAAAAGCATTTTCTTACATACCAGGAATGTGCGGGGCTGAAGCAGTATATGGGAATATGGGGGAGTGCATCGAAGAGGCACTCGGCAAAACGGAGAAAAAGGCAGGTGATTCCCATTAAAGTAAAAGGAAGGGCAATTTCCAGAGGGTGTGCAAAAGGAGAAGTACTGCTTTCCACAGATCCAATTTCTTTCCTTGGCAGTGTAGACCCCAAAACTGGGGTTGTGTCTGAAGCACATCACGCTATTTTAGGTAAATCAATCACAAATAAAGTTCTTATTTTTCCCTATGGAAAAGGCTCTACAGTCGGGTCGTATGTGATGTATCAACTTAAAAAAAATGGAGCTGCACCTGCAGCAATTATAAATTTGGAGACCGAACCCATAGTGGCGGTTGGGGCCATTATTTCCGAAATCCCACTCATTGATATGCTCGAAAAAAATCCTTACAAAATTTTAAAAAATGGAGACCTTGTTTTGGTTAATGGAAGCGAGGGATATATAGAAGTTATCGAAAAGGAAGAAAAAGGGATCGAAAAATAATAAGTAAAACAGAAACTGATACACTAAAGAAGATTTATACAAACTACTATCTTTGGTTGGTTGAATATAATACCTATATAAGCAATTTGTTGAAATTTGAGATTTATCAAGATTTTCGAAATTTTAAATTGAAAATACCTAAGCCTGAAAATGAAATATTAAGCTGCAGAAACATGAACACCAAAGTGAACCAGGAAATAAAAAATCATAAAAATAGTGATAAGAAACTAGATTCCGAAAAATCGATTTCATATTTATATCCCTCCATAATCAAGGTATTTGAAGTGTATGAAATTCAAAAATTTGGAGAAGTCCTATATTTCTATGGAATTCCAAAAATCGATGATGAAAGAATTGAGGGAGAATTATGGAAACAGTTCCATCATTTTGGTTTTAGATGTAATCTAAAGTATGAACTTGGAGAATATTTTCTGCTCGCTGCCCCTGAAAAAAAGACAACGGAAAATATCTGGATAATCCTTGTCCTTTTCATAGCGACTTTTTTTACAACCATGATTTGCGGAGCCTGGTTGTTTGGGTTAGACCCCCTAAACGAGCCTCTCCAACTTTTCAAAGGTTTACCTTTTACTCTTGCAATAATGGCAGTTCTCGGTTCCCATGAGATGGCCCACTATGTGATGGCCAAGTACTACGGAATGGAGGTCTCACTTCCCTACTTCATACCGTTCCCAGCTTTTATCGGTACTATGGGAGCAGTAATTCGGTATAAAGGGCCTCTACCAAGTCGAAAAGCACTTTTTGATATAGGGATTGCAGGACCTTTGGCGGGATTACTGCTGTCTGTCGCAGTTACTTTCATAGGATTTAATCTTAAATTACCACCATCTAAACATATACCGGACTTCCTGATATATAATATAGGCCTGCCTCCTCTTTTTGTATTTATCCAGAACCTTACAGGTGCTAAGGAAGGAAACATACATCCTGTATCCTTTGCAGGCTGGGTAGGAATGTTAGTAACTCTTCTCAATCTTCTTCCTGCAGGCCAGCTTGACGGAGGACATATAATCAGGGCTATGTTGGGCAAAAAGGCAGAAATGATTTTTGCTCTAATGCCAAGTATCCTGCTTCTTGTAGGGCTCTATGTAATTTGTTGGCTGAAGGAGGACGGACTTATATGGATTTTCTGGGCTGTTCTCCTATGGGCTTTCGCAGCAATGGGGCATCCACCTCCTCTACATGATGAAGTAGAACTAGATAGGAAACGCATCATTATTGGAATTGTTATGTTTATGCTTGGGATTCTATGCTTTACTCTGATTCCTTTTAAACTTACTGCATGAGGGAACAGAAATTCCTAAAAAGAGGAGAAAAAAATAATGGATGTGCACTTTCGTTACACTAAAAAAAATTCCTATAGCTTTGCAGTCCTTGCTCCTTTGTTACCAGAAGCCTTGTTTGCAGATAGGCCGCTAAAAGGTATCATGATTTACAGTTTTACAACGCTGCAGGCAGAAAAGGTTTTCACGGAAGTAAAAAATGCAGAAATGGGTTCGATTTTTATTGCAGGAGGTCCTCACCCATCAGGAGTTCCAGATGAAACGCTTGAATACTTTGATTATGTTGTCCTCGGAGAAGGTGAAGAGACCCTTCCGGAACTAGTGAAGGTTTTGCAGGAAGGAGGGGATCCGAGAAAAATAAGAGGTATTGCATATAAAGATTCTGGAACAGGCAAAATTGTCATAACCCCTAAAAGACCCTATATAAATTTGGATAGCTACCCCTGTTTTGACCCAAAAAAACTTCGTGCTCCGATTGAAATCAGTAGGGGATGTCCCTGGGGTTGTAAATACTGTCAGACCCCCAGGTTGTTCGGAAGAGAAATCAGGCACAGAAGTATAAATTCAATCTTAAAAAATTCAGAATACTATAGAGACCTTCGATTTATAGCTTCGAATGCCTTTGCTTATGGAAGTGATGGAATTCATCCAAGATTTGACAAAGTGGAAAAATTGCTTTCTTCCCTCCACGAAATGTCCAATAAAAAAATATATTTTGGGACCTTCCCTTCAGAGGTGCGCCCCGAATTTGTGACTGAAGAATCTGTCGAACTTTTGAGGAAGTATTGCACAAACTACAGTCTTAGCTTTGGGGCCCAGTCCGGAAGCAATCGTATTCTCAAAAAGATCCAGAGGGGACAT
Source organism: uncultured Methanosarcinaceae archaeon (assembly GCA_963833425.1). GTDB lineage: Archaea > Halobacteriota > Methanosarcinia > Methanosarcinales > Methanosarcinaceae > Methanosarcina. Next base: position 18,030 of record CAWHXP010000006.1, on the reverse strand, counting down.
ACTGTAGAAGATAGTATCTCGGCCGTGGAATGTTGCCTGAAATATAACATTATTCCAATAGTAGACTTCATCTTCGGCTTCCCAAAAGAAACCGAAGAGGATCAGGAAAAAAACCTTGACATGATTCACTGGATCTGCAAGAGAGGAGGAACTGTCAGAGTACACTACCTGACCCCACTTCCAGGAACACCGTATTCATCTGTAGTTCCAGCAGAAGTCAGTGACAGAGTTCGGAGTGAGCTCGGAAAACTTGCCCTTGGAGGCAAACTCGCGGGGTACTGGGAAAAAAATAGGAAGATATGAAAAAAGAAGATATACGGATAGATACCAAAATGATCTTATTAATTGGAATCTGTGTCTTTGAAATTGTAAATTTAAGTAATTATAGTAAATTTGCTAATTGATCACAACTCGAATAAAATATTTATATTGTACTTAAAGTAAGGAATCACACTGAAAAAAATGAAAAAATAAAGAGATGCATACTTAAAAAAGGATACTTGAAAAGGAGTTTAAGATTCAAAAACAAACTTAATTCCTACAAAACTTCAGATTTTCCAGATAACTTACAAAAAAAGATATCAGATGTTTGAAACATTCTCTCCTCTTATGACCATATTCACACCTTCATGCATGAGTTCTTCTGCTCTTAACTGCTTTTTTGCCTCAGCAAATATTCTGAAAAATGGTTCCGTACCAGAGGGTCGAATAAGAACCCAGCCGTCTTCGTACCATATTTTGATTCCATCTGTAGTATCTATTTTGAACCCTAGTTTTGAAGCTTTAAGTATCACTCTTTCCATTGTAGCCTGCGGATTTTTAGAGGGAATTTTAGTCTTTGCGTTGAAATATTCAGGCACACTTTTAGCAAGCTCTGAAAGTCTCTTTCCACTGGCCAAGATTTCAAGAATTTTGGCACAGGCCATTGCTCCATCTCTACAATACTGATGTTTGGGAAAAATGAGGCCTCCATTACCTTCTCCACCGAATATTGCATTAATTTCCATCATCTTTCGGGCGACATTTATAGAGCCAACAGCAGTCCAGTAAAGTTCAACTCCTGCCTCATTTGCGACATCTGACATACGCTGCGAAGAGCTAACAGGGGTTACAAGAGGTCCACTTTCATGTTCAAGCATATGTTTTGCCATCATGGCAAGCAGAACTTCATCGTTTATTAAAACCCCATTTTCATCTATAAACACAATTCTATCCGCATCCCCGTCATGAGCTACTCCCATATCAGCTCCTGTTATTTTTACAAGATTTAATAGTTCAGTTAGGGCTTCAGGTGTGGGTTCTGGGTTTCGCCAAGGGAAAGTTCCGTCAGGCTGAGCTCCAAGAGTGAGCACCTGGCAGCCCAATTCACGCAGTAAAAAAGGGAGTGTAAGAGAACCTGCTCCACAGCCAGTATCAGCAACTACCTTGAATCTGTGGATGCGAATATTTTCGGCATCTACTGAATGGATGATGTTTTTGGTATAGTACTCATTGACTACGGGATCCACTCTGAAGTTACCGGTTTTTTCCCAGGATACGATGCCATATTTCTTTGAGTAATAAATTTCCTCGATGTTCTTTTCTCCATCCCTGGGAAACTCCGAGCCATCTCCTGAAATAAATTTGATCCCATTATATTCTCTTGGATTGTGGGACGCGGTAATAATAATCCCGGCATCGGCGTAGTCTCGAACATAATACTGGATAGAAGGGGTGGGAACAACTCCCACATCAATCACATTCAATCCCGTTGAAAGAGCTCCGGAAATTGCAGCTGATTTCAACATCTGCCCAGATATACGGGTATCACAGCCTATGGCAACTGTGCCTTTTGAACCCATGTATGTACCAAGGCTTCTTGCCAAATTGAATGTAAGTTCTGGATTTAGATATTCGTTAGCTATACCACGTACACCGTTAGTTCCGAATAATGACATGTGTGGTCTCCTTCTTAATGATTTGAGCGAAAATCGCACTTCCCTACAAATTTATTCTTCAAACTTAATTAGATAGAATCAGGAATTTAAGATTTGTTGATAGGCCCCTATTTTATCAGACGCTTATAAATTGGCTTTATATTCTGTTTTCTTCATACGATTCAAAGTTAAATTTTAGGCTCTATTACTTTAACATTTTTCTTTTTTATAAATATATTCTGTCAATACAATAAGTTTTTTGTGATAAAATACCGTATTATTAAGGGAATTGCCAAGCAATTGTAGTGACTCACTTTAAGCTCTACGTGGAGAAAAACATAGTGAAAACCAAATGTAATTTATGCACTTGTCGAATTTTGTTGTTGTGCACCTTACATAGAATTATTCAACCGGAATAATCTGGATGGAGGGGCCATGGAAGGCCTGGTGTTTCATAGAATGATAACAAGAGTCAGCAGATTGAAAATATCAAGATTAATTTTCTATTAGAAAAACTTGATTTTTATGTTGGTTACTGATAAGTATAATTTTGACAAGAAAAATTGAGAAAGTTGAAAATAATAAAATTACCGATTAAGACTGAAATAAAGAACCAGAAGCAACAATATAAATTTTTTAAATGATATATATTTGAGTGAAGGTGGGCTAAAAACCTTTTATGATATTTAATTTGAGAATATCCATGTACATTTGAGGGTAAAATAACGGAAGGCAATGTTTAGATTTATTGTAAATTTGGAGTCATAGTCTTGAAAGCTGTATGCAATTGGTTCTTAGATACCTTATTCTCCCCTCATAACTTCCTGAACGTTGTGAATTTTACAGAATAATCGGTGCACTACAGTAAAGCTATTAGCATTGGAAAACTTCCACATTTAAAAAATTTGATATTAAGCCAGAAGGAATAAAATGTATCAGGATAGAAAAGCTTCCATAGAATAAAGAGAGAGTCATGATAAATTATTTTCAATTTCATCTTTTTGCTGGAGGTAAGGAATAATGAGAGAAGGCCATGACCCCTTTGGGGTAAGAGATATTATCGAAACAGCTTCTGGAAAAGCTACGATTTACAGATTGAGTAAACTTAGAGAAAAGGGTTTTGAAGGAATTTCTCTACTCCCATATTCTATAAAAATCCTGCTTGAGTCCCTGCTCCGGCATGGAGATACTGATAAGCAAATAATAACTGCCGAGGATGTATGGACTCTTGCTGGCTGGACTCCTGAAAATATGAGTGAGAGAGATATCCCTTTCATTCCATCAAGGGTAATCATGCAAGACTTTACGGGTGTTCCTGCTGTAGTAGATCTGGCGGCCCTCCGTTCGGCAATGCAGCGTCTAGGAGAAGATCCCGAAAAAATAAAACCTGTCATCCCTGTAGATCTCGTAATTGACCACTCAGTTCAGGTTGATTTTTATGGGACAGCGTACGCTCTTGAGGAAAATGAGAAGAAAGAGTTTGAACGTAACAGAGAACGATATTCTGTCCTCTGTTGGGCCCAGAAAGCCTTTGAAAATTTCAGAGTTGTACCTCCAGGTAGAGGAATCATTCATCAAGTGAACCTTGAATATCTGACACCGCTTGTACATCTCAACGAGAAGGAGGGAGAGCTGTTCGCATTCCCGGATACTCTTTTAGGGACGGACTCACATACCACAATGATCAACGGGATAGGAGTATTAGGCTGGGGTGTTGGAGGTATAGAAGCCGAAGCAGTAATGCTTGGCCAGCCTTACTATATTCCTGTCCCTGATGTTGTTGGCTTCAAGCTATACGGAAAACTTAATTCAGACGTTAATGCCACAGATCTTGTCCTGACAATCACTAAAATGCTAAGAAACAAGGGCGTTGTTGGTAAATTCGTGGAATTTTATGGGCCTGGCTTAAGCTCCCTGAGCCTCCCGGATAGAGCAACTATATCCAACATGGCTCCGGAATATGGTGCAACTCTTGGAATTTTCCCGCCTGACACTGAGACTCTGAACTACTTGAGAAAGACTGGCAGAGAAGAAGAACAGGTTGATCTTGTGAAAAAGTACCTTGAAGCTCAGGATCTCCTATATTCAATCCACAAACCTGAACCTATGTTTAACAGTACCCTGGACCTTGATATGAGTACTGTTAAGTCCTGCCTTGCGGGTCCGAAAAGCCCCCACGACCAGCTCTTTTTGAGTGAAGTTCCTGAAAAATACCGTGAAACAATGCAGCAAATCTTTATTAGGAAGAAAGAAGCTTCAATTGAGCTTTCCAGAGATCCTGCTTACCAGCGCTGGATAGGAGAAGGTGGGACACCTGTAGAGGAATTTGAGCCCCTTATCGAAGAAGATGTAAAGAGAATGGAATTTCCAGAGAGGACTTTCAGGGTAACGCATGGTTCTGTAGTAATTGCATCCATCACCTCCTGTACCAACACATCAAATCCATTTATGCTCATAGGAGCTGGGCTGCTCGCAAAAAAGGCAGTAGAAAAGGGCCTGCATGTTAAGCCGTATGTAAAAACTAGTTTATCCCCTGGTTCAAGAGTAGCTAAGGAATATCTGAGATCTGCAGGCCTGATGCCTTATCTAGAAAACCTAGGTTTTCATACGGTTGGCTACGGTTGTATGACCTGTATAGGGAATAGTGGACCTCTGCCGGAACAAGTTGCAAAGGAAGTGAAAAAAAACGATCTCACGGTTGCAGCCGTAATTAGTGGCAATCGAAATTTTGAAGGAAGGATCAATCCACTTGTTAAAGCAAATTATCTTGCTTCTCCCCCTCTTGTAGTCGCCTACGCAATCGCAGGTACTGTAAATATTAATCTAGAAACTGATCCACTTGCTCATGACCCCAATGGGCGCTCTGTTTACCTCAAGGACATCTGGCCTGCAGGGGGGGAAATCAGAGATGTTGAGAAGAGCAGTATTAAACCTTCAATGTTCAATAAAGAGTATTCAGGCTTTTTGGAGGGTCCTAAAATTTGGAAAGAGTTAAAAGCTCCATCCAGTAAACTCTATAATTGGAACCCAATATCAACCTATATCCAAGAACCGCCCTATTTTGGGGATTTTTCACTCGTTTCGCCTTTGCCGGAGGAAATAAGGAATGCTAGAGTCCTAGCCTTTTTCGGAGATAGCATCACCACAGATCATATATCTCCTGCAGGGGATATCCCATCAGATAGTCCTGCAGGCAAATACCTTATATCCTGGGGTGTGGATCCTGAAAACTTCAACTCTTATGGATCTCGCAGGGGTAATCATGAGGTAATGATGCGCGGAACCTTCGGGAACATTCGACTCAGGAATAAACTCGTGACCGAGGAAGGGGGCTGGACTTTATACAATCCTCAAAAAGAAGATTTCCCAAATGAATCATTCAGAGGAATTTCAATCTATGACGCAGCTATGCTTTATGCTGAAAATAATATTCCCTTAATTATTCTTGCAGGAAAGGAATATGGGACAGGAAGTTCCAGAGATTGGGCAGCTAAAGGTACATTTTTCCTTGGAGTAAAGGCAATCATTGCCGAATCCTTTGAACGCATCCATAGAAGCAATCTTGTAGGCATGGGAGTTCTTCCACTGCAATTTAAAAATGGAGAAAATGCAGATACTTTCGCCCTCACAGGAAAGGAAAGTTATGATATCTTGGGCATTGAAAACATGGAGCCTCATGGAGAACTTTTCGTAAGGGTAAAGAACGAAAAAGAGGAGGAAATAAATTTTAATGTGATATTGAGACTCGATTCTACTGTTGAAATAGAGTACTACTTGAACGGCGGAATTTTGCATAAGTTCCTGCGGGATTCTGTGAGAAAAAAGTAGAAAGTCATCGATTCCGAGATTGTATGAAAGAGTTTGTACCCTATATGACAGTTTGATTTTTATGTTGAAATAATGAATATCTCCTTTCAACATAAAAATCAAACTGTCATATTAGGGCTGCAATAAGTCCATTGCAATGTGACACAATAATTTTGAACTAAAAACGAAATTATCGTATTATAGGTAGCTTACAGTTGTTTTTTGAAGATGTTCTTGGTTTTAGATTTACTCTGCAGATTCAATAAGAAGGTTCGATTGAAGATTTCACTTTAATGTTCAACTCCTGAAAGATCATATGGCTCATCATTTATAAAAAGAATTGAGAACATGTTTTCACCATAAATAATATTCAGTGGAAATCAGATTCGGTGGATCTCAGCATACCGAGTTCGACAAATTTTGGAGAAGTACTATGTATACTCTGATTAAGGACTTCTTGTTGGCTTAAATTTGGCTTCCAAAAAAATAATCTTTGCTTAATAAAGCTAATTGATCAAAATTATCCCAATGATTAGTTTGAGCTTGTTACCTTGAACAGGTCGTGGAAGCTGGGGATAATAGTAAAATATCTCATTAACAAAATTCATGCAACATTTAGTAAAATTATACATATATGCAATTTATTTGCTTATTCGTTTCTGTTATCCATTAAAAATTAAATTAATTTTTAAGCTACTGCCATCGTGAGAAAATTGATGGCGTTCTTGTGCACGTCTGCGAAAAGTGGGACTCACAATTGTCACCAGCACTAACTTTGAACTTTAAGGACAGAAAAAATAGACGCAGAAGGAAATGGTGCAAATATGAACGTGAAAATAGCATGCTTGTTGGGCGCATAGACTGACATGAGAATCTCCTCATAAAGCTCAAATCTACTCTATTCTTGATTGCACATCAAGTGATTATTGTTGGTAGAGGATATGTTAATTTCAATAAGCTAAACACGATCGCAATTATATAATTACTTTTCAGAGAGCTATGGGCTATATGATCATTGAAGAAACTATTAATGGATCAAATGAATCATGGTAGTGAATTTGATACACATAGAATTAATAAGGATGGTTTCTGAGTTAGAGAGTTCGATAGAGACAATGAAAAATTAGGGATTAACCGATACTTGCAAAATGTTCTGAGAAGAATTTGAAACCCTTGAGGAATCCATTGAATGATACAAAAGAAAGCTTAAAAAAGCTCTGAAATTTGGTTAGCCGCTCGAAAAAAATAGTACTTGTTGTTAGGGAGAAACTATAGAAAAAGGTAAATATATATCATTTTGTCATAGTTTAATAATTTTTATGCACTGTTTCGAATACCATATGTGATTATTGAATTCAATCCAAAAATATTATTGGAACTAGAAGTTATAGATTATGGTTGATTTCAGTTCATTATCGCTTCCTGCAATAAAAGTTTTATTTTGAATACTCTAACAGTTTATAAAAATAATTAATTAACCTGAGAGGTAGCCATTTCCAGGCCAGGTTGTTCTGGTAGAATGGGATGATTCGGAATTTTCCTGATTATTCAGATTGTTGATAAAGTGATTAAAATAAACTTGAGAGTTTTTATCAATGATATTCCAATTAGGATTAGCAAAATAATACGAAAAATTACTAGATATATCTTATTATATAAAATTTTATCAAAAAAATGGAGAATATTATGATATTCCAAGACACCAGTATTTTTAAGCTTGAAGATGTCGATAAAAATTCAAAGATTATTAATCAAATTAAAATATATAAACTGGAAGGAAAGGACAAAATTCGTAAACTTATGGTTAAGACTTCCTTTTTCGGAAAAATTCAGCAAATCATTATATATCCAGTTGCCTTTTTGATAAGGGCATAAAGCAAAACATTATGAATACCATTAAAAAAGAGTCAGCAATTATTCATGACTCTCTTGCTCCATTCTTACACAAATTGGAATTTTCTAAACCATACATATCTAAAATGCATTAATTACTTATCGCTTTCTGGCACTACATAATTTACACAAAAAGCACTCAGGATACATAAAGTCAATAATTCTCTGGTTTTTAAATCCAGACCGCTTCTCGTATAGATATCTCCAAAGCAAAATGCTGACAAATATTGCTGAATGTGCTTTTGGTTCTCATGTATATTTTTTGCATTTTTTCAATTGCATCGCCAAAGATAGTTTTTTGTACTTTTATTCTTTCGTCAAAGCAAGTATCTCCATTTACCTGCTTTTGATTTTCAACTTGAAGCGAGATATTATTCTCTTTAAAAACTTCATTCGCCTGATACAATGCATTTAATGTTTCAGGAAATTCCAAATATGGCGCGCAATGATAGATTGCTGATTCCGTTGCAAAAACTTCAAAAAAATATGTAAATCTATAAGTAATTAATAAAAATCAAAATATTCAAGGAAAATGTACTAACATTATAAAGCTATACCAAATAATTGATTAATGTATTTGACTTCATTAAGAACAGAGTAATTTAGATCGATTACTTGTCCTTTTTTGATCATATTTATAGCTTCAATTCCTTTTAAAGTCTTATTAGCAGATCGAAAAGACTGAAATCCTAACATTGGATTAACGATTCTCTTTATAGATCTGTGATCTTGTTCTATAATGTTATTCAAATACTTGATTTGTCGAATGCCTACGTTTTTAGGTAATATTTTATCAATTTTTAATTTATCTATAGCAGATGGATAAGCTGGATTCCTATCAACGGTTATTACTCTTGGAATTTGATTATGATTAGAACTTAAAGCTTTCTTAAAGAATCTCTTCGCTGCTTTTCTATTTCGTTTTGAACTTAACATGAAATCAATTGTATCTCCATTTGAGTCAACTGCTCGATAAAAATAGTCCCATTTACCTTTTACTTTGATATAGGTTTCATCAACTCTCCAAGAATCGTTTGTTGGTCTTAAATGTCTTATAATCTTCTTTTCTATTTCAGGGGAATATCGATGCACCCATCTCATTATAGTACTGTGATCAACTTGAATTCCTCTTTCTATCATCATTTCCTTTAAATTTCTATAGCTCAATGGATATTTTAGGTACCATCTTACATTCAATAGGATAATTTCTCCTTCATAATGCATCCATTTAAAGGAATTAGATAGTATATTACTATCTTTGGTTTTCTTTTTATTCCATCGTATCATTAGAAAGGATTTTTTGCAACGGAACCTACGCACGGACGGTTGTGTACAATTCACACAAAGCAGAGTACATTTTTTCATTGCTATTATATCCCCGCACTCAACTTTTTTCCTGTAACAATAGAAATTCTATACTTTAGTTCTTGCTTCCTCTCTCATTATTCAAACCTAAGAAAAGTTTTTATTTCGATTCTAGTGACCCATTGACTCTAAAATTTAGCGCACAAACTTAAATTTCTAATACAGACAAGGTTTGTAGGCCTACTGTTCAAAGAGACATAAAAGGAAAGGATTACTTTTTAATATCAAAATTTATTAAAACTAGAATTTAAAACATTTGTATCTTTGATGTGCAGTTATTTTGAATAATTATAAATAAAATTCATGGTTATCTCTGATGGCAAAATTAGAAGGAAAATGATTTTCGGGATAAGAGAAAAGGTACAGTAAACAAGGAAATAAGTAGAGTTTTTCTTAGCTTTATTTTAAATTAGTTGTTAATGTTTAGATTATGATTCCCTATGTAGATTTACACCGTTAAAAATATTTATAAATATGTTATTGTTAATACTAAGCAATTGTTAGTAATAAATGATTTTTATAAGATTTGGAGAATCTATTATGAATGAGATAAAGACTGGGAATAAAATTCAGGATTTTAGGTTAAAAGATCACAACGATAAAGAAGTGCATCTTTATGATCTCAGTGGCAAAAGAGTACTCCTATCATTCCATCCACTGGCTTGGACTAAAGTGTGCTCAGATCAAATGAATTCATTAGAGGAAAATTATGAGCTGTTCTCCAAACTTAATACTGTGGCTTTTGGCATAAGTATAGATGCCACGCCTTCAAAAAGAGCCTGGGCTAAAGAGTTGGGGATTACGCACACTAGGTTTCTTTCTGATTTCTGGCCACATGGGGGAGTTGCAAGGTCGTATGGAATATTCAGGGAAAAGGAAGGATTTTCTGAAAGAGCAAACATAATTATTGACGAAGAGCGAAAAGTAATATTCTTCAAAAAATATTTAATTCATGACCTTCCAGATATATCGGAAATCACAAAATTCCTGCAAACATAACAATATACATCAAAATCAGTTTTATATGTGTTAACCAAGAGCATAGACAGCTCTTCAATATTCACACGACTGGCTTCATCGGTAGCCAGCATAAAAAGTCATTTCATGCCTTTTGTTTATCAGGCATGGATGAGAAATTCTGTAGTTTCTCTAATGCACGTCTACGCTCATTTAGGTCATCGCTTAGACATTGATAGCGTATTTTCTTTTGGTATACCAACTACGAAACACCACAGATTATATAAATTATAGATTATTATAGTAGTTTTGGATAGACTAGCGTAAAAGATAGTAATTTTACTCAACTTTCAGAATTAATAATATAGATACCAGTTTTCACAATCATTCGATTCGATTATTTTATTCCTCTTTTGCATCTAAAGTCCTTCTAGCTTATCAATTTTAGTCCCAGATTTTATGACGATATTTATAAATTCTTATATTTTTCAAATAATTGTGCGAAATCTATTTGAGTTTTAACAAATCACAGTAGATCTGAATTCATAAAATAGCTGTAAAAAAAGTAATTTGAATAGTATCAAAATGAAGCTCAATAAATTAAAAATAGGTCAGCTCACAACTTCTGGAAACCTTTTTCTTGCACCCATGGCAGGAGTCACAAATCTAGCTTTCAGGTTGCTATGCCGGCAGCATGGAGCTGACGTAACGTACACCGAAATGATCAACTCAGATGCTCTGCTCAGCAAAAATCGGAAATCCCTTCTTAAAGGACTGAGCTCACCCTATGACCGGCCTTTTGGAGTTCAGCTTGTTGGGAACTCAACTGAGAAGCTGCGGGAAGCTGCCATCTTTGTTGAAAGTGCGTACAGGCCTGAAGTCATCGATATAAATATGGGTTGCCCTGTACAATGCGTTATAGGGGCAGGGGGTGGTTCTACTCTTCTCAAATCTCCAAAGCTTGTTTATGAAATAGTCTCGGAACTGACATATGCCCTGAAAACACCTGTAACTGTAAAAATCCGGATTTTGGAAAGAGGTGAAAAGACCCTTGAAATCGCGCAACTAATCGAAAATGCAGGAGCTCTTGCCATAACAGTGCATGGCAGGAAGGCAAAGCAGATGTACTCCGGAAGCTCGGACCTTGTAGCTATCAGAGCAGTAAAACGCGAAATTTCAATTCCAGTGATTGCAAACGGTGATATAAAAGACGAAGAGTCTGCAGAAAATACTATTGAGTTCACAGGCTGTGATGGACTTATGATAGGGCGTGCTGCGATGGGAAATCCGTTCATATTCAGAAGAATTAGGTATTATCTGGAAACCGGGGAAAAGCTGGAACTGGACAGGCAAGCTAGACAGCTTGAAGATTTTGAATCTTATATCACTCTTCTAGATGAACATAATCTATTATCTTCTCAAAATCTGAGAATGCATGCTCATTGGTTTACAAAAGGGTTTCATAGCGCGCGAAAGATTAGGGAGAAGATTAATGGTCTAAAAGAAGGAAAAACCATAATTGATCTGATAAGGAGCTCCTTTAAGGAAAAGGATTGAACTATTTATTTTTTTAAAAAAGTAAGATTAGTTTATAATCAAATCCAGTAAAAACATAACTATTAGGACAAGTTAAATTTGAAGAGTGTGAAGATTAATACATTCAGAATAAAATATAAAATAGGGAATATATATATATAAAATTATCTAATCCCACCGAAAACCTAATAATAACTTACATTATTATCCATGAGCTATTGGGCACAAAAGGCATGAATACATAATTATGACTAGATTGGTTTTATTGATCATTGTAATAAGTCATACGAATGTTTCCAGATTGATAGTTCGGAGATTTATTTCTATTCTTTTAGATCACCAAACTTCACTATTAATCCATTAAAAATTGACTAAAGAGTATCGCGATAAACTCCACAGTTTCATCACAAGGCCCATAAATAAGATACAGAACTTATGAAATTATCTTTTTATCGAACTACTCTATAATCAATCAAAAAATGAATAGAAATGAATTAACAATTTCACAGTTAACAATCTAAGTTTTAAATTCTTTGAGCTTGTAGCGAATATCGCAGTGGTGCCTAAAAATAGTATGATGCTTAAATTGTTTCTGATAAATCAATAGTTATGAATGACATCCAAATAAGCGATTCAAGAAGGAGAATTCGTATGAAGGAAATCAGAATACGTGGTCGAGGAGGTCAAGGATTTGTCACCGCGGCTGAGACGCTTTTCGTCGCGGTTTTTAAAGATAGGAAATCTATTTAGGTCTTTCCTACTTGAGGGGTAGAGCGCAGAGATGCTCCGATATACATTTATCAGGATCAGCAACAATCCAATCAGGCTATTATTTTCATAAACAATTGAACTATAATTTTCAATTTATTTTTTTAAATCTGCATTCTATAAAGTTACAAAAGACATCCGAATAAGCGATTAATAAGGAGAATTCATATGAAGGAAATCAGAATACATGGTCGAGGAGGTCAAGGTTCTGTCACCGCGGCTGAAATGCTTTCCGTCGCAGCTTTTAAAGACGGGAAATTTAGCCAGGCCTTTCCTGCTTTTGGGGTAGAGCGCAGAGGTGCTCCTGTACAAGCATTTACCAGGATAAGTAACAATCCAATCAGGCTCCGAAGCCAGATATACACTCCTGATTATGTTATTGTTCAGGATGCAACCCTCCTTGAAACTGTTAACGTTGCAAAAGGGATAAAAGAAGATGGAGTAATTATTGTCAACACTACAGAAAAACCGGAAAGTTTGAAAATTAATACAACTGCTAAAGTTATGACCGTGGATGCTACGAAGGTGGCAATGGATATTATAGGTCATCCCATAGTAAACACTGTCCTCCTTGGAGCTTTTGCGGGCGCAACTGAAGAAATAAAAGTAGACTCTATCCATCATGCAATAAAGGCTCGTTTTCCAGGAAAAATTGGAGAAAAGAATGCAGAGGCGATTCAAAAAGCTTATGATCTCATTAGGGTAAGGATTATGACTACTGAAGCTGATCAAGACAGCAAAATATGTCCGGAAATCTTAAAAAAGAATCATGAAACGAGAGAATCGGAAATCACATGCTGCAGTGTCTGTAAACCTGGTTCGACCCTTAAAAACAAAACCGGAGGCTGGAGGAATTTTCGACCTGTTTATAATTATGAAAAGTGTACCAAGTGTGGAATCTGTGAAATCGTATGCCCTGACATGTCAGTCAAACCTAGGGATGATGGCTTTTTCGAGTACGATTACGATTATTGCAAAGGCTGCGGTATCTGTGCAAATGAATGCCCGGAAGATGCAATCGGGATGATTTTGGAGGCTAAATAATGATCAACCCGGCTTTTAAAGAGAAAATGATCGTCGTTGAAGGTTCTTATGCTGTGGCCCATTCCGCAAAAATTTGTCAGCCAAACGTAATCTCAGCTTATCCGATCACTCCCCAAACGCACATTGTTGAAAATCTGGCTCAATTCGTAGCAGACGGGGAGATACCCAACTGTGAGTATTTAAATGTTGAATCAGAATTTTCGGCAATTTCTTCGTTGATAGGAGCGGCAGTAGTAGGCGCAAGAACCTATTCAGCCACAACCTCTCAAGGGCTCTTACTAATGCATGAGGCTCTTTTTAACGCTTCAGGCATGAGGCTTCCAATCATAATGACAGTTGCAAACAGGGCAGTTAGTGCTCCTATAAATATATGGAATGACCATCAGGATGCGATTGCCCAAAGAGATACCGGCTGGATTCAGCTTTATGTAGAAGATGTGCAGGAAGCATCTGATACCCTGCCTCAAATATATAAGATTGCAGAGGATCATAAAATCATGTTGCCAGGAATGGTCTGCATGGATGGTTTCATTCTATCGCATGTTTATGAGCCCGTTGTACTGCTTGAACAGAATCTTGTTGATAATTTTCTCCAGCCTTTCCAGCCCGAAAATGTGCTTGACCCGGAAGACCCTAAGACTTTTGGAGCCTTTGCAACGCCTGATACTTACGAAGAATTCAGATACTTGCAAGAACAAGCAATGCAGAAAGCTCTTCCGAAAATTGAAACCGTGGCGAAGGAGTTTGAAGAAGTTTTCGGCAGATTTCACGGTGGACTTGTTGATGGATACATGATTGAGGATGCTGAAATCGTTATCATGGCTATGGGCTCTGTTCTTGGGACTGTTAAAGATGTCGTGGATCAGTACAGGGCAAAAGGAGAAAAGATTGGCGTCTTAAAAGTCAGATCTTTTAGGCCCTTTCCTAAGGAGCAGATTAGAGAGGCGCTTCAGAATGCGCATGCAGTTGTTGTGCTTGATAAGAATATCTCTATAGGAACAAATGAAGGAGCCCTGTTTACCGAAACCAAATCTTGCCTCTATAACAGTAAAGTCCGCATACCGCTAGTTGGCTATACCCTGGGTCATGGAGGCCGTGACATTCGTATGGAAAGCATTGTAAAAGTTATTGAAGGAACCAAGACAGCTGCCAAGTCTGAAATCATGGTTGAAAGCCAGTTTCTGGACCTCAAGGAGGAGTTGCTATGACTAAAGTTGCACCAAAAATGTATCTTTCTTCGGGGCATAGCGGTTGTGCAGGCTGCTGTGATGCCTTTGCTGCAAAATTCACACTCATAGGCGCAGGTCCTAATTGTATTGTAGTTAATCCTACCGGCTGCCTTGAAGTTATGTCAACGCCTTTCCCACTTTCATCTTGGAAGATCCCCTGGATTCACTCTCTCTTTGAAAACGGAGGTGCAGTGGCATCAGGTGTAGAAGCTGCCTTAAAAGCCCTTGGCAAAAAGAACGACATCAAGGTAATAGCGATTGGAGGAGACGGCTCTACTATGGACATCGGAATAGGTGCCATTTCAGGTGCTTTTGAGCGGGGTCACGATTTCACCTATGTATGCATGGACAACGAAGCCTACATGAACACGGGAATCCAGCGCAGCAGTGGAACTCCATACGATGCCAGTACCACAACGAGCCCAGCTGGAAAATTTTCCTTTGGAAATCCGCGGCCAAAAAAAAATATGCCAGCTATTATTGCAGCTCATGGCTCTCCGTATGTAGCCACAACCTCTATAGGCTTCCCAAGAGACATGATCCGGAAGGTAAAAAAAGCCACAGAAATTGTAGGCCCTACATATATCCATACCCACGCTCCATGTACTACAGGCTGGGGATTTGACACTTCAAAGACCTTGGAAATCGCCAAACTCGCGGTAGAAACCGGTCTATGGCCTATGTATGAGATGGAATTTGGAGAAATAACGCAGGTCAGAAAGATCAAGGATCCCAGGCCAGTCGAGGAGTACCTGAGAACTCAAAGAAGATTCAAACATCTATTCACCATGGAAGGTGGTAATGAAGAAATCCAGAAAATTCAGGATAATGCAGACTGGAATATAAAACACTATGATCTTAAGTGAAAACTAAATTTTCACTTTTTTATTCCAGTCGAATACCTTAGCTTTCATTGGTACGTGAATTTTCCCTAGAAACTTTATTAACTGACTGATTCATATTTTATTCTGCTGCGCTTTTGAATTAAAATGTAATTACAGAATTCAAACCATTGTGTTTATAAAAATAAGGAGGATTTGTTAAACCTCTATTTTCACGAATAACTTATATATAACTTATAATCATGTGATAAAACTTCGGAGCTTCTCGAAATCCTCTAAGATACTATATTTTTTTACGTGAATTATCATGAAAAATTTCTTTTAGGCAATGTTATATTCAACGATTTTGAAATATATTCGCTTTAAAATTGGCAAGAGGTATTGTTTTGAGTTTGATGTGATCTGTAATGATGATCATGTAAATTTTTTCGTTGGTTCTGAACCAACATAAATACCTATATTGTTTATCTATGATTAATTCCATCAAGTTAGTATGGATAATTCAAAGATCTTAAAAGATTACTTAAGGAAGTGTCAAGCAGATGGACTTACGGAAGAGACAATTGCAACTGCTGAATATACACTTATAAAGTTCATAGAATGGTGTGGAGATCGAGAATTAAAGGAATTTACTACAGACGATGTTTACGATTATCTGGATTTTATAAATGCCTATACATACATCAAAGCTGGTAAGGCAGTTAAGTACTCGCCTGGTACACAACAAAAAATCCGAACGGTTTTAAAAAAATTCTTGACTTTTATAAATCATGAACTCGGAGCCGTAATAAAATTGCGGACGCTAAAAAATGGGAAAATCCCCGAAGATATTTTGACTCGCGAAGAAATTGAAAAATTAATTGATTCATGTCTAAGTAACAGAGATCGGGCTATAGTTGCTACTTTTTATGAAAGCGGAGCTAGAAGGGGCGAATTACTAACAGTTCAACTTAAACATGTGACTTTTGACGAGAATGGGGCAATTCTTAATATACAGAAAGGGAAAACAGGAAGTCGCCGCGTGAGACTTGTATTAGCTTCGTCTTACCTTAAACAGTGGATTGACACGCATCCATTAAAGAATAATCATGATGCTTACCTATTCTGTTCAACTAATTCTCCTTTTGGAGTCATCACATTTGTAGGACTTGCAGATCAACTACACAAAATAGCAAATAGAGCAGATATCCAGCCAAAAAGAGTTTATCCACATGCATTTAGACATGCCCGAGCAACACATTTAGCCGAACAATTACCTGAACAACTTTTAAAAGAATATTTAGGCTGGACTAAATCAAGTAATATGGCGAGTGTATATGTGCATATGTCAGGTAGAGATGTGGATAATGCTATACTTAAATTGCACGGAATCGAGACTGAAGAAGCCCCCAAAAAATTTACTGTTAATAAATGCCCACGTTGTAAGGAAATAAATCCAGAAAATGCTTTATTTTGTTTTAAATGTGGACTGCCACTTACGCAGGAAGTTTCATCCACTGTAGAATCCGTAAAAACCGATTATATGCAATTTGCAGATCTTAACGAAATCCGGGAAATGAAAAATGTGTTAAAACAGGAACTTGATGAAATTTCTAAGTTAAAGGAGTTGATGCTCAAAGCAGGAAAATAACTTTCTCGTAGAGCTTGATCCCAAAACTCAAAATTGCATCTTTTGATTTCAAATTCCAAATGACTCACAAGCATAGACAGCTCATAACGAAGCTTAAAATGTGGAAGTCGAGCTATTTGATGAATTGCTGAAAGATTTATTTGTGGCAATCCCTGAACCAAGGCAAACAATAAGAAGGCCAAGCTTGTTAATTCCTGAATCTCTATTCTGTGCCATTCAGAAAGTGTACTCTCAGTTATCCAGCCGTCATCATTTAGTCTCTTTCAGAATGCAACTGAAAAAGGACAAATAGAACACGCAACCCATTTCAATGCGCCATCAAAACTCTTCAACATCTGAATATTACTCCAATTTTACAGAAATTGGTCTACGTATCTGCATTACCAGTAGCCGGATTAGCTACTAATTTCGTCGTCGATTCTACGGGATTCAGATCAACAACATTCCTCATATGCAACGAAATGGAACATGGACAGAGCAAAGAACATAAGTGCCTTAAGGCTTATATGTGTGGGTGTAAAGATGAACACAGTCGCTTCTGTGATCATAATTGATGGGATTACAATGACTCCCCACAGTTTAGCCAATTGATTAATCAGGCATCAGAAGGCTTCTCAATGAATGAGATTTCTGTAGACTTAGCTTTTTCGTCTCGCAAAAATTTTACGCAGCAAATGTATTGGTGTGAGTCATATATCCCTTTTAAAAAAAATGTGACTGGAAGGGCAACTTGTTCTGCTATTTAGTCATAATGTATAATAGTCCTTAACTGACCGGTAATTAGGGTATAACGAATGCCTCTCCATCCTTAAGAAGATATCCCAAAGAAAGTCTAAAAAATAAGAGGGGACTTGAGTCTGGCTTAGAGTTTGGGTAGGGAATTCGTCAGCATGATTTTCGAAATTTTCATAAGAATCTGCACGTTTACCGAACTGTAAATATCTTCGACATCATCGTATAAGGTTTTAAAGCTATTTTTCAAGCACTTATCAAAAAAGTGAATCGAATGGGACAACTGAATACGAAGCTCTTTGGCATGAATA